>DIXK01000095.1 GCA_002428665.1 Verrucomicrobia subdivision 3 bacterium UBA6082
GATGGAGGCGAGGGTCGGAATCGTGCTCAAAAGATCGATTTATCTAGGAAAGTTGCGCATTTTTGGCGGGAAATCAACCACTATCTGGAACCATTCTGGACTATCTTTCCACCCTCTTTGTTAGCCATTTTGTTAGCCATCATTCCTTGATGATGATGACTTCTTTAAGCAACTTGCTTACGGATCTGCCTCTTCGGCGACGGCGCCTTGCTCCCGTGAATCCGGGGGGTGTCAGCAGGAGAGGTCGGGTTCAGGAGCGCGTCATAGCCTCAACTCTCCTCACGCACGAACTTGAGCTTCTCCCGGAGTGCTTGCAGTGACTTCGTCCGTCGTGCCAGGCAATGGCTTGGTTCAAGGGCTAGCGGAAGATTATTGAGATAAGTTTTTTATACCAAGGGAATCGTGAACTGTAGAATCGTGAACGTCTGATGACACGGACAAATAAATTGAAAGAGCAACACCCCTTGCCGTCAAGTGCTGAGGCTCTGGATTTGAGCGACGGAATTAGCCTTTTAATTTAGCCTGTCCTCAATGATAATTCTGTCATGCAACTGCCCGAGCAAATCAGTCCCGAACAGATGGTCGCCTTTCGCGCGATGAGCGGATCACGGCGGTTGCGGTTGGCTGAACAACTTTACTGGTCAGCTCGCAGGATGAAAACGGCGGGTTTGCGCAGCCAACATCCTGATTGGTCTCCAGAGCGCGTCCGAGAGGAAGTGCGTCGGCTCTTTAGCAATGCCCGAACCTGAACTCTTTCTGCTCTTCGTGCGCCCGTTGAATCGCGCGGGGATTCGCTACGTCGTCAGCGGCAGCGTGGCTGCGATTTTTTATGGTGAACCGCGGCTGACTCACGATGTTGATGTGGTGGTGTTCCTGAATTCAAACGACATTCAAAAGCTGATCGAGGTTTTCCCTAAGGCCGACTTTTATGTACCGCCTCTGGAGACGATGCTTGCAGAAACGGCCCGCGAACATTCAGGCCATTTTAATCTCATCCACTTGGATACTGGCTTTAAGGCGGACCTGTATCCCACGGGATGCGACGAGTTGAGTGCATGGGCATTCCGTGGCAAACGCACGATCGAATACGAAGGTGAGAACATTGTGCTTGCGCCACCGGAATACGTCATCGTGAGAAAGCTGGAGTATTTCCGAGAAGGACGCGGGGAAAAACATTTGCGCGATATTCGCGCGATGCTGGCGATTTCTGGCGAACAACTCGACCATGCGGCTCTGAACGAATGGATCCAACGGCGCGGTTTGGAAGCTGAATGGCGTCAGGCCTGGATCTGATCCGAGCTACGTTTGGGATCGCGAAGTTTTCAAAAGCTCGGTTAGTTCAGAACCGGCTGCTAGGGAGGGCGTACTGTTTGGAAACTCGGTGACACATCATTATGCCTTTTCGCGGGAGGAGTCATTGAGCATGCCTGAGTTGCACAAATCCATAGGGAGCGGAACCAGCATGTGTGCTGATGACAACTCAGTCCCCCGCATTTTGCACACCTGCATTTTGCACTCGACCGGATGATATCGAGGTGCCAATCTGCATTTGGTTGGCGGCGCGGGGCGTTCGCCTGGCATTCCGCGTGGCCGGGAACATTGCCGAGCTATGCATAATCAGAACACTGCCGCACCGGAATTTGGGTCCAATTCCCCGCGATTCAAATCCTTTCTCCAGCTTTTGGTGGTCATCAGCTTTTTGGGGGCGCTAATTTTCGGCACCTGGGGATTTATCCAATATGACAAGCAGGTGGGCGAGGTGTCGTTTCGAAATGCGCTGTATCACACCGCCCAGATGTTCGTCATGCACTCGCCGCACTTCGCACGTCCGGTGCCTTGGACGCTTGAGTTGGGGCGCTGGCTGGCGGCCACAACCATCTTGCTGACTGTCATTGGCGTGGCCCGACGGATTTTTCACGAGGAACGCACTACGCTTAAGTTGCGTCGGGTTCGCGGCCATACACTCGTGTGTGGCTTGGGGCGGAAAGGCGCTGCGGTGGTCGAGCGACTGCGCCGGCAGCAGCAGGCGGTCGTGGTCATTGACAAGGCACCACCGCCGGATTTGGAGACCTTCTGCCGCGACTGCGGTGCGGTGGTGCTAACCGCTGATGCCGCACGGGCCGACACACTTCTCAAGGCCGGGGTCGAACACGCCTGCGCTCTACTGGCGCTTTGTCCCGACGATGCCACGAATTGCGAGATCGCGGCCCAGGCATGCCAGGTGCGCCGGAAAGCGAAGCGGGTGGCTGGCGCGCTGTGTTGCCATGTCCAACTCACCGACCCGGATTTGCGCTCGGCGCTGCAAAAGGTGTTTGCCCCTCAGCGCGCAGCTAACGGGGTTAAGGTCCACTTCTTCGATCCCTGCGATCCAGAGGCGCGAGAGTTGTTGATTCACGAGCTGCCCCTTGATCACGACGGTGTGACCGCCAAGGAAACACGCCAGGTGCATCTGGTCATCCTGGGATTCGGCCGGATGGGGCGCAACCTGGCCGTGCGCGCCGCCCAGCTCGGTCACTTCGCCAACAACACTCGACTCCGCGTCTCGGTCATTGACCGACGGGCCGAGGCCAACCGCGCAGCGCTGCTGTTCCGTTACCCGCGGATAAGCGAGGTTTGCGACCTGGAGTTTTACCAACTCGAGGCCGTCTCACCTGAAGCCCGCGCCTTGCTGGAAGGCTGGTGCGCTGATCGCGCCCGGATCACCAGCGTGGCAGTTTGTTTTGACCATGAAGAACGCGCCTTCGAAATTGCCGTCCAACTGCTGCCACTGCTACAGACTTGCGACGTGCGCCTGGCGCTGCGCCTGGCCGGTCAGAGCGGGTTGGCACGCCTCCTGGAAGCCAGCGCACCCCCGGAGTTGGCCCGCCGCATCCGTCCCTTCGGCATGGAAGACCGTTTTTGTCAGTTGGCGGGTTTGGGAGAGGAAGCAAGCGAGCAGTTCGCCCGGGACATTCATCAAGCGTACGTCAAAATGCGCCTCAGTGCGGCCGCGGCGCACAATGACCCGGCGTTACTGCCATGGGATGACCTGCCCGAGGATTTCCGGGAGTCCAACCGTCAGCAGGCCGACCATATCTTCATCAAACTGCGGGCGATTGGATGCGAAGCCGTGTCGGCCAGCGATAAGAAGCCGGCGGTGACCGAATTGGCTTCGGCCGAGATGGAACTGCTGGCGGAGATGGAGCACCGCCGCTGGGTAGCCGAGCGCCTGTTGGCGGGATGGACCTACGGGCCCAAAAAAGATTTGGAGCGCCGCGAAAACCCAAACCTCGTGCCGTGGGTGGAATTAACGGAAGAAATCAGGAACTACGACCGTGACACGGTCGGGAAGATCTCAACCCTTTTGGAAAGTGTCGGGAAGAAGGTCTGCCGCCGGGTCGCGGCCAGCGCGTAAACATATGACATCGGAAACTGCGCTGCCCGCTGCAACCGGAGTGTCCTGCGTGCAGCGGACCGTTGACCGGCGGGGCCTGCATGCCACAGTTACGGGGACCAGGTGGAGCCACGAACAATGAATCAATCGCCACAAGCAAGTGACCGCGTCATCCGCGTTTTCATCTCCTCCACCTTCCGCGACATGATGCGGGAGAGGGATCTCCTCGTGAAAGAGGTTTTCCCCGAACTGCGCCGCAAGTGCGCCAAACGCTTTGTCACCTTCACCGAAGTGGACCTCCGCTGGGGCATCACCGAGGAACAGGCCAACGAAGGCCAGGTGCTCCCGCTCTGTCTGGCTGAGATCGAGCGCAGCCGGCCCTATTTCATCGGCCTGCTCGGCGAACGCTACGGCTGGATCCCGGACACCATCCGACCCGAGGTCATCGAACGGGAACCCTGGCTCAAGGAACATGTCCAGGGTCGCACCTCCGTGACGGAACTGGAGATCCTGCACGGGGTGCTCAACAACCCGAAGATGCAGCACCACGCCTTCTTCTACTTCCGCGACCCGGCCTATGCGAACAACCCTGCGCTCACTGACGACGAACGCCGGGACATCCATGGCGGCCGGGAACGGTATCTGATGGTGATTGCTGCCTTAGATGAAGACGGCGAGGCCGGGCGCAACTCGCTGGTGGAAATGTTCGCGGGGAAGGGCGCTTAATAATGCACTTAACATTACCCATAGATCCAGTGATATGAGAACGGCATGTGGCATAGATTTCGGTTCAACCTATTTAAAAATCTCATGGTATGATCAAGGTAACAACCGCGTAATCCCGATCGAAATGGTCAACGCGTCCGGAGCGCGGTCGCTCAGGTCCGTCGTCTACTACCCGCAAGACGGCACTCCAATCGTGGGTGATAGCGCTTGGAATGCAGCCCAACAGCACCCGGCTCGGGCGGTCATTGGGATCAAGCGCTCCATGGGAACCGACCACCGCTTTGCTACCCCCGAAAGGATCGGGTGCAGCCCTGAACAGGTTTTAGCCGAAATTCTCAAGGTGCTGGTGCAGGAAGCAAAGTCATTCTTGGGAGAAAGAGTGACTGAGGTGGTGATCACGGTTCCCGCCTACTTTGGAGAGAACGAGTGTGTGGCCACCCGGAAGGCTGGGGAAATGGCCGGACTGACCGTTTTGGAACTGATGAAAGAAGCTCACGCCGTTGCCCTTGGATACGCAATAGAAGGGGCAGTGAACATCGCTGGAAGAGATCTACTGGTCTACGACTTGGGTGGCCGCACATTCGACGTAGCTCTGATACACGCCGAGTCGTTTCACCACCAGCTTCACTCCAGTGCTGGCGGTCATGAGAAGGAGCATCCAGTTTTTGAGATGGTCACCTTGTGCACGGAGGGCAACACTCGCCTTGGTGGTTTGGATTGGGACAAGGCATTGGCGGGGATCGTGGCCGAGAAGATCCTAAAACAGCATGGGGTAGACGTTGCGCTTGATCCCAAGAGCGTCGCTTTCCTAAATGACAATTGCGAGAAGGCAAAACGCTATCTCGGTCGGACCCCTTCATGCACAATCGTAGCTGACTTGGCGGGCCATTCGGTCGAGGTCTCGCGTCGTGAATTTGAAAACCAGACTCAAGGACTTTTGTTCCACAGCGAATGTCTGGTCGAGCAGATTCTCAAGGACGCCGTCCCGATCTTGCAGGAGAGAGCAAACCTGACTGATAGATTGGATTTAACGCAGTTGGATCTTGCCTCTGTCAAAGCCCACGTGGACGTCATGGTAGCGGGGGGCTCCAGCAAGATGCCAATGGTTGGAAAAATGCTGCGGCGAGTCACGGGCAGAGAGCCGTTGAGCTATGGAAATCCTGAACTCCTGGCTTCCATCGGGGCAGCATACCAGGCGTTTCGACTAAGCGAGTCTGAACCTCGGAGTATCTGCTCATCCCCGGCGGGCGAGTCTGACCGTGGGAACATCTGCACTTCGCCTCCAGCTCGGATGGTGGCACCGACAAAAACAATAGGCGACAATGTCCAATTTACCGTATTCCGCCCCCATGTCATCGCTCCACGAAAATGGTATCCGTTACTAGCATTCGCCCATTTGAGCGAACGACGTTCTGACGCGCAACCAGATGAGCCTGACCCGCTTCAAGAAGTGCAGCGTCAGGCCATGCAAACGCTTGGCGAACAACTCCACAACTACCGACATGTCACGCATGACAGTATCAAATCCGTCCCCGAAGAGGGAGAGCTCACTTTTGTTCCCGAGATTTCCGGCATCGAGTTCAATCCTTCACGCGCCACATTCCTCTGGCTTGAGAGCGTGCATCGCCAAGACTTTCGCCTTCGGGCTGTCCCAGAACTAGATGGCCAAACCGCGCGCGGTCGTCTCACCGTGTTTCTCGGAATGCGCATTGTCGCCGACGTGGCGCTAGTCATTCGTGTCAGTGCGGAAGCAGGCCTCCGGTCCGGTCCTCAGGCGACTGAGGCCGCGAGTGCGCGGCCCTATCGGAAGGTTTTCGCCTCTTACTCGCACGAGGATGCGGCAGTGGTGGATCAATTCGAGCAGATTGTCACCACTTTTGGAGACCGATACCTGCGCGACTCCCTGACGCTGCGAGCTGGCGAAATCTGGAGTGACCGGCTGGCCGAGATGATTCGTGAAGCAGACGTTTTTCAGCTCTTCTGGTCGAGCAATTCAATGGGTTCGACGTTTGTTCGCCAAGAATGGGAACACGCCCTTTCGTTGAACCGGCAGAATTTCGTTCGTCCGGTATATTGGGAAAAGCCACTTCCCGAAAACCGCACTCTGGGGTTGCCCACGGAGGCACTCCGCCGATTGCATTTCCAAAGCTTAGGACCGCCAAGAGACTCAGCGGGGATGTGTGTGCCAGCGGATTCTCCTCAACCTCCTACGATGGGTCCTAGTTCAAATCCGTTGCGGTCATCGGAACGACTGCAGAATGGAACCCTTAAAGCAAAGAGAGGCGGATCGGATAACCATCCCACGCTGGCCACGAGCTATTCCAACCTTGCCACGGTCGAGAAGGCTTTGGGTAACCTGCCGGAGGCTGAAGAATTTCGGAGGGCGCTGGAGGGGTTGTTGAAAATTTCCGCCGCGATTGGGCGCCCTCATCCCAGCTTGCAAACATTCGTTGGCAACTATGCCGGATGCCTCAAGAAGATGGGCCGCAGCCCGGAGCAAATCACAAACTCGCTGAACGAGTTGTACCAGCATTACGGAGTCGATATCGGCAGGACGGTTGAGGACCCGGATGACGTGGCCAGCCTGGCGTCGTTGGCCGACCAGCTCGATAACACGGGGCGTGGTGAAGAGGCAACACCCCTACGTCTGCGCATCGTGGAAATCCAGGAACGAATTCTTGGACCCGACCACCGTGACACGCTGCGCGCCTTGAACCAGTACACTTACTCGATTCGCAAGCGGGGCCGTGCGGAACTGGCGGAACCCTTCGACCAGAAACTCCTCGCGAGCACCATCAGAGCCCTCGGCGAGGATGCCCCCCTGACGATTCATCGGCGCAACAATCTCGTGCTCTCTTTGGTTATGCTGGGCCGCCTTGAAGAAGCCCGAGCTGGCCTGGACTTGAACCTGAAGGCAAAGGCGCCATTGCAGGCCAATACGAGCCCGCGTGTTTGGTATTTGGAATTCCTGGTGGACCACATCGAGAACCGCCTCACCGCACGGCCACTCGGACGGCTCAAGACCTTCCTGCTTGGAGAACCTGTACCAAACCATCCGGAAATCCAGGTGCCGTGGGATGCCGGCTACTTCCTGGAAGCCATCAAGGCGAAAGTCCCCGCGGACACATTCCCCTTCCTGCTCGCCCTGGTTGCCGCGCTGAATGACCGCGCAAACGTGGTGAAGTTGGACGAGTTTCCCGCCTGGCGCGAGGCGAAGCCTGAACCTTTGAATTGACCTATGTCCGAGCCCCCGACATGCCCCCAATGCCAGCATCCGCTAACCCAGGTCGGTGAGTTCTGGGTTTGCCCCAAACACGGCCAGGTCTCGCCGGAAAAAGCCTCCGCCCCGCTCCGCATCTTCCTAAGCTACGGCCACGACGCGAACGAAGAACTGGTTCGCCGCATCAAAGCCGACCTGGAAAAGCGTAGGCACGATGTCTGGTTCGACAAGAGCGAGATCAAGTTCGGCGACGAATGGCGGCGCTCCATCACCGACGGCATTTTGCAGAGTCACCGCGTCCTGTCGTTCCTCTCCAAGCACTCCACACGTAACCCCGGCGTCTGCCGCGACGAAATCGCCATCGCCATCGGTGTGAAGGGCGGCAACATCCAGACCATCCTCGTCGAGAGCGAGCAGGAGGTGCAGCCGCCGGTCAACATCGGCCATATCCAGTGGCTCGATATGCACGACTGGAAAGAGCAGCGTGCCGCGGGCGACGCGGCGTGGAAGCAATGGTATCAGGCCAAGCTCGCTGAGATTGTCCGGGTGGTGGAGAGCGATGAAAGCCGGCGCTTTGCCGGTGAGATCGAAACGCTCAACCGCCATCTCAAACCCATCAAGTCCGAGGCCCGCATCTGCCAGTTGCTGAGCAAAGGCTTCTACGGACGCCAATGGCTGTTCGAAGTGGTGGAGAAATGGCGAACCACGTCAAGAGATGGCCCGTCCGGCACAGAACGCCCCTGCGGCTCGCAGTCCCGACTGTTTTGGATCATGGGCGCGCCCGGCGTCGGGAAGAGCGCGTTTGCCGCCCAACTCACCCACACACGCGGCGACACGGTCATTGCCGCCCAGTTCTGCGAATGGGACAAGCCCGACCACCGCAACGCGCCGCGGGTCGTCCGCAGCCTCGCTTTCCAACTTGCCACCCGGCTGCCCGATTATCGCAGACTCCTGCTGACCCTGCCGGAGATTGCCGAACTGGACCGGAAGGACGCGGCGGAACTGTTCGATTACCTCCTCGCCAACCCGCTGCGCTCGGTCATCCACGGCGGTCGGGAACGGTATCTGATCGTGATTGATGCCCTGGATGAAGCTGGCAGTGCCAGTGCCCAAGGCGAGGCCGGGCGCAACCCGCTGGTGGAAATGCTCGCGCGCAATGCCCAGCGCCTGCCCGACTGGCTGGGCCTCGTCGTGACCAGCCGCCCGGAGTTCGATGTCAAAACCCCGTTGCAGGCATTGAATCCTTTCCCGCTCGACACCCAGTCCGAATCCAACCGCGCCGACATCCGCGACTACCTGCGGCGCGAACTGGCGACGCCACTCAAGAACCGCCCGGACGCCGACCGCCTCGTGGAGACCATCCTGGAAAAGAGTGAAGGCGTGTTCCTCTACGTCGAGCGCTTCTGCGACGACGTCCAGCACGGTCATCTCTCGCTCGACCGCCCGGAGCAATTCCCGCAAGGCCTCGGCGGAATCTTCTACCAGTACTTCCAGCGGCAGTTCCCCGACCTGGAAAAGTTCCGCAAGGACGTGCGCCCCGCGCTCCGCGCCATCCTCGCCGCCCGCGAACCGCTGCCCGTGGAAATTCTCCAACGCCTCTTCAACTGGCGGGACGAAGAACTTTGCGACTTCACCCGCCCGCTTGCCTCACTCTTTCCGGTTACGAAGGAAGCCAGCGGAGAAGTCATCAAGCCCTACCACAAAGCGCTTGCCGATTGGCTGGCGGATGAGGCGAAGGCTGGGACGTATTTCGTAAGCGTGATGGAAGGCCATCGAGTCTTGGCCGACTCAGGACTGGCAGGCGTCCAGAGTAATTTTGCCATTATTGCCACATACTTCCTTAAACATCTGCCAATTCACCTTGTTGCAACAGCGCGATCGGATGCACTTCACAAACTGCTTTTCAGCTTCGAATGGCTAAAAACCAAGACGGAAACAGGCTTGGTTCAAGAACTGCTTGAAGACTTCGACCTCGCTCTAGCTGGCCATTTACCAGACGAAAAGACGCGCAAAGCGCTTCAGCACGGATTGGAAGCTGTTCGCCTGTCGTCGAGAGTTCTGTCTGAGGACCCAACGCAATTACCAAGCCAACTTCTAGGCCGCCTAGAAGGCAGCGACAACGAGGAAATACGCCATTTATTGGACGCGTGTTTCGCTTGGCGGGGTTCGCCTTGGTTGCGGCCACTATTTCCTGGCATTCTCCCTGTCTTAAGGCAACCAGGCGGAGCACTTGTCGCCTCCTTGGGAGGTCACGCCCACGGGGTACATTCGGTTGCGATTCTTGATGACGCATCGTTCGCAGCTTCAGGAGCACAAGATGGTTCGGTGTGCATCTGGGATCTGAAGCACCTCAAGTGTCTTCACGCGCTCTCAGGCCATGCCGATGAAGTAAACGCGGTTCTAATCTCTAAGATTAATGATGGTCTCGTCGCGGTTTCTGGCGCTGGAAAGCGTCTGCCTTTCAAACTCATGTTGCAAATCCGTTCCTTCGTAGAAAGAACAGACACGCGTCCGAGCAGGGACAACACAATTCGTATTTGGAATTTCGCTGATGGCAGCCTCAGATCTGTGCTCGAAGGGCACACTGCTGCGGTTCGGTGTCTTACATCCTGCGGCCGATTACTACTGTCTGGATCTGATGATGGCACGATAAGGATGTGGGACCTGCAAGAGGGGAAAAGTTTGGGGATGCTCGGAACCCAAGGCGCGCCTGTCGTTCAACTTGCGATCATTCCAAGACGCCTCGCGGTTGTCGCGTTTTCCGAATACGATTTTCAACTCTGGAATATCTTGGACCGAAGTGGGCTGGGGAAAGACAAGTTTGACTACTACTGGCAAAATGTAGTGGCTGTGGATCCTGCACGAATGCTCGTCGCCCTGCAGGATACCACCTTGAGTGGCGACGAGTTTCGCTTAAAGATTTGGGACATCCTGAATTCGCAAGACGGCCGAGAGAGTTTATCGATGGTTGCTTCATTTCGGACCTCGTTCAATGCGGCACGCTTTGTCGAAAATGCTAACCAGATTCTTGTGGGCGGCACAGACCAGAGCTTGAGGCTCATTGACATCGCCTCAAGCGAGGTGCTTGGCCAGTTTGAAGGCCACAAGGACGAAGTAACTTGTATCGCTGTAGCCGAAACCGCCCGAAAGTGCGTTTCCGGCGCAACGGATGGTGGTGTTTTGTTATGGGATCTTCAACGTCCCGCAAGAGCAGAACGCGAGGTCGGGCATTCGGACGACGTCAATTCGGTTGCAGTGTCAGGTGATGGGCTCTTTGCTTCAAGCGCTTCTCACGACCGTTCCGTTGTTGTCTGGGATACTCGCAACGGCAATCCGATTAGGACCTTTCACGGACATGGCCTCTCTGTGAAATGCGTCACAATAAACAAAGACGGGACTCGGGTGCTATCGGGGTCTAACGACTCAACGGTTCGATGCTGGAATCTCGAAGATGGGCAGCAATTGTTTGAACTGCGAGGCCATAAAGGAGGTGTTGGATGCGTAGCCTTCTCCAACAACGAAACGCGTGCTATTTCAGGGGCATTTGATAAGACGCTAAAGGTGTGGGATCTGACAAATGGTTGTGAAATCGTTACGCTTGAGGGTCATCAACATGGGATCAGGGCATTATCACTATTTCATCACAGTGATCTTGCCGTGACAGGAGATGAGTCAGGCCTCTTGATTGTTTGGGATCTAAACAAGGGGAAGGAACTCATACGATTCAACAGATTCCGTGACCTTGCAAAACTTGAAAGCACGACCAAAGACCTGTGGGAAGTCGCGAGAGGTCCGGAGTGGCAACCAAGCCCAGAAGAAAAGCACGCCCCTTGTATCGAATCTCTCGCAATCTCGCCCGATGACAGGTGGCTAATTGTGGCTCAAAGGTATAGGCCCATCGTCGTATGGGATATGGAAAAAGAAACCGCGATTCTTGAGCTTCAAGGGCACAAGGGAATCGTTTTCGGTGTTGCAGTGACTTCTGATGGTCGACGAGCGATTTCAGCTTCCGATGACAACAGCTTGCGAGTGTGGAGCCTCGAAACTGGTGCGTGCGTCGCTGCATTCACAGCGGATAGCCCGTTGTATTGCTGTGCGGTCGGCCCCGAAAGTCACATTATTCTCGCAGGTGAAGGGGCTCGGTCCGGAAAGGTTCAATTCTTAACCCTGGTAGAGGAGACCCGTCGTTATGGCCGATAATTTTTCGTCTCAGATCGCGAATGCTTTCGTATTGTGTGAACTCGGTGAATTTGCGGCTGCTGCAAGCGCTCTTGAGCACCAGTTGGACGAAGTAGCACACGCACCGTCCGGTGGAATTGCCGCCGATGTGGCTACGATTGCCACCCTTTGCGGTAAACTGACCCATTCTGGACAGACGATGCAGGTCTCATTTCTCCGCAAGTTATGCTCAATAACTTCTCGGTGTTTGGGGGAAGGGAATCCAATGAGTTTATCTGCTGAACTTCAACTTTCTTCTGCACTCCTGATCGAAGGCCATCATGACGATGCCGAGAAGACTGCAATGGGATTGCTCGACCGGTGCGAGCGGATACTTGGCAAAGACAATCAGATCACGGTGCAATGCGCCCTCATCCTTATCGGCGTGTATTCAAGAAAAGAGGACATCGTTTCCGGTCAAACCCTAATGGCTCGGATTCCCGGCCTGAAGGATGCATTTTTGAGAGATCTATTAGGCGAGCAGGGTTGATGCACTTAATTTGTGTGGGACGACTGCCTAGAACGAACTCGAACGGCGCGGGCACAATCCGCTCCTGATTTTCCGCAGAGCCTGTCTGAAAACTAGGTGTGGTGCTGTTTTCGCGGGAAGGGCTGGACGGCAAGGCGCGACGAAGGAGACTGCAATGTGCGATAGTGCACAACTCAACTTGGGGAATCTGACTCGTAGGGCTTGGGAAAGGAAGAACGATGAATCATGCATGAAGAAGTGGGAAGACCACGAGGAAACCCTGATCCAATTGGCCGCCCCGCCGCCCATTTCCCAGAGGATTTGCCAAAGATCACCAACTTTACGCATGGGGAATTAGATGGACTGGATCATGACGCCTCCTTAACCTGGTTTACATCGCTATGAGAGTTTTCATAAGTTGGTCTGGCAAGCGAGGTCAACATGTCGCCGAGGCGTTACGGGAATGGCTACTCTACGTACTTCACGGGGTGGAACCGTGGATGTCGGCTGCTGACATTCGGCCCGGAGCACGATGGGGTGCAGAGGTCATGCAACAGCTTCGCGGGAGCAATTTCGGAATCGTTTGTGTCACTCGGGAGTGCGCGAATGCGCCTTGGCTCATATTTGAAGTCGGCGCGCTGGCCCAAGCGTTTGAGCGCGCTGCAATTTGCCCATATTTGATTGATCTTGATCCTGCCGAGTTGTCCGGACCCCTGGTGATGTTTCAGGCAATTCGCGCCGAACGAGAGCCGACGTGGATTTTAGTCCGATCCATTTACCAGCGAATACCGGAGCAAGACCGGCGGCTCAGCGAACAGCAGTTGCGAGTGGTATTTGACCGTTTCTGGCCTGACTTGCAGCGGGCGCTTGAACAGATACCAACCGACGTTGTGAATCCTGCGCCGGCACGGAGCGACCGTGCATTACTTCAGGAAGTCTTGGAAACCGTACGCGGGCTGACCCGCGTGACAGGTCAGTTGTTGAGCACCTGGGGGGATGAAAAGGAGACGCGCGTTAACATTGACGTATCGGGAGCCACGGGGCATGAGCAGATCGCTAATTACACTTGGAATAGCGATCAAGTCACGCTTCAAACGCTTTTGAACCGTCTATGGTCGGACTACTTGAAAGAAAGGATTCCACCATTTACATATGGCGAAACGTGGCATTTGGTGGATGCGACCACAGATCGTGTCCTGAAGAAGCCCCACCTCGCAGACAGGCGGTTATTGCAGGAGTTCGGCATTGAGGAAGATAAGCTTCTGCGCTTGGTAGTTCTCAAATAGCCTCAGCCGCCCGCTCCTTCGCCACAGAGCACGCCTGCCATAGGAAAGGAAAGAAGGCAGAATGTCGAAGTGAGTAGGGAGAATCGGAGAGACAGAGGTTTAATCATCGGCTTGTCCTTTCCCGTTGTTCAATCATTCTCGGCCCGAATGAACGTCGTATGGTCAAAACCTCATGCGGCGTCGCGGTAGTATAATGTTGAGTTCCCAATAATGTTGAGTTGAGCGTCTTTCTGCCGGGCCAGCGGCTTCTGCCGGGCCTTTCAGCTCAACATTATTGACTGGAGATCCGGAAGAGGAACATCTCTCCCGGATGAAAATAAAATCTCTCCTTGTTCAGATTCGGCCACGTTCCTTCGCACGTTGGCGTTGCCTGCCTCTCTTCGGTCCTCTGCTTGATGATTTCTTGCGGTGGATGCACGATCAACGCTACACCGATAGCACCCTTGACTCTCACCTGGCGGGTCTAGGCAAGGTGGTTGTCTGGTTAGGGCGTCGCCGTATCACACAGCTGGCCCAATTGACTCGGAAGGATCTCTAAGTGGCTCACGACCACTTCCTGCCCAGCCAAAAGAAAGCCGCTTCGGGCATTGGCGCGTTAAAGCGGTTCCTGAGTGAGCGCCAACTGGTGTCTGAAGGCAATCGGCTGCTCCCCACTTCTGTGGAGGTGGAGGTCGAGCGCTTCGGCGCTTACCTGCGCGAGACTCGGGGGGCGGCGGAGATGACCATTGCGTGCCGTGGAGGCCAAGACCCGTCAGATGCTGCAACTGCCCCTGACCGACGAGACGGCCAACGTGCTCATTGAGTATCTGCGCAAGGCCCGCCCGGAGAGTGGGCGACGTGAGTTGTTCCTCCGCAGCCGGGCTCCGCTCACTCCCGAAGCCTTTCTCATGTGGAGCCGCCCTCGTTCACCAGAAGCCTATTCGGCCACCCGCCTGGGAGTGCTCTGGCGCCAAGTGAGCGTCAGCGCCGACCTCCTGACTGCACGGGGGCATCCGCCGCGCCTTTGGCGTGCCCAAGATCGCCGTGCAGCGGGCAGTAGACCGCTGTCGCGCGGGAGGAGCCGCGGCGTTTTTTATGGCACCCAAGCCGCGGACGGGGCGCAAGCTGACTCCGGTGGTGTTGGGGCAAGTGCAGGCGTGCTTGGATCAAGGCCAGTCGGTCCCGCGGAACAGCGCGCAGACTGCGTGCTAACCAACACGATACACAAGGCGATCCAGGCGGGACGCTTGCGCGCGGGCGCGAAAAAAAAGAAGATCCACGCCTCCGTCCGCGAGCGACTGAACCGCGCCGAACGTTCGCGCAGTTCCCCCTAATCACCTCATCAAACACAATCCCGCGTTCGTCGACCGCGTGCGCGAGTTACGCAATTCGCTGAGTGAAAACCGTTAGACAGGAAACCGCAACGGGGGCACTATCCGCATTAGCTACGTCCGCACAATGAGTCGAGATTGTCCACAATGCAAGCAGCGGCTGACTCAGGTTGGCAAACACTGGATCTGCCCCGAACACGGAGAGGTCTCGCCGGAAAAAGCCTCCTCCCCGCTCCGCATCTTCCTAAGCTACGGACACGACGCCAACGAAGAACTCGTCCGCCGCATCTACGCTGACTTGAAACAGCGCGGCCACGATGTCTGGTTTGACAAACACGACATCACCTTCGGCGACGACTGGCGGCGCTCCATCACGTCCGGGATTACGGAGTGCGACCGCTTCTTTTCCTTCCTCTCGAAACATTCTACCCGCGACCCCGGCGTCTGCCTCGATGAAATCCGCATCGCCATTGGCGCGAAGGGCGGAAACATCCAGAGCAT
This sequence comes from Verrucomicrobia subdivision 3 bacterium UBA6082, assembly GCA_002428665.1. Classification (GTDB taxonomy): domain Bacteria; phylum Verrucomicrobiota; class Verrucomicrobiia; order Limisphaerales; family UBA8199; genus UBA6082. The sequence goes on from DIXK01000095.1 coordinate 15,104, forward strand.
CCTCGTCGAGAGCGAGCAGGAGGTGAAACTGCCGCCCAGCATCAGCCATATCCAATGGCTCGACATGCACGACTGGCAGGAGCGCCGCGCGGCCGGCGAGGCGGCATGGGAAAATTGGTATCAACAAAAACTCGCCGAAATCATCCGCGTCGTGGAGAGCGACGAGAGCCGGAAGTTCGCCGGTGAAATCCGGACGCTCGAAGAATATCTCAAGCCCGTCGTCTCCGATTTCGCCGCCGATGCGCGCATCCAAAAGCTGCTGGAGAAAAAACTCACGGGCCGCGCCTGGCTGTTTGAGGCCGTGGAAAAATGGCGCACCGCCGCCGACCGCAGTTCGCGCATCTTTTGGATGATGGGCGCACCCGGATTTGGCAAAAGCTTCTTCGCCGCCCACCTCGCGCACTTCTACGGACGCGGCACGGTTGTCGGCGTCCACTTCTGCGCCTACGACAAGCCCGACCACCGCAGCGCCCCGCGCATCATCCGCACCCTCGCCTTCCAGCTTGCCACCCGGCTGCCCGACTACCGCAAGCTCCTGCTCACCCTGCCGGAGATTGTCGAACTGGACCGCAAGCAGACCGCCGCCGAACTGTTCGACTACCTCCTCGCCAACCCGCTCAAGCTCTCCATCACCGGCGGACGCGAACGCCTGCTCATCGTCATTGACGCCCTCGACGAAGCCGGCGGCGACGGGCGCAACGAACTCGTCGAAATGCTCGCGCGCCACGCCCCGAGCCTGCCGGACTGGATTGGCCTCGTCGTCACCAGCCGGCCCGAGAGCGACGTGCGTGCCCCGCTGCAAGGGCTGAACCCGTTCATCCTCGACACCGCCACCGAAGCCAACCGCGCCGACCTACGCGAATACCTGCGCCACGAACTCGCCCCGCAACTCCAGCCCCGCACAAACGCCGACCGCCTCGTCGAACAAATCCTGGAAAAGAGCGAAGGCGTGTTCCTCTACGCCGAACACTTCTGCGACGACGTTCAACGCGGCCACCTTTCGCTCGACCACCCGGAACAATTCCCGCAAGGCCTCGGCGGAATCTTTTTCCAATGGTTTCAGCGCCAGTTTCCCGATGCGGAGCAATATGAGCAGAAAATTGAACCGATGCTGGGCGCAATTCTCGCCGCGCGCGAACCGTTGCCGGTGGAAATTCTGCAAAAGCTGTTCAACTGGCGCGAAACTGAACTTCGAAAATGGCTTCGTAAGCTCGGCTCGCTGTTTCCGGTGGCAAAGGAAAACGACTGCGAAGTCATCAAGCCTTACCACAAATCACTCACAGACTGGCTTGGAGATCACACCAAAGCTGGGTTGAATTTCGTCAGTATTGCAGACGGAACTCGTCTCATCGGAAAATATTGCGCTGCTTCTTGGAGGCAAGGAATCCGATACGCTTTATCGGAAGCGGTCCACTACCTTGCCGAATCAAGCGAGTTTTCCGCCGTGGGTGAGCTTCTTTACTCTGCAGATTTTCAACGGATGAAATGCAGCACCTGTGGCTTGCAGAAATTCTACGAAGACTTTGCGGTCGCAGAACGCGGAGCACGAGGTCGCTTCGGACTCGCAGGAGTGGCGTGTGTGGTTCTCAAAGCGAACTTGGGCGATTCGGCGTTCGAACATGCCTTCTCCTCTTCAAGGCAGTGGATGCGCGACGGCATGGCCGAAACAGCCTGCGCCGTCTTCGCCCTCAGTGTCTTGACCTCATTCGCCTTTCACTCCTCGACTGCTGGCACAGTCAGAGCATTGCAGGACTTTATTCGAAGCAAGCGCGATTTTTCGATCCTCGATCTCGAGCGTGAAAGAATCAGGCCTCTGTTGGAGAGGGCTCATCTAGCTCCACGCCAATACAACCCAAACGGAGGTTTTTCCGGACCAGCCGAAACCGCTTACCTATACGAAGACATGGTAGAGCAGGAACTTTCGGCACTTGACGCAGCACTCGCGTTAGAACCTATGCGCCTGCTTCGATGGCTGTCATCAGCCTGTCGGACGAAAGCGATTTATGATTGTGATGGTGACCCGAAAGGAGCTGTGCATTCCGCCATAAAATACGTAGCCGAGGAGCTAAACGAAAAACTTCCGAGTAGCCTGCACCGTCTCATGAACGCTAGCAGTGATTCGTTTCATTCTATTGCCGATGTTCTGGTCTCGCCGCGCTACGATAACACGACTGGCACACGCGAGGCGTCCAAGACCATCGCACCAATGCGTTCACCTCCGATGCCAATGCGGCCACAAGGGAAGGTGTGGTACACCCAGAAAGTTGAGGGAACTCGGTTTGTTGTCGACGCGACGTGTCGTCGCTGTGGTTACACGGAGACTTTCGATTTTCATGGTGGCGACAGGCTTTACCCAGCTTGCCCTAAATGCGGATACAACGGATCGGATGGTCCGTGATGTCTCCCGCTCGCGCCGCGACTTGAAGAAAATCAGCCAGATCCAGAACGAACATGAACGACGCCAGCAGAATCCACGAGGAACAATACTATGAGCAATCTCTCAAACCGCCCTTACCACGCCTTCCGCAGCTACTCGCACAAGGACCGCGACACCACTTTGAGGCTCCATCGCTGGTTGGTTGAGCCACCTGACCAGCGAGGCGGAGTTGTAGTGCCAGTTGCCGACGACTCCTTCTGCCCTACCCAGGAGGAATATGAACTACGAGTTTACGAAGCCAAGTTGAGAGAGCATGATCCCATTGCGGGCATCTTGGCCAATTGAGGAGACCACTATGAAAATATTCATCTCTGCTGCTACAAGTGAGTTCCGAGCATGTCGTGATGCCCTTGCAAGCGATCTCCGTGCGGTGGGTGCAACCGAAGTCAAGGTGCAGGAGGACTTCCAGCAGGGGCCGAGGACACTGCTGGAAAAGCTTGAAGCCTATGTTGCCGAGTGCGATCGAGTGATTCTTCTTGTGGGAGACGCTTTCGGCGCAGAACCGACTTCGTTGGAAACGCCGAGCGGAAGTCCCCGCCGCTCCTACACGCAGTGGGAGTATTTTTTTGCGACTGGCGAAAGGCTCAACAGCGTGCCCGCCAAGCGGAAACACATTTTCGTGTATTTTGCATCCGCGGATTTCCCCCGTTCGAAGACAAACGTTCAGGATGACGAAGTCGCACAATTGCAGCGTGCCTTCGCTGAAACGATATTGGGCTGTGGCGAAGACCGGCAGGTTTTTTCCACGCTGGCAGAGCTTCGTGTGCTCGTTCTGCGTGATGGATTTCGTCTCCCGCGGTCGTTGATAAAACCCTGCAATCTGCCGTACGCGTCTCTTGGGAGCCTTTTCAAAGGACGCGACGGCTTTCTTTCCGACCTACATGATCGCATCCTCAAGAAGTTGGAGACTGACGGGCGAGCAAAACCTGTGGCGATTACCCAAGCCCAAGGGCAGGCTATTTGCGGCCTCGGCGGCATTGGGAAAACCCGGCTCGCAGTGGAATACGCTCTTCGCTACTCCGACGACTACTCCGCGCTGTTGTTTGTCGTTGCCGACTCGCCGGAGCACTTGAAGCGTGGGATCGCTGACCTCGCACTGGTCTTGGACCTGAAGGAAGCGGTTTCCCAGGGGGATGAAGAGGCACGATTCAAGGCGGCACTGCAGTGGTTGATGGAGCATCCTGGCTGGTGTCTCATCCTGGATAACGTGGATGACGAGTCAACCGCCGATGTCTGCGAGGATCTAGTATCAAAGCTGTATGGCGGCCACGTTATCATCACTTCCCGCCTGACCAAATGGAGCATGTGCGGGATCGAGGCGCTGGACCTCGACGTGCTTGATGCATCTTCCGCTCGTGATCTGCTGCTCGAACGCACACCCTGGCGTTTAAAAACGGCACGGGACCACCAGGCAGCCGAGGATTTGGCGGGTCTCGTTGATGGATTGGCGCTGGGATTGGAGCAGGCGGGCGCATTCATCAACATTGAGCAATGCTCAATTCCCGAGTATGTGGACCTTTGGCGGAACGGCGACACCGAGGTGACGAATTGGTTCGATCAACGGGTCATGAAATATCCCAGGAGTGTGGCGGTCACTTGGAACGCTACGGTTCAGAGGGTCGGTTCGATTGCTGAAGCGTTGTTGCGCCTGCTCGCTTGCTTTGGTGCGGCGCCCATTCCCACGAAGGTCATCACCAACGATGGAGCTAAGAAGACCATGATGAAGTTTTTCGAGAACTGCAGTGGGCAAGCCGAGCCGCCTTCACCACGATCCCTGCTGACGCAGTTGGCATGCTATTCGATGCTCAAGAAACATTCACCAGAACCTGAGCAATGCGTTAAAACCGCAGCAATCGGAGAACGAGCCGTGGTCCCGTTTGAGAAGGATTCACACGGATCTGAGCAATACGTTAGCCTTCACCGCGTCGTCCGTGACATCACTTGGAGGCGTGTTCCCGAGGATCAACGCGTCGCCTTGTTGGAGACGGCTGCCGAACTGTTCGATGTCGCCGCGCCACAAGAAGCGGATCGCTTCGAGAACTGGGCGGTTTGGCGGACGCTGTTTCCTCATGGCGAGAGCATTCGGTCCTCCTTGGAGCACTATCCTCGGCGACACTGGAACGTCCGATTGTTGCACGGCCTGGCACTGTATCATCTCGGCCAGAATCGCACCCCAGAAGGCGAAGTGCTGCAGCGCTACGCCTATGAACTCACAGCAGAGCGCTTGGGCGCGGAAACGCCCGAAGCGCTCGAAGCCAAGAGTGACCTTGCTGTCTTCGTCAGCGACCCACAAGAGCGACTCAGACTTCTGCGCGAGTCGCTAGTCGGGCTCGAACGTGCCTTTGAGAAGGATCGTCGACCAGAGACCGAGATCCTGATGCTTGCTGCTGCCTTCAATATTGCCTGGAACCTCAAAGGGAGTCCGGAGGGTGACCAGGAAGCAGAGGCCCTGCTCCGGCGATGCGTGACCGGACACTACGCATCGTCAGTGGCGGGCCCCAGTCACTGGCGCACGCTCGTCTCAATGCGTGCACTGGCCAACCTGCTTTGGCGGACGGACCGGCCGCAAGAGGCGATGGAGGTAGCCACGACGGCTCTTGATCGGAGCCGGCGTAACCCGGATCTGGGTTCGGCACACAAGGATACACTTGACTCGATTCATCAGGTCGCCCGGTTTCACATCGGCCGGAAAGAACTCGATGAGGCGGAGCGACTCCTGCGTGACGAATTGGATGGTCGCGAACACGCCCCAGGTCTTGGTCCCCAACACCTCAGCACTTTGACTTGCTTCCAGACGCTGTTGAACACGCTGTGGAAACTCCACCGGCAGTCGTCGGCCGAGGAGCTTTGCCGGAGCCGCAGTCGGCATTGGAAGGAGGCTTTAGGCGGCGAGCACCCCAATACGATTGCATGCATGCGGTCGCTGAGCAAGGTGCTTAAAGAAAATAAGAAAACCGGCGAGGCGCGACGTGCCGAGGTTGAGTGCGCGCTGGCGCTGGCGCGTAAGAAGTGCCACGAACTACAGGCCAAGGCCGGAAGCGAGGCCGAGGAACTCCTGCATGCCATGCAGATGCTGGCGCATGCATTGCTCAACGCCGGCGATTTGCAGCAAGCGGAAAGCCTGTATCGGCGGCTCCTGGACGGTTTGAGGCATGCCAATAAAATGGAGGAGACCAAGTCTGCGCTGCCTTTAAATAACTTCGCCCTGGTCTTGCGTGAGCAGGGCAAATTAGACGAGTCCTTGAAGTGCTTCCAGGAGGCTTTGGAGATTGAAGAGAGGTTCCGTGGACGCAGCGATCCGAAGCATCCTCTGATTCCCCATCGTTTACACAACCTATCCATGGTGCTGCTGATGCTGGGGAGAATTGAAGAGGCCAGGTCGCATCTTGGGCGGGCGTGGGGGCTGAAGGAGGGGAGTCATGACGTGACCAGCCTGCGAATCCTCTGGGTTCGCCTCGCGGTGGCGCTGTTGTTGCAGGAGCCGGTGGGGGTCTTCCTAGGCCAGTTGAAGACGCTGCTGTCAGAGCGCACATTCCAGGTGGAGAACCAGGTGGATGACTACTGGAATGTGCAGAGTGTTTTGGCGCACTTGAGTGGACGAATCCCGGAGGAGCGCTCGCGCTTGTTGAGTGTCGTGGTTGATGCCATCAACGAGGGAGCGCACTTCCACATGGAACCAGGAGGCGCTCAGGCTGCTGACGTTGCCGACAGGCCAGAGCCGAAGCTCGACGACCTCGATGTGTGGCGAGAACAAAACCCCGTATCTCTGGAGTCTCCTTGGCCAAGCGAATCGCCAGGATTCGGCATCCGCGTCCCCGTCTCCTTGCGGTTGCGAGCCCAGGAGCGAATCCTTGCCAACACACCGTATCGCTACTGGGTCGTTCATCCGGAAGGCTTGGTTGCGGGTGCGTGCGCCAAGGCCGTCAGGCTCCTGTCCAAGCTTGAAGGAAACGTGGAGGTGGAAAAGGATGGGGAAGTCGTGAACGGCAAGAGCATCATCGAGTTGATGATGCTGGTGGCAGCGCCCGGCAGTTCACTGAAAATCACGTTCTCCCATGAGCAAGAGGGTCATACTCTCGATCCCCTAATCCGGGAGGGCATCGTTGCTCCAGATGTAGCAGAAGCCAGCTATCGCTGCCCGAAATGCGCGAAAGAGAATCGCATCGAGTGTAGCCAACTGCCGATGGAGCATGTTTGTCCAGGGTGCGGTGAGCGTAATCTGCTCCGAGTAGGAGAAGTATGAAAACCAATTCCCTCCGTGGCAATCTGCAGTCAGACTTGAAGAAGGCACAGGAAACGGAGCTCCACAAACTCGTTGAGCTATCGATGCGGGCGGCGGAATGAACATGCCCTACGACCTGTTCATCGGCTACCGTAACGAGGGTACAGGTTTGTGCTGCATTTGGCACACCCAATTGCCTTTGAAAAGGTAAATCCATTACAATCGCGCCGATGCGTGAATAGATGACTGCCACATTGAGAATCATCCGGGTTCACCCCGTTCTTCGCCGCCGCCGACGACTACGCGAATGTGCTCCGTGCCCGGGAAAGGAAGTAGGCAGAATGAAAGAATTTCTGTTCGAAAACATCTTGGTGAAAGTGTTGAATGTCTGCGTCAACCATGAATCCCGAATCTCGCCAGACGGACCTAGATGAGTTTAGCCGCTTCCGTGATCGCCCCGCTCTGGCTTGGCGCAAGCTCAGACTGCCGATCTTGATCCTGCTGACCGTTGCAGTTGTAGCGCTGGGCGTGGCTGGGTTCGCCGCCTACGCCAAGGTCAGCGGCAGCCACTGGTCTTTACCCGAACTGCTGTATCGCACGCTGATGTTGTTCGCCGTTCAAGGCGGTGAGGTGGGGGACTCAGCACAGATGAACCTCGCCCTTGAGGCCGCCCGGTTCCTCGCGCCGGCGCTGACGGTCTACGCTGCGTTGCTGACGATCCTGAGCGTGTTTTCGGAACAGTGGGCCAAGCTAAAAATACGGTTATGGTTTCGCCAGCACATCGTCATCTGTGGCCTGGGCGGGATCGGTTACCGGCTGGCGTGCCGTTGTCGCGCGGCCGGGTGGCGCGTTGTCGTGATTGAGCGGGACACGGATAGCGACCACATTGTTCCCTGCCGCAACCGGGGCATCATCGTTTTGATAGGCGATGCGCGGGACCCGTTCATGTTGATCCGCGCGAAGGTCGCTCGCGCGCAGCACGTCGTCGTCATTTGCGGTGATGACGGCACGAACGTAGAGGTTGGTATGGCGCTACGACGGGCGGTGCCTGCGGGTCGGAAGGACACGCTGTCCTGCATCCTGCACCTGTTGGACGCAAACACCTGCGAGCTGCTGAGTGAACGGGAGCTGCGCCATCCCGAAAGAGAGCCGGTGCGGCTGCATTTCTTCAACGTTTACCAACGCGCCGTCCAAGCGTTGCTGCGGACCCATCCGTTGGTGGATCGGGACGACGAAAAAAACCAACCTGCGACTTGCCCAAACCTGCTCGTGGTCGGGCTGGGTTGCATGGGCCAGAGCTTCGTGGGCGAGGTGGCTCGGCTCTGGCATCGTAAGCATAAAGGCAAGCCTCCTTGCCGGTTGCCCATAACGGTAATTGATCGCGCCGCGTCTACCGCGCTCCCCGCCTTGAGGGCAAGGCAACCCGTCCTTGATCAGCTTTGCGACTTCGCAACCGTTGATCTTGATCTTGCCTCCGCGGATGGCCAGCGAGGCGAATTCTTGCGCGCGGACCCGCAAAACCCGAAGCGTCCCGCGTTCACCCACATTTATGTGTTCTTCGCCGAGGATGCCCGCAGCCTTTCCGCCGCGCTCCAGTTGCAGCGGCAGTTACGCATTCGTTTTGGCAAACCAGGCGAGACTGTCCGCATCACGGTGCGCACGCTTTATCATACCGGTCTGGGAGAGTTGCTGTTGGAAGAGCAAGGCGCGCTGGCTTTGCTTCAGCCATTCGCTTTCTTTGAAAGCGTGTGTGATCCCGGCCTGTTGCCTGATACTGCTACCGAAATGCTCGCCCGGGCTTTTCACCGGGACTTTCTGTTGTCCGAGGCAAAGGCGCGGCGCAAGGATCCACAGCTTCCGCGCAAAGCCACGGACCGGCCCTGGGAAGAGCTGGACGAGGATACTCGACGGTCAAACCGGGCTCGAGCGGATGCTATCGAAAAGCAACTGAGCGACCTCGGCCTGCGTCTCCGCCCCAGGTCTGACTGGAATGCCCCCTATTTTGAGTTCACGCCCGCTGAGATCGAGGAACTGGCAAAACACGAGCATGCGCGATGGTGCGAGGAACGCCGCAGTCAGGGCTGGCGTCACAGTCTGCGGCGCGACACGGCCCGGAAACTGCATCCCGACCTGGTCGAGTGGCCAGAACTTCGTGAATCGAGCAAGGACTTCAACCGAGAAAGCTGCGCCCGCATTCCGTTCCTGCTGGCGGATTTCGATTTTGAAGTGTTTCGAGAGACGCATGAATGACACGTTGCCACTTTTGCAGCAGCCTCCTTCCGAAGCCGCGACCGCCCTGGGCCGGTTGTTGGCTTTCCTGGCACCGGCTCCCCTGGACGATCGACTGTTCGAAAGCGAAGCTGGCGCAACCGTGATTCGCGAAGCTGCCGCATTGATCGCATCGGCGACTGCGAATCAATTTGCCAAAATGTCTGTTCCTGAGCTCTTGAAAGAGCTTATTACCTGGGGAGCGGCTAAACAGGACGGGACTCTTCTGATCCCTGACCCAGCCAAGCTGGAGGACCTAAGGGCAGGCATCCCGCCGACCCAAAAAGCGGCCTGGATCGAAAAGGCTCTCCAGCTTGTGAATACCTGGACACCTATCGAGTCCGACGACCCGGCCAAATGGAAACTGTTCGGACATCTCAAGCCTCATATTGTCCATGTCCTGAAGCTGGCGGAGGCTCAGGGGATTGCTGTTCCCACTGGAACCTTAATGGGTGAAAAGTACGGAGTCTACGTCGCCCTCCAAGGCAATCTTGAAGAAGCCGAAACGCTGTGCCGACGATCGCTGGAAATCCATGAAGGCCATTTCGGACCGAGGCATCGTACCGTGGCGGTAGACTGCGCCAATCTCGCGTGGATCCTGCAGGGGAAGATCCGAAAGAGCGAAGCGCGATCGATGCGTATCCGCGCCGCCGATATCATGGTGGATTTGAAAGACAAGGATCCGCCGACCTATGCAATTATGTTGTCCAACTTGGTGCCGGACCTGGCAGAGTACGGCCTGATGGAGGAGGCTGAGAGACTCTCCCGTGAGGCCTTGCAAGTCGACGAAAGCCATCATGGCCCCAGCCATCCGTTTGTGGCCCGGGATCTTAAAATTCTGGCTGGGGTATTTGCCAAAACCGGCCGCTTGCAGGACGCGGAATCGCTGCTTCGGAAGGCGCTGGAGGTTGACGAGAAGTGCATGGGATCGAACCATCCTTACGTGGCCCGGGACCTCAAGGAGCTGGCCGGGCTGCTCAGGGAACTTTCTTCAGCGGAAGGACTGGAGGTTCTCTACCGTCGCGCGCTGGAAATCGACCAAGGCTGGTATGCGCCTGATTCAGAGGTTGTTCTGGAGGATCTGCTCCTGGCTGCAGATGCCAATTTAAAGCGCGGACGAGGAGACCGGGCGGAAGTGGATTACCGACGAATTGTGGACACGTATGAACGCCTAAAACCCGCAGTCAACACTCCGCTCTTGGTGAGCTGCTTCAGGCTGGCGCTGCTTCGTGTTGGAGCAAAGGATTACGCCGGCGCCATTCCATTTTACCGGAGGGCTTTGGCGCTGGCTGGGCCTGAAGCCAATGGGCAGGCACCACGGGCTTCGACGGTTCGCTTCAACCTGATACAGGCACTACGCCACCTGGGCCGGTTTGCGGAGGCACGGGATTTGGTCTTGGAAGAGCGCGAGCAGGACCTGACCGCACGCATCCTGGCCAATCCAGGTGACACGGGCCTCCTGATCGATCTGGCCAATTTCTTCCGTGAGGAAAGAGGAGACTTCGAAAAAGCTGAAAAGTGTTTTCGGAAGGCCTTCGAACTGGACCCCGAAGGACCCGGTGTCGCCAACAGTCTCGCGGTTTTTCTGACTACCATCCGCGGGAACCACGACGAAGCGGAAGCTCTGTACCACAGGGCTATCGAGTTGCATCCTCAGGATGGCCCAACCTTGCATAACTATGCTGTTTTGCTGCTAAATATTCACCGGGATATCGACTCGGCGGAGCAGCTCTGCCGGATGGCATGGAAATGCAGGCCTGGCCATTCTTTCATCGGCGCCGGATTCGCCAGCCTGCTTATTACAAAGGGCTCTTTCGCAGAGGCCGACGCTGTGCTCAGGGAAGCGTGGCAGTCCTTGACGGGAAAACACGAACGGAGCAGCGCACGGCTCCTGTTGTACAAGGCGGCCATGGAACGATTGAAACAGCGAGATGACAGTCTATTTCTGGGGCAGCTCAAGGTGCTGTTCAATATTGGAATCGCTCACGTTCCATGGATGGCCAATGCCTTCCAGGACCATTTGCGCGGGACGCTTGGTGCCGATGACTACGCGCTGTTTGCCACTATCATCGCCGTTATTGGCGACAAGACACGCTTGGCTCAACTTGAGCAAGTCCCGAGGTGGATGAGTTTGTCGCCTGTGCCGCTGGAAACGAGTTGGGATCTGATTACGGAGATCTAGCGAGCTCAGATCTCTTTGATTTGAGGCTTGGGATTGCTCGGTAAGGCGTCGGTCGCATTTCCTTCACGGCGCTTCTTGAGCTTGTCCAGGAGGGCTCGCAATTCTGGTGGAAGTGCCGGCCGATCACTGGCCTTTTTTTGGGCAGCCAGGAGTTGCGGGTCTTCGCTGCCGAGGTTCTTTCCCGTTTCCGCCGCCAGCTTGATACGTTGATAACTGACGTCAATTCCAGGGAGGAAATTGCCGAGCATGCGGCGGAATTGAGCTTGAGTCACCTGGTTGTCCATGACCCAGACGTCTCCGTAACAAATAATTTCGCCATCTGAAGCATCCCAGGAGAATTTCAAGAACCGTTTCTCCCGGTTTATTGTACCGAGGGTTTGCCATATTCCGGCCGAATGGGGGTGGGAGGGCGGATAGGTGAGGTATTCCGATGTCCGAAACTGCAAAAAGTTTCCCTCATCCTGCACAGAGATGAGGACTGTGTATATGCCGAAGCTGCCGGAAGCCCGGAGTTGAAGAACCGGTCGGTCGGGCGCAACAAAGAAGGAGTATCCCTCTTTACGCATCAGGTCTTGCAGTTGAGCGAATGTGATTGCCATGATAGTTTTGGCGCTAAGGGTTCACCAGCTAGTCGTGTTCACGAGCTAAAGCGGCAACTCACCTGTCGTATACATCAAGCCAGGCTGATGATCAATTTGCCTCCTTCGGTGCGGCGCTCGGCAAACCCGGCAAGCGCCAGCTCGTTCTTCCGCTTCTGCAACTTCATGACCTCGAGACGGATTTCTTTGAGGCCCTTGAGTTCGCCTTGTGCCTCCGCCAGGTCGAGCTGCTCTCCAATGCGGTGGCGGAGGATCGTGGTTGCGAAACGAACGCCAAAGCGGGGCTGCCATTCCCCCGCCAAATGGGAAACCACATCTCCACTCCAGCTCAGCCGCAGTCCTTTGGTTTCGGATACCTCGCGCAGACTCTTAAGCTGTTTCTCTATGATGGTCCCGATTGCTGATCGATCGAGGCCCTTAAAAGCAATGAAGTGTGTAATCCGGCCAAAGAACTCCTCACCCAACCCCAGCACCCGCAACTCGCGTTTCAGAAGCTCCAGGTCCAGAGAAGGCGTCTCAACTGATTCCGCCCCAGGTTTGCGAAAGCCCATTTGGCGGTGGTCATATGAACATCCTGCGTTGGTGGTGAAGACAATGTACGCGCGGCGGAAATCCAATGTGTTGCCGTCCACGTCCTCCACTTTTCCGTGATCGATGATCTGGAGGAGCAATCGGCCGACCACCGGCCCAGCCTTCTCGAACTCATCGAACAGGACGATGCTCTCCGGCAAGTCGCGGACACGCGAGAGCAATCCCCCTTGACCGCGCGCATAACCGATGTAACCCGGTGGCACTCCGAGGAGTCGGTTCAAGGTCGGACCACCATCATGAGAGGAGCCGTGCAGTGTATTACAGTCCACCCTGACCAGATTCTCGTGATCCCCGCCGCCGAGAATCCGGGCCAGCAGTAAAGCTGTTTCGGTCTTGCCAACTCCCGTCGGGCCGCCGAACAGAAAGACCCCACGAGGTCCCGAACGTTTGGACCACTCACCAAGTCCGGCCACAAAAGCCCGGGAAATTTCCCGGAGGGCCTCGTCCTGACCCACAATGTTCTTCTGCAGGCGTCGGAAAATGTTCGATTCGGTCAACTCGTCGGCGCCAACCAGGCCGTGTCCGATGATGTCCTCGAGAGCCTGGCGCAACGCCTCCTCTCCCACAACCGCAGTTACAGTCTCAGCAGTCGCGCAATACGCGCAGGCCTCGTCCAGCAGTTGTATGGATTTATCCGGCTGGCAACGGCTGACCAGGTAGTCATCAGACAACTCGATGGTCCGTTGCAGAATCTCATCGGGGATGGCCAAGGGAGCATAAAACTCCTCCATCCGGGCTTTACGGGCTTTGAGTATCGCCAAGGTTGTGTCACGGGAAGGCGGCTCCAGGCGGATGATGCCAAAGCGTCGTTCCAAAGCCCTATCCGGCTCGATGGCATGGCGGTATTCCGCAGGCGTCGTGCACCCGATGCAAGTAATCTCGCCACGGCTCAGAGCACCTTTGAAAGCCTCATTTGCGTCAGTGAAAGGACCTCGTTCATACAGGCCGCTGTGGAAGAGCGAGTGGATTTCGTCCACAAACAGGATGATTTTCGGATGCGTCTGAAGCACTTGGAGCAGGCTTTTCACACGCTCATCGTATTGGCCCACCATCGACGCTCCGGACCGCAGAAATGCGGGCGAAAGTTCAAAAATATCCATGTCTCGCAGCCGTGACGGCAGCGAGGTGTCAAGCCGGTACATCCGCCGGGCCATTTCGTAAATCATGGCTGACTTGCCCGTGCCTGGAGCGCCGATCAGAATCACGTTTCGCCGCTTGAACCTGCTCAGCGTCCTGACCAAAGCGCGAATGACGTTTTCCCTTTCCACAACCCTACCGTGAGGAGGTTCGGTTTGGGTCAACATGCGTCCATAGGAACTGAGCGCCTGGATGGCCGAAAGGCGTGCCGCCGACGATCGCCAGGCGCTGAGAGTTGCAGTTGCACCCGAGGTCGGGCCGAGTAGGGAAAGATCAGTCACCCCCAGTTTAATCAAGGCCTGACGACCCGCTTCACAATTGAGCAGAGCCTGGAATAATTCCTCCGCCGAAACGGTCTTACCCAAGTCAGCGAAGTTCTGGAAAAGAGGACGCAACTCCGGAGCAAGGGCGACTTTCTCAGGCACAGTCGGGCGGCAGATCACTGGTTCCGACAAATACTTCTCCAACGAAGGATACTTCTGCTTGAGATCCCCGCGGTAATACAGTGAAGACAACAAGACCGACACGTCAAGGTCCGTCCCCTCGGGCAAAGCCCGCTTGGCCAAGTCCACCGCTGCCTGGCATTGGGGATCAAGCTTGAGAGCCACGGTTTTCCTTTGGGTTTGAGCCGGTGTTCAAGTATTCCTCAACCTGCTGAGCCTGGATCGGCCTCACCTCCACCGGAGATGCACCAAGAGCGCATTTCAGAAAGGCATTGTGGCTGAACTGGCCATAACCCGCATAAGCCTCATCAGACCAGCGATTAATGAGCTTATCCGTAGAAGCTTCAGGCCCAAAATCGTCTTGGATTCCTGACCGACCAACGAACAGGCACTCAGATGGCAGCATGTAATATTCCCCTTTCACTTACGTTTGCCCGACGGGTTCGCCTTCATTTTGTTAGAGTCTCGAGAGGCCCGCTTCCGGCGCCTGAGTGGGTACAAGGCAAAAAAGGTGTCCATACCCGGTCGTAGCTTCAGCGAATGAATTCGTGCGGGAGCCATCCAACGATAACAGTCGTGCTCGCTGCTCAAGGTGATTTTATAATCGGTTGCACGTCCTTCCATAATCAACATGGCCACTCGCCACCCCGGGATGCTCGCTTCGACTGCGCCAGCGACACCGGTGGGAGAGACGCAAACCCCCGTTTCCTCGAAAACCTCGCGCTCAGCAGTCCTGGCCAAGTTCTCTCCCGGGGTAGGCTTGCCTCCGGGAAGCTCCCACAACCCGGGAAAATGTCGGGAGGTTCGGTTGCGTTTCAGCATCAGCACTCGGCCGCCCCCGTTCCGAACGATCATGTACACCGCGATCATCCAGGATTCGGAAGCAATGCTGTTTCGCATGTCTCTTTATAGCCGAGTGGCTTAAGGAGTTTCAAGCACACCTGATGTGAAAGACGTATTTCAACCCCCCGATGGCCAACTGCAAACGAGCGCGCCCAGTGCGTTTATTGTTTCTCCCCAACGGGCGCTGTCGCATACTTCGCCAAAATGAGCTACCGTCCTAACCCAATCGATATTTCAGAAATCGAACTTGCGTCGGACTTGATCCAGTTAACTGAGCGTCTAGCGGAAAATGCTCATGACCTGTGGGCAGCCCAGCGCTTTGCGCAGGGTTGGAGCTACGGTCCACAGCGGGATGATAATAAGAAGTTGCATCCATGCCTGGTGCCCTACGACGCGCTTTCTGAAACGGAGAAGGAATACGATCGGGTTACGGCCCTCGGCACATTGAAGGCAGCCATTAGACTCGGCTACCGCATTTTACCTCCAGCGAATGGACCACAACAAACCGGACCGATAGCCAGTCAGAGCTAACCTTATCTGCTGAAGCGAAAGGAAACGCATGGTAGAATATCCTAGCTACAATCTGCTCCGGCGGCAAATCAAGGCCTACGGCGGGGAATTGCCGCACTACAGAGTCTTTGCCACCGCGCTGAAGCGCGTGATCGAGGCAGCCTGCAGAGCAAACTTGCCCCAGGCTGTCGTCCGGTCCCGCTACAAAGACGTATCCAGTTTCGCCGAGAAATGCGTTCGCAAGTTCGACCGGTACCCCGATGCCGTCCATCAGATGACGGATCTCTGTGGCGTGCGAATCATCGTGCAGACCCAGTCGCAAGTGGAATCGGTGCGACGGTTCGTGGAGCAGAATTTCATGGTGGTGGAAACGGAAGACATCGGTCTTCGTCTCGGGGAAAAAGAGTTTGGTTACCGTGACCGGCACTACGTCGTGCGGCTCAAGCTGGAGCGGGCCAGGGCTATTGGCTTCAAGGCAAACGAGGTTAAAGCTATCGGCCAACGCATGGCGGAGCTGCAGATCCGCACCTGGGCCCAGCATGCGTGGGCAGATACGCTTCACAGCCGCACCTACAAGCCATCACTCCTGCTCAGCCACGAGGCGTCACGCACCGCTGCGCTGCTCGCCGCCTTAATGGAGGACGGCGATCGCAACTTTGAGAGGTTGGCAAATGAGCTGGATGGCTTGATGTCTAACTACGCCGCGTACGCCGACAAAGCCACGGTGCAAGAGGAACTTCTGGTGCAGGAGTTTCTTCTTAAGTGCGAGCCTGATGCCAACCACAAACCTCGCCTCGCGCTACGGCTTGCACGTCTCCACAACGCCTTGGGAGACTATGGTGCAACCGTCCAACTCCTCCAACCACTTGCCGGAAAAATCACGCCCGTGCGCCACGAAATTACTTTGGAGCTGGGAACTGCCCTTTGCCGTGGGTCTCGTGAGAAACCAACTGGGGCGGATTACCGTCGTGGCCGCGCCTTGCTTCAAGCGACCGTGGAACGTCTGGCCGAGCTGGATTTAGTGGAAGTGCCTGACCTCCGCACGTTGAATAGTCTTCGCGCTCGTGCCCTTTCGCGACTCGGTTGGGCTTGGGAAGCGGAGCAGAACCACGAGAAAGACGCGCGCTTATGTTACCGCAAGGCGGTCGAATGTGAGCCCGGCAACCCCTATTACCTCGCCGATATGATAGGTTTCGAGTTGTGCTGCGCGCTCGATTCTGAAATCACCGCCAGCATGGCCACGAACATCGCTTCCGCGATTTCCGTGTGCGCGGGTCATGCCGCCGCTGGCATCGAACTTCCGTTCGCGTATTTCACGGCTGGGCGATTGCGGCTCTTGCTCGGAGAAAAGGAAACCGCGCTCCATGATTATCTCCGCGGTGCGCGTTACTGTTTGCAGGGCGAGGGGTGTTTTGGCTGTGACGCTATTGACCAGGAGATCGCGTGGCTTTATCGCGTTAACCGTGGGGCGGACCTGCCTCAAGGTCACCGCTGGGCGAAGGAACTTCTATTGCTCGCAAAAGCCGCGAAGTCGTGCGCCGGGCATGGAATGTCAGCCGCGGAGCCGCTACCGCAAGCGCGCGCCGCGATCACTGAAAAGGTTTTGATCATAGCGGGAGGCGCGGTCAGCATTGGCAAAGAGGCAATTCAGTTTGTGCGCGAACCGTTAACTCAAGCGCTTCGTAGCCATTCAGGCACGGTGATTTCGGGCGGAACGAAGATCGGAATTCCGGGACTCGTCGGCGAAATCGCAGCCAAGCTTGCCCGAATCGCTAAAAAGTCATTTCGGTTGGTCGGTTATCATCCACCACGGCTCCCGGCAGATGCCCCGCTGGACGGGCGTTACGATGATCTGGTGCAGGTCGGCGAAGGCAAATTCTCGCCCGACCAGATTCTGGCTAACTGGACTGATATTCTCCGGGCAGGCATTAAGCCAGAGGACGTCAGGCTGCTAGGCGTTGGAGGCGGCCCAATCAGCGCGGTCGAATATCGGGTCGCACTGACACTTGGAGCAACGGTGGCCGTGGTAAAGAACTCCGGCGGCTCGGCGGATGCGTTGCTCGCCGACCCGTTGTGGAAAGAGTTCCCCAACTTGCTGCCATTACCCTTGGATGCGGCTTCATTGCGTGCGTTCCTTGAGGATGGCGAATCACATATGTCAGCGGGGGTCGTAACGATGATGGCTCGTGCCTTCCACGCCGATTACGTAACCAATAATCAGCACAAGCTTCCCGATAACTTGCGGCGTTGGGAGGACCTCGACGAGTCCTTTGTCAAAGCCAATCTCGAACAGGCCCGCTTCGCGGTGAAGATTCTTGAATGGGCCGGATTCATCGTGCGCCCCAAAAACAACAGAGCCACGCGCGGTGTCAAAGCATTCACAGCACAGGAAATCGAGCTGATGGCTGCGCTCGAACATGGCCGCTGGAATGTTGAACGATTGCGGGATGGCTGGCGGCTCGGTCCGCGAAATATGGAAAAGAAAACTCACACTTGCCTCACCCCGTGGAAAGACTTGCCGGACGGACCGCAAGGTGTTCGGCGCCACGATCGTAACTCTGTCAAAGCCTACCCACGAATCCTCGCCCAGGCCGGGTATGCGATCTTTCGAAGGCGCCGAGTTAAGAATAATCCGGGCTAGGAGCTCGTTGGACTTTGCTCAAGGCTTTGGTGAGGTTGTATCGGTGGTTGTTCGGGTCGCTGGGGTGATGAGTTTGAACCGGAGACCACGGCAAAATGTCGGTGGTTCTGGGGTGCGTCACCTCGACTTCCGTGGGTGGTGCTTCCGGTTTTAGCACGGCCGGCGCCTGTTTCAGGCTGTCGTGGCGGGCACGAAGGCGAATTGCGCGTTAAGAAGAGCTACGAAAAAAATTCCATAGAACTCTCAGATACGCAGGAAGAGTTTGCGCTTGTACATCCAAAGCAAGATTAGCCAAAAGATGATCAGGACAAATGCGCCGAGCATGAACGGTTCGTAGGCCTTCCCAGCAAATGTAAAGAAATTCTGGCCAAGGTGCGTCTTCAGGTTTTTCGTCACAAACGCCTCGAAAAGATGCGCAATAAGGTAGGCCGCAATAGAATTCATTCCGATGATAACCAAAGGAAATGCCCAGCCCCGCCTTTGCCACATATCAATCGAGCCATAAAACAGCGCCAGGAACAGGCAGCACCATCCGCCACTGAATAAAACCCAAGTGGGGGTCCAGATGCGTTTGACGACGGGGCAAACGCCCAGGACGCCGAGCAACCAACCACCTACCAAGCCGATCACCCCCGCGACGATGAGCCAACGCATTTTGGCCAGAGCCGGACGGTCAGAGCGGAGCAACCCTCCCGCAATCAGGCCAAGGATCATGGTGGCGAGCGTGGGAATGAAGCTAAGGGTCGCATACCCGCCCGAGTTGTGCGTGAAGACCTTGGATCGAGGGAACAGGTTCAGGAACCATGTGTCAAACGCCCAGGCCAGGTTGCTGTTTTTTTGCCAGTGAGCGGCGAAGCCTTCCAGACCATGGCCTTTCAGCCAGTCGGAGGAAACACTGACGCCGTCGTAATCGAAACCGCCGCCGGTGACAGGATACAGCGCGAATGCCAGCCAATATCCTATCAAAACTGCGGTGAACGCTATCCACTGGTCTCGCACCGGCCGGAACCCGAGAAGGAAGAGAAAACCATATCCGAGTCCAATCTGGGTAAGCGTGTCTTCGAAAGTCCAATAGGTCTGAGAGGCGTGTGTCGAGCGCAGAAATACTCCAAGGAGGACCAGTAAGAGTGAGCGCCAGAGGGCGTGCAACCACATCCCGCCTAACTGTTGGCCACGGGCCTGACGGTTGGCAATGGAGAATGGAAGAGCCACTCCCACCAGGAACGAGAAGGATGGTTGGATGAGATCGTGCA
>DIXK01000064.1:0-44172 GCA_002428665.1 Verrucomicrobia subdivision 3 bacterium UBA6082
CGAGGATGGCAATAATCGCGATCACGACCAGAAGTTCGATCAAGGTGAAGCCGGGCATCTGCCGAAGGGTCAGGTGCCCAGTAAAAGGCGTAGTATTTTTTTTCATTGTGTAGCCCTTAAGGACTGGGGTTCGAGCTAATCATGGGTTCAACACTAAATTAATCCGCCGATTTACCGGTTGTCAATGCCCCACCGCGGCGGTTTTGTCCTCAAAATCGACGACACTCCGGCTCCACCCAGGCACGACGGGCAGGTATGCTCACGGCTGCAACTCAGGTCGTCCCACCGATCGCCTTCTTAGCAGGCTCTCCTTCCGATCTGGCTGGTCCTTGCACCCTCCTATGAAGCGCCAGGATTTAGGAATCCCATAGCCAGGAATCCTTTCTCGAAACTGAGTTCATAGTGAGACGTCCACGCAGCGCACGGTGACCCTGTAGGTTGAAAGCGTTTCGCCCGCTTTCCATGCACGGTTGCCAACCAGGTGATTCAGCACCAACTGATCGGTAAACCGGCCCCGGTCCGCTTGTTTTGCGACCGCGTAGGCTACGTGCAGCGATTGCTCCGATTCGATCAGGTACACCCCGTTCACGCTGATTCGACGGATGCCTTCCCAAGCCCACTTTCTCCCACTGCCACAAACGGCTTCGACCTGTTGGTCCCCAACCTGGATGCGGCGCAAGCCTATTTCATAAACCCAGGTTGGATTATTGAGAATGCCGATCAGCCCAGTGGAGATTTCCGCGGTGGCAATATTTGTCAGCGCGACGAGGTTCTCAGACATGTGAAACGACCCGTCGGGCTCGGAACGAAAACGGAGTTCCGCGCGGATCGCCTGGCCGTGATGAACGGTAAGACGGGCCTCAAAGCTGTTGGTGTCCTCGCGGATGTCGGCGTGCTGCAAATGAAGGGGAAGTGCGGAGCGGGCGTGGGCAAGGCGAATCCCACCGATGCCATTCCGTTGGTCGGGGGAGACCATGCGATCGAGTTGGTAAGGAACGCACTGCGCCATGATTCTGGCACCCCAACTCACCGTATGAATGGCGCCCGGAGCGCGATGCAGGATTACCTTGGCAGAGTTCAGCCTCCGCACGCCCGTGCGATCACGCGAAGCGTCGGGAATCTCCCGAGCCAACTGCAGAGAAAGCCAGGCGTTGGCGAGGGAACGGAGCAGGTCAGACTGGGTGGACGCGAAAAAATACTCACCAGGGTGAAATACCGCACCACCGGCCGGACGCGCCTGCATTTTCTCCATGGTTTCCAGAGTCCGGACCGTCCAAGCCCAGGCGTCCGGGTCGTGACCCCACACGGCCATGAGCACATGTTTACCCAGCCAGGCGGGACAACGAAACATCTCCCAATCCTGGCCATTCGGATAGACGAAGCCGCCGTCGGGCATCAGCATCCATTTCAGGTTTTCGTAAATGGGGGCTACATTGAACAGCAGCGCTTCCGGAATGTTTCGGCCAGTCATGGCAAAATCCGAAGCGCAGCCAAGGGAGAGGCTGAAAGTAGTCATGTAGTCGGGGTGGACGAAATTGTGGTTCTCCAGGGTGAAATCGTCGAAGATGTTGGCCCCGGTAAACTGCTCGCTTACACGGCGGCCGTCGACGATCGCGTCATTGTGTTCATCGGCGGGGCGAAGGAAAGAGGATATCACCCACTTTTGGTAAGCGGTTTCCCAGCCAGGGAAACGCGGATCATCGGGAAGGAGCAACATGCCAACGGAAAGCACCTGGCTGTTCCAGGCATTCTCCTCGGCCTTGGTGTCTGACCGGAGTTGGTGAGGTGGTTCGGCGCGGGCGATACGGTCGGCTTCATGGGCGATCACCCGGCGCACCCCTTCCTGGAGGTCAGGCGGAAGCTCCGGCCACACATACCAGGCGCCACGCCCGAGCATCTGCGCCCAGTGAGCAGACTGCCAGGCATCGCCCCAGGGTTTGCCATCGCTGGTGGTACGTGAGCCCGTCACATGCGTAGCCACCACGTACCGCATCATCGGCAGCAGCGTTTCCTTTAGCAGCGTGGGCCGGGAAACTCCGACCGTGGCATCATCGTAAGGACCGAAACGATGCAGAAAAGCGAACCCCTCGATCGCACCTGTGTTGGGCCGAATCCAGTGTTCCGCGCTTTTACTCTCAGTGACCAGGCGCAAGGCGGTGTCCTTCTCCCAGGGATGAACGGTGCCCAGCAAGTATCGCGCTTGTCTTTCCGCAGCAAGATAGATGCGTGTCTGAACATCACGAGCAGGCGCAGGTGCCTTAGCCGGGATTTGAATCGGGAACGGTGGCGGGAGCAAATCCGTGGCGGCAATAACGGCCGCAGTGGAGCAAAGCAAGGCGAAGAGTGTGGCGCGCACAGGACCGCGTTCGTGGTGCATACGGGCATTCAACCAAGAATCATTTGAAAAACACGCCAAAAAAACCAGTTGCAACGTCGCCAAAAACTGCCTTTAAGCCCGAGAAAGGTCTGGCCAGAGGATTCTTATGGGCGTAAAGAATTAAAGTGCGAATATTGTTTTCAAAAGTTGTCGGAATGGTCGCCTCGGGTCAGTTGCCTGTCAGGGCCTGCAAATTCGAACTGGAACGAACTTATGGGAGACTCGGCTAAGTGCTGGACTTACTGAAGCATCTACCCGGCGTGTCTACAACGGTTCCCGTTTTTGTCATCGGTACGGGACGATCAGGCACCCATTGGCTCGGCTATTCTCTGGGAGATCACCCGGAGGTCCGGGCCACTATCGAAAAGGATCCAATGTTCCGCCTGGCCACGCGGATGGCAGTGGACCCGCGACTGGAGAAGAAATTATTCAGCAAGCTAGTGACCACTTACCGATGGCAATTGTTCCGATCCTCACCCCGGCTTTACCTGGACAAGAGCCATCCCAACATCTGGCTGGCGGAAAAACTGAAACGCTTTTTCCCGCGGGCGCTTTTTGTTGGCATTGAGCGTAGTCCCTATGCCACCGTTGCGAGCATGATCCAGCACCCGGGCGTATCAGCATGGCACCAGCGTTGGCGCGATCTTCAAGTGCCGAACCGCTTTCTTGGTATCACTCCCGAAATAGCCGATGCTTACGGCGAAATGCCCCTCGCAGCCAAGTGTGCGTTGCGTTGGATCGCACATCATGATCGGATCCGCCAATTGCAATCGACCCTCGGAGCCTCACTTCTGGCTATTTCCTATGAAACCTTTGCGGAGAATACCCAGGGAGTGATCCGTGAACTGCAGCGGTTTCTGGGGTTGCGCCAGCCAATCCCTTCGCCCGAGGTAAAAACCGATTCCTTGCATAAATGGGAACGCCTGCTATCGGATGCACAGATTGCCCAGGTGCAGGAAATTGTCGGGTTCCCTCCGAAGTCCGTGAGGGGTTGAAACCCGGACTGGGTCGACCGCCGAAAATAGGGGCCTTTTTTCAGTGACGGGAGCCGTTCGATCAGCCAAATATCGAGTGCATCCACATGAATACAACGCCGATCACGTCGGCTGAAACTCCGGCCACAAGCCGGGTTGGCACACAGGTGCGAGTATGGAATTGGGTCTGCACCGTGTTCGCACACCGGTTGTTTCCTATCGCCCTAGCGGCCGGAGCGGTGATCCTCATGCTGCCTTCGTTGGGCGCCGGACTGTTCATGGACGACCTTGTCCAACGAACGATTCAACTTAAGCCCGAGCAGCTTCCCACTGAAATCCAATACACCGGCTTCGGATCTGCCGAAAGCGGCACGTTCACTGCCGTCCTCAATGACTTGTTCGGCCTAAGTCGCCGAAAAGAGGCATTGGAGCTGGGGAAGGACTATGGACTCCTGACCTGGTGGATGCCAGAGGACCTCAAGGCTGCTTTATGGCGACCGTTCACTGCATTCACGCACTGGCTCGACTACCGGCTTTTTCCCGAGGCGCCGGCGCTAATGCATGCCCACAACATCGCCTGGTTTACCGTGGTGGTGTATCTCGCAGCAGTGGTTTATCGAAGGATCGCGGTCCACGGAAGCGAGGTGGGAGTTGTATCAGACGAAATGCACGCACGAGCGTTAGGTGTGGGAGGACTGGCGGCCTTTCTGTTCCTGCTCGACAAGAATATGTTTTTCCCGGTGATGTTCGTGGCGAACCGTGGTTTCGTGATTGCTCTCTGTTGGGGGCTACTCTGTCTGTACGAACATCACCTGTGGCGGACAACAAGATCCCTGTGGCACTTGGCGGGCACGACGCTGTCGCTAGCTTTGGCCATGCTCGCGAATGAGGGGGGAGCCTCAACCTTGGCGTTCCTGCTTGCGTATGCGCTGGTTCTTGAGCCCCAGAACTGGCGAATGCGGGCCGTATCGCTGCTGCCAGCTATCGGCGTGATGGTCGCATGGCGCGTTGTTTACGTGTGGCTGGGCTTTGGTGTTGCCAACATCGGAGGCTACATCGATCCCGGCTACGAACCGTTGGTGTTTCTCAATGAGGTTTTTACACGGGCCACGATCTTGGCCGGAGCACAACTTTCCGGTGTGCCACCTGAGGTTACTTTTTTCCTCAACCCAGCTTGGAAGCCGTGGTTGACAACTGCGTTCCTGCTTTTCAGCCTGACTTGTGCCACGGTCTTCAGCCAGATGCTCCGACGAGATCGTTCGGCACGATTTTGGTTTCTCGCCATGCTGCTGTCTCTGGTTCCAGCAGCAACAGTTGTCCCCCTGAGCAAAAACCTCGGCTTCGTCGCGGTGGGAACATTCGGGGTGATTGCGCCGTTCCTTGTCCGGCTGATCTCAAACGGGAGCGACGAACGCGCGCCAAAGTCGGCCGGGTTTGTTGCCGGGTGCGTTGCTGTATTACTGCTGATGGCTCACGTCCCCGGCTCCCTTGTTGCCAGAGCCTTGCTGGCATGGATATGTCCAAAGGTGTCGCCCATTACCACGCGAATGACTGGTTTTCGGCGCTTTCCGGGAATAGGAGGCCGGGACGTCATCATGGTGAACTGCCCAGCGCAGCTTGCCACGCTCGCGGCGCCGTTCGTGCGCGCCTATTACTCGGAGCCACTCCCGATGTCGTTCGCAACGTTGCTGCCCGCTCAAACCAGCTTCACTCTGACGCGTGTGTCAGATTCGACGTTGATTGCGGAGGCCATCACCAGAGCACCTGGGAAAGGCCTGCTGTCGTGCGACGAAATGGGCCTTGTCCACCCGTGCTACGCACTCCAGGCAGCGAATACCATTCTCACGGCTGGGAGAACTTGGAAAGTCGGCCAGCGAGTTGAGCGCAAAACCTTCGTGACGGAAGTAATGGAAATCACTGAAACCGGTGCCCCACGAAAGGTTGCCTTCCACTTCCACACCGCATTGGATTCGGAACAAATGTTTTGGCTCCATTTTAATTGGGGCACTCTGAAATACGAGAAGTTCAAGGTCCCCAAGGTGGGTGAGGGAGCGACTATCGCAGGCCCCCAACAACGTTCGCGACGCCTCAATCGGGCACGGAGAACCGCCCACGGGCGACACCGTCATAACCTGAGGTTTGTGGCTTGCCTTCTCCGCGCCGGTCCAGGCGACTTCTGCCGGCTTGAAAAACCCTTGCTGATCGCGCCAAATTTCCGGAGCATCCGACCATGAACGAGAAACACCTGGTAACCGAATCATTTTCCGCCCCTTTGATTTCCCGCCGGCACGCGCTTGGGCTCGGCGCAACAGCCCTGGCCGGTGTCCTGGTCCAGCCAAGCCTGTTCGCCGCCAGCGGATCGAAGAAGGTCGTTGTCTGGTCCGAAGGCTCAGCCAACGTCGACAAAGGCTCCAAAGAGGTTTATCCGAACGACATCAACACGGCGATCGCCGACGGCTTAAAGCCGCTCGAAAGCCAGGGGTGGACCGTTGTTAAGGCGAGCCTGAACGATCCCGACCAGGGCGTCAACGAGGCTTTATTGAGCACCACGGAAGTTCTGATTTGGTGGGGCCATAAACGTCACGGCGAGGTCAAGAACGAACTGGTCGACCGTATCGAAAAGCGTGTGAAGGAAGATGGCATGGGATTTATTTCGACCCACTCCTCGCACTTCGCAAAGCCTTACAAACGGCTCATGGGCACCGCGTGCACCTGGGGCGAGTATGTGGCGGACGGCACGTCGGCTGAGGTCATTGTGAAGGACCCGTCGCACCCGATCTGCAAGGGCGTAAAGAACTTCAAATTGCCTAAGATAGAGCGCTATGGCGAACCGTTCGCGGTGCCCACACCTGAATCGGTGCCGCTGGATGGTATCTACACCAAACCCAACGGCCAGACAGCTCCGGGACGCATGGGCCTGTGCTGGACTATTGGCAAAGGCAAAGTGTTTTACTTCACGCCCGGACACGAAACCTACGACGATTATTATCGGCCTGAAGTGCGCCAGATTATGATGAATGCGGTCTTGTGGGCGGCGCGCTGAGGTTACCTGGCAGCCTGACAATAACACGAAGCGGAAGGAGTGACATCGGCGCCGGCCCAGCTTCTGCGGAGGTGCCCGGCGACAGTTTCCGCTTCGGCCGTTTTGCCCAGCCCTCTCAACGATTCTCGCAGCCCGAGCAGCGACCAACCGTTATGGGGCCATTTTGAAAGATCATCGCGGTAGACCTGCTCTGCCTCGGCAAAACGTCCAGCCCGCACCATGACCGCCCCCAGCGTGTGCCGGACTGGCTGGATCCAGTCGGGCGGCTCGTCATAGCGCAGTCGGTCCTCGAGGTCGACAGCCGCCTGCAACACCGTCACGGCAGCATCCAGGCGACCTTCCTGGGCGAGCATTTCGCCCGCGAGGACCCGCTCAGCGATCACCAGCAAGTCCGCCGCGGAGTTATTGCCAAAGAAGGAGTCGTTCGGCACCTTGGTACACGCGCGCTCAAACGCGCTTTTCTCCTCGCGGGCCTCAGACAAACGGTCCAGGGCAGTGAAGGCAACCGCCCGGGTAAAGTGCCAGTAAGCCGTTGAAAACGGCAACCCTCCGCGAGGCGCGGGCTCTGCCAGGATTTGTTCCCACAGCCCAAACCGCATCATCACTTCAGGCACGAATACCATGAAACCGTCGGCCACGGGTCCGTACTCCTTGAGGAACGTATCAGGTATCTGCTCGATCATTTGCCTGGCCAGAGTCAATGCTTCTTCCCTGCGCCCCTGCATCATGCTGGTGAATGCCAAGAAGTGGGTGTTGTGAATCATGTAGAGCCCGTAGAACCCAGGCCTGGGATACGCCTCCCGATAACGCGCATCCGCCTGCATGGCCTTGCGATTAGATTCGGCCGCGCGGCGCCAGTCCCCAACACGGGCGTAGATATGCGACGGCATATGAACAAGATGGCTGGAATCCGGCACCAGGTTGAGGAGCCGGTTGGCCGCTGCCAGAGCTTTGCCAGGATTGGGTGAAGCTTCGATGGCATGAATGTAGAGGTGGTTGGCTCCGGGATGACGAGGGTCCAGTTTTAGAACGCGCTCCAAGGTCGACACGATTTCCGGGGTCCATGGCTGGGGCCCGTTGGTGGTCCAGAGGTCCCATGGGTGCAGGTCCATGAGCGCCTCCGCACACAGGGCACCAATGTCGGGATCGGCTGGGTATTGGCGCCACAGTCCCCGCATCGCCTCCGCATAGGCCAGATCTAAAGGGCTGCGGTCCTCCGGTTGGGGATTGGCATACCGCTCGGCCAAGGCGCGAATGAGGGCCTGCTCCTGAGGGCGGCTGCGGGGTGCCAGATCCCGGGCTCGCGTCAAAGCCTCCCAGGCTTTGGCAGATCGTTCCGGCGGTACCAGGGGTAAATTGATATGAGGACCATTCACTAGGGCAATTCCCCAGTAAGCCATGGCGCAGTCGGGGTCCACTTGCGCTGCCCGCCGAAATTCCTGCTCGGCGGCGTAATGACCAAACCCATAAGCCCAGGTGAGACCGCGATCAAACGCGCGCTGAGCTTCCGGATGCTCAGTGGTGATCTTAAACGAATGTGAACCCAAGCGAGTGAGGGAGGCAGGAGTGTCGGAGGCGTGATGACCGCTGCGCTGCACGCAGCTTACCCCCATGCTCAACAGAAGAACGATCAAGAGTGTGTTTTTCATGTGAATTCCTTGGAGCGGCTACAGACGCCTGTGGAGCCTGTGCTGTTTCACTCCTGTTAATAATATACATTTACCTTACTAACTTTGTTTGCGCAAGAGGGAGAGTCATCTCCTCGACTGTTCACGAAACACAAGACATCTCTCTGGAAAACTGCCAGACTGGGGGGTGGACAGAATAATGGGCCGAGAAGTGCGAAAAATCAAAATTGCTTTGACGAGGCGCGGGCGGATAGCACCCCAGCAAAATCCTCCACGGCTTCGCTGCAGGCGTGAAACTGAAGCCTGAACCGACTAAACTGACTCCGCAAGAATGGTATGTCTGAAAGGCCAGACCCACCAACTCGTTTTCGATTGTCACAGGTGTGCAGATCCACCAGGTCGGGCATTGCTGAAATCAATCTTCC
Organism: Verrucomicrobia subdivision 3 bacterium UBA6082; assembly: GCA_002428665.1. Lineage (GTDB taxonomy): Bacteria > Verrucomicrobiota > Verrucomicrobiia > Limisphaerales > UBA8199 > UBA6082. The sequence continues at coordinate 8,448 of DIXK01000064.1, forward strand.
TGAGGGTCGGTTTCTTGCGTGGACCGAAGGGAAGCCATTCAAGCCGATTGCGGTGTCGGCGCCGCTCTTCGTCAGGCTCACAAGCACTATTTATGAGATTGACAGAGAAACGCTCCTAAAGGTTTGCCATGCTCACTCCTTCCCGAAACTTCTCGTATGGAGGATGCTTGGGCGCTCTCGGGCACAGGTCGAGGCCTCCAGCAACCGACGCATTCACGCTCTTGGCCTTTCGACGCCGGAGGTAATCGCAACCGGTTCTATCCTAAACCCTTTTTCGAGATTGGATTCTGCGCTCATGGTTCAGCGTGTGCCTGAAAGCCGCGTGGCCATCGCTTTCCTAAATGACAACGATGTTCCCATGGCGACGCGCATGGAATTCCTCGAACGAATGGTAGAGGGGCTTCAAACAATGCATCGCGCCGGCGTTGTCCTGCGCGACTTTCGACTGAATAATATTCTCGTCTCCGGCCGAGACATCACCCCAATTTGGATTGACAATGACCTAAAGCGAGTAATCACCCGAGCCCAGATCGCGCGAAAACTGTATAGCACGCTGCGGCGAGTCCTCACCAAGGATGCTCCGCGAATTCCGAAGCCTCTGGCTCGCCAACTCAGGAGCGAGTTGGCTAACATGGCTGAATCGCAGGGCTGTAACCGAGATTGGACTGCCTGCGATAATGGGCGCCAAGACGCATGAAGCTAGCTTTCTGCCTTTTCAAAGTCTTCCCGTTTGGCGGGCTCCAGCGCGATTTCCTGCGTATCGCCCGGGCATGCCAGGAGCGTCAGCATGAGATTCAGGTCTTCACTAGTTCCTGGCAGGGCGACACGCCGCCGGGTTTCAAGGTGAACCTTCTGCCGGCTCGCGGCTGGAGCAATCACCAACGCATTCGAAACTTCTCCAGCGACCTGACCGGACGCCTCTCGAAACAGCGCTTTGACGCCGTCGTTGGCTTCAACAAGCTGCCGGGCTTGGACGTCTATTTCGCCGCAGACCCCTGCTATGAGGCAAAGGTTCGTGAGACTAAAGCGGGGTGGTATCGCTGGACCGCCCGCTATCGTGCCTACCGCGAGCTGGAACGATCTGTCTTCAGCCCTGCAAAGAAAACACGGATTCTCTTGTTAACTGAAGCGCAACGGGAAGCTTTCATCCATTATTATGGCACCCCGAAAGAGCGTTTCCATCTGCTGCCGCCGGGCATCGATCGGCGTCCGTTTGAATTCCCTGACCGGCGTCGAGTAAGCCTCGAAGCACGGCGACGGCTCGGAGTTGGCGATGACGACCTACTCCTGCTCATGGTCGGATCCGGGTTTAAGACCAAGGGCGTAGACCGTTCGATCGAAGCCGTGGCTGCGCTACCCACCGCCTGGCGGACCCGAGCCCGCCTGCAAATTGCCGGACAAGGGGATTCCGCCCCGTTTTTACGGCTGGCAAAAAAGCACGGACTCGGCGACCGGGTCACATTCCTCGGGCCGCGACAGGACGTGCCAGAACTGCTAACCGGGGCGGATTTGTTGCTGCAACCCTCGCGAACCGAAGCAGCGGGAATGGTCCTCATCGAGGCAATGTTTGCAGGCCTGCCCGTTCTTTGCACTGACGTATGTGGCTACGCTTTCCATGTCCAGCGCGCCGGCAGCGGGCGAGTGATCCCGTCGCCGTTTCAACAAAAAGGGATGAACGACTATTTATTGGAACTGGTAACATCCTCCGGAACGCGGGCTGACCACAGCCGTCAGGCGCTCCGCTACACGGAGGCCACCGATCTTTCCAGTTTGCCAGAAAAAGCGGTGGCTATCATTGAGTCGTTGCCGATATAGGTTGCGTTGCATGATCGAACTGAGTCCAGAGCTGCAGACCCGCTTCAATGGGCCGGATACCTTTGATCGCATCTTGGCGCTGGATGGACAGACGTTTCGCGCGTTCGCCAATCGGCGAACATTGCGGTTTGAGAACGGCGATAAAGGATATTTTCTGAAGATCCACGAGGGGGTGGGCTGGCTTGAGATTCTGAAGAACCTCCTTTATTTCCGACTCCCGGTAGTGGGTAGCCGCGATGAATGGCTGGCGCTACGCCGCCTCCGGGAGTTGGGCGTTCCCACCATGAACATCGCCGGCTTCGGCGAGCGAGGCTGGAACCCGGCCCGGAGGGAATCGTTTCTGATCACCGAGGAGTTGAGAAACCGGGTTAGCCTCGAAGATTTCTGCCATCCCTGGTTGCTCAACCCACCACCACCCGCGCTGAAACGCGCTCTCGTTGCCCGGGTGGCCGCCGTTGCACGCACCCTGCACACTCATGGTGTGAACCATCGTGATTTCTACCTTTGCCATTTCCTACTGGATCCATCGACGGTAACCTACCCCTGCCTGCCTGAGCGGCTCCGCCTGGAGGTGATTGATTTGCACCGGGCTCAGTTGCGCGCACGAACACCCCGGCGTTGGATCGTGAAAGACATCGCGGGTCTTTATTTTTCAGCCATGGACATTGGCCTGACCCGACGGGACCTATATAGATTTATGCAGGTTTACCGCAGGGCCAAATTACGTGATACCCTGGTGCAGGACCGAGCCTTTTGGTCCGATGTGACTCGGAAAGCGACCCGGCTTTACCTCAGAATCTTCAAGCGCCCGCCCGCGGCCGGTTGGCCGCACCAGGGCATACTGGAACGATGAAACCTCTGAAGCTCTACTGGTCTAGCAGCCTCCAGGGTGGCAAGAAGAACTTTGGGGACTGGTTGTCACCGATCTTGTGCGAGGCCTTGTCGGGCCGCGAGGTGGTACATGCCCGCCCCAACCGCTGTGACCTGATGGGGCAGGGCAGTATTTTGGCCAAAGCCAAAAACCACTTTTGGAATCGGAGAATCGATATTTGGGGCTCCGGCCTGATCGAAGCAATCACTCCCTTCAATTCCCCCCATCGCATTCATGCCGTCCGGGGATGGAAAACCGCACGATTGATTCGCAATCAGCAAGTCCAGGTGGTGGGCGATCCTGGCCTTCTGTGCGACATCCTGGTGTCCGCCAATCTTGCACTCCACAAAGACTCCGCCCTCGGTGTCATCCCCCATTACGTTGATCAGCCAGATCCAGTGCTCCGAGAATTCGTAGCGGCAAACCCGCGGGTGAAGTGGATTGATGTCTTTTCCGAACCCCTGGATTTCATCAAGCAGGTAGCCGCGTGTGACATGATTCTCTCCTCGAGCATGCACGGCTTGATCACGGCGGATGCCCTGGGTGTGCCCAACGCCTGGATCCGCCTCTCCGACAAGGTTTGGGGAGGCGATTTCAAGTTTCTTGATTACTACAGCATCTACGGATTCACCGAAGTGCAACCCTTTCCACTAACAGTGAGCACCTCTGTCGATTTCATATTGCGCGCCGCCGCCAAATACCACCGACCCGGTTTGGCGGACATTAAGACAAGGTTGCGGCAATCGTTTCCCTTTCCGCAGTCAGCGTAGGGCCTTTGAGACGATCCAAAGGCATCCCGTTAATTCCGCCAGACTGCAAGCCGCTTCATCCCCGCCCGCACAGCCCCGGCTGCACGCCAGAGAGGGCCACTGTTTGTGGTCAATAGTTCAATTACCTCGGCGTCATAGGGTCTCTTGTGGTGCAAGAGTACTTTGCACACGCAACGCGCGCGAATACTACGGTACCTTTCCAGGTCAAAGACCTTGCCGTAAAGGTGGGCGCAGCCGAGCAAATCCAGGGTAAGCAGGGTACGGCGACACTTGCGGCAGTCCAGGCAGTTTGCACCGTTGGGGGTCGCACTAATACACACATTGAGATAGCGATAAGACGGTTCGAACGTCGAAACCAGTCGGATTTTCTCAACCCGTGACCATTGGCAACCGGTGGAAACACAGGTGAAGCTCTCAGTCGATAGCAAGTGCAGAGCCAACGGGTCGAGGCGGGCAATGGCTTTGCCGGGCACCACCCGGCAATCGGCATACTTCTGGCCGGAAGCATAGTAATACCGGCGAAACTGTTGCTGCAGCACCAACGGCACGGACGCGTTCAAAGCGGAATGAACCTTGCCGTAGTGCACCGGAAACACACGCCCGATATTGGAATCCACGGCAATCATCGGTATCCCAACCTCGGCCGCAAAGGGACGCACTCTCTCAAAGCGCTTCCAAAACAGCCTGCAGTCGTCCTCCGGCCCACCATGGCCATGACCGCCACTGTTATGAAACAGAAAGTGAGTCACCCGGTGGTCTGGACATGTCTCTCGTACCAGATGCTGAATGACCGCAGTGAAGGAATCAATGCCGCCGGAAAACCCGGTCGCCACACCCCGACCCCCTGCGGGTTCAGTCGTCAGAGACTCCGGCAGAATCTTGATCGGATGCAGGCTGGGGAAAGCTTGTTTTAGCATGGGAATATAGAAGTGGCTTAGACTGTGCCACAAATGCGAGGAAACCGGCCCATCCACCACCATGTCCTCGCCCCGCCCCATGGCTTGGAGCAAGAGGCCGACCACAAACCCGTCGCAACGGTCGGCGGCAAACCAATCGGCATAGGTTTCGGGAACCTCATACCACAACTCACGCAGGTCATTGCCGCACCTGATTCTGGAGACAAGCCGTGCCTTACCGTTCTGAACCACCAGGCTCGGCCGGCTGACCTTCATGGCCTTGCCTGCGCTAAATTGAGTATGCCCCCCCATGTTGTATCTTGATGTATTAATCACCATGTGCGGGCATGCCCGTGAAAAGGTTTGCCTCGCTGATACGTGAATAGTATCGGCACCCTGCGAACCATTCAAGCTCCAGCCGGTCCGCCAGTGAAGGGCTCGATGCCTTCCGGGGTTAGCGTGCGCCAGAATCTGACCAGTGGTTTCGCCAAGCCTGCCGCGCCTTCTTTGCCACGCCTACGCTCACTAACAACCCCGCAAACGCCGCCAGCGCCATATTCGTGGGCTCGGGCACCGGTGGGAAGGAGTTATAGTTGCCAAAATACACCTCGTTGAAGCCAACCACCCCGGTCACTTGCTCAAAACTCTCCAGTGAACGCGAGCCGGATGACGTGATGTAGGTCGTCTGAAAGTTAAATGACTTGTCAGTACTGTCCCCCAAACCGATAGTTTCCCAGGAAAAATTAAAGGAATAATCACGATACAATCCCGAGTCCGACGGGTTCAGGTAGACGTTGGCAACTCGATATAGCTCGGTTGAGGTGTTAAGTTCATACAGCCAACCTCCGGTCAAACCAGGGCTGAGGGCTATGGCATAATCGGCCTGGAATCCAGGAGCGAAATAGGCCGTCGAGCGATAACCTGGGCGGTTATAACCGGAAACGGCGCGGCGAAAACCATTCTCGCCATCGTTATTGTCCATGAACGACCCGGTGCCGGAGTAACCACCTGGTTTGGAATCGATGTAAATCACCAGCACATCCTGAAAGGTGGCGCCATCGCTGCCACCGCGTTTGAACTGTCCGGTTACGGAGCTACTATTGGCGCTCAGGGTGAGTTGGCCCAATCCCACAATTCCGGAAGGGCTCTGGCTACCGTTTCCCTGATACGTGCCATATAAGGCTGCGGCTGCGGTGTGCGTCACCAAAAACGCCAGGGTCGCCACCATGCTCCAGGCACCATGCATTCCAGGTTTCATTGGTTTCGTTTTACAGGAAGTGAATATCGTTAGACCCGCGTTAACCAGCCCCTCTGTCCACGCAGCAACCGCCGAGGGCACAGGCAATACTACCTCAGACACAAGAGTTTGCGGAGCTAACGTCATTACCTGGATCTCGTTTAACACCGTCAGCACCAGTCGGTCAAGTGCTTTTCCCCAAAAACCGCATGAGACTGTCGCCGTGCTTCAAGGTCTTGATCTCCTGCCAGGCTGGCGGGATTTCGAGTGTATCCCGCCGGGCGTGACCGAGAATGAATATTCCCGTTGTTGACAGCAACGCCGGCAGCAGCGGGTGATCCAAGAGTTGTTGAGCTATGGAAGTAGAACGGCGTCCGATATTCTTCTCGCCATAGGGCGGATCAGCCAGCACCAGATCGAACTGCTGGCCGTTGGCCGCCATCTGAGGGATCGCCGCAAAAACATCCTGGACGCGCACCTGCAAGGCAGCGGGCGAAAAACCGGTCGCAGCCAGGTTTTGCCTCAGGAAAGCGGCATGCCGCGAAGAAAGCTCAATGCAGACGGCGGAAGCAGCCCCGCGGCTGAGGCTCTCTAGACTCAGCGCCCCGGTGCCAGCAAACAATTCCAGCACGCTGGCCCCGGCCACTCTCGTGCCCAGGCTGTTGAACACGGCCTGCTTCACGAGGTCCGGCGTGGGCCGAACATCCAAGCCCTTGGGAACCTTCAGAATTCGCCGCGCTGCTCTGCCACCTGTGATTCTCACGGCTTCAGACTAACCAGAACAGGCGGGTTTGGTAAGTGCCAACTGTGCGGTAAAACGCGCGGTGCAGGACCTGGGTCAGGAATTCACGCCGGGCACTCTTACAGGGAAGAGCGAATTGTCATTCATCTGCTCACGCAGGATCTGCTCGACCCGCTTGATGATCTCCGGATGCTCGGCAGCGACGTCCTTTTCTTCCGCAGGATCCTTGGCGATATCGTAAAGTTCCCACGGCCCCGGTTCGCGGGTAGCCAACCCTTGGCGAACCGCCTTCAAGTCGCCAAGGCGCACGCAGACTTGCCCCCCGTATTCCGGGAAGACCCAGACCATTGGGTTACGCGCTGGTTTCGGCTGCCCCAGCCACACAGGCAACAGGCTGATTCCATCACGCGGGCCGGTGGGGGCAAGCTTGAGCACATCACACAGGGTAGCGAAGTGATCCGGGAAATAGCTGGAAAAATCGGTGGTGCCCCCCGCCCGGACCTTGCCAGGCCAACGCACGATCAAAGGAACCCGGATGCCGCCCTCGTATACACTCCCCTTGAAACCGCGCAGTTCGCGCGTGCTGTTGAAGAATGTCGCGTCCACGCCGCCCACCCCGAATACGGTATCCTTGGTGCGGTGTGTCGTACCATTATCACTGGTGAAAATGACGATGGTGTTTTGCTCAAGGCCATGTTTTTTGAGCGTGGTTAAGACCATGCCGACGTGTTCATCCAGGCTAGTGATCATGGCCGCATAACCCGCACGCGGTCGCGGATGCGGCAGGTAACTGGATTGGCCCCGGTAAGGCTCCGGGTCCCACTCGACCGGGTAGGAATCGACCAGGCGCTTAGGCGGCTGCATGGCCACGTGCGGCTCGATGAAAGCGCAGTAGAGAAAAAAGGGCCGGCTCCGGTGCTGCTCAATGAACTTTACGGCCTCCGCCTCGATCAGGTCGGGGGCGTAGGTCTCACCTTGCCAATCCTCCAGCCGCACCTCGCCCTCCGGTTGCCGGAAATGGCCGGGCACTGGGTTTGGGTTAATGATGATTTTTTCGCTGTTTCTCCAAAGATGAGGCGGGAAGTAGGAGTGAGCCACGGCCTGGCAGTTGTAGCCAAAGAACAGGTCAAACCCCTGCCGGTTGGGATCCCCGAAGCTGCCGACTGGGCCCAAGCCCCACTTGCCTACCGCACCCGTGGCATAACCCGCGCCTTTCAAGACCTCGGCGATGGTGAGCGCCCCATCAGAGATGGGCTGCTGTCCCTCCCCGCCTTTGACCGCCTGTCTGTTTCCGCGAATCTCCGCGTGGCCCAGGTGCAAACCCGTCATCAGCACATTCCGCGCGGGCGCGCACACCGGCGCTCCGGAATAATGCTGCGTGAACCGCATGCCTTGAGAGGCCAACCGGTCGATGTTTGGGGTCCGGATCTTTTCCTGCCCATAGCATCCCAGTTCGCCCCAACCCAGGTCATCCGCCAGGATGAAAACGATGTTGGGTTTTTCACTGAGATTTGAAACCGCAGTGGCCGCGACCACGCTCGGAGCGCAAAGGATTCCCAATGCGATGCCGAAGAATAACCCGGTGAGTGAGGGACGGCAGTGGCTCACGGCCCGGCATCGCGAGCCCGGAGACATGGTGACAGGGTGGCTCATACGGCCGTGAGCATACAGGCGACCGGGCAGGCTGGCTACCAGTAACCAATGTAACCAATGTATTCCGGGTTCGGCGATAAAACGGCGGCGGCGGCGGACGATACACCACGTACCGGGGCCTCATCACGGCTTGCCGACGTGGGGTTGACCCCCTCTCCGCGCCGGGGTCACCAGACGCAAAGGCTTTAGCCCTCCGGCAAAATTTTCTCGCCCGATTTTTCTGGCCTTGAAGCGCCAGGTGAGACTTATTGAGCGGATTACAGATGAAGCTGAATCCCGTTGACCTGATTATCATCGTTGTCTACCTGCTGGGCGTCACGGGTGTGGGCTGGCATTTCAGCCGGAAACAGAGAAACATTCGCGATTATTTTCTCTCGGACAAGAACACCCCCTGGTGGGCCCTGGCTGGGTCGATTGTGGCCACGGAGACCTCGACGGTAACCTTCATCAGCGTACCGGCCTTCGCATTCGCCGCCGGCGCTCAGGGCGTGGGAGGCAACTTCACCTTTCTGCAACTGGTGATGGGCTACATGATCGGACGACTGGCAATTGTGTGGCTCTTCCTGCCGCTCTACTTCCGTGGGGAACTGTTTACGGTGTACCAGATCCTGGATCAGCGCTTCAGCGGTAAAGTGAAGCGGACGGCCGCATCGCTGTTCCTGGTGACGAGATCGATTGCCGATGGGATCAGGCTGTTTGCTACCGCGCTCGTGCTGGTGGCTTTGACCGGGTGGGCGGACCCGGTATCGATCCTGATCATCGGGGTCGTCACCATCATCTACACCTATCTGGGAGGGATGGCCGCGGTCATCTGGACGGATCTCATTCAGCTGGTAATCTATGTCCTCGGCGCTATTGTCGCTGCGCTGATCCTGCTGAACAGCATCCCAGGCGGATGGAACGAGGTGGCGGCGGTGGGGACGGAATTCAACAAGTTCCAGCTCTTTGATTTCACGGCCGGACTGTCCCGCAGCTACACTTTCTGGGCGGGCATTATCGGAGGTGCTTTTCTGACCACGGCTACGCACGGCACCGATCAGTTGATGGTGCAACGCTACCTGTGCAGCCGCACACCACGGGAGGCAACCCTGGCGTTGCTCACCAGCGGGGCCGCGGTATTTCTGCAGTTCACGTTGTTCCTGGGCATCGGCATGATGCTATTTGTCTATTATCACCATTTCCCAACTTTGCCCGCGGAGGTCGCCAACCGACCTGACCGGGTGTTTCCCCATTTCATTGTGACCAAACTACCCGTCGGCCTCAGCGGATTGGTGGTCGCGGCGATTTTCGCGGCGGCCATGAGCACATTGGCCTCTTCGCTCAACTCGCTGGCGGCAAGCGCGGTAACGGATTTCTACAAGCCGCTCATTGCCCCGGCTGCGACCGACCGGCATTACCTGAGCGTCTCCCGCTGGCTTACGGCGGCTTGGGGAGGGGTCCAGATCGCCGTGGCCATCGTAGCCATCACCATGGAGCAGCGGGTGGTGGACGCGGTACTGGCGGTGGCTTCGTTTACCAACGGACCGATTCTGGGGGTGTTCTTCCTGGGAGTGCTCACGAAACGGGTCGGGCCACGGGGCGCTCTGACCGGGATCATTATCGGCATCTCGGCCATGCTGTTTGTCTGGTTGCGAACACAGGTCGTATGGCAATGGTATGTGCTCATTGGCTCCATGATCACCTTCGCCACGGGCTTCCTTAGCAGCCTTTTGCTTGACCCAAAACCTGTGGTCCAACCGGGGGAGGGGGTTGCGGGCGACGCCAAGGCCGCCTAACCTTAATCCGTGAAGCTTTCTGTGAAGAGCGATTATGCAGCGCGGGCTGTCCTCGGTCTCGCGCGCCATTATCCGGCAGGCCAGGCCTTGCGGGTGGAGCAACTTGCAGAGGAACAGGGTTTGCCGGCCAATTACCTGGTTCAGATCCTGATCGAACTCAAGGCTCTGGGCATTGCACGTAGTGTGCGCGGCAAACAGGGTGGCTACCTCCTCGGGCGCGCTCCCGCGGATATCTCCCTGGCGGACGTGCTGCGCGCCATCCACGGCTCGGTGTTTGACAGCCCGGCGCTGAGTGACCCGAATTGCCCCCAGGAATTGCGCGGCGCCTGGGAGGATCTGAGGCTGGCCATGGAACAGGCTGCCGGCAAGATCACGTTTCAAAAACTCCTCGAAGAGGGGGCCGGCAAGGAGAAGATGTATTACATCTGACCCAGAGGCTCCCGCCCCCGTTCCCTCACGACGTACCCGTCAGCGACTCCCGGGCTTGATCCCCGGTGTTGAGGCCAAGTCCGGCGGCAAAGCATCCGGAGGGAAGGTCTCCACGTTGATCTTCAACAGGCTGCAGGCCGGAACCCCGAAATCAACTCCTCCACCGGAACGATCCACCGCCATAGCCACGCTCAACACCTCACCCCCGTGGGCCCGCACGATATCCAGAGTCTCCTGCACCCGGCCCCCTTTTGTCACCACGTCCTCAACCACCAGGATCTTTTCTCCTGGCATGATTTTGAACCCGCGGCGCAGCACCAGTTTGCCCTCCTCCTTTTCCACAAAAATGAATCTCGCCCGCAGCTGGCGGGCGACTTCCTGGCCTAACACCAACCCTCCCATGGCCGGTGACACCACGGTAGCCACCCCGAGGGGCCGAACCTTGGCTGCAAGCTCCGCCCCAAGCTTTTCAACCGTGGGCATATTCTGCAAGGCCAAGGCGCACTGAAAATACTGCCGGCTGTGCAATCCGCTGCGCAGCACAAAATGGCCCTCCAACAGGGCGCCGGTTTCACGAAAGACATTCAGGATTTCAGACTCGGTCATGCTCAAGAATAGAATTCAGCCCGGCGAAAAACAAGCCGGGCAGCCTGGCAGGTTCGTTTCGTTTCGCTGAGTTCCGGCGCCCCAACGGGTACCCAACTGCAAGGCGGTAATCCGCCGGGAGAGGCGGCGTGGTGGCCTATTGGGCTTCCCTCCGCACGCGCTTTGCGAGGCAGGCCAAGGTTTGTGCGATTCATCGCTTGGCACATCAAGCCACGCGATCGAACGCGTCCCTCTCACTTTTCTCTCGCGAAGCGATACCAAATACCGTGCCCGTGGTAGGCACCAGTCATTCGTCGCACTAACCCTTCCAGTTTCAGGTTGAAGGCGGGTTCCTTCCCGAGCCCCCACGCGGGAGGGAGACTGAGGGTAACACTAAAACCCGCTGGGCTATTTTCCGCGCGGATTTCAGTAATGGCGCTGGTCTTGGAGGTTTCACTGTTCCGCGCAGCCGCGGTGACAAACCATTCCGACTCAAACTCTTTCCAGGAAGCGGTCGTGATGCCCTCCAAAGCAACCTGCAAGGATCCGTCGGGCTGGGGCATGGCCCGCGCCCGGTAGACGCCGATCATAGGTTGCAAGGCATCGGACTTACGGTCCTCGCTCCAGGAGGCGGACTCTTTCGCAGCCTCCGTCCACTGGGCCACAACGGCCACATCTTGCCAGTCATTCGCGTCCAAACTCAGTGCCACTTCTGACTTACCTGAGGTCAGCCGACTCAGAATGTGTTCCGTCGTTTTTTGTCGCTCCAGGAGGTTCCGGATCGGCTCAAAGGCCGACGCTTCGGCCGTCACCAGTTGCACCCGTCCTGTTGAGCCCCCGTTCCCACGGAAGGCAGATTCGACTTGATCGAGCAACCACAAACCGGACCGCACCACCTGGAAGCGGGCATTCATTTCAAGTGCTTTGTCGCGATTGTCCTTTTCATAAGGCACCACGGCACGCACTCTGCGAGGCACACCTCCCGCCCCGTTGGGCAGCCAATCCTCGAACCAGATGTGTCCCACGAGTTTCTCACCGTCGAAATCCCGCTCTTCCAACGGGCGGTGAGTTGCCGCATCGCAGAGAATCTCGCTGCGGGAATAGCCGACGTCATGCATGTAAGCCCAGGAAGTGAACATGAGCATGGTGCCCAAAAACAGGCGAGCGCTCCCCCGGGGATGGAGCACCAACAGGTAACGACCAGGGTCATTTTTGACTGGGAGCGTTTCCCCGCCGAACGCTTCCGATTCGCGCGCCAAGCGTGTGACCGCGCACTCCAGGGCCAGCCCCATGGCCAGGTGTTGCACCGCACGATCCTGGTGTAACCACCCCTTGAGGCCTGCGCCGTTAGCTCGATCCGCTTCGGGCAGTTCTGTCGTCTTAACAAACGGCGCGTCGTGGTCCGCATCCACCTTTTGTCCGCGCACAGTCCACAATCGCTCGCCGGTAGGAACGCCCGGTTTGTCCTTGGTCGATTCCAGTCGCACCATCAGGTTGCCGTCGCCGTCGAACATGACCCGCTCGCGGTAGCCGCCCTCCTGTTCATAGTCGTATACCAGGCCGCGCCGGGCTTCCGTTGAGGGCAGCAGCCAATGGCGATTTGCCGCCAGAAACTGGGCGAGTCGCGCCGATCCCGCTTTTTCAACGGCCTCGCGCTCCACTGACACAGCGGCAGCCGCCTGCATTTGCGCCGGTTTGTCCCCTACTCGTACCCCATCGGCCCACGCTACTTTGCGGCCCCCGTATTCGCTGTAATCCAGCAACCACAATCCCGGCTTGTAGAGCCGGAACTTCCAGTCGAACCGCATCGAGTCTTCTTTTTCAACCGTTACTTTGAGCGGTACCAAATGTCTGTCATCCACCACGACGAAATCGTCATAGGTTTCTGTGATTTTTCCCAGGACTGAGCGCAAGGGAGTCATGGTCTTGAGGTCGATTACCACCTCAGCAAAATCTCCGCCTAGGTTGAAATAGCCGGTCCAGGTGCCTTCGATTCCATTGCCGCAGTGCCCCCGCACGCCGGGTTCTATCCGCAGCGAAAGCGCCACCAAGCTGCCAGTTTCAGTCATTTCGCGGACGATCGCCTGGGCGGGTTTGCGGGCAATCGTTTGCAGGATGGAATACCAGGTGATGCCCTGGCGCTGCGCGTGGCTTGCCCGGCGAGGATCCGTCACCCTCACCGTCATCGGATCCCGATCGTTCAAGCGAAAGACATAGCTGTAAGCAACGACCGAGTCGGGCGGGCTGACCAGCCAGTAGCGGTTGACCTCGATCATCTGGCGAAGCACTTCCTGGCCTCGCCGGGCAATGTCCTCCGGCGTTTTTGGGGAATCGGTGGCACCAGACGACGACGTGGAGCCAGCAAACAGAGCGGCCATCAACCCGATTTGTAAAGTCACATTTAGAGTCTTCATAGCGGCGTCTATCGCAATCTCTTCCAGTATATCCGACACGCGAGCCGTTGAGTTCTTAGAGAATGTCTTGAAATCCAGTCCGAGTCTCCACCGCTGTTTTCCAAGGTTCCCAATGAGCTTTGTCGCTCCCGTTGTTGCTTGCCTCGAGCGTCCGCTGTGCTACCGTCCGCCTGAAGCTAAAACACAAGCCAACAACCTATGAAAAAAACACTCAGCATTATTGCTGTATCTATCGCGCTGGCCTGGACGGCCTCCGCACAAAAACAGGAACTGTATGGTCCGGGTGAGTTTAACCTCCTTGGCTACGGTATGTATATCGACCCGGATTCGGGCGATGAAGACTGGCACGGCGGTGCGGAGCTCAATTACTTCATGACCCGCAATGTCGGCTTTGGCGTCAATACGCACATGGGTGATTTTAAGGGATCCTTTTTCGACAATGTCGCCGGGGACATGTATCTGCGGTTCCCGCTGGGAAAACTGCCCCTGGCGCCTTACGCTGTTGGAACAGGTGGGTATGACCTGGAAGAAAGCCTTTGGTTCGGCGGTGGCGGCGGCGGCGCGGAGTGGCGCTTTAGCAAAACGTTCGGAATTTTTGGGGACATTCAATGGCTTTTCTATGAAGGTGGCAATGACGGCGTCGCCATTCGCATGGGTATCCGCCTCGGTGGTGGCCAATAAGCCTGACTGAACTCCGGGGACGGCCATTTACCCCATTGTCACGACGCGTCTCTCTCCTGGCCAGCCCGCATTATGGCCGGGCGTGTGCAATGTACATGGTTGCTGTGAGGCGCGTCAATTTTTTCGTTGGAGGGCGGCTTGACGTTTGGATGTAGTGAGCGTAAAACGGGAGCACGTTTTTCCCGAAATTGAACACCAATAAACGCTCATGAAGACTCCGCAAATGCCCCGCCGGTCGTTCCTCGCCACCACGGCCACAGTCACCGCTTTTACCGCTCTGAAACCCTCGCTGGTCTTCGGTGCGGAGGCCAACTCCATGCTGGACATCGGCCTCATTGGCTGTGGCGGACGCGGCAACTGGATCGCCAAGCTGTTTGCTGATTCCGGCAAATACCGCCTGGCCGCCTGCGCCGATTACTTCCAGGACAAGGTGGATTCGGTGGGCGACAGGTTTAAGATCGGCTCCTCACGCCGTTACACCGGTTTGTCGGGCTACAAGCGGCTGCTTGAAAGCAAGCTCGATGCTGTGGTGATCGAGACCCCACCCTACTTCCACCCCCAGCAGGCAAACGACGCGGTGGAAGCCGGGAAGCATGTCTATTTGGCCAAGCCTATTGCCGTGGATGCGCCCGGTTGCCAGCAGATTCTCGCCGCGGGCCTGCGCGCCACGGCAAAGAAACAGGTCTTTCTCGTGGATTTCCAAACCCGTGCGGATGCGCAGTTCCGCAACGCTGTCAGACAGGTGCACGACGGCGCGATTGGCTCGCTCGTTATGGCGGAGGCGTGGTATCCGTGGTCGGGAGGCGGCCGTGGCGCACCTCCTGAGACACCTGAAGAACAGTTGCGACAATGGTATTACGTGTTGCCCATTTCCGGGGACTTCATCGTCGAGCAAAGCATCCACTCGCTGGACCTCGTGACCTGGATCATCAATGCGGACCCATTGGGCGCGCGGGGCAGCGGCGGCCACAAAGTCCGGCCCGCGAACAGCATTTACGATCACTTCGCCGTCACCTACAGGTTCCCGGGCGATCTCGTGCTTTCCTTCACCTGCATCCAAAGTGTCCCCATGGTAAAGGACGAGATTCGCGCTCGCGTATTTGGAGCCCAGGGATTCATCGATGCCGACTATTACACCGGCGTGACCGTGCGTGGACCGGAAACCGCCGTGCGTGCCAATGTGAACAACCTCTACGACTCCGGCACGGTCGTGAACATCAACGAATTTCACGAAGCCATCCTCAAGGGCGACTGCTCCAACCCCACGGTCGCTCCCTCCGTGCGCTCGAACCTGACCGCAATCCTCGGCCGCGAGGCCGCCTATAGCCAAAGCGAAATCTCGCTGGCGAATCTCCTCAAGCAGGGCAAGAGGCTGGAGCCAAACCTGAAAGGACTAAAGAGCTGACCAGGCTGGCGCGCAGGTCAATCGGCAAAGGCGCGCGATTCCTAACCCCGGATCACTGAAACCGCGGTTGCGGGCCGCGAAGGATCACCGGAAAGTAGATCTGCTCCGGACGGGAGGGAGGCATGGGGTGCCGATCCAACGCGCGGCCCACCACTTCCCGCATCCGCTGGAACCACCATTGAGCACGGGCGGTGCGAGCCGCCTGCCGGGTCTGACGGACGCGCCGATCCATTCCCCGGTGTGGAGCTGCGGTTTCGAAACTCAATTCTATTTGTGCTGTCGTCATAGTGACCTTTCGTTTGTTTTACGACGACGAGCATGCCTGAGAGGGTTGGACATCCGCTGTCCAACCAAAAAAATATTTGAAATTATTTTATCCTCTCGAAGGAGGGATTAGTGAGGTCAGTTGCCGGCGGGAACCCGAGCGGCTGGAGGTGTGGTCCGGGCTGTGCCGGCAGCAACGGGAGAGATAGGCGGCCCCCCAGGGCGGGATCTGGACTGGGCGGGAAGGCAGCTCCTTGCAACACGCCGTGGCGCGTTTCCCGGTCGTATTGGCGATCCCTTTCACGGTGCTTCTCGATAGTGTCCTTGACGGCCCGATGCCCCTCGTGCTCGAGCTCCCAACGTGAAGGGTAAGCCGGCAGCTCCTGAAACCGCTTGAGAAGAGCTGCCGTTGCATCGCGTGCCACCTGGACGTGACCCTGCTCATGGGCGGCCAGGGCTTTGAGGTAAGTCCACCATTGTTCCTGCAAGCCCGGCTCGATGGGTTGGCGCGGGGTCCATTTGGGCAAGGTCACGGTCACCCGGGTGCGGATTTGGAAGCGGTCCACCACGAAACGGCCGCTGACCGCCTGGGGCGTGAAATCACATTGGAGTTTCCAACCCGTCATCGCATCCACTGGCACGGCCCAGGGGCGGGATCGAAACAAGGACTGACAAAGTTCAACTGTGGAGGAACCGCTAACCGGATAGTAGTTGGTTTTGACCTGAATGACGACGTCTCCAGCCAAAAGTCTCGCAGGGAGCAGCAGGAGGCCGGAAACCAGGAATTTCCAGCACCACACTGGCGGTCGGGAACCGCACGCGAACACGGAGCACGTCGTCACTGAACGAAAGCCTAAGGTCATAGCCGAGGCGTGTCAAAACTCGGGTTTCACCTGTGACAACCTCCCAAAAAACCTTTTGCGCAGCGGCGCGCTCTGATTCAATGCTCGCAGGCATGAGTCAGACACATCCCTTGACGACAACGACGTTTGATTTGCCGGGATACCGCGTGGTAAGCTCGTTGGGCGTGGTGCGAGGCATTGTTGTGCGCTCCCGCTCCATCGTGGGCAATATCGGGGCGAGCCTCCAGACGCTCGTTGGGGGTAATATTTCGATTTACGCGAGCATGTGCGAGCGGGCGCGGGACGATGCGTTTAACCAGATGCTGGCCCACGCCGGACAACTGGGCGCCAACGCGGTCCTGGGAGTGCGCTACGATGCCACCGAGATCGGCGCGGGGGTGACCGAGGTTCTTTGCTATGGCACTGCAGTGCAGGTGAAACCGGAGGTCCCGGAAGAGCCGCGACGTTAATTTAACTTTAGTCAATTACGAACAGGTTTTATGGCCGGACACAGTAAATGGGCGAAAGTAAAGCATTTCAAAGGGGCGATCGACGCCAAGCGCGGGAAGATCTTCTCCAAGCTCAGCAAGGAAATCTCCATTGCTGCCAAGATCGGTGGTGGTGATCCGGGTCTGAATCCCCGGCTGCGGATGGTCCTGCTGAAATGCCGCCAGGCCAACATGCCCAACGATAACATCGAACGGGCCGTCAAGAAGGGGACTGGTGGCGGTGAGGGGATGAACTACGAGGATCTGACCTATGAATTGTATGGCCCCCACGGTGTGGCGATCCTGGTGGAAGTAAGCACGGACAACCGCAACCGAACCGCTTCTGAAATCCGGAGCATCGTGACCAAGAGCGGCGGCTCCATCGCCACCCAGGGCTCCGTCACTCGCCTCTTCCAGCGCAAAGGACAGATCATTGTCCCGCGCGAGGCTGCGGACGAGGATCAACTCATGGAAATCGCACTCGAGGCGGGGGCTGAAGATTTTAAGCCAGAGCCGGAAGGCTTCGAAATCTTGACCACGCCAAACAGCTTTGAATCGGTGCACAAGCAAATCGAGGCCAGAGGATTCAAGCCGGCGGCCGCGGAGGTCACCGAATTGGCTACCGTAACAGTGCCACTGACGGACGCGGCGAGCGTGTCCGCCGTGAACAAACTCCTGGAAGCTCTGGAAGACCACGACGACGTGAAGGAAGTCTACTCGAACGCGGACTTTCCTGAAGAGCCGACCCGGGCGCAGGCCTGAGGCGGATGAAAATCAAACCACTCACAGCAAATGGAGCTACCGCGCGGCTGCTGACGTGGCTGGCGCGGCTAATCTTGCGTTATCGGCGCCTGTTGGTTTTTCCCCAGGTGCTGTTGTTTCTGTTTTGCGTTCTTTACACCTACCAGCACCTCGAATTTGACACCAACCGCGCCCACCTGGTTGGCCCGGGCAAACGCTACCACGAGAACTACCAGGAGTTTCGCCGCGAATTTGCCTCCCAGGATGACCTGGTAGTTGTGGTCGAGAGCGAGAATACGGAGAAGAACCGCCAATTCGTCGAACGCCTGGGCGTGCGTCTAGAAAAGGAGCCCGCCCTCTTTAAGAATGTCTTCTATAAAGGGGACCTGCGGATGCTCGGCTCCAAGGCGCTCCTGTTCCTGCCCGAACCGGAACTTGAAAGCCTGCAGCAAGCCCTGGTAGCGTTTCGGCCCTTTATCGACCGGTTCGCTCAAGCCACGAATCTCGTCACCCTGTTTTCCCAAGTCAACGCCCAGTTCCGCACCGCCCGGAGAGAAACCAACGCGACCAACGATTCGCTCGTCGAGGCCTTGCCCGCCCTCGAACGCATCGTCGTTCAAGCCACTGACAGTCTGCGACGTCGAGGCATACCTCCCTCCCCCGGCATCACTACGTTTTTCGACCCCAATGCCGAAGCCGAGCAGCGCCTATACATCACGTTCGACCAGGGGCGCCTGTACCTGGTTACCGCCCAGGCTGTGAGCCAGGATATGAATCCGCAGGCCGTTCGGCGTCTGCGCGAATTGGTCCAGGAAACCAGGATCGAAGTGTCAGGGGTTAATGCCGACATCACCGGCGAACCCGTGCTGGAGTTGGACGAGATGGCGCAGTCGCAGCGGGACACCACGGTGGCCAGCGTGGTGGCCCTGATTCTGTGCGCCCTGATCTTCATCTACGGCTACCAGGAAACCGGGCGGCCCATCAAAGCCACTCTCTGCCTGGTGGTCGGCATCGGTTACACACTGGGATTCACTACCCTTACGGTCGGCCATCTAAACATTCTCACCATCACGTTTCTTCCGATCCTGATCGGCCTGTCGATCGACTACGGGGTCCACCTGATTTCGCGTTACGAGGAAGAGTTGCGCCACGGCCGCAGCGAGGAAACCGCGCTGACCACCGCGCTGGTCTACACCGGGCAAGGTATTTTCACCGGCGCCCTTACCACTGCGGGTGCATTCCTGGCCATGGCTATCACCGACTTCCGCGGTATTCAGGAGATGGGCATTATCTGTGGCGGCGGCATGCTGGTCTGCCTGGTGCCCATGATGACGATGCTCCCGGCGCTGCTCCTCCAGGGACGTCAAAACGAGATCGATCATCACCCGGTACCGACCCAGAGCCACCGAGCCCGGATCGAGCAACTCTGGCTGGGCAGACCGGTGACCATGACGGTGGCGACCTTGATTCTCACGGGCCTGGCAGCCACGCAGCTGCCCAAGGTTTTTTTCGACTACAACCTGCTGAATATGCAGAGCGCCGGGCTCCCGGCCGTGAAATACGAGCACAAGTTGATCGAGTCCGCCTCGAAATCGGTGCTGTTCGGCGCACTGGTGGCCACCAATCTCGAGCACGCCGCCATCCTGGAACAGCAGGCCACCAATCTGCCAGCGGTCGCGAGCGTCGATTCCATGGTGCGTTTTCTCACCGAGGACCAGTCACGCAAACTCAAGCGGGTCACTGCGATCAAACAGCAACTGGCCACCCTCACCTTTCCTGCCCCGGACCTGCAACCAGTGGACATTTCCGAGCTCAGCGCCACGCTGTATTACCTCTACGGCTATCTCGGCGCTGCACGCGAAGCTGTACAACAGGAACAACCCGAGCTGGACCGAAAACTTATGGGCTTGAGGGAGAAGGTAGTCATATTGCGCAAGGAAATGCAGCCGGGCGATATGAAGCCAGAAGTGGCCGAGAAGCTGGCGGCGTTCCAGCGAGCGCTGTTCCGCGATGTGCGCGAGACCTTCGAAGCGCTGCGCGGACAGGAAGACCAGGCACCATTGCGAGTCGAGGATCTGCCGCCTGGCTTGCGAAATCGGTTCGTCGGGCACTCGGGGAAGCATCTTGTCATGGCCTATCCCCGGAAGGACGTCTGGCAGCGTGAGCACCAGGAAGAATTCATCCAGCAACTGCAGACGATCGACCCCGACGTAACGGGCACACCGGTCCAGCTCTATTACTACACCGAACTGCTGAAGACCAGCTATGAGGAAGCCGCTCGCTACTCCTTGATCGCCATCGCCCTGCTTGTTTTCCTCCACTTCCGCAGCCCGATTTCCGTCGCCCTGGCTTTGGTGCCGGTCGTTATCGGGTTCGTATGGCTGGGGGGCTTGATGGGTTTTTTCGGCATCCCGCTGAACCCCGCCAACATCATGATGCTCCCCCTGGTCATTGGCATTGGGGTGACAAATGGCATTCAAGTGCTCAACCGGTATGCCGAGGAACAAAGCCCGGCAATCTTGGCACGCAGCACTGGCAAAGCGGTGCTGGTGAGCGGCTTAACCTCAATTGCGGGCTTTGGCAGTTTAATGCTGGCAGAGCATCAGGGGATCAAGAGCCTCGGTTATGTCATGGCTCTTGGCCTGGCAGCGTGCATGGTTGCGGGGTTGACCTTCCTTCCTGCGCTGTTGAATCTAATGGGACGGCGACACCAAAAAAATCGACCCGGCGCCGACAATGCACGATCGACACCGAGTCGGGAGGAACCGAGGTAAAACCTCAACTCGTCTATGCTACAATGGAGCAGAAAGGCCCGCCAATGTCAATCTGGAACTGCCGGAGCGAGCAAAAAAGCGCGAATTGACCTGTCGTTAACGTTATCCTCCAGAATCCCTGTTCAAACCAAGCCGATTTCCCCGCTAATGTCTCTTCCAATAATCAAGCCGATGCAGAAGTGGTTGACTATTAGTATTTTATTATCGGCGAACTGTTTCGCCATTCAGGCCGAGGACGATTTTTGGAATTCCGGCCTGGTTTATGACGAATTCAAGCTCACGCTAGCCCCGGGGGAACGCACCGAGGTCCTCGGTCCCCTTTTCTATCACCAGGAAAGCGAAGGGGCCACCACCCGGGCGGTGCCCCCACTATTTTCCTGCCACCAGAATCCTGAACTAGACAGTATTGAACGCGATTTCCTTTACCCGGTGATGACCTACGACCGTTATGGCGGGCAGTACCGCTGGCAGTTCTTTCAATTGCTCAGCATTTCCGGGGGCGAAACGCAGACCGAGGAGGTCCGGGACCGGTTCACGCTGTACCCGATATTATTCCGGCAAAGATCTTCCGATCCGGACCAGTGCTACACCGCGTTGCTTCCCCTTTATGGCCACCTGCTAAACCGCTTCAACCGGGACGAGATCTTCTTCGTGGCGTTTCCCGCCTATGCCCAAACCGTGCGCCGTGGGGTGGTCACCGACAACTATCTTTACCCAATCTTTCACCTTCGCCACGGACCGGGGCTGAGTGGTTGGCAAGTTTTCCCCCTGGCTGGGCACGAAATGAAAGAAATCACCACTCGGACCAATCGTTTCGGCGATTTGGAAACCGTCCCGGGTTACGAACGGCTCTCGTTGCTTTGGCCAATCTTTGCGAACCAGCATAACGGACTGGGAACAACCAACCCGGATTGGCAGCAACAGGTGTTGCCGCTCTACTACTTCCATCGATCTGCGGCCCGCGACCAAACTACGGTACTTTGGCCTTTCTTCTCGCACATTGATGACCGGGGTCGTGGCTATGAAGAGTGGCAAGTTCCCTGGCCCTTTGTGGCGGTCGCCCGCGGTGAAGGCAAGACGGCGACTCGCGTGTGGCCGCTGTTCAGTGTAGGCCGAACCCCTTTCCTGGAATCGCGAACCTACCTCTGGCCGCTTTACCGTTACCGCCACCTTCAATCCGCCCCACTCGATCGCGAGAGAACCCGGATCCTTTTCTTTCTTTATTCGGACGTGAAGGAGACACATACCGAAACGGGGAAGACCCGGCAGCGTCGTGACCTTTGGCCCTTGTTTACCCGGCAGGTTGACTTCAACGGCAACACGCGGCTCCAGGTGCTGTCCCTGCTGGAACCGCTCGTGCCCGTGAACAAAAGCATCGAGCGAAACTACTCGCCCGTCTACGCCCTCTGGCGCAGCGAGTTTAACGGGGTTGAGCAGCGGCGCAGCCAGTCACTGTTGTGGAACCTGTATCGTCGCGAAACGTCACCGGGGCAGAGCCAAACCTCATGCCTGTTTGGATTGTTTCAGCAACGAACCGGCCCCGACGGCAAGCAACTCCGGCTTTTCTACATTCCGTTCGGCAAAGGCAAGTCGCAGGTTGAGAAGATGACGGAATTCAACGCTCGGTTTACGGACTTCGACGCCTTGCTGGCACCGGACGCAACCGACTCCGGAAGGCAGTGACGAAAAGCATGCGGTGAGACCGACAAAGCTTGGCTTGAACCAAGCCTTTTGCTAGGAACCTTGCCACTCATGTTTGCCCATGCATTACTCCGACCCGGCATCTGCCTGTTGCGGTTGTTGATCCTCGCAGCCGCGCCGGGCGCCCTTGCGGGAGATGGTGACCTGGACTACCTGGATAACACGGCACTCACCAGACAACTTCGGGACCTCTCCAAGTCGTTCGGGGAGGTAGTGCGAATCGAGCCAATCGCTGAGACTGCGGAGAAAGCCCCGATTTGGCGGATCGAGTTGGGCAGTGGGAGTGCGGAAGCCCGAGTGCAGCGCCCGGCCATGCTCGTGGTCGCGGGTATTGAAGGGGATGACCTGGCCGGCACCGCCAGCGCCATGTATTGGGCGGAAACGCTGGCCGCCGGTTATTCGAAAAACGAGGCCATCCGGCGGCTGCTGGATTCAACTACCATCCATATTTGGCCAAGGCTTAACCCGGAGGGCGCCCAGCATTTCTTTGCCACACCCAGGCTCGAATCCGCCGCAAACAGCCGTCCGGTCGATGATGATCGCGATGGTTTCCTCGATGAAGACGGCCCGGAGGATCTCGATGGCGATGGGCTGATCACCTGGATGCGGGTAGAGGATCCGGAGGGAGAATACCAACCGGACCCGGCTGAACCCCGGCTGATGTTGAAGGCCGACCGCGTGAAAGGGGAGCGGGGTGGGTGGCAATACCTGATCGAAGGCATCGACAACGACCGCGACCGGGCCTGGAACGAGGACGGGAGCGGTGGTGTGAATTTCAACCGGAATTTCCCATACAATTATCGCTTCTTTGCTCCCGACGCGGGGCGCCATCAGATCAGCGAAACCGAGACGCGTGCCCTGGCCGATTTCATGGTCTCGCATCCCGAGATCGGGCTCGTGTTCACTTTTGGCGCGAACGACACGCTTGCACAAACTCCGAAAGCAGAAGCACCGAAACGTCCCCCCACCGCCTTGCACGAGGATGACCTGGGATGGTATCGCGAGCTGGGAAAGGCGTGGCGCGAAGGTCTCGGCCTGAAGAAGGAAATACCGGCTGACGCCCAACCTGGCACGTTTACGGAATGGATATATTTTCATCGCGGCCGCTTTTCCCTGGCGGCGCGTCCGTGGAGCCCGGCCATTCAGGTGGAACTGGCTAGTGCGGCTCCCGGGGAGGCAAAGTCCGGATCAGGTGAAGAAAAGAAGGAGGAATCGCCGTCGAAGGAAGCCGAGAAGGAGAAACCAGCCAAGCAATCTGCGCAAAAACCGGACGCCGACAAGCGGGGCGAGGAAGACCGCGCGTTTTTGAAGTGGGTCGACGCGGAGGCGCCCGCATGCTTCATTCCCTGGAAACCATTCGACCACCCGGATTTTCCGGGTCAGAAAGTGGAGATCGGTGGATTTGCACCTTTTGCGAAGACCCTGCCGCCGGGCCGATTTCCGGCCAAGCTGGCGGATCGACACGCGACTTTTCTCACCACTCTGGGAGGCATGCTGCCCCGTGTTGCCATTCACAAGCTGACGGCGAAACACCTTGGGGACGGCGTCTACGACCTAACCGTTCAGGTGCAGAACCTTGGCCGGTTGCCCACGGCGCTGGCCCAGGGCGACCTGTCGCGCGAGGTGCAGGCCAGCCGGGTCATTTTATCGGTGGATGAAAAGTCACTGCTGTCCGGTCGACGGACCAATTTTCTAAAAGGGATTCCGCCGGGGGGGATCCGCGAAGTGCGCTGGATCGTGCACGCACCGGAAGAGCGTCCGGTTGAGGTGGAAGTGATCTCGGCGATCGCAGGCCGTGCCCGCGCCACCGTAACTTTAAAGAAGGAGACGCTGTAATGAGGATGCTTTTGTTTTGCCTCGGTATCTGTGCGATTGCCGGCATGGCTGGGACCGGCAGCGCCGGCAGTGTCGACCGCCAACCGCAGCCCGCTGACCCCGCGCGACATGCATTCCCGGCACTCGGGGCGGTAGCGGAGCGCAAGGTGACGGTGGAATGGAATCGCTTTTACGACCACGCAGGCCTGGGCGCCATCCTGGCCAACCTGCACGAGGGATTCCCGAACCTGACCCGGCTCTATTCCATCGGGAAATCGGTGGAGGGACGTGAGCTATGGTGTCTCGAAGTCACAAGCCCCACCGGCGACGCGAGTCGGAAACCGGCGATGTATATTGACGGCAACATTCATGGCAATGAGGTTCAGGCAGGTGAAACCGTGGCCTACACGGCCTGGTACCTGTGCCATCAATATGGGCGCAATGAAAAGGTGACCCAACTGCTGAATCGCTGTGTCTTTTATCTCATTCCCACCATCAACCCCGACGGGCGCGATTCGTGGTTTCATGAAGCTCACACCGCCAACAGCTCCCGCTCGGGCGTAATGCCTGTGGATGACGACCATGATGGCGTGGCGGACGAAGACGGCCCGGACGACTTGGATGGCGACGGATCGATCACCACCATGCGCGTGCGCGACCCCCACGGGCGATGGAAACCGCATCCGGACTTTCCGGAATTCATCCTAATCCCGACCGCGCCCGATGAACCCGGCCAATACACCGTGCTCGGCTCGGAAGGCATCGACAACGACGGCGACGGCGACGTGAATGAGGATCCGCCGGGGGGCTATGACATGAATCGCAACTGGGCCTGGGATTGGCAGCCCAACTACGTGCAGCGAGGCTCGCACGAGTATCCTTTCTCTTTGCCTGAAACCCGGGCGGTAGCCGACTTCATCGCCGCCCGGCCCAACATTGCTGCCTTGCAGACGTACCACAATAACGGCGGCATGATCCTGCGCCCGCCTGGTCGAGAGGGAGGCGTCATGCGGGCTGGCGATGAGCGGATTCACCAGGCGATTGCGCAGCGCGGGGAGAAGATGCTTCCGTTCTACCGCTCGATGATCGTCTGGAAGGATCTCTATCCGGCGTGGGGCGGCGAGTTCGATTGGGCCTACGCCGCCCAGGGAATTGTCTCGTTCTGTAATGAACTCTGGAGCGCGAGAAACCAGGACAAAGGTGCCGCCAACCCCACACCCGAGGAAAGCGCCTTGTTCTTGAAACACCTGCTGTTTGGCGAGGGTGTAGTCCCCTGGAGGACCTACCAGCATCCCACCTATGGGCTGATCGAAATCGGCGGCACGCAGAAGAACTGGCGGCGCGTTCCGCCCTCTTTTCTGCTGGAGGAAGAGTGCCATCGCAATATGGCGTTTACCCTCTATCACGCCGATCAGATGCCGTTGCTCAGCCTCAACCAGGTCACCGCTGAAAAAATCAAAGAAGGCCTGTATGCCATCCGGGTCGAGGTAGCCAACGCCCGCCTGATCCCTTCGCATACCGAACAGGACGTGATCAACCGTATCCATCCGCCTGACCTCGTCACGTTCACAGGACCTGAAGTTAAGGTGCTAACGGCAGGAGTTGCCACAGACCGTTTCTTCAAGCAGATCACCCCCGTGAAACGCCGGCCGGAGCGGGTGGAAATCCCCACCATCCCCGGGATGGGCGCCGTCTGGGTTCAGTTCATCGTCAGCGGTCGTGGGAAATTCACCGTTACCTTAGACTCCCCTAAGGCGAACCTCCTCGAACACACGCAGAACCTGCCGTAGATCCCCCGCGCAAGTAACACCTCCCCAGTTGCTGTTGCCAGGACGAGTCCGAACCTGCTGTGACATCCACCTGGTTCAAGGACAATGCCTGAACCCTTTGGGACCGCGCCCCGTTACCTCAGACTCCCACAATGTTGCGAGCCTCTTGGATTGTCGCAATCGGCCGTTGCAATTCCTCTGCGATTCTCACCAACCGCTCGATCAGTTGGCGATTGGTGGCCAGGGAGGTTCTGGCGTAGTCGTAGTAGATCGAATCTTCGAGGCCGACACGCACGTGGCCGCCGGCGGTGATGGCCGCCACGTTTATGGGGAGTTGAAACTGGCCGAGGCCGGCGCCGGCCCACACCGAGTTTTCCGGGAGAGCGGCGACGAGGGCGGAGAGGCCGCCGATGGTGGCCGGGGCGGTGTTGAGATTGCCCAACAGCAGGTTGAAATACTTGCGGCCTTGAATAATACCGTTGCGCTCCAGGTACCGTGCCAGGTTCAGCATCCCCAGATCGAACACCTCCAACTCCGGCTTCACGTTCTGCTCTTTCATGGCCATAGCCAGGCGCTCGACCATCTCAATGGTATTGGTGCTGGCATTGGTCAGGAAGTTCATGGAGCCGAGGGTCAGGCTGGCCATGTCCGGCCGCGCGGGCGGGTCGAGATAGAGGACCGCAGAGCGGCGCTCAAAATCACTCCAATTCCGGCCGGAGGTGGTGGCGCAACAGATGAGCCCCGGCCGCTCGCGGCGAATGCCCCGGATGATTTTGTCGTATAGCGCGGGATCGGGAGTCGGAAGCCCATCGGCATCGCGGGCATGGAGGTGAACCAGGCGGGCCCCGGCGTCAAATGCCTGGATGGCGTCGGCGATGATCTCGTCCGGGGAAAGTGGCACATGCGGCGTTTGCGCGCGTGTGGGGATCATGCCGGTGAGGCAAACGTTGATCACGAGGGGCGGATAAGGCGCGAGAGGATGGGCGTCGTTTTGGGCCATGTAATCACGTTTACGGCGCTCGCGTTCTTCGAGTCCGGCGAAGTATTCGTCGAGATCGGTCTGGAGGGTGGTCCAATGGTCGACATTTTCGAGGCCAAAGGGGCAGAGTTTCTTGAGCGTGCCCACCTGGCGGTAGCCGTAGTGTTTCTTGTACCAGAGAATGGTGTCAGGACGGTCGGCGTTGGTGGTGAGCGTCTTTACCCCCGCCTGGTGCATCGCCTCCATGCGTTTGTGCTGCAGATCCTTGCCAACACCCAGGCCGCTGAACTCGGGGAGCACCCCGAGGAGGGTAGTCTTGGCGTGGCCGGGTGACAGCAGTTTATAGCCTGCGGCACCCACGATTTCTCCCCGCATTCTCGCCACAAAAAAGCGCGACAGGTCAAGTTCCTCCATCTCGACGGAAGGCACGTGGTGCATGTTGAAGGGACGCATCACGCGCAGGATGCCGTCGCGGTCGCCAGGGCCGGCGGGTTCGATAGTGTAGTTCATACGTGGCAGCGAGAGCGGAGGCCGTAACGGGCTTTCGAGTCTTTCTATTTGGTTAAGAATGTTGAGCTTTTAGCGCGCCCGGTGGTTCCAGGCGCTACGCGGGGAGTCAGGATGGGTTTCGGGTCTCCGCCAAGCATCGCGAGACGATGGCAGAGAGGGGATGAGCGGGTCAAGGTGCAAGAGACCGCCCTGCCCGCCTGGCACGCACTCCACAATAACACTTCGGCCAGGTCTCTGGGTTTGTTGACTCCAAAACCGTGCGCGACGGCAGGGTGTTGGTGGTCAAAGTCAGGGAGAAACCCTCCGCATGAACCCAATTAGCGGCAGGCGAAGCACTTTTCCGAACCAAAATGGGAGGACTATGGGACTACGGACTATGGGACCATGAGACTCAAGAAAGGCTGAAGGCAAAAGTCCAAAGGCCAGTCCTGCGCGAAGGCGGAATATCGGTCACGCCACCAAGAAGTTCCTCCGAAAAAGCACTTTTCCGCACCGTTCCTAGAAAGGCTGAAGGCTAAAGGCTGAAACCTGTCACCTTGTATGGCAAAACGAGCAGGACAGAATAGTGGAATACGGTATAGTGAAGCATTCAAAATGACCCTTGTCAGGGAGTTGGAGCAGGAAGATCTGCCCTTTGAGCAGGTCCGGCGCAAGTATGGGATCAAAGGTGCCTGGACGGTTCAAGCCTGGGTGCGAAAGTATGGCAACGGAAGTCGTGGAAAGCTGATACGTGTGCAAAAGCCTGAAGAGATTAACGAGTTAAAACGACTTAAAGAACGGGTCCGGCGTCTGGAGAGCGCGTTGGCAGACGCCAATATTGATCTCGCCTTGGAGCGGGCCTACACGGAGTTGGCGTGTGAGCGGGCGGGTGTGGATCCGGAAGAGTTCAAAAAAAAAGCGGCTGGGCAGCTTCGCACAAGGCGTTAGAAGGGCCGCAGAAGAGCGCTCCTGGGGTTACAGTGGTCGCGGTGTGCCGACGCCTGGGAATGACGCGCCAGAACTACTACGCGCGTCACCAGCGGCGCCAGCGGCGGGAGGTTGATGGGGAGTTGGTGGCCAGACTGGTCAGAGCGGAGCGTAAGGAGCAACCGCGCCTAGGCACGCGCAAGCTCCACCATATGCTCAAGGTCGAGTTAGAGCAGGCTGGGGTGCGGATCGGGCGGGACCGGATGTTTGAGGAGCTCAGGAAGCGTGACCTGTTGCTGGAGCCGGTGCCGGTGAAATATCCGCGAACGACGCAGTCGTACCACCATCTCCTGGTGTTTCGGAACGTGATTAAGGGTCTGGAAGTGACGGCTCCCAACCAGGTGTGGGTCAGCGATATCACGTATCTGCGGACGCGGGAAAGTTTCGTCTATCTGGCGCTCATTACCGATAAGTTTTCCCGCAAGATTGTTGGCTGGCATGCGGGAGACAGTCTGGCGGCTGTGGGTTGCGTGCGAGCGTTGGAACGTGCGCTGGCCGATCTGCCGGAGGGCAGTGCGCCCATTCACCACTCCGACCAAGGCGCTCAATATTGTTGCCACGAGTATGTGGATCGTCTGCAGGAGTCCGGCTTGCAGATCAGCATGACCGAGACCGACCATTGCGCGGAGAATGCGTTAGCGGAGCGCATGAACGGGATTCTCAAGCAGGAGTATGGTCTGGGAGACGAACTGCCCAGCAAGGAGATCGCCTACAGAGCGGTGGAACAAGGGATCGAGCTCTACAACACCAGCCGGCCTCATACCGCCTTGAAATATCGGAAGCCGACCGAAGTGCACGCGGCATCCGGGCGGCTCAATTAGCGCGGGTCACAAACTTCATCCTCCCCCTGCACCCCCACCTGCGGGCTGCCCGGCGACTGGGCCCCTATAGCGCACGATAAGAGCCGCGAACTGGAGGTCCGCAGACCGGCTCTTATCGGCGCTTATCCCAGTCGCCGACCAGCCCGTCGAGCCGCTTCGCGGAAGGTTTATAGGTCACTTCCGCTACCGCGAAAGTGACAAATTTAAATTAGGACTTGTCCGCTGCGCCATTCCACGGGGTAAAGCTGAAGGCCAAGGGCCTCGGTTGCGGAGAATGGGAATTGATGGATTCAGGGGTTTGGGCATTGCCATTATTGGAGTTTCTTCGGTTTGGTTGAGGGTGCGGCGGACTGGGGATTTTGAAAAAATACCGTTAACCACCGTTAATCACCGTTAGCCACCGTTACATACCGTGATTTACCGATAGGGCGGACGGGACGTGGGGCAAATGAAGAGTTATGAGTGCAGAGTGCAGAGTTGGGGTTGAAAGCTCTGAAGCCTGAAGGCAAAAGGCCAAAAATGGGACTATGGGACCGTGAGACGGTGGACGGTGGACGGTGGGGCGGCGGGACGGGGCTGGAAGTCGCCGGTGGGGAGGGCTGCGCTGCGGTGGTGATTTTGGGGTGCATGGTTGTCGGTCTTTTTCCTAGTATAGCCGGACTTTTTGGGGCGGGATTCCGGACAGACCTTGTCCCGGGGGAGTTTTTTGGCAGTTCTTTCAGGAAGGTTTTAACCACTCATCTCCACTCAGTGACACTAATCATAGCCACGATGCCTTCCTGTGCGTCCATCAGCGCGGTGACGTTCCTTGCTCCGTCGGTGTGGTGGTAGGCGGTGTGGCTCGCCTGCGGCAAATGGCCCCAAGCAACACCGCAACAAAGGAACCAGATTGAGCAAAGCAGTCGGATCATGGCGTGGGTCCATCCATAGCCTCAGCCAGCTTTATTGACAAGGCATTCGCACGGGTCAAATAGAATCTGCATTTTCCGCTCTGCGTTGAAGGTGGGCGAGCAAGGCGTTTGGGTGTTGAGGCTGATGTAGGCGAGCTTTGCCTCGATCCAGGGGGGCGTTCGTAGCCGAGAAACTGCCCCATCGGCTGAGTTCCATTGGCACCACTGGTGCTATGGTTGGCGTGTGAAGTTCAATTCTGCCAAGTCATAGCCTAAGTTCGCCTCGTATAATGGTCGAATGAGAATTCTTCTGCTGGAATGAGCAAACAGTTGGAGATTTGATTCTCTCGGCAGAACTTCTCGAACTTCTCCGACGCCAGGATGGTTCCGGGAAGGCCGCGGGAAAAGAAGTTGTCTTCACCCGACCAAGAGCTTGGTTCTAATACGACTCGTCGTATGCGTTTGATGATCCCGCCAAGACGACATTCTTTGCACGTCGCTGGTTCTTCTCGTTCCAGAGCGGACTTCGCGTCATCAACTGCCGCTTTGCTTAGGCCAACACGACAGCAGTGATACCGGGGTGCGGCTTTGCGTGGTTTTTGGTGGGACTTCAGCTTGACCACTTCAACTGAGCCGACATCAATCAACCCAGTTAAGTCGGAATCCTGATAGAGCTTCCAAAACCGCGCGCTTACCAGCAACTCCTCGCTTGGCCCGAAGGCGATGTCGCCAAAGTTCGTTCCCCAAGTTTCCAGTTCGACACGCACTGGTGGCAGCAGCGGCAACATTCCGATAAACCTCCCGCAGGCAGAACACCGGGGCGCTTCGCCAGTTCGTGAGCCGTCCACGGGAAGGAAGTCTGTCACCGCTGTCCTTTCGTCGGCCTTTGGATTCTGAAGAACAAAGAATTTCATAGACCATTGGGGAAGCGGTTCTGCAAGTCGGGTTGGCTATACCGCTGACGCAGGTAATTCTTGAACTGTTGAGGCGTCGCGTTCGGGTTGCTGCGAACCCAGCCCGACACCTCGGCATCCAATTCACGATGCCACGTCGGCCAGCCTCGATGCGAAGAGGCATCCTTGGCTTGAGTTACGAAACGCGGGTCACGAGCCTTGTAAAGGTCCTTCAGGTTCGGATGCTGCTCAAGGGCCCTGTGAACTGTCTTGGAGATTCCATGATGAATCTCCCCGGTCAACTCCGTTGCTGTCTTTGCGGCACAGGGCTTCGCCGTCTTTGGCCATTTGAGAAGCTGAAGCTCGCTGAGCAAGGTTGGGTTAATGGCTTCCAGCGCCTGGCTCGGGCTCCGGCCGAGCACGCGCGTGGCCCCCGTTTGCTCCGACGCGAAGTCAGCAAAACCGAGAAGACCCGCAACTGCCTCCACCGCTCCCCGCCCAACATTTGCCACCATGTTTCCGGTTTGTGGAAGGAGGTTGTAAGCCCCGGCTGCTACGGTCTCCAACGCGGTGTCACCTGTCAGAAATCCCAGCGGCCCGGGCATCTGCATTCCACTGGCGCCGACCACGTGGAAATCCTCACCATACGGATCAACAAAGCTCAGCGGATCGTTCCGGACGAAACCGTAAAGGTTGATCCCTCCCGCCTCGCCCAGCGGATCCGGATTCAACCACCGCTGCAGGCCAGCGTCATAGAACCGGAAGCCGTAATAGGAGAGACCGCTCGTGGCGTGGACCTCCTTCGACGAAAACCGATACCGGTTCGCTGCCGACATCGGACCCCATTGCCCGGTGAGCCTGCCGAATGGGCTATAGAGGTACCGCGCGGCGATGCCTTCCTGCGCGTCCATCAGCGCGGTGACGTTCCCCGCTCCGTCCTCGTGGTAGTAGGCGGTGTGGCTCGCCTGAGGCAAATGGCCCCAGGCCACCCCGCAACAAACCAACCAGAATGCGCAAAGCAGTCGGATCATGGCCCGGGACCATCCATAGCCTCAGCTGACCCCATTGACAAGGCATTCGCACTAGTCAAAACGAATCTGCATTTTCCGCTCTGCGTTGAAGGTGGGCGAGCAAGGCGTTTGGGTGTTGAGGCTGATGTAGGCGAGCTTTGCCTCGATCCAGGAGGCGTTCGTAGCCGAAAAGCTGTTCCAGCGTTTGAATTCTCATTGGCACTACTGGTGCTATGGTTGGCTTGGGAAGTTCAATTTCTACTCATACATTTTTGCGGCCATCAGCATATCCGCTACGACTTTCCAATCGGGTTGTTGCGGCACGGGCTTGCCTTGGTTGATGTAGTAGCCATCCATGTCCTCGACCCACGCACCGAGTGCTTCGAGGTAGCGTTCCAAGTTGACGTTTTCCCAGGTTGCAGGGTTATCGCGAAGGTCTTTGCTTAGGGCTTTTACAAATGCCACAAAATCCTCGCGCGAGCGTATTGAGTTGTTGTGTTCAGCGAGCGTCATAGTTCATTGTCCTCTCACACGAATAGAAGTGCCCCCGTTAGGCGTCGTAAACTTCCATGCCTCTCCCGCTGCTTCCTGCGGAGTCGCCATACGGAATGGAACTGGAACTTCGGCTTGTTGGAAGCTCCACAACCGGCGATTGTCCAAGCTGAACAGATTTCCATCCTGTTCGACCAGTCGAATGGGCTGGATGTTAGCTGGATTGACAGACCCATTCCGAAGCCCGACAGCCAAGTCTTCGATTGCGCCGCCCGAACTGAAGTTACGACTAATGCTGCTCTGGCTGAAGCGAACCGTGGCAGGGTCTATCGTCTTTGCGGCTGGGCAAGGTTTTGCGGACATTCCGAGTTTCTTCCCCTTTGTTAGAGCCCAGACCGCAAGCCCGGCGCCCGCCTGCAATTTCTCGTTGCCGGTGGAACTGGCGCTCGCCAGTGTGACAAGGTCGTTGAGAGGTCCCGGCAGCGACAGAAGTTGATTCGGATCGAAGGGTGTCAGACTGCCGAGGAGAAAAAGCGGATCAATTCCCTCCCGGTACCCGGATATCACGCCGCCTTCCCCTACGGGCATTGAGGCGACGATGTCGGGTACGGCGTTGTTACCGGCCGGCATGTTGTACATGTTGTCCAACCCGTCCCGATCCGCGAACAAGAGCGGGTTGTTGGAAAACGCCTCGTAAAGATTAGGACCGGCGCCCTCGCCCAACGGATCCGGATTCAGCCACCGCTGCAGGCCAGCGTCATAGAACCGGAAGCCGTAATAGGAGAGACCGCTCGCGGCGTGGACCTCCTTCGAGGAGAACCGATACCGGTTCGCTTCCGCCATCGGACCCCATTGCCCCGTGAGCCTGCCGAATGGGTTGTAGAGATACCGCGCGGCAATGCCTTCCTGCGCATCCATCAGCGCGGTGACGTTCCCCGCTCCGTCGGCGTAGTAGCAGGCGGTGTGGCCGGCATGAGGCAAATTGCCCCAAGCAACACCGCAACAAAGGAACCAGCATGCGCAAAGCAGTGGGATCATGGCCCGGGACCATCCATAGCCTCAGTCGACCTCATTGACAAGGCATTCGCACCGTCAAAACGAATCTGCATTTTCTGCTCCGCATTGAAGGTGGGCCGGCAGGGCGTTTGAGTGTTAAGGCTGATGTAGGCGAGCTTTGCTTCCATTCGAGAGGCGTTCGTAGCCAAGAGACCATTCCAGCGTTTGAGTTCCATTGGCACTACTGGTGCTATGGTTGGCGTGTGAAGGTCAATTAAGATGCTCTTCCAGCCTCCTCTCATGGCTTGCTTACATGCCTTTCAACTTGTGTAACCCGTCGATCGGAATGGCAAGCACTGGCAATTCCGTGCAGTCCAACTTCCGCCAAGCGTTCAGATTCACTCGCTCGATAAGAGCCTCACTAACAACCAAGCCCCCATTTCCAGCGTCGAAGATCGCGATACCAGGCGGCGGTTCCGGGTAGAGGTAAAGTTGACCCATTGCGAAATAGACATTCCGGCCACACTCCGCACAGCGCCGAACGCCCGCGTTCTTCGCGCCACGGACAATGATTCGATGGCGACCAACAAACGTGACCCAACTCTCCAGCGGGCGTTTGTCAGAAGCAAACACCCGGCCGAGATAAAGATGCTGGCGGACGAAATCCTCACCGATGGAAAACAAGAAGTCTTTTTGGGCGATTCCAACCCCACACCCGCTGATCATGTTCAAGGGCGTGTTGTCCGGCTTTCCCTCCTGAATGGTCGCATCAACCTCCTTCGTATCAGACTTCGGGTATCCGCACCCAGTGCAAAGCCAAGTCTTTCGGGCCTGTTCGTAGACAGGCTTGACCATGGTGCAAGGATTCATGGTCGTGGACGACAGTTTGAAGAAGGCACTCATGGATATGGCGTGAAGTTTCCTGGCATCACGTTCTTCCACACGTCCTGGGTGATCTGTGTGCCGTATTTCGTGTCAATCGCCCGCGATGCGTTGAGAACCGAGTCGAAAGCTGTGCGTTGTGCACCAGGATTGAACTGCATGTATTGCGCCCAATCCGCCGCACTGCCTCCTTTCCCGCCAACCCTCAACGGCATTCCGGCGTCCTTGAGGTCCTGGCGGAGGATCTGATGGAACTCGGTGTGGATTTTCGGGTCAATCTTGCTCAGGAGTTGGCTGGCATCGCCACCCAGAAACTTTGGCAGGGGATGATGACCGTTTAGTGCTGTCTTTGCGGCAAGAAAACCGGGGAAATCGGCAAAGAAACCAACCGTTGCCGCCGTCTGGATTTCGTTTTCATCTGCAACGCGCACTGCGGCTGAGTCGTAACTGAACGCGGTTCGTGAATCCCCGTCGTAAGCAAGGCTCCCTTGCAACTGTTGCACTTGAATCTGGTCGTAGGCGAAGGTCGTTTGCGGGAAAATCGGCGAGGTGGCGAACCATGCGAAGATAGGCAGCAACCAACGCAATGCCGAACAAAGTTTTGCTTTGGTCCGTGGATTCATCATCATTGTTGGCCTGTGCCCGTTAGGTCTTTCTCAATAACCCGTAGAACTAGCTGTATCTGAATCCTTGCCGTTTCCGGAAGGTTTTCGTCCCCAGATTCCAGAGCCTTCGCGAGAACTTTCTGCAATTCCTCGAAAAGTTCCGAGCGAGCGGTCCAGGCTACCCGATGCATACGGTGATCAAGGATGGCCGATAGTTTAGAACCTTCCAACGACTTCAACTCGGCAATGAGTTCCTCAATCGCCGGATAGACATCTTCAATTGTTTGAACTTGTTTCATGGCGCTCCTCAGTCGGGCATGTGAAACCAGTCGAGCCGAACGTCGTTCGGATTCTGTGGCAGAACCTCAGTTGCTCCACCCGTGTTGAGCGGATTGTTGTGACTCGGCGGCGCGGGCCGTGTTGTGTATGGTCCTTGTGTTCGTCCGCCGACCACCCAGTCGGGCTTGCCGGTGTTCTCTGCGGGCAGGCCATACTTCTTTGCGTAATTGGGAGTCGTAAGCGGATTGTCGGTCGCCCACTGTCGGCCTTTGACGTAGTTGCCTTCCCAGCCGATGGCCTCATCCGCGAATGTTCCCTGTCGGAAAACTGTGGGTCCCGTCTTTGCGGCACAGGGCTTCGCCGTCTTTGGCCATTTGAGAAGCTGAAGCTCGCTGAGCAAGGTTGGGTTAATGGCTTCCAGCGCCTGGCTCGGGCTCCGGCCGAGCACGCGCGTGGCCCCCGTTTGCTCCGACGCGAAGTCAGCAAAACCGAGAAGACCCGCAACTGCCTCCACCGCTCCCCGCCCAACATTTGCCACCATGTTTCCGGTTTGTGGAAGGAGGTTGTAAGCCCCGGCTGCCACGGTCTCCAACGCGGTGTCACCTGTTAAAAATCCCAGTGGTCCGGGCATCTGCATTCCACTGGCGCCGACTACGTGGAAATCCTCGCCATACGGATCAACAAAGCTCAGCGGGTCGTTCGACACAAAACCAAAGAGATTGATCCCTCCCGCCT
>DIXK01000064.1:44251-240977 GCA_002428665.1 Verrucomicrobia subdivision 3 bacterium UBA6082
TGACGTTCCCCGCTCCGTCCGCGTGGTAGTAGGCGGGGTGGCTGGCATGAGGCAAATGGCCCCAGGCCACCCCGCAACAAAGCAACCAGATTGAGCACAGCAACCGCATCATGGCGTGCGCCCATCCATAGCCTCAGCCGACCTCATTGACAAGGCATTCGCACCGGTCAAAAGGAATCTGCATTTTCCGCTCTGCGTTGAAGGTGGGCGGGCAAGGCGTTTGGGTGTTGAGGCTGATGTAGGCGAGCTTTGCCTCGATCCGGGAGGCGTTCATTAGTGAGAAGCTGCCCCAGCGTTTGATCTCTCTTGGCACTGCTGGTGCTATGGTTGGCGTGTGAAGTTCAATTCTGTGCCTCACCCTTGAGGTCGAGAAAGCAGCTCCACATCACCATCCTGAACGGTGAACGTTCCCAAGGAAACACCATCGGGGCTCATAAACTCCACCTCATAAGCCCGAGGGTCCGATTCAAAGACTATGAGAACCGTGCCTTCCGTCCCCTCATCCAAAGGCACCTTAGGCGACTGCCGCCTCAGCCTGACAACATCATATTCTCGCAACATTTTCGTCAATTCCCCGGAACCGCAGTAACCAACCGAACTACCCCATCGTTGCCCTGAATCCATGCCGCCGTTACTGGGATGGTCCGCCCGTTCGGTCCTGTTACGTTGATGGTCTGGTTAAACTTGGTTCCATACTGAGTAACTTCTGTCTGCACGGCGTTTGCGGGGTCAAAAACAAGCTGCTTCGCTAAGCCATCGGCATTGCCGAGGTTAAAACCAAGGGCTTCCTCGAACCACTTGGCTTTCGGACCACCTTTAGGATGAGCCTGGTTCAAGAGGTAGCGTGCAAGTTTGTCATCAACGCTTAGCTCTGTTGCGGTCTTGCACGGCTTCCCCTTCATGAAGGGTGCCGGCGTCAGGACGAACAAAGCTGTTCCAACAACATCCTCCTGTGAGCCCGGCTGGTAGAAGCCGTGTTGTGCCATCGGCGAACCCACTTGCTGCTGAGCGTTTCGCGCCATTGCATTCAGTTGCTGTTGCGTGCGCGGGTCGCCAGTGGGGTCGTGCATGGTCATGCCGATTATGCTCAGCAAGGTGTTGAACAAATTGTCCAGCCATGATGAGCCAACCTGGCTGGTGGTCTGCCCCAAAGATGGGCCGGTTACCGTTGCGTTAATTGCGCTGCTGGCCC
This sequence comes from Verrucomicrobia subdivision 3 bacterium UBA6082, assembly GCA_002428665.1. Classification (GTDB taxonomy): domain Bacteria; phylum Verrucomicrobiota; class Verrucomicrobiia; order Limisphaerales; family UBA8199; genus UBA6082. The sequence goes on from DIXK01000064.1 coordinate 45,444, forward strand.
CGTTGCCCGTCCAGTTGTTGTATGCGGATCCGCCACCAGACCAGAGCGAGAAATCCAACCCAAACGGATCAATGTGGTTTAGCGGCGAGTTTCCAACGAACCCAAAGAGATTGATCCCTCCCGCCTCGCCCAACGGATCCGGATTGAGCCACCGCTGCAGGCCAGCGTCATAGAACCGGAAGCCGTAATAGGAGAGTCCGCTCGCGGCGTGGACGTCCTTCGACGAAAACCGATACCGGTTCGCTGCCGACATCGGACCCCATTGCCCGGTGAGCCTGCCGAATGGGCTATAGAGGTACCGCGCGGCGATGCCTTCCTGCGCGTCCATCAGCGCGGTGACGTTCCCCGCTCCGTCCGCGTGATAAAACGTCGAGCCTTGCGCATCCGTGCGCGCCAGCAAACCGCCAATGCCCCCCGCCCCCTGGAAACTGCCGCTGAGGTCCAACCCTCGCGTATAGGTTACTTGGACCCCATTCGTGGCGTCGCGCTCCTGGAGGGCGAGCATCTGGTCGTAAACATACCGCACTTCGTTCGTCTGGACCCAACCGCCATCCTGCCAGCCGTATTCCCGCGTGATCCGCCGCCTGCCCAGTCCATCGAATACAAACTCGCTCTTCCACTGCCCGGCGACCGCCACGTTGGTGAGCTGATTCTGCGCATCGTAAAAGAACGACCGCGTCCCGTCGTTGGTCAGGTTCCCGTTGCTATCGAACTTCAAGGTGACCGCGGCGGACAGGTTCACGCTCACTACGTTCGTCACTTTTAAGCCATAGGCGTTGTGGGCGACGCTTGTGAACGTGTTTTGGCTGCCCCACAGCGTGACGTTGGTCCGCGCAAACGTAAAATCCCCATACCGGTCCGCCGCCAGTCCATTGACCGTCACGTTGGTGGCGGGCGCGGGTGTGGCGCCGCTCACCGTGAGCGTCCCTGTACGGGTGATGTTGGTCAGTTGATTGAGTGGATCGTTGACGAAGGTCTGGACCAGGGCACCGTTGGTCCGGTGGCTCAAATTGTGCCCCGGATCATACTTGAACCCGAGTTGCTTGTTATGCCTCAAGGCACCAGTTGGCTCCCGGGCGCTCCAACGAGTGAGCTGCCCGATGGAGTCATAAGCCGCCGCCACCGAATTGGTCGTCAGACCCAGGTAACGGGTGAGGTTGGCTTGGGGCAAATGGCCCCAGGCCACCCCGCAACAGAACAACCAAATTGTGCACAGCAGCCGCAACATGGCGTGGGTCCATCCATAGCCTCAGCCGACCTCATTGACAAGGCATTCGCCAAGGAGTTTGGGGGGGTGAGTTGCTCACGGGATAGCGACGGTTGGGTTGGGCTTAGAAGGGGCGCACCCCGTAGAGGGCCCAATAGCCGGCGATTTTGAGGTACTCGATCTGCACGTAGCGGGTGATGCCTTCCCGCCGTTGTTGCAACCGGGTCCACCCGAAATAGGAGGGGCGAGAGTAAACCTTGATGCCCGGGGCGTATTTGCGAAAACAATAGAAGGACCGCCGGGAGTGGTACCAGGAGGTGACCAGGATCACCCGCCGGGCGCCCAGTTGCTTCAGGAGCACGGCGGTTTTGGTGGCGTTTTCCCGGGTGCTGTTCGATTCACATTCCAGGTGGATAACCGCCCGCGGCACGCCCACATGTTCGAGCACGTCGCGGTTGGCCCGACAATCCCCCTTTCCGGTCAGGATGATCTTTGGCGCCTCACCCGCATGGTATAGTTCCGCGGCGCGCTGGGCGCGTTCGCCTCCGCCGCCCCCGAGCACCACGAGCACGTCCGCCTGCACCGGGCCGGTGTCGATGCACAGCATCTGCTGGGGAAACAGCACGGCCAGCGCCACCAGCAGCGTGGGCACCAGGACCAGGATCAGCACCGCGCGGCGTATCTTTCTAAACACTCCAAACAGCATGGATTAAACGCATGTTAGCCCGGCTCCCGGCACGCTGGCGAGCCTCTCCTGCCTACATTCTCCTTGCAAAAAACCGCTAACCTGATGTCCTGACGCCGTGACCCGATCACCCTCGTTGCCCACATGAAAATGCGAATTATTTCCTCCCCCCTTCTGTTGCTTGCCGTCTGCCTGCTGTGCGCTGTTACAGCCCGGGCGCAGAAGTCAGACTTCCCTGTCATCCAGGTGGAAGCTGGACCTTCTTGGACGATGGATATGGATGGCCGGTTGCCCGTGGGTGCCGTGGCGGGCGAGGTGGATCTGAATTATGACACGGGCTACCGGGTGGATGTCGGTTTCGGCTACATGCTCCGGCAGGGAGGATTGTTCAGCTACAAGAGTACGGCGATGGGGCTGGACCTGGCCCCGGAGATCGAGGTTGGTTTGATCTACAACAGTGGCCATGCGGAGGTCGCGATTCCGGAGACGCCTGTGCTGCGCCTGGGTATTGATGCGTACCAGGTGCCCTTCCTGGCTAATCTGGTTTTTCGCGGCCATTTCATTAATGAACGGCTCACTTTTGTCTTTGGCGGCGGAGCTGGCGGGTTGGCTTCCTTTTTGGAGGCTTCGGGTGCTGGGAGCGATCTTTCCGAGAATGATCTGAGCTTCGCCTACCAGTTGTTGGCAGGGATCCAATACGATCTTTCCTCTAACATGACCGTCGGGCTCGGCTACAAATTCCTGGCCACCCCCGACCTGGAATTTGACGACGTGGACCTGGACGGGCTTGCAAACCACACCGTGGCGCTTTCGTTTTCCTGGATCTTCTGACTCGGCCCGGTGTGATATAGAGAAGACGCTGGGAATCTCTTACCGGGGAGGGAGTCCTGCCGTCCGAACTGGCGGCGAGTTCGCTTTTTTCGAAGTTGTGATTTGTTTTTTCGATTTGGGCCGTTTTTGGGGGATGTTAAGCTAATGATGAGACCCCGTGAGACACGGGCATCGAACGAAAGGAACCGATGAGAACAATTTCAGGCAAATGGTTGAGGAACTGCTGGCTCTGGCTGCTGACCGGCCTGCTGGCGTTGATCGCTTCGGGTTGCGGACCACTGTGAGCGCCGGGTCCCAGTGGCTCCGCCTGAACGTGCGGGTTGCCGGGCTGGCGCTGACGGGGAAGTGGGTGACGCCGCGCGAAGTGGCGCGGGGGTATGATCGTGTGGCTGGGACTTACAATGAAGCCTGGCAACGTCGGCTCAGGCCGGTGACCGACACCTTCATGGCGCGGTTGCCGGGCGGTCTCGCTGGAACGATCCTCGACCTGGGCTGCGGCACCGGTTACACCACGGCGATTCTGGCGGCACGCAACCCCGAGGCCACCATTCACGGCGTCGATATTTCCGCGGGCATGCTGAAAGCGGCCGGTTCGGCCGGGGATTCCCGCGTGAAGTTTATCCAGAACGATATGCTTGAGTATCTGCAATCCGCCCGGGAGGGCAGCGCGCGAATGGTGGTTTCCACGTGGGCACTGGGGTACTCGCATCCGGCGAAGCTAATCGTAGAATGCCACCGGGTGCTTCAGGCCGGGGGGGCTTTCGGTTTTATGGTGAACTATTTCGATACTCTGGCTCCGGTGTTCCGGGCGTTTCAGGGGTGCATGCTGCGGTTTCCGGAACGCGTGCAGCGGGCTGCCTGGCCGCGTTTTCCCCGCACCTGGGCGAGCCTGGAATCACCACTGCGGCGGGCGGGGTTTCGCATCGACTGGCACGCGGACGGCCGGGAGAAGATCACGCCGCCGGAGGGCTCGTTGCTGGCCTGGCTGAAACAAACCGGCATCCTGGCCGGCTTCGACGCGATGTTGGAGCTGAGCGGGCCAGCGGCCGAGTGGTTCGAGGCGGAACTGCGCCGGGAGGCCGGGAATATCTATCATCACTACGCGGCGGTGGTCGCCGCCAAACCTTGATGGCTCAATACTGGAGCATCGCGCGCATGCTGATGGATCGCCGGGTTACGGCGGTTCCCCGGCGGGTGCTGGGTGAATTGATCCGGCGGGGCCGCCGCCGCATTCCGCGGGAATTGGAGCAGTCTCTTGGCAGGCTGATTCCGGGCCTGAAGGGCATTCAGTTTGTGCAGCGCTGGCTGGCGGGAGAGCGGATCACGCGCCACGCCGGGCAATGGGTGATCAATTCGTTTCTGCCGCCTTTTCCGGGCCGTGCCTACGACCGGATGTTTGAGAATTTACTGTCAGGCCGCCGTCTCAGCCCGGTCTCCGCTTTCCTCGCGGTTACCGCCGAATGCCCCTATCGGTGCTGGCATTGCAGCTTCAAGAATCGTGAACCGGGAGAGCTGGACACCGGCGAATGGAAGCGGGCCATCACCGAACTGCATTCCCTGGGAGCGAGTATTATCGGATTCACCGGGGGTGAGCCTTGCACCCGGGCGGATTTGCCGGAGTTGGTGGAAGCGGCGGCTGGGGGTGGCGCCAGCACGATCCTGTTCAGCTCCGGCGCGGCGCTCACGCCGGCCCTGCTGGCGAGCCTGAAAGCGGCCGGGCTCTGGTCGGTCTGCATCAGCCTGGACCATCCGGATCCGGCGGAGCATGACCGTCTCCGCGGGGTCCCCGGTTGTTTTGCCCGGGCGGCGCAGGCGTTGCGGCAGGCCTCGGCACTCGGATTTTACACCATGGTCGGCGCGGTAGGCACGCGCAGCCTGGTCGATGACCGCCTGCTGCCGGCATTGCACCGTGTCGCCCGGGAGTGCGGGGCGCACGAACTCCGCATCGTGGAGCCCATGCCCTGTGGATTGCTGGCACAGGACCCTGGCGAGGTGTTGCTGGACGAGCGTCGGATCCGCGCGCTGCGGGATTTTCACGTGCAAACCAACCGTGCCGGCACGCCACCGAAAGTCTGCGCCTTTAACCAGATCGAGAGCCCCGAGCTGTTCGGCTGCGGCGCCGGCACGCAGCACCTCTTCATTGACGCACGCGGGGAAGTCTGTCCCTGCGACTTCACCGCGATGAGCTTCGGCAATGTCACCCGGATTCCGCTGCCGGAGATTTGGACCGGCATGAGCGAAGCCATGGGCAATCCCCGCCGTCACTGTTTTATTCATCGGCACCATGCCCTGTTGCTGCAGCATAGCCAGGGACGATTTCCGCTTGCGCCAGAGGCCAGTCTGCAGGTGTGCCGGGCCGCAGGGAGGGAGGAATTGCCGGACTATTTTCAGCAAATGCTGGGCAGCGGCAGCCGGTAAAGGTCGTCCCATCTGACCGGGCGGTTGCCCCCGTTGCAGAAATTGGTTGAAGTGCGGGGTCGGATGGAGCAGAAATGGGGGCGTGAACCCGGACCAAGCCATGTCGCCGGCTGTGCCTCAGGGGAGGAACCCATGGTTGTTTTTCCCCCGGCCTGTGGCTTGGATAGTGCTGGCTATCTCCCTGGCAGCCAGTGCGGGCGCTTGGTTCATCGCCTGGAAACACGCGGAACTGGAAGCCCACAAGAAGTTTGACGATGAGGTGGGCCGTGTCATCGGCGCGCTGAGCGAGCGCATGCAGGTGTACGAGGACGTGCTGCACGGTGCGGCGGGTTTGTATGCTGCCAGCTACACAGTGGAGCGCGGCGAATGGCGCGCCTATCTTGAAAGCGTCTCCATTGAAAAACGGTTTCCCGGCATCGACGGTGTGGGCTTTGTGGCCTGGGTGGCCCGTGAGAAGCTCGACGAGTTCCTCAAGGTTACCCGTGCCGACAAAACACCCGGCTTTGCCCTCAAGGAGCCTGGCGAGGGCGACGACCTGCTGATTGTGAAGTTTTTCGAACCCGAGGAGCGGCACCGGGCGATGTTGGGCCGGGACCTTGGGGTGAATTCCGAGTCGCGCGCGGTTGCGGAGCGGGCGCGTGACACAGGGTTGGCCGCGCTCAGCGGCGCCATCGCTATGCAGGAAGAGTCTGGCGGCCCGCAAAACGCCTGCCTCATGCTGTTTCCAGTTTACCACATGGGAGCGCCCACGGATACGCAAGCGGCACGGCAGGCGAGCATTGAAGGCTGGGTTTTCGCCAGATTCTTCGTGGCGCAACTCATGCGCGAGGTCATGGCGGGCGATGGCACCGGCCTCCATTTCCAAATCCGAGACCTCAGTGGCGAGGACAGCCTGGTGTATGATAGCGACCCGGCCTTGACGGCGCTGCGACCCGCCAGGAAGGCCTGGATTTCGAGCAGCATACCTACTTCGTTTGGCATGCGCGCCTGGACGCTGAACTTCATGAGCAACCCGTCCTTCGAAGCCGCCCGGCGCCGCGGTTCCAGCCTCTGGGTAGCCGGCATGGGGGCGTTGATCAGCCTGCTGCTCTTTGCCATCGCCTGGTCGCTTAGCCACACCCGGGAGCGGGCGCTGGCGCTGGCCGGAGAAATGACCCGGACGCTGCGGGAGACCAACCTGCGGCTCGAAGCCGAGATTCTCGAGCGGGAGCGGGTGCAGCGGCGGACGACCACGCAATACGCTATTACCCGCGTGCTGGCGGAGGCGGGTTCCCTGCCCGAGGCCACAGCCGGTATCGTCGAGGCGATTTGCCAGAGTCTCGGCTGGGATGTGGGTGCGCTTTGGCAGGTGAATTCATTGACCGACCGGCTTCACTGCGTCGAGTTTTGGCGCCGGCCAGGACTGGATGCAGCGCAATTTGAAGCTGATACGCGGCGCCGGACATTCTCCCGAGGCGAAGGCCTGCCGGGCCGGGTCTGGGCCGCAACCGGGTCTGCCTGGATTCCCGACGTGCTCCGGGATGAGAACTTTCCCCGCGCGCCCTTCGCCTCGCAGGCCGGGCTCCACGCGGCGTTTGGGTTTCCGCTCAGGCTCGGCAATGAACTGCTGGGAGTGATTGAGTTTTTCAGCCGCGAGATTACGGAACCTGACGAGGGACTGCTCGGCATGATGACGGCTGCTGGCAGCCAGATCGGCCAGTTCATCGAGCGCAAGCGCTCCGAGGAGGCGCTGCGACACTCCGAAGCGATTTACCATTCCCTGGTGGAAAGCCTGCCCCTGGCCATTGTCCGGAAGGATACCGAGGGACGCCTGATCTTCGCCAACCACCGGTTCTGCGAGTTTGTCGGGAAGCCTATAGAGGCTCTCCTCGGCAAGACCGATGCCGATCTTCTGCCTGCGGACCTGGCCGAGCGGCAACGCCTGGCCGAGCGGCAGGTGCTCGAGACCCGGTCCACGCTCGAGACCGTGGAAGAACACCCCGGGGTGGAGGGTGCGGATCGTTACTTGCAGGTCATTCGCACTCCTGTCTGCGATGGGGCGGGGGGCGTCATCGGCCTCCTGGGCATCTTCTGGGATGTCACCGACCGGCATCGCGCCGAGCGCGAGTTGGAGCGTGAGCGTTTCCTGCTCCGCACCCTCATGGACAACGTGCCCGAGCGCATCTATTTCAAAGACCGCAACAGCCGCTTCCTGCGCAACAACCGGGCGCACCTCCGGGTGTTCGGTCTCACCCGGCCCGAGGAGGCGATCGGCAAATCCGATTTTGACTTCTTCTCGGAGGAGCACGCGCGCGAGGCCTACGAGGATGAACAGCGCTTGATGGCTTCGGGAAAGCCGGTCTCGAAGGAAGAAAAAGAAACCTGGCCGGACGGCAGCGTAAGTTGGGTGTTGAGCACCAAAATGCCCTTGCGCGATGAGAGTGGGAACACCGTCGGAACCTTTGGCCTCTCGCGGGACATCACGGATCGGAAGCGTGCCGAGGAGGCCATGCGCCAGGCCAAGGAAGCCGCCGAGGAGGCCAGCCGCATCAAGAGCCAGTTCCTCGCCAGCATGAGCCACGAGCTGCGCACCCCCCTTAACTCGGTCATCGGCTTTGCGAATATCCTCCTCAAGAATAAGTCCGGCTCCCTCGGCTCTGCCGAGCTCAACTTCCTCGACCGCATCCAGGCCAACGGCAAGCATCTGCTGTCCCTCATCAACCAAATCCTGGACCTTTCCAAAATCGAAGCCCGGAAGATCGAATTGCAGACTGGTCCGGTCGCGCTCGATGCGCTCGTGCGGGAAACGGTGGCGCAGCAGGAAGGTCTGGTGCGCGATAGGCCCGTCCAATTGCTCGTTGATCTGCCGCCCCGGATCGGTCCGATCATGACTGATGCCGACAAGCTCCGCCAAGTTATCATTAACCTGATCGGCAACGCCCTCAAGTTTACCGAGCACGGGTCGGTCACCGTCCGTGTCGTCGTTGAGGGCCAGGACGATCGACCCGCGCGCATTGATGTGATAGACACCGGCATTGGCATTGCGCACGAGAAATTGGCCCTGATCTTTGAGGCGTTTCAACAGGCTGAGGTTGGCACGGCCCGCAAATACGGCGGGACGGGGTTGGGACTAACGATTTCGCAGGCCCTCTGCCAGTTGATGGGGTATCACATTACGGTGACCAGTGAACCGGGGCACGGCTCAACCTTCAGCATCAACCTCATTCCGGGTGTCGCGGCAAACTCGGGCATGGCCTGCGAGCGGGCGGCACCTGTCCCTGGCCCCGAATTGCCGGGTTCCACTGCGCCCTCGCCCCGCAAGAAACTGGTTCTGGTGATCGATGACGAGTTGGACTCGCGCACCTTGCTCGTTCATGCCATCGAGGAATACGGGTGCCAGGCCATCGCCGCCGCTTCGGGCGAGCTGGGCTTGCGGATGGCGCGCGAGTTTCGGCCCCACCTAATCACGGTCGACCTGATGATGCCCGGCCTCGATGGGTTTGAAGTCATTCGCCGGATCAGGGAAGACCCGGTCCTGCGTTACATCCCGGTGGTGGTGGTTAGTATTGTGGCGCGGGAAAACCGCGGCCGGATTATCGGGGCGGTTGACGTGCTGCAAAAACCGGTCAATCGCGAGGACGTGCTCAACCTGCTGCGCCGTTGCGATGTCGTGGAACGCCCGCGAATTCTGATTGTCGATGATGAGGAGGATTCACGGCGGCTGCTGGCCTCCTATTTCGAGGGCGAGCCCTGTGAATACCGGACCGCCGCCAACGGACGCGAGGCCCTTGACCTGCTGGAGACCTTTCCGCCCGACCTGATCCTGCTGGACCTGATGATGCCGGTGATGGATGGCATCACCTTCCTCCATCGCGTGCGATCCATGCCCCGGTTCCAGTTTCTGCCGGTGGTGATCGTCACTGCCCGGGACCTGAGCGCCGGGGAGGTTGGCACCCTTCGGCAAATGGCCCAGGAGGTCGTGCAGAAGGGCGACGTGTTCGAGGCAGAGTTGAAGCGTGTTCTCGACCGATTCTTGCACGGCGATCTGCCACCCGCGGCAAGAAAGACCTTATGAACACGCGCCCGGTATCCTTGCTGATTGTCGATGACGACCCGGTCTTCGCCGAGGTTCTCGGGCAGATGGTGCGTTTTCTGGGCGCGGACTTCCCCTGCGTTTCACAGTGGGTTGATTGCGCGGAAAGCGCCATGGAGGCATTACAGCGTTCCACCTGCGACCTGGTCCTCCTGGATTATCATTTGCCCGGGGCGGACGGGCTGCAGTTGCTGGCCCATATCCGCAGCCTACCCGAGCCGCAACCCGCCGTGATCATGCTTACCGGCAGCGGCAGCGAGGAGGTGGCGGTGGAGGCAATGAAACGCGGCGCCCGCGATTACTTGTGCAAAGCCAACCTGGATGTGGCGCCACTGTTGCGGTCCCTGCGCAGCGCGCTCGCCCAAAAGCGGTTGGCGGACGAAGTGGCCCTGTACATGGCCCAGACGCGAGCCGATTTGCAGATGGCGCGTCAACTGCAGCAATCCTTGTTGCCGGACTCCTACCCCGCTTTCCCGCGCTCCGCTCCGGCTGCTGAGTCCGCTTTGCGCTTTTGTCATCGCTTCTGTCCGGCCGCCGAACTCGCCGGGGATTTCTTCAGTGTTTTCCCGTTGGCCGACACCCGGGCGGGAGTTTTTATGTGCGATGTGATGGGCCACGGTGTTCGGTCGGCGCTCGTGACTGCCATGGTGCGGGCGCTTGTGGATAGTGCCGCTCCCGTGGCCCTGGAGCCGGGACATTTTATGGCCGAGATGAATGCCCGCCTCACCGGTTTGCTCAAATCGGTTGGCGGACCCATGTTTGCCACCGCTTGTTTTCTCACGGCCGACATCGATACCGGGATCCTCTGCTTCGCCACGGCCGGGCACCCTCCGCCGCTCCACCTGCGGCGCCGTGCCGGAGAGACGGCTCCATTGCGTCTCCCTCCCGCCGCTGGGCCGGCGTTGGGGCTTTTCCCTGAGGCCGTCTACGCCACGGGCGAGTGTTTGCTAGCCGAGGGCGATGTCATTCTCCTCTTCACCGATGGGCTGTTCGAGGTGGCCAGCCCCGAGGGCGATGATGAATACGGCATGGAGCGCCTGCTCGCTGCGGCCCGTCAGCGCATGCATCTCGAACCACCTGAACTGTGTGATGCCCTGATTGCTGAGGTCCAGGCTTTCGCCGAAGGGGCCCCGTTTAGTGACGACGTCTGCCTCTTGAGCATGGAGGTGGCCCGCTTGCATGCCGCGCCGGATCAGGCGACTCTATAACCAAACAGGATACACCGACACCATGAAACGAATCGCCGTCGTTGAGGATAATCCGGACAATCGACTGCTCGTCAGGGTCATCCTCGAACCCCTGTACGAAGTGACCGAGTACGAAGCCGGATTCCTGGCGCTGGAAGGCTTGCCGAAGGATAAGCCGGATCTGGTGCTCCTCGACGTCTCCCTGCCTGAGATGGACGGCACCGAAGTTCTGCGGCGCTTGCGCGCAAATGAGCAACTTCGCGGCCTGCCGGTCATCGCCCTTACCGCCCATGCCATGGCGGGTGACCGCGAAAAGTTCCTCCTGGCCGGCTTCGATGATTACGTGACCAAGCCCATCGTAGACGAGACGTTGCTGCTCGACGCAATCGCAAAACTGCTTTCGAAAAGCCCGGCATCGTGAGAGGTGATTATGAGTGAATCCAGAAACCTGGACCCGGCGGCATTGGAGCGCTTGCAGCGGCTCGGAGATAGCGCTTTTGTCTGCAAAATGATCGACCTTTTTCTCGATTATGCCGGCAAAAAGATTGCCGAGGCGCGCACGGCCCAGGGTGCGGCGGATCTTCCTGGCGTGCAGAAAGCTGTCCACCCGATCAAATCCAGCGCGGGCAATGTCGGCGCCTGCCGAATTCAGGAACTGGCGCTGCGCCTTGAGGATCTCGCCCGCGATGGCCAAGCCGAGGCCATAGCCGTATCGCTGTCTGAATTGGAGCAGGCTTTTGCCGAGGTCAAACCCGAATTGGAAGCCAGGAGAAAGACGCTTGCCACCCCAGGCGCGCAGCAAGTTGGAGAGTGAGACCTGCGAAACATCAACGCAACACCATTGGGTGGATTCCAGGCCGCTTTACATGAGCCCGGCTCCACCGTAAGGTCTGGAAAGTGTCGGGTATGTCTGATGTTAATCCTGAAACCATGGTCCAGCATATATGACTCCCAGAGCGAATCATCCCGAAACCTCCACCCTGAAACCGGTCCGCATCCTCGTCGCGGAGGACTCACCTCTTAACCAGCAAGTCGCGCTCAAACAATTGGAGCGGCTGGGTTACCCGGCCGATGGTGTGGCGGATGGCAAAGAAGTCCTCGAGGCGATTCGGCGCACCGCCTATGAAATCATTCTGATGGACTGCCAAATGCCGGAGGTCAGCGGCTACGAGGCCACCTGGGAAATCCGGGAGGCCGAGAAGAAAAAGGCACAGGAGGGAAACCCGGTCCGGCGCGTGTATATCATTGCCATGACGGCCAACACCCAGGCCGACAACCGGGACAAATGCGCACAGGCGGGCATGGATGACTATATCAACAAGCCCGTGCAATTGCCGGAATTGGAGGCGGCCCTCCACCGGGGCCTGGCCGATCGCGCCTCTCAAAAGGCCCTCGACGAAGTGATCGATCCCGTGATCATCGCCGGCCTGCGTCAACTAGCCTTGCCCGGGAAACCAGATCCGCTGGCCGGACTCATCGACCTGTTTCTGAAGGAAGCGCCGGAGGATATCGACACCGTGCAAAATGCCGTAACCCAAAACGACGCGACCTCCCTCTCTCGAACTTTTGGGGCCGTCTCCCGGCTCAAGGGCAGCGCCAGCAATCTGGGCGCCAGAAACCTTGCCGCCCTTTGCGATGAGATCGAGCAAACCGCGAGGAATTGGTCTCTCTCGGACGTCCCGCCTCTGTTGGATCTCACGCGCCAGGAACTCGCACGCGTGCGAGTCGCTTTGGAGAAGATCAAGAGTTGCGGCGCCGCGAATCCCTAACCGGATACCTGTAGGGCCATCCTTTCGGACCTTCTTCCACCCCGGGTCAGTCTGTAACGGGGGGCGGCTTTGGTCCTCAGGGCACTCCGCCGTTGATCCACCGGGCAACGATGCGAGTTTCAGGAGCAGTAGGCAGCGGATCGCGGGGGCTTACAGCAGGTCCTTGAAATACTCGGCGGCGGCTTCCCAATCCACGGTTTCGTCCGGCTTCTTTCCGAGCCTTTCATAGAGTCGCCGGCGCCCCTTTTTGTCATCCACGGCGATCCGCGCCGCGATGCACAGGACATCCTCCGCCACATCCACCGGCACCACGACTACTCCGTCCCAGTCGCACCCGACAATATCGCCCGGGCGAACCATGACACCGCCGCAGCCCACAGGCACGTTGGTGTCCAGGAGTTCCACGCGGCCCGGAATGATCGTGCGGCCAATTCCTCGGCATGCCACCGGGTTCTTCTGCATGATGATTTCGTCGGTATCGCGCGCATAACCGTCAGTAACAATGCCGACCGCCCCTTCAGCCTGGATGGCCAGGGAATTGTTAGAGCCCCAATAACCGCATTCACGCGCCCCGTTGGTGGAGGTCACCACTACGCAACCGGGCTTCACTTGCAGCTTCGCGTGCATGCCACCCATCTGGTCCCAAATGGCGTGTTGCCGCAGTGCGTCCTTGCGTTCGATGACCGGCATGCGCCGGTTCGTCGGCGCTACCCGGAGCGTCACCGCGGGTCCCCAGAAGCGCATTCCCATCCAGAGCGGCCGGATCATCGGATCCATCAACGTGAGGTCCGCCCGCCCTACGGCGTCGAGTCCGTCGGTGACATCCGTTACCCGCAGAAAGTGGTTAAACCGCTCGGCTAGTGCGCTGGCGTCCTTACCGCCCGGGCGGGGCGCCACTGGGCTCACCGCTGCGCCCGAGGATTCAGCGGCCGGCAGCGCCCGCGCTGCCGCCCCGGCCATCAGAGCGGCACTCGAGGTCTTGAGGAACTCGCGCCGGGATCTCAAATGTGTGGGGCCTGGGATGGTCTTGGACATGGAAGGTTCTTTAGTTGAAGACGCACGAAAGGAGCGGTCGGGCGTGGATTGCATGTGATTTCTCTGCCAGATGGGTTGCCGCGGCTCAAGCAGAATTAAACGTCTGCCCGGAAAGCTGAGAATCCCAAATGCGGTACCCGATGAGAGCGAACGATGCGCTTAAGACACCGCGGACCGAACGAATGACACGGTTATTCGAGACCCCGGCACGAACGTGAGTTTTGGGTGTCGCAGTGACTTTTCCAGATTCGCATTTGAGTCGGGGGCATTCCTTGCCTAGATTCAGGCGGCATGAGCAATCCGTTAAACGAGCAGGTGCAGGCGGCGGCGACCTGGATAGGCAAACTCCGGCAGGAAGTGGGCCGGGTGATCGTAGGGCAGGAACAACTGGTGGACCGGCTGCTGGTGGGCCTGCTGGCGAACGGGCACGTGCTCCTAGAAGGGGTTCCTGGGTTAGCCAAGACCTTGTCGGTGAGAACCTTGGCCACAGCCATTCAGGCTTCGTTCCATCGCATTCAGTTCACCCCGGACCTGCTTCCGGCCGATATTGTCGGGACGTTGATCTACAGCCCGCAGGACGGGAAATACCACGCGACCAAAGGGCCTGTGTTCGCCAATTTCGTGCTGGCCGACGAAATCAATCGTGCGCCGGCCAAAGTGCAATCTGCGCTTTTGGAGACCATGCAGGAGCGGCAGGTAACGTTGGGAGGGGAGACGATGCCACTGCCGAAGCCGTTTCTGGTGCTCGCGACCGAAAACCCCATCGATCAGGAGGGCACCTATCCTCTGCCGGAGGCGCAGGTGGACCGGTTCATGTTCAAGGTCCTGCTGGACTACCCGTCGTTCGAGGAGGAGCGAAAGATTCTTGACCGCATGGCCTTTACTGCGCCCGAGATGGAGGTCAGTCCGGTGATTGGGTTGGAAGAAATTCTGCACACCCGCAAGCTGGTGGACCAGATTCACGTGGATGACAAGGTACGCGACTATATCGTGCACCTCGTATTCGCCACCCGAAAACCGGAGAAATACCAGCTCGACATTCGGCATTTCATCCAGTTCGGGGCGTCGCCACGCGCCACGATTTTTCTGACGCTTGCGTCGAAAGCCTGGGCACTGTTGCAAGGCCGAACTTATGTCACTCCCGAAGATGTGAAAAGCATTGGGCCGGATGTGCTGCGGCATCGCATTATCCTCACTTACGAGGCGGAAGCCCAGGCAGTGACTACCGACGCGATCATCAAGAAACTGTTTCATGCGGTGCCGGTGCCGTGAAATCTCCCGTCTAACCGGTCTTGCCGATGACGCTCCAGGAATTGCTCGAAACCGTCCGCCGCGTGGAGGTGCGTACCAACCGCCTGGTGAACGACACCATGGTGGGCGCGTACCTGAGCCATTTCAAAGGCCGGGGCATGGATTTCGAGGAATTGCGGGAGTACATCCCCGGGGATGACGTGCGGGACATCGACTGGAACGTCACTTATCGCATGGGGCGGCCGTTTGTGAAACGGTACCGGGAGGAGCGCGAATTGGCAGTGGTGCTGGCGGTGGATGTGTCGGCTTCGTCAGGGTTTGGCTCGTCCCGGCGGTCGAAACGCGATTTTGCGGCGGAAATTGCCTGTACTCTCGCGCTCTCGGCCTCGCGCAGCAGCGACAAGGTGGCGCTCCTGCTGTTCTCGGACCAGGTCGAGCTCTTCCTGCCGCCGCGCAAAGGGCGCCGGCACATTCTGCGGTTGATTCGTGAGATGCTGGCAATCCAGCCCAAGCACAAGGGCACCAGCATTCCGGCCGCGCTGGCGTTTCTGAATCATGTGCTGCATCGCCGGGCCATTGTGTTTTTGCTGACGGATTTTCTGCATAGCTTCGGCGCCACCACGGACACTGCCAGGACCGGTCGCGATGTGCTCCAGGAGATCGGCTTGACCAATGCCCGTCACGATCTCGTTTGTGTGCACCTGCATGATCCGCTCGAGAGTACTCTGCCGCCCGCGGGATTGCTTACGATCGAAGATGCGGAGACCGGGGAAATGCTGGAAGTGGATTCCACCCGGCAGGCCGTTCGTGACAAATTTGCCCGGACCAATGCGGATCGCCTGGCGGAATTGGACCGCGCGTTTCGCCGCACCGGGGTGGATACGTTGCGGTTCAGCACGGTTGAGTCATTCGCCCAGACGTTGCAGCGGTTTTTCGAGACGCGCCGGGGAAGGAGGCGAGGATGAACCGGGGGTGGGGCAGGGAGTTGTTGGGGGGCCTTTGGTTTCTGCAGGCGGCGGGATTCACAGCGGCCTTGCACGCGGTGACTAATAGTCCGCTTGAGGATAAGATTCCGCCGCTACGTCCGCCGCGTGCGGAGATACCACCGGGATTTTGGGAGTTGTACACGGGTTGGGTAGTGGCTAGCGTGCTGGTCCTGGGGGCTTTGGTGGCCCTGTTGGCCTGGTGGCTGACGCGGCCGAAACCCGTGGCGGTGTTGCCGCCCGTGGCACAGGCGAAGGCGGCTTTGGCGCCGCTGGCAGCTCAACCGGAGACCGGGCAGGTGCTGAGCCGGGTGTCCCAGGTGCTGCGCCGGTATGTGGCGGCCACCTTTGGGCTTCCCGAGGGCGAAATGACCACCGCCGACCTGGGCCGGGAAATGAGCACGAAACCGGAAATCAAACCGGAGATCGCCGGGTCGGTGAATGCGTTCCTGCGGGAATGCGACGAGCGAAAATTTGCGCCGGGAGGCACTGCCCAGCCGCTGGGAGCTGTCAGCCGGGCAAATGCGTTGATCGAGTCGGTGGAAGTGTGCCGTGCGGAGTTGGACCGGCGAGCGGATGAGCCGCAGGCGGGGCAACCTGCCGGGACCGCCCCAGGGCAAGCGCCGGAAGGTGGGGAAGCCAGGTCATGACGAGCGGCGATTTTCAATTTCAATACCCATGGGTGCTGGCGCTCCTGGCATTGCTGCCGGTGTATGCCTTACTCCATGGCCGGGCGGGCAAACTGTCGGCCCTGGTGTTTCCCAGCGCGGACATTGCGCGCGCAGCGGGGGCGACGGCCCGGTCAGCCGCCGGCCGGTTGCTGCTCTTCCTGCGGATCCTGACGCTGGCGTTATGCGTGGTGGCGCTGGCGGGTCCGAGGTTCGCGAACGATCACACGGAAACCGAGGCCAGCGGCGTGGACATCATGCTGGTGGTCGATTTGTCCTGGTCGATGATGGCCCTCGATATGGGCGGCCCGGATGAACGGGTGTCGCGGTTCGACATTGCCTCGGAGGTGCTCGAGGATTTTACGCGGAAACGGCCCAACGATCGCCTGGGATTGCTGGTGTTTTCGGCGGTTCCCTACCTGGCGAGCCCCCTCACCTTGAATCACGATTGGCTGATCCAAAACCTGCGCCGGCTCCACGTGGGAATGATCCGGGATCTCGGCACGGCCATTGGCGACGCCACGGCCGCGGGTGCCAAACGGCTCAAGACCCTTAAGGATAGCAAAAGCCGGATCATCATCCTGCTAACCGACGGAGACAACAACAAGGGGGAGATTGATCCAGTGCCAGCCGCGCAACTGGCCGCGGCGGTGGGGGTCAAGATCTACACCATCGGGATCGGTGTTGAGGAACCCTGCGAGTTGCCGCTGTTCGACCCGAGCACCGGCAAGCTGGTGCTGGATGCGAACGGCAGCGTGCGTCCCGGGATGATGCTGCAGCCGGCCAATTATTCCGTGCTGGGCAAGATGTCGGCCTTGACCGGCGCCAAGACCTACCGGGCCAAGAACCGCCGTGAGTTGCAGCGGATCTACGACGAGATCGACAGCCTGGAGAAGTCGGAGGTTAAGCTCCGCCGTTTTACGACGTATCGGCCGTTGTTCCAGTGGCCTCTGCTGGCCGCGGTGGGCTTGTTAGGACTGGAGTTGCTGCTGGTCAACACGCGTTTCCGGAGGGTGCCATAAACCTTGCCGATCCCCATTTTGCCGAGCCGGCGTGGCTATGGCTGGCGTTCCTTGGCCCGGTCCTGCTGATAGCCTTGCAGCGATACTCGGCTTGGGCACGCCAGCGGCAGTTGGCGCGGATTGCCTCGCCGCAGTTCGTTGCGGACCTCACCCGCTCGCACAGCCGGTTGCGGCGTGCGGTCAAAGATTGGCTCCTGGTGTTAGGCGTGGCCGGCATGGGTCTGGCCTTGGCGCGTCCGCAATGGGGCGAGCAGGAGTTGGCGAGCCAGCTACTGGGCCATGACACTTTGTTCCTGTTGGATTGCTCGCAAAGCATGCTGGCCACCGACGTGGCCCCCAGCCGCTTGCAGCGTTCGAAACTCGCGATCATGGATTACGTCCAGCGCTATGGTCGTGGCCGGGTGGGCCTGGTGGCGTTTGCAGGGCAAGCCTTCCTCCAATGTCCGCTCACTTACGACTACGGCGCGTTTCGGGAGGCGTTAAACGCCATCGACGAGAAGACCATCCCGGTGCCGGGGACGGACATTGGGAGAGCTCTGGATGAGGGGGTCCGGGCACTGGAGAAGGATCAGAAACAAAAGGTGTTGGTCTTGCTTACGGATGGTGAGGACCTGGAAAAGGGCGGGATTCGCATCGCTCAGGAATTGGCTAAAAAGGGCGTGGTGGTTTTTACTCTAGGTGTGGGCACTCCTGCCGGGTCGGAGATTCTGGTGCTCAACGAGCAAGGGCGGATGGAACTGGTCCGAGACAAAAAGGGCGAGGTGGTGCGCAGTCGGCTGGATGAGGCGGTCCTCAAGAGCATCGCCGAAAGCACCAAAGGCGGTTACTACCCGCTCGGCCCGGTGGGCGAAGGACTGGCCCGGGTGAGACTGGCTCTGGACGAACTGGATTCCGGCTTTGGCGGCAGCCCGGCGCGCAAGCTGGGTATCGACCGCTTTCATTTCCCGGTGGCACTAGTGCTGGTGCTGCTGACGGTGGAGTCTCTGATTGGGACCCGGCGGCGGACGGTGGGTGGTGGTTGACCGGTTACACAGACTGTAGGTCACCTCGGCCGACTCTTCCCGAGGGCGGGTAAGGGGAGGCAACATCGCGGGACGGTAACCTTAGGTTGCGGTCCCAGTGAATTCCCCCCTTTTCTTTGGGGCATTGTGTGCGATGATACACGGATTCGCCGGGTCAGGGGATCCGGTTTGCGAACGGTTTCTTCTGTTATGAAACAACTGATTGGTTTGTGCGGTTTCCTGGCGTTTTGCGCGCCGGTTTTAGCTTGGGACTATGAGGGGCACCGGGTGGCCAACGAACTGGCTGTGGCGTCGTTGCCGTCGGAGTTTCCGTCGTTTATCCGGACGCCGGCCACGGTGGAACGCATCGCGTTTCTGGGCGGGGAACCGGATCGCTGGCGCAACACCCCGGACCTGCCGCTCAAGCACCTGAATAACCCGGATCATTACATAGACATCGAGGAACTGGGGGACTACGGCATGGACCCCGCGAAGCTGCCCATCTTCCGGTTTGACTTTGTGGCGGCGCTTGCCCTGTATCGCCAGGCTAATCCCGCGAAATTTCCCGCCGGGGATAATGATGCCGGTGACGATCGCACCCGCAACCTGGTGGGGATGCTGCCGTGGGGCATCACCGAGAATTACGGCAAGCTTAAGAGTGGATTCTCCTACCTGAAGGCATTCGAAGAGCAAGGAGGCACGGCGTCGGAAATCGCCAACGCCCAGGCCAACATCATCTACATAATGGGAGTGCTAGGCCACCTGGTGGCCGACGCCACCCAACCGCTACACACCACGGTGCATCATCATGGCTGGGTGGGGCCAAACCCGAATGGGTACACGACCAACCGTTCCTTTCATAGCTGGATCGATGGCGGCTACTTCGCCAAGGTGGGCGGTGCGGATCTCGCAGGTCTACGGACCCGGCTGCGGCCGGCGCGCCTGATCGAATGGGAGGGGCGTCCGGCCCGAGCGCAAGAAACGTTCCGGGTAGCGATGCAGTTCCTCCTGGAACAGCACCGCCAGCTGGAGCCGCTGTATCGCCTGGAACAGGAGGGGAGGCTTTCGGGCAACGGCGCCAAAGGACTGGAAGGCAAAGCATTTCTCGAAACCCAGCTCCTCATCGCCGGCCAGATGCTCGGTGATCTCGTCTATACCGCCTGGAAAGACGCCCCGCCGGACTCCTTCCTCATCGGCCAATTGAAGAAGCGTCAGAAGTGACGAGGGTCACTGGGCTTTTTTGCATTGGCGACGCGGGTAGGGTGTGCAACGTTGTCCCGGCGCCAATTCACGTTTGAATATGGTGTCGACAGGGCGCGTCCGATGTTTAAGATGCCGATGAACGCCGCCGGCCATGCGCGGGCGGCGCGGGCATTTTTTTTCTTATGAAGTGGATTAAAGTTTTGGCCGTCATCACGGTGTTGTCGTTGTCCGCAAGCTGGGTTCAGGCTGAGCCCAAGCAGGCGAAGAAGCTCACTTGCTGTGAGAAGGCGTTTGAAGCCGGCAAGGAGTGCCGCAACAAATGCTGCCTGGCAGCCCACCGGACAAATAAATCCTGCGAGAAATGCAATCCCGAGAAGCAGGACCTCGCCGTGATGAAGAAGTTGGCGGAGAAGAAGAAGCAGGGCGCGGCCGCCAAAAAGTAAGGGGCGAACTCGGGCAGATGCCCGATTCATTTGACGCCGGGGGCCGGGAGCTGCCGGCGTTTTTTTTTGTTCGGAGACAAGGACTTGAGGGGCGTGGCCGGGATGGGCGCGCTTTTTCCTGCGGTAAACTCGGGAAGTATGGTAAATAATGGTGGTAGAGAAAACGCGACTATGAAATGTCCGGCTTGCTTCAACGAACTGTCTTCATTGTGCGTGGGCGGATTTGAGGTTGATGTCTGCCGTAACGGTTGCGGAGGGGTGTGGTTCGATGCCTTCGAACTCCAGAAGGTAGATGAGGTGCACGAAACGGAGGGCAACATCCTCTTTCATGTGCCGCGCGACCCGGCTGTGGTAGTGGATCAGACAGCCAAACGCCTATGCCCGCGCTGCACCGGGGTAAAACTCATGCGCCATTACTTCAGCCCAAAACGCCGTGTGCAAGTGGATCATTGCCCGAATTGCGCGGGTTATTGGCTCGATGCGGGAGAACTGGACTTGATCCAGTCGGAGCGATCGGCCGCCCACAAAAGCCCGGAGCCGGAAGGTCTCAATATTTCTTCCGACCTGATTCGTTACCTGTACCGCCTGGAGCATGGAGCCCCGCCTCGGAGACGAATTAGTTGAACCGCGGAGCTTGGGGCTGCCCAGGGTTTATTTTTCGTTCCGATCGGTCTTGAGCGTGTTGAGGAACTCCTTCATCGCCGGGGAAAGGACTTTGCTCTTCTTGTAAATGGCGGCCAGCGGCCGGAAGAACTCGCCGTCCGCGAAGGTGACCTCGGCCAGCGACTGCTTGGCGACTTCCTGCACAATCGTGCTCGCGGGAATGATTGACACGCCGGCATCGATTTCTACGGCGCGTTTGACGGTCTCGACGTTGTCAAACTCCATCACGTTGCGCACCTGAACGCCGTGGTCTTTCAGGAGGCGGTCCACCGCTTTACGGGTGGGAATGTCGGGCTCGAAACCGATAAAATTGTGCCCCGAGAGGGCTTTAAAACGAATGCTCTTGTTTTTCGCCAGCGGGTTTTGCGGGTGGCAGATGAGCACGAGTGGGTCCTTGTGCAGTGGGAAAACCTCAAGTTTGGGATCGCGTACAGGGTAGGCCACCAGGCCGATGTCCACCACGTTCCCGATCACGTCCTCGTAAACCTGGTTGGCCCGGCGGTATTCCACGTGAACATTCACTGTGGGGTAATGCTTGAGGAACTTCTTGAGGTAGGGCGGCAAGTCATGCAACCCGATGCTGTAAATGGTTGCTACTCGGATGGTCCCGGAAACCAGTTCCTTGGTCTCCTGGAGCTTGCCCTGTAGAGCTTCGTAGGTCTGCATGACCTCTTTGCTGTACTGGTACAAAATCTCGCCTTCGCGCGTGAGGCGGAACTTCTTTTTACTGCGCTCGATGAGGAGGGAGTTGAAAAGGCGCTCGAGCGCGCTGACCTGCTGGCTCACCGCCGACTGGGTTACCCCATTGATCTGCGCCGCCTTGGTGAAACTTTGAGTCTCCGTGAGGTCGCAGAAAACCTTCAGGCTTTCAATTTGCATAAGGCAATGAAATAGCCGATCCGCCCGCTCGCGTCAACTTATGTTTTCGAAAAACTAATCCATAGTAGAAGCCCAACGAACGATAAGCTTGGGAAGCCTCATTCCCCTCGGCATGGTACGGATCGGAATGCCTCCGGCAGTAGGGCGCGGACGGTAAATTCCCGGATTCGGGAGAGCGCTCGGCTGTCGGCCACCCAGACCGTGGCCTCCGAGGCGTATTCGGCCAGGAGCTGCCGGCAGGCGCCGCAGGGCATGGGGCCGCCAGGAGCCCGAGCGACCACCGCAATAGCGGTGAAACCGCGCTGGCCGCCGGTTAAGGCCTTGAAGAGCGCTACTCGCTCAGCGCAGCAAGTCAGTCCGTAGCTGGCGCTTTCGACGTTGGCGCCGGTGACGATCTCGCCTCGGCGGGTGAGGAGGGCCGCACCCACTTTGAACCGGGAATAGGGCGCGACGGCACCCTGGCGAGCCCGGGCAGCAGCGGTCACCAGATCATAGGGTGTTATTTCGGGCATAAGATTCGGCAAAACCGGCGATAAGCGCTGCACCCTGTTGTTTGACTTTTTCGGCGGTGTCCAAGACTTCGTCGTGCGACAGGCTACGACCGTAGCCCGCAGCCAGGTTGGTAATGCAGGAAAGACCCGCCACCCGCAGCCCGCATTGGCGGGCGACGATGGTTTCGGGGACGGTGCTCATGCCCACAGCGTCGGCACCGAGTCGAGCGAAGGCGCGGATCTCTGCCGGGGTTTCGTAATTTGGTCCGGAGACAGCCAGGTAGACCCCGGAATGGAGCTTGACCCGGGCCTGACGAGCCGCCTGGCGCAACAAGCGCTGCAGCGCCGGATCATAGGCGGTGGACATATCGACAAATCGGCCCAGGCCGGGAGAGGTTACGCCCCGCAACGGGCTGGTTCCCATCAGGTTGATATGATCCTTAAGCATCATAAAGTCGCCTGGTTTAAAACCGGGCCGGATGCCTCCGGCAGCGTTCGTCAGGAGCAGGTCGCGAATGCCGCAGGCAGCCAGCAGGCGCACAGCAAAGGTCACTGCGCTCATCGGGTGGCCTTCGTAGTAGTGTACTCTGCCACTCAGGACCAGGATCGGTGTGCCGGAGAGGTGGCCCGCGAGTAATTCGCCGGAATGGCCAGGGACGCCCGTCGGCGGGAATCCAGGTAATCTGGCATACGGCACGGCCGCAGATATTTCCATCCGGTCATGGACGAAGTGAAACCCGCTGCCCAGCACCACAGCCAGTGTAGGTCGCAAGGCTGTCCGTCGTTCCACCTCTCGGGCGGCAGTTTCAGGTGACCCGCTTGATTTCTGGTTGCGTGGCACTTAGTTTGGCTTTCCGGATTAAGTGTATGAATTTGAGCCAGGACGAACTCCGCCGCTATTCGCGGCACCTGATTTTGCCCGAGGTAGGCCTCGAGGGGCAAAGCAAAATTCACGAGGCCAGCGTACTCTGCGTGGGCGCAGGCGGCTTGGGCTCGCCGATTGCTCTGTACCTTGCGGCGGCAGGGGTAGGGCGGCTGGGGATTGTGGATTTCGATGCGGTCGAATACTCGAACCTGCAGCGGCAGGTGTTGCATGGCACCGCTGATGTAGGTCGACCCAAGACAGAGTCCGCCCGCGACGCCATCCGCCGGCTCAACCCGGAGGTGGAAGTGTTTCTGCATGAGACCCGGCTCACCAGCCACAACGCGCTCGAGGTTCTCCGGCCCTATGACATCGTAGTGGATGGTACCGACAATTTTCCCACGCGCTACCTGACGAACGACGCTTGCGTGTTGCTCCGCAAGCCAAATGTCTACGGATCGATTTTCCGTTTCGAGGGACAGGCCAGTTTATTCGCACCGCATCTCGGGGCGCCCTGTTACCGCTGCCTGTACCCCGAGCCGCCGCCGCCTGGCACGGTTCCCAGTTGCGCGGAAGGCGGGGTGTTAGGCGTGCTGCCCGGTATCATCGGTCTGATTCAGGCCACGGAGATTCTAAAGTTGATTCTGGGCAAAGGCACTACGCTCATGAACCGGTTGCTGCTGTTCGATGCGTTGGAAATGAGATTCCGGGAAATCAAACTTCGGCGAGACCCGGCTTGCCCCCTCTGCGGCTCCACGCCTACCATCACCTCACTCATTGATTATGAACAATTCTGCGGCATCAAGCCGCAACAGCAGGATAATGCCATGCAGCCGGACGAAGTGTCGGTTTACGAGCTGAAACGAGCGCTCGAGGAGCCCTCGCTGGGCGTCAAAGCCCTCGACGTGCGCGAGCCGAACGAATACCAAATTGCCCATATCGAGGGAGTGCCGCTTTTCCCCTTGAGCGAATTGGCCGGGCGCTACACCGAGTTGGATCCGAACCAGACCTATTACCTGTCCTGCAGGTCAGGTGGCCGCTCGTTGCGTGCGGTAGAGTTTCTCCGCAGCCGCGGCTTTAAGAACGTCAAGAGCGTCGCGGGCGGTATCCTGGCCTGGGCGGGCCGGATTGATCCCTCCGTACCGCAATACTGAGCCTGACACGAACTGCCAACACCATCACTCCCATGCCGAAACCCAAAGACCTGCCGTGTGCGCTAACCATCGCCGGATCGGACAGCGGCGGTGGAGCCGGGATCCAGGCGGATTTGAAGACCTTTGCGTCGCTGGATGTGCACGGCACCAGTGCGATCACCTGCCTCACGGCGCAGAATCCTAAGGGAGTTCGCGGTATCCAGGCCGGTAAACCAGAGATCGTTCGGCAGCAGATCGAGGCGGTGCTCGAAGAGTTGCCTCCGGCTGGGATCAAGACGGGCATGCTGTATTCGGCGGCGATTATCCGCGCGGTGGCTTCCGTGCTCCAGACCCGGAAACTGCCGCCGCTGGTGGTGGACCCGGTGATGGTGGCCACGAGCGGGGCGCGCTTGCTGAAACCGGGTGCCATCCGCGATCTGTGTTCGAAGTTGTTGCCGTTGGCGGCGCTGGTCACCCCCAACCTCGACGAAGCGGAAATCCTGGTCGAGGCGCGTCTCAAATCCGTTGAGGACTTAAGGTCTGCCGCGCGGGAACTGCATCGGCGCTTTGGTTGTGCGGCCCTGGTGAAGGGTGGCCACCTTCGGGGACTGCGTGAAGCCGTGGATATTTTTTACGATGGCCGGAATGAACTATTGCTGCAGGCTCCATTTGTGCGTGATGTCAGCACACACGGCACGGGGTGCACGTATTCAGCCGCCATTACGGGCTACCTCGCCCTGGGATCGAAACTCCCCCAGGCAGTCGAGAAAGCCAAAGAATACATCACCCAGGCCATCGCCCGGTCAAGACAGGTTGGGCACCACAGTGTGCTGAACAGCTTTTGGGCGAGGAGCTGAGCGGGTGCGAGTTGAGCGATAGACCGGCGCATTTTTCAGCGCTGTTGCATTCCGAGCGAAGCGTTCGTTGATAATACCCATCCCCCCGGCGCTGAAACGCCGGGTTGTTTGCAGTTGACCCTCCGTGACAGATCCACAGCGCAACGAGCCCCCATCAGTTACTTTGCCGTGGACCCGGGTTGGAGCGAGACTTTCAGAGCGACCTTCTGCCCGGCTTCAACCGGGACAGTGAAGCCGATGATGCTGACGCCGGGGTTGCGGGCATCGAAATCCTTGGGCGGGGGATCGGCGGGCCAGGATTGGAGCGTCACTTTGGTCGGAGAGAGCACTTCGAGACGCAGGCGTTTGCCCTCGCACTCCAGCCAGGCGCGGTTGGGTCCGTCCGTTTTCAGCTTTGCCGTCGTAACCATCCCCCAACGCACCCCGGCGGCTTTTTCTCCACCGGTGAGTTGGTCCTCGATGACCACAGAGCGGTCCGGTTGCAGGGCAAAGCGGCGGGTTGCGGCTTTAAGTTGACCGGCGTAGGTGGCGCTCAAGTCGACAACCGCATAAGCACTCTTCGGGTCGGCGGAGAACTCGGAAATGGGTGCTTTGCTGGTGACGATCTGCTCGGCGTCATCCACGAGGAGCGTGCTGTGCCCGCGGTTGTGGTAGCGGAAGATGCCCCAGCGCTCAGCCCCCTGGCGGCCATTCCAGAGCCCAATGCCGCGTTGCTCCAGGGCGTTGTAATCCTGGGATCCGAGATCCAACGACCACCGCACACCGTCGGCATCCAAAAGAAACGAGCCTATGTCCATGTGCCCGTGGCTGGCGGACGGTGTGCCAGCTTTAATCGCCAGATAGGTTGCGTTGGCATCGGTCCAGGAGCTGCGGAAGACCGCCAACGGGTTTTGGCCCTGGCCGAGCCAGTTCAAGGCGGCTGGTTCCTTGCGCTCGATGCCGGCTTTGGCCCAAACGAGGACCATGGGAAAATAGCGGTCGCCCTGCCGGCGCCCCTGAGTTTCCCGGATTGTGGCCAATTGGCGTTCGAGCAGTTCTGTTTCGAACCACAACAGATCAGGCCGCCCGGAGCGTGCTGCAAACCAAGTCATGGCAGGAGAGAATCCCGTGCCCGAGCCGCAGTCGCTGAAGTTGAAGGTGCGGCGGGTTGGTCCCATGATGTTGAGCATGAACTCGCCCGATTTGAGGAAGCCGGAGCTGCGGCTCATCTCGAAGTCGGTTTTGAAAACGGATTCAAGCATCGAAATCAGCAGGACGTTGAAGCTCGTGCCGTAATTCCAGTAGCCGGGGCCTTCCGGGTAAGTGCCGTCCGGGTCATAGACCTTCATGGCCGAAGGCAGGCCAACAATGGCGCGCCGCACGACCGCCGCCGCGCGGTCGGGGTTGTCTTCGAGGAGCGCCAGGGCACCGGCAACCATGCCGGCGTGGCAAACCTGGTTCCAGTTGTTGCCGCCCCGTTCCCAACCGTGTTTGGAACCCGGCTTCAGGTAAGGCCCCAATCCCTTCGTTTCAATGGCTTCTCGCGATGCCTGGCGAAGCTCGGTTGAGAGTTGGTCATAAAGCCAATCGTAACCCACCGCAATCGCCATAGTCATCTCCGCAGTGTCGAGAAAGTGGGAGGGGTTCCAATCGGGCATTTCCGCCATAGCCTTCATCTCCGCCATGGCGCGCTCGGCATAGCGTATATCGCCCGTCAGCCGAAAGGTAAACCCCAGGTGCATCATCCGGCCAAGTGCCTCACGCGAGCGGCCCAGCAACCGCCGGCCATCCTTGCGGTGGACCACGGGCGGTTCCTTGAGCATATGGTCTGCCGTCAGGCGCACGCCTTCCCAGACTTCTTGTAGGCGCACATCCGACGCAATCTTCAGCCGCACCGCGGCTTCGTCCTGGCGGGTCCAGAACAGTCTTGGGTGGTCTGGCGCAGGTGTGATCTTCTGTAGAATCTGCTCCTGAGAGGGAGTTTCAGCGCCAAAGGCGAAGCCAGTCGCGGCGAGGAGCGCGACACTGGCAGTGAATCGGACGATGGGAAGGGTCATGGTGCTTGATTTAAAAGAAAATGCTGGTCGCAGCCACGTGCAAAGTGTTTGAGACACCTGCTCGGCAACAAGAATGTCGCTTTGGAAAGAGTCGATCGGGTTCTGTGCACAAAGCTTGCCTAGTCTGTAATCAGTTCTTCATTTTGACGAATTCTATTTAGGGGAATTCAACGGAAAGCCCGGGTCGGCGCCGGGTTTCTTCGGATCGCCCAGATCCGCGCAAGTCGGACGTGCCTTGCGGGGCGTGCAATCATGTATAACCAGCTTTTCTCCTTTTTGTTTTTCTCGATTTGTTCTGGCCTCTTGAGCTGGGTTTCTTAAGCATGGGCAGACCATGAAGCGCATTCTCCTTACCTCGTGCTTTTGCCTTGGGCTGGCAACGTCGGATTTGGCCGCTGAATCGGGCACATTTATTTCAACGGGAACGCTGTTGAGCGAGATGACTGACCTGGCCCTTTTGGCGCAATGGCCGGAGCCAGCTTATCGAACCGTCCAGTTCTCCAGCTACGATCGGCGCTCAAGCAGCAGTGAGGCGCCGGCGTGGTTTTCGAACGCCGACGGTTTCGGCCGGGAGCCGATCCCTGGTTTTCTCAAAGTGCTGCGCGAGCCCAAGGAAGGTCAGAATGGACTCTACCTCGTAGCGGAGGTCAATGGACCTGGCGCGCTGGTGCGTGGATGGTCGGCTGCGATGGGGGGAGTGATGCGCGTTACGATAGACCCGGTGGATGGGGACGACGACACGGGCTTGATTTGGAAAGACGACGCCTACCAATTCCTGGCCCGGCGGTCCGCCCATTTTCTAAGGCAGGCGGGGTTGGAATTCGACGCCGGCGATGCTTTCGTCCAAACCGATGCTGATTATCTGCCCATCCCGTTTGGTCGCGGGCTGCGGATCACCTGGGAGGGGAAGCTTAACGAACTGCATTTCTATCAAATCCAGGTGCGGTTGTATCCGGAGGGCACCCGGGTCCAGAGCTTTGATCCCAAGAACCTGGCGCAATTCGAGAAGGAACTTCGCGCAGCGGCGGCTGGGCTCACCCGCCCCAACAGCGGGACACAGGCGGCCCCCGTGGAGTTCCAGGCGGCCATACAACCCACTGCCAATTGGACCTGGGCTCCCGAGAAAATGGGGCCGGCGTCGATTCGCGAACTTAAAGTGCGTGTACAGGCCGAGGACCTGGACCAGGCCTTGCGGGGCTGCTTGCTCCGGATTGCCTTTGACGGTTCACAACGGCCGCAGGTAGAGGCTCCTCTGGGTGATTTCTTCGCTTCTGGCCCGGGGGTAAACCCGTTCTCGAGCCTGCCGTTCGATGTCGAACCTGACGGCACGTTTATTTGCCGATTCGTCATGCCATTTGAAAAATCCTTGCGCCTGGAGGTGGTCAATCACACCAAGGCACCGGTGAACCTGGAGGGATCGGTCCAGCTTGGGCCGTGGACTTGGAACGAGCGTTCGCTTTACTTCCGCGCCAAATGGCGGGCGGATCACGACCTGGCCGCGGCGCCCGCCTCCATGGACCTGCCCTACGTGCTGACGATCGGGAAAGGAACCTTTGTTGGTTGCGCAGCGATGATCATGAATCCCTCCGGAGTGCCCACCGCGGGTGGCAACTGGTGGGGCGAAGGCGACGAGAAGTTTCTGGTGGATGGAGAGTTGGTGCCCTCCACATTCGGGACTGGGTCAGAGGACTATTTTAATTATTCCTGGAGCCGTTGTGATCTGTTCGATCATCCGTATTGCGGCCAGCCGCTGGACTCGGGTCCGGACACGGCTGGGTATGTATCCAACCATCGCTTCCAGGTAATGGACGCCATCCCATTCGAGCGTTCTTTTGCCGGCCTGATGGAACTCTGGACCCACCGGCCGACGCCGGGCTTGAGCTATGCGCGGATTGCTTATCATTATGCCCGTCCCGGCGCTGTGGACGATCACCGCGGTCTCGTACCCTCCGACCTGCGGATCGTGCCCATCCCGTTTCGCGAATTTGAGGCAGCGGGTGGGGCGTCCGGTGCCACCTTCCACGCCTCCGATAAGCTGAACGTGAAGGCAACCGCCGGCTTGGTGGAAACCATTCCTCTGCCGCTCGCCACCCAGCTCAAAGTCGTGCAATGGCACGCCGAAAAAGGCGCCCGACTGACCCTGCAACTGCCGATCGAGAAGAGCGGCCAAGTTGCCATTCACCCGGTAATGGTGCATCAACCGAAAGGCGCGGTTGTCCGGTTTCTCCTCGGCGGCAAACCGCTGACCCACGGCGACCGGCAGGAAGCTGTCTCATTACAGACTGCGCACGCGACGCGCGTGCTTAACCTTAATTTCCATCGGATTGAAGCCACGCCCGGCACTAAGGAATTCGTAGTGGAGTGCCTGGAACCGGGTTTGGTGGGCTTCGACTATGTCTGGGTGAAGTGAATTGAAAACGAAACCCGCTTAGACCTGTTGGGACACAGCCCGCCAGGTTTCGAGTACGAATAGGGCCCGTCCCTGGCCCGTCTGCAAACTGTAGGTTTATTATGAAAACAGTGCTGCTTTTTCTTACCGCCTGGCTCGGCGCCCAAGTCCTGGCCCCAGCCCAACCCGTGGACGCGTTTGAACAAAACCGTCGGCTCGGGCGTGGCGTGAACATCATCGGCTATGACCCCATCTGGCGGTCGAGAGACCAGGCGCGGTTCCAGGAGAAACACTTCCGGTTATTGAAAGAAGCAGGCTTCCAGTCCGTGCGCATTAACCTGCACCCCTTCCGCCACATGGACGCTGCGAATGGGTGGGCGTTGCGCCCAGGATGGTTTGAGACGTTGGATTGGGCGGTCGCCAAAGCCACGGACCAGGGCCTGCAGGTCATACTGGATTTCCATGAGTTCACGCGCATGGCCGAGGATCCCGATGGGATGAAACCTCAATTTCTGGCATTTTGGAAACAGGTGGCGGAACATTTCGTGGAAGCGCCAAACTCGGTGATCTTCGAAATCCTCAATGAGCCGAACCGTAAACTCACGCCGGCCTTGTGGAACGATTATCTTCGGGAGGCGTTGGCCATCATCCGGAAGCAGAATCCGACACGAACCGTGATCATCGGCCCGGCTTATTGGAACTCGATCGATCATCTCAAAGAACTGAGCCTCCCGGCCGATGACCGGCACCTGATTGTGACGGTCCACTATTACAAACCGATGCCGTTTACCCATCAAGGCGCGTCGTGGAGCGATCAAAGGGACAAGAGCGGCATTACCTGGGGTAGTGACGCCGAACGTCAGGCAGTGCGAGAGGACTTTGCGAAGGTCGCGGCCTGGGCCAAGGAGAATAACCGTCCTATCTTTCTCGGCGAGTTCGGAGCCTATGACCAAGCCGACATGGCCTCGCGAGTGCGCTATACCGATTGGGTCGCTCGTTCCGCTGAAGCCCTGGGCTGGAGTTGGGGTTACTGGCAGTTCGATAGTGACTTCATCCTATGGGACATGAAAGCCGATACGTGGGTAGAGTCGATTCTGCGCGCCCTGGTCCCGAAGTCGTAAGTTTCAAACTTATGGTCTTGGGGTTCCGCGGGGGAATGCGTGGATAGTGGGTAGATTCCCTCAGGCCCTCGCTCAGGGATCCTGACGGCGCAAGGAGAACTTCCAGGAGAAGGGCATCCTCACGGCATCAATGTTGTCCCACCAACCCTGGGCTGTCCCCTCGAGGGCTGTGGGGGTGCGCTTGGTAAACGTTATCTGATCGATTCCCACCGCGGCGGGCGCAAGGTAGACCTCCCCCTTGGAGGAAGTGGTGTACGAGGACGCCAACTCCGGGTTCTCCGGGCATCCCGTGAACGTGGTGGTGGTAACGCTGGAGGTCTTCACCTCGAGATGTTTATGGACGGTTGTCTCGATCACGAAATCAATCACTTCGCCGTCTTCAACCACAAACTCAACCACGATCTCCATGGGTCCCGAATTGGCTCCTTTGGTCCAACTTTCCTGGATCAGGTTACCGCAAGGCACAGGTTCCGAGAAGTAACCTTCACTGACAACAGAGCCTGTCGCTTCCGGAACGAATCGAAGACGCCAGGTTTGCGAGTAAAAGAACGGCGGCCATGACGAATCCTCCATTTCCACGGTCTCGACATCTGCCTGCAAACTGAGCGCCGTGGCTGTGGAGCTGCGGCATTCATGGAAGGTGGAACAACTCCAGGAGCGGGAGCCGCCATCGGAGTACTCGATATACCCATACCACTCTGGGATGCAGGGAAGATCCCGGTTTTGGGCGCGGTCCAGAAAATCAGCCAGGTTACCCTGACCACAGGCTTCCAGGGCTTCACCTGCACCGAGCAGTTGAGATTGGCGCTCAATTCCCAGGAGCGTCCGGATGAGAGTTGTGTCCGAAATTCGTCCTTCT
The DNA here is from genome assembly GCA_002428665.1 of Verrucomicrobia subdivision 3 bacterium UBA6082. Classification (GTDB taxonomy): domain Bacteria; phylum Verrucomicrobiota; class Verrucomicrobiia; order Limisphaerales; family UBA8199; genus UBA6082. The sequence goes on from DIXK01000064.1 coordinate 76,509, forward strand.
TCGCAAGCGGTGATCGCCTCTTGCTGGCAATTGCACATCCATGCTTTCGAATCCTCCGAAGCGAGGAAGGACGAGTCTCCGCCCATCCCCAGCAACTGCCGTTGCCGTTCGAGCCCGAGGATCTCGGTGGTCAAGAACCGGGCCAGGGCGCAGTCGCCGCGGGCTTCATTGAAGAACGGCTTGAGATGCTTGTCATAATACTCGCGTGTCCGGCTGTCGATTTGGTCGCCGACGGTCAAGTCCGGCTCCGCCCCCAGCAATTGCGCCTGGCGGTCCCGTCCCAGGATTGCCCCCAGGTCGTGCGACATTCGGTCTTTCGTATTCTCCACGTAGGTCGTCACCGCTTTCGTTCTCTCCGTCGGCAGCCACCGCCCGGCGCCCACGCTGCTGAAATGAGTCACGGGAATACGAACGAAATTGCTGCCGACGACGTCTGGCGTGAGGTGAAAACCCCTGCCATCTCCATTAAACGCAAAACTGGAGATCATCAAGTGGGGAACGTTGGTGGGGTATTCGATTTCCAGCAAACCCGCCCCGTGGAACTGGAACCCGCTGGGATGGAATTCCACGGTAGCATGCGTCTCGGGGCTGGCGGGAAGCCCGGTCATGTTGGTCACCAGTTGCATCGTGATCGCCACCGGGTCGACCACATTGCTTGGGCCCACACTGAATTTAAACCGGACACCGGCAAGGTTCGTAAACTCGAGGCTTCCCCCACGGTCCGGTGTAATGATGCCCATCGCCAGTGAGTTTGAATCCACGAGAGAAACCAGCACCGGCGGTGGTGTGTTGGAGAGCACAATCCCACGGTAGAAGCGGGTTCCGAAACTTACCGCATTCGTATGCTGATAAGTGATTTTCCCGTCGACTGCGGATCCGGAGTAGAGTGTCTCCCAGTCTGCCAGGTTCGTGGACGCCTGCACCCCGTAATGGCCCGGGTCCAGCCCCGACAGGATCAGAGTGGGCCTGCGCTCCGGGTCCAGCGCCCCGATGGAGATAGTAATGTTACCGGCGAAAGTCGCAAGAGGGGCAGTGCCGAGCAGGACAGAGCCTAGGCAGACCATTAAAAACAATTTGAATGGCATTAGTGATACAAATACAACACCAAAACCGCCCGAAGTCAAGCGTTCCGCATAGGGGGCTGATGGGTCTCGCTTAGGGGAGGGCAGTTGCGGGCAGACTACTCCCCGGGCGATCCTGGTGAACTGCAGCCGAATGGCCAGTTGGCTATCGCGTGCAGGTCGGAAACAAGAGGTCGGCTCGCGTGCTTTTTACTCGTACGTGAGTACGATGTTATCCCGTGTCACGGAAATACTGGCGATAGTTACTTGTTGGGACCATGTGACCCGGTAAAAACGCGTGGCCGTATTGCGTGGGACCGTGATGCGTTTCATCGCGGTATCCACGAGGGCATTTGCCTCGGGCGCAAAGCTACCGTTCGCGAGTTCGGCCGATTCGAGTTGTGGAGCTGCGGGTGTCAGGAGTAAGTAGTTTATAGCCAGGCCATAACGCGTGGCTTCGTTGGGCGGGCTATCCATTCTGAGCCTGACGGTGGTGGTGCCATTCAATTGGATAAGGGCAGGTGTGCCGTTGGTGGTGGTCAAGGGAACATACCGATAGTTGTGCAAGTAAAAGGTGCTGGGGATGTGAAACTGTCCGAGGAGATTGGTTACCGGGCCAGAGCCAATGTGCTCCAGGGCCACCGGTTGCGTCAGACCGCAGGCAGTTCGCAGGTAAGCGTTGTAGGTCCTGGCTCCGTCAAAGACGCGGGTGTAGTTTAGCCACTCGCTGCCATCCGTGCGCTGCACGATGTACTCGTGCAAGGCTGGGTCCACGGCGGCATACTTGCCGCGCTGGGTGTCATAAGTCTGGGAGTAGCCAATGCCCAGGGCGGAGTCGGCGTAGACGAAAGTGCCATAGTTTCCCTGCTGGGTGCCCACCGGATCCAAGCTGCGGTATTGGCTCTCGCCGGTGTGAGGGGACCCGTCGCGGTCGTAGAAATCGAATCCGGGAGTCCCGGACATCTCCACATAGCCGACGCCGAGGTTGACGGCACCGGACCCATTAGTGAGATAGCCGGAGGGAGGCGGATTATCCATAAACACGCCGGTGGTGTAATCGTAATCTTCGCACTCAATGACCTTTACTGCTGATGAGGCCAGGTAAGCGTCGGTGAACGTGTCGAAGGTAAAGCTGTTGGTAGTGCGTCGTCCCAGGGCATCTTGGAGTTCGATCCGCGCGTCATACACGACGTTGGAGGCGAGAGCGTGGTATACGACTTGGGCGTTGGTGGCTGGACCAGAAATGACGAGGCTTTCGGTTACGTTTACCCCGTTGAGAAAAAGCCTGATGGCGTTCGTGCTGACTTCGTTGGTCGTGGTCAGGGTGGTTGCGACAAATGAAATGCCATTCGCCGCCGGATGGAAATTCTTGAACGAGCCCGGCGAGCGATTCACTACCTGCGGCGCCCCGATCAGGCCGTGAGGCGTGGCGGGAGCCGGGACGGAAGCCGGGGCTCGTTCCGCTACGTAGAAATTATCGAAGGTGACATCCACGGTAGAGTCATAATCCCCGTTCGACAGATGATAACCGAACACGCCGACATAACCGTAGGAAGGGATGAACATGTAGTTACCGGAATAACTGTCGTCGCCGGTCATGGAAAGCAAGGGTGTAGTCAGGTCTTCGCAGTCATATATGCTGCAGGTGTAAATTTGGGGCGCGTCGCCCAGGTTATTGGTGTTGGACATCACCAACCGGTAACTACGCCCCGGCACCCAGCGAAAACCGATCTGGCTAACGGTCACCGGGTTTCCGAGCATCAATGTGCCCCCTCCGTTGACCATGCCCCAGCAACTCATTTGGTCGCGTGACCCAAGCGGCTCGGCATTGCTTGGGGTCGCATAAGCGCGCCAGTTATGCAAACGGACATTAAAGGTCAGGCCCATGGGCGCACTGGGATTGAAAGGGACCGGGTAGATCATCTCGTTGCTGCTGGCCCGCACCAGGAGCCCGAGTACCAGGTTGCAGTCCTGGTTAGTGTTCCAGGCCACCACGTCCACGGCGGCAAAGAAGTTGGTGTAAAGCCGGTTGGTCAGGTAAGCGAATGCGCGAGCGTTGGTGTCCCCGGTAGTTCCCGGAACGCCTTGGAGCCGGAAGGCGTGCCCGCCTAACGGGTCGGCCGGGAAGGTAAAGGTGGCCGGCGGCACCGACGACCGGAGCCACCCGGTGTCATTGCCGTCGTCGAAATTGTCCGATTGCGCCAGGAGTTGCGGTGCCGTTAGGGCTGCCGCCAGGAGCGCGGCGCAGGTAGCCGAGCTTGCAATCCGCGCACAACGACAAAAAGCGCCGGTGTAGGCCGTAGCCTGGAGAATAACTGATTTCATAGGCATCCTTCCCGAATTGAGTGGTTCAGCTGCGATAATGACACGTTGATCTTGCCAGTGCAAAATAACCCCACAGGATGCTGCCATCGCATCCCTGGAAGTCAGACCCTGCCGGCAAAGTAACTGGGGACGCCAATCCTGGCGTCCCCAAGCTGCATGCAAATCAACCGCGCCTGCCGCGGGAGCACAGCCTGCCCACTAACGCCACCAATCCCAAGCCGGCCAGCGTCAGAGCGCTTGGTTCCGGGATCACGGCGACAAGCGTGCCCTGATAATCCTCCATACGATTCGAATAGAGCCCGGTGTTGATATGCACAGGCAGGGTTAGTGTCGTATCCGTCAGGGAGATCAGCGCAGCCGAGCTATTGGCACCGCCTTTGCCCACCAGTGAAGAGCTTTCTGCCTGGAAGGGGCTGCTATTGAGGTAGACGCCGTAATCCAAGTCGCCCGCGGTCAGACTCAAGGTCATCCCGGACGGGGCTGTTCCGGCCTGGGCCGTGCCGGCAGTAATATCGAACACGAGGTTACGGTAAGCTCCATTGATGTCAGCTACCCCATACCCCGTGATGAAACCGTTGGCCTTCACGCCGTAATTACCTGGTCCATCGAGGGTGTTGGGGGCGGTTGAAAACGCGCCTCCTGAACTTACAAGCGCAGTAATGGCGCTTCCCCCCGTGAACGTGAGCACACCTCCGGTCAGGTCGGCGGTGATGGTGCCGGCGAAGGAAGTCACCAGCGAACCCGGGGCTTGCTCGTTGAATGGCAGGCCAAAGGCGCTGCCGGAGAGCGTCAGGCTGCTCTGTGTGCTATCCACATAAAAGGTGACTTGGGCAGCCTGGGATGAACAAGGCGCTGCCAGCAAGGCAACCGCGGCCGCGACACCGAGAAGAGTTGAGGGCAGGGTTTTCATAGTATAATGAGACTGGTTATTGCCGTTAGAACTATTAGTGCTGATTTAACGAGAACTCTGCCTTAAGCCCGGTGTGTGTCAAGTCTCGTCTTCTCGGTTCTTTTAGCCCGCGTTGCCCCTGCCTGAGCGCCAACGATCCTTGAACGCGAACAGGCTCCAGAAGAAACCACGTCCGCATCGCGTGGGGTGGGTGACACCTAAATTGGCACACCTCAGATGGTCCTGGTTTTTCGCTTGTCCGATTATGTTCAGAGGGGCAGTATGCGATCATGAAGCCATCATCAATTCTTGCATTCCTCGGAATGGCCTCCATCGTTACCGTGGCATCGGCGCAGTATACCACTGACTTTGAGGCCTCTGTTTTCACCTCTGGCATTACCATCAACGGCCAGGATTCCTGGACATCGACAACGCCAGACCGCGCGCGGATCCTGACCGCAACGGAGATTGCCGGCGAGTTAACTTTGTTGGAAATGACCCCTGGCGTTACGGTTCACAGCGGCACGCAGGCGTTGCTCGTTTCGGGCACCGGCAGTTCCTCCGCGACGGTCCGCGTGATCAGCGGACTGGAAGCTGAAACTGAAGTCATGCTGAATGCCTGGGTTCGGCCGCTGCAGGGTGCGGCCAACCCGGTTGGAAACGTATTTGTGACAATGGAGAATAGCGCGGGCACCCGCGCCGCCGCGGTGCGGTTTGGTCCGGAGCAGAGCATCGATTACGGCACGACCGTAACTGGAATTTGGCAGGCGAGCGGCAAGCTTTGGAATCCGGATACATGGTACCGGATAACCCTACGAGTAAGTTACGCCACGCTGACCTACGATTTCCTGATGGACGGGGTGCAGGTCAACACCAGCCCGATTCCGTTTTACAACGCAGGTTCCGAGAGCTTCAGCCAGGTGCGCATTTTCCGCGGCAGCAACCAAAGCGGTGTGATCTTGGACGACCTGACGGTTAGTCCCGCTGGGCCACGGCGAGAGATTTTCTGGAGCGAGACGGGCGGGTTCGGCGGTCCGAACCTGGGATTGATCTACAGCGCGGCATTCGATGGCAGTGGCAGGACGATGATTGCCTCGAGTTTAAATCGGCCGATCGGCCTGGCGATTGACGTTAAGAACGGGCACATCTATTGGGCAGAGGACGGTTTTGACCCAAATACCAGCCGTATTGTGCGGGCAAACCTGGACGGATCCAACCCCACCACACTGTTCAGCGAAGCCGAACACGGGTTTACCAATGCCCAGATGATCGGATTGGACCTCAAGAACGGGCACGTTTACTGGACGGATTACCACAAAGGAGTCATCCGTGGCAACCTGGACGGGACAGGTTATACCGTTCTTGGTGGGTCTGCCGCCGCCGCGCAGTACACCGCCCTGGCGCTAGACTTGAGCCACGGCCACATTTATTTCTCCGATCCGACGCAGAACGGGAGGCTTTTCCGTATGGACATGGATGGTGGAAACAACATCGAGATCGCCAGGGACCTGGCCGCCGACAGTTGGCGTTTCAACTCGATCGCTCTGGATGTGCCTAACGGCCACATCTACTACCCCGATGCCGGCACGCATCAAATCAAGCGCATGAACCTCGATGGCTCGAACCAGACCGTGCTTTTGAGCGATCCTGGACTCAATCCTTATGGCATCGCTCTCGGCCCGGACAACTCGATGTATTGGGTCGGTGGCGTAGGGCAGCGTGTGGGCACAGCAAGTATTGACGGCATTTCCAACGTCAACCTGCAACTCGCCAGCACCGACACCACCACGGGCTTCGGCATGGCCGTGGTTTATGTCCCGCTGGTTCCCACCGACGTTGTGGTCACAGGGTTTGCAGTTGAGAATTCCACGGTCACCATCAGTTGGGAGGGTGGACTACCACCTTACCAACTGCAGCGACGCGCCAGCCTGACGGAAGGTGCCTGGGAGGATGTGGGCACGGCTACCACCGCCACGCAGGCGACTGACACGGTGACAGGGGCCGCGATGTTCTATCGGGTCCGCACAAACTAAACCCACGATCTCCACACCCAAGCCCCCGGAGCCCTCTGAGTGATCGGGGGCATTCTGTTTCAAGCCTACGCCTTTTCGAGCGGCAAAGGTCCGGTCAAACACCGCCCACTTTTACCCCGTCACGCCATGGGCACGGACTGGGTGTTGAGCGCCGTGGGCGAGGTTACGTGAATGATGCCCTGGCTCGTTCCGGAGAGGGATGGTTCTGGCAGGTTTAGGCTCGCCAGTCTTGCAGGACGTAGTCGATGCTGTCGCGCACCTGTGCGCGGGCGTCCAACCGGGAGACACCGTTCATCAAAAGCTCGTCGTATTTCGTGTGCGTGTGGCGGATGTGGGCGATGACGGCGAGTTCGACAGCCGTGTCGTCCAGTTTTCGCCCGGCGGCGGATCGACCGACGCGTCCGCTGCTGCGCAAGCCAGTGTGCTCGGCAATGTCGCGGGCTTCGGCAGACGGACAGCGAGGGAACAGCTCCAAAATCTTGTTGGTCAGAGCATCGATGAACTCACGATCCTCGTCTTTGCGGAGGAGAGCGGCCCGGGCGCGGGCGGCGGCGCGTTCGGGAGCGTCGGCGGTACACTCAGCCTCGGCCTTGGCGATGGCCTGCTCGGCGACGAGCAGTCCCTGGCGCTCGTAACGTTTGCGTGATCGGTTGAAACGGACCACTACCGCGGAGAGTGGGCTGTGCTTGCGCGCCCGGCGGGTCAGCGCCATGTCGCCCGAAGGCAGAAACACCAGTTGCTCGAGATCGGCGCAGGTCAAGCACAGCGGCTGGCCTTTCTCCATCAACAGGTGATCGCCTTGGAGCAACGGAGCACCGCATTCGCTGCAGTTGCCTTCCTCGCCCACCTTGATGAAGACCACCAGGTCCGGCGGGCGGTTCAGTTTGGCTGCGAGGCTGGTGCTTTTTCGTTTTGAAAGATCGGCCGGGGCGTAGTGCGTGCGATAGAATTTTTCTTGTTGCGGGTGGCCATCATTCGTGACGCGCAGTTCTTCGGTGCCTGCCGGCCCACGGCGGGTGTAGGAGGCTTCTATAGGCTGCAAACCACGCCCCTTGACCCACTCCTCGAAGTGGCGGAGGGTCTTCCGGAATTTCTCGGGCCCGACCTGAATCCATTTTTCGAGGAATGGATAATACTCATTTCCCTTGCGCCAGCCCTCGACATGGGCAGGATGGAGAAACCCCATTTTCTGCAGCAGTTCCAGCGGGCCGATACTGCCGTCCCGCTCGAGAACAGCTTCGGCCGCCTCGACCACGCGCTGACGAAGATTACTCTGCGAAGACCCGTTGTTCATGGCGATTTAATTTAATGGCACTGATCTCTGGTCGTGGCAAGCCTGGTTGGTTAATGGGTTGATCGAGTCACGCAGTTCGGGTCGCTGGCCCGGTAACTCCCGTATGCCTGGGTGGCCAGGCGGATAAGTTCCCAGTAGGGAGGTGAGTAACCGTGGGCCTTCTGAAAATCGCTGGCGTACATCGCGAGCCGCTGCTTGATGGCCGCGTGGTCGGCGTTGTATTTGGAGACGCGCAACGCGGTGGTGGCGCTCATGCCCTGGGGAATCGGGCCCAGGCTGCCAAACCAGTTCAGGACCACACTCCAAGCCTTGGCCATTCTCCCGAAAGGAAGTTTCAGGTGGCTGTATGGAAGTGGTTGGCCGCGCGGTGCGTTTTCCAACATGACGTCGGTGACAGCATCATCCAAGTGCGCTTGCCAGAGGGCGGGAACTTCGCGCCGTTCGGCAACCACGCGCAGTTGTGGATCGTATTCCAGGTCGGCCGGTTCCTGCGTTTCGAAATGACGCACCCCGACAGAACTCAGCCAGGCAGCCACGGTCGGGGAGGAAATGTGGCTCATTCCCATCCAGAGACGCAGGCCAACGGCTTCATAGGCTGCAGAGACCACCTCCGAACAAAAAAATGCGGAATGGTTATGATAATTCATGGCGAAATCGTAAGGAGCCGGCCGTGTCCGGGCCTCGCGCAAAGCCAGACTTGCTGCCCGGTGAGGTGCGAGCGGATCGGCAATGAGCGCGGGCAAGTCAGCGCGGGGACGCAGCACCATGAGGCGAAGCTTGCGGTCGCGGGCATACTCCTCGAGCGGCGTAACGACGACGCCTTGCTCAATGAGCGCCTGAATAATATGAGCCACGCCAGTGGCTTCATCCACGTGGAGTAGTGAAACGTGGGAGAACGACCCGGGGTAGTCGTTGCCCCGCGAGATCAAGGCGGAAGTTGGGGCGCCACCACGAGAGACCAGGATGTCGCCGCTATGCAAGGTAATGTCGCGGAAGACCACGGAGGGTGTTTGCGATGGTTCGGTTTCCTGCTCGGCTTCCAGGCTGGTGGCGACTTCCGGGTTCTGCAGCATCACTTCCTCCAGGGCCATGCGGCCGCCATACAGCAACCGGTAGAGTCTTTCCCTGGCAGGGGTGGCAGCGAGATCCCAGTGGGCCGACTGGCGCTTCACCCATTGTCGCAGGTCGTGGGCCAGCGCGGCGTATTCCGGCAGACGCGCTGGATCCGCGGCCGCACGGGCGCTGAGTTCGAAGAAGTTGTTCTCAAGTTCGAGCCAGCGAAGGTCATCCGTCTCCCCCTGCCGCATACTGGTCAGCCACCGGCGGGTTTCCCCAAGCAACTGGCCGAATTGGTTACTGCGCGCTGCAGGGTCGAGGTGGCGCGCTTCAATGAAGCGTTGTTGGAGTCCGCTCCATACTTCCGTCTGACTCCAGGTGAACGGATTCCTATCTGCCGCCGGAACCCGGGGTGCCGGTCTTTCGGGCAACAGCAACAACAGGTACACCGCCAGCAGGCCCACTCCCACCCAAGTCATGCGCTGCCAGCGCTGCTTCCGCCGGTGTATCTCGCTCGCGTTCTTGGTCTTTATCAGGGGCATCATTTTGACGGTGCTGCTCAGGGGATAATAACCTGGAGTGCGCGAGGAAACATCGCGAAACGAAACGGAGCCTCTCCCAACACTTCTCCATCCGCTTCCAGCCAGCATGTGGGATCAGAGGTGATCTGGATCGCCTTGCCGGTGTGGGTTGAGACTTCCGGCAGCCCAACAAAAGAACCGTCATACAGTTTATTCACCGACCGCATGACCTTCATTCTGGTAACCGCTCCGATGACGGTAAGGTCGAAAACCCCATCATCCGGGACCGCAAAAGGCAATTGCTTCATCCCTCCGCCGTTGTATCGGCCAATGCCAACCGCCACGCTGAAAACCTCGTTGTCGAAAGCGGTTCCATCGACGATCAGGGTCATCTGTGTGGCGCGATAGCCTAGGAGACTGGTGAACAGGTGATACCGATATTTCATTGCGCCCAAGTGGTTTCTTTCCCCATCGGCAGTGACTTTCTTGGTCACTTCCGCGTCGAAGCCGATCCCGCACATATTAATAAAGTACCACGACTGTTCTGCCGCGCGCGCATGGTAAAAGACGCGTCCGATATCGTGCCGTAGTGTTTTTCCGTTCCGGATGATCTGGATGGCAGCCTCAGGATCGGAAGGGATGTTGAACGTCCTGGCCCAGTCGTTCCCCGTTCCGACGGGGATCAAAGCGAGGGTGACGAGGCTGGGATCCACTATCGCCTGCGTGAAGATGGCGTTGACGGCCTCGTTGAGAATGCCATCGCCACCCACGAGGAGGAATTTATGGCAGCCCTGCTCCAGGAAACTGTGAATCAGCGGGATGGAATGCCTCCGATATTCCGTGAAGTGATGCGCGCGGGTGAGTTGGTGCTGGCTGAGCAGGCGCGCAAGAGCCTCCCAGTGGTCACGGGTTTTCCGGTTGCCCGCCATTGGATTTACCAGGGCTATCCAATCAGACTGCACATCGCCATTTATTTGCATTTGGAGTCCTTTTTCCCCGAAACACGCAGCGTTCTGGTTCAGGAGACCGTAATTCGGATCATGGCCCGGCCAGCATTGAAGAAAATGCTTAAGTTTACCAGATCGAATACCTGATCGAACCTGAATAGTAAACATCTGTCATCCGTGAGTCGCAAGGAGTGGCGGAACGGGAACTGGACTGGCAGGCGAAGGGCATGCGCCTCGCTGGGGTTGGGTCATTTACCCCTGGCTCGCTTTGCCGCTCGATTCTCTCCTGGTGTGGGTGTAGGTTACGGTTGTGATGGGCATTTGTAACACATGTCCGTTGTTCAACGACTGTTTTGGACAGCCCACCCATCTATTGGAGGAACCTGCCCATGAAATTGGTTTTCGTCAATATCATGCAGGAACTGCACACCTTTGATTCCACCGCGACCATTTCCCAGCCGCCGGTGCCGCTAGGTGTGCTCAACACCGTTACACCGGAGACCATTGAAACAGACCTGGTTGACGAACAGACGGATCGGGTGCGGTTCGAAGGGGACGTTTTTGCGTTTACCGTGGCCACACAATACGCAGGAAAGGTGTATGCCTACGCCGACACCCTGCGAGCGGCCGGGAAGAAGGTCCTGCTGGGTGGCATTCATGTGACCGTCTGCCCGGAGGAGGCGAAGCACCACGCCGATGCGATTGTGACGGGAGAGGCCGAGACCCTCTGGCCGGAACTCTGCGAAGATCTTCTGGCGGGAAAACTCAAAGAGCACTACACGGGCTCGCCCACACCCCCGTGCCGGATGCAGTCTTTAGATTACCGTTTCTTTGGAAATCGTCCTTATCTGACCCCCGCCTCTCTGTTCGCCACCCGAGGCTGCAATCATCGATGTTCGTTCTGTGTGAGTTCCCGCTATATGGGCCCTTTCCGCACCAAGCCTCTGGACGTGCTCGAACAGGAGATCGATCAACTTCAGAAACTCTATCCCAGCGCCTTTCTGCAGTTCACGGATGACAACTTGCTGGCGGACCGGCGATACGCCACGGCTTTGCTGGCGCTGTTGCGACAGAAGCGTCGGCGCTTCGTCAGCATGATCACCCTCGATCAATTCTGCGACGACGCGCTGATGCAGGAAATGGCCGCCTCCGGCTGCCTCGGCGTGGCTGTCGGGCTGGAGTCGGTCGAGGATGATAACTGCGCGGCGGTGGGTAAACGACAGAACCTGGGGCAACCCTTTGCCGACGCGGTTCGGCGAGCCAACGCCATGGGCTTGCAGGTATGCGCCCTGATCATGGTAGGCCTTCCCCACGATTCGCCGGAAAGACTCGCGTACGCTCGACAGTTTCTGGAGCAAATCCCTTGTTCTTTGTATGACCTGCGCATACTGCGCATATACCCGAGCACACCGCTCTACCGCGAGATGCTCTCCAGCGGTAAAGTCACTAAGGAATGGTGGCTGGGCAATGAGACGGTGTCCACCAACCACGTTCTTCCCGGTTATCTGCGAGTCAATTTTAAACACCGGCACTTCAGCCCGATGGGGCTCCAGTATTGGGCACTGAAACTCACGTCGGAGTTGGATCGCATGCAGTACCGCTCGATCGCCAACGCTTTGCGCATCGGGCGTCAGGGCCGTGCTGTGAAATTTGCAACCACCCTACTCGCCGCGCGGCAGCGAACGGCCAGGCAAGCTCGTCTCTTGCTCAAGCGAGTGGAGAACGCCATGGCAGAGACGGGCGATACCGGCTTGGCGGCCCTTCCGTTTCTGGCTGGCAGTTCATAAGTGGTGGGTCTCCAAATTTGCACCCGGTTTGATCCGGCTGAAGACGCAGTTGCCAAACGTCCACAAGGATACTGGTCGAGAGTTTTCTTCGAAGCTCCGCTCTCCCACAAGGGGAAATGGCTGCCGGTCTCCAACCGCCAGATCACTCAATTATACGCAATTCCGCAATAGATGCCCAAGGGCCGTTGGCGTGGCCGGAAAGTGCTACTAGTCGAAAGGCTTTGACGTGTTGCGGCGCGGGGAACCGGATTTCGTGAGGCTCCCGGGTCGCGGAAAAATCACCGGTCGCTGCGGGAGGACCCCAGGCCAGTCCATCCTTGCTGACGTAAAGCTCATAACCCTTAATCCAGCCGTTGCGCAGACCGTCTTGGCGCGGCAACAGTGAGATACCTTTCAAACGAATGGGTTGAGCGAAGCCAACTTGGATTTCATGCGGAAACTCTGGTCGCTCGTCTTCCCAATCCGTGTGCCACATCGTGTCGGGATTGCCGTCGATGGCGTTCTCACCCGGGTGAGAGGCGTGTGCGCTGCTGGTCTTGAGAATCCGTGCGCCGCTCTTTTCCAGCCGGGACGGTTCCTGGATCAGGCCCCGGATCTGTTCCGGGGTGAGGGTGACAGAAGGGTGGAAGCCGGGGCTGTTCATGTATGCCAGGAGACTATGCCGGAACTGGCGGCTAACCAGGTTGGCCTGTGGATTCTCCAGGTCGATACCCGAAACGACCAACTTCCCTTTGTCGACCTGGGCCTCGAAGACGAGGCCCAGCTTGCGGTTCGTCACCCAATCATCGATCACCTGGACTGTAGGGACCAATTCCCGGGGCAGATCATCGAGGTTGAGCGCGCCAGCATTGTGGATCAGATACCACCATTGCCAGTTGCTGTGGTAATCGGTGGGAAAGCGGGCGAAAGCGGGATGCCCGGGATCGCACAAAATGCCCAGGGTGTGCGGTGGTTGGCGGCGCGTCCAGGCGGTGTTCCAAAAGATGCTGGAGAACCCGAGTTCCACCCGGCCCAGGTGATCGCCTTTAACCTGCCGCGCGGGGATATGCAACAGCACCCTGCCACCGTTGTTCAACACCTCCAGTGCTTCGGAGGTAAGTTCCCGCGCTACGAGGACATCTCCCGTTTCGGAAGGCACCTGTGCGGGGTATATCCAGAGGTCCCAGTCATTTTCAAAGGCCGTGTCTTCGAGACCCACCACTAGTATGCAGTGGGTGGGGGAGGGGGCGTCCTGCAGCGGCACTGAGATTTCTCCCAGCGCCACCCCGTTGTCGACCGGCACAGTTTGGAGCGGAAGTTTTCCACGCGCGATGGCCTTGCCCTCCTCGGTTACCAGTTTCCACGCGACCACGGCGCGCTCCAGGGGCGCGGGCCCGAAATGAGCCACCTCAATGGTGGCCTGCAGTGTGTCGGCGGTGGTAAAGACCCGTTGTTTCAGACGCACGAGCGGAACTGTCTGGTTACAGAATCGCCGGTATTCTTTGGGGGTGATGTAGCCCTTTTCATCCCAGAAAGGATCCAGTACGCCCACTAACGCGGTGCCCTGGCCGGGGAAATCATGGAGGTCCAGCAATTGAAATCCGCCCATGCCCGGGGTGCGCAAAGCCGACTCGATGTCTTCCTTGTAGCACAACGCTTGCAGCTTGCCGGAGGCCATCAGAAACTTCCGCCCCAAGTCGCCCAGGCCCTTCGCTTGCAGCGATTCCCGGAAGATCTCAAAGTTTTTCGCTTTCAGGTAACCAGTGTATTTCGGGATTTCGTCGAAATTCGGGTAGACGCACCATTGTCCGATCTCGTGGCTGATGACCGGGACGGAACGCTTCTGAATGTAGTCGCGGTAGTCGGTTTCGGTCTCGGGTGGCAAGGCATTGATGCGGGACTTCAGCCCCTGGCCCCAGGCCTGCACGCGCGGATCGGGGGTGACATGAAACTGGTTTTGAGAGATCTGCGGCCAACCGGCGCCGCTGGTGTAGAGCCGTCGGGCATCTTGTGCTTTATAATGGTCAACCCATTGGGCCAGGTATGGTTGGTAGTTACCTCCGCCCGGCTCGTTTCCATACGCCATCAGGACAAACGAAGGATGACTGCCGTAAGCTCGCAAAATGCGGTCGGTTTCTTCATAAATCCAGCGGTCCACCGGCTTTCCGTCGCCCAGCGTGGTCGATTGGTTTGCCCAAGAGGCCGCCTCCACCTGGTAGTAAAACCCGAGTTCATCGGCCGCCGTAAACGCGGCCTCCGGCGGGCACCAGGAATGAAACCGGATCATATTCAGCCCGTGGTTTTTGCAGATGTTGATGATCCGTTTCCAGGACGCCACATCCACGGGTGGATGGCCGGTCTTGGGGAAGATGGCGCATTCGAGCGTGCCGCGGAAAAAGGTTTTGCGCCCATTGAGCGTGAACTGGGTGCCTTCCGTCGCGATCTGGCGGAGGCCAAAGTGCACGCCGCGGGCATCATTGGCCGCGCCTCCTTCCAGCCACACCATCAGGCGGTAAATCACCGGGGTAAACTCGTCCCACAACTCCGCCCTGTGACCCAAGGCCAGGGTCGTCTCAAACGTGCCAGAATCCGGCCCCCACTCCGCTTCCACTCTGGAGCTCGTCAACGACTTCGAGCCAAGCTGCAGTGGGGTCACCATCATAACCAATTGGCCTCGGCCCGCTTTGCCGGTGACGTTCCCAATCCGGCCTTTGACCCGGATGGATTTGGTGGCGACCTCGGGATAGACCTGGAGGTCATCGAGCCAGACAGGTGAAGTTGCTCGCAGTTCGATCGGGCCGACAATGCCGTTCCAATTGCCCTGGGTATGGTCGCTTACGCTGTGCGAGTTTTCGCCGACATCCACCACCAGGCTGTTATCTACGCGAATGGTGAGCCTATGCTTGCCGGGACTGAGGCGTGTCCCCAGGTCGAATTCATGTGGCGTTGAGAGGCTGTTATTGGTGCCGCAAAGCAAGGCCCCTACCCACACGCGCGTTTCCCAGTGCGGCCGTTCCAGTCGCAGGACGACGCGTTTTCCCGACCACTTCTCGGGAATTTCAATCTCCTTCTGGTACCATGCTGGTCCCACATAGTGTTTTTTCGGCTGTAGCCAGAATGGAACCTTCACGTTTCCTGGTTGGCGGTAGGGAGCATATTCCGGATTATCAAACCACGAACGATCCACGACGCCCCCCGTCCATTTGGTTTCCACGGTGACTTCGTCGCCAATACCTTGCGCTGGCAACGAGCCTGGCAGTCTGACTGCGCCCGTCAGTGATCGATTGAACCACTCTTCCTGGAGGCCGCGGTTGTTGCAGTCAAGTTCCAGACCCCAATCGCCCTCCAGCGAGAGCTTGTCCGCGGCGGCAGCGGTGAGCGTTACAAACAGTCCCGCCAGCAGTGGCACCGCGCAGGTTATCATTCTTGTTTTCATGGGTTGATTTCAAAAACGTCTATGCGTTTCAACTGTTCGAGGGGTCTGCGAAATCCGCAGGTCGCGGCGGGAACGCCGAATCGTGCGGCAGCCGCCTGCGATTTCTCACTGTCTCCTGCTTACTTCGCAGGCACGGGTGTCAACCTCACTAGGGCCACGCCGTGCCGTGGCACTTCCGCCCGGAATTCGCCTTGAAACACACCCAGGTCAAGCTGACGCCACAGATCGCGCACCATCTGGGGTGCGCTGAGACCCATCACTGGCCAGGGCGCGGCCACTTTGGCCGGAAACTCCCCGCGATTGAACAGCCCTACGGCCTTGGCCCCATCCTCGAGTTCTTTCACCATAATGAACGTGGACTCGTTAAGATGAGACACGGCGCCGGAGTGCCCCAGCGGATCCTGGTTGACGTCGATCACCTCCGGATTGCACAGAACGTTGAGCGTGAACGCGTCGAGCTTTGACATGTCGCCGCTGTAGAAGAGAGGCGAGGCCATGAGCGCCCAGAGCGACATATAGGCGTACTGCTCGCTGGGTCCCAGGGGGCAAGGTTCGGGAAGTCCGCCTTTGTGCGCGTTGCCGATCCAGCCGATCTGCAGGTAGTCGGGGTCGTTCCAAGCTCCGGGGCGTGACCAGGCGCGATACTCGGCATTCTTGAGAGCGACTTCGAAAATCCGGTCCAGCTCGAACCCTAGGTCACCCGCCGTGCGCCAGCAGTGGCCACCTACGGCTTCGCCCCATTCCCAGACGTTGCCCATGCCGTATTGGCAGAGGTTGTATACGATGTCGCGGGGTTGTTGTTTTAGCAAATCGCCCATTAATTGGTATGGGTAACGGTAGGCTTCGAGAGTTCTGGGTCCATCGCCGAAAGTCGGGACGTTTGTGGCATTGGGTTCTTTTCCGGAAGCCACTCTGCCGTACGAGCACCAGTCGTATTTGAGAAAATCGTAACCCCAATCCGCAAAGGTCGCTGCATCCAGAGCCTCGTGCCCGAAACTGCCGGCGAAGCCCGCGCAGGTCAGAGGCCCGGGTGAAATGTAAAGACCGGCTTTGAGCCCCTTTGAGTGGATGTAATCCGCGAGGAGTTTCATGTCGGGAAAGTACTTGTTCGAGAGCAACTTTCCGTGCGAATCCCTCAACCGTCCGACCCGGATCGGGTCTTTGTGGTTGGGTGCATTCATCCAGCAGTCATCGACATTGACATACTGGTAGCCCACATCGGCCATCCCGCTCGAAATCAACACATCCGCCGCCTCCCGCATCATCGTGTCGGTCACCCGGTCGTAATGCGCGTACCAGTGATTCCAGCCCATAGGTGGCGTGAGGGCGAGACGGTTGCCAACCACTATTCGGAAAACTCTCGTGTCGCTTCCGCTCCGGTTTTTGGCGCGCAAGGTGACTTCATATTCACCGGCGTCCGGCGCCTGGCCGGAGATGATGCCGGTGTCCGGGTCCAGCACCAGTGAACGTGGAAGCTTCTTCGCGGAGAAGGTCATGGGCCGGTCGCCCTGCGCCGGGATGCGGTAGAGAAACGGATTTCCCGGCCGGCACCCGTAAACCTTGGGTCCGTTGATCCGCGGGGACGGCCCTGGTTTGGGAGTGAGCATTATCACCGTCTCTTTCGGACCGGTAGTGGTCTGGGGCTTCATCCCGGCAACCTCGAATTTCGCGTCCCCCCAATTGGCGTGGTCAAAACTGACCCCGTCGCCCGCGTCCAGCACCTGCAAGAGCAAGGTCTGCTTCCCGCGCAAATCCACATTGATCTCACGGGCTTTGGTGCCGGCTCGCATCACGCCTGAGTCGAAGAGCTTTGCCCCGTCCGCAGTCACCCGGAAGACCACCGATCCTTCGCCGGCGGCATCATCCAGGCCGACCGCAGCGGTGAACCGTTCCGTCCCCCCGCCCAAATTGATCCACAGAGTGCTGTTAGCATGGGTTCCCACACCACGCTCGAAGACTTGCGAGGCGATGGTCAGTGGCGTTTCGCGAATCGCGCGGTTGACCTGGGGTGTGCCCCAACCCTGCCGCATGGGGGCCAGGTCGAGTGTATCCAGCCAAACTGTCTCGGCGGCGGCAGCCAGTGTCAGGTTCAAACTCCAGAAGGCGCACACGAGGGTGAAGGATTGTAAGCGCAGAGAGCGTTGCTTCATAAGTGTTCAGGTTCCGGAGGTGCGGCAGCCTGGTAAAAGCCCTGATGCGCCCCCCGCCGAAGTGCTGAGGACACGCAGGCAAACCAGCCATCCCGCCCCAACCGATGTCCGACATTACTAAACTCAATGGCGTTCAGGAATAGGCAAAATCATGATCTTGCTGATTCCAGTTCGGCGCTGGGTGTGCCGGGCGGAACCCGGATTGGGTCGCAAACTGTTGGACCAGTAAGAGAAAGCGGCGCCGAAGCGCCGCTTTCCTAAACCGGAGAGAGGTTGCCGGGACTTACAGGCTGTCGCCGAAATCCGCGCGGAACTTGGCAACGAGCTTCTTTGGCCAGGCGGTCGTCGGCTTGAGCTTGCCGCCGAAAAAGCGCAACACCGGCGGTTCCTCGTAGAAGCGCAGGCCGCCCACCAGCTTCCGGTTCTTATAGAGCCAGTGCAGCCGGTCGATGGCATATTTCACCTGGGATAATGTGAACACACGGCGCGGCATGGCCAACCGCAGCAACTCGACATCCGCCAGCACGTCGTCACCGTTAGCGTCGCGTACGCTCGAGATCGTTCCGCGCTCCATGCCCCGCACCCCGGACGCGATGAAAAACGCCGCAGCCAGTGCGCCGGCCGGGTACTCCTTCTGAGGCACGTGCGAAAGAAACGCACCGGCGTCGATGTGCACCCCCAGGCCGCCCGCGGGTGTCACCACCGGAATGCCCAGACGGTCCAACTCACTCACCATATAGCGAATGAACTCGGGGGACTGCGAAATAACCGTGTCATCCAGAGTTTCATACAACCCTACGGCCATCGCTTCGACCTCGCGGATCGACATGCCGCCGTAGGTGTAGAAGCCCTCATACAGCGGGATGAGGTCTTTGACCCTCTTATACAAGGCCTCATCGTTGGTGCAGATTCCGCCACCCCGGGTGGAGCTGACCTTGCGGCTGGAGAAGTAGGTCAGATCGGCCAGGCCGATCATCTCGTGGAGGATTTCCTTGATGGACTTATTCTTGAACTCCGGCTCACGCTGCTTGATGAAATAGGCGTTCTCGCCAATAAGGCTCGCGTCCAGCACCGTCATGATCCCGTGCTCCTTCGCCACTTTCCGCACCTCGCGCATATTGGCAATCGAGAAGGGTTGGCCGCCGATCAGGTTTGTCGAGGCTTCCAGCCGGATAAAGGCCACCTTTTCCGGGCCATACTTCTTGATGATTTCCTTAAGCTTGGTGATGTCCAGGTTACCCTTGAAGGGGTGGCTGCTTTTGAGCTTCAGGGCTTCTTTGGTGTAGATTTCACAAATCGTGCCGCCATTCAGCTCAATGTGCGCCTTGGTCGTTGTAAAATGGTAGTTCATCGGGACCATGTCGCCCGGCTTGATGAACGTCTTGCCGATGATGTTCTCTGCCGCCCGGCCTTGGTGGACCGGCAGGTAATACTTGCAGTTGAACACGTCCTGGATGGCCTCTTCCAGCCGCAAATAACTCTGCGACCCGGCATACGCGTCGTCCGCCCGGAGCATGGAGGCGACCTGGTTGTCGCTCATGGCATTGGTGCCGCTGTCCGTCAGCATGTCCAGGAACACAGTCTTGGTGGTCAGCAGGAACGTGTTGAACCCGCCTTCGACCGCGGCCTTGAGCCGTTGTTCAATCGGAATCAAGTTTAGCTTCTGGACGATTCGGACCTTGTGCAACTCCAGGGGAATGGCTTCACCGCTGAAAAACTGTACCGTGCCGCTCTGCTTTTTTTGCATGCTCTTGAATGAGGTATCTACCGTGATTGTTGTTTCGTGCGCTTGGAACTGCTATGGACGCGCCGGGCTCAAGCGCGCTTGAATGGGCGCCATTCCAAACTGGAACGTAGCCTATGATACTCACTGATAATAAAGCAAGCCCGTTCGGCTTGTGCGGCGTAATTGGGAGCATGGCAGGCACTTGACAGGGTCGGCCGAGGGCGTACGGTATTGGGAGTTACCATTTGAATCTGTTCAGCCTGCGGCTAGGGCGCCCGGTTGGCGTTGTTTGCCTCGGGGTGAAGACACAAACAACCAGTAACAACTGGCGCATCGGCACCGACGATAGCGGGGGCGCTGACACCAGTGCTCGCGGTTTCAGGGGCCTTATCGACGAGGTGGCGGTGTTCCACTACGCGCTCACCCCGCAACAAGTTCAAATGCTCTATGGGGCCGCAACGGTTGGACCGCAGGTCCAGATCGAGGTAAGTCGCGCCGCAAACGGCGACCTGATCCTCACGTGGCCCGCTGGCACCCTGCTGGAGGCCGACACGTTGAGCGGTCCGTGGCAGAACAGTTCGGTGACGTCGGGAACGCCCATCCCGCTCACCGCGCAGAGCAAATTCTATCGTGTGCGGGTGAAGTAAGCGCTCGCATAAGTCAATCGGAGCCCGCCAGGTTGCGCTGGCGGGCTTTTTGTTAGGAGTTTGCTTTGTATCCACCGGCGCATTTGGGTACAAATCAAGTCGATGAAACCCGGACTATTCAAAGGCCAAAGGCGGCCGTGACAGGGCAAAGCTCTATCAGCATCGGTCTATGATTAAGCAAATCAACAAAATCTCACGTCGCCGTTTTCTCAAGGCTGCCGGCCTAGCGGCGGGGGGACTGCATTTCAGCCTCGCGCCTTCAGGTGTCCTGGGCGCTCCCGGCAGAGTGGGTGCCAGCAACCGCCTGGTCATTGCTCATATCGGGGTGGGCGGCATGGGCATGACGCACCTGGCCAATATGATCCGCTTTCAAAAGGAGGACAAAGTCCGCGTGGCGGCGGTCTGTGACGTTGACGACAACCGCTTGGAAGCGGCGGTTGAGAATTCGGGGCCGAACGTCATGCCCTACCGCGATTACCGCTATATTCTGGAGCGCAAAGATATCGATGCCGTGGTGATCGCCACGCCGGACCACTGGCACGCGGTTCAAACGGTTCATAGTTGCCAAACCGGCAAACATGTTTACGTGGAAAAACCGGCGTCGGTGACGGTGCGCGAAGGTCAGGCAATGGTGGCGGCCGCTCGTGAGAACAAAGTGGCGGTACAGGTTGGTGCCCAGGCCCGCACGGCCAAGGGTGCCTGGCACACCTGCCGCGCCATCCGCAACGGCATCGTGGGCAAGGTGAAAAGAGTTTCTTGCTGGCACTACGCTAACCCGCTGGATAGCAAGCCCGTGCCGGACAGCCCGCCACCCGAGGGACTGGATTGGGATCTCTGGTTGGGTCCTCTGCCCTGGCGGCCTTACAATATTCGGTATCAGCCGGCGCATTTCCGGTGGCTTCTGGAATCAGGCGGAGGCCAGATCCGAGATCGTGGTGCACACCAGTTCAGCACCATCCTGTGGTGCATGAACGCCGACCACCAGACTTCGTTCAGCGTAGAGGCTAAAGGTCGCCCGCCCGCTAGAGGGCTGTGGGATTGCCCAGTGGACATGGAGGTGGTGTACCAGTTCAAGAATCCCGACTGGACACTGGAGTGGGGCCAACCCGGAAACAAGGTGGGCCAAACCGAGTTCGGGAATGTTTTCTGGGGCGACAACGGTCACTTGGTCCTGGAATGGGAAGGGGGCTACCGTCCTGCCAACCCTGAAGCTGTCAATTTCAAGCTGCCACTCGGCGGAGAAGAAGTCTACCGGACCGACGAATACGAAGACTTCAATATGAACCACAAAGCCGACTGGTTTAAGTCCATTCGTGAGGGCCATTTGCGGCCGGCAGTGGACATTGAGATTGGCCATCGCACCGCTTCCCTTTGCAACCTCGGTAATCTCGCTTACATCCTCGGCAGAAAACTTGTGTGGGACGGGGAAAAACAGGAGGTGGTGGGGGACTCCCAAGCCAACCGGTTGCTGAGCAAGCCGCAACGATATCCTTACGTGCTCTGATGCCAAGTCACAACGAACTCGACCAGAAATCCAACCCTTCAAAACCGGGAATACCACATGGCCAACCCAGACATTGACGATCTGATTGCCCGCATTCGGAATCAGGACGACACCGTGAACGCCCCAGCCTGGCAAAGCGCCGAAACCTGCGGAGCGCCCGCCGTTAGACCCTTGACAGACCTGCTTAGCGACCCCGACGTTGAGACTGCCCGCCGGGCCAAACGGGCGCTTTACCGGATCGTCCGACACGCCGGCAGACCTGGTTCTGAGGGAGAAGCCAAGGCTGTCGAAGACGCGTTGGTCGCCAGTCTGAAAAGCAAAGAGTCCTATGTCCGGCGGGAACTAATTTGGATGCTGTCAGAACTAGCGACGTCGTCCGCCGTGGCTCCACTTGCCGCGCTGCTCTTTGATGTTCAGGTTCGTGAGGACGCCCGTTGTGCCCTCACCCGAATTCCGGGCGACAACGCGATAAAGGCACTGCGAGCTGCATTAGAAAACACACCGGCTGATTTTAGGCCCGCTCTTGCCGAGTCCTTGCGTCAGCGCGGTGAGAAAGTCAGAGGTTACCCCAGCCGCAAGCTCGTGCCTAACGCCCAAACAACTGTCACGCCTCTGCTGCCGCGAGAGAACTGAAGGCCGGATCTACGCCGTGCGATCGCACTGCGCCTAGATGTTGGCGAATACGCCGGCAGGGGTCGCCGCATAATTGAGGCTGAGAAGCATTCAGTCATTGTAACTCCCTCTACCTGTTAAAACACCACGCTCGAATTCGTGGCTGCCAGACGTGGTTTGAACAACCCGTTTGAAATCACCCGCTCAGCGACTCTTCGCGCGCTTCTCGAGTGCGGCTTCCTCAGCCGAAAGAATGGCCTGCCACATCCCTTCGGCGTGCGCGCGTTGACGCAAATCCATCAGCAGGTCCGTCGTTTGGGCCATGAGGCATAGCCGGGCCAGCGTTTGGAGATGCAGGCGGTCGCTCGGACAGCCAACTAGAAAGAAGAGGTCCGTGGGCCGACCATCCGGCGCGCCGAAGGGAATCTGTTGAACCGTCCGTCCCAGCGCGATGAAGGGCGACGTAAACAAGCCGGAGTCGGCGACCCGCGCGTGCATTAGGGCCAGACCGCCGGGGACACCGGTGGAACACAGGGCTTCGCGGGCCAGCAGGTCTTCGAGCAACTCGGATTCGCCAGATACCCGCCCTGTGGAGGTCGCCAGCTCAGTCATTTCGCGCAACACCGAAGCCTTGGTCTTTGCCGGCAAAGCGGGATTAATGAAGTCCGGGCAGATGAGTTCCGGCATGAAGGCGCCGCTAGTGGCAAACTCTTCCGCAGCTTTGGCGCTTTTTTGTTCGTATTCCTTAAGTTGACGCCCCTCGAGCCCGAGGATCCGCTGGGAAGCCCAGGCCTCGACCTCAATTTTGCGAAACACGAGGCGTTTACCTCGTTTTTCGCACGGAATTTCCTGGTTCCTGGCCAACTGCTCGACTTCTGCCAAGCTGAGATGCAGGTAATCGGAGACTTCTTCCAGGTTTAATACACGATACGGCATACGACGTTAGGAACTCGCGTTTCAGCAGGGACTGAAAACTGCGGGACCCGATCAAACCCTATTCTGCCCGCTGGTGACCATGTGTCAACCGCGCTTCGCCAAAGCACCGATCCGATTGCGCAGCATGTTCAGGATGGGCAGAGACATGAGCAGGAGCGCAATGCCGAAAGTGAGCCAGGCGAATTCCGTTGGCAGCAGGCGGCGCAGGGCGTCGGTGCCACCGTCGGCGACCTGCAGGGCATCGCGCATGAACACATAAAGCGCCAGAAGCATGCCGGCTGCGCAAGACCCCCAAGCTATCCAGGAAACACCCAACTGGGCTTCGTCACGAGCGAAGATAACCATGGCACTCCAAATGATCATCAGCGCCGCAATAGCCACCGGTGCGATGACCGGTCCCCACCACGGGAGCGGAATGAGAAAGAGAACATCCCAATCCAACAAAGAGCCCGGCCAGCCACACATGATCCTCAGAAACACATAATACAGAATGTCCCAAACGCCGAAGGCCATCACTGCATAGGCAATCTTCGTCCTGTAACTTGTGCCAGCCAGCCAACCCACCGTCAGCAGCATGATCAGTGTCGCCGCCTCGCGCACCAGTTCCACGCCACCCAGTGCGCCCACAAGCGGCAGCGGCATCTCCTGGTAAGGCTCAATCCGGTCAAGCATCGTGCGCAGGTAGAAGACTACCGCGGCTTCGACCCATGCCATGGCGGCGGCGTAACCACAGACCAGCGCGAGCCGCTTCCGATTCGGGTTCGAGAACATCGTTAAGATGGCCGGCTTACTTTGTGTCACAAAGTATATGACCTATGTTTCGCATAAAACGTTCAATTGCGTCCAGAATCTTCGGTAATTCGGTAAAGATGCGCTAGGGACCTGTGACTACCAGCCGCAGAAAACGGGCTGGACTGGCTTGTAATGGGGAGGTTTCGCCATACTTTCGCAACACCGTGCCGTCCGGGGAGGGAATACTTGATAGCAGTTCCATTGTTGCGCTGGCATTGACCCAGCTCACAAGATTGTCGCTCATTTGCCACTCCAGGGATGCGTCCGTGGCGCCCGCTGCGAGCCGTAGTACGAGGACCAGGTGAGGCTCGTCGTCGATGACTTCAATGGTGGTTAGCGGCGCAGGTGAGGCGGAAGGTTGGCGGGGGTTCAGGCCAAAAGTGTATTCCAGGAAATTGGCGAAACCGTCGGCGTCATTATCGGCAGCAGGACCCGAGATCAAGTCGTCGCTGGCGTCGGCAGGGTTCCAGTAGAACCCCCGCCAGGTGGCATAGGATTGGGCAGTAGGTCCGCCCCCGGGCAAGCCGCCGGGTACCGCTGAAGCCACCCAATTTGCAGGATCAGCATGATCCGGGTTGGATCCGGGATTGGCCAGAATGAGTGAAGGCCCATCCCCATCCGTCACGGCGGGCCAAGGCGCTCGGTCGCCATAAGTGAGGTCGCGAAGGGTGATGTTGCTTGCCTCGATCAGACGCAGCCGTTCACCACTGTTTGAGAGATTGCCGGCATACATTCCCGCGATCATGCTGTCATAACCGTGGCCGTATCGCAGTTGAAACGCCGCAAGGTTCGCCACCACCAGCAAGCTGGCTCCCGGATTCAGATAACGCTGGGCACCGACTGTGAAATCGAAGCTGATGCCCGTTTCGAATCGGACTCCGGCGAGGTCTACCGCCACCGTACCGATGTTCAGGATCCGCAGAAATTCGAAGTTGTCCGCGTTGCTGAATCCCGCCGTCTCCTCCATCGCGGTGGCGTCCGGGGGATGGTACATGATTTCGCCAATGACCAGCTTGGCGGCTGACGCCGGAACTGCTGCCGGAGCGAAAGTAGCCTCGGTCAACGGGCTCCATTCACTCGTATGGTTGTTGCGGGCGCGAGCTTTCACAGTAACCACTTGTTGCAAGGCAATGGGATCGCTATAAACCTGCGCGACTGGATTGGGAACGCCCCCGAACTGCCGTGGGTCGGAGTCATCCGTTGTGAAATAGATCTTGGCGGTTTGACCGGCAGTGGCCACCGATGAATTCATGGACAACAGGTAGCCGGGTGCCACCGTTCCCCCATGCTGGCTGAATACGGGCGGCTCGGTCAGCGGCCAGAAACCGGAATCGCGCAACATGCGACGTCCCGGCTCAGTGCCAAGCAAATAGGAACGGCGTCCGTTGGTAGTATTGATCCAGGCATTGAACGCGGCAAGATTGATGGACGAACCGGAGTTGTATTTTACCGCTTCGTTGACTTCGCCTCGCAGTGTGTCGAGTTGCTGCAAGAATCGGCTCTTGCCTGGACCGGATCCATCCGGGTCGCGATCGTCCAGCACGCCACCATTGAACATGTGCCGATTCACCCGGTCGGCAAACCAAAGCCGAAACTCGAGGCTGGTGGAAAGTCGCCGGAAAATGCGCGGCAACTCGAGCGAGTAATTCTTGTGGTTGGAAGGAACGATTAGGTCATTGGTGATGGTATTGTAGGTCACCGGATGAGCGGAACTCAGGACCTTGAAGGCCCCTTCCGCGTCCCAGACACCAAAGCGAAAGCGGCTCAGGGGTCCATTTGACCGTTCCCGCGCGATAACATAGTTGTTTCCCGGCCAATCCCACATCGCGCAATAGATATTGAGCAGGTAATAGTCGGCCGCGTTGTCGAGGTCGATTTTGTTGGAGACCGAGTGCCAGTTGGGGAGGCTGGCCAGGTTCAGGTCCAGCGCCGCCAAGAGTTGGTTGAAGGCCACATTATCTCCATCCACCCAACTCCGGATGTAGTTGACGTCCCAGTCCTCCTGGCTGCGGAAGTGCGCCTGGAACAATTGCTCTCGGAATCGCTGGCAGAGATTGTATAGCCCTTTGTAAACGCCGTTCACGTAGAGCGAACAAAACAGGCCCCGAGAACCGGCCTGCCCCATGTCCAGCCACAATCGACGGACCATTTCGTCGGTGATGAAGGGGTTGCGGATGTCATTCTTGCCGGCGCGGCACCTAAGGTGTTCGAATTTCCGAACCGTATAGTTCGTGAACAGGTTGTAGTCGAGCTCACCCGGGCCAAAGTCGCCGTTAAAAAAGAAGTTAAACGATGGTTTCTCGACCGAACTTGAGGTGCTCCATGGCGAGTTGGTCATGGCGCCGAGCAACTTCATGCGTGGGCGGGAGTAACTGCTGGCGCTCAGGCGTAACCCGATGTTACCCCGCCACGGTCCCTGGTTCGTCGGGTAAATGCCCGAGGGGAAATAATACTCGAGGCAGGTTTCACGCTCGAAGGGATCGCCATTGCCCAGTGCCCAGTTGTAGGATGACGGACCGTTAGCCTGCCAGATAGCCCCGCTGCTGACAGTAACATATTTTCCTCCAACAATCGCGAGCACGCCATCCGGCGCATAGATGTCTCGGCCTGGGTCACCCGTGAGCGCCACCAGGGGCAGAGTGGCCAGAGCCGAGGGCCGCCGCAACACGTAGGTGTGAGTGGTGACTTTCGAGGGCAGATGCTCCGGCAGCAGCGCCCGAGCTCGCACGACAATGCCGGTTTTGTCGTTGGACTGGTAGAGCGTCAGTGGGTTTGTGTAGGTGAATCCGTTCCACTCTGTCGGCTCGGAACCATTCGTCGTGTAGCGGATGAGCGCAGAGGGTAACACGTGGCGCAAATACAGCTGGAACGATCGATTCAGGTAAATACCGCCCGGGAGGTTGGTGCCCAGGGAGTCTTGAAACTGCACGGGCTCAATGCGCCCGCCAAAAGAGACACCGGCATTGGTTGCCCCGGGCGTGGCGGTGGCCAGGTAACGGAACTCAGCCGGGTTGGCTGGTACTCGACCGTAAGAGCAAAACGATACTTGAGGGGGATAGCTGAGAGTAAACCCATCGACGTGCCGGCCAAGCTCATCAAACAGGAGCAGTTGACCTTTTTCATCGTTGAGCCGGAAGTTCGCATGCAGATGAGTGGCCGGGCCTGCAGGTGGGTTGGCCTCATCACGATCGTCGCACAGCACCACCTTGAATCCGCCTCCGGGAATCACGGTGTTTGTCGGAAAACGCCACTTACCTGGCACCTCCGCGTTATCGGTCAGGCTCCAACCGCTCAGGTCTACTGGTTCAGGTCCATTGTTGTGCAACTCGACCCAGTCACAAAACTCCGAAGGCTGGTCGTAATCTTCGTTTTCCTCGTCGTCGGGCGGAGTAAAGGCGCGGGTCAACAGTCCCATATCCACCAACCCACCGGAAGGCTCCGCCCGGCCAACAAAGTATCGCCAGGCACCGCCAGTGGGGCCGGGAATGACCAGGTCCGTGGCCGGGCTGTTGGATGACGCGGCGAGGCGCAGTCCGGCATTAATCCGGAATTCAGGTGTGGGCAAATGCTTAACGATGCGACTCGGATCGTTGGTGGTCGACGGTTGTTCCCCGTTGTGGGCCTGAATGGAGAGCAGGTTGAGACCTTGAACCAGCCACGTGGAGGCAGGACCGACCGGGAACTCAATCAGGTTGTTGGTGGTGCTGACGTTGCAGGCCGGTTCCGACGCAAACAAAAAATGCCCACGCGGCCCGCAGTTGGCCCGTGCCACCTCCCGCCCGTTTAGGTAAGCTACGAACCCGTCGTTGTATTGGACCCACAGAGAGAGCGTCCTGGATGACTCAAGATGCGCTGGCAAAACTTGGAATTCCTTACGCAGGTAAAGCGACGGCGTCTTGTCCTTCATCTGCGACGTGAGTTCCATGGCCAAGCCGGTAAAGCCGTACCCCGCGGGCAGCAACGTGTTACTCCACCCGCTGGCATCAAATGCCGGCTCCGCCCAGCGGTAACCCGTGCCTACCCGTGCCACCCCCTCCGCATCCCACGAAAGCCGACGCTCGTTGGAAGCAGCCACGAATTCGTTGATGACCACGTCGGCCGGCAGGTAGGTCACCGAGGTTAATAACGCAGCGAAAACCGCAAGGCAGGCGCGAATGTCAAAACGCTTTGGCACAGATGTGGGGTACCATCAATTGCTACTTTCTGCGGGCATCACGATAAGGTTTTCCATACCCCAAGTCGAGTTGAAAGCAAAAGGACTGGGGCGCTCGCTGGGTCTATTGACGAATCTCGGGAAATCGACCACAGTTGCTTTAGACCCTTTCCATCTCGACAACTCGTGCCTGAACCGGGGTGCCGTCCTGGAGGGTGGAGTCTATGTGGACATCGCAAATTTGGCTGGGCGTGGAGGCTGTGCTTGCGGCTTTCCTGTGCGTAAGCGTGTGGCGGCGGTGGCAGTTGGATGCCGCCAGGCGCAGAGCCCAGGCGCAGAGGTGCTGGGACTGGTCCGGCAGACCACATGCGACAGCGGTCATCCTCCCAAAGATTGAGCGTTTGAGGAAAGCCTCCCTCAAGGGTGCGCCTTTACCGGTCCGCGCGATATCCGCTCACCGGCGCCTAGTGGCTGCTGCCCGGCAATTCATCCTGCAAATGGCCTACTTTCAACAGTCCGGAACCCAGTCCCCTGATCAGGCGAATCATGAGGCGCACAAGCACATGGCCTGAAATCGATTTGCGATCCATCCAGTGACCGCACGAAGTCGCTTTCCGAAGTCAGCGACTGAAGGGCACTGTCGAGCCTGAGCCCAAGCCCAAGGAATTCCGCTTTGGGCACCAACTAGGCACTTTTGGTGCAAAGCTGTGACGCGGCCTCCAACGGGCCGAAGGTTCGATGCGTTGATGATACGCTTTGCTCGTGGCTTCGCCCAGGGGCGCAAGTCGTTTTAGGGTGCATTCAAATCAAGGTGATTGTCTCAAACGGAGCAACGACACTTGGCCCGGAGATCCTCGCTCATCCGGACGTATTCAAAGGTTCAGCCCAGGTGATGCCAAGAGGATTCTGGTTCTGCTATGCATCAGAAATCCCATTGACTGATGGGCGGGTCGGGTTATCATACCCAGCTTAAGGTAAACGAATACTATAGAACAATATGCCACTTATTGATTTTGGCGGGACCAAAGAACAGGTCATTACACGTAAAGAATTCCCGATGTCACGAGCTCGCAAGGTGCTCAAGAAAGAGACGATTGCGATCATCGGCTACGGTGTTCAAGGCCCGGCCCAGGGCCTGAACCTGCGGGACAACGGCTTTAACGTGATTGTCGGCCAGGCCAAGAGTTTTAAACGTGATTGGGACCGGGCGGTCAAGGACGGCTGGGTGCCGGGCAAGACCCTGTTCGACATCAGCGAAGCCGTGAAGCGCGGGACCATTATTCAGATGCTAGTGTCCGACGCGGCGCAGCGGGCCATCTGGCCGGTCGTGAAGGCGAACCTGAAGCCGGGTGACGCCGTCTATTTCTCCCACGGGTTTTCGATTGTGTACAAGAAGCAGACCGGCGTGATTCCGCCCAAAGACGTGGACGTGATCATGGTGGCCCCGAAAGGTTCCGGTACCTCGGTGCGCCGAAATTTCCTGAGCGGTGCTGGCATCAACTCGAGCTACGCGGTGGGCCAGGACGCCACCGGCCGCGCTGAAGAGCGCTGCCTGGCGGTCGGCATCGGGATTGGCTCGGGCTACCTTTTCCGAACCACGTTTGAACATGAGGTCTTCAGCGATCTGACAGGCGAGCGCGGAGTTCTGATGGGTGCGTTGGCGGGCATCATGGAAGCGCAATACGATGTGCTGCGCGTCCAAGGCCATTCGCCAAGCGAAGCGTTTAATGAAACCGTGGAAGAGTTGACTCAGAGCCTCATCCGCCTTGTGGACGAAAACGGCATGGATTGGATGTACGCCAACTGCTCAGCTACCGCTCAACGCGGGGCGCTGGACTGGAAGCCACGCTTTAAGAAAGCCGTGCTCCCGGTGTTCAAAGAACTCTACCAGCGTGTCAAGACCGGCAAGGAATGCGCCCGGGTGCTTTCTGCCTGTGGCAAGCCCGATTACCAGAAACAGTTGACCAAAGAACTAAGCGTGATCGGTAATTCCGAGATGTGGCGCGCCGGCAAGGCGGTTCGTAGTCTGCGTCCCGCGGAGTCCGCCAAAATCATCACCAAGACCACCAAGGGTGTTGCCGGCCGGGCCAGCAACTAAACAAGTCTGACATTCTCACACCCGGGACCGCCTCTGGCTGTCTCGGGTTTTTCATTGC
Source organism: Verrucomicrobia subdivision 3 bacterium UBA6082 (assembly GCA_002428665.1). Lineage (GTDB taxonomy): Bacteria > Verrucomicrobiota > Verrucomicrobiia > Limisphaerales > UBA8199 > UBA6082. The sequence goes on from DIXK01000064.1 coordinate 106,513, forward strand.
CTGGTGCCGCGGGTCACTGCCGCCACATCCGGTAGAACCGAGCCGGGAAATCGGGCGTTTGCGGATCAACGAATTGGAAGGGAGTGACGTTGGTGGAAATCACGGTCCAGTGCGTCAGGTTCGTTGATGCCGCGACCAGGTAAGCAACCCCGGGCTGGCCTGTGAACCCGAGTTCAAACAAGCCATCGTTTCCTATTCCGATGTCAATCACCGGGATCGCGGCGAAATCAATAGTGTTTGTATTGGCGATGAGTTTGATAATCCGTGACGGGGGATCGAAACGATAGCCCTCGAGTGACGGCACCACCGAGTAAAGATTCGAGCTTAGGTTACTCACGGCATAGCTTCCCGATGTCGATACGACTTCGTTCGTGGTGACCGGCGAGACAATCCGGAGGCTGACGCCCGTCAATCCATTGGTGTACTCAGCCACCCGTCCCGCCAGTGAAAAGCGTTGTGTCGCCGTAAAATTAAGGTTGCTCGAATTCCCTGAAACGGTGACCGCACGCGAGGCGGGAGTGAATACGTAGCCGACGAGCGACGGTGTGAGGGTCAAAGCCCCGGCGCCCGCAGCCATCAGGAACTTCCCCTGGGTATCCGTGGTCACCTGGCTGCTACCCATGCTGATGCTGACACCCGCCAGCCCGCCAGTGCCCAGGGTTACGGTTCCCTCCAGGTAATAGGCCTGCTCTAACGCACCGATGTCAGCAAGGTTGTTCACCGGACGGGGAACGTGCCGCTGATCGATAGCCGGAGACAGGGACGCGGGAACACGGTCCAGGGCAGGGCTGTTGGTGGTGAGGGCAAAGGTCCAGGTAGCGCCGCCGTTGGCGCCCAGGGAGCCCAGGCCGGGATCCAGGCTGGAACGGCTGGTGCCGGTCAGGGGAATGCTGCTGTCTGAACTCAGGTTATATCCGCTGTCCACGATGGTGCCGGAACCGTTGCCTCCGGAAGTGTTGCCGGAAAGGATCGTGTTCTGCAGGTAGACCGCCCCGCTGGATCTGCGGATACCGCCGCCGAGGCTCTTCCCCACGCGGCCATCGGAGCCGCTATAAGCGCCCGATCCGGCTACGCCGTTGGTCCCTCCGGTGGCTATGTTCTGGGCAATCGTGGCGTTCACAAGATAAAGCGTGCCTGAGTTGAAGATAGCGGCGCCCGAACTGTCCCCTCCATTTCCGCCATCGCCCCCGTAGTAATGACCTGGGCCGCCATCGCCGCCCACCCCGCCTGCGAGGCGATTCGCATGGAAGGTATTATTTGTGAGCGCCGCGACACCTGAGAGCCAAACCCCGCCCCCCGCGGTATCACCCCCGTCCGAGCCGTCCGTGCCGTAGCTGTTGGAGGCTGTGCCTCCAGTCGCGCTGTTGCCGCCCGCGGCCGCATTAGTCAGGAACGAAGAGCCAAGGATTGTGGCGTTAGTTGCCGAGTACACCGCAGCGCCATAGGCGTGTCCCCCGGCGCCGCCACGCCCCTTCAGCCCAGGAAAGGGAGCGGCTCCTTCCGCTCCGCCGTCGCCCGCATGGCCGCCAGAGACGGAATTGGCTTCGAAGGAACAATCTTCGAGGCGAACAGTTCCGTCACTATAGATCGCGCCACCATAGGCGCTGGCTCCGTTGCCGCCGTTGCCGCCGTCGCCACCGGCCACCTCGCCGCTCCCGCCGTCACCGCCGTTGCCGCCGTCACCGCCAATAGCGGTATTAGTCTGAAAGCGGCAGCCAAACGCGGCCAACACGCCCGCGTTGTAGACTGCACCGCCGTAAGCTGGCGTTCCGCTGTGGCCATTAGACCCATCCCCCGCAATTCCGAACTCATCTTTGCCATCTCGCCCGTCCGCGCCCGCCGCACCCGTTGCCTCATTGGCCCGGAGCACACAATTGCTGAGCGTCACGACCGCCTCAGCCGGCACGTTCAACGCGGCGCCTGATGTGCTTCGACCGGAGATGAGTTGAATGCCGTTGACCCGAAAGACCACGCCCGGGGCGATATCAAAGATTCGGAACTGGTTGGAACCGCTGACGCTGACCTGGTGTCCTGCAGAATCGAGGACGGCATCCCGTTGGATCGTGATGGTGTTGGTCAGAAAAATGGAGCAATCCCGGTTGAACGCGACTGTGCCACCTTGATCCAAGGCGCTTGCCAACGCCTGGTGCGTGCAATCGCTCACCACAGCTCCTCGGGCGCCCACGGGACCAGCGCAAGTCAAGGCAGCTGCAAGCCCCCAAAGGGTACAACGGGCAGCCGCTCTTCTCCGGGACACCATCAGCGAAAATGGCCTAAGCATGGAAAGCTTCAATTTGTAAGATGTCCAGATAGTCTCGCTGAAAGGTGAGGGGATCACGCCCCCTCAAAATTCAGTGAACTTGCCTTCGTTCTTGTACTTCTTGTTGAGCTTCTCCATGGCTTTTTCCTCCCCCTTTTCGAGCTCAATTTCAGCACTTCGAATGCCCGGCATCCGGTCTTTTTCCGCCGTGGCGGTAATCGCAGCAATTTCCGGAGTGGGCAGCACGGTTGGCCGAATCAATACAATCAGCTCAGACCGGTTCATATCCGAACTGCTCTTGCGAAACAGGGCGCCCAGCAAAGGAATGTCCATGAGCACCGGTATACCGGAGCCTTCGCTGCTGCGGTCGGTGGATATCAGCCCGCCCAGGATGATGGTGTCGCGATCGCGCACGGCGACCTTGGCCGCAGCCTCTTTGCGAGTCGTATTGGGCACACGGCCAACACCGGTGATTTCGGTAAAACCGGCGTAGTTTTCGATCGTTTGGTGAATGTCCATCACGACGAGCCCATCAGGATTAATGAGCGGGGTTACGTCCAGCGTAACACCGATCTGCAACTGCTGGATCGAGGAGTAGGACCCGTAGGCCCCGCCACCGTAATAGCTGCCAGTGGGGTAAGGGCGGGATTCACCGACAAACAATTGCGCCTGCACCGCATGAGACGTTTGGATGCGTGGCTTCTGGAGCACCTTGGCCCGGCTCGTCGAGGCCAGCGCGGATACCGTCACGTCCAGATCTTGATTAAACCGGCCCAGATAATTGAAGCCGCCTTTGAGCGCACCCGCCGCGTTGGTCCCCCCCGCAATCAGGAAATCGGTGGGAGTATAGAATTGTCCGGCCCCACCCGCGCTTTGGCCGGTGTAATCGCCTGATCCATGGGGATACTGAATGTAGCTGACGCCTAACTCACTATTCTTCTTAAGACCCACTTCAATAATGACCGCTTCAATCAACACCTGGGCCAGGACGACATCCAGTTTCTCGACGACATCCTTGATCATCTTCATGTCCTGACGACTGGCGAAAATCAGCAAAGCGTTGGTTCGTTCATCAGCAATGATCTTGGTTTCGCCAAGAACCACAATGTCGCCCGAAGTGGAAGCGCGCCGGATAATATTCTGTAGGCGGTCGGTGAAAGTACCGCCGGCGCCCGATTGGGTGCCGACTCGGCTCTGCTGGCCCATCATGCTCTGCATCGGGTTGTTGTAGCCCCCGGACATAGAACCGCTGCCAACGGCGCGCGAAGAGCCAAAACTGCTCCGCGTCCCCCCGGAGGTGCCGGTCCCGGAACTGCCCACGGTGGTTCCACCACCCCCGCCGGAACTCAGGCTGCTGAGCGCGCTAGCGATTTCCGAGGCCAGGGCATACTTGATGGGAATAACCTCCGATATGAATTCCGACGGGACGGAGACATCCACTTCCTTGATCAGTTCGAGCATGCGCTTGACGTTTTCGGTGTTGTCGCGCAGCACTAGAATCTGGCTGCTGTCAATCGGCAGGATAGCATTGGGGATTTTGGAAAATGGCTGCAGCACCTGGACCATTTCGCTGGGCTTGGTGTATTGGAGTTGGACGACGTGAGTGACATACTGCCCGAAGTCAGGTAATTGGCTGGCAGCAAGTTTGCTGAATTCAGCGCCTTCCTGGTTGGCCTGGGCCACAGGAACGGCTTTCACAAACTTCTCCCCGACATTAATCATGGCAATCCCATTCATGGCGAGCACAGAATCGAAAGCCTGGATGGCTTCCTTGCGTGTCAACGGCGTCTGGGTTTTCAGGGTGATCGTTGGGGCGGGCAGGGTGGTTGGTCGCAGAATGGTCCGGTTCACCAGTTCGCCATATATCTTCAACACCTCGTTAAGGTCGGTTGCCGGGAAATTGATCGTGCCTGCCGGCAAGGTTTCCTCCGGCGCTTCCACGACAGCACCCGGAGGAGGAGCAATGGTAATCGACCCGTCCTGGTTAGTGATGGTAGCTGGCTCGAGGGGCACCACGATGCTGCCGGGACGACGCGCCGGGGCCGGAAGCGGGTTGGCGCTGGGAGTGGGCCCGAGGTTGCCGATTGGGGCCGATGGCCTGAGGGCCGGGTTGGCCGCCGGCGGGATAGCTACGGATGGAACCGGTACCTGGGCGGCGGCGGATAACCCGGTGAGAAGAAACGCAAGCAGGATATTTTTCACGGTGTTTTCGCGGTTGAGGTGGAGGAAGATCCGGTGCCAGCCGGCGTTGAACCGCGGGCTGGCCGGGTCGGCAGCTTCTTCTGGAAGCTGGCGACGAGTTTCACATTGGAATTAAGGTTGTATCGCGGGGCATCCGGTCGCAACGTAAGGTCACGCACCCGGATGAGCGAGTTGCCCGAACCGAGGTTGTAAAGAAAATCCACCAATTGCTTTTCGCCGGACGTGATGCTGATCGTCTGACTCATTTCCAGGAAGAACTGATTGGTGCGGCTCATCGGCTTGGTGGTCCCGGTAATGGCCACCCCGCTTTGTGCCTGCTGCTGCTGGATGGCGCGGGAAAACTGGATGCTTTGCTCCTCCGGAGGCACGCCTAGATTTTCACTTTCCAGGGCCTTGACCTGTTTTTCCATGGTCGGCTGCTGGCGAATCATCTCGGTGTATTGGGCAACTTTTTCCTCCGCCTCTCCCCGCCGGCGCTGGAGATCGCCCCAATCCGAAAAATGCGGGAAGACGAACCAGAAATTCAGGATTACGAACAGGAGCACCCCGACTCCAAAGACGACGCGTTTCTCAAAAGGTGGCAGGTTGTTGAAATAGGTCTTCATTGCAGTTCCACCCGCTTGAGTTCCAGGCTGAAGTTCCACGTTACCACGTTGGCCGCGGGGTTCAGGTGGTAGCTGAGGCTGTCCCCTCTGGTCGCATCGAAGAGTGGTTGCCCGTTGAGCGCGGCCTTGCGCATGGCCCCCTCAAAGTCGATAAGCTGGCCCACCTGGTCGTTAGGTGCGGAGCCGGATAGGGTCAGGCGCCTGCCGTCGCTGAAATTGAAACTGTCCAGCGTCAGCGACTCCGGCATCAGCCCGGCGACGGTGTTCCAGCAATCCAGTGCTGCGTACTTGAGTTCCTGGCGTTCCTTGAGCACCTCGAACCGTGCTTTAAGGCTAAGCGCGTTGGTATAAGAGGGGCCGAGTTGTGCGAGGTCGGATTCCACCTTGTTGGTTTGGAGCGACGCCACGCTCAGAGCGATGAAATAAATGGCCACGCCTACCACATACACTCCGGCGAGGGCCAGCAAGGCACGCATCCAGAGGCGATCCACGAACTGCTGCTGATAACGGACGGTGAATTCGGGAGGCAGCAGGTTGCCTTGCTCGCTGGCAGTGGCAGCTCGTTTCGCGTTGGCAGCCGCGACTTGGGATTCCGGCAAGGGAACAATGACCTCGATCGACTGATCAAGAGCTTCCCGGAGTGCAGGCTCCCATTCCGCGGCGGCGGTTCCGTCCGCCACCAGATGCCAGCGTGGCGGCGACGTCAACCACCCTTCCATCTCGCCGGCCCAGGCCATCTGCATGAACTGCTCTTTAAGGCCCTGAACACGTTCCTCCTGAGGCCAGGCCACCAGCCCCAGATTCTGGAGGGTTCCATCGTACCACCAGGCCACCAGCGCGGAAGTGTGGCCGCCTACCAGGCCAGGGTAAATCCAGGCGCCGTCTCCGGAGACGGGCGTGGCGAGCAGTTGATCCATCACGGGCAAGTCCAACCGGTCTGCCAGGTAACCGTCGCCTTCGAGTTTGCCCAGGAATTCCTCGACCGCGCTGCGGGCCGCAACAGTGACCACGACGGTCTGCATGTTGTCGCGCGTTTTGGGAAGAACGTGGAGGCTCCACGCCACCTGGGTCACCGGCATGGGAGAAAGCTTTTCCAGCTGTAGTTCGACCATCGAGACCGTTTCTTCGAAGTTGCTGACGGGCACTTGCAGGACCCGAAAGAACACGTGCTCGGGAGGGAGCCAGGCAATATTGAGCTTGCGGTTCCAAAGCGAGGACCAGTCCTTGTTCACCGCACCAGGCAGCGGCCGGCCCGACGGGCTGCTATGCTGTTTTCCAGCAGCGAACCGCGTGCCATCAAATTGCCACAATTGCCGTTGCTCGGGGCCAAACTTCAGCACGTTGCAGGAGTGTACCTTGCCGGCGGTCTTGCGACGGGCCATGATAGCAGTCGCTCCTGATTCCGCCTTTGCCGGCTTTTTCGACGTGATCGCCCGGATACCCAGGAGCAGTAGCAGAACCACGGCAATGACACCGGGGTAGAAGTACTGATGCTGCGTGATCGCTCGGACCAGCCCAGGTCCTGAAGGTGCATTGGTGGACGCGGCGGAGCCGACTGGGGCGGTTGTTTTCTTCGCGATGGCGGTATTCGTAACGGCCACCGGACGGGCGGCGGGAATGTTGGTCAGTGCCGCACCTCGGGTGGCGGGTAATGCCCGAACCGAGGGAACCGGGATTTGCCGCAGCGTGTTGGTTCGGGAAGTGGCTGAGAAAGGGGCTGGCGGGCCTGCTGCCTGCAGATCCGGTGCTACAGAGAACATGCCGGCTAGCAACAGGACCAATACAATGAAGCGGATGATTTTCATCAGCGGAAATTCAGGTCGTGACTCAATTCTAGCCCTTCGTGTCGTCGATGAGGGCATCGAGATGCTCTTCGACCTGGGTGACTCGCAAGACCTCCTCGATCGTGGTGAGCCCTTCGCGGACCTTGTTCCATCCGTCGGTCCGTAGCGTGCGCATGCCGAAATCCATTGCACGTTGGGCAATGGTGGTCGCGGGCGAGCGATTCAATATCAGGGGCCGAAGCCCTTCGTTCAGAATCAACAGTTCATAAATGCCCATCCGGCCCTGGTAGCCAAATTGACGGCAATCTTCACATCCCTCCCCGTGGTAAAACTTGGCTGTCTCGATCTCGTCTGCCGGAAACCCGATACGTTTGAGGTAGCTGCGCTCCACTTTCTGCTCCGTCTTGCAGTGCGGGCAAATGGTGCGGACGAGGCGTTGAGCCATGACGGCTTCCACTGAGGAGGCCACCAGGAAGGGTTCGATGCCCATGTCGATCAACCGGGTAAACGCGCTCGGAGCATCATTCGTGTGCAGCGTACTAAACACCAAGTGCCCGGTAAGTGCCGCGCGGATGGCGATTTCCGCGGTTTCAAGATCGCGAATTTCGCCGACCATGATCACGTTTGGATCCTGCCGGAGGATATGGCGCAGCCCCATCGCGAATGTCAGGCCAATTTCGGGCCGAACGGCAATCTGGTTGATGCCTTTGAGCTCATATTCCACCGGTTCCTCAATGGTGATGATGCGCTTGTGAACCGAGTTGATGGTACTCAGGAACGCGTAAAGAGAAGTGGATTTGCCGGAACCGGTCGGGCCAGTCACCAGGAAGATCCCGTGGGGCTTGACGATGATCTCCCGGATCGCTTGCTCCTCGAGCGGGGAAAACCCGAGTTTGTCCAGGCTCAAGAAGATCTTGCCGCGGGTCAATAAGCGCAGGGAGACGCTCTCGCCATAAACCGTTGGCACGGTGGAAACACGAATGTCAATTTCTTCTCCCTTGATCCGAACGTTGATGCGGCCGTCCTGGGGCAAACGCTTCTCGGAGATATTCATGCCGGACATGACCTTGATGCGGGAGATCAAGGCCGCCTGGTAGCGCTTCAACTGGGGCGGCATCGGGGTTTGATGCAGAATGCCGTCAATGCGGTACCGGATCCGCAATTCGTCTTCGGCCGGCTCAAAATGGATATCGGTTGCTCGGTCCTTGTAGGCTTCCCAAATAACCTGGTTAACAAACTTGATGACGCTGGCTTCCTGGTCGCTCTCGGTGATTTCCTTGTCGATGGGCAGATCCAGGTCCATCGGCGCTTCCTCGGCCATTTCGTCGAGGGTCTCCGCGCCGACTCCGTAGTATTTCTTAAGGGCTTTCTCGATTTCCGGCCGGGGTGCTAGGGCAAAGCGAACGGGTCCGCGAGCGTCGAACCGGACTGCATTGAGCATGGCGGGATCGAAGGGATTGCTGACAGCCACCTGGAGCGCGCCGCCGGTGACTTCAGTGGGCAGGACGGAATACTGGAAGGCTACCTTCGTTGATACCCGGTTCCGAGCCTCAGCCGGCACGGTCAGGCGCGGCAGATCCAGGTAGGGCCAGCTAAGTGCCTGGGCAAGTTGCTGCAGGAAAACATCTTCAGCGATCCCGCGTTCGCGGCATACAAAGGCGAGCAAGGTCTCCTGAGACCCGTTTTGAACCGCCACCTTCCAGGCTTTCGTCCACTCCTCGAACTGGGTGGGGGTAGCCAAGCCCATGCCGGACAAGAATTCTTTGAGCGATACGAATGCCATTGGTAACCGGTTGTCGTCAGTTTCCTGATACACGGCAGGATAGGAAAAGTTGCGGGAGGGGTCAAAGTATTTGGGTTTGCCCCGGGGATTCCCCGGGGTGCTGTCGAGGAAGTTCCCGGGGCGTCAATTGTGGGTTGCCCCGATTTTCAAAAACCACAAGAGCGGTAAGGTATTACGCAGATAGTTAAACCGTTACTCAACAACGAAAATGAAAATGAAAATGAACCTCTCCCCGATCTTCGCAAGTGCCGCGCTCTGCCTCGCCCTGACCACCGGTGCGCAAGCCAAGAGCCTGCTGGTTTCGATTGAGCCCCAGGTAACTGATTACCAGGTGAGCCAGACAGCGGGAACCTTCGCTTTTCCGGTGAAAGTCACCCGGTTGGGGGCTGGCGTCCTGAAAGTCCAACTCACCTTCGATATCGCCGGCTTGCCGGCCGGCTCCACAATGGTCGCCACCCCGAATCCTCTGGTTTTCACCGGTAACGTGCCTGAAGAGAAGTCAGCTACTCTGAGTATCACGGTGCCCACTACCGCCGCCGCCGGCGCCTACAAATTTACGGTCACCGCCATAAACGTGATCACCAAAGAGTCGGAGACCACCGAAGGCACGCTGTATGTGCCCCAATGGGTATGGCCGCCCGAAGCGCCGATGATGAGCATCAACAAAGGCGGTGCCGCCCCCAGCGGAGCACCGAAAATCTGCATGACTGGAACTCCTGGCCAGATGTATGTGCTCCAGGCGACCTTTGACTTGTCGAACCCGTCCTGGACCAACATCTCCACCAACGCGGCGGACATGAGCGGCGTCTGCATCTATATCGACGAGGACGCGAAACTTTACCCGGCGCGCTTCTATCGTGCGCAAGCCTTTTGAAGTGTTTCCAATGTGTTAGGTTGATTTCAAAGGTGGTGTTGGTTTGTTGGAGAGTTGGTTGAGTAATCCGGGCGACCTCCGGTTCAGGCTGGATCGGAGGTTGGCCCGGGTTGGTTTTTCCGGACGGGGACGACTGGTCAGGCGAGAATTCGCTGGACAGTGCACCAGCAAAGCAGGTGAGATGACTGGGCAGGCAGTCCCGGCAGCACCGGGGGGTAGCATGAGGCATCTTTCCATGCCTCAAGTCACAGCCTCAATCCCGAAAGCTTGAGGAAGATTGTACGCAGGAAACCGACGATTCAGCTCAATATGACAAAATTCGCCACGATTACCGTGATCGGCAGGGATAAGACCGGCGTCGTTGCCCGGATCACCAGCTTCTTGTTCGAGCAAAAGGCCAATATTGAAGCATTAGAAGAGCAGGTCACCCGTGGGCAATTCAGCATGACCGTACAAGTTTCCTGGAAAACCGCGCAACTTAACCGGACGGCCGTGCTATCGGGACTCGATGAACTGGCCCGTGCCCTGGACATGGAGATCAAAGCGCGGTTTACCGAGCCGACGCGCAAACAGCGCATGGCGATCATGGTTACCCGGGAATCACATTGTTTTGAGACACTGCTCAAGGCGGTTAGAGCCCGGCGTTTGAGCAAGGCTGAGCCAGCCTTGGTGCTCTCCAATCGGCGTGATCTCGAACCTCTGGCAAAGAAGGCCGGTTTGCCATTCAAGCACGTGCCGTGGGAAGACCGGCTGCGCGCTGAAGAAACCGCATTGGAAGTTCTTGAATCCCACGAAATCGACTTTGTGGTCCTGGCCCGGTTCATGAAGATCCTGTCACCGAACTTTGTCTGGCGCTTCAAGAACAAGATTATCAATATCCATCCCTCCCTGCTGCCCAGCTTCCCCGGACCACAGGCCTATCGCCAGGCTTACGAGCGCGGCGTCAAAATCATTGGGGTATCCGCCCATTTCGTCACCATGCACCTGGATGAGGGGCCAATTATTGCCCAGGACTGCTTTTACGTTCGGCCGGAAATGTCGCTGAAGGAGATTGTGGCCGAGGGCCAGCGGATTGAGGCCACGACGCTGCTCAAAGCCGTCCAGCTCTACCTGGACAAGCGGCTGGATGTGTATTGGGGCGTCGTTAAAGAGGTTTAGGAACACCTGGAAAGGTCCAGGCCGGCGAACTACTGCCGCAACTGGGTAACCAAGGTCTCCAGCCGGCTGAGGACCTGCGCCTCGATGCTGCCACGAAACGGGCCGTAAAAGCCGTAGTAGATCATCGACGATTCGGTTTCGTATCCGCCCTCCCGGATCAGCCGCGCCGAGGGTATGTAGCAGGGCACCTCGTAAGCATAACCTATCGGCCATGGATGATCGGTTGCCAGCAGCCGTTTGATGCGGCGTGAATAATCAACGACCACTTCACCTCCCATCAGGACGAATGTAAGGTCCTCACCCATACGCAGCACGGCAACCGGCAGGCTCACACTTTCAGGCAGCGGTTTGCCGGCTTCCAGCAGCTTCAAATGCGCCTCCGCGCGTCGTTTGACATGCACGTCTGCGCTTTGCGCGTCTTGTTCCAATTGGTCCCGCGCAGGCGGCGCAACCAAGGGAAGGTCCAGCTCGTCATAGGCCAGTTTGAAGCTTCCCTGCACCGGTCGCATTGGGCGATTCAGAACGCCGACTACAGCTCCGGCGAGTTCCAGGCCATGCTGCTTCGCGTGAATCAATTGGCCTCGGGGCGCCGGATCGGAATCCGCACCCATTCCGGTCAAATACAGGGCAGCCGCTCCGGGATAGTGTGCTTCAAGATGCTGACGGGCATAGCCCATGTACTCACCGGAAACGGAGTACCAATCGTCCCCGCTACGCACCGAAGTCCCGTGGCAGGCATAACCAAACAAAACCGCGCGCACCGCGCCGTTAGTCCCCCGAATTCGCAACACCGGCACGTCCCAGTCCACTGGTCCGTCGGGGTTATCCCCAAATACCACCTTATCCCCTTGATAGACACGCCGGTTCATGGCGAAGGTCGCCCGGCCTATGCCGTGCTCGAAGGTGGCCGGCTGGCAGTTTTCGAGCGCCGCCGCCACCACTTCCACGAGTTTGCCTTGCAGCGACCGGCTGTAGTCCTCAATGCGCGCCAGATCATCCGGCGGCGGTTGGGTCATGTCCGTCAGGGTTTTGCGCAACACCGGCGTTGAATGGCTGTGGCTGGCGATGACCGCCACCGTGCCACGTTCCAGTTGATAGTCGCGCGCAAGTTGTTCCAAGACCGGCTGCATGAACATCCGGCTCACGCCGAGGTTGTCGAGAGCCACGAACACGAAACGCTCTCCCGTCGGATTCTTCAGTGCCAAAGCCTGCACTCGCAACGGGTGGTCAATTTGGTCTGCCGGACGTTTGCGTCCGGCGTAACCCGCCAGGCGGATAGGTAGTTCCGGAGTGATTTCGCGAACCGCCAAGCCGACTTCCGGTGTGCCATCGCGGGCTGCCGCCGCCGGTAGTGAAACCAACAACGCGAGGCAGAGCACCCACCCACCCCAACTACGAGAGCCAACTCGCTCAGTGTTCATGTTTATCCTGACTTCGTTTCCTATGGGGCCGCCCGGTTGGCGCAATTCGCGCTGTGGGAACCTGGGCTAGGTTTTGGCCAACTCGGGGCTGTGGGCCTGGACCTTTCGCATCGCTTCAAGGATTTGGTCCATGCCGGCTCGATCGGAGAGGAGCAAGTTTTGCGTGAAGGCCACCGTCGTTTCACAGGTCTGCTTGTTGCCCTTCAACTCCTTGAAACTGTCACGATACGCCTTCAGCCGGGCATCACTCCACAGCCGCTTGAATCCGCGCGAAGCAATGGCTTCGTCCAGCAACCCATCGTAATACTGCTCACGGTAAATTCCGCCGCAGGGCACGCCCTCCGCGCCCATCGCACGGATGAACTTATCGCGAGACATCCCATGGAATTGCGCGCCGTCGTAACGAAACGCGTACAAATGGTAGGCTGACTTGGAATTCTCCGGCAACCGCACCGGGGTGATCCCTGGAATCTTCCCGATGTTGGCACTCAGGTAATCGGCATTGGCGCGGCGGATGGCGGTTTCCTTCACCAGCTTGTCGAATTGTTGCTGGAGTATGACCGCTTGCGCCTGGGTCATGCGATAATTGTTGCCGCGCGTGAAACTGCCGTTGCCCTTGTTTGTCCCCACGGCCCGGCCGCAATTGTGGAAAGAGTCGCACTTATCGATCAGTTCTTCACTCATGCTGGTGATGGCGCCACCTTCGCCGGAAGGAATGTTCTTCGATTCCTGGAAGCTAAAGCAGCCCAGGTCCCCGATGGTTCCGCATTTGTGCCCCTTATATTCTGCCAGCCAGGCCTGGCACGCATCCTCCACGACCGCCAGCTTGTGCTTGCGCGCAATTGCATTGATCGCGTCCATTTCGCACGGCAGGCCAAAAATGTGCACTGGCATGATGGCGCGGGTCCGCTCCGTGATGCGGCTCTCGATAGATGCTGGATCAAGAGTGAGGGTGGCTGGGTCCGTATCTGCAAATACCGGCAGGGCCTTGGCGCTGAGAATGGCGTTGTAGCTGGCAATAAAAGTGTAGGGGGAAACGATCACCTCATCGCCTGCGTCCACGTCCAGCACATGGAGGCTGACGATCAGCGCCGTGGTCCCGCTGGCTGTGGCCAGGCAGCGTCTGGCGCCCAACAACTTGGCATAGCCCTGCTCGAACTCCGAGACGTGTCCGCCCGACCCGCGAAACCATCGCCCACTGCGCCACACTTTGAGCAGCTCGGGCTCCCAGTCTTCGCGCCATTGAGGCCAGGCGGTCCAGCCCCCCGCGTGCGCCGGGGTACCTCCAAGTAAAGCCGGCTTGTCGGCGGAGGCAGCAAACGCTTGCGGCGCCTGGCTCGCCCCCAGCCAACTAAGCGCTACAGAACCCGCCGCGGCGGTACGGATGAAACTGCGTCGAGTGAAGGAGTCTTTCATAAAATGGTTCTCTGTCTTGGTCTGTTGAAACACGCGGCCGCGAGGCTGTCAATCATTTCGGGTGTGTGGTTTTGTATTCCTCAGCACTTTAATCCTCGCCGGAAGCAGCGGCAATCCCGATTACCGGGCACCCGCCACAGGGGCTTCCCCGACTGGTCCCAGCGCCCGGATAAAGAAATCCATCAGCCGTTCTTGGCCATAAGGAGTGCCCGCAATACCATGTCCTCCGCTAGGAACGATCAGCAACTCAAACTCCTTCTTGTGCTTAATCAGGGCGTTCACCACTTGCATCGTGCTGGCGGGATCAACGTTTCGGTCAAGCTCACCAGCCATCAGCAGCAACTTGCCCTTCAAGCGATGCGCCAACGTCACATTCGACTGCTCGGCGTAGTGTGGCCCGACCGGCCATCCCATCCACAGCTCGTTCCACCAGATCTTGTCCATCCGATTGTCATGACACCCGGAATCGGCCACCGCAGCCTGGTAGAAATCTCCGTGGGTCAACAGCGCTGCCAGCGCGCTCTGGCCGCCGGCCGAAGTGCCGTAAATCCCCACCCGCGACAGATCAAGTGCCGGATACTCCCGGGCTGCGGCCTTGAGCCACAACACCCGATCTGGCAGACCTCCGTCCACCAGGTTCTTCCAACAAACATCATGAAACGCCTTCGATCGATGCGAAGTTCCCATGCCGTCGATTTGAACCACGATGAAGCCCCGATCTGCCAGTCGCTGGACTCCGTGAGTGACCCGAAAACTTTTCGGAACGAACGCTCCCTGCGGGCCCGCATAGATGCTTTCGACTACCGGGTATTTTTGGGCGGGATCATAATTTCGCGGCCAGTGCAGAATCCCAAAGATCGGGGTCTTGCCGTCCCGACCGGCAGCCACAAACGTTTGTGGCGGCCGCCAATCAGTGGCTGCAGCCAGTTCCCGCGTGTCCGCCTCTTCTAGCAGGCACACCAGGGCTCCGTCCTCCGCGCGGCGTAACTCGGTTACCGGCGCACGGTCCACGCGCGACCAGGTGTCCAACAGGTAACGGCGGTCCTGGGAGAACTGGACCGTGTGGTTCCCGTCCCCCTCCGTTAAAACCACCAACCCCGAGCCGTCGAAATTGACCCGGCAATAATGAACAAAATAGGGATCCTGCCCGGGACGAATGCCCCCGGCCTGAAACCATACCTGCCGTCGTTCGCGATCGACAAAGTCAATTCCCCGTACCACCCATTCTCCGCGGGTAACCTGGTTCTTCACCTCGCCGTTTCGTGTGTCATACAGGTAGAGGTGATTCCATCCATCCCGCTCCGACATCCACAGGATTTCCTCTGTGTTTTCGATGGGCTCATAGAAGAATTTGCCATTGTAATCGATGAAAGTGTCGCTTTTTTCATCTACCACAGCACGTGCCTCCCCTGTCCGGGCATCTACGGCAATTACGCGCAGGACCTGGTGGCCGCGCTGGTTGTAAACAAAGGTGAAATACGACGAATCGCGACTCCAGCGGACCTCAGTAATCGACCATGGATTCGGAAAAAGCGTGTCCGCAATCGTAATCTGCCGCCGACCCTCGATCTCAAACAGGCACGGCCGAGCCCGGTCGACTTGGTCCCCGGGCTTGAGGTAGTCAAATGAGTGGAGCTTAGGTTGGAGTTGATCGTCCGGCGACGATTCGACCAGGTGCACCTTTCGCTCGTCTCCCTTCCGCGTTCTCAAGACTGCGACCCGCGACGAATCCGGCGACCAGAAAATTCGGCTGCCAAAACCGTCGTCACTCGTCCCATCTTCTGTCAGTTTGGTTTCCGCGCCGCCGGGCAACTCCCGCAGCACGAGATTGTGGTTCTCGGCGGAAATACGCCAGTGACCATCCGGCGAAGCGCCGGAACTTCCCGGCCCCCTGCGACGAGGACGTTCCGGCGGGGGGGCCTCCTCAACCGGCGCCCCGCCGATTTCCGCGTCCATCGCCTCCGGCTCAGCTTCGAACAAGCCGATGTCCCGGCCGTCTCGATCGACTACCAGCCAGCGGTGTCCTGCGAAAGTATGCTGATTCCGGCTCCCCCCCGGTTCGAGGCTACCGTAACCCTGGCGGCGCCCATCCGGGTCCAGCCAGAAGATTCGCACCTCTCCCTCGGTACGGTTGATAAACGTAATGGAAGTCTCTTCACCGGTTCGGAGGCTGGCCCGTTTTGAACTCAGCGGTAAACCATTCCGGATCGCAGGTTGGTTTGTCGCCGAGTCCGTGGTGACCTCGCAGGACGCCAGGTCCGCCTGCCAGGAATTGGTGCCGGCACGGAACCGAAGCGTGCCTGCCGCGGTGTCGAACTGGAGGCGTGAAAGAGGTAGCCGCTCGGCTCGCGCCTCCGGCACACCAGCTTGGGAGAGACTCCGGGCTAGTCGCTTGTGATCGAAAGCTGGCGACCGCTTGCCCGATTCCACGTCTACCAGGACAAATTCATGACTGTTGCTCCCGGTTACCACGCGGTACCAAAATCGCCTTTCCCCATCAAACCAGTTAGGCCGGACGGACTCGCGATAGATTCGCGGATTCGAGACCGGGGGAGTAGTTAGAGTGGTTTGGTCCGCGGCCAGGGCCGCAGACGCCGCTGCGAGCCATAAGCTCAGAATGGATATACCTGATAAACAAAGAGTTGCCATGATCAGTGTGCATCGTGGGGCGGGTGAAGCATTTCCGTTCGGTGTCACTCTTAGGGTTCAGTGGTATTGAACACGCTAAAGCAGGCATCCCAAACGGCTTCAGCCTGATCCAGAACAGCGCGCTCCGTTGCTTGCCACGAGCAACCGCGCCACCGCTTCCGGCCACCCTCAATGCGATGCGGGTTAGTATCGTTTGCCGTTGCCTAAACTCAAGTCCTCACTCGGGACCTACGTCCAGCAGATTTTAGTCACCTGCCGTTTGACAAATTCTCGGATCGAATCATATTCCGCCATGCAACACATTTTGCTGATTACCGCCGTTCTCGGGGCGCTTTGGCTCGCTGGCACCGTCCAGGCAACTGCGGCGCCTGCGCTGTACGATATCCCCCTCAAGACCATTGACGGCAAGGACACTTCGCTCAAAGCTTACCAGGGCAAAGTGCTGCTGATCGTGAACGTGGCTTCCAAATGTGGATTCACCAAGCAGTACAAACCGCTGGAAGCTGTTTATCGGAAATACAAAGATCAGGGGCTGGAAGTCCTTGGGTTTCCCAGTAACGACTTCGGTGGTCAGGAACCTGGAACCAATCTGGAGATAAAGGAGTTCTGCAGCAGCAACTTCGAGGTCTCATTCCCGCTGTTCGACAAGTTGGGGGTAAAGCCTGGCCCCTCCCAGCATCCCCTCTATGTCGCCCTCACCGGGTCCTCATCCCCGAAACCAGGGGTGGTGAAGTGGAACTTTGGCAAGTTCCTGATCTCCCGCGACGGGCGCATCATCGACCGGTTTGAATCGCGCGACGAACCGGATTCAGAGGCCGTGACCAAGGCGATAGAGGGCGCTCTAAAGGCTCGGTAGGTGGGGCCTTGGCGTCAGGTCAGGGCTTTCTCGGCGGTCAGCGCCTCACGCAGATCTGCAGTGAATGCGTCAACGTCTGTGGTCGTGGTATCCCAACTACACATGAGTCGGGATTCCTCCCACCCCCCCACACCGGTGTAGAAATGCCAGCCACGGTGGTGCATCTCCTTGATGACCGCCGGGGGAATCCGGGCGAATACCGCATTGCTGTCCACCGGGTAGGGGACCTGAATTCCCACCAGACCCCGCAAGCCGGACTCCAAACGTTTTGCCATGGCATTGCTGTGAGCGGCATGTCGCAGCCAAGCGCCGTCCTGGAGCATTCCCACCCACGGCGCGGATAGGAAGCGCATCTTTGAGGCCAACTGCCCACCCTGTTTGCAGCGGTAATCAAATTCCCGCGCCAGCTCGAGGTTGAAAAACACCACGGCCTCGCCGACTGCCAGTCCGTTCTTGGTACCGCCGAAACACAGCACGTCCACCCCGGCTTGCCAGGTGATTTCTTTGGGCTTCACCCCCAGGGAGACCACTGCGTTTGCAAACCGCGCTCCATCCATGTGAATGCGCAACTGATATTCCCGCGCCTTTTCGGCCAGCATATGCAACTCCTCCAGAGAATACACTGTCCCCAGTTCCGTGGCCTGTGTCAGGCTCAGCACCCGTGGTTTGGGATAATGGATGTCCGTCCGTTTCGTGATTGCCGGAAGAATCGCATCCGGGTCCACCTTGCCGGCACCGCCCCGCAGCAGCAGTACCTTGCTTCCGTTCGCAAAGAATTCCGGGGCTCCGCATTCTGACACCTCTACGTGGGCTTGTTCGTGGCATAAAACGCTGTGGTAGGACTGGCACATCGAGGCCAGAGCCAACGAGTTTGCAGACGTTCCGTTGAAGACAAAAAAGACTTCGCAATGAGTCTCGAAAATGTCCCGGATCAGGTCTGCGGCCTTTGCTGTCCACCGGTCATCCCCATAGCCAGGTTCATGATTGCGGTTGGCGTGCACCATGGCTTCAAACGCCTCCGGGCAGATCCCCGCGTAGTTATCGCTCGCAAAGTGTCTCGGCCGTTCGCTGCTTGTTTCCATAGGGCGGATGGTATCCCGCGGCCGTAAGGGTTGAAAAGAGGTGATTTAGTCATCTCGAACCAGACGCCAGCGAGGCAAAACAAGCCAAGCTTGATGCGGTCGCCGTGAGGCCCACTCTACTGGGGCCAAAGTCTTCACGCAGGCCGCTAGGCAACAAGCACCACTCGGAGCCACCAAATGAGCGCATCCCCATCCCTCTGGCCAAGGTTACACAGGTGTGCCATTATGGCCTCGACATGAAATCACTCCGCCGCGTCCTGAAAAGAGCCGCCGGCCCGGTGATTTTTT
This sequence comes from Verrucomicrobia subdivision 3 bacterium UBA6082, assembly GCA_002428665.1. GTDB lineage: Bacteria > Verrucomicrobiota > Verrucomicrobiia > Limisphaerales > UBA8199 > UBA6082. Next base: position 124,891 of record DIXK01000064.1, read on the forward strand.
TCCTGGGACTCTTTGTGATACTGCGCTGGTTCGAACAAAGTCAGGTTTACCATCCCTCGCGTAGCTTTGCGGCTGACGGGAGCGAGTTGGGGCGCCCTTTTGAGAATGTGTGGTTCCAGGCCTTGGACGGTGTCAAATTGCACGGCTGGTTTTTCCCTGCGGATACCACCTCGCCACGAGCCCAGATTGCTTTCGTTTTCTGCCACGGCAATGCGGGCAACATCAGCCACCGGCTGGAGACCGCTGCGGCCCTGCTTCAAACAGGGGCAAGCGTATTCATGTTTGATTATCGCGGCTACGGCCAGAGCACAGGCCGCCCTTCGGAAGAGGGCACATACCTGGACGCCCAGGCGGCCTACGCATCGCTGCGTGCCAAAGGCTTCGAACCCGGCAACCTCATCGCCTTCGGCGAATCCCTCGGTGGCGCCGTGGCCACTGAGCTCAGCCGGCGTGAATCCTGTGGTGGCCTGGTGCTACACAGCACGTTCACCAGCATTCTGGACATCGGTGCGGATCTCTTCCCATGGTTACCTGTCCGCTGGATCGCGCGTATTAAGTACGATACCTTGTCCAAACTGCCTACGCTCCAGATCCCAGTGCTGGTCATGCACAGTCCGGAAGATGATCTGATCCCGTTTCGGCATGCGCAGAGAAACTTCGATGCCATCCGCAGTGCCAAACTGCTGGTGGAACTGGAGGGCGACCATAACTATCCCGTCGGCGACAAATACGTCGCTGCAGTGGAGCGGTTTTTCGAGCTGCTCCAAACCTCGCGAAGGCAGGCCCCGCCCGATCGAGATTCCCAGGGCGAATAGTTGTTGCAGGAGCCCCAGCGTCCTCGCCGGTTTGCATCGCTCCACGCCCCTTGAGGGTCAAGACGAGGAACCTTGGCGGCGTTGGTGGTGACTCGCACATTCAAAGCCGCTTACGAACCGCCGCTGAGCGCCCTCCCTCACGGCCCATAAACCCGATTGACCACCCCTTAGTTTATTGCGTGTCTTTTCGGGCGTTCCCGAGTATCTTCTGCATCGTGTTTGATGAACTGAACGATCTCTATCAGCAGGTCATCCTGGATCACTGCAAACATCCGCGCAATTTCCGGGAGCTGCCGAACCCCACGCGGTTCGCCCAGGGCCACAACCCTTTGTGCGGCGATCAGCTCAGGCTGTTCCTGGCCATGGATGGTGACGTGGTGAAGGACATCAGTTTCCTGGGATCGGGCTGCTGCATTTCCAAAGCCTCCGCGTCATTGCTCACCGAGGCTGCCAAAGGCAAGACCCGCGCTGAAATCGAGAAGATGTTCGAACTGGTTCACGAAATGGTGACTACCGGCCGGGTAATTGGGGATGTCGGCAAGCTCGCCGTTTTCGCCGGCGTTTATAAGTTTCCTGCCCGTGTCAAGTGCGCCATCCTGGCTTGGCATGCCGCCATGGCTGCGCTTAAAGGGGACAACCTGCCGGTCACCACGGAGACCGAGGACACCTAAACCGCCTCACGCCGCGCGCGTTCGATGATGTCGGCGATCGTGGAGAGGGCGTTTCCTTCGAAACGGTTGTTCACATGAATATAAGCTTTTCCTCCACCGTTCTTCGCTTCCCGAACCAACGCCGCCCCGGCCTCGCGGCCCTCAGGGTAGGGATCCTTAACCTGGTCATAGGGGCTGAACAGCTTCACCGCCTCCTCATACTTTCGGCCCGGACGCAGCAGGAGCCGGGCCCCGAGGAAATTCGGTGTGGTGCGGCTGCCGGGCAGCGCCATTTGCTCGCCAATGGGCGGCATTTCCTGCCAGCTATTGAACACATGTGCCACCCTGCGTCGTGCGAGGACACCAAAGTATTCCGGCTGGAGAAAGGTGCGGTTTCGGATCTCCACACCATAGTGCCAGCCGTTGGGCAGATGGCCCAGGAACGCGTCGAGTTGATCCACAAAGTCCCGCCCTCGCGCAAAATCCACCGCGTAGAACTTCGAGAATTCAAAGATCAACAACCCGACATTCGCTCGGTGCGGTTCGCATGGTGCCAGGAATTCCGAGCTGAACAGATCCGCGTTAAGGAAGTCGGGGTTCGCCTGGCCCGCACGCGATCCAAACCTGGCGAGGTTGGGGTAGCGCTTGAGGGTGATCCGGTCCGTCACTTTGAAGGTAAACCGGAAATCCTGTGGCACCTGTGAGACAAGTTGCTCCAGGTAGGTGGCGCGGGGAAATGTATAATACGCTGCATCCACGCACACGCTCTTGAAAACCTCGGCGTATTCCGTCAGGCAGTCGCGGTCAAACCGGCTTTCAGCAAAACGCCCGCGGTAGACATACCGGTCGTCCGTGTAAAGCTGGCCTCGCCACCCCGGATATTTCCAGGACGACGTGCCCAGCAAGATCCCTTGCGCCGCGAGCGCCGAGACTGACTCCTGCAGTTGGCCGCGATCAAACATGTGCTGCCTGTCTTTATCTCATTCTCCGGCTCCGGCAGGTTTTTTTCAACCTTACGCGAGCGAACGCGCATTTTTCGCCGCTTTTTGCTCGCCAAGCGCACGGGAAGCGCGCTTGAATCGGGACATGCTCAATCCACAGGACACTGTTTCCGATCGACCGGCCATGACCCGGCGCACCTTCATCCAGCACACGGTCGCCGCCGCGGCAGTTACTGCCGCCTTTGGTGCGCTGAACCGCAGCATCGGTGCGGAGAGTTCCACTCGCGAGACCCTCGTGGGCTCCAATGTATATGGCTGGACCCAGTATGCGGCACGGGACAAAAAACCGTTCGACGTCGGGGAGGTCATCTCAGCTCTGCGGGATGCCGGCTATGATTACCTCGAATCATTCATGAACCTGGATCAACCCGAGGAGAACGGAAAGTTTGCCGATCAGCTAAAAGCCAAAGGCCTGCAGCCGGTAAGCCTCTATTCGGGAGGCCGATTACACGAAGCGGGCAAAGCAGACGCCACTGTCGAAAAACTGCTCGCTGCCTGCAAAGTTTGTCAGCAAGCGGGCTTCAAGGTTCTGAGCTGCAACCCTGACCCCATCGGGCGATCCAAGACCGACGAGGAGTTGAAGACCCAGGTGGTCGCCCTGACCCGGTTGGGCGAAGCCTTGAATGCCATGGGCATGCGCCTCGGCATTCACCATCATCTGCCCGAAATGGCCGAAAACGCTCGTGAATTCCATTACAACTTCAAGCATACGAAACCCGGCGTAGTCGGGCTCTGTTACGATGTTCATTGGGTTTGGAAGGGGGGCATCCAGCCGCTTGCCGCTCTCCAGGATTACGGCAATCGTGTGGTAACCTGGCACCTCCGGCAAAGCCGTGACGGCGTTTGGTGGGAAGATCTTGATACCGGCGATATTGACTACGGTGAAGTGGCAGCCTTTGCGCGCAAGCACCAGATGCCGCGCCGATTTACCGTGGAACTGGCCATTGAGAACGGTACAAAGGTCACCCGCTCGGTGGTGGAAAACCACCGCCGCAGCCGCGAATTCGTCCGCCGGGTGTTTGAGTCTTAGTGTCTACTCAATGCGTGTGATGCGGCTACTCACGGTGCTGCTGCTGGCGCTGTTGGCCTGCCCGGGGTTGGCCCCGGCCCAAACCGCCGAAGTGGATTGGGATGCCCTGGCCGCCGCCGCCCAAAACTGGGCCGAGGAAAACCTGGACGAAGATGTCCTGCAGTTGCTGGCAGGTTCGGAGGGTGAAAACGCCCGCCGTTTCTTCGCCGAAATCCAGCGGGAATTGGCTGGTGAATACGTCCTCGACCTGGCTGCCTTGAACGACACTGCCCGCGCAGTCTTGCCTCTGCTTGAATCTTACGAGGAAACTCTGCCCTACGCGCTTTGGCTGCGGTCGAGGCTGGATTACCTGGAGGTGGCAAAAGCGCTTAAGTTGAAGGAAGCTCCGCCCAAGACCGTGCCCGGCCAGCCACCCAGGCCGGTTCCGAATCCTAAACCCGCAGTCCAGCGGGAAATCTGGGTTGAAAAAATCAACACCCGGCCTTGGCCCAAGGCGGCAAAGACTTACGTGGACCGGCTAAAGCCGGTATTTACCGCCAGCCGTGTGCCTCCGGAGTTGGTCTGGATCGCCGAGGTTGAGAGTTCTTTCGATCCGCGCGCGCGCAGTCCCGCCGGAGCCGCGGGGTTGTTCCAACTGATGCCCGCTACTGCCCGCCGCTTTGGCCTCAGCCTCTGGCCCTTTGATCAGCGCCTCAAGCCCGAGCCTGCCGCTAAAGCAGCTGCAAGCTATCTCCAATTCCTCCATGGCAAATTCAAGGACTGGCGCCTGGCCCTTGCGGCTTACAACGCGGGGGAGGGGACTGTTCAGAATCTCCTGAGACGCCACAAAGCCACCTCCTTCGATGCCATCGCCACCCGGCTTCCGGCGGAGACCCAGATGTACGTCCCGCGGGTGGAGGCAGTTCTGAAGAAACGTGAAGGCCTGAATCTAAGCCAGCTTCGCGTTCCGGCAGCAACCGCTCCCAAACCGTGATGACTGCCAACACTGGATCTGGAGTTGCAGTGGCGGCCCGCATGCCTACGATAACCCGTGTGGTGTGGAGCCCATACCGTGCCGGGTGCTGCTACCGCGATGCAACATGCGACGCCTGACCGTTGAAGAATCTCGTCAGTTGGAAGCCGCCGAAGGCTGGTTGGGGCTGGGGAACTCTGCGGAGGCGCAGGCAGAACTCGCCCCGTTGCTCGCCTGCCTGGGGAGCCACCCGGAGGTCTTGAACGTGCAGTGGCAGGTCCTGGCCGCTCAACATGATTGGGACCGCGCCCTCGAAATCGCATCACGGCTCATCACTACCGCGCCTGATTATCCTCCCGGCTGGATCCACCGCTCTTACGCCCTGCACGAACTCAAGCGCACCCGCGAAGCCCGCGATAATCTCCTCCTGGTCGTGGACAAGTTCGCCAAAGACGTGACCATTTGTTACAATCTGGCTTGCTACGAGTGCTGCCTCGGCCGGCTCGACCGTGCCCGCCGTTGGCTGCGCGCTGCCTGCAAAGCCGGTGATCCAGCTTCGATCCGCCGCGTCGCCCTTGAAGATCCCGATCTGTTCCCGCTCCGGGAGGTCATTCGCGGAATGGGCGAAAGCAAGGGCTGAAAGGCCGCAAGACCTTGCTCCTATTGTTAGCAGTCCGGCTCATGTCTGACGCAACGTAATGTCAGAACCTCGTCCATCCGTCAGTACCCACCTTGACCACAAACCCACCCTCTCCTAACTTGCCTCTATGAAATCAGGGATTCGATCTTACGCGGCACTATCGGCAGGGCAGCCCTTGCAGCCCTTCGAGTACGAGCTCGGCGCGTTGCCGCTAGACTATGTCGAGATTCGGGTTTCCCACTGCGGCATATGTCATTCCGATCTTTCGATGATTGATAACGAGTGGCAGCAGTCAGTTTTTCCGTTAGTGCCCGGTCACGAAGCCGTGGGTACCGTGGTGGCTGTGGGGCCGCAGGCAAAAAACCTCAAAGTGGGAGACACCGTCGGCGTGGGCTGGTACGCTGGATCCTGCATGGCCTGCCCACAATGTCTCTCGGGCAACCACAACCTGTGCCCAAACAGCGATCAGACTATTGTTGGCCGCCACGGCGGTTTCGCCGAACGCCTTCGTTGCCATTGGGCCTGGGCTTTTCCGCTGCCTGCCGGCGTCACTCCGGCAACGGCCGGACCGCTGTTTTGTGGCGGCGCCACGGTGTTCACTCCCATGGTCGAATTCAGTGTTCGCCCTACAGATCGTGTGGGTGTCGTGGGCATCGGCGGCCTGGGCCACCTCGCCGTGCAGTTCCTCAACAAATGGGGCTGCGAAGTCTGGGCCTTCACTTCCAGTGATGCCAAGCGGGAGGAAGCCCGTTCGTTCGGGGCTCATCATGTGGCGAATACCCGGGATGCGGCTCAAATGAAATCCCTCGTCGGCGTATTTGATTACCTGCTGATCACGGTCAACGTCCCGCTCGATTGGGCGGCGATCATCAACATGGTCGCTCCCCGTGGTCGTCTTCATTTCGTCGGTGCGGTGCTCGAACCTGTACCGGTGGCGGCCTTCTCTCTGATTGGCATGCAGAAGTCTATCTCCGGTTCCCCGGTCGGAAAGCCGGCTAACATTGCGGCCATGCTTGATTTCTGCGCCCGGCACAAGATCGCCCCGCTCGTTGAGCCGTTTCCCCTGTCGAAGGTCAACGACGCTCTGGATCATTTGCGTCATGGCAAGCCGCGCTACCGCATCGTGCTCGAGAACGACTTCAAGTAGCCGAGGATCCTTTGAGGTTCGAGTTCAAGAAGCACCGGACGAAGCGGTCGCGCCCGATGGGCTTTACACTTATTGAATTGCTGGTAGTCATCGCCATCATTGCGATCCTTGCGGCGATGCTTCTGCCCGCGTTGTCCCGGGCCAAACAGAAAGCGCACGATGCCCGGTGTCGAAGCAATCTCCGGCAGCTTGGCATCGGGCTGTATATTTACACGGACACCTATCAATTCCTGCCGCCACACCAGCTCAAGTTTGCCGACGGCAGCCGCCTGCGCTGGTTCAATCTCTTCGCTCGCGAGGTCACCTCCGGCTACGAGGTTATTCGCGACCCCGCCGTGCCCCACTGGCTGGCAGGCCGCAATGCGCCTTATGGCTACAACTACAAGTTTCTCGGCAGCTCGCGCAAAATGAACTCGGGAGCTTATGAGAACTTTCCGATCCGCCTGACATCGTTCACCGCACCGGCGGCGACGATTGCGTTTGGCTGTTCGGATGGCACCGGAACTCAGGAACCCTACGAACCTCTGGGCCCCGAGGCCATCGCCAGCGCTCTGCCCGCCTCCGAAAACGTTTACCGGATGGGCAATCACGGTTACATCATCGACCCGCCATTCCTGCCCGACGGAGCCCGCGACCAGGAGGAACCTTGGGCGTTTTACGAATACGCCTCCTTCGTCTCTTCCCGCCATCTCGGGCGAGGCAACCTCACCTTCACCGATGGCCACGTGGAGTCCGTGAAACCTGCTGACGCTTATTTCAACAATCGTCTGTGGAATGGCGTCAACGATGCCCGGGCCAAGCCAATCCTGTCCGGGCCTCCCGTTAACTGGCCTGCCTCGTGGCGCAGGGATAACTCTGGATCTGGTTGAGCGAGAGGAGTGCACGCCGTGACGTCGTTCCTGGCCACAACCCCGGGGAGTCCGAAAGGTCTGGCGCGGCATGTTTTGGGGGCACCGAGAGATTCGTAATTGCAATGATGGCGGCGCTGAGTATAACGCCTCCATGAAACACAGCGTACACTGGCGGCGGTGGTCTTGGTATCTGGTGGTCACATTTCTGGGTTTGGCTTGCTCACTGGCACAGGCGGCGGATGCCCGGGTCTTGAGAATCATTGTATTCGGGGCGCACCCGGATGATTGCGAACTGAAAGCGGGCGGCGCGGCTGCGATGTGGGCTGCCCGGGGACACAAGGTCAAGTTTGTTTCGACGACCAATGGCGATATCGGCCACGCCACTGAGGCCGGAGGTCCTTTGGCCAAACGCCGAATAGCCGAAGTCGAACGTTCTGCCAAGGTTCTGGGTATTGAAACCGAAGTGCTGGACATCCACGACGGCGAACTGATGCCCACACTGGAAAACCGCCGTACGTTTACCCGCCTGATCCGCGAGTGGAAGGCCGACATTGTTATGGGACATCGGCCCAATGACTATCACCCGGACCACCGCTACACCGGCATTTTGATGCAGGACGCTGCGTTCATGGTCATGGTGCCTTCATTCTGTCCCGATACCCCGCACTTGGCGGTTAATCCCGTTTTCCTCTTTCTTTCAGATAATTTCCAGAAACCTTATCCCTTCAGCCCCTCGATCGCCGTCTCCATTGACGCGGTGCTCGACCAGAAGGCGGAGGCTATTTGGCAATTGGAATCTCAGATCGAAAGTCTGTGGGTCAAGGGCGATTTCGAACGGGTGGTTCCAGTGCCCAAAGATCCGGCTGGACAGCAGGCTCGCCAGTTGGTGGTGCGGGCGCGATTCGAGCCCCGTTATATCAACGTGGCTAACCAATGCCGCGACCTCCTCATAAAACTCTATGGCGAGGAAAAAGGCCGCGCGGTGAAGTATGCCGAGGCCTTCGAGGTATGCGAATATGGCCGCCAGCCCTCGGCCGAGGAACTGAAGCAGTTGTTCCCATTCTTCGGCGAATAGCGCTGAGGCAGCCAACGCCTGCGCGTGCCTCTACGCCTTCGCAGCCCGTGGGGCGAAGCGATGAATAGTTGGTAATCTATAATGGTCTCGTGGCGTCTATACAGCAGATGAATTGGCGCATGACAGGCATTCTCGGGATGATTCGGTTTCTGGCCGCGGCTACGTGTTGCCTTGGGCTGGCAGATGTTCTTTCGGCAGAGTCTTCTGCTGCGTTACAGCCCAACATCCTGTTCTTCTTCAGCGACGACCAGCGCTCCGACACCATCCACGCGCTGGGCAACCCGCATATTCACACGCCAAACCTGGACCGTTTAGCCGCCAGTGGGGTGGCCATGACGCGGGCCTATGTGATGGGGGCGATGCAGGGGGCAGTTTGCATGCCGTCGCGGGCGATGCTGATGTCGGGCCAGAGCCTTTTTCGAGTGCGCGAGAACCTGGTGGGAACGGTCACCTGGCCGGAGCAATTCGCCCGGGCCGGCTATCGCACGTTCATGACCGGGAAGTGGCACAACGGCCCCAAGTCGGCTGGAACTACATTTCAAGAGGGACGAAATGTGTTCTTCGGGGGGATGTCTGACGCCCATGGCATGCCGGTTCAGGATTTTAGTGAAGGACAGACGCCCGGGCCGAAGCGCACCAGCGCGGAGCACCACACGGAGCTGTTCGCTGGAACGGCGATTGAGTTCCTGGAGAATCATCCAAAAGGGCAGCCGTTTCTCTGCTATGTCTCTTTCAAATCACCGCATGATCCCCGCACGGCTACCGCATCTTGGGATGAGTATTATCAAAAGCATCCACCACCTCTCCCGGCTAACGTGGCGCCGATGCATCTGTTCGACAACGGCGACATGGTGTTGCGCGATGAAAAACTGCTGCCTTGGCCACGGACGAAGGAAGCGCTGGCGAAGGAATTCGCCGATTACTACGCCTGCATCAGCCATTTGGACGAACAAGTGGGCCGAGTGCTGGAGGTGCTTCGCCGCCGGGGTCTCGAAACCAACACGCTGATCGTGTATGCCGGAGACAACGGTTTGGCCATCGGCAGTCACGGGTTGCTGGGCAAGCAGAACCTCTACGAGCATTCCGTTGGGGTGCCTTTGTTGTTCGCCGGGCCGGGGGTGCCCCGGAACCGGCGCAGTGAGGCTTTCTGTTACCTCTTCGACATTTTCCCGACGCTCGCTGAGTTGGCCGGCATCGCGCCTCTTGGATCGAGCGAAGGCCACAGCCTGGTTCCGATATTTCGCGCCGACGACTCTGCCCCGGTGCGGACGGCACTTTTCACCGCTTACCGTCAGTGCCAGCGCGCGGTCCGTGATGATCGCTGGAAGTTGATTCGCTACCCACTCATCGACAAGACCCAGCTCTTCGACCTGCGCAACGACCCCTTCGAGCAGAAAGACCTGGCTGGGGAGGCCGCTTCCAACCAAAAGGTGGGGGAAATGCTAGGACTCCTCAGACAACAGCAACTGTTTTACGGCGACACCGCACCCCTGACCGTCGAGAATCCCGCGCCTGCGGCTTGGTTCCCGCCTTCAGCCGCGGCTCAACCAGACTCCAACCGCACGAAGGCGGACAAAAAGAAAAACCGCGGCTAAATTCCGAACCCCGATAATCCAAATGAAATCGCTATCGACCATTTTAGCCTTGGCCACCTTGGCTGTTGGGCTATCCGGAGCCGAGAACAAAAAGCCGAACGTGCTGCTCATTTGTGTGGATGACTTAAAGCCGGTACTGGGGTGCTATGGGGATTCTTTAGTGAAATCGCCGAACATAGATCGCCTGGCGCAGCGCGGTGTGCTGTTTGACAAAGCCTATTGCAACCAGGCCGTATGCGCCCCTTCGCGCAACGCCTTGATGACCGGCAAACGCCCGACAACCCTGGGCATCTACGACCTCGGCACGTTTTTCCGCAAAGCGGCGCCAGATGCGGTTACCTTGAGCCAGTATTTCATGCAGCACGGCTGGCGGGCCGAAGCCCTAGGTAAGATTTTCCACGTTGGGCATGGCAATCACAACGATGCCGAAAGCTGGAGCGTGCCCCATTGGAGTCCGAAAGGGGGTGGTTACGCCTTGGAGTCGAGCCAGGCCAAACGGGAGTTGGTCGGCGACACGATGCGTGGCCCTTCGGTCGAGTGTGCTGACGTGCCCGACAACCGCTACGGTGACGGGATGATCGCAGACGAAGCCGTCACACGCCTGCGCGCCGCCCGCGAAAAGCCGGACGAGCCATTTTTTCTGGCGGTGGGTTTTCTCAAGCCGCACCTGCCGTTTGTGGCACCGAAGAACTATTGGGATCTATACGAGCGATCCTCCTTCAAACCACACCCCCGCCAAACTCCGCCCGAGGGCGCGCCCGTCTTCGCGCCGACCACTTGGGGCGAACTGCGCAACTACACCGACATCTCGAATACCGGCCCGTTGACCGATGCGCAGCAATGCGAACTGATCCACGGCTACTACGCCGCGGTGAGCTACATGGATGCCCAGCTTGGTCGGGTGCTGGATGAACTGGATCGGTTGGGCCTGTCGAAAAGCACGATCATTGCGTTTTGGGGCGATCACGGGTGGCATCTCGGGGATCATGGAATGTGGTGCAAACACACCAACTACGAGCAGGCAGGACGCATTCCCTTGATCGTTTCCGCACCGAGCATCGGCAAGGCTGACGCCAAAACTGGCGCTCTCGCCGAAACCGTGGACATTTACCCGACGCTCTGTGAACTCGCCGGGCTACCGGCCCCAAAGGGTCTCGACGGGGCCAGTTTCGTGGCGGCGTTGAAGAATCCTGCGGCTGCCGTGACCAAAGAGGCGGTGTTTCACGCATACCCACGTTCACCCAGAGGTATGGGCGAACTGATCGGTCGCGCCGTTCGCACCAGCCGTTATCGGTTAGTCGAGTGGAAGGTTCCCGGAGCCGCCCCTGACACTGCGATTCTGGAACTGTACGACTATGCCGATGATCCGGAAGAGACCAAAAACCTGGCGGAGAGCCACCCGCTGGTGGTGGCGCAATTGCGGGCCATCCTCGCGAAGCAACTGGAAGCCAAGCCTCAGCTTCGGCTTCCACCGCAAGGTCCGGCCGGCGCTACCAAAGCCAAGGCCGGCAAGTCCAGGCAGGATCGGGGTGCCATGTTTGACCGCCGTGACCAGAACGCTGATGGCAAGCTTACGCGCGAGGAGTTTCTCATCGGACAGCCGGATCCACAGGAAGCCCCGAAACGGTTTCCACGATTTGACACCAATAACGATGGTATGCTGACGCGCGAAGAGTTTATCAACGCCGGAAACAGCAGCCCGGCCGCGCCTTGATCCGGATCACAAACCGCCGCCGCGGCCCGTCACGCGTCCACACAAATGCAACACGACCATGAACCATAGATTATTCACGTGCCTCGCTGGTTGCTTCGTGCCGCTGCTGCTCGGAGCACTTCCAGCCTTCTCCCTGCAAGCGGTGGATCGCCCGAACATTGTTATCATCCTTTCGGACGACATGGGATGGTCTGACATCGGTTGTATGGGCGGTGAAATCACGACTCCAAATCTCGACAAACTGGCGGTCAACGGGTTGCGCTTCACGCAGTTCTACAATACGGCCCGATGCTGCCCCACTCGGGCCTCGCTGCTCACCGGCCTTTATCCGCACAGCACCGGCGTAGGCCACATGATGGAAGACCACGGTAAGGAAGGCTACCGCGGTGATCTAAACCGGCGCTGCGCGACCATTGCGGAGGTGCTCAAACCGGCGGGCTATCGCACCTACGCCGTCGGGAAATGGCACGTCACCCGCCACCGTGGGCCGGAAGGACCCAAGGATAACTGGCCTTTGCAGCGGGGATTCGATCGCTTTTACGGCACCGTCCATGGTGCGGGCAGTTTCTTCGATCCCGCGACGTTGACCCGTGACAACACCCAGATTTCTGCCTTTGCGGATCCTGAATACCAGCCGCAAACTTACTACTACACCGACGCGATTTCCGATCACGCCGCACGCTTCGTTCGGGAGCACCAACAGTCCGCATCAAACCAGCCCTTCTTCATGTATGTGGCCTACACGACCGCCCATTGGCCGATGCACGCGTTGCCCGAGGACATCGCCCGGCAGCGGGGGAAGTATGACGCGGGCTACGAGCCGACGCGCCAGGTGCGATTGCAGAACCAGGCCCGGCTGGGGCTGCTGGACTCGCGCTGGGAGCCCGCTCCCCCAGTGGGGAATTGGGAGGCGCAACCCGACAGGCGTTGGGAGGCGGCGGGAATGGAAGTCTATGCCGCCATGGTCGAGAGCATGGATCGGGGCATCGGCAGGTTGATCGATGTCTTGCGGCAAACCGGGCAGTTGGACAACACGCTGATTTGTTACCTGCAGGACAATGGTGGGTGCGCCGAAAACACCGGGAGATCCGGCACCAAGGTGAATCCCGAGCAAGCCCGGGCTGACATGCCCACTCTGCCGAAGTTGGCTCCGGATGCGCTGCAAAAACAGGGCAGTATTCCGCAGCAAACCCGGGAAGGGTTCCCGGTGCTAATGGGCCGCAAAGTATTGCCCGGCCCGGCGGACACTTACATCGCCTACGGCGAGGCCTGGGCGCATGTGTCAAACACCCCCTTCCGCGAATACAAACACTGGGTCCATGAAGGAGGCATCGCCACCCCGTTGATTGTGCATTGGCCGGCCGGCATGCCAAAGAAGCGGCGCGGCCAACTTGAAGCTCAGCCCGGTCACGTCGTCGATCTCGCGGCAACCTGCATCGATCTGGCCGGCGCCACTTATCCTCGGGAGCGTGACGGACTGACCATACATCCCCTCGCCGGGGTTAGCCTTCGTCCGGCCTTTTCGGGCAAGTCTTTGGGTCGGCCCACACCGATTTTCTGGGAGCACGAAGGCAACCGCGCGGTGCGGGATGGCCGTTGGAAGGCTGTGGCTAAAGGTCCGGGCGGACGGTGGGAACTTTACGACATGGAGGCCGACCGCACCGAAATGCAGGACCTCGCCCGGAAAGAACCTGAGCGTTTGCGGCAACTGGTCCGGCAATGGGAAACCTGGGCTCGCGCCAGTCACGTCCTGCCTTGGATCTGGAAGGTCGAATACACCCCACTGGATGCCTCCGCCCCGGCTTCCAGGCCATAGGTCATTGCTGGCTGACCGCCACTTGCCCGGAGTTATTGCGAACGGGCATCGCGCTGCAATCCGCTGCGCTATAATCCGGCTTACGTTTACGCCCCGGCAGGCTATTGTGTTGCCATGCAAACCAACCGGCGCGGCTTTATTAAACAGACGGCGATGCTGCTGCCGCTCCTGAGTTCCGTGCGCCTGGCAGCGGCGCTCCCGGGAGCGCCCTTCAAACTCGAATTTTCCGGGGAGGTCATTGTCGCCCCGCCAAACCCAGCCGACTGGCCTGCCTTTCGGGAGGCCTTGGCGCGGTGGCGCGAGGAAACCCGGGCGGCCTTGAAATACGACGATGTTCTGTACCGTCACCCGGCTTTTGCCTGGTCGTCGGGGAACTATTCCTGCTGTTTCCTGATGACCTGTGATGAGCGGTTTTACAATCGACGTCGCGGGCGTTACACGGTGGACTCGTTTCTCGATGAGGCTGAACGCGATTTTGGCGGTTTCGACAGCGTCGTGCTGTGGCAGGCGTACCCGCGCATCGGTGCCGACGAGCGCAATCAGTTCGATTTCTACCGGGACCAACCGGGTGGTCTGGAGGGGTTGCGCGCCGCCGTCCGCCAGTTCCACCGTCGCGGTGTACGGGCTTACATCGATTACAATCCCTGGGATCTGGGCACGCGCCGTGAAGCCGTGTCCGACCTCGACGCCCTGGTGGAGTTGGTCCGTGCCTTGGAGGTGGACGGAATCTTCCTGGACACGATGAATCGGGGCGCGGCCGAACTCCGGGCTAAATTGGACGCCGTCCGGCCGGGGGTGATTCTCGAGGGTGAGGGCGCCGTGCCGCTGGAGCGCATGCACGACCACCATGCCTCCTGGGCGCAGTGGTTTAACGACAGCCCGGTGCCTGGTGTCCTGAGGCACAAGTGGCTGGAGCGCCGCCACATGCTCCATCAGATAAAACGTTGGGACTACGACCATTCCGGTGAACTCCAGGCCGCCTGGATGAATGGCAGCGGGATCATGGTCTGGGAGAATGTGTTCGGTTCCTGGATACCTTGGTGTGCGCGCGACCGCTGGTTGCTTCGCTGTCTGCTGCCCATTCAACGCCGTTACCACAGGCTTTTTAACAGTGAACGATGGACTCCCTTGGTCAAGGCCGAGCCATCCGGCGTTTACGCTTCGCTCTGGGAAGAAGCTGGACTGCGGCTCTGGACGCTCGTGAATCGCACGACTGCGTGGGTGAACGGTCCTCTCTTGCGCGTGCCGGCCATGCCGGGCCACCGATACTTCGACCTTATGGCCGGCCAAAAGGCGAACGCCCGACTCGAAGAGCCTACCGTCATCCTTTCGGGGAAGATTCCGCCTCGCGGCCTCGCCTGTTTCCTTTCCGGCACCGGGTCGGATCTCGGCAACGGATTCAAACGATTTCTTCGCCAACAAGCTCGTCTCAATGCCAAAATGGTTCTGGACACGAGTACGCCGCCGAGCGAAACCCACCTGCTTCCCGTGCGGCGCACGTTGCCGCAACCACAGGTGCCGGAGGGTATGGTCGAAATACCCGCGGGCGACTTGGAACTGAGGATCGATATTCGGGTGAGGGAATGCGGCTTTTACGAGTCCGCCCCGCAGCCCGGCCACCGGCTGCATGGATCCTATAACTTCCAACTACAAAACTTCCGCCGCCGCGTGAGATTCCAGCGATTTGCCATCGATGAAACGCCGGTGACGAATGCCCGGTTCGCCGAGTTCCTTCAGGCTGACGGGTACCGCCCCAAACATCCGGAAAACTTCCTGAAACACTGGAAAGCCAACCGGCCGCCACCCGGCCAGGAAGATCATCCAGTGGTCTACGTGGACCTCGACGATGCCCGGGCCTACGCCCGGTGGGCGGGCAAACGACTCCCCACCGAGGAAGAATGGCAGTATGCTGCACAAGGAACCGATGGCCGCAAATATCCCTGGGGAGACCAATTAGAGCCGGGACGCTGCAACACTGGTGATCGCGGCGGCACCACCGCAGTAAAAGCCTTCCCCGACGGGCGCTCACCTTTTGGCTGCTATGACCTGTGCGGGAATGTCTGGCACTGGACCGAAAGCGAGCGTAGTGACGGCCGCACGCGGTTTTGCCTCCTGCGTGGCGGCGCCTGGTTCTCCGCCAAAGGCTCAAATTGGTACTTGGACGGCGGCCCGCGCCCGGTCGACTTCGCGACGAAATTCCTTCTGACCTGGCCCGGACTCGACCGCTGCAGCACGATCGGTTTTAGGTGTGTCTTAGATTTGGTCTCGAAGTCGGGCTGAGCCAGGAAAGACCGCGAAACCCAACCTCAGTCCCGTTTCCTGCTCTCCACAGGTGGAAACAATTGCGTGTGACCGGAACCGTTGACGTCGACCCGCCACAGCCGGTTGCTTCGCACATAAATAATGTCGGTCCCGTAAAAGTTTGGGAGGCTGAAGCGTTTCTCGCCGTTGTCTGGAACCAGCGTGCGCGTATCACCGGTTCGCACCTCCCGCACAAAAACCGCCGCGCTGGCCTGGCCGCTTTCGCGTCCGCTGAAGACATAATAGGACCCGCTGCTGTCCAGGTGATCGGACCACTCGAACTTGAATTCGGGCGCGACCATCTCCAACCCTGGCCCGGGCGAGCTTAACTTGGCCAGAAAGGACTCTTTCGCCAGCCACCTTTGGTGCGCGTCGGTGAGATAAAACTGATTCGAGCTGCCGGTCCAAACTCGAAATAGACTTATGGATGAGTTCTTTACTTCCCGGACGCCTGCTTCCTCGAGAAAGGACTGAACTTGTGCCGCACTCAGGAGACCATTGGTCGTTCCCGTTACCGCGTCAAACAGCATAAAACTGTGGTCCGGTGTCTTAACCACCATGTGTTGATTGTCCCACCAGCCTTGAGGCTGGCCATCGAGCGCCACGACCTTAAAGGTGGTATGGTCTAAATCGCAAACGGCGAATGAGGGTTGTTGCACGTAGCCGGACGGTTTGTTGTAGCCGAAACGAAAGTCCGGTGACGGCACAAACGAACTCCCGGCCCCGGCGAACTGTGGCAGACTTCCGAATGGTGACGCCGAGCCACTTCTCAGCTCCACCAGCCAGAAACGTTCCGTCTGGCCCTGACCCGGCGCGGGCGAGGCCAGCCCAATCCTGCGGAAGGTGATCTTATAGAGGAGTTGTGCAAACTTCGTGAGCAGGCCGGCCGGTGCGGGTTCGCGAGTGGAACACAACACCCGCGTTTGCTCCCGATTCATAAACACCGGGTTCGCGTGTTTCAACTCCCCGAGAACCTTCTGCTGCTCCAGGTCATAAAGGAACACATGGTAATGATTTGTCCTCACCCTTATAGAGACCCACATCTTTCCTCCGTGGAAAGGATTGGGGGTCATGAACTCGTAGCCCAGGTAATCGTAATTGGCTGGTACTCGAACCTCGCCCGGAATATACTTCGGGCCTTCCGTGTCGGGCCCCAGCCAAATAAATAACACTCCGAGGAACAGCGCGACGAGAACTGCAATGGCGATGGCAACCTTCTTCATGATCTGCAAGGCGCCAGCATGGGTGGATGCCGCCATGACGGCAAGAAAAAGGACTCGCTTTGATTGGACCACCGCGCATCTCCACACGGCTGTCACTTCTGTGGGCGGTGCCTATCCTGAGTTGCTGGTAGTTGTCAGGCCTTCAGCTTCTCGTGCTTACTGACGTAATCGGGGTCGATGTCCACACCCATGCCTGGGCCGGTTGGGACCTTTAGCTTGCCATTCACCACTTTCAGGGGCGAGGTCTTGCACTCGAATTGCACGCTGGTGTGAAGCCCTTTGAACTCATGATACGGCATCGCGTTGGGCAGCGCCGAAACGAAGTGCATCATATAAAGAAATCCAAGTCCCCCACCGGACATGTGCGGTGTGCAGGTCTTCCCAAAAGCTTCCGCCATCCGTGCCACCTGCATGCAGCGGATCATTCCACCGAAGTAGTAGGTGTCCGGTTGCACGATCTCCAGCCCATTGTTGGCGATCAGCCAGCGGAACCCGTGAAGACTATACTCCTGCTCCCCGCCAGCCACCGGCATCGTCAACCCATCCGCAACCTGCCTGGTTTCCTCATACCAATCGAACATCACCGGTTCCTCAAAAAATCCATACCGGTATTCCTCCAGCAGTTCTCCAATCCGGATGGCCTCCTCCACCTCGTAAAACCCGTTCGCATCCGCATACAGTGTCATATCATCCCCAAACGTCTTCCGAATCAGGGGAATCATTTTCTCCGTCCGCCCGGGCGGTCCTTTCGCGTGCATGTCCTTGGTCATGAACATGAGCCCGCCGATCTTGATCTTGACCGCGTGAGCGTTGTATTCCGCCACATCGCGTTTGATCAGTTCCAGCGATTCCTCCACGGATTTTTCACGGTATTCCGTGGCCTGGTACACGGCCACCTCAGGGTGAAGAATTCTCCCGATCAATTGCCCCACTGGTTTGTTGGCGATGCGCCCCAGCATATCCAGGATGGCAAACTCGATCGTAGCCAGGGGCGTGCCGATGGAAATGCCGTTGTAGCGGAAGTTAAAATTGTAGATGAAAACCTTTTCCAGGAGCAGGTCGAGATCCCGTGCATCCTTTCCGATGAAAAACGGCTGAAGATGATGAACGAAGAGGGGGTGCAGCACTTTCAAACCACTGTGCCCTACCGACATTCCTTCCGCACCGTCCCGCGATCGCACCCGGCACAGAAAATTGTCCCCAAACCGGAGCAATTCCACGCTCTCGATAATCACCGGCTCGGAGAAAAACTCCCGTTTCAACACCGGTTGCCTCAGGATTTCATCCAGTTTCCCATAACGGGGATTCCGGGATCGGGAACTCCGGCGCGGTCTGTCTGCAGCAAAAACTACAGGGGTGGCGATGGCGGTCATACCGGTTATACCGGCCATAATGCTGGCTTTCAAGAACCGACGTCGATGGGTCTTCATGATGCGTCTGATCATCACACCACAGCTTGCGATGGCTTTCAAGCGCCGCCTAATCGAGGGTCAAGGCAGGGCAACGTGCACACGCATGAACCGGGACTGTCTCTCCGGCAAACTCCCGTCGGTTTGATACACTGCTTCTTCAAAACCTGGCAAACCGGGAAGCGGCGCGGCTGTCACGAATGAGGGGGCCAGCGAGTTCCAATCCACGAGGTCAGGCGACATTTGTGCGGTGTAAGTCATTTCACTGGTGCCGGCGACGCGACGGTTGAACCGCACTTGCAGTCGTTCGCCGGCCAAGTCAGCGCGGAGTCGGAAGTGGGCGGGTTCGGCGATCCACGGTTGGCCACCAAACGCATAATCCAGCAGCCGCGGTAGCCCCAGGTTGTTCAAACCGGACCAATCAACCGGCGCGCTGCCGTAATAGCGGTGGTGCCAGGCGGCGGCCGATTCGTTGACTGCGTTATATAGAGCCGCGATGTCGCTGGCGCTCAAAGCGCGGCTGTAGATCCGTGGCTCATCGATCACACCAGCAAAGAACCGGGACTGCACATCGCTGCCGATTTTCACCTCGCCGCTCGAAGTGGTGTTCACCGCTTGCGCCAAGCTGGCGTTAAAGCTCGTCTCCAAAACCCCGTCTACATAAAGCTGAACGTCCGTGGCGTTGGGTGTGCCGTCATTGGCAAACACACAGGCCACATGGTGCCATTGGCCATCGTTGACGAGAGTCGTGCCCTGCCGGTAGCCCTGTGTGACCTCAAGTCGAACATTGCCGCTTTGAATCAAGAATGTCCACTTGTTGCCGGCGGTGTTGGGTCCCCAGGCAATGACTGGCAACTGGCCGGTCGCGGTCGTTTTGATCCACGCCGCACACGTGCGATCTCCCGCGCCAAGTATCCCGTTGAAGCCCGCAATGGAGACGTAGCTGCTCGTTCCGTTGAACTGAAGCGCCCGATTCCATTTTCCTGCCACCCATTGCGCCGGATCGTCGATGAATCCCGTCAGGTTTCCAGAGTAGGCTCCGCCCGCATCTTCCGTGCTCAGGCCTGAGGTTTGGTTAAGGGGAAACCAAATCAGTTCGTCGGTAAAAAAGACTTTTACGCTGACGGTCGCCCTCGCGTTGCTGAGCCCATCGGTGATCGCGTAGCTGAACGAGTCTTCGCCCAGAAACCCGGTCTTAGGTGTGTAGACGATTTGTCCTGACTGGTTCGTAGTCGCGGTGCCGGCAGCGGGAGAACCAACGTCAATAATCGTCAGCAAATCCGGCCCGCTTCCGGGAAGGTCGTTGGCCAACACCGTGAGGGTGACGGGCGTATTGCGGGCGGTTAACGCGGTGTCGTTCACTGCGGTCGGAGCCGAAACAGTGGTCGCGTCGACGTGGAGCAGATTAGCGTTAGGGATGGGTTGTTTAGCTATCCCGGGTCCGCTCCACTGCAGGGTGAGGGATGGCGTGCCACCGACCCCGCGCACATAACCCAGGCGGATCGGGTGCCGTCCCGCTTTGAGCGTAATTGCTGCCGATCGCTCAACGCCGCCGACATACTCAAAGTCCGCATCAATGACGCTGGCTTCATGCAACCGAAGAAAAGCACGGCCATCGGTCGCCAAATACAGAGTGTATATCCCATCGACAGGCACTTCCAGGTATCCCGTGAACAGCAGGCCAATCTGGTCGTCTCGCGTGCGCACGGAGAGATCGATGCCACTGCACGTGCCGTTCGTGACCGGTGAAAGTGGCGCGAAATCGGGCACCCAGGGAAACGATCCCTCGTAAACGCGGTATTCCAGCCCGGGAACGGTGGTGGTTGCCTTGGAGGGCGGTACCGGTGTGGAATCATAGGGGCGCGATACGCCGCCGCCGGGGCGGCGCACTTGTAGGACCCGGTCTTTCATCCGTTGCTGCAGTCCAACGAAAAACGAATTGGACCCCGCCAGGTCCTGGGTTTCCTTCGGATCGTTGAGTGTGTCATAGATCTTGAAGTCGGTCGTGCTTGACGTGACGTTGTAGCGGATTCCCTTGTAGCCCTCGAGGTGGATGACCTGTTCCTGGTTGCGCACGGCACCGCGCCGGGACGGTTCGAATTCCGTGTAACTGGGCGTGGAACTGTTGTTCAGATACTCCACGTAAATCGTGCTCGGCCGTTGCGTTCCGATACCGGTCAGTGTAGGCATCAAGGACACCCCATCGGTACGGGCCGGTGCCGTAATGCCCGCCATCTCGGCGAGTGTCGGCATCCAGTCCTGAAATTGGGAGGGCGCTGAACCGATCGTGCCCGCCGCAATACGTCCGGGCCATCGAACGATCGTCGGCTCTCGCATTCCGCCTTCCCATGTATCGCGCTTAATGCCGTCCATGGGGCCAAACGAATCAAAGAAGGTGGGGTTGTAAGTGTAAGCCCCACCTGCGCCGCTCTCGTTGTGCGGTCCGTTGTCGGAGGTGAACACCACGACTGTGTTGCCATCGAGGTTCAGGTCCTTGAGCGTTTGAATCAAGTCGGCCGCCGCGTCGTCAATGCGCCGCATCATGGTCGCATGGCGTTTGGCGTGATCCGGCCAGGCAACTTCGGCGGTTCCGGGATTGTTATCGTGGTCGTAAGTGGCTCCGGCATAGTCGGGGTGGATCCAGCTATTAATCGCCCCGCTCGCGGTGTTGATCATTGAGCCGGCAGTGCCGAGCCATTGCAGTCCTCCGTTCGTGCCGCGCCCCGCTGGGTAAGCCTGGGTGGGCACATCCAGTCGGGCGTGCGGCGCAGTCAGAGCCAGGTACATGAAGAACCGCTGGGAGGTTCCGGCCGCGTGGTAATCCATGAGCCAGCGCTTTGCCCGAGACGTGAACAGGTCTGTGGAATAGCATTTATCAAGACTGGCCGTGACGTTCGTGAAGTTTTCATGGACACCAGTCGGTTGCCCCTGGTCATCCGTGCCACTGTATTCTTTAGGATAGTGGTAGTGCCCGGACAAATGCGCCAGCATCCCGTAGAAATAGTCAAACCCCCGACGCAGTGGGTGGCCGGCTTGTTGAATCGCGGTTCCGGAGCCCTGGAGACCGTACTTGCCAATCAGCACGGTGGCGTAGCCCGCCTGCCGCATCACCGTAGCCAGCGTGTGGTTGTTTTCCAGGGCCTTGTCGAACTGGTTGTCGCGAATGTTGGAATGGCCCTGGTGGACACCCAGCAGCAACGAAGCGCGCGATGGCGCACACACCGGCGCCGGGCAGTAATGCCGCCGTAGTTGCATCCCCTCCGACGCCAGCGTGTCGAGGTGCGGTGTCGCGAAAGCGGGCGAGGCGCGGTTGACCTCAAAATTGCGCGTGTTCTGGTAAAACACACCGAGGTCGCCCCAGCCCATGTCGTCCACGAGCAGAAAAATAACGTTGGGCGAGGCGGCTGCGGTCGCTGCCACCCCCGCGAGCAAAATAGCGGCAAGTAGTGATTTCATGACATCAACTGATCGTTAGCGCTGAGTGCGGCCGGGCGGAAAGTGCAATAGCCCCGCTCGGCCGCTTTATAGGGTTAAGGGCTGCGCAGCCGGTAGAACTGCTGAGCGTTCGACGTCGCGGGCACGGTGTGGGGGCTCGTGGCAGTGACATCCGTCCAGGTGTCCGGGTTGTTGTCCAACATCAACTTCTGTTGCAGCACCCAGTTGCCGGTCCAACTCAGGGTGATGACGCCGTTGGCATACGCGAGGGTCAGCGGCACCGGGGTGGGTTGGGAGACGTTCGCCAAGAGTTGCACCGCACTGATGCTGAACGGCCCGGCTTGCAGGATTGGATGCGGCTCGACCAAAACCGTTACCGAACTGCTGTTCAAACCGGTGAACACGGCGTAGTTGGCTTCAGCCGGGGCCATATCCATCGCGTCGGCATTCGTCGCGCGCAGGAAGTTGCCATCCCAGAAAGCCAGGTCGACCGCATGGTAATAATTGGTGACCGAACCAACCCGCACGGCTCCGAACCAATCGTAAGGTCCCACTTGCCCGGCCGTGGCACTGGGTGCGCCAAAATACACCAGGAGCGAATACCCGGCGCTCTGGTAATCTGCGGGAATGCTGCTGAGCGTAACGCTGATGTTGGTCGTGTTGGCCTCAATAAACCCGCCCAGCAATGCGTAATCGGCCGCCGGGGTTCGCAAGGGCCCGTTCCATTGGCGGGTAGTCGTGCCGGACCAGGTGACGGTGGTGGAGTTGGTGACGCCCCGATGGCTCACCAGGCCGCTGGCAGAACCTGTAACCGCGCTATAACCCACCTCGTTCCAATTCGCCACAGAGACGAACCCTGCCGATCCCCCGAGGGCTGCAATGGTGTTCGTGCTAAACCCAAGCAAGTTTATGCTGACGGCCTCGCCGCTCTGAACGCCAACGATTGCCTCGCGACTGGTTGCCGTGCCCGTGCCTGAGGTCGCTACCAGGCGATAGGTTCCCGCGTCAACCGCTGAGGCGGCACCGAGTGTGAGCGAGGCCTGGGTGGCACCGGACACAGCTTCGCCGTTCTTCTGCCATTGCAGGCCGAGAGGCGGGGCGGCGTGGACTTTGGTGGCCAAGGTCAGCGTCTGACCCGCAAGCGTATTGCGGGCCAGCGGTTGCAGTGTGAAGCGCGGCTGTGAGTTGGGCTGGAAAGCCGCCGCATAGTGGCTCTGCACTCGCCCCTCCGACAGAGCCCGGTTGTAAACCGCCACTTCGTCAATGCGGCCGGGGAAAAAGAAATTCCCGGTCAGATCTTCCGTGGCTCCGGCACCCAAGCGAAGGCCGTATGAAAGGTTAGGCACGAAAGGCGTGGTCGTGGTTGCGGACAGCGCGCCGTTCACATAAAACGAGGCGGTGGTCCC
Source organism: Verrucomicrobia subdivision 3 bacterium UBA6082 (assembly GCA_002428665.1). Lineage (GTDB taxonomy): Bacteria > Verrucomicrobiota > Verrucomicrobiia > Limisphaerales > UBA8199 > UBA6082. Next base: position 147,951 of record DIXK01000064.1, read on the forward strand.
ATCGTAAGTTCCGACTAGGTGCGCCCACTCATTCAGGGCCACGCGCGGGCCGTCGAGAATGGCCCAGGTCGTGCCATTGCCCAAGCGGAACTGCCAGCGGTCGTCACTGGTGGCGTAAAACAGGTAGCCTTCCGTGATGCCCGTGGACAGATTCCTCGACGTGACCGGCGAGCGGAAGGTGCCGGCACCACCGGTCACCATGACCCAACACTCTATCGTGAACACCGAAGGATTCAGGGTCGCGCTGGGCAGAAAGTCGATTTTCGACAAACCGGCCCGGAGACCAAGGGAATAACCGGTAAAGGCCGCTGCCGTGCCCGGAACGCCTAGCAACGCCCCTTCTGCGCCCAGCGTCGCATCTACGGAAAGGGTCCCTTCGTCTGTGCCCGGGGTAACGGCATTGGCCACCGCGAAGCTGCCAGGGGCGTCGTCCAACTTCCACCACGCGACCGGCGTGTCGCTGGAAACGTTTGCCGCGTAGCTTTGTGTCGGCATGGGAATTATCGTGAGGGTGACCGGATCACTCTCCACGGATTCCGGGCCGAGTGTGGCCACCACGGTGTAGACGCCCGCGTCAGCAGTGCCTGCCGCAGGGATGGTCAGGGTGGAACTCGTGGCTCCCGGAAGATTGGTTCCAGCGTGTTTCCACTGGTAGGCGTACGGCTGGTAAGCCGGCATGCCTGCCAGTGTAAACGTCGCCGAACCGCCCAGGACTGTGCTTTGTGCTGTTGGCGACACTGGGGTTGTTGTGTAAGACAAAGTGACGTTCGCGCTGACGATGCCGCCCGCCGCATTGCTCACGGCCAGGGAATACGTGCCTATGCTGGCAGATGTCACCGGCAGGATGACCAAAGTCGATGCGGTCTCTCCTGCCAGGTCAGTACCCGCCTGCTTCCACTGGTAACGCAGACGCGGTGAACCGGAAACGGTGCTGGTGAAGCTCACCGCGGTATTCGTATCTCCCAGAATCGACTTTTGGCTCGTTGGCTGGACCACAAAGCTGGGGCTGATCCCAGCACCGAGAATTCCCATGTTGTAATGGTCGCGCACTTGGTCAGGGGTCATGGAGCGCCAGTAGATGGCTAGTTCGTCCAGGGTGCCGGTCAGGAAATCCCCGGCGGTGCTGAGAAATGTCTGATCGGCCCCAAGCCTCCAGGGTACCGTTGTCGTCATCACGGGCACGGTTTGCGTGCCTACCAGGGCGCCATTGACATAAAGCCGCTTGGTCGCACCGTCATAGGTGCCGATGACATGGGCCCATTCGCCGGGAGTCACAGTGCCGCCGTTAAGGTCGTCCCAGTTCTCACCGCTGGTTTCGCTGGAGGCACCGGTGCGGAATTGCCAGGTGGCACCGTTGGCGCAAAGCTCATAGCCCCGGCTGATGAAGCGCGAACGTGAGCCCATGATCGACTGGCGGCCGGTGGTTCCGCTAGGGTTCACCCAGGCTTCGAGGGTGATGGAGTTTGTTCGGGCCAGCGCAGCAGAGTAGGGGAGTTCGATGTAATTCAGCCCGGTGAAGGATGAGGCTGTATCCGCTTCGTTGATGGGCGCTCCAGCCATCCCGAGTTCGTACCCGGCGTAATTCAAGTAGCTGCCGTTGTGGTAGCTGGTGCTATCTGCAGCTACAGTCGCGCCATTAGCCTCGCCCAGCCGCCAGTAAGCGATGGGATTGTCTTCCAACGCTAGGTTGGCATAAGCCGAAGCAGTTGCTGCAAACACCGAAATGGAAGCCGGAGGGCTGGTGGCCGTTTGTCCGTTCAAAGTGACTCTCACGGTGTAATCGGTTGCATCCGCCAGCACCAATCCCGATCGCGTATAGGTGGAATCGGTCGCACCGGGGATATCGACGCCCGCCCGCTGCCACTGGTAACCATAGACCTGGTAACTCGGCATCGCGAGATTGAAGACGGCCCTCTGACCCGCAACGGCTGCTTGCTCGAGTGGGTCAATGGGCGTGGTGGTCCAGGTCAGGTCGGCCACGGCGCTCGTCACGCTGCCCCAGGTATTGTAGATCACCACCTGGTACCCGCCCAGATCGGCCGGGCTCAGATTCGGACCGAGCGCCAGCGATTGATCGGTCGCTGCCGGCAGGTTCGTCCCGGCGTGGCGCCATTGGTAGTTCACGGGCGGACTGCCGGTGAAACTGACCGTGAAGTTGGCCGTGGCGTTGGTATCCCCGAGCACTGCGGCCTGGGGCTGTGGTGGTTCCGAAATCACCGGCGGATTGCCAGAACCGTAGATGATTTCCAGGATGGCGCTTTGCGTCAGCGCCGCGTCGTACAGGCGAACATCATCCACGCTGCCCGGGAACCCGTAATTGCCGGGGCTATACGGAAAGTTGCCAATTGCGAAATGATCATTCGCTGCCGAAACCGTCGTGTTGATGGTCGGATTGCCGGTGCTGCGGAAGGAAACGGCTTCCACGTTGCCGTCCACGTACAGCGTGACGCTGTCGTGAGGCCCACCGCCGGTGGTTTTCACGACGGCGATATGGTGCCACTGTCCGTCCCGCAGATCTTTGGTGCCAACAATAGCGCCCCCCTGGACTTCCAGGCGCAGGCCGCCCGTGGTGCCGCCGGTGGTTTCGTTCAGACGCACACTGAAGCGTTGGCCAGTGGCGTTGACCCCCGAGTTAAAGATGGCTGGAGCGCCGGAGAACGGCCCGGGAGGTACCCGAATCCAGGCGGCAACGGTGCGGGCGTTGCCGCCCAGAACACCAGGTGCGGTGGTCAGGATATACGGGTCGTTGCCGGCACCGCTCGCGTCAAAGTAGATGCCGCTAAGCGCTCCGCCTGGCACCGGCGCCAGGTCAGTGGTGACCCACACCGGCGCACAGACCGCCCCGCTGGTGAAGTTGCCGGTGTTGGCCGACACGGCAGAGTAGATCATCGTCGCACCGGGGTCGGTGGCGCCTTCATCAAGCTTAAAGTGCTCGATTAGGGCGGCGGTGGCGCTCAGGTGCAACACGAGGATGCTCATCAGCAGCGCCACTGAGTGTTTGAATGGGGTGAGGGTTGTATTCATGGTGACTCTCGCTGGGTTGATCTGGTATCGCCTGCGCCTCCGCCTGGACGCCATCGGCAAGAACGATCCGGACAAAAACGGCATGGGCAGCTTCGAAAAGGTGCTGAATTCAGATGGAGTAAGAACAACGAAAACCCGGCGGTGCCAAGGCCGCCGGGTCGCAAACTGTCAATCAGTCGATATCACGCCTGACGCCGGCGTAGGCTGAAGGCCAGTAGTCCGCCCAGGCCAAGCAGCGCCAGCCCGGAGGGCTCAGGAACCAGCATCACATCATAAATGCTGTCCAATTCACCTTTGGTGAGCGCACTGTTGTAAATCTGGACGTTGTCAATCAGGCCTAAAAAGACCCGGCCCGCGTTCCCGTCCTGGCCGATGAACATCTCGCTCCCGGTGGCGGTGTTGAGCGTGGCCGATCCGCCAACAGAGGCCGGGGCCGCCAGCGTTCCCACATCCACGCTATCGACGCGGCGAGTGTAAAAGGACACCCCGGCAGTGGTGACGCTGTCCGGAATGACCAGCCCTACCATCCACCAGTTGTCGTCGTTTACCGTGGCTCCTGAGATGGCAAAGTTCCCCACGTTGGCTTCCAGTCGCAATTTGCCCGTGTTATTCACCAGCAGTCGCAGATCCGCACCAGCCGTCGCACCAACCGTTGGGGAGTAGCCGAGGATCGGGTCAAATGCCGAGTCCGTGGTGCTGGTCTTGATCCAGGCCACAATGGTTTTCGCCGCCGACCCGCTGATGCCCACTGCCGCGGAATCCAGGTTCAAGCCCACCCCGCCTTCGTTGTTGAAGCTTAGGCTGTGGCTGCTGCCTGGTCCTGGCGTCGTCGTTGACCAGCTCACCCCTGTGCCGAAGGGATCGCTGAGAGTGCTGGTGATCTTATCGGCGATTGTGGTCCCAGTGCCTTCTTCGAGGTCCCAGTAAGCCGCCGGCGCGGCGACGAGCGGTTGGCCGATCAAGGTCAAGCCAGCCACAGTGGCCATTACTAGACTTACTGGTTTGCCGTTGGGAGCGGCGAAGAAACCGGCTATAGTTCTGAAAGCATTCATAGGACAGTTCTTCCGTCAGGTTATTGCTCAGGGCTTGTGTTGTGAAGGAAGTTTCGCAGTTGTCGGCACAGCCGTCAAGCCCATCCCCTTAGCCCATCCCCTTAGCCCATCCCCTTAGCTTTTTGTGAGACAAGTGTTCAGGGTACGGCGGGGATCGGATGAGGGTCTCCGCCTCCGGCCTTCCAGCCCCATCTAGTTCAGCCTCAATGCGAACCGACTGATTTACTCTCAGGTCGAGGCATGGAAACAAGTTCCTCTCTCTTCGGATGACTCATGGCATCCCCGATCTGCTGCTTCGTGCGGTCGAACAGAATGTTCAGTCTGCCGAAAGCGTGCGTGGTTTCCACCTACTTGAGTTGGCCATTGAGCTGCGTAGTCCCGTTCACTTGAGTTTTTAATGCGACGGTCTGGTCGGCATAGCGCACCGTGCAGTCCTTCCCCAACCGGGACCGTAGCACGGCTCCCGCAAGCTTGCCGTCCTTCCACGTGACATCCACCTCGAAACCGCCACGGGCGCGCAGGCCTTTCACACTACCGTCCGGCCACTCCTTCGGCAATGCGGGCAACAGGTGGATTTCCCCGGCGTGACTTTGCAGCAGCATCTCGGCGATGCCAGCTGTGCCGGCAAAATTCCCGTCAATCTGGAACGGTGGGTGGGTATCAAACAGGTTTGGCAGGGTGGACCGGGCCAGCAGCAGCTTCAGATTCTTGTAGGCCGCATCGCCGTCCTCGAAGCGTGCGAAGAAATTCACCACCCACGCCCGGCTCCAACCCGTCCCGCCGCCTCCGTGGGCGATGCGGTAATCCAAGCTCTTCCGTGCGGCCTGCGCCAGCTCCGGCGTGCCCCGCAGGGTGATCTGCGATCCGGGATGCAGACCGAACAGGTGCGACATATGCCGATGCCCCGGTTCCGGTTCCTCGTAATCCTCAATCCATTCCTGGAGTCGTCCATCTTTCGGGCTGATTTGCAGCGGGGCCAGGCGGGCCAGGGCCTTGGTCAACTCGCGCCGGAACTCGGGCTCAAAACGGCCATCCCCGCCATCGAGTGTGTCGATGGCCTGGACGCAGTGCGTAAGCAGATCATGAATGATCATCAGATCCATGGTCGCGGCGTAGGTGAACATCGAATGCGAACCGTCCGGTTTGCGGAAGGTGTTTTCCGGCGAATGCGAGGGATTGGTCACCAACTTCCCGGCCACGGGCGTGCCGGGCGGCGCTTCCACCAGAAAATCCAAAATAAACCGCGCCGCCCCTTTCATCAAAGGCCAGGCGCGCCGTTGCAGAAAGTTCGTGTCGCCGCTGAACGCGTAATGTTCCCACGGATGCTGCGACAACCAGGCCGCCGACATGGGCCAAATCCCCCAGACGCCGTCAACCGGCGCCGCGCCGCGCCAGAGGTCGGCGTTATGATGCACCACCCAACCGCCCGCCCCGTAGTGCTTGCGTGCCACTTCCGCGCCGGTTACGGAGAGATCGTCCATCAGGTCGAACAATGGCCCGTGGCACTCGGCGAGATTGCAGACCTCTGCCGGCCAGTAGTTCATCTCGGTGTTGATATTGACCGTCCATTTGCTGCCCCAGGCCGGCACCACGTCCTGGTTCCAAATGCCTTGAAGATTCGCGGGCTGCGTGCGGGGCCGGCTGCTGGATGCCAGTAAGTAGCGTCCAAACTGAAAGTACAGCGCACAAAGCTGCGGATCGTCCTCGCCCGCTTTCACCGCTTTGAGGCGCGCATCCGTCGGTTGCTGCGCTGCGTCCTGGCCGCCCAGGGTTAGCGTGGTGCGGCCCATCATCCGCCGCACGTCGGTCGTGTGGTCGTGCCGGAGTTGGGCATAAGTTTTCTTCGTCGCGGAGCGCAACTGATTGGGCCAAATCAACGCGGGATCTCCTGAGATGTCGGTGTAGTTTTTGAAACTGGTGGCTGCGGCGAAACGCAACGTCACCGCGGTCGCGCGGCGTATGATCATTTGACCGTTCGTGATGGCGAGCGTCCCGCCTTCCAGTTCAGCATGAAGTCCTCCCCCAAATCGTATGCCGCCCCCCTCGACCGCTGCCATTAGCGACTTCGCTTTCCCGTCGCCCATCCATTGGCCCGCGATGTTAAGCTGGTTGAGGCCGTCCTGCTTCAACTCGTGTTGGTGCGGCGAAGTCAGTGCGGCTGCGAAGCCGAGCGCGCCGGGTTGGTCGGCTGCCAACCTCACCACCAGCACTTGGTCGGGGACGGAGATGAAGGACTCCCGGGTGAATATCGCATCCCCAACGCGATACCGAGTGCGCGTCACCCCGTTCAGGAGGTCCAGTTCCCGGCGATAATCTCCAGCCTCTTCGTGGTTCTCGAATCTCAAATGGAGATCCGCCAGCGGTTGATAGCCCTGCTGGAAGATGGGATTGCCCATCATCGTCTTGCCCGCCAGACGCACGGCCTCGGCGTTCCGGCCCGTGAAAAGCAAATGCCGCACCTCGGCGAGATGGTTCGAGGCGACTTCCACCGAGTAGTCGTGCGGCTTGCCAGACCAGAGTGTGTCCTCATTGAGTTGAAATCGATCCTCATCCACACCACCGAAAACCATGGCCCCCAGCCGGCCGTTGCCGAGTGGCAGTGCCTCGTTCCACTCCCGCGCCGGTTGGCGATACCACAGTGTCTGTTGCGGTTCTTCGGGCGGTGGGGCGCTGCCTGTGAGCACCGGCGGATGACTCAATCTCAACCGGTTTGGCGTGGCGCTGATATAGGCGTCGTGACCCGGCTTCCGAAAGTCCCAGTCGGCCACACGCCCTTCAAGTTCAAGTGACCGGCGATCCTCCGCCGCCGCAAGCAAGGCCAGTTCGCCTGCGCTCAGCGCCCGACGGTAAACCGCCACACGCGCCATTTCCCCGTTGAACCGGTGTTCGCCGGCGCTGTCCGCGCCGATGCGCAGCGGCAGGCGGTTTGCCTGGATAGGCTTCATCCCCGCCCGGCTGGCATCGGCCACTTCGTTGCTATTCACATAGAGCTTGTAAATGCCCTGGGGTACGCTGAAAACCCCGGCCACGTGCACCCATTCTCCTGGTTTCAGCACGTCCTGGGCGGAGAGCATTCCCTCGGCCAGCAGGAACCGCAGCGAGTTGCCGGGGAACGTGTCGAGCATATAGCCGCTTTGCGCGCCGGCCTGGCTCTTGTCAATCAGCCGCACCCCGGGCTGTCCGAACCGTGCCGGCCGAATCCACGCTTCCAGGGTGATCTCTTCACGCAAGTCCAGTGCGGGAGTCGAGCGCGCTTCAAGAATCCCACCCGTGCCATCAAAACGCATTGCCGGCCCTTCCGCCCCTGAAACCATGTCGGCACCCATGCCGACCCACGTTATAACGAGAAAAGCGATAAGTCGTGTTCTGTTCGTTCTCATGTTTGATGCGCCCATCATACTGCGCGACAGGTGAGTCTCCAATGCCTAATCGATTTCGCAAAGCGTCGTATTCTGCTCGCCTCCGATAACCCATCCGCGATACTCAGCATTGACAAGCCGCTTCCGGAGTTGGGACCTTGGTGCGGTCAATGAAACTCCTTGGATTCTCTCGCCGCTTGTCCGTGCTCATTTTTGCGCTGTTCTCCGCAGTGTTTCCCTCGGTCTCCCAGGTTCCGGCAAATTCCCACCCCGTGCGCATCGGTGCAGACCAACAGGGTGGCAGTCGTTTTCGTGGCGAGATCGCCGCCGTGCGCATCTACTCCCGAGTCCTGTCCGCTCAACAGCTCGCCGCCCAACACGCACGCGGACCCGTCGCCAATCCGGCGGAGTTCCCCGCCGCCGCCGAATGGCTTCTCGGAGGGGATCCTCTGGTCATGGCTCGACCATCGGTACCAATTAAAATCACGGGCGAACTGGTTCCCACCAACCTGAATTCGGTCACCTGTGTCGGTTTTCGTGGCGGTTACCTTACACTTTCACCGACGGCAGCACTCACCTTCAACGCCGGTTTCACGGTCGAAGCATGGGTATGCCCCGCCGCCGGCAGCGCCGGCCGGATTGTGGATAAAATTGCTCCCGGCGGATCGGACGGATTTCTGTTGGACACCCATCCCGGCGACGCCATCCGGTTCATTGCTGGATCGGAGACGCTCACCGTCAGTTTTGCGAAGATGGGCCTCAAATCGGGCGGTCAGTGGCTCCACGTTGCGGGTGTGGTCGACGAGGACGGTATCGCCGGTTTGTTCGTCAACGGCAAACAGGTCGCAGGTACAACTTTCGTTGAGGAGAATGTGACACTCGCCGGGCAGGTTCCTCCTCCCAGCACCCCGCTGACTCTCTGGTACCGCCAGCCTGCACGTCGTTGGGTGGAAGCTTCCGTGATCGGCAACGGTCGCCTCGGCGGTATGGTCTGGGGCGGTGTCACCCGCGAACGCATTGACCTCAACGAAGATACGCTCTGGTCCGGCGAGCCATATGACAACCTCAACACGAATGGTCTGAGGTCACTTCCCATCATTAGGGCGCTCCTGCTTGAGGGCAAAAACTCCGAGGCGCAGCGACTCGTAGAGCAAAACATGAACGGGAAGTACAACCAATGTTTCCAGCCGTTAGGGCATCTGGAACTAGCCTTCCCCTTTAGGGGCGAGGTGCGCGATTACCGGCGGGAACTGGATCTCCATACCGCCATCGCCCGCACCTCCTTTGAGCACGACGGTGCCCGGTTCACCCGCGAGGTGTTTGCCTCTTATCCCGACCAGGCGATCGTGGTGAGGATCAGTTGTGACCAGCCTGGAAAGGTCTCTTTCACCGCCAGGCTCGACACTCAACTGCGTCAAACCAGCCAGTCACAACCCGGAGTATTTCACCTGTCCGAACCGGGCGAGATTCGCCTCAGCGGCCGCGCGCCGGTTCATGCCGACCCTCACTATCAAGGCCGTCAGGTCATTTATGATGACGTCCCGGACGGAAAAGGTATGCGCTTCGAGATGCGGTTAGCCGCGCGGAACGAGGGGGGAAGGGTTGTGGTCGTGAATGGCGTCATCACGGCGGATCGTTGTGACAGCGTCACGCTGCTGCTAGTAGCGGCTACGAGCTACAACGGCCCTCACCAGAGTCCGAGCCGGGAGGGGAGGAACCCCGGCGATCTGTGCGAACAGACTCTGTCCGCCGCCAAAGCCAGGCCTTTTGCCACTCTGCGGTCGGCACACACGTCCGACCACCAGCGTTTGTTTAATCGTGTCGATCTCGACCTCGGCCGTTCCCACGCTGATTCGCTGCCTACCAATATTCGGCTGCGTCGTTATTCCCCGGACGCCGATTCCGGCTTGCCGGCGCTTTATTTCCAATATGGCCGCTACCTGCTCATCGCCGGTTCGCGTCCCGGTTCCCAGCCGCTGAATCTGCAGGGGATTTGGAACAAGGACCTGACTCCCGCCTGGTCCGCCAACTGGACGCTCAACTGCAATGCGCAAATCAACTATTGGATGGCGGAAGTCGCTAACCTGGCCGAATGCCACGAACCGTTCCTGGCACTTACACACGAGGTGAGCGTCGACGGCACCAACATCGCCCGCAATCTATACGGCGCCGACGGCTGGGTGATCCACCATAACACTGATATTTGGCGCCAGGCGGGCCCGGTGGCCGGCAGCGCCTGCTGGAGTGTTTTCCAGGGCGCCAGCGCCTGGCTCTGCCAGCATCTTTGGGAACACTTTGCGTTCTGCCAGGACAAGTCCTATCTGCGCCGGGCCTGGCCGGTGCTGGCGGGCGCAGCGCGATTCTACCTCGATTCCCTGATCGAGGAGCCTTCGCACCGCTGGCTCGTTACGGCGCCGGACGTGAACTTCGAAAACGCCTTCCGGAAACCCGACGGCACCCAGGCCTGTTCTTGCTACGGCCCGACCGCTACCATGCAGATGATCCGCGAACTCTTTAAGAACTGCATCGCTGCCAGCCAAATTCTCAAAGTGGACGAACGTTTCCGGTCCGAATTGGAGCTGGCTTTGCCGCGCCTGGCACCCATGCAAATCAGCCCCACTACCGGCGAACTCCAGGAATGGGTCGAGGATTGGCAGCGGACCGCCAGTTGCCAGGTCCTCTCCATGTGGGGCGCAGTCTGCAGTGCTCAAATCACCCCGCGCCAGACCCCCGACCTGGCAGCCGGACTGCGCAAAATCTTTGACGAAGCTCTGTGGTGGCGCAAAGGTTCGATCGGCAGTTGGCAGGGCACCTTCCAGGCGAATGTCTATGCCCGCCTGCACGACGGCGACACTGCGTTCGATGTGCTCCAAACGCATCTCCGGCGCAGTCCTAACCCCAACCTGATGGCCCAATTCAATGGCTACTGTGAATTCCAGATCGATGGCAACATGGGCCACGCCGCGGCCATCGCTGAGATGCTCCTCCAGTCCCAAACCGGCGAAATCGAGTTGCTCCCCGCACTCCCCAAAGCCTGGCCCAAGGGCAGCTTCAAGGGGTTCCGGGCCCGGGGCGGTTTCACCGTGGACGCCGCCTGGGACGACGGCCAAGTCACCTCCTACCGCATTCGTTCGCAGGAACCTCGTTCCGTTACGGTCCGCGTTAACGGGGGGGTCCGCACTGAAAGATCCCAAGCTCTTTGATATGATTCCACAACCTGTCTTCCTGCCGATCCGCTCATCAGCCCGCCAACCCGCGATTCCGTTCTTCGCCCACCGATTGTGCTCTCCCGTATACCCCTCGCTGATTCTGTTGCCCTTGCTCGTCGCTCTGTTTAGCAGTGGCCGGGCTCCGGCCGCCTCAGCTGCGGTTATGGGTGTCACAAACCTCGCAGCCCTCCCAGTCTGGAACATGCCGGCCTCCCCGCCGCCGACCGATTGGCTGATCGATCCCAAGCCTTTCAAAGCGGGTGTGTACCAGGGTCACAGTTCGAATGAACTGGTCCTCGCCAACGGCCTCGTCGCCCGCACGTTCCGCCTTTCCCCCAACCTGGCCACCGTCGGTCTCGATAATCTGACCACGGGCGAAGCGATCCTGCGCGGCGTCAAACCTGAGGCCACCGTCGAGTTGGACGGGCACCCCTATGATGTCGGGGGGCTCAAAGGACAGCCGAATTACGCCTTCCTGCGCCCGGAATGGATCGAGGGATTGCGTGCCGACCCCGCGGCTTTCCGGTTTGTCGGTTTCGAGACTGGGGTGCCGCAAGAGCGGTTCTCCTGGAAACGCGTGCGCCACCATGCTCCCGACGCCCAATGGCCCCCACCCGGAGTATCTGTCCGTTTTGACTTCGCCTGGCCTGAACACGTGTTTCCCGAGTCGCCGCCGTCATCCGTCGGCCGGGCGCTGATCTGGGAGGACAAGTTTCAAACGCTGGATCCCGTCTGGAAGATCAGCGCCTCCGGGGCTTCGGAACGCGTCAGTTTTCAAAACGAAGGCAAACCAGGCGAAATCTACGCGCCTGCCGGCAATCATTGCTTCGCCGAGCGCTCGATGCCACCCAACGTGGGTTTGATTGAAGTGGTGATCCATCCCGGCACGGACCAGGACACCAGTTGGGGGCCGGGCGTGGCGCTCCTGTTTCCGCGCCGCATTGTGGAGGTAAACCTGCGCCCGGGCGACCGAGGGGTCCATGGCCAGTTCGAATTGCGCGATAACGGCCGGGAAAGTCTCGCCACCATCAAGTCATTTACGGCCCAGGATGGCGGTCTGGATGTCGCCCGCGCTTACCGCCTCCGCGCTCGCCTCGAGCAGGGCCAGGTTATCTGGGACGTCGCCGACGCCGCCGAGCCTACACCCCGATTCCACGCTCTCTTCAAGCTGCCTCATGAGGGCGAACCCATCACGGGCATGCGCATCGGTAAGACCGATCGCCTCGGCGGGGCCCGCAATGAACCTGGCAGCGTGCAGGAATGGTACCGTAGTCGCCTCCAGGAGGTCCGGGTTTTTGGGCCCTTCGATGCCGTGGCGGCCCAGGCCGCGACAGGGTGGCGTGCCAAGGATATTCGCGTCTCCGTTCACTACGAACTCTATGACGGCTTGCCGTGCTACAGCAAATGGCTGACGATTTACAACGGGGAATCCCAGCCCGTGCGGTTGAATCGCTTTTCCAGTGATTGGCTGGCGGCCGTGGAACGCGTGGCGGAGGTGGACGAATTGAGTGCCGGCCTGCAGGCCCCGAACCTGCACATCGAGACCGACATGGCCTTCGGCGGTATGATGGCTGCCGGGGCAAACCGCCATTCCTACCGTTGGTTGCCCGACCCGGAGTTCCACACCCAGGTGAATTACCAAAAGCTCACACCCTGCCTGCTCCAGGTCGGACCCGACCTGGGCCCGGACCAAATCATCGCGCCGGGCACTCAGTTCGCCTCGTTCCGGGCATGGGTCATGCCGTTCGATAGTTTTGACCGCGAGCGCAGCGGCCTCGCCATGCGGCGTCTGTATCGGGCAGTCGCTCCCTGGAGCACCGAAAACCCGCTCATGATGCATGTGCGCTCGGCCGATGGGCCTACCGTGACCAACGCCATCAACCAGTGCGCCGAAGTGGGTTTCGAAATGGTGATTCTCAGTTTCGGCAGCGGCTTCAACCTGGAGGATGAGCGCCCCGCCGTCCTGGCCCGTGCCCGGGATTTCGCCGCCCACGCCCACAGCAAGGGTATCGAAATCGGCAGTTACTCCCTGCTCGCCTCCCGCAGCGTGGGCGGTGGCCACGACGTGGTCATGCCGGAAGGCCAGAAACCTGCGTTCGGCCACTCGCCCTGCCTGGTCAGTCAATGGGGTACGAACTACTTCCGGCGCCTCTATGCCTTCCACCGCGAAAGCGGCTTCAGCCTGCTGGAGCACGACGGCTCCTATCCCGGCGACGTCTGCGCCGGCGAAGCCCACCCCGGCCACCGCGGTCTCGCCGATTCCCGCTGGAATCAATGGCGCGAAATCTCCCGCTTCTACCAATGGTGTCGGGAGCGGGGGCTCTTCCTGAACGTGCCCGATCACTACTTCATGTCCGGCTCTTCCAAAACCGGCATGGGCTACCGCGAGGTCAACTGGTCCCTCCCGCGCGAGCAACAGGTAATTCACACCCGGCAAAATATCTTCGACGGCACCTGGCAGAAAACCCCGAGCATGGGCTGGATGTTCGTGCCTTTGACCGAATACCAGGGCGGCGGGGCCGCGGCAACGATTGAGCCCCTGGACGAGCATCTCGACCATTACGAGCGCATGCTTTACTGCAACCTCGCCCTCGGAGTGCAAGCCTGCTACCGCGGCCCACGCCTCTACGACACCGACCGCACCAAAGCCATGCTGTCGATGTGGGTTGCCTGGTACAAAAAACACCGGGATATTCTGGAAAGCGACCTCATCCATGGTCGGCGTGCTGATGCCCGCGACCTCGACTGGATGCTGCACGTCAATCCGCATCTCTCCGAAAAGGGTATGTTGGTGGTCTTCAATCCGCTGACCGAGCCGGTCCAAAGGACACTGCGGGTGAATCTCTACTACACGGGGCTGCAGAACACCGCGCGCCTCAGTGAACGGCACGGCCCAGTGAGCGAGGTGACGCTGCGCCGGGACTTCACCGCAGATATCCCCGTTCAGGTCCCCGCCCAGGGAATGAATTGGTTCGTAATCCGCTGAGTGATCCCGCTGCAACAGTGGAACAAAGGACCAGGCCTTCAGCCTTTTACCTGAATGACCCGCAGAGGTTTGAGTGTGGAGTGATGGAAGCTGAGAATTACGGCTTAGGCAATTTATTAGACAGCATATACGAAACCAGAAGGGCACTCTCACAAGACCTGCGAGGCCATAAGGCCGGGGCCAAGGCCGCCGCAATCGTTAACGTAAAGGTCACCGATGCGGAGCCACCTTCGCTGCACGAACCGATTCGAAACCGGGCTGGGTCTAACGCGAAGTCTTAGCGTGAGTTCTCCTTCGTTTTCAAGGTAGGAGTTCACCTAAAGTCGCGGACCGTCAGGGCCGAAACTGTTTCCAGCAGACAAATTCTTCATTAGCTTCCTTTCCTCAACCGACTTTTTAGCCTTCAGGCTTCAGCCTTTCTGGAGGTCCTATAGTCCTATTGATGTCATTAATTGTCATCAGGTGTCATGAACTGTCAGTAGCCCCCTTTTAGCCTTCAGACTTCAGCCTTTCTAGGAACGGTGCAAAAAAGTGCGGAAAAGTGCTTCGCCAGCCCTCTCGTCGGCGTCTCCCGATGCGCCCCCCTCCCTGGCGCGCCAGATAAAGTGCTCACTTATCGCACGTGGCCCTTACGTATCCATTTCTGGTGGTGAGTTTCACGATACTCCCGGGGGACACAGTTTGTGCGGCATGGATTCCGTTGACCCTCCTTTCGCTGCGAACTAGGATCCGCTTGTGAATCGCCAAATTGATGCCCTGAGGCAGCCTGTGCGGCCTCCACTCTCTTTCTGACCCATAATTCTATGACTCAATACCGATGGTTGGTCGTTGCCTTGCTCTTCTTTGCGGTGACGATCAATTACATCGACCGTGCGGTGTTGGGGGTGCTCAAGCCATTGTTAGACGAGGAGTTGGGATGGAACCAGAAGGATTACGGGTGGATGGTGACGGCGTTTCAGGCGGCTTATGCGACCGGGTACGTGCTGGCAGGACGGTTGTTCGATCGGGTAGGGGTGCGGGCCGGGATGTTGTTGGCGGTGACCTTGTGGAGCGTCGCGGCGATGGCTCACGCAGTGGTGCGGTCAGTGGTGGGTTTCAGTGTGGTGCGGTCGGTTTTAGGACTGGCTGAAGGAGGGTGTTTTCCGGCGGCGATCAAGGCGGTTGCCGAGTGGTTTCCAAAAGAACAACGGGCTTTGGCTACGGGAATATTCAATGCGGGCAGCCCGGTGGGCGCGATTCTTTGCCCGATGATCGTGCCTTGGCTGGCGGAGCGATGGGGGTGGCAGGGGGCGTTTGTTTTTACCGGTGCGGTGGGCTTCATCCTGGTTGGCTTGTGGGCGTGGCTTTATCAGGCGCCGGAGAAACATGCCCATGTTTCCGCGGCGGAGTTGGCTTATATTCGCGATGACCAGCCCGAGCCAAACGCGGCTGTACCGTGGGTGCATTTAATCGGGCGCCGCCAGACGTGGGCGTTCATGCTGGGCATGATGGCATCCTCGCCGGTGTGGTGGTTCTACATTTTCTGGATCCCGGACTTTTTGAACAAGCGTTTTGAACTCAACCTGACCCAGAGTAGCCTGCCGCTGATGGTCATCTTCTTCGTGTCGAGCCTCGGCGGCATTGCGGGCGGTTGGCTTTCCTCGACACTGCTGCGGCGGGGTTGGACCGTGAATAGGGCGCGCAAGACGGCTTTGCTGGTCTGCGCATTGTGTGTCGTGCCCGTGTTTGCCACGCCTTTGGTGCCGAATGTATGGTGGGCGGTGGTATTGGTGTCGCTGGCGGCGGCGGCTCACTGTGGTTACGCCGCTAATCTCTTTACCCTGGTAAGCGATACCGTGCCGAAGATCGCCGTAAGTTCGGTGGTGGGGATTGGGGGTATGGCCGGCTCGATTGCGGGAATGGCATTTGCGCAGGTGGTGTCGCGCATCCTCTACTTTTCAAACAACAACTATTTCATTCCTTTCGTGCTGGCGGCATCGACGTACTTGCTCGCGCTGGGAATGATTCACCTGTTGCTCCCTCGCCTGGAAGCAATGTCATTGAAAGACACGATCCGTGAAAGAGATCTTCATACAACCGCCGCGTGAGGTTTCGCTCACCAGCCGGGAGCGAGTGCGCCGGGCTTTGAATCACGAGGAGTCCGACCGCGTGCCGGTTGATTTTGGCGCAAGCCGCATTACTGGAATCGGGGCTATTGCCTACAAGAATTTGCTGCGCGCTCTTGGGGTGGATGAGGAAATCCGGGTCTACGATATCAAACAACAACTCGCCTTGCCGTCGCTGGAAGTCATTAACCGCCTGGGTGGGGACGTGGTGGGACTGCACCGGATCGGGCAAACGAGCGGGATGTCCTTCTTGGCGATCGACCGGTGGAAGCCGGGGCGCTTGACGGATGGGTCGCCTTGCCTGGTGCCTGAGGCTTGCGAGGAGCGGCGGCAGCCTGGGGGGCAGATTGAGGTTGTTCATAACGACCAGGTCTATGCCCGCCGCACGTCGGAATCGCTCTACTTTGATGTCTGCTATGCTCCATTGGCGGATGCAGAAACGGCTGCCGATATTGACGCCTTTGAGTGGCCCGATCCGTGGTCGGAGCGGGAGGAGCAGTTCCTCAAGCAACAAATCCAGGATCTCTATTGCGGTACAGATAAGGCTTTGTTTGCCAGCTTGCCAATGCTGGTGTGCTCTTTTTTCGAAATCAGCCTGGTCTTGTTTGGTTTTGAGAACTTCATGATGAAACTGGTTACTGACCGCGATCTGATCGAGCACTGGCTGGATGTGAAACTCGCCCACGACTTCGAGATCCTGGACAAGTTCCTGCGCATTGCCGGCCCTTACCTCGAGGCGGTTCAAACGAACGATGACTTCGGCGGCCAGGAAACACTGCAGATTTCCCCCAAGCTTTATCGCGAGATTTTTAAGCCCAGGCAAAAGCGGTGGATCGAGTTCGTCAAGGCGCGTACGAACGCCAAGGTGTTTCTGCATTGCGATGGCGCAATCCAATCCATTCTTCCCGATTTCATCGAAGTAGGCGTGGACATTCTCAACCCGCTGCAGACCTCCGCACGGGACATGCACCCCGGGGAGATTAAACAGAAGTTCGGGAAGAACCTCTCCTTCTGGGGCGGTGGCGTCGAGACTCAAACTACCTTGCCCTTTGGGACGGTAAATGACGTTAAACGCGAAGTCCGCCAGCGCGTGAAGTTGCTCGGCCAGGGGGGTGGCTACGTCTTTGCCACCATCCACAATATCCAGCCCGATATTCCGCCGGAAAAAGTGCTGGCGATTTATGAGACCGTGGCGGCTTGCGGCAAATATCCCTTGTAATCAAAATCCACAAACGTTACCGAGTAGTGTATGAACCATCCGCATTCTTCCGTCGGCATGAGACGCAGGGCTTTCATCACCAGGAGTTCAGTTGGCGCGTTGGCCTTGGCAGGCGCGCCCTTGCTGTGGGGGCAGGAGACCAGGTTTCGTGGCGCGAATGACCGCGTGCGCGTGGCGGTCATTGGCATTAACGGTATGGGACAATCGCACATAGCTGCTTATTCCAAGCTGCCGAATGTGGAAGTGGCGGCGTTGTGTGATGTGGACCAAAACCTGTTTCCGAAGGTCGCCGCGAAGCTGTTCAAGGATAAACCCGCACCGAAGACATACCAGGATTTGCGCCGGCTGTACGACGATAAGAGCATCGATGCGGTATCGGTTGTCACGCCGAATCATTGGCACACACTGGCGGCGATCTGGGCGGTGCAGGCAGGGAAGCATGTTTCGGTTGAGAAGCCTTGTTGCCATAACTTCTTCGAAGGACGGAAACTCGTGGAGGCAGCGGAAAAATACCCGAATATCGTGATTCAGGACGGCAGTGAACAACGGTCGAATCCCAGTTCCCAGGCGATGGCGAAATTCCTGCACGAGGGAGGCTTGGGTGAAGTGTACATGGCGAAGGGCATTTGCTACAAACGCCGCAACACGATCGGTCATACTGAGGACGAACCTGTGCCCTCCGGAGTCGACTACGACCTTTGGCTGGGGCCGGCCCCGAAGCGCCCGTTTTCCCGGAATCGTTTCCACTACAACTGGCATTGGAACTGGGATTACGGCAACGGCGACATCGGTAACCAGGGTGTGCATGAAATGGACATGGCGCGGTGGGGCCTGGGCGTGACGTTGCCAACGCGCGTGTGCGCGATGGGGGCCCACGTGATGTTTCAGGATGACCAAAACACGCCCAACGTCCTCATGGTCATGTTCGAGTTCCCGAATCCCGACGGGGCCGGCGACAAGAAGAAGATACTCCAGTTCGAAGTGCGGCACTGGTGGGTCAATCGCGAGTTGGAGTTAGGCCCCGAGCGGTCCGAAAACACTTATATGACCAGCGCGGCCAACACAGTGGGGAATCTCTATTACGGTTCCAAGGGGTATATGGCCAAGAATGTGACTGAGTGGAAGACGTTCCTGGGCTCTGAACTTCAGCCTGGCCCTTCAGGCAGTGGGGATGGTAACCACTACTCGAACTTTATCCAGGCCATCCGCAGCGGCAAACGCTCCCTGGCCAATGGCGATATTAAAGAAGGCTTTTACACTTGCGCCCTGGTCCACCTCGCGAACATATCGTATCGGTTGGGACGTTCGCTCGATTTCGACCCGGTTAAGATGGAGGTCAAAAACGACCCCGAAGCCAACGCGATGCTGACCCGGAACTATCGTGCGCCCTTCATCGTGCCGGACAAGGTTTGAACAGTTCGCAATGGATAGAGAGTTGCTCAACGGCTACGGCTGTCTGCTGACCACTGGGAACTTGCCTCGGACTGAAAGGCAGCCCGAAGAACGCATAGCGAAGAACCGGAGTCACGGGGTTGGTGAGCCTGGCTGATTCAGTTATCGAAAAGCACTGCCATGAAAATGATTCTGCATCTGTTGCCGCGCGCGTGGAGCGGCGGTTTAATGACGTTCTTTGCCGGGGCCAGTCTGGTTCTTGGAGATCCAGCCGCTCGCCCGAACATTCTTTTTGTCCTTTCCGATGACCATAGTTACCCGTTCCTGAGTTGTTACGGCGATCCCAATGTAAAGACCCCTGCTTTGGATCGCCTGGCTGCCGGGGGCATGAAGTTTCACCGGTTCTTCACTGCCGCACCCCAATGCGTGCCATCACGCGCGTCGCTGCTCACCGGGCGTTCGCCGGTGGCCGCGCGGATCACGCGCTTTTCGTCACCGCTTCCACGTGAGGAAATTACGTTTCCCGAAATCCTTCGCGAGAAGGCCGGCTATTACGTGGGCGTTTGTGGGCGTTCCTATCATCTGGACGGTTCCGGCGCTCGCAGTGGTGCAGCTATTGGCGACCTGCTCGAACAACACAAACTCCGCACCTTTGACCAGCGCTTTGACTACGTGAAACAGGGCTCGGACGTGCAGGCAATCGAGCAAATGCGGGAATTCCTCGACCTCAAACCGGCCGACAAACCCTTCTGCTTGTGGGTTAATTTCAGTGATCCGCATCATGTTTGGAACGCGCCTGCGGCAGACCGTCCTGATCCTGCGACACTCAGACTTCCAGCTTACTGGCCCGACCTGCCAGGCATGCGTGAGCAACTCGCTGATTATTGTGCCGAGGTCAACCGCCTGGACCGCAGTGTGGGGGCGGTGCTGGATCTCTTGCGTGAGCGCGACTTCGCGAATCGCACCTTGGTCGTCTTTGCCGGCGACAATGGGGCGGCCCTGCCGCATGGCAAGGGCAGTCTTTATGATCCGGGGTGCAATGTTCCGTTCCTGGTCCGTTGGCCAGAGGTGGTGAAGGCCGGGGGAGAATCGCGTGCCCTGATCAGTGGCGAAGACCTCGCTCCTACGTTGCTCACCGCCGTTGGGGTCGCTGTCCCTGCGCGAATGACGGGCGTCAGTTTCCTGCCGTTGCTCAAAGGGGAGCCATTCACCGCACGCAAGCATCTATTTACTGAGAGAGGCCCTCATGGAAGTGCACCGGTGTCTGTGGACATGAAAAACAGTGGCTATGATCTGTCTCGAGCGGTCCGCAGCGAGCGATACAAGTTCATTTACAACTGCACGCCCTGGATTCCCTACGCCCCAGTGGATTCCGCCGGCGGAGCAGCCTGGCAGCAAATGAGTGCGGCCCATGTCGCCGGCACACTTGATTCCGCCCTGCGCGCGACCTATTACACCGCGCCACGGCCGGTGTATGAACTTTACGACCTGGAGCAGGATCCTTCGGAGTTGCGCAATCTGAGTGGGCAACCGGCGCTGCTGGAGGTGGAGCGTGCCCTGCGGATTGCGCTGGCGGAAAAGATGATCACTGACTTTGATTATCTCCCGCTGCCCGCCATCCCCGCGTCCGTATCCGAAGGCGGGCCACCTGCCGCAAAGAAGAAAGGAAATCGCGCGGCGCAATTCACGGAAAAAGACGCCAACAAGGACGGCCGGCTGGACTTCGCGGAGTTCAGCACCGGGCGCGCTCCCGCCGACGCCAGAAAGTGGTTCGAGCTGCGGGACATTAATCACGACGGTTTCCTGAGCCGGGAGGAGTTTATCCCCGGCTCGCCGCAGCCCGGTTCGCCGTGATGGTAGTTGTTTTCTCGCTGCGGCATCGGTCAGTTCGGTCGCTGGATTCTCTTTGGGCGCGATCCCGTGGCTTGATGGACGGGAACACTTCCGAGGCATAGCGATTCCTTACGAGTGGAGGAGACTCTCCCAGATTGCGAAAAGGCTTGGTCTGTTACTCGCGAGTTTAAGGATCAATGCAACGCATTAATGGATGGGGATGTTAGTGTGAGGGATTTTGAAATCTCTGATTGGTCTCTTGACCACCTCAGGATTTGATCATAGATAAATGAATGAGATTGTGGTGCTTAAGGAAATTAATCGACGGCTTGTGGAAGCCGTATGCAGTTTTGTTGCTGTCCCTGGTGGCCAGCGGGGTGTCCGGCGCCCGAGCTGAGGGATGCGACTCTCCCCGGTTCGTCTCAGCTGCGGGGCTAATTTCTGGCGGTTCTGTTGGTTTTTTCCGGGGAGTTGGGACAGGGGATTTTAACCGCGACGGATTGCCGGACCTGGCGATCGCGGATTATGCGACGAACCGGGTATCGGTCTTTCTGGCCCGTGCGCCCGGGCTCTACCAGCCCGTAACCAATTACGAGGTGGGACCGACGGTGAGTGATGTGGTCGTGGGGGATTTTAATGGAGACAATGTCTCGGATCTAGCGGTGGTGAGCAGCGGTAACTACTCCGTCCTGACGGGGAGGCTCGACGGGACTTTTTCAAGTCCCATTCATACGGCTTCGGCCACGTCCGGTTTGTTGGGCAAACTGGCAGTTGGGGATTTTAATCGGGACGGAAAAGCTGACCTTGCCCATAAGGCTGAGGCTTTGCGGATTCTATTGGGCAACGGCGATGGCACGTTTTCGGTCGGCTCGAATATTGATTCATCGAGTCCGACGGGCATCTCGGTGACGGTGGCAGATGTAACCGGTGACGGGTTGCAGGATTTGGTCACGGCGAATTCGGGGGCGAACGCGTTGCGTGTTTTCCTGGGCAACGGCGATGGGACATTTCAATCCCCGGCGAGCCTGCCGGTTCCAACCCGCCCGTTTGGGGTGGTGGTGGGAGATTTTAATGGAGACGCCAAGCCGGACTTGGTGTCGGTCAATAATGGGGCGAATAACATTACTGTGCTGCTGGGAAATGGGCAGGGAGGATTTTCCATTTCCACAAATATCGCCACTGGGGCGGCGCCGTATACGGCGGTGGTGGCCGATTTTGATCGGGACGGGCGGGCGGATATTGCCGTGGCCAACCAGCATGGGAATAGCGTTTCCATTCTGATGGGCGCAGGTGAAGGCTCCTTCACCGACGTGATTCAGCACGAAGTCACGAACCCAGTGTCGCTGGCGGTCGTGGATTTTGATCTGGATGGGATTCCAGATCTGGCTGCCGGTACGGTGACTACGCCGTACGGAAATTCCATCTGGTTGTTGCGGGGACTGGGAGACGGGCGTTTTTGGTCCGGCCCAATGGTCACGCCTTCCGGGGGTGGACCAAAAGCGGTGGCGGTGGCAGATTTTAACGGGGACACCCGGCCGGATCTGGCGGTGATGAATAGTGCGTCTCCCGCAATTGGCATTTTGATTAATGACGGGGGAGGCCATTTTTCGATGAACAACCCTATAACGCTTGCTGGCAACGCGCAGAGCGTAACGGCAGCCGATTTCAATGGGGACGGACACACAGATGTGGCGGCGGTCGCATCATCAGCCATGTTCGTTGCGTTCGGGAAAGGGGACGGGACTTTTCACAGCCCAGTGAACGTACTGACCGGCGGGGGCTTCTTCCTGACGTTTTCTCGGGATGTGATAGCGGCAGACGTGGATGCCAATGGACATCCCGATCTGTTGCTGGCGGCGGGCACGATGAGTGGAATAGGTCTCACGGTATTTCGCAATGATGGGAACGGAACGTTTCAGGCCCCGGTTTCGGTTTCCGGTGGGGGCTTAGCTGACCCAATTGCGGTTGCGGATTTTGATGGTGATGGGCGCCTGGATACGGTGTTGGCCAACCAGGCCACCAATCGTTTCTTGATTTTTCGGAACAATGGAGACGGGACTTATCAGGCGCCGGTGCCTTTTACCATGGGGACGAATGTGTATGCGATTACGTCGGGTGATTTCAATGGGGATGGTCGCGCCGATGTAGCGGTAGCAAATCTTGGTTGCTACTCGTGTGGCGCCGGGGCGCCGGAGGGCTCCGTTTCGGTGCGGCTGGGAATGGGCGACGGGACATTCCTGGATCCAACTCACTACACCGTGACGCAACGACCTCAACATATTGCATCAGGTGACTTCAATGGAGATGGCATTGTAGACTTGGTGGTGAGCGACTTGGGCAACTCGCAGGTGGCCTTGATGACAGGTCGGGGTGACGGGAGTTTCGACTCGCCCATGATCTTCACTGCCCCCGGTAGTGTGGAACGATTAGTGGTGGATGACTTTACCGGTGACGGGAAAGTGGACTTGGCGGGGACGGTGTTCACCAGTCAGGGAATTGCGGTTTTCATCAATGCCTGCGAGAGCCGAGTGTCGAGCACAACAGTGTCCCTGGCAGTTGCGGGAAAAAGTCTAGTGCTTTCGTGGCCCGCCATCGAAGGGTTTGAACTGCAAAGCAGCAGTGACCTGGTCGCGGGCGAATGGAGCACTCCAAACCTTGTGCCCATAAGCTATAGTAACCGGATGGAGGTAACCGTCCCTCTCAACGGGCCTCAGGGCTTCTTTAGGCTGCGGAAACAATGATGGCTTGAGTTTCACACGTGGGATGGGGTTGTAAGTTGGTGTTGCCACCACGGCGGTTAGGCGATCGCTATTCCGCGAAGAGGATTGGAAGTTTCTGGACAGTGTTATAAGCTGGTCGGAATGAATGTGGCATCCCTTTCACGATGGTGCACGACCAGTATGCTCACAATATTGGTCGCAGCTTCGGCTTTTTCTGCGGAATCGAGTAATCCAGAGATTAGGTGGGTTGACGCCCGTACCTTAAGGCTTGAAGGCAAGGGGTGGAGCGAGACCGCCAGCTACTACGATCGCCTGCCGGCAAAAGCGCACGGGGTAGTCCGGGCTCCGGTGTGGAACCTGAGCCGGGACTCAGCGGGGATGTTGATTCGGTTTGAGACTGATGCGCGGGAGATCCATGCGCGGTGGGCGTTGACCTCGGCAAATCTGGCGATGCCGCACATGGCGGCTACCGGTGTCAGTGGCGTCGATTTATATGTGCGTGAGAAAGCGGGCGGTAAATGGCGTTGGCTGGCTGTGGGGCAGCCTAAGGCGCAGACAAATTCGGTTGCGCTGGTTAAAGGACTGCCTGCGGGGCACCGGGAGTATCTTTTGTATCTTCCGCTTTACAATGGCTTGAGCTCGCTGGAGATAGGGGTTCCAGCGGGCGCGGTGTTGCGATCGGACGGAGTGGGAAGGGAAGAGCGCAAGCCGGTCGTTTTTTATGGCACGTCCATTCTCCAGGGTGGTTGTGCGTCACGTCCGGGTATGGCCCACGTGGCTATTCTGGGACGACGTTTTGATTGGCCAGTCATAAACTTGGGTTTTTCCGGTAACGGCAAGATGGAGCCTGAGATGGGCGGTTTTATCGCGGAGTTGGACGCAGCTGTGTTCGTTCTGGATTGCCTGCCCAACATGACCGAGGCGGAAGTCGCCAAACGGATTGAGCCGTTTGTGAAGACGCTGCGAGCGCGGTATGCTCGGACGCCGATTGTGCTGGTAGAGGATCGCACGTACGCCGACGCTTTCATGCAACAAGGCCGACACGAAAGGAACGAGGGGGCGCGGCGTGAGTTGAAAGCCGCCTGGCAACGGCTCAAATCTTCGGGCGTGAAGCAGCTTTACTATGTGAAAGGGGATCGCTTGCTAGGTGACGACGGCGAGGCGACCGTCGATGGATCGCACCCCACAGACCTTGGATTCGTGCGGCAGGCCGAGGTGCTCGCGAAGGTGCTGAAGCCGTTGCTGAAACACCAGTGACGCACAACACGGTGTCAGCCGCTCAAGTCACTTTATGTCCAAACAAACGACCATCAGCAGTCCCGAGCCCCAGATGTCAACGGGGTTGCGGCGGTTCCTATATTTCACTGCTGCCATGACGGGCGCAGCGATCATGATCGTGGAGATCCTGGGCGCAAAAATGCTGTCCCCCTATATCGGGACATCGCATTTTGTATGGACCGCACAAATCGCCGTGACTTTGGTGGCGTTGGCGTGTGGGTATTACCTTGGCGGACGGTTGGCAGATCGTTCCCAGCAGTTGCATCGGCTGTTCGGGGCAATTTTCGCGGCGGCGGTCTATCTTTCGTTCACCGTAATGGTGGCTGAACCGGTGGCGTATGGATGCCTGAATTTCAACTTGGCTGTTGGATCTTTGCTCGCTTCGGCCTTTCTTTTCTTCGTTCCGTTGGGACTCCTGGCAATGACCGGGCCTTTTCTCGTTCGCGTGATTACCTCTTCCATCGCCGGAGTCGGAGGCAATGTCGGGCGATTGACCGCGATTAGCACCTTGGGCAGTTTTGGCGGCACGATGCTGATCGGTTACGTGCTGATTCCTTTTCTCCCCAATTCGCTTACTATGTATCTGACGGCGCTGGTGTTAATGCTGCTTTGTGTGGCGTATTTCGTGTTTTTCCGGCGCCGCGTGGTGGGACCGGTGGCATTGTTGGTTCTGTGCGCCATGGGTTCCGGATTGCCGTTAAAAGGGTCGTTCCATCGTGAATACCGGCTTGTAGTGGAGCGGTTTCGAGTCAATTCGCACTTCGGCGACATTCAGATCCTGGATCGGCGTGATTCTTCCATTCGGTACGTACTGAACGATAATCTCATCCAAAACGCTTACGACACCGTGTTGCGTCAAAGCCCACTGAGTTTCAGTTACATGCTGGCTGGGCTGCCGGCGGCCTATAACCCCGCAATGCAGGATGCATTGGTCGTCGGAATGGGCGTGGGGATCGTCCCCATGGACTTCGTCAACCGGGGCATGCGGGTGGACACAGTGGAAATCAACCCCAGGATCGTGGAGGTGGCGGTGCGATTTTTTGATTTCGACGCCGCAAAGGTTAACCTGGTCCTGGGAGACGGGAGGCATTTTCTGAATCGGACGAGTCGGCAGTACGACGTGGTGATTCTGGACGCCTTTTTGGGGGATTCCTTCCCTTCCCACCTGATGACGCGCGAGACATTTGTCTCTGTGCGCAAGGCGCTGCGACCCGGAGGTAGCCTGATTGTGCACAGTTTTGGGGAACTTCAGCCGGGCCGCGACTTTCTGCTGTCCTCGCTGTTCAAAACCCTGAAAGCCGTTTTTCCCGAGGTGCGGGTGCATACTACCGGTGAGGGGGCGTTCTTTTTTGTGGCCCTGCAGGAGCCGTTTTCCGGGAGTATTCCGACGCCCGAGTTGGCAGGTGTGCATCCCGCGGCAAGGCAGGAGGTAATCACGGCGTTTTCGGGCACTGTCGAGGTGCCGGGGGATGCCGGCTTGGTTTTGACTGATGATTACAATCCGGCGGACTATTTCGACGCCTCCAACCGCGAG
The DNA here is from genome assembly GCA_002428665.1 of Verrucomicrobia subdivision 3 bacterium UBA6082. Taxonomy (GTDB): domain Bacteria; phylum Verrucomicrobiota; class Verrucomicrobiia; order Limisphaerales; family UBA8199; genus UBA6082. The sequence continues at coordinate 173,662 of DIXK01000064.1, forward strand.
ATTCTTCGGCGCAGGCTGGCGTTGGCGGCCAAACGAATGTGAAGCAGAGGCTGTGGTCGCCGCCTATCTCGTCCGGATTTGCTTGTCTGGATCACCTAATGGAATATGATTGAATCTTACGGGACGGAAACTCGTCTTAAACAAGCCAGTGCGTAAACATTTTTTGGAATTGGGCGAATTGAAGTCATTTGCTCGAGCGGTGAGCTATGCCTCGTTGGTGGCTTTGACTCTCTTGCTGGTTGGTTGCAGCGCCGCTCATTACCGGCGTTCGGCCGACAAAGAGGTCTACCGGATTGTCCAACAGGTAGAGAACCAATTGTTTGGAACGACGAATGATTTCTCGATTGATACTCAGTATTCCGGCGTTAAGCCCGAGGATCTTTGGGCAGCGGACATCATTGAAGATCGCGGGCGCACCAATAGTCTGTATATCAACCTCCAGGAGGCGCTGGAGTTGGCGGTGGCGAACAGCCGGGAGTACCAGAGCCAAAAGGAACAGCTTTACCTGAGTGCGCTCAGCCTCACGGGGGCTCGTTACCAGTTTACCCCGCAGTTCTTTGCGAATTCCACAGCGCAAGTCGCCGGGAGCCCAAGCGGTTCTGAGGTCGGGTCGGTCCGCAGCCAGATCGGGGTGAGCCAATTGCTTAAGACCGGTGGCAAGCTGAGTGTCTCGCTCGGCAATGACCTGGTTCGGTATTTCACTGGAAAGCCTGATCAGGCCGCGCGGAATTCCGCCCTAAACACGCTATCAGTCGATTTGACCCAGCCTTTGCTGCAAGGTTTCGGAATTAACGATCCAGCCGTCGAGAGCCTGACCCAGAGCGAGCGGAACGTGGTTTATTCCGTTCGAGATTTTAGCGCCTTTCAGGAGGAATTTGCGGTTGAAATAGTGAATGCCTACTTCGGCTTGCTGACACAAAAGGATATCGTTCGGAACAATTATCGTAACTTTACCAACCGCGTCGAGACCACGCGGTATCTGGAGGCGCGGTCGGTCGACCGCGAGCGCAAGAGCAACGTGGACGACGCCCGAACCGCTGAATTGTCGGCCCGCACGAGCTATATTAATTCGCTGGCATCCTACCTGAACTCAATGAATTCGTTCAAATTACGTCTGGGACTGCCTGTGTCCGAGACGATCTTTTTGAAGGACAATGATTTGAACGAGTTGCTTGAGATGGGGGTCACCCCGGTTGATATTGATGACAAGGTGGCATTCAAGATTTGCCTCCGGGAACAGATGGAAGTGCTCAACGCCATAGACCGTTTCGAGGATACCAAGCGAAAAGTCCGGATAGCCGCCGATCAATTGCGGGCAGATCTGAACTTCTTTGCGACCGCCACGCTAGCTTCCGAGGAACCTGACGATTACCTGAACTTCGATCTCGACAAGGTACGCTACACCACCGGGTTGCGGTTGAACCTGCCGATCGATCGCCTCCGAGAGCGCAACACCTATCGGGCGGCGCTGGTTTCTTTTGAGGCCCAGGTTCGGTCCCTGGGTTTAACTTTGGATAATTACAAGGACCGGATTGACCGTGGCTTGCGGACCATTGAGCAGACCCGGCTCAACTACCTCAATGGGGTGGAGTCGCTCAAAGTAGCGGAGCGGCGGGTGGAGAATAACGTGATGTTACTCGAGGCTGGCCGGGCCACGATTCGCGACCTGCGTGAGGCCCAGGATAGTCTGATTGATGCGCAGAACAGTCTGTCCGTCCTTTATACCGCCTATCTGTCTGCCCGCTTAGGACTTTTTGTAAACCTGGGTGTCATTGACATTCAGCCGGAAAAGTTTTGGCTGTTGAATCCTCTGGCAAATCTGCCTCCGGCCCAACGCAACCCGCCTCCCATCCGGATGCCTGAAGACCAGGTCATCCCGCCGGAGTCTTTCCTGGAGCCTGCATCATGAATCTTCCATCTGTAACTCGAGTATTACCCGAACCGGTGCGAAAACGTCCCCTGTTGTTGATCCTGGCGGCCATTATCCTGGTGGCCTTGCTGGTATTATTACTGCGCCCCACAAAATCCAACCTCCAGGAGACCGCCTGGCACGAGGTGAAACGCGGTGACTTCACCGTGTCTGTCGTTGAGGGCGGTACTTTAACCGCCGTGAGCGAGGTAGTGGTGCGCAGTGAAGTCGAAGGCACCGCTCGGATCGTGTGGATCGTTCCCGAGGGGAGTTACGTTAAGAAAGGCGACTTGCTGGTGGAACTGGACTCGGCCAGTGCCCAAGATCAGGTCAATCAGCAGCAGATCAACTTCGAGAAGGCCAAGTTTTCGGTCGAGCAATCGAAAGCCACTCTGGAGATTCAACGCAGCTCCACGAATAGCGATTTTCTGGCCGCCGACCTGAAACTCAAGTTTGCAAAAATCGATCTTGATAAATACCGGCAGGGCCAAATGCAGGTGGACCTGATGGAGGCCAGCAACAGGGTGGTTCAAACCGAAGCCCAGTTGAAGGTAAACGAAGAGAATTTCGTTAATTCGACTAACCTGGCAGCCCGTGGTTATGAAACCAAGTCGCGCGCCGATTCGGACCGACTCTCGGTGCTCAACTCGCACAACTCGCTCATCGTGGCCACGAACACGCTGTGGATGCTCCAGCAGTTCGACATCAGAAAGGAGTTGGAAAAGTTGGAATCGGACGTGATGCAGGCTGAACAGGAGTTGGACCGGGTAATCAATCAGAATAAGCGCAAAATGATGCAATATGAGGCTGACCTGTTGACCCAAGAACGCACACTGCAACTGAACCAGGAAAAGCTGGAGCGCGATCGCAAGAATCTGGAGGCCTCGAAGATCTACGCGCCGCAGGAGGGCTTGGTGGTGTATCAAGTCGGCGATAATCGCTTCAGCAGCGAATCCCTCATCGAAGGCGGTGCCGTGGTGCGCAATCGCCAGGAACTCCTCAAATTGCCTGACCTGTCCCGCATGAAGGTGACGATTAAGGTCCACGAATCTCACGTCACCATGATTCGCCCTGGGTTGCCGGCTTTTGTGATCCTGGATTCCATGCCCGAACAGCGTTTCCGCGGTGTCGTGGAACGGGTAGCGCCGCTGCCGGATACCCAGAGCCGATGGGGCAACCCTAATCTCAAGGTTTATAATACGGATGTGCTGCTCAGCGATACGGTACCCAACGTGAAGCCGGGTGTGTCCGCCAAAGCGGAAGTCATTATCGCCCATATCGCCGACACCTTGTCCGTGCCAATCCAGGCGGTGACCACACTGCGCGGCAACCAGGTGGTATACCTTCAGAACGGGCGGGAAGCTTCGCCGCAACCAGTCGAAGTCGGCATGTTCAACACCAAGTTCATTGAAATCACCAAGGGTCTCAGTCCGGGCGATCGGGTTCTGCTTTCGCCTCCGTTTGATACCCAGGAAAAAGACCTGGGAGGCTCAGTGCTGGCCGCCGACGAGAAACCGCCCATCCCGTCCACAAACTTGCCTCCGGTAGCACCAACGGCGGGCGGCATGCCTGGTGTGGGGAACGATTCGGCCCTAGGCGCGCCGGTCGCGCGTGCAGGCGGCGACCGCCGTGAGTTGCCTAATCTCGAGGAGTTGCGAAAACAATACGACAAGGACGGGGACGGCCAGCTGAACGAGGCCGAACGCGAAGCGATGCGGGTGGCGATGGCTGAGCGGTTTGGAGCTATGGGCGGGCCTGGCATGCGAGGGACCAACGGCCCGGCAGGAGGAGGCCGGTTTAACCGGGAGGAGATGCTCAAACGCTTTGACACTAACGGTGACGGGCAACTCGATGAAACCGAGCTTGCGGCGATGCGCGCCTCTCTCGGCGGCGGCCGTGGCGGGGAAGGACGTGGCCCACGCCGTGACGGACAAACAGGTCCCGGTGCCGGTGCCGGATCGGGCCGACCGGGCAGCACCAGCAACGGCGCTCCTGTGGCGGGTCAATGAATCCTCGTTCTGAAAAACCCATGGACGACTCGGCTTCCACCGGCAATCACAGGGCCATTATTCACCTGGAAGGCCTGGAGAAGACCTATGTCCTGGGAGAGGAGAACATCGTTCATGCCCTCGCTGGTGTGGACCTGGAAATCGAAGAGGGCTCGTTCATAGCGATTATGGGACCTTCGGGTTCCGGTAAGTCGACCATGCTCAATATCCTGGGCTGTCTCGATCGTCCCACCGCGGGACAATATTTCCTTGGTGGCGAGGATGTCTCGCGAATGAGCGACGATGCACTCTCCCGGGTGCGTGGCGAGCGCATCGGTTTTATTTTTCAATCTTACAACCTGATCGCGCAGCTGACCGTCATCGAGAACATCCAGGTGCCTCTGTTTTATCGGGGCGTCGATTTGAAAGAGGCTCATGACCGTTGTGTGGAACTTGCGAACCTCGTTGGTCTTGGTGACCGTTTGGATCACCGTCCCATGCAGCTTTCCGGCGGTCAGCAGCAGCGCGTGGCGGTGGCTCGTTCCTTGGTCAACAATCCGCTGATGATCCTGGCCGACGAGCCTACCGGCAACCTCGATTCGCGCACCGGGGCAGAAGTCCTGGATTTGATTAGCCGCCTGAATGAGTCCGGCAAGACCGTGGTGCTGGTAACGCACGACGACAAAGTAGCTGCGCGAGCTCACCGGGTGGTGCGGATGAAGGACGGGATCGTGGACCAGGATGTGACCCAACGCGAACGGGTTGGTCAGGGTGCCAACCGTAGGAATATCGTATGATTCCTTACCAGTTCATCGTTACGGTCAAGCTGGGCCTCAAAAGCCTGATGCTACACAAGTTGAGGTCTTCCTTGACCATGCTGGGCATCATTTTCGGAGTTTGTTCCGTCATCGCCATGCTTGCCATCGGCGAAGGCGCCTCCTACGAGGCTCAGGAAGCGATTAAGAAATTGGGAAGTAACAATATTCTGATCCGCAGCGTCAAACCACCCGAGCAGGCGCGGCAGCAGAGCAGTGGGTCGCGTGGCATGCAGTTGAAATACGGTTTGACCTATGCCGACGGGGCCCGGCTGCAATCTACCATTCCCGGTGTCGTTCGGGTCCTGCCCATGCGCATTATTCGGGAGAACGTGAGGTTTGAGCGCAATGAAGTGCCCTGCCAGGTTATCGGGACGTATCCCTATTATTCTGACGTGACTGGTGCAGCGGTTGTTCGCGGCCGGTTCCTGGCTCACCTGGACGAAGCGCGCCAGGAGAATGTCTGTGTCATTACCACCGGCCTGGCTCGTCGCCTCTTCCCCTACCAGGATCCTCTCGACCACTCCGTTAAAATAGACGCGTTTTACTATCGCGTCATCGGTATCGTGCAGGAGCGGAGCCAGGCAGAGCAACGAACCCAATCCGGCAAGATGGAAGGCCAGCCGCTCGACAACAACGTTTACATCCCGCTCAGCACCTCACGGACCCGGTTCGGCGACATTCTTATCCGCCGCACTGCTGGCAGCTTTGAAGCCGAGGAAGTGCAGCTTCACCAGGTCACCGTGCAGATGCGCGACGTCGCTGCCGTTGAAACAGCGGACCCCCAGATTAAAACCTTGTTGGATCGTTTTCACGAGGACAACGATTACGAAGTCGTCGTGCCGCTTCAATTGCTGCGCCAGGCGGAGCAAACCAAGCGCATATTTAACATTGTTCTGGGCTCAATTGCCGCTATTTCCCTGTTGGTCGGTGGCATCGGGATTATGAATATTATGCTGGCTACGGTCACCGAGCGGACCCGCGAGATTGGCATCCGTCGGGCCCTGGGTGCGCGTCGGGCGGACATCACGCGCCAGTTCCTGGTGGAGACGGTGGTTCTATCAATCGGCGGTGGGCTGATCGGGGTTATGGTGGGGGTGATTGTGCCCTTCGTCGTCTCCGAAATGACGACCATGCGCACTATCGTCACCCCATGGTCGGTATTGCTGGCGTTCTCCATTTCCGGTGCCATTGGTATTATCTTCGGCCTGTATCCCGCCAAAGCAGCGGCTGACCTCGACCCAATCGAAGCATTGCGGCACGAGTAATATTCGAAACCTGCCGGGGCCGAGTCGGCGCCTCAAGTTGTTCCATCGGGCGCCACGCTCAGTGGGTTCAAGCAATCTCAACCGGGACGGAAACGGGCTTGCTTGCGGACGTTGAATGAGGCGAAAAATATGTGAGTGCCGACCTCGCTGACACAACGGCCTGGGCCTTCCTGCAATACTTACTTCACCCTGAGTTGTGTGTGGGAGGTTTCCTTGGCCAGGGACGGATTGGACCGCGCATACGGCCAGCGTGATCATCCACGTCGGTTGCCTCGGCGGCTTTACCTGGTGCGCGTTACGGGTCTGGCGGGTTACTCCTGAAGACCTCGCACAGGCCGACATCTGCCGGGTTGTTTGAGACCCGGGTTGGTTCGTAAATCCCGCATGGCAGTTACGCCAAAGCATGATAGGTTGTCTCCCGTGATGAGAATTGGCGCATTGATTATTGTGGGTTGCTTGTGCTCGGAGATGACGGGCTTTGGGGCCGATACCGGCTCCGGAGTAGCGGTTACGAACCAGATCGCTATGGAAGTAGGGGACACGGTCGCTGCCGAGTATAAGAAACTCCTGGAGTTGGATGATGAAGCCCAGGCGGAGGTGGATCGATGGATCAGAGAAAACCAGGCCTTCGCTGCCAAGGGAGGGGGCGTGCCTGGCGCCGAATTGAACCGCCGCATCCGGGCACGCTTCGTGCCGGTAAGTGAGGCCTACAAGGCCTTTATCCAAAAACACCCTAGCCATACTGAAGCTCGCGTAGCCTACGCTAGTTTTTTAGGCGATACCGGCGATGAGGATGGTGCTCGTGCCGAACTCGAAAACGCGCTCGTTTTGGATACCAAGAACCCCGCCATCTACAACAACCTCGCCAACATCTACGGGCACACGGGGCCGGTCAAGAAGGCCTTCGATTTCTACGCCAAAGCGATCGAGTTAAACCCGAATGAACCTGTCTATTACCACAATTTCGGAACCACGGTCTTTCTTTTTCGCCGGGACGTGGAGGAGCACTTCGGCATCCTTGAGCAGCAGGTGTTTGACAAAGCCCTGGAATTGTATTCCAAGGCTATGAAACTGGATCCGACGAATTTCCCGCTGGCATCCGACGTGGCCCAGACTTACTACGGGATCAAACCGCCGCGCACCGAGGAGGCGCTCCGGTCCTGGACGAACGCATTCAGAATCGCCAACGACGATATCGAGCGCGAGGGAGTCCACGTCCACTTTGCTCGCATCAAGCTCGGTGTGGGCCGCTTCGACGAGGCCCGCGCGCACTTAAATGCGGTCACGAACGAGATGTATACCGACGTCAAGTCCCGCGTTCTGCGCAACCTCAACGAGAAGGAGCAGGAGTCCAAAGCGCCCTCTGATTCTTCCGGGTCCGGCAAATAGCCCCAGAGTGCTTGAACAATTGAGGGTTGGGTCTGCCGCAGAGGGCTGCAACCCCGAGGCGCTCCTCAAAGCTTGCGAAGCAGGGTGGGACATCCCTAGGATTGCCCATGTTCCCAGCCCTCGTGGTGATTGATGTGCACGGGGATGGAAACGCGTCAGTCATAATCAACCGAAAAACCAACACGACTCGCTTATGAAAAGAGCTCTCTTGCTGCTTCTCCCCCTCACGGTCGCGGCGCTGCAGATCGCGCCGGCCGCCGAATTCAACGGCGTAGACCTAAACATGGGCAACCTTTACCGGTTGTCCAAAGCCAAATCCCGCTCAATCAGTCCGGAGAATTTTACCGGGGAAAAAGGGAAAGGCGGCATGGCGACCGAAGGCACGGGCAAGAACGCTTCGCGCGAGTTGGGCGTAACCTGGAAGGTTTCGCCCTCCGTTCGCATCGAGGCCAGCACCACGTTCGTGCTGGCAGATATCAAAGGTCCCGGCTGTATCCAGCAGATCTGGATGACGCCCACCGGCAATTGGCGCAAGTCCATCATCCGGTTTTATTGGGATGGTGAAACCGAACCTTCGGTGGAATGCCCAGTCGGAGATTTCTTCGCGAGCGGTTGGGGCAAATACGGCCAAATCAACTCGCTGGCGGTCTGCGTGAATCCTGGCAGTGCCTTCAACTGCTATTGGCAGATGCCGTTCCGAAAATCCGCCAGAATTACCATGGAAAACACCGACTCCAAGAGCATGGTGCTGTATTATCAGGTGAATTATGCGCTGACCCCGATCGCGAAAGACGCAGCTTATTTCCACGCCCAATTCCGTCAGGAAAAGCCGATCAAGGAAAAGGGGCTTTACACGATCGTGGACGGCATCCAGGGGCGCGGTCATTATGTCGGGACCTACATGGCCTGGCAGGTGCATAGCCCCGGCTGGTGGGGCGAAGGCGAAATCAAGTTCTTCATGGACGGCGACAGGGATTGGCCGACTATTTGCGGCACCGGAACCGAGGATTACTTTTGTGGCTCCTACAATTTCGAGAATCGCGAGACGAAGAAGTATCAGACCTTTTCGACCCCTTACAGCGGGCTGTCTCAGGTGCTGCCACCGGACAAGATTTACGAAGTCGGGCAACAGTTCGGACTGTACCGATGGCACATTGTAGATCCCATCCGCTTCGACAAGGACCTGCGGGTCACGATCCAGGCCCTTGGTTGGCAATCTGGTGGTCGTTATCTCCAACTTGAGGATGACATCGCCTCCGTGGCCTATTGGTATCAAGCGGAACCTCACATTCCGTTTCCAGCATTGAGAGTGCTGGAATAGGAGCATTGGGCTATGCCCATGCGGCTATACGACGCCCACAACCATCTCCAGGATGACCGGCTGAAGCCATTTCTGCCGGTCATTCTCGAGTCACTCGCGCGGGAGCCAATGATCGTCCGCATGGTGGTCAACGGCTCCAGTGAGGAAGATTGGCCCGCCGTGCGCGAATTAGCCCGTCAGTGCCCCCGGGTGTTGCCCTCCTTCGGCTATCATCCTTGGTACATTAAGGAGCGCTCGCCCCGTTGGCACGAAACCCTTCTCGAGTGCCTGCATCATGGGACGGCGGTCATTGGAGAGATTGGACTGGACCGTTGGATCAAAGACTTCGATTTGCCACAGCAGGAGGAGGTTTTTGTTTGGCAATTCCGGCTGGCGGCGGAGCGAAACCTGCCCGTGAGCATCCACTGCTTGAAAGCCTGGGGCCGGCTGTACGATTTGCTGCGGGACATGCCCCGGCCGGCACGGGGCTTTCTGCTTCATTCCTACGGCGGACCGCGCGAAATGGTTCGACCGCTTTCGGCTTTAGGAGCCTATTTTTCCTTCCCCGGCTATTACGCCTGGGAGCGGAAACTGGCCCAACGGGAGATCTTCCGCCAGATTCCACCGGATCGATTGCTGGTGGAAACCGACGCGCCAGACCAACTCCTGCCCGAGGCGCTGGACCGTTTTGGACTGCGGGAAGCGGCGACTGGAGATCGGTTAAATCACCCCGGCAACCTGCTTGCGGTTTACACGTTTCTGGCTGACTGGCTGGGCAAGCCTCTCGACCGGCTCGCTGGCGAAGTTGAAGCCAATTTCCTTCGTTTCTTCGGTACGTAAAAAAGGCGGTTCGGGCCACCCCGAACCGCCACGAGAGAGCGCTCGCTGATTACTCCACAATGCGGAGTGTATAGACTTCCGACATCGCGCTATCCGATCGCGGGCCGCCCATAGCGTTGTGCTGGAAATCAAATTTGTAGCGATAGTGAATAATATTGGTTCCCGGAGGCACCGGGATCAGGCCTTCCCAACGATTGGTCATAAGCGCAGTCGAACGCATCGGGATGACTTGGTTACCCACCATGATTTGCGGTTTGATGCTGTCCCAACGCAAAGTCTGCTGACGCGTGTTCAGCGCGACTTCCACCGGGTATAGGTTTTCGGGATTTCGGCTCTGTGCCTGCGGAGTGAGGTTCGTCAATGTCGCAGCGCACCCTCCCAGCAGCAGGGGTAAAAGCAAAAGCGGCAGAATTCTCTTCAACATGGGAAGCAGCGTGGCAAACCCCCAAATGCTTGTAAAGATGGAACTACCCGTCGGTGCACGGGCACGCAGATCACTCGTGTCGTTCCAAGAACAGCTCGTCGAGATAATAGGCACTCCCGGGTTTGCCGTTGGAACTGAACCCGATCCAGCGGGCCTCTTTCCAGCCCGATTCCACCGGTAGCCCCTTGATCTCTTTGCTGACCCCACCCGGCAAAACAATTGTCGCGTCCCACGTGCCGCTGCCTTGACCCAGCCTGGCCTCCATTTCCACCCGCACCCACTCGCCCACGGGCATTTCGGCCAATTGCTTTCCAGATGTGGATAGGATTCCCTGGCGAAACTGGAGGTTCGGTCCGGTGCGGTACGGGTGACCTGCGCTGCGCCATTCAATGCGCACGTCAACGCCGCTCTCGATGCGAATCGCAAACCGCAACCGGGCAGCGCCTTGCGAGTACTGCGGGTCCCAATAGAAATGCGGATTGAAGCTCGCCTTTATATCGCCCGTTTTCAGGACCTTGAGACTTCTTTGCCCGGTGGCTGCGACCTGATCGGTTACCGCCACCAGGTTGGGCTTACCTTCATCATTCACCGTTGCTTGTTCCAGTGCCAGGCCTCGCCTTCCACTCTCAAAGCTATCCGAGAGTTTCAGTGGCGGTGGCGCGGGGACAACGTACGGTTTTGGGTAGGATACGGAGGTTGCGAGCTTGCGCCATCTGGCTTCGCCATAAACGCCCGCTTGGTTCGGGTCGAATGGTCTGAAGCCAATCTTTTCTGCCGGGGATCCGGGCTTGAGGCGGAAGTCACGCTTCGCCGGGTTCTCAAAGAGAGGGTCGGCGATGAGCGATCCTGCATCGTTACCCTTGGCGCGCCACTCATCCCAGGTCATGCCGGCGAAATCAAACGGTTCGCCTCCGGCCCGCCAAAACAGGTTGTTTCGCAACTCTACCTTTGCTCCAGCCTTCCAGCCTCCATAGCCCAGCAGGTAACCATTGTCCCAATACACCAGATTTCGCTCAAAAGTGAACGACAGATGCTTTTCTGCTCGCGTTACGGCCACCTGTCCCTCTTCGCTGAAAGCGAAAATGTTGTTCCGGAAAATGTTCTCCTTTCCGTAGTGTTGATGCACACAACCGTCCCTAACGTCATACACCAGGTTGTTTTCGAAGAGGATCCCCGTACTGCCTTCGTCGGGATAGAGACCCCAGCCGCCATATCGGGTCGAGTACACATCATGAATCACATTGTGGCGCACCGTCGTTCCCTCCGAGGGGCCGAGGGTGTAAACGCCGCCCATGTCGCTTAGAATGCGGTAGCCCAAGTGGTGCAGGTGATTGAACTCAATCCGGTTTCGTTTGGCACCGCTTGCCTCATAGCCCCAACGCCATCCCACGGACACCGCCGTGTAAAAGAAGTCCCCAATGTCGCAGTGCGTAATCGCATTATCCGCGCTGTGACCGATCCAAACGCCAACGGCCTCCGGACGGATACGACCGCCGCTTTGGATAATGCAATTGTCCACCACGACCCCGCCTGTGCGCACCGCTTCCGGGACCAACTGTGTTTCGCCGATTCTCACGCCGCCTATGCCCAGGTCGAACAATCGCGTCCGGTCCAGGCGACAGTCCCGGCAGGCTTTACGGAACCAAAAAGCGGTGCCGCCCACGTGCTCCACAGCGCAGTTCGTGAAGGTAATATGGCTTACGGCATCCAGAAGCACCACAGCCGTATCCACATTCATTGCGGCTTGTGCCGGAGCAAATCCTTCTACCGGTATCTGCAAAGCACCATGCTGAAATGCGATGCCGTCAAAGGTAATGTGCCGCACCCATTGCTCCGGGTCGGAAACCTTCCCTTCGAATTGAAGGAACTGTTCTAACGCTGGGGCCATCACCTCCGCGCGGGGCAGGTTCTCGCCGGCCAGTGGATAATAATAGAGCCATCCGTCCTGCCTCAAAAACCATTCCCCGGGGGCATCCAGGGCCGCAAAAAAATTCTCCAGCACAAACAGCGAATTCCGATCCATCCTGTTCCAGGGCTTCATCTTCGATCCCGGTGTGGCGAACCGTCCTTCCTCCAGCCGGGCGCTGCTCAATTTTTCCCGTGTGGTATCCCATTTGTGAAACACCAGCACTTCCACGTTACCTAACGCGGCTTCATCCATCCCGCGAAGCTTCGAAAGGGCTTCCGGCCGGGTGTGGAAGATGTGCTGGATGCGGTTCTCCGAGCCTTCTTCGGTGACGCCCTGTAGCGTCTCGAACTCCCAGTAATTCGGGTGCCGGGCTCGTACCGCTCGCCGGCCATTGACCCAAAGTTGATTGAACTGCCAGCCCTCCTGCACCTGCGCTTTCCACAGGCCTGGATGCGCCGGGTCCTTTTGCCAGCCGGTGATCGGGCGTCCTCCGCTTACCACTACCTTTTCACCGCGCTCCGCCTCATAACGCACCGGTCTGTCCTTTGATGCTCCCGAGTCCCCCGGCGAGAAGATCAGCGTGCTATTTAGTGGATAGGTTCCCTCCCTGAAGGTCACCGTGACTGCATCGTCCGCGTGCGCCTGGCGCCAGGTGCGCACCGCCTCCTGGGCTCGCTGAAAACTTGCAAACGGCCTACGCCGGCTCCCTTCGTTCGTATCGCGACCTTTGGGAGATACATAAAACTCGGCACCCAGCCCCGTGCAGCAAGCAAGACCAACTAACAGGGCAGCCAAAAGCAGGTTCAGGTTTTTCATCGGCAGGAGTCTTTTGATAAACAACAGTTTTGTGCCACCACCCCATCTTGCCAGCCAGACCCGATGTGTAAAGTGGACAGTGATGAAGTGGGACCAGGCCGTTCCACAGAAAAGTGTAGAGATCCGAACCCACGCGAATGAACTTGGGACACCAAAGACCGCCATCGCCAAACGGCTCATTAGCGTTATCAATCGGCTCACCGTCTGCGACCTTCAGCCGCGTCGCGCGCGGATTCCCGTGGAATGTTTTGACCTTGGGATCGGGCTCTGTTTAGCTGGCGCCCGCGTCTGCCCGGCTTTGCGCCGGGGACGCAACGGTCGTTTGTTTACGGATCACACTTGAGTTTAACGATGTCGCAGACGTCACAACCAGCGGTTGCCGATGGAAAGCCCCATCATCCGCCGGGGTTTCGACCCCGACGTGGGTTGAATTGGGTAACTCTGGGCCTGATGTATGCCTCGTTTTACCTTTGCCGTTACAATTTTCGCTGGGCGACGCCAGACATTCGGGCGGAGTACGGCTTTACCTACGAGCAGATCACCTTGATTTTGGCCTGTTGGTCCTGGGCCTATGGGGTGGGGCAGTTGGTGAACGGGTTGTTCACCGACCGGATCGGTGGGAAACGGGCGATGCTCATCGGGGTAGGAGGCATGATCGTGGCCAACGTGGCCTTTGGGTTCGCCTCGACCGCGGGAAGCCTAGCCACATTTACCATGATCTGGGTGGCCAATGGCTATTTTCAGGCCTTTGGGGCTCCCGGCATGATCAAAATCAACGCGGCCTGGTTCACGCGGTCCGAACGAGGCACTTTTGCGGGGATTTTTGGGTTCATGATCCAGCTTGGCCAGTTCGCGATTAACAAGCTGGCGCCGGCCTTGCTTGCTGGCTTTACAATTGCCATTTGGACCGTGCCTAAGCTGCACTGGAAATGGCTCTTTTGGGTGCCACCGATGATTGCGACCGTTGTGGCGGTGTTCCTGGTGCTCGTGGTGAAAGAGACGCCGGAAGAGGCCGGTTACAAAGGTACCCATGACGAGGAAGCTGAGGCTTCAGGCGCAGCTGTCCGGGTAACCTTGAAAGAGTCGTTCCTGACCATAGTGAAGCATCCGTTGGTCTGGTTCTACGCCGCCGCTTATGCTTGCACGGGTGCCGTGCGACACGGCTCGGATCATCTGGCGGTGCTGTATTTTGTCGACCATCTGCAGCTTGACCGGCAGGCCTCGGTTGTAAAGACCACGATGCAGCTCATGCCGTTAGTTGCTGTCCTGGGTTCTTTTAGCGCGGGACTTATTTCAGATAAGGTCTTTCGCGGGCACCGGTCGCCGGTGGCGATGACACTCTATTTCCTTGAGACTTTGGTGATCCTGATGGCTGTGGCTCTGATCGAGTTGGCGGGGGCCAAGGGTGTGTTTTTGAGCTGCCTGTTCCTAGTGTTAATCTCCCTGACGGCCAATTCCACCCATGCGATTGTAGGTTCAGCTGCGCCGATGGATATTGGCGGACGAAAGATGGCTGGGTTTGCCGCGGGGGTGATCGACTCCTTCCAGTATTTTGGGGCCGCGTTGGCTCTGCCACTCATGGGCTGGTTGCTCGACAAATACGGCTGGGTCACCTGGTTTCCCGCGATGGCCGGTTTTGGGGCGATTGGTGGAGTTGCGATGCTGTTGGTGACTCTCAAACAGAGGCGAATGGGGAAGAATTCGAGCTTTTGACCTGTGCACTACATCGAGATTCCTTCGCGCTGCAAAAGCAGCTTCTTCCACTCCAACCCCCCGGAGAATCCCCCTAAACGCTGGTTCGCCGCCAGAACCCGGTGGCACGGCACTAGCACGGGGATCGGATTGGCTCCGCAGGCGCCGCCGACCGCGCGGAAGGCGGTTTTTGACCCAATGGCCTCCGCCACCTCGCCATAGGTCCATGTTTGGCCAGTCCTAATTCGCTTTAGGCATTTCCAGACCTTTTGTTGGAAGACCGTTCCTGCCTTCAAATCCAAGGGCGGCAATTCCCCTATTGGCCTCCCCTTGAGGGCGGTTTTCAGGACGAGGCCGGTCAGGGAATGCCAGTGCCGCACCTCAGGCGGGATCCTTCGGGAAGCCTCGGCGTCGGCAGTTTTTCCCGGGAAATCCAACCTACAGAGCCCGTCTTTGGAGTATCGGGCAACAAAGACGCCATCGGGGGTTGGAATGGTGAGGGCTACAATTGCTTGTCGTGTCTCAGTCTTCATGGGCATGCCGCAGGATACTTGCTTACTCCACCCGCAGCCAGAGGGTTTTTAAATAGGCGGGTTCCTCCCGGGATAACGGGAAATCGGGAGGTTGTGTTTCGAAGTGCTGCTGAACCACTTTGCGTTTCCGGGCGGCCACGGCACCGTTCACGGTCGCACAGAATCGTTCCGGTGCCCAAATGGCCGCGTTGCTCGATGCGAATAACACGCCTCCGGGTCGAAGCACCGCCAGTGCCGCTTCCAACAGCTTCGGGTAATCGCGCTCCACACGAAACACGCCAGATTCACGGCTCTGCGAGAACGTAGGCGGATCGAGCATTACTACCTCAAAGACGCGGCCTTTCTTGCCCAGCCGCCGCAACCAGTCGAAGGTGTCTCCGAAAATGAAGTCGTGTCCGGCGAGATCGAGTTGGCTCAGCTGGAAATTGCGTTTGCCCCATTCCAGGTATTTACGGGAGAGATCCAGGCTGGTGGTGCGGGCTCCCCCGCGGGCGGCGCAGACCGAGAAACCGCAAGTGTACGCGAAGGTGTTAAGCACTTTCCTAGAACTGTCCAAATCGACATGAAATCCCGCCGCGACATGACCGGTGAGCAGCCGCCTGCGGTTTTCACGCTGATCGAGAAAGAGACCCACGGAATACCCTTCGCCAAAGCTCACCGAGTAGCTCACCCCGTTTTCGCGGATCTCGAAAGGATTTGGAGCCGGCTTGCCCCAGACGGGTATTGGGGAAGCCTCTTCCGGTGCGGCACCACGCACGCTGCGAGAAAGTATTTTGTGATAGGCGCCCCGGGCCCCGTACCGCTGTGCAAGGTCCGCCAGCGTCTTGAGTTGGTCGTCTTTCAGCGGCCTTTTGCTTTGGGAGAGTAAATAATTACCCAGCTTTTCCACATACCAGTCTGGCACCTGGTCGCTGGCGCCATGCAGCAGGCGGAAGGCGTCGGTGTGTTCCTCAATCAGCGCTGTGCGCAAAGTGTGACGGACATCCGCGGCAAAGTCATACGGCGCGGAGAAGGTCATCTCTTGCCCTGAAGTCGGATGTCGAAACGTAATTTCGCCGGCGTGGAGACAGAGTCGTGGTGCTGGCGCCCCGCCATACATGCGGTCTCCGAGTATTGGAAAGCCATGGTCGGCGGCCTGTACCCGTATTTGGTGGGTGCGGCCCGTCAGAGGCTCGGCTCGGAGCAGGGTGCCGACAGACGAGGACAACGGCGTGAACCGGGTTTCTGCGATTGGTGCGCCAGCATGAGGTGGCCGGCTTGCGTATTTGCTACCGACGCGAACGATGGCGCTGCGCAGGTGCAGCGGGGTGGTCACCGGGCGGGTGGTTAGCAGGTAATATATCTTGCGAACGAGCCGTTTGGTGAATTGCTCCGTCAGCGATGAATTGGCGGTGGCCGTTTTCGCGAATACCAGGACGCCGGAGGTTTCTTTATCGAGGCGGTGGATGATCGCCAGGTTTGCCCAGCGCGGTTCGCGGTGTTTGAGGAATTCGTAAAGACCTGCTCCGGCGTAGGGATCGGGAGCGTGCGTGTTGAGGCCGGCTGGTTTGTTGGCTACCAGCAGGTCCTGATCTTCGTGTAAAATGCAAGGCAACACGCGAATTGAGTCTCGCAAGGCTTGGTATTCTTTGCTTCAGGGTAAGTTCTTGCAGAACACGCTAAAGCGCGGACACTGAACAAAGCCAGAACAAAGGTTGTGCAGGATTCGATCTTTGTGATGAACCTTGCAGCTTAGTCTGCCGGCGGGGTCTTACCAAAATTGCCACTGGCCCCGGACCACGATGTAGATGCCCAGCAGAAAATTGGTTATGGCGTGGGCCGTCATGGCGTCGCCTAGCCGGTTTTTGCGGATGACCAGCCCCTGGTAAATCAAGCCACAGAGAAACCCGGGGAGCCACTGAAAATGCACAAAAGCGAAAATAGCCGAAGTCACCACTAGCGACAGCAAATGCAGGTGATTAAATGGGAGGGACCGAAAATCCTTACGGATAAAATACCGGTAAAGCAACGAGCGGTAACACGCTTCCTCAATCGGTGGCACTATCACGGCCGAACCGATCGTTCGCACGGCCACGAAGAAGAAGCCCATGGCCGTGCCTTCC
This sequence comes from Verrucomicrobia subdivision 3 bacterium UBA6082, assembly GCA_002428665.1. Taxonomy (GTDB): domain Bacteria; phylum Verrucomicrobiota; class Verrucomicrobiia; order Limisphaerales; family UBA8199; genus UBA6082. Next base: position 190,647 of record DIXK01000064.1, read on the forward strand.
CCGAATGTCTTAAAGGGATTCCACGGCTCACCGGCTTTAAAAAGAAACTCTGCTTTGGGATAAAACGGATCCAGCCCAACCCAGAGCATAAAAACCGCTACGCCGGCGACCACCGCCTCCCAACTAAAGGCCCAGCGAATCTCCGGTACCAGCGCCCGCGTCTCCCAAATGCACCAGGCGCCCACCAGCATTTTGGCCAGGTACAGCCAAAACCTGCCCGGTCCGGCAAAGGAATCCTGCACCACCGTAAGCACCACAATCAACACGTAAGGCACCGCTCGCGCGTGTATGGGCGAGGCACTCAGTTTTTCGCGAAGTAAATTCATTTCCCGGACCCGATAAGGCCCGCGAAAGTAAAGGAAGCGGGGACCGGAATGTCAAATCAATCGGCCAATTTGAGAACCGTCGACTTGCCTTCTCCACTCAGCGTGGCGCTGTGAGCATTAAGGTTCTTCAGGGTCAAGCCTTCAATTTCATCCCCGATAAACAGGATCTTATTGTTGATCAGCGCTGAGGGTCGGGTGGGGTGGGCGACAATGCCTTGGAGTCGCAAGGGCACAGCCTGCGGCACAGTGGGGGTGGTGGTGAGAGTGCTTTCCGGTGCCAGAGGCGGCTCCGATCCCTGCATCGGCGCAGGTTCCGTGACAGGCGGCGTGGCCGTGGACGCCGATGCCGGCTCCGCGGTGGTGGGGATGGCAGGAAGAATCGGTTGAGCCTGGGATGATTGCGGAGACACCGGGATCGGAGGCTCAGCTGCCGGGAGGGTGCGGGCGTGGGCCACGATTTCGGGTTCAGGCTGGAGTGCGAGTCCAAATCCGGACTGGTCCCGCGAACCCATCTGCCAAAACACCGCCAGGCAAAGCGCGCCGGTCAGGAGCAGGATCGCTGGCAGGAAGATTCCGAACGGGCGCTGCGCCGGGGCCGCAGGAATTGCGGGGCGCAATTCAAGGCTTTTGGTGGGGCTGGGTGGGGCGACTTGTTGGGCGGCTTTGGCTCGTTTTAACGCATCGTTGATGAGGCTCATGAGTGGATTTCTCCTTCCAATTCCCGCACGGCCCGATTGACCAAGCGGAAGTTAATTCGTTCGCGCTGCTCGACAAAGCCCGCAAGCAGGGCTTTGTCACAGACGGCATTCACCAGGCGGGGTATCCCCTTGCTGTAGTGGCAAACTCGCCAGAGCGCCGGTTTGGTGAAACAGGGTGTGCCATTGCCGCCGGAGACGTGCAGTCTATGCTGCACATATTGTGCTACTTCGTCATTATTCAGCGGTTTCAGGTGATACCGAACGGTGATGCGCTGGCGGAGTTGGCGCAGGCGGGGATTGTTCAGCCGGTCACGCAATTCGGGCTGGCCCATGAGGACAATTTGCAGGAGCTTACGATCGTCGGTTTCGAGGTTGGAAAGCATCCGAACTTGCTCGAGCAGTTCGTCGGTGAGGTTTTGCGCTTCATCGATTATAAGCACAGTTTCCTTGCCGGCTTCGACCTGCTGCAACAGGAATTGATTAATCACCCCGATGATTTCGAGGCGGTCCAGGCCGTTGACGGGCAGCCCGAATTCCAGCGCTACGGCTTTCATGAGTTCGGTCGGGCTCATGACCGGGTTCAGAATTAGGGCTGTCTGGAAACGATCGTCCAATTGCTCCAGCATCGCTCGGCAAAGCGTAGTTTTGCCGGCACCCACCTCCCCCGTGAGTTGGATGAAACCCTTGCGCTCACGAATGCCAAACAAAAGGTGATTGTAGGCTTCGCGATGTTTCGCACTGTAGAACATAAACCGCGGATTCGGCGTAATGTCGAACGGTGCGTCGGTCAGGCCAAAAAAGTCCAAATACACGCTTAGGCTAGAGCAGGAAAAGTGCCCAAGAGCGATCTCCTTCTGCAATCACTACCCTGGAGGTATTGCCTGTGACCGGCTTTGAGCGCTACAGGGTAATAAGTTCATTCCGAGGCATCGCCATGGCAAGTTTCAGACAGACAATCAACTCGGGGACGAAGTTTGTCTGCTCCCGGCGAGTTAACGCAGGGGTAAGACGGTCGAAATTCGGCCCAACGACGTAGCTTTCATGTCCCGAACTGAGACATAAGCGCCGACGCCAGGGAGGGTCTCAGGTGCGAATTTCAGCAACCGTCTTCAACAGGGCTTCCATGTCTTCAGGCGTACCGATTGAGATGCGCAGGTAATCGCGCACCGGATCCTGATCGAACCATCGGACCAGAATCTTGCGTTTGCGCAGGTTTTCGTACCACTCCTGGGCAGGAGCCCCGGGAGGGTGGGCCAGGATGAAGTTGGTTTGGCTGGGCAGCACGCTGAAACCCAGTTTAACCAACGCTCGCGAAAGGTCTTCGCGACTCCTGATAATGCGCTGGAAGTTCTTCTGGTAATACGGCAGATCGGAAAGGGTGGCCAAGGCGGCGACCTGCCCGAGCCCGTTCACGTTATAGCTGTCGCGGACCTTCTGCATTGCCCCGATAAGTTCCGGATGCCCGACGCAGTAACCGACCCGTTGGAAACAGAGTGAATAGGCTTTCGAAAAGGTGCGGGCTACCAGCACGTTTGGAAGCTCCAGGGCCAGGCGCAGGGCATCTTCCTTGGCAAAATCCACATAGGCTTCGTCCAGCAGCACCAGACTTTTTTGAGCGGAGCAAAGTTGTTCCAGCCGCTTGGTGGTGTAGCCCACCCCGCTGGGCGCGTTCGGGGTCGTCACCAGGGTAAGTGCCGCCCAGAAGTCCCACATCTTTTCGCGGCGCAATTCCGCCATGGAGGGTAGTTCGAAGCCCGGATCCAGCGGCACTGGGTTGCAAAATGAACCGTGCGTCTCGGCCAGCACGGGATATAGAGAATAGCTGGGGGTGAAGTACTGAACCGTAGCTCGGGACGCGGATCGCAGCCCAGGTCCGTGCGTGGTCGATTCGACAAAAGTGCGCACCGCCAAGGCCAGGATTTCATCGGAGCCGTTGCCCACAATAATCTGCTCCGGTTCGCACTTGTGAAGGGAGGCAAGCTTCTTGCGCAACCCTTCGGCAGTCGGGTTCGGATACAGGCGAAGCCGGTCGTCCACGGCTGCCCGCGTCGCGGCGAGCACTTTCGGAGACGGTGGGTAGGGGTTTTCGTTGGTGTTGAGTTTGACCAGGCCTTCGATCCGGGGTTGCTCGCCCGGTACATAAGGACTGAGTTTCTTCACCAACGGACGAATGAGGGTGGCGGGTATGATCATTTTCGTGTGCGTTGAGTTGAATCAAAACGGATTGCCGCGCTCTTCCCGTGAGCTTCCAGTCCTTCGATCTCCGCGAACTTGCCAACCGTCGGCAGCGCTTTCCTGAGCGCAACGCGGTTGTACTCCACTACGCTGGTGCGGCGTTGGAACTGGTCCACTGACAGCCCCGGAAAGGAAAGTCCCGCTCCGCCAGTCGGTAAAGTGTGGCTCGGACCCGCCACGTAATCTCCGAGCACGGTAGGGGACCAGGCACCCAGGAACAGCGCGCCGGCGGTAGTGATATCCTGCGACACTTTCCGACTGTTGCGGGTCATTACCTGGCAGTGCTCCGGGGCGAGCATGTTGGTGAGCTTTACGGCCTCAGCCAGCGTGGCGGTCTGGATGAGCCATGCATTCGCCAAGACCCGTTCGATCAGTTCGCGGCGCGCCAAGCGTGGCAACTGTCGAGCAATCTCCTGCTCCACTCCCTTCACGAGGTCCCCCGAAGGAGTTACCAGCCAGACACGTTCATGGCCGGTGCCGTGTTCCAACTGGGCCAGCAGGTCAGCGGCGGCAAGCCGCGCTGTTGCCGAGTCATCCGCCAGTACTAGAAGTTCGCTCGGGCCGGGCAGTAGATCGATGGAGACGTAACCCACCACCAATCGTTTGGCCGTGACCACGTAGGCGTTGCCTGGGCCGAAAATCTTTTGTACCCGGCGAATGCTGGGCGTCCCGTAAGCCAGAGCTGCAATTGCTTGTGCCCCGCCCACACGGTAAATTTCCGTGGCTCCTACCGCCCGCGCGGCAAACAGCAGAGCAGGGTTGACACTGCCGTCTTTGCGACAGGGAGTGCAGACAACGATTTCAGGGCAGCCCGCGACTTTTGCCAGCAGTGCGGTCATCAAAGTGGTAGACACCAGCGGGGCTGTTCCTCCGGGGATGTAAACTCCTACTCGCCGGAAGGGATCAAATTTTTCACCCACAATCGCCCCATGGCTATTGCGCATTTCCCAGTTTTTCCGCCGTGATTTTTCAGCGAACCGAGCGATGTTTTTCGCTGCTTCCTCCACCGCGGCGCGGAGGCCCGGGTCGGCCTTCAAGGATGCAGTCATCAACTCTGCCTGGGAGATCGCGAGGTCCTCAGTTCTCAGTTTCGCGCCGTCGAAACGTTCGGTGTACTCCACCAACGCCTTATCGCCATGCTGCCGCACCGCATCCAGGATGGCCCGGGTGCGGTGCTCGATTTCCGGATCAAACAGGCTCGACGGGGCGGTTACCTGGCAAAGCTGAGCGGAGAAATCACGATCGGTGTGACGAATCACGTTCATGTGACTCCAGACTAGAATAAGCGAATACCATTGTCAAAACCCCTAACCGACGGTGAAACCGGCTTGTTGCGTCGTCCTTGGTGGGGTTTAATCGTGCGTATGCGCAATCCGATTATCGCCGCTTTGGACGTGCCTGCTGCTGAAACTGCCATTTCGCTGGCGGAGCGGATCGCTCCGGTCGTCGGCGCCTTCAAGATCGGCAGTGAGTTGTTCACCAGTGCGGGACCCGAGATTGTGCGCCGCGTTCGTTCCACCAAAGCTTCAGTGTTTCTGGATTTGAAATTCCATGACATCCCTAACACCGTGGCCAAAGCCGTTGCCTCGGCGGTGCGGTTGGACATCCAAATGCTCACGATTCACACGTCCGGCGGCCTCGAAATGATGCGTGCAGCGGAGGATTCGGCACAACAAACGGCTGCCAGTTGTGGCCGCCCGGCACCGCTGGTGCTGGGGGTGACTGTGTTAACCAGCATGGACCAGCGCACACTGGCGGAGATCGGAGTGAGCAGCGATGTTGGTCGGCAGGTGGAGCGATTGGCGAACTTGGCGATGCAAGCCGGGTTGCGCGGGTTGGTGTGTTCTCCTCTAGAGTTGGTGGCGCTCCGCCAGTTTCTACCAGAAGCCATACAACTCGTGACCCCGGGAATCCGCACTGGCGCGGAGAAAGCCGACGACCAGAGGCGCACGTTGACTCCACGTGAAGCCATGAATGCGGGGGCGAGTTGGCTCGTGATTGGCCGGCCGATCTATGCCGCTGCTGACTCGGCAGCGGCAGCCCGCCAAATTCGCGCCAGCACTTTGACGGACTAAAGACGGCGCTGTCGTTCCGAGTTGGAGACGGAGATGTGGCCTGGTGTCAGCCAGCGCTGGTTACTGTTTCAGTCGGAAAAAACGGCTACCGGATGGCGCCGGTATAATCAACTGCCATTCGCTGCCGACCTGGGTGGGAGTCTGGGCAACCCCTGTCCAGGTAGTGCCGCTTGCTACGGTGTTCTGCTCAAGGGCAAAACCGGTTGCCGGCTGAGGCCAGGAAATCAAAACCGTGTTGGTGGAGGTAAGGGTGACGGAGAGGGTAGGGGCGCCTTCGGTCTGCACTGCGGCCACCACTGACCAAAAACCGCCTTCGATCGTGTACTGACCTCCGGTCATGCGTCCGGCATCGGGCTGGCCAATGGTACCGCTCACGGAGTAAACGCCGCCGGTGCTGGTGCCGCCGCCCCCGTCGATGGTGTGCCAATCGATGGAATATTGGGCCTGGGCACCGAGGCAAATCCCCAGAAAGCAACCGAGCGCGATGATTAGTTTCTTCATCTGGTTTCCATTACACTAATGCGTTGTCGCCGAGGGGTCAAGCGGGCTCCGCATTCGGCAGGCTCCGAACCGTCTTGACTACCCCGTTTGGGTTTTCTGACACTCAAACCAACGAAACGTCCGATCCGCACACTCAAACCAGTATAATAAACCTATGATCAGTCGACGCTCTTTCATCTCTTCCGCCTCCTGTGCTGGTGCTGCCATGGCCCTGGGGACCAATCGTGCGACATCCGCGCCGTCGTTCGGCGCCAACCAAACAAAGCAGGTCAAGCTGGCGATTGCTTCCTACTCTTACTGGCATTTTCGGACGGAAAGGGTCCCCATCGAGATAATCATCGACAAGGCATCCGCGATTGGTGTTGAGGGGGTGGATATTCTGCATCGTCAAATGGATATCGGGGAGAAAGATCCACTCACCTCGGATCACCGCAGCTACTTGCGCAATTTGAAACGGCATGCCTTCCGCAACGGCATGGCCCTCACCTGCCTCTCGATTCACCAGGACTTCGTCGATCCGGATCCAGCGGTGTTGCGGACCCAAGTTGAGCACACCCACAAATGTATCGAGATTGCCTATGAGTTGGGGGTGCCGTGTATCCGCCTCAATTCCGGGCGCTGGAACACCATCAAGGACTTCACAGAACTTATGAACGCGCGGGGACTGGAACCCATTTTGCCCGGACACACCGAAGATGAGGGTTTCAAATGGTGCATCGACAGCATTGAAAAATGCCTACCAAAAGCCGAGCAATGTGGCGTGGTGCTAGCGCTTGAGAATCATTGGGGCCTCACCCGAACACCGGAAGGCCTGTTGCGCATCCTTGATGCCCTTCCGTCGCCTTGGCTCGGAGGCTTGATGGATACCGGCAACTTCCTCGAGGATCCCTATGCCAAGCTTGAGGCCATTGCTCCCCGAACCGTTTATGTTCAAGCTAAGACCTATTACGGTGGTGGTGAATGGTACACCCTGGATCTCGACTATAAACGAATTGCGCGGATTCTGGCCAAAGCAGCCTACCAAGGATTTGTTGCCCTGGAGTTCGAGGGGAAACAGGATCCCGACGTGGCAGTGCCCAAGAGCATTAGTCTGTTCCGCAAGGCCTTTAAGGGGTAGACCGCCGGTGCTTTGTGCGCAAGTTGCCCAATTGGATCCACCTTCATGCGCTGCATTGTAACAGCCGGACCGACCTTTGAGCCGCTCGATGAAGCTCGGCGACTGACCAATTTCTCCACCGGTCGGCTTGGAACGGAACTCGCCGCCCATCTCCATGCGCAAGGGCACGAGGTGATCCTCCTCCTCGGAGCGCAGGCCGTGTTCCCAGGCGAACGCCGCGCCAACCGGGTGGAATCCTTCACCACGACCAGGAGCCTGATCGAACGTTTCGAGTCCTTCGCCAGCCCTGAAATTGACGCGGTATTCCATGCGGCTGCAGTGAGTGACTTTGCCTTCGGCCAAGTTTGGGAGCGGGGGAGCGGGGGTGAGCTCGTGCCGGTTCGTTCGGGTAAGTATTCCACTCGGCGTGGTGCGTTGTTGGCGGAACTGTTGCCGACTCCCAAGGTCATTTACCGGCTCAGAGGTTGGTTTTCCAATGCGGTTCTAGTGGGATGGAAGTACGAAGTTGAGGGCGATCAATCCTCCGTTGTGCAGATTGCCCTCGAGCAACTCCGACAGAACCGGACCCAGGCCTGTGTGGTGAACGGCTCCGCCTATGGACCGGGATTTGGCTTGGTGATCGAGGGACAAGCGGTGCGGCATTTGTGCGATCATCAGGCGCTTTTCCAGGCGCTGGAGAGTCTCCTGACCTGCTCGTGAAGACGCCACGGTTCAGCCGCCGTCGGTTATTCCTGGGGGCGCTGGGGGCCATACCGGTGGGCATAGTTGCGCATGCAGGTTGGCTTGAGCCCCGCTGGCTGAAGATCCGGCGAATCCGCTTGGCGCCGCCGCAGGCTCACGCGTTGCGTGTGCTCCACTTCACGGACCTGCACCATAAAGGTGACCGCGACCTGCTGTTCAAAGTGGTCCGGAAGATCAATGAGTTGAAGCCCGACCTCGTGTGCTTCACGGGCGACCTGATAGAGGAGCGTGAGCATCTGGCGGAAACACTCGAGATCCTCGCGGAAATGAAACACCCGCTCTACGGGGTGCCCGGCAACCATGATTACTGGGCACAGGTGCCGTTCGAGGGGATCGCACGATGTTTCGCCTCTACGGGAGGAGGCTGGCTGCTTGACGAGCAGCGCGTGGTGGCCGACGGAAAATGGAGCCTGTACGGAGCGACCTGCCTGGGGGCCAAAGGGCCACCGATTCGTATTAACCCGAGCACCCGCAACCTGCTGCTAATTCACTACCCGGCCTGGGTGAAGCGCGTGGATGAGCGATTCGATCTGGTGTTAGCCGGGCATTCTCATGGCGGTCAAGTGCGGATTCCCTGGATTGGACCTTTGATGCTGCCATTTGGGGTTGAAGGATACGATCAGGGACTCTTCGAAACCGCAGTTGGCCCGCTTTACGTCAATCCTGGAATTGGCTGGTTTGCGGTGCCGATTCGATTTAACTGTCGTCCTGAACTGACGATGTTCGAGGTCTGACTGCTCGGCGCGCGAGCATCTCAGGGCTGAGTCTTGTAGGCGGAATGCTCACTCTGTATTGTCCACCGCGATGAACGATGCGTCGATTGCCCGGGATTTGCCATTTATCGCACGCCCCGTCACAGCCTTGATCGGTGTCGGGGCGGAGCGGGCTTCGCAATTGGCCCGCCTGGAAATAGAGACGATCGAGGATTTAATACTTCACCGGCCACGTCGTTATGAAGATCGACGTCATCTCAAGGCCATTGCGGTACTCGAGCGTGGAGAGTCGGCGGTAACACACGGCCGGGTAGTGGCTTGCGGGGTCAAATGGTTTGCCAAGCACACGAAGTCAATCTTTGAACTGATTCTCGACGACGGTTCCGCCAGGCTCCATTGCCGATGGTGGAACATGCCTTACCTGGAGAAGCAGTTCTCGACGGGTGACGAATTGGTGGTCTTTGGCAAGGTGTTGCAACTCAAGCCCCGGACGATGGATCACCCGGAAACGGAAGTAATCCAAACCGGCGACGAGGAGTTTCTTCACTTGGGTCGGATCACGCCCGTATATCCGTTGACCCAGGGTATGACCCAGCGGTGGCTTCGCGGACTTATCTGGCGGACTGTCCAGGCAGCGTTGCAGCACCTAACCGAGCCTTGGCCACCGGATCTTCTCCAAGCTCCCATTCAGGGCCTGCCTACGCGGGTGCAAGCTATTCGGATGCTCCACTTTCCGGAATCGGAAACAGAGCCTCCCCAGGCGCGGCGTCGGTTGGCCCTGGATGAATTCGTCACCCTTCAATATGGGATCAAATCACGCCGGGCGGAGTTCTTCCGGAAGGTGCAATCCTTACGGTGCCCGGGGGACAACCGTTTCGTGCGTCCGTTCCTGGTTCGGCTGGGATTCAAGCTGACTTCAGCCCAAACCCGCGTGTTGCGGGAAGTGAGAAAAGACATGTCGGGCGCGGTTCCGATGCGCCGACTGCTGCAGGGGGATGTTGGGTCGGGGAAGACCGTGATTGCCGCCTGCTGTGCTCTAATGGCCATAGAGAGTGGGTTCACGGTAGCCATCATGGCGCCCACCGAGATTCTGGCCGAGCAACATTTCACAAATTTCAATACATGGTTCCGTCCGCTCGACATCCCCGTTCAGTTACTGACGGGTAGCCGAAAGATTCGGCCTGATGGGGCAGAGACAGCCCGGAGCAATGGCATCTTGGTGGTCGGCACCCACGCCTTATTGAGCCAAGGAGTCGAATTGCCCAGTCTGGGTCTCGTGGTCATCGACGAGCAGCATCGTTTTGGTGTGGCACAACGAGAGAACTTAGTGCGCAAGGGAGTCTATCCGCACTTGTTGGTAATGACGGCGACTCCCATCCCTCGAACCCTGGGCCTTACGCTCTACGGCGACCTCGACTGCTCCATCCTGGATGAAATGCCTCCGGGAAGGCGCAAGATCCAGACGTTTGTCCGCGAAGCGGATCGTCTGCCCCAGGTGATCGAATTCATACGTCAAAAGCTCAGCACCGGGCAACAGGCTTACATTGTCTACCCGCGGGTGGAAGAAACCAGTGGCCCGGCGGGTATCAAGGCAGTCGTGATGGAATTCGAGAAACTGCAGAAAGCTTTCGCCCCATACAAAACCGGGCTCCTGCACGGCCGGTTATCGCACCCCGAAAAGGAAGCGGCCATGAACGCATTTCGTTCCGGTGCGACCCAGGTGCTGCTCACCACGTCGCTGATCGAGGTGGGCTTGGACGTGCCGAATGCGACGGTCATGTTGATCGAAAATGCTGAGCAGTTCGGTCTCGCCCAACTTCACCAGTTGCGGGGGCGTATCGGGCGTGGCAGCCAGCAGTCCTACTGCATCCTCGTCGCGGCAGCCAGGACGGCTGAGGCGCGGAAGCGCTTAAGCGTCATGGAGCGAAGCAACGATGGATTTGAGATCGCCGAGGCGGATCTGCGGATTCGCGGCCCGGGGGAATTCCTGGGCCAGCAGCAAAGTGGCATGCCGCGCTTTCGCTTTGCCGACTTCAACACGGATCGCGACCTGATCGAATTGGCCCAGCGAATCGCTAGCGAATTAGCGGCGAGGTAAATTGGGTCAACGTTTTGAAACCAGCCAGCGCGTTACATTGTGGGCTGGATTGGATTGTGCCTGGTGATAGAATCCTGGAAAAGCAAGCATTGTGAAAAGAATCATCGTTGTGTTGAGCTTGGGCATCCTCGCGGTGGCGGGGTGCGGCGATCAATCCAAAACGGCCTCGGACAAGGCGAAGGAGAGTTCTGGTAACCCTTTGACTGCGCCGGCGGATTACGTGGGCGCGGTCGTAAAAGCCCAGCAGACCGCCGTCAAGACCGTGGACATCGCTTCGATTACAAAGGCCATCCAGATGTTCAGTGTCGAACAGGGGCGGTATCCGAAGACTCTCGACGAATTAGTGGCGGAACAATACCTGCCGCGAATTCCGGAGGTGCCTCAGGGGATGCGGTTCCAATACCACAGCAATACCGGCACGGTCAAAATCGTGCCCCAATAGCTTCTCGGGCTGTTCTCTCTGGTAGACGGATAGTGGTGTGTTGATCTCTCCAATGCGCGATTCGCCAGCCCAGTCCCTATGGCACCGAGAATCGCGTTTGCGGGGTCGGGGATTTCTGACCTGACGGCAATCCAACTCAGGGTGCCGTGGGTGCCCGTTTCTTGAAAGCCGCTTCTCGCTCCAAAAGAGTGGGGTGCGAGTAGTAGAAACAGCTATAGGCCGGGTGGGGCGTCAGATTGCTCAAGTTCTTTTCTGCCAACTTCCGCAGAGCCCCCGCGAGGGAGTCCGTTTCATTCATGACCTGTGACGCAAACGCGTCGGCTTGGAACTCATAACGGCGGCTCCACCAGTTCGCCAAGGGCGAAAACCAGAATGTTACCACTCCCGAAAGTAGCGCAAAGAGCAGCAGGGCTGGTACAATACTACCCGAATCAAACCCAAAGGCGCGGTAGAACCATTCCTGTTGGGCCAACAACGATATCGTGAAAAAGCCCGCAAGAGATGCCAGCGCGGAGAGGGCTAGCAGTTTGGGGATGTGTTTCTTGCGGAAGTGGCCGATCTCATGGGCCAGTACGGCTTCGAGTTCCACGGGGCTGAGTTGCTCAATGAGGGTGTCGAACAAGACAATCTTGCGGAAGCGTCCAAACCCAGTGAAAAACGCGTTGGAATGGCGGGAGCGACGGCTGCCATCCATGACCTGAATGCTTCGGGCCTGAAATCGCGTGCGTTCTGCCAGCTCGGTTAGGCGCGTTCTGAGATTCTCATCCTGCAGCGGGGAGAACTTATTGAACAGTGGCAGAATAACTACCGGTGCCAGAACGGTGATCACCATTTGGAAACCCATTAAGGCGGCCCAGGCCCAGAACCACCACCGCAAACCAGTCCATTCCACCAGTTGCAGCACCAGCGCCAGTAGGGGCAGCCCGAGCACCAAGGCCAGCGCCAGCCCTTTGAGCCGGTCAATCCACCACAGCCTTCCAGTCATGGTGTTGAATCCATAGCGCGCTTCCAATTGAAATTGCTCAAACCAATCCAGCGGCAGAGAAAGAGATGAGATGGCTGCACCCACAATGAAGAGGTACATCGCCATGGCCCACGGCGATTCACCCCACGCCGCTTTGCACAGATCGTGCGACCAAGGCAAAACACCACTGAAAAGAATGACCATCAGCACAACGACACGGTAGCTTAAGGCAACCTGGTGAAATCGGCTCTGATCAAGGGTGTATCGGACCGATTTCTCGTAAGTTGCCTGGTCCATCACGTCCTTCACGGCCTCGGGCACCGTTTTGGCGTGGGCCGTTACGTTTTTACGGTTCAACCATTCCAGCACGAGCTGCATGCCCAGTTTTGCCAGCACCAAACCTCCGATGATGACGGCTGCCCAATACGCTGAACCCCCGGTCGCAGTCACTTAGAATATGAATTGAACCTGCTTGAGGCGTCTCGCGATCTCGCCCAGGATCCTTTGCTCTTCCTGCTCCCCGGGAGCGATAAAGGTGACACTGAAGCGTAAATAGGCCCCAGCATCGTCCCAAGGCACCGTGGAAATAAGTTGCTCAGTGATCAGCCATTGCGAAACGTCTTCGGCAGTGTGAAATTCGACGCGCGTGCCGTCTTGTTTGACGGCGGCCTTGGGACTCCTGGTGTAAAGGAAGAAAGAGCCGTTTGGCTTTCGGGCGTCAAACCCGGCCCGGCTCAGCACCTCGACCAGGGCATCCATGCGGCGCGAATACTTGGCCGCGATCTTCTCCGTAATCCCAGGGTTTTGCAGGCTGTAGGCTACCGCATGCTGGATCGCGAGGAATTGTCCTGAATCCGTGTTGTCTTTAACGTCCCCATACGCCTTGACTAAAAGTTCGTTCCCAGCCACAAAGCCACAACGCCAGCCCGTCATGTTGAAGGTCTTGCTTGCGGAATGGAGTTCGATACCCACATCTCTGGCCCCTGGCGTGGCGAGAAAGCTCAGCGGTTTACCCTCAAACACCAGGGCGGCGTAGGCCGCATCGTGGATAACAACCACGCCATTCTGCTTCGCGAAGGTTACTACCTTGGCAAAAAACTCCGGGGTGGCGCTCGCTCCTGTGGGGTTATTGGGGTAATTCAGTACCAACACTTTAGCCTTGGCTAGCACGTTGGCAGGAATGCTTTCGAGATCAGGCAGGAATTGGTTTTGCTGGGTTAGGGGCAGGTTATGTACAAGACCCCCGTAGTACTTGGCGTGGGTGCCAAATACCGGATAGCCCGGAGTAGTCATGAGCACGTAGTCGCCCGGATTGATCAGTGCCGCCGGCAGAATCGATAGGGCGGCTTTGCTGCCGATTGAGTGAATAACCTCAGTGTCCGGGTTGATAGCTTTTACCCCGAATACCTGATCCAGATAGGTGGCGGCGGCCTGTTTCAGTGCGGCGTCGCCATTGTCGGCATAACCTCGATTCTCCGGTTTACGCGCCTCCAAACAAAGTCGTTCAACCACCTCCGGAAAGGCCATTTCATCGGGTTCACCCACCCCCATATCAATGATCTCCCCCCTGGGATGAGCCGCTATGGCGGCCCGTTTGGCGCGTTTGATTTTCTCAAACTTGTAGATGGCCGTGGACTTGCCGTATTGGCTGCCGCCAATTCGCTCCGCAAATAAATTCTGAATATAGGATTCGGGCATAAATTGCTATCGATCAATCGGCCTCCACAACATGCAGGCGCGGCCGGAAAACGGGGACCACAGTAGCTCAACTCAGCAGATTCCGCAAGCGAGCCCAGCAACGCTGAGCGCGAGAGGTCACATTCAAGTCATTTCTCAATTACAAACTCGTCGCGCACATTGCCTTCAATGTCCTGGGCGCGGTATCGGAGTCGATTGCCCAAAATCTCTATATCTAGAACCTGGTAGGTCGCCACCTTGGTGAAGCCAACTTCAATGTAGTCCCGAGGCGGCTGATCGTAGAACTTGGTGCCGGACACTGAAATCAAGTAGACCGTGCCGTCCTTGGTAGTGGCCACGCGTTTCTGGCCCCGCATGGGATAGGTTCGCAAGTAGGCGTGGTCGTGTCCCTGCAGTGCGAGATCGACGTGATACCTGTCAAAGATCGGGGTCCAGAGATTGCGCACGCGCTCATTGTCGCGGTTGCCGCCCGAGGAGTAGGCGGGATGATGGTAACTCACGAATTTCCAGGTGGCTTTGGTGTTGGCTAATTGCTTTTCCAGCCACGCGGTCTGCTGGGCTGGGTCAACATTCGAATCAAGGATGATAAACTTGGCGTTGCTGTATTCAAAAGCGTACGCCCGCTCCGGAGTGACGCCGCGAGGCCCATTGCGGGGTAGGGTGAAGTGGGTCAGGTAGAGTTCGGGAGATCCGCCCTGGCATTCGTGATTACCGATTACCGGGACGATCGGACGTCGGTCGAATACACCCTTGGAATACTCGAAGAAACTGTCCCAATCCCACCGCTCAGCACCTCGGTTTACCAGGTCGCCTGCCATCAGGTAAAAGGCTGCGTCGGGTCGGGCGCGGTGGGCATTGCCCAGGAGTGTACCCCAGCGATCCAGGCCGTTTTGCGCATCGCCCATGTAGACAAACGAAAAGGGCGCCGCCTCACCTGGTGCGGTTGTGAACTCTGCCGGCTCCGTCCACCCTTCCGGAGATCCGTCGCCTACAGAATACAGATAGGTGGTACCGGGCTTCAGCCCCTTTAGGACTGCGGTGTGGCGCAGCACCAGGGGGTCGTTGACCAGGTTTGGGGTTGGCAGTTTTTCCGTGCGAGCCTGTTTTCGGACGAAGCGTTCAGAATGGGGCGTGGTGGTTCTGTCTCTGGGTTGGTAGCGGACGAAGGTCTTTTGGAGGTTGGTGGAGGTCCGCCATTGAATGGTTTGGGTGCGGCGCGGATCCTCGCTCCAGGTGAGTGTCAGTTGATCAGGTTTGTCCTTCGCGGGAAAGCGAGTTTGACTAAAGATGCTTACCAACCTGGCGTCGTCATTGCGGTCCGGATCTACACGAATGAGCAACTGGTTCTGAAGGTTCGGAGGCACGGTCTTCAGCTGCAAGGATTGGCCGACGAACGGCTCCACGCCGGCAACAAATTGTGTGGTGCGCAGATGGGCCGGATAAAAGCTGGTTACTTTCACTTCCGTGCCCGGCGTTTGTGGCTTGAGAAGAACCAAGTAATGGGTGCCTTTGCCACTCAGGCTTGTAACGCCCAGACCAATTGATCCTGCGGAGAAGGGTTTCTCCCAAAGGTCAAATTGCCGCCCGTGCAGCGTTACGTTGGAACCGGTGGAATTGAATCCGCGCTCCGGCAGCCAAAACGGCTCTTTGCCTAGTGTCGCATCCCGAACGACAGTCACAATGACAGGCACATTCACCCGGAATCGCAGGTGTTCCGTCGACAGAACCTCCCGTTCCTCCGCGGTGAGAAAGCCTTCAGCCTGGGCGACCGTCAGTTCAACCAGATCACCGGCTGTTTTTTCGCGTTTTAGCCGCTCCATGATCGTTGCCACTGTGTCGTGCACCGAAGCGTGCGAACCATTGTGAGCTGACGCGTCGAAACCAACCCCAATAAGGGCTGCCAGCAAGAATAGTGATCTAAATGGTCTCATAAAAAATGAGACACAACCTCCCTTCTGACTCCACAAAGTCAAGCCTGTCCCATACGATTTACTTTTCTGTGAGCCCGAGCCTCAGTGATCTTTGATCCAGGCCTCGTTGAAGTGCACATGCTTGATTGATTTTGCTGCCGGGTCGCCGTCGACATCTTTGGGCAGGTCACGACGGTTCAGATGGTAGCTATAGCTGGCATGGAGCGTGCCGTCCCGAGCCTGGATGACGCTTGGGTAGTGATATCGCCCCGCTTCCGGACCGGTGTTGTCCCGCTCGAGATAGCGCTTCCATCGCCAGGTGTGGCCTTCGTCGTCCGAGAGGCTAACCGCGAGTTGGTGACGGCCTCCTTCCGTGTCGTTGTTGATCAAGAGCCAATTCCCATTTCGCAACCGCATGAGTTCCGCTCCGGTCCCGGAATTGGGGTGCACGCTATCCGTGACGGCGGACCAGGTACGCCCCTGATCTTTGGATTCAGATTGAAGCAGGCGTTTTGGGGGCGGTCCATTGTCGCGCATGAGAGTGTAGAGGTTCCCATTGTGGTATTGCACTACAGAGGGCTGGATATTGCCGGCACCGACCAGGGGAGTACCGGTTTCCCAGGTGCTTCCCCAGTCATCCGTGAAGGCCATCAGGGAGAAGGAAAAACCGTCGTGGTACAGAGGGACAATCAGTCGAGAGCTATCTATCAGCACCGGGTGAGCTCGGGTCATCCAGCCGAGCCGGCTGTAGAGTTTGTCAGCGGAATGGTCTCGCATGGCTTGCAGGAAATCGTCTGCTTCTCGGCGTTCCTTCTCGGAGAGGGACAGGGCAGCCAGAGCTTTTCCCAACCCTGGCAGGCGCCGTCCAACCTCAGCCTCAAACTCCGGGCCGGGTTTAACGTGCAGGATTCGGTCTGTTTCCCAGCGTGGTGGGCGGTTGCGCAAATAGTCTGACGTGATTCTGATCTTCAGGACCGCACTCTCCCAAGTATTTGCCAGTATGGTGGTGTGAATGAGCCAGAGTCGTTTCTGAGGATCCACGAACATGCAGGGGTTGCCATCCGGAAATGCCGGGGTATCAGCCAGGAGAAATCTCTCGCCCCATCGATGGCTGCCTTTTCGCAAACGGGCTCCCTGAATAATGACGTCGTCTGCCTTGCGTTCTCCCGAGCCGTGGAACCAGCATACTAGCAGGTCACCATTCGGAGCCTCAACGATGCAAGATCCGTGATTGTGCCAGGTCTCGAGGGGGAACAGGAGTTCTCCCCGACAAAACGCTTTGTCGCGGCCTTCTAAGGGAAAGGTCGCCGCCAAGAATAGGGTCAAAACGCCCACTGGGGCACGGCTGAAACATGCGGACAATCCGGGAATCATGCGCGGAATATAGGCGGAGCCTCGCAGGGAAGCAAATGCCTCTCGTCCGTCACTCCGGAGCAGACGCCGATGATCGGTGTTAGTGAGCCGATGTAAGCACCAGCACCTGTTCCAGGGTGGAAAGTCCCTCGCGGGCTCGTTCCAGGGCGATCATGCGCAAGGTGCGCATGCCTTGGCCAATGGCCACTTTGCTCATCTCGCGGGAACTGGCCCGGGCAATGATGAGCTTGCGAATCTCGTCTGTGATCGTCATTGCTTCCAAAATGGCCAAACGTCCGGAGTATCCCGAATTCTTGCACCGTTCACATCCGTGGCCGCGATACAGGGTTGAGCCTTCAAAGATGCTCGGATCGATATTCAAATCTTCAAACATCTTGCTCGGATAGCTTACCGGTTCTTTGCAGTGGGAGCAAATCCGGCGCATCAGGCGTTGGGCGCAGGAGATGATCACAGAGGAGGAAATAAGGAACGGCGCAATGCCCATGTCGTCCAACCGTGCGATAGCGCCCGGAGCGTCGTTACAGTGCATCGTGCTCAATACTTGGTGACCGGTGAGGGCTGCTTCGACTGCAATTTCGGCGGTTTCGGTGTCGCGAATTTCGCCGATCATGACGATGTCGGGGTCCTGGCGAAGGATCGAGCGCAAGGCGTTGGCAAAAGAGAGCCCGATCTCTTTCTTTACCGCCACCTGGTTGATCCCTGGCACTTGGAATTCGACCGGGTCCTCAACGGTGATGATGTTGTAGATCGGGTTGTTGAGTTCGTTTAGGGCTGAGTAGAGTGTGGTCGTTTTGCCGGAACCAGTGGGGCCGGTTACTAGCATGAGTCCGTGCGGGGCATCAATTGCTTGCCGAAATTGGGAGAGTGTGTCTGGATCCAGCCCCAGCTTGTCAATGCTCGCCGAAAGGTTGGTTTTGTCGAGCAACCGCAGCACGATTTTTTCGCCGTGGACCGTTGGCATGATCGACACTCGCAAATCATAGTCTTTGCCGCCGACGCGGATCCGGATGCGGCCGTCCTGGGGCAGTCGGCGTTCAGCGATATCGAGGCTGCTCATGATCTTGAATCGCGAGACCAGAGCTAATTGCATTTGCTTGGGTGGGGGAGTTGCGTCCACGAGCACGCCGTCAATGCGGTAGCGCAACCGCATGGTCTTGTCGAACGGTTCGATGTGAACGTCGCTCGCACGGTCCTTCACGGCTTGAACCAGGATCAGATTGGCCAGTTTGATAACTGGAGCCTCCTCGCTGGAGGCCGCGAGTTGGTCTAGGTTGACCTCCTCAGCCACCTCGCCTGTGACCTCAAGGTTGTCTGCATCTGCATTGACATCACCCTTCTTCTGGGCGTCGGAGATGATGTCCTCCATGCTGCCGCTTCTTGCGGCATCGAGGTGGTTGAGTTTCTCGAGAATCGCTTTTTCAGGCGCAATGAGCGGGGCCACCTCGAGTTTGGTGATCCGTTTGACGTCGTCGACAGCCAGGACGTTTAGCGGGTCCGCCATCGCCAGGAACAGCTTGTTCTCCAGCCGTGAAACGGGCACGACTTTGTGATTATGAGCGACCTCGCGGGGCAGCAGATCCGCTATCTCCATGGGGATGGAAATGCGGGCCAGGTTGACGGGAGGCGTATTCAGCACGCGCCCCATGGAAACAGCCATGTCCTGATCGCTGACGTAGGACTTGTCCAACAGCAGCTTTAGGAGCCGGGTGCCTTCCTTCTTCTGCTGTTCCAGGAGTTCCTCAACCTGCTTCGCCGAGAGTAATCCATCGGCGACCAGGGCATCGGCGATACGTTCACCAAATGATTTAACCGGAGGCATGAGCTTTATCGGAAGGCTTTGCGGACGTTCTTGGCCAGTTCGACCGGTGGAACAAGATACCAAATAACCTGGTTCCGGGAGGTTCGCGTCAATTCTTTCGCGGCTTGCTGGTTGAACGGATTAGCGGTAGCGACAAGGATCGACTTGCTCATCCGGTCAATCGGCAGGACGCACCAGCGCCGGCAGGTCTCTGCCGGAAAACTGCGCGCTAAATCCATATCGATATCGTAATTCTGCAGCGGCATGAAAACCAAACGGCTCTTGTCGCTGAGAATTTTCAGCGACTTCTCAATCGGATGCACTTGTTTGTCTGCCAGCACCTGTACGAAGGGTTCCACTACAGCCGATGGGGCCCCGAAGGGATCCACCTCTGGCCAGCAGAGGTCAAAATCTGCCTGGGTAATGTGCTTGCCGTCGACAAACAGCTTTTGCATTGCACGTCGTCCATCTTCGACCTCCAGTGAGGTTGCGCCCGAGGGCTTGCTCAGTCGCGTCGTGTCGCCTCGCCGTTGGGCGGTTGTTGCTTCCGGGTTTTCTTGCGCTGAAATGCTGCTGGCCTTGACCTCGATTTCTTTAAGTGCAGACTGCACTTCGATATCGTCAGGGGACTGTTGCAGGATGGTCTCGTATTCGAGGATAGCGGAAGAATACTGCCCCATCTGTACGTAGGATTGAGCAATGCGCCTGGCCATTTGCTTGGCATCATCTTCGCGGCCAAGTTTGGAATAGGCTTCCTTCAGGATTTCGAGCGATTGATAGTCGTTAGGCTGAGATTGAGTGATAACCTCGAACATCTCAATCGTCTGTCCCAATTGTGCTTCTTCAGCCGGCGTTAAGGTGCTTGTTGCCATGCAATTCATCCATCGGTTCGCTGGCAATTCGGTTTCAGGAATTCCCAGCGGACGGCAGCTTAATAGCAACCTTTTGGCCAACTTCTTTGGTGGCACTCCAGGGAGTCGAATCTCTTGTGTCAAAAGCCTGTAAATGCGGCGTCTGGGCATTTCGGTGTTCGTCGTGTTTAGTGGAAATGCCCAGTCAGCGGACACTCTCTGCCCAGTTTTGACACGGCAAAGGATTGCATTCTACGCCGAAGTGGACAACCTGTTGCGGTTTACAAGTTCCTGGAACAGGCATGGATCCGAAAAGTCCAACAATGGTGCCGGCGCCCGGTGCTCGGCTGCAGCGTTTCCTTGGGGATTGCCTCAGTTTTGAATTGCGGATTCCCGGCAACGCTCCCCGTCGGAATTGGCGGGCGATGCTGCGTACTAATTTGGGCCGGGCGGAGGTTTTGCGTTGTGAGATTCTCAAAGCGCACACTCATGGGCTACCGCCGGCAGGCGAATCCTGGCGGGACATACCCATGCTTCGGACGCAAACCGGGTGGCGCCTTGAACTGCCCCTGGCGGAAATTGGTTTTTTTAAGGCTAAAGCCTACCTGGTCGACGAAAGAGGGTGGCAGCATTGGCCGGAAGGACCGGATGTAGGAGTCTCTGTGCACCCGGATCGCCACCGCACGGCGAATATCATCTATTGTGCGTTTCCGCGGTTGTTCGGGGCTTCGAAATCTGCCGTGACTGCCCGCGACGATCGGTTGGAGGCCTCCCTCAGACATTTGGATAACGGAGGTTTCGCGGTCGTCCCTCCATCCGGCAAACTTCGCGATCTGGAGCGGGAACTCCCCCATATCTTTCAGCGGTTGGGATGCCGGATCCTGCATTTGTTGCCCGTCAACCCGACTCCCACCACTTTTGCTCGGTTCGGGCGCTTTGGGAGCCCTTATGCCTCGTTGGACCTGCGGGCGGTGGATCCGGCCTTGGTGGTCTTCGACAAACGCACTACCGGCATCCAGCAATTCCAGGAATTGACTTATTCGACGCACCTCCTGGGCGGACGAGTCTTTCTTGATATCGTGATAAACCACACGGGTTGGGGATCGGTCCTGCAGGAAAACCATCCGGAATGGTTCCTACGAGATACCCAGGGTAATTTCGTGAGTCCTGGGGCCTGGGGAACCATCTGGGAAGACCTGGTAGAACTGAAGAATCGGAATGTCGAGATCTGGGACGAGTTGGCCGACACCTTCCTGACCTGGTGCCGCCGGGGAGTGGATGGGTTCCGTTGCGATGCCGGATACATGGTCCCCGTCTCCGCGTGGCAATACATCATCAGCCGTGTGCAACAAGAGTATCCGGAAACGGTGTTCCTGTTGGAAGGTTTGGGGGGAGCGTGGGACGCTACGGAAGCGCTGCTGACAGAAGGCGGGATGCAGTGGGCGTATTCCGAGATGTTCCAAAACTACTCTGCCGCCGAGGTGGCTAACTACTCCGATCATGCCGTTAATAAGAGTGCCTGCGTCGGGTTGTTGGTTCACTATAGTGAGACGCATGACAATGATCGTCTCGCTCGCAAAGGCCGCGGCTGGTCATTGTTGCGGAACCGCCTGGCTGGTCTCATTAGCGTCAGTGGTGGTTTTGGCTTCACGTGCGGTGTGGAGTGGTTGGCTGTGGAGAAGATTCGAGTTCATGGCTGCACCGGGTTGAGTTGGGACAGCAAGGAGAATATGCTGCCGGAATTGGCGGCCTTAAATCGATTACTTGCCGAGCATCCTTGCTTCTTTGAGGGCGCCATCGTAACGCGGCTCAGCCCTTCGTCTGAGCCGGTGCAAATGTGGTTGCGCGAGTCCGCCGAGGGATCGGATCTTGTCTTGGTGGTTGTCAATACGGACGTGGATCACCCCCGCCTGACGGTGCAGGAACGTCCGCAGCGACTGCCGGTCGACCTGTTCAAATCGTTCGCAACAGGAACAGATTTGCTGGGACAGTCCGTCCCGCGGTATCAAGGTGATGCTTTGGAAATTCCCCCGGCAGGGGTCTACTGCCTGGCCCTGGAGGAAAGACCCGTTGGAATTGGTGGTGACGATTACCGCAGAATGCGCGCGCACGCCGCCTGGGGGCTTCGAGCCATAACCCGGGTGCTTCCGGTCGAACAAGTCGGCTCGTTCAACTGGCGCCAGCTGTCGGCGATGGTGGATCGTTCGCCGAAGGATTTTCTGGCCTCAGTTAGCAGGTTGCCGTTGGAAAAGTCCGCCACGTCGGTCATGGAACGTCTGGAGCAGACTGCTGCGAGGCCGGGATGGCCCAACGTCATAACCTGGACTTTGCGTGATCAGCGCCGGGTCACTCTGGTGCCTCCAGACCACTGGTTGTTGGTGACTGATGGGGTGCCGTTTCGCGCATCACTGGAGATCTCTGGCTCGGAGTTAGTGCACAATGAGGAGTCTATCCTGGTCGCTGGCGGTCATGTGATTTGCTTCCCGCCACGCCACTCGTGGGCGCGGGGTACGCTGCGTGTTGAGCGATATGGGGCAGGGGATCGTCACGTTGAGGCCAGCATCCTTTTCTTGTCGCGCGAGCCTGCAGCCAGCCGCGCCGCTCCCAAGCCGGCTGATGTGGTGTTGCTCACAAATGGCCGGGGGGGCATGGCTCGAATCTGCGTGGATCTCGGGCGGGTGCTTTCCAAGTATGATTGCGTACTGGGAGCCAACCTGCATCCCTCCTTGCCCGTAGATCGACATGTTTTTGCCAAGCGTGTTCGGGTCTGGGTAAACGCCGATGGGTTTATCTCACCTCTCGATTTGCGGAACCTGGCCGCATTCGAGGCCGGTCCGCCGGCCGTTTGGCACTTTGTAGCTAACGCCGGTGACGGTCGAAGTGTGCAAATCCGGATGACGGCGGAAATGCCTGCCGAATGCAACAGTACCGTATTCCGGTTCGCCCGACCCAGTGCGGAGGACGCGTCCGGCAAACAGCTTCCTGCTGAGGCCGACGTCCGGTTAACGGTACGCATCGATCTGGAAGACCGGAATTTTCACTGGGAGACCCGGCGTAACGGGGGCGCAGAGCACCATTTTTCCACGCATACCCGGGTGCTTCAGCGTGGTGATACACCAGTTGTCGTGGCTTCGGGTGACTCCGCCAAGGACCCCGTTGGCTTCGCCTTTAAGCCAGCCCCTGATCGCTTCTTAAGGGTGTTCGTCGACTCTGGTTCCTATTACTCCCAGCCCGAATGGAGTGAAAACATTCCCCATCCACTGGAGCAGTCGCGCGGCCAAACTGGCACTGGAGATGCCTGGAGTCCAGGCTGGTTTGATCTGCCTCTGGCCAAGGGTGGACTGGCGCAGTTGGTGGTAACCGCGGAGGACTATGAGTTGGAGTCTTCGGTATTGGAAGCGAACAAAGCTGAAGCCGCGCTGGATGCAGCCGCCTCCCAACGGGAGTCGAGCGAGAACGCGTTCGGTGCTGCGTTGGAGCGGTCGGCGCGCGCTTTTGTAGTTCGGCGCGGGGTTGGCAAGACTGTTATCGCGGGGTACCCATGGTTCCTCGATTGGGGGCGGGATACGTTCATTTGTGCGCGGGGGCTCTTAGCTGCGGGAATGTTTGAAGAGATCCAGCAAATCCTGGAGACCTTTGCTCAGTTCGAGGAAAACGGAACATTGCCAAACACGGTTTTTGGCGAAGACGCATCGAATCGTGAGACCAGTGACGCTCCCTTGTGGTTCGGTGTGGTCTGCGAAGAGCTTGCCGCCTGGGAAAAGGCACGCGGGAAAGATCAATTCAGCATGCTCCGGAGACCTTCGCCCCATGCCTCGGGACGGTCTCTGCTTCAGGTAGTGGAGAGCATCGCCTCCCATTACGTCCGGGGAGTGCCGAACGGAGTGCGCATGGATCCCGGTTCCGCCCTCATCTGGAGTCCGGCTCACTTTACCTGGATGGATACCAACTATCCTGCAGGCACCCCGCGCGAGGGGTATCCGGTGGAAATCCAGGCGCTTTGGATCCGGGTTTTGGAGTTTCTAGCGAGCGAAAGCGCTCCCAAGCAAAAAGCCAAGTGGTCGGCCCTGGCGCGACAGGCCCGCGATTCCGTGGAGCACTTCTTCTGGCTTGAGGAGCAGGGCTATTACTCGGATGTGCTGCTTGCCTCCGCAGGTCTCCCTGCGGCGAAAGCAACTCCGGATGATGCCCTTCGAAGCAACTGCTTGTTCTTGATAAGCCTCGGACTGGGTCAGGGCGAGCGAGCTCGCCGTTGCGTGCTGGCGGCGCGAGACCACCTAGTGGTCCCGGGGGCGTTGCGCTCCCTCGCACCGCTGCCGGTGAAAGTGCCGGCGCCGGTTCGGGATAAGGAGGGACGGTTCCTGAATAATCCGCTGGAACCCTATTGGGGGCGATATGAGGGAGATGAAGACACCGGCCGTAAACCTGCGTATCACAACGGCACTGCCTGGACCTGGACTTTCCCCGTGTTCTGTGAGGCCTTGGTCCGTGCATGGGAGTTTTCCCCGGCAGCGATGGCTGCAGCTACTGCCTACCTGGGAAGTGCAGCCACATTGATGTGGGACGGATGTCTCGGGCATCTCCCTGAGATTGTTGATGGTGATGCACCTCATCTCCAGCGCGGTTGCGACGCTCAGGCGTGGGGCGCAACAGAAGCGCTGCGTGTTTGGACCCTCCTGGCTCGCTCTGAACTGCGGTCGGAACCGAGTACTGAGGTCTGATTTCGCGGGCCACAGGCCTACTGTCTCGAACACGCCGTAGGTGACCGTGTCAACAAATGCGGGTGCCAACACTTTAGAACATGGTCGGACTTTTTCGGGCTTCGGTGGGGACGCGGCGGCACAGCAATTGCTCAAAAGGACTAGGTGTGAAGGATGAATCAGCCTGTGTTCATTCTCTTCGAGTTCCGGACAGATGACATGAAACCGCTGGCTCACATTGTGCCTAAGTGCTACGCGGGGCTAGCGTTGGTCGTGAACCAGATTTGACAATGAATGTGAATGATATCTAATCTACGCTCAGATGTCGCAACAGACGTTTGCAGAAGCAGGTTGAACCTGCGCAGTCTGAACTAACACGTTGCGAGCTAACCTCATGACGAAAGAACGCCAGCCCGATTCCGGCAAAGACTCGCCGCCGCTGCCTCCTATTCCTGCCCCGCCGTCAATCCTCTGGCGCACCATTCGAATGAACTGGGTGCCACCGGTGGTCTTTCTTGCTTCCGTGGCGTTTGTGTTCATCCAGTGGCGGTCACTCACTGGCGGGGCGATCCCCGGTATCGCCGAGGGTATTCGGTCCGTGGTAACCGCACCACAGGTCTCGCTGCTCCATGAACTCAAGGTCGTGCCTTATCAGTGGGTCGAAAGCGGCCAGCCTTTGGCAACCCTTATGCCGATCGATCCGCGGATGGATCTGGATATTCTCCAATCGGAACTGCAACTCGCCCGTCTCCGGATGGAGCCTTCCCTGGCCGAGCGGAATGCCATCGACTACGAACGCTTGCGCATCGAGTGTTTGAGATTGAAACAGGAAGTTGCCATGGCGGAGGTCAATTTGCAGCGCGCGGAGAGCGCGTTGAAGCGCAATGTCGCTTTGCGGAGCGACAATCTCGTTTCCGAGGATGAATACGATCTGAACCTGCGTGACCGCGATCTTTACCAGGTGGAAGTCAAAGAAAAACGGGATGCGGTTGCTGATGTTGAAAAGCGTTTGGAGCAACTGCGCGTCCTTGCTGACCCGGAAGGGCCGAACAGCCATCTTCCCACCCAGCCATTCCTGGATCGGTTGGGCGAAGCGATCCACGGGGCTCAAGTGCGAAAGGAATCCATGCTGGTGGTAGCACCTATCAGCGGCATGGTGCAATACATCAACCGTCAGCCGGGTGAGTACCTTACGGAAGGGGAACCCCTGGTCACTATCGTCTCGCCCAAGTCCGAACGGATTGTGGCCTATCTGCGCCAGCCATACTCCCGGGAACCCGAAGTGGGAATGAGTGTAAAGGTTCGGACTCGAGACCGGTCACCGCGCGCATTCGTTTCTCATATAACCCATGTGGGCGCACAACTTGAGCCCATCACCAATTCGATCGCGATGGTGCGTCCCGACATCCTGGTCGATGTTGGGTTGCCAGTCGTAATCGAGGTGCCACCAGCCGTCCATCTTCGACCCGGGGAAGCCGTGGACGTTGTCCTGCTGCCCAGTCGGTCTGCGTCGCCCAGTGGAGCTCTGAGCCGCGCACCTGCTCCTGCGGAACAGCCATGAGCAAATTCCGTCTGCCCAGCTTTCTCCGCATAGTAGTTTTGGGGATAGCTGGGGTGTGTTCGGGAGCATCGGTCGAAAATCCCGTACAGTTCCAGGGCATCTGTGATGCTTCAGCCGTTGTCGGGTTGAACGAAAACGCGGTGGCAGTGGCAAATGATGAAGATAACGTTATACGGATCTATTCTCGCGACGGTGGCGTGCCGCTTTGGGAAAAGGATTTCTCTGCTTTCTTGAGGGTTGACCCCAAGAATCCCGAGACAGACATAGAAGCAGCCACGCGAACCGGGAATCGCGTTTACTGGCTGACTTCTCATGGTCGCAACGCCAAAGGAAAAGTCCGCCAGAGCCGGTGCCGGTTTTTTGCCACGACGGTTGTTGCTGGAAGCGGACAGGTGGTCCTGCAACCTGAAGGTCAGCCGTATGCGCGCCTGCTGGACGATCTGGCAAAGGCCTCAAAATTGGCGCGATTCAATCTCGCGGGCGCGGCTCGCCTGGCCCCCAAATCCCCCGGAGCACTGAACCTTGAGGGTCTCGCGGCCCTGCCGAACGGTGAATTGCTTATCGGTTTCCGCAACCCCATCCCCGGAGGCAGGGCATTGGCAATTTCGTTGACGAACCCGGCGGATTTACTCGAGGCTAAACCGCCGGTTTTCGGTGAACCTGTCCTGTTGAATCTCGATGGGTTTGGGATTCGGAGCCTGGAATGGACGGACGATCGATTCTTGATTGTGGCTGGATCCTTTGGGGATGGCGGTCGGTCCCGTTTGTTCGAATGGTCAGGTGAGGGCTCGCCTCCTTCCGAAGTGGGAATGGTCAATCTCAAGGGGCTCAACCCGGAAGGCATTACCACTCTTCATGACGGTGGTGGTCCGCTTGGCCTCCTGATTATTAGCGACGACGGTAACCGGGAAATAGATGGTAGACCCTGCAAGAGCTTGAGTGACCCTAGCCGTAAGGGATTCGGGGGATTGTTCGTTACACCACTTCCCAAATTCTTCTGATGTTCTTTTCCTGGCACAACAAGAGAGTAGCCGGTCGAGCGCAGTCTTCCGGCACGAACCACAATGAGAAGCGCCACCTTTTTGCCCTGGCGATGGCGTGCGCCGTTTCCGCGATGCTGGTGCCACGTGTTTTTGGTGCCGAGGTCGCCGCTTCGGCAGTTGCAGGCTCTCGGTCGTTGTCGCTTCAGGAGTGTGTCGAGACCGCGCTTGAAAACAACCGTGCGTTGCAGGTCGAGCGTATTAACCCACGGTTAGCTCGTCTCGCGGTGGACGGATCATACGGCTACTATTCCCCGGTGTTTACCTCCCAGGTGCAGTGGGAGCGGGATACGGATACGGGTGGCTTCGACCCCGCGGATTTCAGCCGCGATGCCATTTACTCAGCTCGGTCTGAGGTGGCCAATGCCGGGTTGGTTGGATTTCTTCCCAGTGGTTTGAGCTACAGCCTTACCGGCGCCTATGCCCACAGTGACGGCACCCGCAATAGTCTGGATTTCGATTCCTACAAATTGGACTCGAGTATCTCCGTGCGTCAGCCGTTACTGCGAAACTTCTGGACTGATCAGGGGCGTACGACCATCGCGCTGAACCGAAAGCTTCTGAGCATCAGTGAACTGGGCGTGGCGTATGTAGCCCTGGATACTATTAATCAAGTGCAGCAATGTTATTTCGAACTGCTGTTTGCGCATGAATACCTGCAGGCCCAGCAAGGGTTGTTGGCGGTCAAACAGGCTACGTTTGCGGGCGTTCGGCGCCAGGTCGAGGTTGGCATGCTCACCTCCCTGGAGGAGCGGTTGGCACGTTCGGAAATTGCCCGCGTGGATGCGCAACTGATTGCGGCCAGTAATTCCGTGGTCCTGGCCGAGAATGCGCTCAGGACACACCTGGGGCAAACCTATGCGGCCTGGACCTCTGGCGCTTTGATTCCCACCGGCCGCCTGTTGCTTATGCCTGAGTCGCTCCAGATGAGCGAAAGCTGGCACAATGCCTTAAACAGCAGGCCGGACCTGGCTCAGATGCGTCGAGACGTTGAGCGCGCCGGCATCGAAGTGAAATTCCGCAAGAACCAGCTTTTCCCCAGTGTAGATGTGGTGGCTGCTTATGGTCGGCGTGGAGCCGATGCTATTCAGACTCTGCCGCCGACCCAGGCCGACGCCTCCGCTTCTTCCGCCTGGAATCAAATCGAGGACGGCGATGCCCCGAATCACATGGTCGGCGTGGTCTTCTCCACACCTCTGACCCGGGCCTCCGAGAAGGCAAGTTACCGAGCCGGCAAACTGCTCCAGGAACAGGCGGCCTTGCGTCTCAAGCAGAAGGAAGAGTTGATTTTGCGCGAAGTCTCCGATGCGGTCCAGAATGCACGGTTTGCCTGGGATCGTGCGCATGCCACGCGGCAGGCCCGTGAGTTTGCCGCCTCAGCTTTGGAGGCCGAAGAGCAGAAACTAGCTGGGGGCAAGAGTTCCTTGTTCATGGTTTATCAGTTGCAGGGAGATTTGGCCGACGCCCAGTTTGCCGAAGCCAGGGCCCGGGCGGATTACAATAAGGCCGTTTCCCAACTGCATTTTGCCGAAGCCAGTCTGCTTGAGCGCTACCAGATTTCGGTTCAGCAACCTTGATCCGCCTTGTAAGCCTGCAGCGTCGTTTTTTTATGAGTCGACCGTATTGTTTTCGATTACTCCTGTTGTGCCTGCTGCTCCACTGCGCTGTCTTCTCCCAGGGCGCGCTGGTGATTAACGAGGTTTGCTACGACAATTCCACTCTGTCGGATGAGACTGGCAATACCAGTTCCGACTGGATTGAATTGTATAACACGGGTCCCGGCGCCATTAATCTGAACGGCTATGCTCTTGGCGATGCCAACCCTTACGAAGAGGCCAAAGGAGTTCGCTTGCCGAATTACTCACTGCCTCCTGGTGGATTCCTGGTGGTGTTCGCCAACTCCGACTTGCCCGAGTATACGATATGGACCAACGCCCCTGATCTCGCCGTCATTCCGGCTAACACGACCTGGCGTTTCCTCGCCTCGTCTTCCGCGCCTGCTACCTCGTGGAAGAACGCTGGCTTCGACGACCATGCCTGGAGCCAGGGAATGTCCCCGCTCGGTTACAATGAAGCCAAGCTGAACATGGACTGCGCCACCGTGCTGAGTTACGGCAACGACCCCGCTAACCGCTACCCAGCCTCATATTTCCGCAAGACCTTCAATGTCATCAATCCTTCCGTCATTACCGGTCTGGTGGTCAATGCTCGCATCAACGACGGGATGGTGGTCTACCTCAACGGCAACGAAGTGCTGCGCCAAAACATGCCCGCCGGCACCATCAACCACGGCACTCTGGCGGCCATGAGTTTTCCCACAACACTGTGGACGACAAACCTCCTGCCTACTACCTGGCTGGTGCAGGGCACTAACGTGTTGGCGGTGGAGGTGCACCAGGCCACCGTTTCAAGTGCCGACCTGATCATGGACCTCACACTCACCGCCCGGGTCAGCGAACAGGTCCCCGTCGTCCACGGTCAGTTCGGTCTCAGCAAGACCGGCGAGAATGTTCACTTGTTCAATAGTACTCTGGCCCGAATCCATCGGCTTGATTCTCCTGGCTACGAGATCGGTGAGAATAAATCCATCGGTCTGGCAATCGACGGAAACACAGCTTCCGTGAAGGTCTATGAGAAACCGACACCGGGCCTATCAAATGCCTCTTACGACCAAAAATACGCGGAGACGCTCACTTCGCAGCGGCCCAGTTTTTCCATTCTGCCGGGCGCTTATGCAATGGGTCAAAGCGTCGTCCTGAGGACTGCAACGGCGGGTTACCGTATCTTCTACACACTGGACGGAACCGATCCCTGGGACTCGACCAATTTCGTCTACAGCGGCAATCCGGTGTTCGTCGACGCCGTTGCTCCTGCCACGTCCGGCATATCCTGGATCCGCACAAATCCTATCGAGATCACCAATAGTTATCCCGATGCGGTCTGGAAAGCCCCGCTGGGCAGCGTCGCTCGCGCGGTCCTCTTGAGGGCGATTGCCGTTTCGGCCGACAACAAATACTGCTCACCTGAAACCAGCGGCACTTATCTGGTCGGCGCTCAGTTCGCCAATCGCACGCTACCTATTGTTTCGCTTACGGCGAAGACCAACGACGTGTTTGGCTTCACCTCGGGCATCTATGTGCCAGGCAAATACTACGCCGATTCACCCTCCGGCTACGGCGCCAATAAATGGGGTAAGCCCTTCGCAAATTATCATCAGGAGGGCGATGATGACGAGTGGGAGCGGCCCATTCATTTTGAGCTCTTTGAAGCGAACCAGGCCACCGTGGCCGTCTCGCAATTACTCGGCGCCACCATGCACGGGGGCGGAACCCGGGCGATCCCGCAAAAGACTCTCTACATGATGGCTCGTTTGGGCGAGTACGGCTCCGGCCTGGTTAACTATCCGCTGTTCCCGGACGAAGCTGCCACCAGCTACAAACGCTTCCTGCTGCGCAACAGCGGCAACGACTGGTATGGGCCTGATTTCCAGGGTGTCGCCACGATGCTGAAGGATGCAGTTTTCCATCGCATGGTTAAAGGGCTCGACATCTCGGTGATGGCGTACCGGCCGGCCGTCGCCTATCTCAACGGCGAATACTGGGGGATTCACAACCTGCGCGAGAGTTTCGATAAACACTACCTGGCCACTCGTTACGGTCTCGAGGCCGATAACTGCGACATCCTCATGCACGAGGAGGACCCGCTCGACAATGATAAGGTCAGAATTGAGCGCATCGACGGCGACGCCAACGCCGATGAGGATTATGAGGCGCTGATCGATTGGATTCAGGCAAATCCTCCCAGCCAAACCGCCAACTACCTCCAACTGCAAACCAGCGTGGATGTCACCAACCACGCCGATTATATCATTGCGGAAACCTTCTTCGCCAACACCGACTGGCCCATCAACAATTGCGACTTCTGGCGCGCGCATACCAACCAGGTGGCAACCGCCGGCAAATTCGGCGATACGCGCTGGCGCTGGATGCTTTACGACCTTGACGTCGCCGGAATGGAAGGTCCTGACTTCAACATGTTCGCCTATCTTTCTTCGAGCAAGATGACCGGCGCCAGCGAACCAGCCTTTCTGATCAACCAACTCTGGCAAAACATGGAGTTCAGAAATTACTTCGTCACTCGCTACGCCAACTTGCTCAATACGACCTTCCGCCCCGAGCGGTTGGCTGGGATCGCCGGGCAGGCTGCCGAAGTGATCGCGCCCGAAATCGAAACCCATTTCCGCCGCTGGGGCCGCGATTACACGCAGGCGCAGTGGAGGCTGGCGGTCACCAACACCTTGGTGGCCTACACGGCCCGGCGTCACCAGGTTTCGTGGGGACATTTGAACGCGCATTTCGGTCTTGGCGGCACTGGCACGCTCACGGTGCGGAACCAGGACGCCAGCGGGGCAGGGGGGCACATGGTGGTGAATGGGGTGGTTATCGATACCGCCACCGAGGGCGTAACCAACCGCGCGGACTGGACCGGCACGTTCTTCCGTAGTCTTCAGGTCCCCGTCCAGGCGGTTCCCGACGCGGGCTACGTCTTCGACGGCTGGGTCGGCACGGCGATCACCAATCCTTCCCTTAGCGTTTTCGTCGGGCAAACACCTCTCTCGCTGGTGGCTCGGTTCCGCCTCGCCACCGCTCCGGCGTATGTCCCCACCGGCTACGAACAGTGGCAATTGGCGAACTACACCGTTCAAGAGGTTCTCGCTGGAGTGGCGACCGCACCGGAAGCCCCCTCCGGCCGCGCGGACATGAGCAATTTTCAGCTCTATGCGTTCGGCATGAACCGCAATGACGGACTCACCGACGCAGAGCGCCGGACCAGGGCTTCTCTCTCATTTCTCAGCCAAACCAACACCCTCTGGCTCGGCTACAATCGCTTGAATGACTCGTTCACCGATGTGCGCTACGCACTAACGCTGACACCCAGTCTCACGGCACCGGTCGCCTGGCGCGAGGCCCTGCCGGGAACGGATTTCGAATCCACTGCGGTGACGAATGTGATCGATGCTTCCACCTGGTTCCTGCAGTTGAGGATTCCCTCGGCTTCTCCCGCGGACCCAACCCGATACTTCAGGCTCGAAGCCCTCCCGCAATGACGCCGCGGACACTCCCTCCCTGTGTCCGATCTCCGGGCTGCGCCTGCTGAATCACCAATTCAGGAAACCACGCTATTGCCGGTAGAGTCTCATGCGAATGTCCTTGAACCGGATCCGGAGCTCGTCCCCGGAATGAAGCTGCAACGCCAAGTGTCCTGACCGGCCCACGTTGTGTTTTTCGTGGGCGGGGTTATCCAGCACTCCTGTCGCATCCCAATCGGTTCGCGTGATGCCATTCACGATGGTCTTGATGTGCATGCCGCGGCAGATCAGGATCAATTCGTTCCAGCCATCTCCTTCGTCGGCGTATTTAAAAATGTGGCGCTCAGGCTCAAACGCCGGGTCCATCTCCCAATTCTTCAGACTAGGATACACCCACCGCTTTTCCTCGCGGGTTTCATCATACACCAGCCCGGTGCGCCAGGACATCGGACCAGGCGGATGAATATCCACCTGCGGCCCATCCAGCCAGCCGCCACTTGCCGTCGGGTCAAACGCGCTGCGAAACTGCAAGCCGCTGTTCCCGGGAGAATCACGGTACGCCTGGAATTTTAAGTGCAGTTCAAAATCCCCGACCGCGAATTCGCTCATCAGCCAAACATAATTATGGTTTTTCCGCCCCATCGAGTCGCACAATATCGTGCCGTCACTCACCGTCCAAAACACCTTGTCGCGATCCGCCGGTTGGCACTGTATCTTCCACCCAGTCAGGTCCTTCCCATTGAACAGCGAGATCCAAGGGCTTTTGCTGGGCATGCCGTCCCCACATCCACCGGTGGTCATAACCACGGCACAGAGCGCAACGATCGCCGTCAAAACCAATAGTGTCTTTTTCATTGTGTGTATCCGAATTATCAACGATTCCTTCCGCCACAGACGCGAATCCTGCTGCGGAACTCAAAACCCAAACGCCGGTGCATGCGGTTGCTGGCGCGATTAAATAAATGCGTTTCGGACCAAATGCGCTGGACTCCGTTCGCGAAAAGGTTTTGGCAAACCTCATGGAGAAACGGCACCGCGAGCCTCCGTCGGCGAAATCTCCCCACGATTTCTACCGCGAATAAATAGGCATCGTGGGGTGAACCCGGGGCCGTTGCGGGCGCTCTCAATCGTGTGCAGCAAAAGGCCGCCAACCGCCCGTCGAGGTGCCCCAGCCACAGTGTCCCGTGATCTTCCAGAATCGCCCTGAGCCAACTGAACGTCAGGGTGGTCGATTCCCGGTGGATGGCCTGAAGGTCCGCCGCGGCGATGCTGCCCTTCGTCGAAAAGGAGCGAACCTCAATGCCAGTCTGCGGCTGCGGCCGCATTCGGTCCGGGAGCAGTGCATACTGGTTAAAGTACGGGTAGAGTTTCTTCTCCAGCAAAAGCAGCGCGAGTTGGGAAAATCCTCGGACCGCACCCAGTTCGCGGAATGCGTTACCCGCGTAAAAATGCAGCTTCTCGCCGAGGGGGTTCTTGGCACCCTGGGAAAACGCCGCAGCGGCAGACCGCGGATCGACTGAAGCATCGTGCCTCAAAACATCCCCAAGTTCGCAGACGCACCGCCCCAAACACAAGCCCCAACCTCAACCCAATGACCAAAACGCTCCTGGTTTTGACTATGAGCAGAGGCAAGGTTACCTTACGAAAACCGATGATGTTGCGCCTCAGGCATACCTGGCTGGATAGGAGGGATTCCCTTGATCTCAGGCTTATTCGCGAATCCGCAACTCACCCGGAGGTGTTTTTGGCCGCTTAGATCTCCAATGACTCAAACTTCCGCCACACTGCCGATAGCAGAACGGTCAATGCCATGGAAGCTTCTGTCGCCGGATTGGCAGGCGGTGGTGGTGGATTCTGGCAATGGTGCCGGGTGGGATGACTTTATCCGCGGTTCCGCTAACGGCCAGTTTCAACAGTCAACCCCCTGGGCTGCGGTCAAGCAGCACGCTGGTTGGAACGTCTGCCGCGTTCACTTGCTTTATCAGGGTAGCCTCGGGGGCGGTTTTTCTCTCCTATGGCGCCGCTCAAGACTCGGCCGAATCGGGTATGTCAGCAAAGGACCCGTGCTTGAGCCCGAAACGGAGGCCGCAGCAAAATGCGCCGTTCAGGCTCTGAAACAGGCCGCAGCTGCGTTGCGCCTCAGGGGCCTCGTGGTTCAGGCCCCTGATGAAAGTCGGGTAACCGACACCACCCTCGCGCTCCAGGGCTTTCCCGCAGATCCTGTCTCAAGCGTCGTGGACGCCACCCTGGTTCTTGGGCTCGCGGCAGGCGTCGCCGGCGTTGAGAATGCCTTTCACAAAACCGCGCGCCGCAACCTTCGCCAGGCCAAAAGCCGCGGCACCACCATCCGTCTCGGTTCGGAATCCGATCTCCCCATATTCTTCGATCTGCTTTCAGCCACCTGCGCTCGCCGTGGCACGCGTCCCAACCCTTCCTCGGTGTCGCAGCTTCAGAGCATCTGGCGGGGATTCCATCCCCAGGGCGAACTGCGCCTGGCCTTCGCGGAATGCGCCGGGCACATTGTCGCCGGCACTCTCACCATCGGTTTTGGGAACCGCGCCACGCTCTGGAAAATTGGCTGGAACGGCACCCACCCGGAGTTTCACCCCAACGACCTCCTCACCCATTCCGAGATTCTTTGGGCTATCGAACAAGGCTACCAACTGTGTGATTTTGGCGCCATCCATCGCCGCCTCGCCGAGCAGGCCACAACCGGCGATAGCTTGGACCTCTCTCAAATCGAGGGCCGATACCGCTACCTCCTCCAGTTCGGCGGTCGACCCAAACTCCTCCCGCAGGCCCGCTTCTACTCCCCAAACCGATTCATCGCCTGGTCCTATCGCCTGGGCCTCGCCCCCATACTCCGCTGCGCCGCAAAATCGTATCGGTTCCTCCAGCCAGGGCGGCCTTCCCCTCCCGCCTGAGGGCTGTTTAGCCGCGCAATCCCGCATAAGAACTTCAAATCAATGCCCAAAAGCAAAAAAATTGCTTGTCATCAAGTCTCTTTGAGTTAGCGTGGCGGGCTTATGAAAGTAGAATTTTACGGACACGTCCGACAATACAACAACATCAAATCCGAGATTGACCGCAACATGGAGGAAGTACTCCTCAGCGGCCAATACGTTCAAGGCCCCGTGCTCAAGCGCTTCGAAGCCGAATTGGCCGCTTACCACGGCACCAAATACGCCGTCGGCCTCGGCAACGGCACCGACGCCATCTGGCTCGCGCTCATGGCTCTGGGCATCGGGCCGGGCGACGAAGTCATCACCCATCCGAACACCTTCTTCGCCACCGCCGAAGCCATCTGGGTCGCCGGCGCCACCGCCGTATTCGTAGATTGCTGCCCGAAGACCAAGTGCATCTGCCCGGCCAACATCGAAGCGGCTATCACCCCCAAGACCAAGGCCATCATCCCCGTGCACCTCTACGGCCAATGCGCCGATATGGTCGCCATCAAGGCCATCGCCGATAAACACAACCTCAAGATCGTCGAAGACAACGCCCAGGCCATCGGCGCTGCCGGCCCGAACTTCAAGATCGGCCAGCTCAGCGATGCCGCCACCACCAGCTTCATCATCCAGAAAAACCTCGGCACCTTCGGCGACGGCGGCGCTCTCGTCACCAACAACGCCGACATCGATGCCGCCGTCCGCAGGCTGCGCAACCACGGCTCCACCGCCCGCAACGTTCACAGCTACGGCTTCAACAGCCGCCTGGATGACCTCCACGCCGCCGTGCTCAGCGCCAAGCTCAAGCACATCGACGCCTGGAACGACAACCGCCGCAACTGGGCCGCGCGCTACACCGAAGGTCTCAAGGATTGCAAAACCTTCGATCTGCCAGTCGCTCTCCCGGGCTATCGCCACGTCTTCCATCTCTACGTCATCGAAACCAAGAAACCCGAATGGCGCGATGAATTGGTCAACTTCCTCGTCAAGGAAGGCATCGATGCCAAGACTCATTACTCCATCGCCATCCACAAGCAGGCAGGCTATCCGTGGGGCAAGGGCGCCCGCATCGTCGGCAGCGTCGCCAACGCCGAAGCCAACGCCGCTTGCTGCGTCAGCCTCCCGATGTTCCCCGAACTCCGCGCGGACGAAGTCGACTACGTCGTCGCCAAAGTAAAGGAATGGGATGCCAAGATGGCCTCGCAGGCCCCGGCCGGCAAAGGCCCCGCACAGAGCGGCAAGTGCTGCTCCCTCTGCTCCTAAGCTGAATTAACCCAGGGGTGCTCAGCCGGCGCTTATTGCCGCCGCTCAGCACCCCTTTTTTTCAACCCTCAACACGTTACCTATGAGCAAATACTCCGTCCTCGTCGTCGGCATGGGCAAACGCGGCATGCACCACGCCGCCGCCTTCAATGCCAACCCCAAATTCCAGGTCACCGGCATCTGCGATATCGACCAAAAACGCCTCGATGACGCCGCCGCCAAGCTCGGCAACCCCCAGACCGGCACCGATGCCGCCGCGCTCGCCCAGGCTATCAAACCCGATGTCTTCTGCTTCTGCACCATGCCCCACCTCCGCATGCCTTTCATCAAGGCCGCCGTGGACGCCGGCACGAAGCTCATCGCCTTTGAAAAACCTCTCTCCCTCACCAGTAACGAACTCTTTGCCATCCGCGAGCTCCTGCGCCAGACCGGCACCCGCGCCGTCATCAGCCACCAGCATCGCTACGGCCAGCATTACCAAAAGGTCAAAGAAATTGTCGCCAGCGGCGCCCTCGGCCGCGTCCATACCGTCTATGGCAGCGCCACCGGCTGGATGACGCACATGCTCTCTCACCTCATCGACTACACTTGCTGGTTCAACGACTACGTCCCCGCCACCTGGGCCATGGCGCAGGCCGCCGGCGTTGCCAAATTCGCGGACAACCACCCCTCTCCCG
Organism: Verrucomicrobia subdivision 3 bacterium UBA6082; assembly: GCA_002428665.1. Classification (GTDB taxonomy): domain Bacteria; phylum Verrucomicrobiota; class Verrucomicrobiia; order Limisphaerales; family UBA8199; genus UBA6082. The sequence goes on from DIXK01000064.1 coordinate 227,466, forward strand.
ATTACATCGCCGGATTCGTCCAATTCGCCAACGGCGTTCGCGGCATCTATGAATGCGGCGCCGGCGCTCCGGACCAACCCGAAGTCGCCAAATGGTGGGGCAAAAACCGCATCGGCGCCCAGGGCACCGAAGGCTTCGTGGAAGTCCTCACCAACGGCGGCTGGCGTGCCGTCACCAAGACCGGCGGCTACCAGGCCGGCGAAGGCGCCATGAACTACGACGCCGACATGCCCCCCTACATCCAGGAGATGGCCGATTGGCTCGATAACCCGGCCAAGCCCCATCAGTGCAATTTCGAGCACGCCGCACTCGGCGCCGAAATCATGCTCGCCCTCCAGCGCAGCGCCGCTCAAGGCGGCCAGGTGGCACTCCCACTCGCAAATCCCGCGGACGAGCAAGCCCTGCTCAAAGCCAAAATCGAAAACCGGCCCGTCCTCGTTTCCTTCGAACAAAACCGCAAGGAATTCGGCCTCGCCTGACCTTTCATCCGGGCGCCGCACTCAAAAGCGGCGCCCGGCCTGCTTCGCCTTCAGCCGGACTTCAGCCTTCCGCCTTCAGCCTTTTTCTGGAATGTCCCATCGTCCCATAGTCCGTAGTCCCATAGTNNTCCCATAGTCCCATAGTCCCATAGTCCATAGTCCCATAGTCCATAGTCCCATCTTTCCCTCCTTTGAAATATCAAATTTCAAATCTGCAATTCTTACTTCCGCCTTCAGCGAAATCCCATAGTCCGTAGTCCCATAGTCCATAGTCCCATCTTTCCCTCCTTTGAAATATCAAATTTCAAATCTGCAATTCTTACTTCCGCCTTCCGCCTTCCGCCTTCGGACTTCAGCCTTCAGCCTTCAGCCTTTCCGCAGTCCCCTCCCACGTAATCACTTTTTTTGCTGAATTTCCCCGCCAAACCTGTTTATATCCCCTCGTGGAAGTCATTATCAGAGACAACGCAGAATCCGCCGCCTCCTTGGCCACACGCATCATCGCCCACGACCTTCGTGCCAACCCGCACCTCGTCCTCGGCCTCGCCACCGGCGCCACCATGGAACGCGTCTATCGCCAGCTCGTCCGCCTGCATAAGCAGGAAGGCCTCGATTTCTCCCTCTGCACCACCTTCAACCTCGACGAATACGTCGGCCTGTTCCCGTCCGATCCGAACTCTTACCGCAACTACATGAACCGGCACCTGTTCGAGCACGTCAACATCGACCTGCGGAACACCCACCTGCCGAACGGCCTCGCCACCGACCTCGCCGCCGAATGCGCCCACTACGAAACGCTCATCAAACGCTTTGGCGGCATCGACCTCCAGCTCCTGGGCATTGGCAAAGCCGGCCACATCGGTTTCAACGAACCCCTTTCCGCACTCCACTCCCGCACCCGCGTCAAGGCCCTCACCCCCACCACCATGGCGCAGAACGGCCCCTTCTTTGGCGGTGAAGACAAAATGCCCCGACGCGCCATCACCATGGGCGTAGGCACCATCAACGAAGCCCGACGCTGCCTGCTCCTCGCCACCGGCCATTCCAAAGCCGACGTCCTGGCCCGGGCCGTTGAAGGCCCCATCACCAGCATGATTTCCGCCTCCGCACTCCAGCTTCATCCCCGCTGCACCGTCGTCGTAGACGAAGCCGCCGCCGCCGGGCTCAAGGAAAAAGACTACTACCGCTGGATCTTCGACAACGAACCCGACTGGGAAGGCTACCGCTAGCCTTCAGCCTTTCCGGTCAGCCTTTCTGGAAGGCCCCATAGTCCCATAGTCCGTAGTCCCATAGTCCCATAGTCCCATAGTCCGTAGTCCGTAGTCCCATCCTTTCCCTCCTTTGAAATATCAAATTTCAAATTTCAAATCTGCAACCCTCCCACTCTACACTATTCCCTATTCCCAGGTCCCATAGTCCCATAGTCCCGTAGCCCGTAGTCCGTAGTCCGTAGTCCGTAGTCCGTAGTCCCATCCTTCCCCTCCTTTGAAATATCAAATTTCAAATTTCAAATCTTTACTTCAGCCTTTTGCCTTCAGCCTTCAGCCTTTCTGGTCAGCCTCCGGCAACGGTGTTCGTTTCACCAGCAACGGGATACTCCCCTGGGAATTCCCGTCCAGCGCGATATCAATCGAGTAAAGACCGGGCTCCTCAAACTTCAGTTGTTGGATATTCACGATGAAATTCCGGGTGCCGAAATGCGCATCCTCGGGCAGCACCACCTGCACCGGGATATCGATGCCGGGCATAATTGATTTGCCGTCGGCATCCACGAACATCATCCGGAGCACATGCTCCCCCTCATCCTGATTGCCGAAACTGACGCGCAGGGCGATTGAGCACTGCGGGTGAACGGCTGGCAAGAGCTGGGTATAGATGGTATCGAAAGCCCCCAGCAAATTGAGTTTCCCGTTATCATCCGTAGCTGCGTCGCACAGCACCGCCACTTGAATGTTCATCCCCCGGACCCTAGCCTATCCGCCCAAAAAGCGCCAGCCCAGCTCGGAGCGCCGGTCTATGACCGGCTTAAACCACCCCCAGTCATAGCGGAGCAAGAATGATGGAATCGCCCCCCCTGTCCGCCATAGCTTCAGCGAAGGCGGATCCGTCCCCCTGGAGCGCCGGTCTATGACCGGCTTAAACCCCATCCCCTTTATCTTTGCGTCTCCGCGTCTTTGCGTGAAAACCTCTCATTAGCACCTGGCTTCAGCCAGGTGACCCAGGCCCCCCGGCTCCCCCCGGAGCCGTTTTAACGGCTTCCACCACCCCGAAACCACACCCCCTTCATCCCTGCTTTAAAAAAACCAAAGTTTTTTGTTGAACACCGCCCCCTCACTCAGCTACCACTCACCCCCGTCGATAGACAACAGCGCAGTGCGCAACACCCGGCACCAACAGCAGGCGGAGCCACACCCAGAACCTCCCCGCCCAAAATCGCCGGCCCCACCTGCCGACCTCAGTTCCGCCACCGCGAACTGATCGGGCGGAGCCCTGCCTCACCGCCACCCACAACCCCCAGGACCCGACCATGCCTTCCGCTTTCGGTTTTCTGCGATCAGAAACGGTATAACCGCACCCGCCGTTCAACGCCCCTACCTGCCAGAGGTCAGTGGGCGGTCCGGAGCGCCGGTCTATGACCGGCTTAAACCCCATCCCCTTTATCTTTGCGTCTCCGCGTCTTTGCGTGAAAACCTCTCATTAGCACCTGGCTTCAGCCAGGTGACCCAGGCCCCCGGCTTCCCCCCGGAGCCGTTTTAACGGCTTCCACCACCCCGAAACCACACCCCCTTCATCCTCGCTTCAAAAAAACCAACTTTTTTTGTTGAACACCGCCCCCTCACTCAGCTACCACTCACCCCCGTCGATAGACAACAGCGCAGTGCGCAACACCCGGCACCAACAGCAGGCGGAGCCACACCCAGAACCTCCCCGCCCAAAACCGCTGGCCCCACCTGCCGACCTCAGTTCCGCCACCGCGAACTGATCGGGCGGAGCCCTGCCCACAGATATGAAATCTGAAATCTGCGAATTAGAGATTCCCGAAACGCGGCCCGCCCAGTCCGGAGCGCCGGTCTGTGACCGGCTTAAACCACCCCCGGTCATAGCGGAGCAAGAATGATGGAATCGCCCCCCTGTCCGCCATAGCTTCAGCGAAGGCGGATCCCCCCATTCACCATTGGAATCTTGGCTCTCCCATAGTCCATAATCCCATCTTTCCCACCTTTGAAATATCAAATTTCAAATTTCAAATCTGCAATTTTGAGTTCAGCCTTCAGCGAAGTCCCATAGTCCCATAGTCCCATAGATATGAAATCCCAAATCTGCCATTCGGAACCGGACCTCCACTTCAGCCTTCAGCCTTCAGCCTTCAGCCTTTCTGTCCCCCTCCCCAAACTTAACCTCGGCTGCGGCCACGACATCCGCGCCGGATACCTCAACCTCGACGCCGCCCCGCTCCCCGGCGTCGACCTCGTCCACGATATCCACCACCGCCCCTGGCCCTTTCCCGACGCCACCTTCCGCGAAGTCCTCTGCCAATCCATCCTCGAGCACGTCGACCTCGTCCCCACCCTGCGCGAAATCCACCGCGTCCTCCAGCCCGGCGGCCGCCTCCGCCTTACCGTCCCCCATTTCACCTCCGTCTACGCCTTCCAGGATCCCACCCACCGAAACCTCATCACCTGCGGCACCTTCGATTTCTTTACCCGCCATTCCCATCGCCCCTATTACTTCGACTTCGCCTTTCACGAAATCGAATCCCTCCGCCTGCACTTCGGCCGGCGGCGCCTCTTCTGGTGGAACCCGCTCCTGGAGCGCTGGGTCAACGCCCATCCCGGGCGCCGCGCCCTCTATGAAACCTCCCCGCTGCGCCTCTTTCCCGCCAGCCACATCACCGCCATCCTGAAAAAGTAGCTGTATCCCGCGTGAACCCCTTCCGCCACCTCCGCCCCCTGGCCCTGCGCGATTGGGCCTTCAGCCGTTTCGGCGCCCGGCTCGGCCCGGCGCCCGAAACCGCCCCCGGACGCGGCTGGCCCCTCGTGTATGGGGGGCGCATGCCCGCGCTGTGCCCCACCGATGTCGCCCATCGCCGCCTCGCCTGGACCGGCCTCTACGATCTTCCGCTCTCCCGCCAAATCGCCCGCCTGGCCCGCTCCGGCGGCCTCCTGCTGGATGTCGGCGCCAATGCCGGCTATTTCACCATTCTCTGGTGCGCGGCGCGCGCGGAGAACCGCGTCGCCGCGTTTGAGCCTTGCCCGGCAAACGTGAGGCTTCTGCGCCAAAACCTGGCGGCAAATGGTTGGGAGAGCCGCGTCCAGGTGCATCCGGTGGCGGCGGGGCGGGGGAAGGGGTCCTTGCCATTCATGCCGGGACCCGCCGGCCAAACCGGTTGGGGCGGCTTGGCTCCCAGCATTGGCTCGAGCCAATTGCCAGCGGCGGCTTTTCCGGTGCCGGTGTGTTCGCTCGATCAGTTGTTTCCTCACAGGCCCAGGATCCGGGTGTTGAAGGTGGATACGGAGGGGGCGGATGCCTGGGTGATTCAGGGGGCGCGGGGGTTGCTGGAGCGGGGGTGTATCGAACAGGTGTTTTTTGAGGAGAATTTGGAACGAATGCAGGCGTTGGGGATCGAGCCGGGGACGGCGGCGGGGGTTTTGCGGGAGTGCGGGTATCGGGTGGTGTGCTTGGAGGGGGGCGAAGTGGGGGGGTGGGAGGCGGTGAGATGAGGGGAATACGGGACTATGGGACTATGGGACTTGGGGGAAATGCCGAATTATGAGTGCAGAGTGGGAGGATTGCAGATTTGAAATTTGATATTTCAAAGGGGGGAAAGATGGGACTATGGACTATGGGACTACGGACTATGGGACCTGGGGGAAGTGAATAGGGAATAGGGAATAGGGAATAGTGCAGAGAGCGGAGTGGCCGGGCTCACGCGGAGACGCGGACGACGCGGAGGTGAAGGCCCAGTGGGATAGGCTGGGGCAGCCCACGGGGTGGAGCTGAAGGCTGGATTTTCGAATCGCAGGTTTCAAAGGACGGATGAATGAAGGGTGTGGTGGTTTCATATAGCGGGGTGCACCAGGCGTATCAGTTGGCGTTGGCGGCTGAGGAGGGTTCGTGTTTGGAACGGTTTTTGTGTTCGTGGTTTGATGGGCCTGGGTTGTGGGGCGGGGTTTTGGGGTTGGTGCTGGGGCGGGAGGCTGTGCGGCGACGGGGTTTGGCGGGGATTCCGAGGGGGAAGGTGCGGGAGTTTCCATGGCCGGAGTTGGGGTTTAAGTTGGGGGAGCGGTTGCTGGGGTTGCCGGGGAGGGGGTGGATGGAGGCGGCGCGGCGGTTTGATGGGTGGGCGGCGGGACGGGTTCGGGAGTTGTCGGCGGGGGTGCTGGTGTGCAGTGAGAATTGTGCGCGGGAGAGTTTTCGGGTGGCAGCGGGGTTGGGGTGGCGTCGGGTTTATGATTGTCCGGGGTGTAATGCGGAGTGGCTGAAGGGTTTGACGGAGGAGGCGGGGCGGTGGTGGGGTGTGGAGGGGTTGTGGGCGGGTGATTCGCCGGTGGTGAAGGGGCGGAAGGAGGAGGAGTTGGGGCTGGCGGAGGTGGTGCTGGCGTATTCGGAGTTTCATGCGGCGGGTTTGGTGGCTCGGGGGGTGAGGCGGGAGCAGATTGTGACGGTGCCGTTGTGGTGTGATGGGGGTTTTTGGCGGCCGCGGGAGTGGCGTGGGGCGGGGCGGGATGGGTTGCGGGTGATTTTTGCGGGGGGGATTAGTGTGCGGAAGGGGGTGCCGTTTTTGGTGGAGGCGGTGAGGGGGTTGGGGCCGCGGGTGAGGCTGAGTTTGGTGGGTGCGGTGGAGCCGGGGTTGCGGGGGTGGCTGGGGAGGGCGGAGGGTTTTACGCGGGTGTTGGGGCCGGTGTGCCGGGAACGGTTGCGGGAGCTTTATCAGGAGCATGATGTGCTGGTGCTGCCGTCGTTGGGGGATTCGTTTGGGTTTGTGGCGTTGGAGGCGATGGCGTGCGGGTTGCCGGTGGTGGTGACGACGCATTGCGGGGTGCCGGTGCCGGATGAGGGGTGGAGGGTGCCGGTGATGGATGTGAGGTCGATTCGGGAGCGGTTGGAGTATTACCTGGATGGGAGGCAGGAGTTGGCGGTGGATGGAAGGCGGGCGCGGGAGTTTGCGGTGGGGTTTACGGCGGAGAGGTACCGGAAGGGGGTGGGGGAGGTGATGAAAGGCTGAAGGTTGAAGGATGAGGGGGTTGTCTGTGTTGCATGTGGTGCCGTATTTGCCGCCCGCGGTGAGTGGGGTGGGGGATTATGCGATGGTGCTGGCTCGGGCGTTGCGCGCAGGGTATGGGATTGAGTGTGTGTTTGCGGTGGGGAATGGGGTAGAGGGGGAAGATTTGGAGGGGTTTCGGGTGGTTTCGTTGAGGCGGGGGGAGGATTTGGGACGGGTGGCTTTGGGGTTTGATCGGGTGTTGTTGCAGTATGTGGGGTATGGGTATGAAAGGCGGGGGTGTCCGGTGTGGTTGATCCGGGCGCTGCGGGGATGGCAGGCGGCGAGGCCGGACGGGAGGTTGGTGACGATGTTTCATGAGTTGTATGCGTTTGGGCCGCCGTGGCGGAGTTCGTTTTGGGTGCACCTGGTGCAGCGGTGGGTTTGCGGGCAGTTGGCGCGAATGAGTTTTGGGTGCATGACGAACCGGGCGGAGAGCCGGGCGAGGCTGAATCGGCTTGGGGGGCGTGAGGATGTGGTGGCGGTGCCGGTGTTTTCGAATGTGGGGGAGCCGGAGGCAGTGCCGGGGATAGGGCGACGGCCGGCACAGATGGTGGTGTATGGGGGGATGGCGGCATCGGCGGTGGGCAGGCTGCGACGGCAGATTGAGGAGCTGGGGGTGAGGCGGGTAGTGAGGTTTGGGGCGAGGGGTGGAGGATGGCCGGAATTGGGGGTTCCGTTTTACGATCGAGGGAGGATTTCGGCGGTGGCACTGAGTGATTTGTTGCTGGAGTCGCGGGTGGGGTGGCTGGATTATTTTGACGGGTATTTGGCGAAGTCAGGGATATTTGCGGCGTATTGCGCGCACGGGGTGGTGCCGGTGTTGTTTCGGGAGAACGACTCGGAGGCGGATGGGTTGGTGGCAGCCAAGCATTTTCTGGCGGGTGTAAACTGGGGCGTATCCTGGAGTCAGGAGGAGTTGGAGGTAGTGGCGAATAACGCACGGGCCTGGTATGGGACGCACACGGTGGCACGATGTGCGGCGGCGGTAACGGAGCGATTGGGAGGAGTTTTTTTATGATCGGCACGCTTTGGCGACAACGGTCGCGTCCTGGTGTTGGGAGCGGGGAGTGGTTTCGCGAATGGGCGAAGCGTGGGTGGACGTGTCCTGGGCTGGTGGGTTTTGTTTGGCGGGTGGGGTGGTTGAGGTGGAGGGGAGCGGCGGTGGGGGCTGGGGTGATGGTTTCGCGGATAAAAACGGAGGGAAGCTTGAGGCGACTGAAGATTGGAGACGGGAGTTTTGTGGGGCGCGCGGAGATTCAGTTGCACGCGGAGGTGGAGATCGGCACGAGGGTGTGCATTAACGACGGCGTGCGTTTGATTACTGGGAGCCATGAGGTGCGCGATCCGCATTGGAGGGGGATTGCGCGGGGGATCCAGATTGGAGACCACGCGTGGATTGCTACGGGGGCGATAATTTTGCCGGGAGTTAAGATTGGGCGTGGGGCGGTGGTGGGGGCGGGGGGTGTGGTGGCGCGGGAGGTGCCGGAGTTTGCTTTGGCGGTGGGAAACCCAGTTGTGATTCGGCTCGATGCGCGGTGCCGGGAGTTGGATTATTCGCCGACGATGTTTTTGGGGTGCACTTCGGCGTGGGGGATGGGGAGGAGGAAGTGAAGAATGCAAAGTGAAGAGTGAAGAGTTCAAATTGGATGAAGGGGACTGCAGGACGCTGAACGCCGGGTATGGGTGCCCGGCCTACAGGAGGCCGAACGCCGGGGAAATGTGGTGGAGGGAGGTGGTGCGGCATCCGGCGGTGTGGGTGGTGGTGGCGTTGGCGTTGAATGTGTTCGAGGGGGCGGCGCGAAAGTGGGTGGCGGGGTTTGAGGAGGGAGGCGGGCGGTTGTTGGCGTATTTTTCAAAGGATCTCGTGTTTGGGATGGTTGTGTTGTGGCTGGTGGGTAAGCCGGTGATCGAAGGTGGAGCGAGGGAGGTTTTTGAGACGTGGAGGATGCGAGGATTGGCTTTGATTTTGGTGGGGGCGGTAATGAGTTTTTTCGAGGAGTTTAATGTGGTGGGGTCGGCGTTGAGTTTGCGGGCGCTGGTGGTGTTGCCGTGGTGTGCGGGGGTGTATGCAGGGCGTGTGCGGAGTTTTCCGTTGCTGGGTTTTGCAGTGGTGGTGGTGTTTTTAGCGGTGATTAACCTGGTGCTGGGGTTGGTGCAGAATGGGTTGCCAGGGGATGATGTGTTGAATCGGTATGCGATGGGGGAAGTGGATGCGGTGCGGGTGGAGGAGGGAGTCAGGGCGACAGGGATGTTTGCGTATATCACGGGGATGGGGGTGATGTCGGCGGCTGGGGTGTGGGCGGGGTTGGTGGTGGCGAGTTTGGGGCGGGGGTGGGGGTATGTTTGGGTTGGGGCGTGCGGCATCCTGGCAGGTGTGGGGTGTGGGTTTGCGAGTATGTCGCGAGGACCGGTGGTTACGGCGGCGGCGATGTTGGTTTTGTGGGTGGCGAGTTCGGTGGCGGCGGCGAAGTTAGCTTTGCGGATGGGGGTAATAGGGGTGGTGATGCTGGTGTGGGTGGTGGTGGTTTGGCCGGGTGCAGGGGAGCGGTTGGGGTTGGTGGGAGCGGGGACGGTGGGTCGTTTTTGGAGTGCCGGGGATGACAATGTGGAGCGTGCGGTGGGGCAATGGGGGGAGATGGCGGAGGCGGTGAGGCGGCATCCGTGGGGGTTAGGACCGGGGACGGAGCAGGTGGGGGGGAATTTTGCTGCGGGGATGGGGATGGGTTTGAGGTCGTATGAGTCGCAGTTGCCGCGAATAGTGGCGGAATTCGGCGTTTTGGGGTTGGCGGGTTTTTTTGTGCTGGTGGGTGGGACGGTGTGGTCGCTGGAAGTGGCGAGGGCTGAGGGGAGCGGAGCGGGATGGGGTTTGGCGATGCGGGCGACGCAGGTGTTTGTGTTGGGCCAGGCGTATGGGAATTTGGTGTTTAATCATACGGCGTCGGGTTTTGTCTGGTTGGTGGTGGCGGGCGCGCTGGCGGGTACGAGGTTGCGGGGTGTGCACAGTGTTGCCCAGGCGCGTCAGTCACCCAAGGTCCTTAACTGCACCCGGCCTTGAAGCCTGATTCATGGCAGCGCCGGATCAAGGTTGTGCACTTCGAAAGAAGGCCTTTCCCCGGTCAGCACAGCATTGAGCGTTTGTTCCTCGAGATCCGGCGCCATCTTCCCAAGGACATTCACTGTTTGTCGCGCGTATGCCCGCATTTCAGCCGCGGCTTTTGGCCGAGACTCGCCAATGTTCAGCAGGCCAGGCGAAAGCAGGCCGAAGTGAATCATGTAGTTGGAGATGCGCATTACCTGGCGCTTGGCTTGAATGCGAGCAACTGCGTTTTGACAATTCATGATTGCGCTTCCTTCCTTCGGCTGAAGGGTTGGAAACGCACGGTTTTCCGCTGGTTGTGGCATGACTGGCCGATGAGGCGTGCGAGGGTGGTGACCGCGGTATCTGAATCGACTCGGCGGGAGCTGGAAAAATATGTGGGAATCGGCCGAGGGGTGGTACGTGTGATTCCGAATTGTGTGAGGCAGGAATTCGCGCAGTCTCCCAAGGGGTTTAATGAAGTGGAGCCGGTTGTCTTGCAGGTGGGGACCGGGTGGAACAAGAATGTGGAGCGCGTTGCGGAGGCCCTCTCGGGCTTGCGCTGCCGGTGGGTGATTATTGGTGAGGTTTCGCAGCCGTTGCGAGGTGTGCTCGATGCTTCCGGGGTGCCGTGGCGCCATATTCCGCGCGCTACAGATCAACAGGTGGTCCAGGCGTATCGTGACAGTGATGTGGTTGTGTTTGCGTCGCTTTACGAGGGTTTCGGCTTGCCCATCATTGAGGCGCAGGCGACTGGACGCCCGGTGGTGACGAGCGATCGCCTGTCCATGCCGGAGGTGGCGGGTGGGGCGGCGCTGCTCGTGGATCCCCTGGATGTGAGCGCTATTCGCGAGGCCGTGGTGCGGGTTTTCTGGGATCGGGTGCTGAGGCGGGACTTGGTGGAGGCGGGTTTCGAGAATGTGAAACGGTTTGAGGCGGCGCGGGTGGCGGAGGCTTATGCGCAGATCTATCGCGAGGTGGCCCGGTGAGGAGGCGTTGTGTGGTGGCGGTGACGAGTTCTGTATCGCGCCTGGCGGGGGGTATGTTTGAGAGTGTGCGGTATCTGGCGCACCATACCGCGTGCTTGCCTGGCTGGGAGGTTCGAGTGGCTGCGGTGCGCGACGAGTTTTCGGAGGCGGATCGTGGCCGGTGGCCGGTGGAAGTGGTTCTGCACGAGGGGTGGGGGCCGCGTGGCTTCCGGTTTGCGCCGGGGATTGTGGATACGCTGGAGCGGATGGAGGCGGACATCGTGCATTTGCATGGGGTGTGGCAGTATTCTGCGATAGCCGTGATGCGCTGGGCGCGGCGGACCGGGCGGCCGTATGTCGTTTCGCCGCACGGCATGCTGGAGGCGTGGTCGCTCCGGGAATCCCGGTGGCTGAAACGCGTGGCCTGGTGGCTTTACCAGCGGCCCTGTCTCCAAAGGGCGGCATGTCTCCGCGGCACTTCAGATTCGGAGTGCGCCAGTATTCGCAGAACGGGATATCGCGGGCCGGTCGTCGTGGCCCGGAATGCGGTGTTGCTCCCTCAGTTGTCCGGTCTGCCACGGAGCCGCGGCCAGGGCCGCCGGGTTGCTCTGTTCCTGTCCCGGATCCATCCCAAGAAAGGACTGATCAACCTAGTGCGAGCCTGGAAACAAGCTCAGACCGTGCCGAGTGCCCCGTGCGGCACAATGCCGTGGGCCCAACAAACCAGGCCCAGCGGGGTCGGCGGCGGATGGGTGTTGCGGATTGTGGGACCGGATGAGTGCGGGCATTTGCAGGAGGTGCGGGATGAAGTGCGGCGGTTGGGTATGGAAGGTGCGGTCGAGTTTGCTCCCGCGGTCTGGGGCGAGGCGCGGACTCGATGTTATCGGGAGGCGGATTTCTTCGTGCTCCCTTCCTTCAGCGAAAACTTCGGTCTCGTCGTCGCCGAGGCGCTGGCGTGTGAACGGCCCGTGATCACGACCCGCGCCACACCGTGGGCCGAACTCGAATCTCGCCGGTGCGGCTGGTGGATTGAGCTGGGCGTGGAACCGCTGGCGGCGGCGCTGTGCGAGGCGATGTGCCGGCCGACGGCGGACCTGAGGCGGATGGGGGCTCGCGGGCGGGACCTGGTGCGGGAGCGCTATACCTGGCCGGCTGTGGCGGCGGAGATGACCCGTGTCTATGAATGGATCCTGGGGGCCGGACCCAGACCCGGCGGTGTGAGGCTGTAGGACGCGAAACGGGAGTGTGATGAGACTGGATGTGACAGCGAATCGGCAGGCGCGAAAGTATTCTGCCGGTGAAATGTGGCGGCGCGTCGCCTGGAGCCTGGGGGGTTGGCTGATGCGATTGAGCCCGCGGCCTTGCTTCGGTTGGCGCCGATGGGTGTTGCGAGGGTTCGGGGCCAGGGTGGGCCGGGAGGTGCGGGTTTATCCTTCCACGCGCATTTATTTTCCCTGGAACCTGCGGGTGGGGGACTGGAGTGCGATCGGGGAGGACGTGCTCGTTTATAACCTGGGCGTGGTGGAGATAGGGCAGCGGGTGACGATTTCGCATGGGGCGCATCTGTGTGCGGGGACGCATGATTACCGGCGAGCGGATCTGCCGCTGCTGAAGCCCCGCATCCAGGTGGGGGATGAGGCCTGGATCTGCGCGGATGCGTTTGTGGGCCCCGGCGTGGTTGTGGGGCCGGGCGCCATAGTGGGCGCGCGCGGGGTGGTGATGAAAGACGTGCCTGGCGAAACGATCGTGGCGGGCAACCCCGCGGTCGGCATCGGCCGGCGGTTTCCGGCGGACAGAAGGTGATTCGGAGGGCGGTGGAGTATGGTCTCGGTCCTGATTCCCACTTTTAACGAAGCGCACAATATCGCCGATTGCCTCGCCGGCCTCCGCTGGGCCGGCGAGGTGGTGGTGGTGGATTCGGGTTCACACGACGGCACCCGCGAGATCGCCCACCAGGCGGGGGCGCGCGTGGTGGATTTTCACTGGGACGGTCAGTTCCCCAAAAAGAAAAACTGGGCGCTGGAGCATTTGCCCTGGAAGTATGAATGGATCCTGATCGTGGACGCGGACGAACGGATCACGGAGGCCCTCGCGGCCGAAATCCAGCAGGTGCTGGCGGGGCCGCGGGCGGACGGCTATTTCATTAACCGGCGGTTCCTCTTTCTGGGACAATGGATCCGGCACTGCGGTTATTATCCGAGCTGGAATCTGAGGCTTTTCCGGCATCGGCTCGGCCGCTACGAACGGCTGCACGACGGCGACACGGCGTCGGGCGATAACGAGGTGCATGAGCATGTGGTGCTGGAGGGTCGCACGGGGTTTTTGCAGCACGATATGTGGCACCTGGCTTACCCGGATATTTTTACCTGGATGGAAAAGCACAACCGGTATTCGAACTGGGAGGCGCAGGTGGAAGTGGGCGGGGCCAGGGCAGGGCGGGGAGAGATCGGCCGGGGGTTGGCCGGGCGCCGCGCGCTGCGGGAATGGTCGCGCCGGATGCCGTGCCGGCCGGCGCTGCGGTTTTTTTATAGCTACATTCTGAAACGCGGTTTCCTGGATGGATACGCGGGTTTCGTGTTTTGCCGGTTGCTGGCGGTGTATGAGTTTCTGTGCGTGTGCAAAGCCCGGGAACTCCGGTGGCGACAGCGCCTCCCGGGACGGTGAGGCGGGGGGACGGTTTTCACGCGGAGAGGCGGTTTTCACGCAAAGACGCAGGTATGTGGT
>DIXK01000033.1 GCA_002428665.1 Verrucomicrobia subdivision 3 bacterium UBA6082
ACGCACAACCTCTGGATGCTGGCGCTGATGCGCAAGAAGCCAAAGAAAGTCCGGTCGGTGCTCAAGGCGGCGTAGTTGACCTGGCACACCTTGCAGTGAAAACCACGGAAGAGGTGTCTTCAAAACTCGGGCGTTAAGAAATTTTCACGAGCCGAAATGTGAATAACTCCCCCAAAAAGACCGGGCTACCGCACCGCCGCCAAGCTGATTCCGAAAACAGCCACTCTTGGGACAGGCTCTTGGGTAATGGAAACGGTCCGGCAGTCTCGGAACCCCGGCACCTTTCAAGGAAGCAATTACGTCTGCGCCGCCCAAAAAGATGCGGGCATTTTCTGGTTGCTGCATTTCTTCTTTCGCCAAGACTCCAACTACTGGAGTAATGGTCCGATCCGTACTTTAAGTTCTTCGTGTTGCTCTCGTGTAATTGCATTCATCGTTTCTAGCTGCCGTAAATGCTACGCCCTTTTCCCCAGTCGGTTCACGCACGCTTGCCACAAGCACACGATGGCCCTGAGTCTGTTTGCATGCCGCTGGCTACACAACTTTACTGCGACCTAAAAGCGGATGAGCGATTGCCTGACCAAGTTTCTTGTCGGTAAAATTCATCGCTTCCAGAAAGGTGTATTCGTGTTTTAGCTGTTCGTAGGTTGCCCCGGCTACCAGGATGCTTCCAGGCTCGGCCAAGGCTTCCAGTCTGCAAGCCAAATTGACAGTCTCACCCCAAATGTCATAAGCAAACTTGTGGCGTCCAATGACCCCGGCGATAAGCGGGCCGGTGCAAATCCCAATTCGAAGTCGAATTGAAGTTCCGTAACCCCGGTTGAAGTGCTCGATCTCATCTCGTATATCAAGCGCTAGTGCAGCGACGGCATCAGCATGGTCTGGACAGGGGACAGGGATACCTCCAGCCACCATATAGGCGTCACCAATGGTCTTGATTTTTTCAAGTCGATGTTTGTGGGTAAGATTGTCAAAGACTGAGAAGAGCTCATTGAGCAGGTAGACTACTTGCACAGGCCTGACCAAGGTCGACAGCGTGGTGAAGCCGACCAAGTCAGCAACCAATACCGTTGCTTCCGGGATGCTATCGGCAATGTTTATTTCCCCCATCTTCATTCGCGACGCGATGGTTTTGGGCAGAACGTTCAGGAGGAGCCTTTCCGACTCTTCCCGTTGAGCATCAAGCTGGTCGTAGAGTTGCTTGGTGTTAACGGCATTCCTGACACGAAGCATTACGTCCTGAAGGTCAACGGGCTTTGACAAGAAGTCATTAGCCCCAGCCGCGATACCGATCAGTCGTTCTTTGCGTTCGGACAATGCGGTTACCATCACAATCGGAATGGCGGCGGTTTCTCTCCGGGCTTTCAGGCGACGACAAACCTCGTAACCATTCAAACCCGGCATCATCAGGTCGAGCAGGATGACGTCGGGCGGTTTTGCCGCCACCATTTGCAGCGCTTGTTCACCGTTGGCAGCTTCAGAAACCACATAGCCATTGGCTTCCAATGGATCACGCAAGAGTGCCCGGTTTTGCGCTTCATCATCGACAACAAGCACACGGCCCGGAGTATTCGCAACGGGCGAAGCATCGGTGTTTGATCGATCAACAGAGATTGTCATAACTTTGCTATTATTACTTTATCGTGACGAGCAAGCCGGTTTTAGACGGCTGATATAGGTGTTTACTGTCTTCAGAAACGTTCGCGTGTCTATGGGTTTGGTCAAGTAGCCATCGCAGTTAAAGCTCCGGACAACGGCTTCGTCTCCTTTCATGGCGCGTGCGGTAAGCGCAACAACAGGGATATGACCTGTCACGGGATCCGCTTTTAGCAGTCCTGTGGCAACCAAGCCATCAATGCCTGGGAGGGTTAAGTCCATAAGAACCAGGTCAGGTGAGGTTTCGCGAGCCATTTTTAAACCCTCCTCCGCGGTTCGGGCAGAAACGACATAAAAGCCTCCCGACTCCAACAAATCGGTGACGAGCTCAAGATTGAGTGGATTATCTTCAACGACGAGAACTTGAAGGTGTTTCATGCGAATGCTGAATCTAAAACGGTTGTCGTGTTTGGAGCGTGCATGCGATCGAGGTTTTCCAACAGACGCTCGCTTTCAGTTTTGGAGGTGATAGATTGAACTCTTGGAGCTAGGCGTTGCCGCTCCTCATCATTCAGAATGCTGCCGGTATGGACGAAAATCGGCAGACTTTCGGTTTGAGGTTGCGCCCGCAGTTGTTCCACGAGTTGGGTTCCATCACCATGGGGCAGTGCGAGATCAAGAATGAGAAGATCGGGTTTGCAGAGCGTGGCCAACTCGTACGCCGTGCGGACACAAGCTGCTTGGTGCACTTGAAATCCGCGCGTGAGAAGGATGCGTGTCATTAATTCCCGAAAGTCGCAGTCATCCTCCACTAACAGGATGGTCTTCACCTCCTTTCGGATTGGAGCGTTGCAGGGTCGGACGGCATCCATAAGGCGCGATTTAGCTTGTGATGAGGGCTTTCCAGATGCATCGAGGAGATTAAAACTGAATGCGCCTTCCTTGTTTACGGTGAACTGCACGATCGGAATTCCACGTGAGATACTTGAGCGGAGCGCTCGGCTTTCTCCCGCATTGAGGGCATTTACGAGCTGGTTTTCCAGAGCGATGGCAAAGGGGCGTCTGGTCTTTACGCTTTCCACGAGCCCAGATGTTTCCGAAGTTGTTGTTACACTGTAGCCGGAGCCCATCAACATTTCCCGCGCAAGTTGCTCGACGCGTGAACTGCCGGTGACGAGCGCGACAAGCGGACGGCGCGCCTCACCATGCCGCTTGTTTAGGTCACCGGATGGATTCTCTCGGGAATCATCAGTGTGCATTGGCAGCAGGAAAGCGAAAACACTGCCCAATCCCTCAACCCCCTGGCTCTCCACCCAGATCCGGCCTCCGTGCAATTCCACCAATCGTTTAGTCAGGGCTAGGCCCAGTCCAGTGCCTTGCTGCTGCCTTCCGTAAGTGGAGTCAACCTGCTCAAATTCAACAAAGATTCGGGCAAAGTCTTGGGGGCGAATTCCGATCCCGGTGTCTTGAACCTGGACTCTGAGATGCTTCCCGGGCGGCATAGGCTCGCCGCCAAGTGCTAAGACTTCGCCGGTTTGGAGTGTGGCTGTCACTTCCACCCGGCCACCGTCTGGAGTGAACTTGATGGCATTGCTGAGCAGGTTGTACATGATCTGCTTGAATTTCGGCTCGTCGGCAAAGAGCATTGGCAGTCCAGAGAGTGCCTCGCAGGTCAAGGTGATGTTCTTCTTACTAGCGAGAGTCTTGACGATGCCCAGGACATCGTTCAAAGATTTCGCGACACTAAATGAGGTGCGTGACAGATCGAGCCGGCCAGCCTCAATTTTAGAAAGGTCCAGGATATCGTTGATTAGCTGGAGAAGGTGACGACCGCTGTTAAGAATATTATTGCAGTATTTCAGCTGACGTTCATTCAACTCGCCAAAAAGTTTATCTGTAAGCATCTCGGAGAAACCGATGATAGCATTGAGAGGAGTGCGCAACTCATGGCTCATGTTCGCCAGGAACTGACTCTTGGCACGGTTGGCAGCCTCAGCAGCCTCTTTGGTTCGCTGCAACGTTGCCTCGGACTGCTTTCGTTGAGTAATATCCGAGAAGAGCCCTTCGGCACAGAGCGCGCCTTGGTATACAGAGGGAGCTGGAGCCCGGCTGTGAAGCCAGATCCAATGCCCGTCTCGGTGACGCAGGCGGTATTCGATGTCTAATGACTGTTTCTTGGTAAACATCGCCAAGTAAGCCTGCTCTACATTGGCAGCGTCGTTGGGGTGAATGCGATTGCGCCAGAAGGCAGAGCCAGCCCTAAGGAATTCATCCGGGCGATAACCCAAAGCCGTTACCACGTTGTCGCTCACATAACAAAACTCCAATTGTGGATTAATCGTCCAGATAACATCCGGTATGTTGGCAACGAGCGAGCGATATTTCGATTCGCTTGCCTGCAGCGCCTGCTCAGAGCGCTTGCGATCGGTGATGTCCCGAATCACAGCTTGAAACTCCTGGGTCGCGCCATCGGCGTCGAAGAGACGCCGCACGGTATACTGCTGCCACAAGTCGAGTCCAGCAGCAGTAGTTACTCGGTGATCAAAGGAAACGACCGGGTTTTCTGCAGGCAGGCTGGCAAAGAAACTGGCGGGCACGTTGAAATCAGTTTCCAAGAGGTTGCTGAAGAAATTTGTACCAAGCAGGTCTTCCCTCGGTTTTTCGTGAAATCGGCAGAAAGCGGTGTTGACAAAAGTCAGAGCCCCGTCCGACCGAAACCGACAGATTAGATCGGTCTGGTCTTCGACCACCGCGCGGAGCCGACGTTCGCTCTCGCTGACCGCTCTTTCGGCATACCGACGCTCCGCAGCCGCTGCTGCGAGAAGCATATTTGTAACGGCGATAATGCCAATGTAGCTTCCGATAAGCATCAAGCTGTCCACCTCGGTATTGGTTACAAAGGGGCCTCGCATGCGCAGAAGTGAGATGATTGCCAGAGCTGAAACGAGCAGAGTGCCTGTGGTCGCACCGCGTTGCCCGAACCGCAGCGATGCCCAGACTAGGAAGGGAAAAGGTAGATAGGCCAGGGGATAATTGGCGATGCCGTAGACGAACCAGGAGTGAAAAGAAATGAGTGTGCCCGCAGTCAGTCCAGCCCCGCAAATCGCGGCCTCCGCCAACAGTTTTGCGTTCCAACGCAACGATGATGGAGTCGCCCAGCTGACAATGAATGGGGTCACGACCAACGCCGCCAGCGCATTGGGAACCCACCACTGAAGAACCATAGAAAACAGGTCATCCCAGGTGGATTCCCCTGCATGAATAAGACTTACCACATTGAAGAGGGCGTTGACTGTGGTCCCAAGAACACAGGCAAGGAGAATATAGGCGGTGACATCACGAGTCCGCTCCAT
Source organism: Verrucomicrobia subdivision 3 bacterium UBA6082 (assembly GCA_002428665.1). Taxonomy (GTDB): domain Bacteria; phylum Verrucomicrobiota; class Verrucomicrobiia; order Limisphaerales; family UBA8199; genus UBA6082. Next base: position 4,950 of record DIXK01000033.1, read on the forward strand.
GGCATTATCAAATGCAGCGAGGTTCCTCAGGAGCAACGTGCAAACTAATGCCCCAACCGTGTTCCCAATTGCGGTCCCGAACGTAAAAAACCCGAACGGCACCCCATTAATGAATGAAAACAGGACAGAGCCCAGGGCAATCCCTGTCCAAAACCGATACCCGAACAGCAGCATCGCAGCGAGAGCGATTCCCGCAGGCGGCCATACCAGAGCAACGCTGCCTGACAGGAAAGACGCCTGCTTTCCAAGCAATCCCCCGATAAAATACACGGCAATCAGGACCACGACTCGACTCGTTGTGGTCAGCCCTTTGAGCCGCTCTGGTTCACCAACTGCCGCACCCGATGGATTGATCGCCGTCATCTCAAGAGATTAGGCACGGAAAAGCCTGACCATCCAAGTCGTCACGCTGGAGACCGGAGGCACAGTGAGCTGACCGCACCAATTTCAAATCCTTGCAGCAAATCCATTTCCAAAACGGAGTGCAACCGGACGGGTAGTTCCTCTTTCTGGTGTAAGACTTCCGCTAAGGCGCGCGTAAGAAAAATTCCTACATTCGGGCATTGCCAGAAAATGATGACAACATAGTTGCCGGGGAGGGCGTCGAGACACTACGATAGGCCACCAGTTTATGAAGCCAATGAAGAACCGTGAAAGGAATGGAATGTTCCAAAAATGTGAACTCGGCGTCCCGGTCGACACGGTGTTCTCAGTTTTTGCGCCTTCCGAGTCTAAGAGGTTTCCATTGTTTGCTGGATGGCGGACCGCAACGATCGGATTGCCGCAATGCGCCGCTTACTACATAGCAAAAACCCGTGAGTCGATACCGCTGTGCCTAGGTCGCCGGAAGGTTCGCGACGCGCATGGACCTTGGCGCCACGGATACAACCACGGGGACAAAAGGCAGGGCGAGTGATCCCTGATGTGCGGCGAACTGGCTGTACCGCACCATAGCTACGGCGGACTAACGTCACAGCGGTATGATAAGCGCAGGCACTAATCGCATTTAGCGCAGATCCGAAGCCACCAACCTCTTAATTATGAACGCCCTCATTACGCCAGCGATCTTGAGAATTGTGTTGCCATACATCATATTTGCCGGCGCTTGGATCTTTGTTTCTGACTCGTTGCTGGAAACGTTTATCCACGATCCGAACACTCGCTTGGAATGGTCTGTAGTAAAAGGGTTGGCCTTCGTGGTCACCACAGCGGCATTGTTGGCCATTCTGTTGCGGATTGAAATGCAAGTTCGGGAGCGTGACCGGAGCGCACTGCGAGAAAGCGAGGAACGACTTCGTCTGGCCATCGATGCAGCACACTTTGGCACGTTCGACTGGGACATATCATCAGGGCGCACAATTTGGTCCCGTTGGCACGAAGAACTTTGGGGCTACCGACCCGGCGAGTTTGATGGCACTCTTGGGGCGTTTGAACGACGCATCCACCCTGAGGATCGCGAGAAATTGAAAGCAGAAATCGCCCGGTGTCAAAGAGAGAAAACACTGTTTAAGCACGAATTCCGGCTTCTTTGGCCGGATGGCAGTGTGCATTGGGTATTTAGCCAAGGTGAATTTACCTTCGATGCAGACGGCCACCCAGAGCGCATGCGCGGCGTGGCAAAGGATAGCTCCGATCGCAAGCGACACGAAACTCGTCTCCGAGAATTAATTGAAGCAATCCAAAAGCTGTCGATGGCTCGCGATACCAAGGAGGTCATGTCGGCTGTCAGAACGGCCGCACGGCGATTGACGAACGCGGATGGAGCCAGCTTCATTTTGCGCGAAGACGATCAATGTTACTATGCTGATGAGGACGCGATTAGCCCGCTTTGGAAGGGCCAACGCTTTCCGATCGATACCTGCGTCAGCGGATGGGTTATGTCACACCGATCACCGTTGATCATTCCAGATATCTACACAGACGCGCGTGTTCCGATAGAAATCTATCGCTCAACCTTTGTTAAAAGTATGGCCATAGTGCCCATTCGCGCGAGCGATCCATTGGGAGCCATAGCTAATTACTGGGCACGCACGCACCAACCAACAGACCAGGAGCTCCAGGTGCTACAAACACTTGCCGATGCCGCTTCGATCGCACTGGATAACATTCGCACCTACTCTTGCCTCGAACAGCTAGTGGCAGACCGAACGGCTGAGCTAGTGGCAGCCAAAGAGCGAGCCGAGTCTGCGGATCGCGTAAAATCCGCTTTTCTCGCCACAATGTCACACGAGTTGCGAACCCCGTTAAATTCGGTAATCGGCTTTACCGGCCTTCTGTTGCAGGGTTTGGCCGGGCCTTTAAACCCGGAGCAGAGCAAACAACTCCGCATGGTAAAGGAAAGCGGACAACACCTCTTGGCCCTCATCAATGATGTGTTGGATATTTCCAAGATCGAGGCGGGCCAGGTTGAGATCGCCTTCGCGCCATTTGATGCCGTCGAGGCCATTCGCAAGGTGGTTTATACGGTAACACCCCTGGCCCAAAAAAAGCAGTTGCAGGTGATCTTGGAAGTGCCGGAACAGGTGGCTGAGATCACCAGCGACCGCCGTCGGTTCGAACAAATCATCCTTAATCTGTTAACTAATGCCATCAAATTCACGGATAATGGACACATCAAATTAGCCGCGACTCTCCTTCCAGTTTCACCTGTCCATAGCAAACCGAGCCTCCAGATCCAGGTAGCCGACACCGGCATCGGCATGCGACCGGAAGATCTGAGCAACCTTTTCCAGCCGTTTCGACAACTTGACTCGGGATTAACGCGGCAGCACGAGGGAACAGGGCTAGGCTTGGCCATCTGCAAACGTTTGGCAGATAAGTTGGGCGGAAGTATTACCGTAAAGAGTGACCTGGGCGCGGGCAGCACGTTTTGTCTGACTCTGCCAATTTGACCTCGACAACCAGCATGAAACAAACGATCCTCCTCATCGAAGACAACCAACAGAATCGTTACCTGGCCACATTTCTGCTGGAAAAAGGCGGATTTAACGTCGTCTCCGCGTGCAATGGCCCGGATGGGCTGGTACTGGCTGGACGTCTCCGCCCTGATTTGATTCTGTTGGATATCCAGTTGCCACACATGGACGGTTACAGCGTCGCACAGGCGTTGCGCCAGAATCCGCTTTTAACAAGTGTGCCCATCGTCGCGGTAACCTCCTACGCCATGGTGGGAGACCGAGAGCGCGCCATGGCTGCAGGTTGTACCGGTTACATCGAAAAACCCATCGACCCGGACACGTTTAAGGACGAGGTCGAAAAACACCTTCGATCCTTTAAGGCACCCGGGGAACAGTCCTTATGAAAATCCTGATTGCGGACGATAACGCAAAAAACCTTTATCAACTGCAGGTGCTCCTGGAAGCACATGGTTACGAGGTCATCACAGCTGCGGACGGCGCCGAGGCTTTGGCGCTCGCTCGGCGTGCTCCCCCAGACTTGATTATAAGCGACATTCTCATGCCGGTAATGGATGGGTTCTCGCTGTGCCGCGAGTGGAAAAAAAGCAAATCTCTGCAGGCCATACCTTTCATTTTCTATACTGCAACTTACACCGACAATCAGGATCAGAGATTCGCGCTGCGCCTCGGAGCCGAACGCTTCATCGTGAAGCCCGAAGATCCCGAACTCTTCATCAAAGTTGTCCAGGAGGTTATCCAGGAGCGCCAGAACCCTCCTCGAACGATCCCAGCTCCTGCCCCAGCGCCGCCTCTATCGACGTCTGAGGACGAAGCAGGTTATCTCAGGGAACACAACGCCGCACTCATTCGCAAGCTGGAGACCAAGATGGAACAATTGGAACGCGTCAACCGCGAACTCCAGACCGACATCACTGCGCGTAAACAAGCCGAAGAGGCCCTCAGCCGCAGCGAACGAAATTATCGGGAAGTGTTCAACGCCACCAATGAAGCGATTTTTGTTTACGACGCCAGCACCGGTCATGTTCTAGACGTGAACGCCGCGATGTTGCGGATGTATGGCTTCGGCGCCAGAGACGATGCCCTGGCTATTAGCCCCAGCGATTTGTGCGCCAACGAGCAACCCTATACGGAAGAGAATGCCCATCGTTGGCTTCAACGATCCGTAAAAGAAGGCCCACAGACCTTCGATTGGCTGGCAAAAAAGCAGAACGGCGACCGATTCTGGGTCGAAATGTCACTTCGAAGCACCGAGATTGGTGGCCGACCGTGCATCCTCGCCGTGGTGCGGGATATTAGCGAGCGCAAAACCGCAGAGCTTAGAATCCAGGAGCAATTAAAGGAACTCCAACGCTGGCACACAGCTACCCTGGAACGTGAGGAACGCATCCTCGAACTCAAACGGCAGGTCAACGACTTATTGCTCACATCAGGGCAACCTCCCCGCTACCCCAGCGCCCTCCCTGGCGATCGAGGCACCAGACCGGACAAACCATGAGTGAGTCCCCCGCCCACCCTCAATCATCAAACACACCGACTCGGCTGAAATCTGCCTACAGCCCAACCAACTTTATTGCTACCACGTTGACGTTCCCGACCAGATCCATCCAGTGGGTCCTCCTGCTCTTGCTAATACTCATGGGACGTCACTGCGCCAATTCCGAGGTGCATAGCACGGGACAAACCCTGCTGGCAGGATGCGAATATGACTACCCGCCCTTCTGCATCGTACATCCTGATGGGCGCGTGGATGGCTTTTCCGTAGAACTGCTGCGTGCTGCCTTGAAAGTCATGGGGCGCGATTTGGCATTCCGCACTGGGTCATGGAATGAAGTTAAAGGATGGCTCGAAAGTGGTGAAGTCGCAGTCCTGCCGCTGGTAGGTCGCACTCCGGAACGTGAAACACTCTTTGACTTCACTGTGCCTTACCTGACGATGCATGGCGCCATCGTTGTGCGGAAGGACGTTTCGGACGTCCGGGATCTGAACGACTTGTGGGGGCGTCGTGTGGGGGTGATGAAAGGTGACAATGCCGAGGAATTCCTTCGGCGGGAGGAGCGTGGTGTGAACCTCCTCACCTTCCCTACGTTCTCCAATGCCTTGCAGCAATTGTCTGCAGGCCGTTGTGACGCAGTGGTTATCCAGCGCCTGGTCGCCTTGCGGTTGCTGGCGGAGAAAAGTTTCACCAACTTGCGAATTCTCGACCGCCCCATTCACGGCTTTAGCCAAAGTTTCTGCTTTGCCGTCCGCGAGGGAGACCGCGATACCCTCGCCATCCTAAACGAAGGCCTGGCACTAGTCGTCGCAGATGGCACTCACCGTCACTTGCATACAAAGTGGTTCGCCTCCCTCGAACTCCCATCAGATCGGCCCATCATTATCGGCGGCGATTACAACTACCCGCCCTTCGAGTACCTCGATGCAAACGGACGCCCCGCGGGATTCACCGTTGAAATGACCCGGGCCATCGCCCGCGCCATGAATCTCAACATCCAATTCCAGTTGACCTCCTGGCCCAAGACGGTCGATGCCCTGCGCGCCGGAGAAATCGACGCTATCCAAGGCATGTTCTACTCAGCCGAGCGCGATCAGGTTTTTGATTTCTCGCCCAGATACCTCGTCATTCATTGTGTAAGTGTCGTGCGTCAGGGCACGGGCCCTCCTCCCGCCTCACTGCCAGCATTAGCCGGACGCGATCTGGTGATACAAGGGGAGGATGCCGTGCTGGAAATGCTCCGCGAGGCGGGCATCCAGGCACAGATAACCACAGTTCCCACGCAAGAGGAAGTCGTGCGCGCGGTTGCCGATGGCCGCCACGACTGCGGCCTGGTAATCCGCCTGGGCGCCTTGCACGCCATCAAACATTACGGGTGGACTAATGTCGTCCTGGGGGATCAGGCGATTTACTCAGGCGATTACTGCTACGCAGTGCCGCGCGGCCATGCCGCTCTTATGGCACAGCTCAGTGAAGGACTTCAGGCGCTTAAACAAACCGGCGAATATCGGGCCATTCATGAAAAATGGCTAGGGGTGTACGAACCTGCTCCCCCGACCTGGCGCACCGCGCTAAAATACATTGTGTGGATCGCCAGCCCACTCTTGGTAATTGCGCTGCTGGCTTCAATTTGGTCCTGGAATCTCCGTCGTCTGGTCGCCCAGCGCACAACTGACCTCGCCTCTACCAACCAGGAACTGCAGGAAACCATCAAAGAGTTGCGCCGAGCAAAGGTGGCCCTGGACCACGTTCCGGCCTGCATTTATATCAAGGACCGAAACCGCCGCTACGTCTATGCCAACCGTGTCACGCTGCAATTGTTCAAATGCTCGGCAAATGAACTCAAAGGCAGTACCGACCACCGTTTCTTCCCCCCCGCCACCGTGGACCGATTACATGAGATCGATACTCGAATTCTTGAACACGGCCAGGACACCATTGAAGAAATCGAGTCTGTAGCTGCCGACGGCAGCCGTCGCGTTTATTGGGAAATCAAGACCCCGCTCTACGAAGATGACAGCAAGAGTGTAATCTGGGGCCTGTGCGGGATTTCCACCGATATCACCGCGCGCAAAAAGGCCGAGGAACATTTACGCCTGAGCGAAGAACGCTTCCGCCGGGCTATTCAGGATTCGCCGTTCCCCATCATGCTGCACGCCGAGGGAGGAGAGGTCTTGCAGCTAAGCCACTCATGGTGTGAGCTCGCAGGGTTCGCCCCAGATCAACTCCGCTCCCTGGACGACTGGACCCTTCACGCTTTCAACGACGCCGCGTCTATTGCCGAAGCCAGAAAGGCAACGCTGCAGGATTCGGGACAAGGACAATATCGAGGCGACCTTACGCTGCGCGCTGGCAACGGCACCACCCGCATCTGGGATTTCAGCTCCGCTCCCCTTGGCTCCTTGCCAGACGGACGGCGCCTCGTCATCAGCATGGCGGTGGACGTTACCGAACGCCGGACCGCCGAAGCGAGCCTGCAGGCTACCCGTGTTTCCTTGCTCAGCCTGATTGAAGACCAGCGCGAAGCCCAGGAACAGGTCCGTCAGCTCAATCTGGAACTGGAACACCGCGTCCAACAACGCACCCTCCAACTCGAAGAAGCCAACCGCGAACTCGAGGCGTTTAGCTATTCAGTCTCCCATGATTTGCGCGCCCCGCTCCGCCACATCAGTGGTTACGTCGGATTGCTCCGCCGCGCTGCCGAGCCCGTCCTGAACGAAACTGCCCGCCGGCACCTTCAAACCATTGCGGATGCAGCCGCGGAAATGGGGGCCCTGATCGACGACTTGCTCGCCTTCTCCAGAGTCGGTCGCAGCGAGATACGGCGCGTCAACCTCCACCTGAATGACTTCGTCCAGCAGGTCGTCCGCGTGGTCGAGCGCGACGCTGGAGACCGCAAGCTCGTCTGGAAAATCGCCCCCCTTCCCCAAATCGAGGCCGACCCCGAACTACTCCGATCAGTACTGATCAACTTGCTCTCCAATGCGGTCAAATACACCCGCACTCGCAACCAGGCTATCATTGAAATCGGTTGGGAAGCCCGTGATGGCGAAAACATATTCTTCGTCCGTGACAACGGCGTCGGGTTCGACATGCTGTATGTCAGCAAACTCTTCGGCGTCTTCCAACGACTCCATACCACCTCCGAATTCGAGGGCACCGGCATCGGCCTCGCGAATGTCCGCCGAATCATCTCCCGCCACGGCGGCCGCACTTGGGCAACCGGTGCCGTGGACCAGGGCGCAACCTTCTTTTTTTCCCTACCTATTTCTGCTTAACCTTTAATGCCAATGCCACATCTCAGACATATCCTGCTGGTCGAAGATGATCCCAGAGACGTGGAACTCACGCTCACCGCGCTGGCCGAACATCGCCTCGCTAACTCCGTAATTGTGGTCAGGGATGGCGCCGAAGCCCTCGACTACTTTTATTGCCGCAACCAGTTCCAAGCCCGTCAACGCATCCAACCCGTCGTCGTCTTACTGGACCTCAAGATGCCCAAAGTCAGCGGTGTGGAAGTCTTGCGCACCCTTAAAGGCGACCCCCGCCTCAAAGAAATACCCGTTGTCATCCTCACTTCCTCCCGCGAAACGCCCGACCTGGCCGAATGCTACCGCCTGGGAGCCAATGCTTATGTGGTCAAACCCGTTGATTTTGCCGGTTTCATCGGCGCGGTAAAACAGGTTGGCATGTTCTGGGCCATTCTTAATGAACCACCCACAGGAGCTATACTGACCGATAGTTGAGTTTGCACGTTATGAATGCATCCATCTCCATCCTAATGTTGGAAGACAACCCGCAGGACGCCCAACTCATGGCTGACGTTCTGACTGCCGACGGCGTCCGGTTCACCATCCAGCGCGTGGAGACCCAAGCCGCCTTTGAAAACGCTCTCAAGCGACAGGATCTTCACCTCATCCTCTCCGACTACAGCCTGCCTTCCTTCGACGGCCTCACCGCCTTGGCTCTGGCGCAGGAACGCAGGCCGGATCTGCCCTTCATCCTGGTCTCGGGCACGCTCGGCGAAGAGCACGCCGTCGAAAGTTTTCGAGCCGGCGCCAGTGATTACGTCCTCAAACAACGGGTTGACCGCTTAACCCAGGTTGTCCGACGCGCCCTAAATGAGGCCGAGGAGCGCCAAAAACGCTGGCAGGCCGAGGAAGCCCTCCGGGAAAGCCGCGCACGCTACCAGAGCCTCGTCGAAACCGCGTTCGACTGGATCTGGGAGATCGACGCGTCAGGGCGCTATACTTACAGCAGTCCAAGGCTGTTCCAACTACTTGGCTATCACCCGGAGGAAGCCATCGGCCGCACCCCGTTTGAGTTCATGCCCGAAGAGGAGGTAGCGCGGGTGAAACCCATCTGCGATGAGATTGTATCCCGCCGGGGCGTGTTCACGTTGCTCGAACATACCAATCGCCATCGCCAAGGCCACCTCGTCGTTCTGGAAACTAGCGGCATGCCCATCTTCGCCTCTGATGGCACTTTCCTTGGCTATCGCGGCATGGACCGCGACATTACCGAACGCAAACGCGCTGAGGTCCAGTTGCGCAAGCTCGCTCGCGCCGTCGAACAGTCGTCTGCCGCTATCTTCATTACTGACCAAAAAGGCAACATCGAATTCGTTAATCCCAAGTTCTGCCAACTCACCGGATACACCGCCGACGAGGTTCTGGGCCGTAATCCGCGATTCCTCAAGTCGGGTGAGACACCTCCAGAATACTACCGACAGTTGTGGGAAACCATCACCGCCGGCAAAGAATGGCACGGGAGATTCCATAACCGCCGCAAGGATGGTTCTCTATACTGGGAAAGAGCCTCCATTTCCACCATACGTGATCATCAGGGCAACATCACCAATTACCTCGCCATCAAAGAAGACCTCACCGCGCAAATAACCTTGGAAAACCAATTGTTGCGTTCCCAACGTATCGAAAGCATCGGCCGCCTGGCCGGCGGTATCGCCCACGACCTCAACAACATCCTGGCTCCGATCCTCATGGCAACCTCCCTCATGCGCGACGGCACGTCTCCGGAGGAAATCGGACCGCTGGTGGATACTATCGCCAACAGTGCCCAACGAGGCGCCGATGTCGTCAAGCAATTGCTCACGTTTGCCCGTGGTTCCGAAGGTAAGAGACTCCCCCTCTCTCCCGTCCGCCTCCTAAAGGAAATGGCGAAGATCATCCAGGAGACGTTCCCCAAGTCTATCGTCGTGCGCACCCAACTGGCCAAAGATCAATGGCTGGTCTTGGGCGACCCCACCCAGTTGCACCAGGTCATGCTCAACCTCTGCGTCAATGCCCGCGACGCCATGCCCCACGGCGGCACCCTCACCCTCACCACCGAAAACTTCGAGTTCGATGATTGCTACGCGGGCATGAACCGCGACGCCAAACCCGGCCCCTACGTGGCCCTCACCGTCGCTGATACCGGCGCCGGCATGCCCACCGAGGTCATGGATAGAATCTTTGAACCATTCTTCAGCACCAAAGGCCCGGAAGCTGGCACCGGCATGGGATTGGCTATCGTGATGGGCATCGTCAAGAGCCACGACGGCTTTGTCCTCGTCGAAAGCCAGGTAAATCGCGGTTCCGAGTTCAAAGTCTTTCTGCCGGCCCAACCAGTGGCCACAACCACTTCGGATACCACGCTCGCCACCGCCATCCCCAGCGGCCATGGCGAGTTAATTCTGATCGTCGATGACGAAGAAAGCGTCCGCGATGTCACCGCAAAAACCCTCAGGCGGCAAGGCTATCGCGTCCTCACCGCAAACGAAGGCACCAGCGCCATCGGGCTCTTTGCTACCCACCAGTCCGAAATCCGCGTGGTGATTACCGACCTCATGATGCCGGTCATGGACGGTCTTGCCACCATCCGCGTCATCCGCGGAATGAATGCCAACGCCAAAATCATCGTCGCCAGCGGCACTGCGGAAAAAAACCGCGTCGAGGAACTCGAAGACTACTCAGTGCAAGCCTTCCTCCACAAACCGTTCACCGCCCGCAATCTCCTCCTCACCCTCGATCGGGTGCTGCATAATGAACCTCCTGCCATCGCCCCTGCCCCATAGGGTCCCCGGCGGCACCGCGGCATGCATAAACCCCATTTACGTCTATGACCATCCTCATCGTCGACGATACAGAGGCAAACCTCGCCGTGCTGGGCTTCTTGCTCGAGCGCTCTGGCTACCGCGTCGACACCGCTACCAACGGCACCGAGGCCCTCGCCAAGGCACGCCAAAACCCGCCGGATCTCGTCATCAGCGACATCCTCATGCCCGGCATGGATGGCTTCACCTTGTGCCGCGAGATGAAACAGGATGCGCGCCTGAACTCCGTCGCCTTCGTCTTCTATACCTCCACGTACACCGATAAGCGCGATCGCGATTTCGCCCTCAGCCTCGGCGCCCAGGGCTTCATGGTCAAGCCCGAGGAACCCCAAGTCATCCTCCAGACAATCCAGAATATCCTGGCCCAGCCCCGACAACCTCCCGCACCTCCCGTTGCCCCAAATACTCCCGAACTCTCGCCCCCCGCCCCCCCTACCCCACCGGAACTGGAGGTCGCCTACCTGCGAAAACACAACGAAACACTCGTGCGGAAACTCGAAAGCAAACTCGGCCAACTGGAACAGGCTAACCGCCGCCTCGAGCATGACATCGCCCGCCGCAACCAGGCCGAGACCGAACTCCGCGACTCCCGTGAACAACTCCGCGCTCTGCTCGCCCGCCTCCAAACCCTCCGCGAAGACGAACGCTCCCACATCGCCCGCGAGGTTCATGATCAACTCGGTCAACAACTCACCGGACTCAGAATGGACCTCCAATGGGTCGAGCGCCACTGCGAAGAATGGCCGGACCCCCACACCAACCAAATCCTGGACCGGATCGTCGAAGCCATCGCGCTCGTGGATTCCACCATCAAATCCGTCCAACGCATCGCCACCGAATTGCGTCCCGACGTCCTCGATCACCTGGGCTTGGCCGCCGCCCTGCGCGCCGAAATCACCCGCTTCCAACAACGCACCAACATCCGCTGCCAAATCCACACCCTGGGCGAAGACCGCCCCTTGCCTCGCGAAATCACCACCGTCGTCTTCCGCGTGTTCCAGGAGGCCCTCACTAATATCGCCCGCCACGCCCGCGCCACCGAAGTCTCCGTCCACTACGAATGCACCGAGCCGCAGGTGACGCTGGAAGTGCGCGACAACGGCATCGGCATCCCCGCCAACACCGTCACCAACGCCCGCTCCCTGGGCCTGCTCGGCATGCAAGAACGCGTCCGCCCCTTGGGCGGCCAGGTCTCCGTCCAGGGCGCGCCCGACCACGGCACCCTGGTGCGCCTGAGCGTCCCCACTCGGTCAATCCTTCATCTCGGAATCTAACTCCAGGATCATCACCTCCCATGAACATCCTAATCGTCGACGACCACGAAATGATTCGCCGCGGCGTGCGCGACCTCCTCGGCCGTGAATACCCCACTGCCCACATCCAAGAAACCAGCGAAGCCTCCAGCACCATCGCTCGCCTCACCACCGAACCCTGGGATCTCATCGTCCTCGACATCAACCTGCCCGGCCGCAACGGCCTCGAAGTCCTCATCGAAGCCCGCCGGCTCCGCCCCAATACCCCAGTCGTGCTCTTGAGCATGTGCCCCGAAGAAGAATTCGCCATGCGCGCCTTCAAACTCGGCGCCGCCGCCTACCTCAACAAAGCCAGCGCCGGCGATGAACTCCTCACCGCCATCCGCAAAGTCCTTGCCGGCGGCAAATACGTCTCCAGCGCCGTCGCCGAAACCCTGGCCGAACGCCTCGGCTGCCCCGACACCGCCCTCCCACACGAAGCCCTCTCCAACCGCGAACTCCAGGTCCTCCGCATGATCGCCCAAGGCCGCACCATCAAAGAAATCGCCTCCGACCTCAACCTAAGCGAAAAAACCATCGCCACCTACCGCCTGCGCATCGCCGAAAAAATGCACCTGGGCACCAACGTCGAAATCGCCCGCTACGCTCTAAAACACCACCTCGTAGAATAACCCCCGGCAGGACGAACGTCCAACATCGAACGTCCAATTGTAGATCAAAGCCAGAAGTCGCCGAAACGGTGCCTTCAGCCTTTGGCTTTTGGCCTTTGGCCTTTCTGGCTCTTCAACATTCGCCTCACCGTCTCCTCTGCCCTGTCAGGTCTTCTCCTTACACCCACCTTCCCCTCCTACCGACCAAAAAATCCAAATTACACCATCTACCCATCCATCCGCACCACTGCCAACATAACCCCACGATGAACGCGGATTGCACACGCCAGAAGGTGGTTTCAGGCATCACGCATGGCGGCCTCAAGCCGCCGCGCCCCTCCCACCGCACGCCCAATCCCGACCCCGGATACCCTTACTCCTCCGCCGGGCAACCGCGCAACCCCATCGCCTGTCCCAGGCCATGTAGTTCAGGGCCCGCCAGTGTTGTTCCAAAGCAAACGCTCGCAGCCACCCGCCGCCAAAGCGTTTCACCTCTGCAACCCCCATACTCATGAAGACCCCGCTCCTCAAGACCAACAGCCCCAACCGCCCGTCACCCTGGCAACCCTTTGGCTCAGCCGTCCCCAAAGATGACCGGCGCCTCACCCGCGCCTCCGCTGCCCGCACGATCCACAAAGCAAAATCCAACTCCGGCTGGACCAACGAAGACTTCTTCCGCCGCCTCTTCGCCTGCCACCCCCAGCCCATGTGGGTGTACGACGCCCAAACCCTCCGCATCCTCGCCGTGAATGCCGCCGCCGTCACTCTATACGGCTACAGCCGCGAAGAATTCATCAAACTCACCGCGCTCCAACTCCCCCTCGGTAACCACGAAACACCACACCCCCGACACCTTCCCCAGCACCCCCAATCCCTCCACCGCCCCACCATCGCACGACACCGCCGCAAAGACGGCACCCCTTTCGACATCGAACTCACCACCACCTCCGTCCGCTGGCACGGCCGCCAAACCCTGGCCATCGTCGGCCATGAAATCACCGAATCACTCCAGGCCGAACACCAGGCCTTCGTCCATCGCAAATGCCTCGAACGACTCCTCAGCATCACCACCGCCCTCGAGACCGCCCAAACCCTCCTCCAAGCCGCCGCGGATCTCTTCCCCTGGGATGCCTCCCGCTTTTATCTCTACCACGCCGCAACGCACGAAATCCAATCCCTCGTACACGTCGATACTATCGCAGGCAAAAAAGTCGACTCCTCCCACCCCGCACCCCCCTGCCGCCAGCCCTCCACCCTCATCCAACAAGTGCTGCAGCAGGGACCCCAGCTAATTCAGCGCGATGCCGAAGCCGGCCTCCCCTTCGCCGACCCCCTCGGTGACATCAGCCGGTCCTCGGCATCGCTGCTCTGGGTGCCCATCCAACACCAATCCACCACCGTCGGCGTCCTATCCATCCAAAGCCACACCCCCGCCGCCTATACCCCGGACGACCTCGAAACCCTCAAACACCTCGCCAACCTCGGCGCCCCCGTTCTCGCCCGCATCACCACCACCCCAAACCCGGCCGCCGATACCACCGCACCCAACGCCTCCCCCGTTCTCCAACACCAATACACCTCCGCCAATCCCCCAGGCAAAACCGTCCTCGTAGTCGAAGACGACCCCTTCCTCTGCGAACTCAATTGCGCCGTCCTCCGCCAAAAAGGCTACGGCGTCCTCGCCGCTGAAGCCGGCCTCCAAGCCATCGAACTCGTCAAAGCCGGCGCCTACATCGACCTCCTCGTCACCGACGTCATCCTCCCCGGCAACATGTCCGGACGCGAACTCGCCCAGGCACTCGCCACACTCCAGCCCGGCATCCACGTCCTCTACACCAGCGGCTATTCAAACGGCGTGGAAGACACCACCTTCTTTCAACGAGAAGAAACCAATTTTTTGCCCAAACCTTACGACGCCCGCACCCTCTGTCAGCGGGTCGCCGAGTGCCTCGTTTCCAACTCAGGCAGTTTGGGCACCCCCTTACCCTGGCCCCCCCATACTGGAACTCCCGGGAACCACTACCTCGTCCCGATGCGAAGACTGAACCAGCGGGCCAGTGAAACGATGAATCAGTGAGTTGGATTTTGCAGATGTAACGAAATCGGGAAATCGTGAAGTCGGGATCAAATAATGCCCCCGAGCTCGACAGTGAAACCGTTGGACAGCCAGAATAAACTGGCAACCACTAGATTCGCGCCAAACGAATACCCCGCCGCGAATCGACCGGCACGAAGTGTCGGGACCTCCGTCGGTCCGAGGTCAACGGTCTCAAAGTCTCTAATGCTATGGTCACAATCGGATTGTTCGATGTTCGTCTTGGTTTTTCAGCGACTCAGTGCTTCACCGTTTCTTGTTCTGCCACAGCAAAATAGGTAAATCAATACACGTTGCCTTTCCGTATCGTTTTTCTTTAACGTGCACTGCAGTATGGAATCTTGTTGTGGGCAGGCTTGGAATTCGCCTGCTCAGTTGGAAGGACCCGCCAAAAATAGTCCGCTTTCGCCGCTGCAGCCTGCGCCGACCGGCGCCTCCACATGTGTCCCCGTCCGAAACGCCAATAGCGGCAAACATCCAGCCTCCAACACCATACATCCCACGGCGCACCAACGTCCGAAGGCGAGATTTCATAGATCCCAAAGACAAACAATTTTTGACTATTTTGTAAGGTTAAGCAAAACCCTGCGTATTAGATATATGAAGCGGGGGAAAATGCCGCTCAGGGCCAGAGATGGGACGGTGAGACGGTGAATCGGTGAGACGGTGAATCGGTGGCACGGTGGGCCCTTTGGGCGGTGGGTCGGTGAGACACTCACATACTCACATTTCGACCCAGTGTATCGCATGCCCAATTGACCGGGTAATAAAACGGGGATGAGTCATAGGCACAGAGGGCTCAATGGCCCATAGAGCGCTCCGCACCTAGGGAAATCGGGGTCTGGGAAGGAACCCGAACTCGACAGTGAACCTGTCAGACAAATGGAATTTGGCAGTCAGCAGTAGATCCGGCCGCCAAACGGAAATGGCCCCGCGAATCCACCGGCACGAAGTGTCGGCAGACAATAGTTTTTCAGCCTTTAGCCTTCAGCCTTTGGCCTTTCTGGTAGTTCGACGTTCGCCTTCCAGGAAGTTCAACGTCGAATATTAGTGTCAATTAGTGCGGATTAGTGGTTAAGAAAGAAGGAACGAGGTCGGAAGTCGGTCTTTGTTTTGAGTTAGCCCATGCGCGATGGACCGCCAAGCACAGCCAAAACCAACGAAACCCTGACAGCGCTGGTTTTGATCATTGCCGGAGTCTGTTGGCTATTACCCGCGATCATTTGGATCTACGGCAGACCCGCCCTGGTCCCCTTCCTTGAATGCCTCAGCGTCAGTGCGTTGCTGTCCATTATCGGCCCAATGTTCAATACTGCGTGGTTTATCCGAAGACTCCTATTCCCCAGTGAATACGACTAGCTCCTTCCCCTTTGTGTCGACCCTCGAAGGCCCGCCGTTGAATCGGTCATTCAAAATTGGACGTTCAACGTTCGATGTTCGTCGCCTCACCCGTCTCGCCGCCTCCTAAAACCATGAATATCACGATCAACCTTAGCGAAGACCAGGTCGAATGCATCTCCAATGCCTTCGACCACAAAGCCGTAACCCAGGCAGAGGAAGCCTGCTGTCAATCCTTCTGCAAAATCGCGGTAGAACTCCTCACGAACTGGCTTTCGGGCACGGCCCGGTATCGGTCGCTGACCGAAATGAACATCGAAACCGTCCAGAAACTCTTCGAGAACCTTTTACCAAATGAAGTTCCTTCTCCAAATCGCCTGTTCAACAAATTCAATCTGCCGGCAGGCCAAGCCGCCTACATCACACGGATCTTGCTGGACAAAGATGTCCACACGTGGCGGAAAAAAGCACAACAAGAACTGCAACGCCTAATAGTTAAACATGCAGAAGATCACAAAGGTGATGACAAAAAAAGCGCAGCCGACATCACCGTCACCCTGGATATTCCCAATCCCGCCTATATTGAGCTGAAGGCCATCTGCAATCATATTGCGAGCAAAGAACCCAGCGACTTTAAATTCCCGAAAACTGAGAGCAGTTTTGGGGAATTCCGAAAAGTGAGCATGTCTGTTTCTACACTGCGATCTCTCCTTGATTACTTGGCTACCCAAAAAACCTAAACCCTAAATGAATGCGTCCGCTGTTTCCCCCTCAGATGCCTACACCACTGTCGGGCTGCTTCTAACCCTGGCTGGTCTGCTGGCAACCTTTTTCTCGGTCCAACTTTCCGAGTGGCTTATGCGCCTGTGGGCCCTCACCGCAAAATGGAAAGCATACGCCAAGGATGCTGCCGAGGAGTCAAAAGCTGCTCGGCGCGAATGCAGGGCCGAATTGCCAGGCTCATTCAACTTCGTGCCACTGGTAATCACTCTTGCAGTGGGCACCTTCACCGTTTTCATCATAGCAAGCAGCTACTTCGTGCTCGCGCTCGTCGATGACTCGCCTCTCAAATCAATACTCCAATCCGCCCTTGGTGCCTTCTCCATTTGCTATGGCTTGTTAACCGCAATCTTCTTGGTTTCCGGCTACGCGCTGGGGTTCCGTCTGAAAAAACAAATGCAGTAGGGTGCTTGAGCCAAATGAATTCCTGTATTCAAGTCGCGGCGGTTCTGTGAATGCCTGACTCACCGACTCATTCTTTCACCGGCCCGCCCATTCACCTAATAGGTGTTCATCTGTCTCCCATACTCAGGACCTGCCACCCGCAGCACAGTGGGTGCCTACAAACTGAAAGCCCGCGATCAGAAAGCCACGATTTGCCCAAGTGACAATCATCACAGGCGATAAAGCAGAAGACTCAGAATTAGGCTCTACGGCGCGCCAAAAGCCCAGGCCGTCCTATGCCCAAATTCTACAGTCATCCTCTATCATCGGCGGTGCACAGGGGGTCAACTACGTAGTCGGCATGGTCAGGACGAAACTGGTGGCAATGCTACTTGGTCCCTCTGGTGTTGGTTTGGTCGGACTCTACGTATCAGTGACCTCGCTTGTCAGCACGATATCTGGGCTCGGAATCGCCACTAGCAGCGTCCGGGATCTGGCACAAGCCCAAAGCAGTGGTGACGCCAACCAATTGGCCATAGCGACTAAGGTCTTACGTCGGGCATGTTGGTTTACTGGTTTCCTCGGATGGGCAGCTACAGTTGCGCTGGCATATCCACTTAGCAGGTGGACTTTCGGCTCTGGAGAGCGGGCAACCGCACTTGCTTTGCTTGGGATCACAATACTGCTAACCGCGCTCACATCCAGTGAGAAAAGTCTCTTGCAGGGAACCCGCCGTATTGGGCACTTGGCCTGCGCCAACGTAATAAGTGCCATGGCCAGCACACTAATTGCAGCGGGTCTCTATTACTGGCTTGGTGAGTCAGGAATTATACCTGTATTAATCACGACCGCTGCAGCAAGTCTCGGAATTTTGTGGTGGTTTACCCGGCAGATTGCCCTTTTACCCATCCGGATGACTTTGCAGGATACGTGGCGGCGGTCAAAAAGCCTCCTCCGCTTGGGGCTAGCTTTCATGTGGGCAGGGCTTTTATCAGCAGCAGTGTCTCTGGTCATTCCGGCGTTGATTGTGCGCAATCTAGGGCTTGAGGCCAGCGGCATCTACCAGGCTGCTTGGGGCATTTCGGGTGTCTTCGCAGGGTTTATTCTTACAGCCATGGGCACAGACTTTTATCCACGGTTGGCTGCTGTTGCTAATGATGACAAGCATGTTAACAGGCTTGTAAACGAGCAGACCGAAATCGGAGTCTTGCTGGCTCTGCCAGGACTCCTCGCCACGCTTTCATTTTCACCATTTCTCATCAGCATTTTTTACAGCACGAGGTTTGCGGCCGGTGCTGAGCTCTTGCCATGGTTTGTGCTTGGGGTATTCGGGCAGGTCATCAGCTGGCCAATGGGTTACAGCCTAATTGCCAAGGGGGCCTCGCGGTGGTATTTGCTGACAGAGTCATCTGCTAACCTATTTAGACTCGCAGGCTCAATTCTCCTCCTCAAGTGGCTTGGGCTTTGGGGTGTGTCACTGGCTTTTGCAATACTCTACGCCGAGCATACCTTGTTGATGTTCTGGGTATGCCAACACCAAACAGGCTTTTGCTGGTCAGCACCTGTTTTGAAATTGTTACTCCTTAGTGGCGGTCTGATCCTTCTGGTCTTTCTACTGCAAGAATGGCCAGGGGGCAACACAGGCACCTTCCTAGGCTCCACAGCTACAGTAGGCGCCTGCGTGTTCTGCGCACGTGGGTTATGTGCCCGCCTTGGAGCAGACCACAGGGTGTCAAAGGCATTGCGCCGACTCCCCCTCGTTGGTCACATCCTAGTGCCAGGCGTTCGATGACCGTCAGAAAGCCACTTTGTCTCGCATTTAAATAAGTGGTTAAACAAGCTGAGCATTCGGAACAATACCCCGCCCCTTCCCGACATGCGAGCTAAGATGCCACAACCATGTTAAACGGTGACGCCATTCTAGCCTTTGTCCGCTTCTCTAAGATTTCATAACCCCGTACGGCCCTCCTGCGAGTTTCCTCGAGCCCAATTGTTCTTCTCCCGGCCGACCCGAACTGTAACTCCTTTATTCGTTAGGACCCCTGTATCTTGCCATTCCTGTGGTTCTACCTCAATGCTGAATTACCTCGTGGTTTTTCTTCTCTTTTTCCGGAGCCGTGCAATCGACCGTAATCTTGGAAAACAGCGCGATCTCTTCCTATCAGGAGAAGTCACCAAAAGCAGTTGGTGCCATTTCGTCACTATTGGTGTCATTTGACCTTCTGTTCCTGCAGGACCCTTGAAGAATACCTTCACCATAAATCCAAAAGATCCCTCACTACACCAAAGAAGAAACGGAAACAATGACCAGCAACACTAATGCTCTCAGTGAAGTAAAGGGCGATAGACCTCTAGTCTCCATTATCACTCCTGTTTACAATGGAAGCAAATACCTTGAGGACCTAATAAAAACGGTTCTGGAACAAGATTATCCACGAATTGAACATATCATCATCGACGACGGCTCCAACGACAACGGCGCGACCGTCAACATACTGAAACGCTATTCCCACTTGCGCTGGTGGAGCCACCCAAACAAAGGGGCGTATGCAACAATCAACGAGGGCCTGCTCGCAAGCAAAGGAGACGTTGTTACGGTGATCTGTTCTGACGATAGGTACGCCTGCCCGACGGCAATTTCTGCAGCCGTGAGAGCTTTAATTACAAGAGCCGCCGATGTGGTCTACGGTGATACCCAAAGAATTGACGAACGCGGCCGTCGCGTAGACGCTGAACCACCCAGATCTGCCCCCCTCTGGCTATTCCGCTACTACCCCGGAATAACCCACTGTTCGTTATTACTTTGGAGGCGCATAGTAGCCGGGGATGGCCTAATGTTCGATGAGGCGCTGCCTTACGCTGCTGACCACGACTGGATTCTTCGCCTTATAAAATCTAAATACAGATTCACCAGGATTAACCAGCCGATTGCGCAGTTCAGACACCACGCCCACCAACGTAGCTACGATGCAAATCCAGTACGAATCAAGGAACGCGAACTCCTAATTCGTTACCATGGGAAACCCAATCCAGTCATGGTTGTAATTGTCAGCATTTGGTGTCGAATGGTCAAATTATTGCACCTCCTCGATCGCAGAGGATTATGGGCTGCTCTTCGGGTGGTTTTTGCAAAAATTGGTCGCTTGCGAGGGGTACCCGGCTCAAGTATCTCAGGCAGCCAGTGTGGTGGCTAATAAACGTCTGGAGTTATTATGACGGTCAAAATCAGCCAAGATGGGGTGGATCTCATCGATCTTTGGGACAAAATAAAATGATGCGGTTCCGCTCAGGCCATGCTCAGCTACTTAGCGGGACTAGTTACGCGAAATCGCCCTGCGCACTTCCTGACGATTCCTCCGCGCAGCACCTCATTCCCCAGTTTGTCTTCGCGGCATTCATTATTTCACTGGCGTTTGATTCAATTGATTTGGGTCATTTTCACACGCTAGGCGGAATCAACTTGGCACCGTCAAAACTCCTTGGTGTCATCCTGTTCTTATCGGCACTGACAAGTCCAAGGACGCTGCTTTTTCGCGTATCACATCATGTGTGGCTCATTTCGGTGTATGCTCTAATTGGATTGGGCGTTGCATTTCTGAGACCTGAGGTTGTTTCTGCCAATCGTTTACTCACGATACCTCAGAATATTGTCCTGGTTATTATATCGGTGAATCTGCTCAGGAGTGAGAAGAATTGGATTTGGTTTTGGAGAGCTCTTCTTATTGGAGTTGCACTTGCTGCCTGGTTACAGGTTCTCAGAATTGGGGTGAGCGAATCAGATTTAGCAGCCGAATATGTTCCTGGATTTGGACAATTGGACAGGACGAGCGCGATGGGCGAGGACGCGAATCTTGCA
This sequence comes from Verrucomicrobia subdivision 3 bacterium UBA6082, assembly GCA_002428665.1. GTDB lineage: Bacteria > Verrucomicrobiota > Verrucomicrobiia > Limisphaerales > UBA8199 > UBA6082. Next base: position 25,828 of record DIXK01000033.1, read on the forward strand.
GCCTGCTTTAGATCGCTCGGGCTTGTAACCGGAATAATGTTCTTGCTGGGATCAATTCCCGGAAGCAGGCTTTGGAAAATCGTCGGTGTCGTCTGTGCTGTTGGAACCGTTCTCGCCATAAACGAAACAGGATCCAGGGGGGGGGTGCTAGCTGCGGCTGTCGGTTTGTTGTCGATCATGTTTCTCCGGTTGCGCGGTGCTAGCAGGTTGATGCAGCTGGCCATTCCAATCATTGCTATGCTATTTATGGCCGGGCTCGTTATTCAATCCCCCATATTCAACACGAGGTTAGAGAGAACCTTGACCATCGGGGACACTGCGAATCGAGTTGATATTTACACTGCCTGCATTGAGCTCTTTAGAGCCTCGCCGATAGTCGGATTCGGACATGTCGTCCACGCACAGGTCGTGGGTGAATTCTTCGGACGTGAAGACGTTGCCACCCACAACTTGTTTCTGGCCGTCTTGCTGAGTAGCGGGCTAGTTGGATTAATCCCTTTCCTTTGGTCCATTCTTCTGCTTCTCATCAACACCTTTCGATTTCGCCATATCGCCTACTGTGGGGCTTCTTTTGTGCTACTAACTTGTGCGCTGGCAGCTGGAATTGGGTTGAACGTCGAAGCCAAGAAATGGTTCTGGCTTGCCATATCGGCAGCAATCGCGTCAGATGAGCTGGTGCGACAGCACAAAGCCACTTGCTTTCCTTCTAAGTCATTTAGGAACAGCAAACCCGCAGTTTAGCACGACGAACCTAGCTGCGGGGCGACACGGCAAATGCCGCCGTCAAGGCACTCTTGGTGAGAAGCATCTTGAAAATCGCGATGATCGCTCCCGCTTTCCCAACAGAAACAGGGATAGTCAATGGCGGGACCGCTGGGGTTTCTTACTACCTAGCCAAAGCATTGCAGTCATCAGGCAAGGTGGAGTTGACTGTCTTGCGTCCTACCCTGACGACCCTCACTCCAGCTGGTTCGCGGGAGATCGATGGAATTTCCTTACGAGTCATTCCTAGGCTCAGAATCCAACAGAAACACTACTACCTTCTGCGAGGTGTGCACCAACAACTGCAGTCCGTTATTTCAGAGTTAGAACCAGACGTGCTGCATTCTCAAGGTGATCCAAGCTTCTCACGCCTTTGGCCAAGGTCAGTGTGCACAATTCACGGAATAGCTGAATTGGACGTTCTTTTTCGAGGGGCTAGGTGGAGCCGCTGGCTTCGTTACTTGCTCATAAAAGGCATAACACGGAGGGCTCGTCACGCTGCGCCTCACGTCATCTCCATTAGTCCGTATGTCCGGAAGTTTATCGGAGTGAATCCTAATCAAAAAGTTTGGGATATCCCCAATCCAGTAGCTGAATCATTCTTTGATATTGACCACAAACCAGTTCTTGGCCGCATCTTTTCTGCCAGCCACTGCACAAGATTAAAAAACATAGAACTCCTGATCCGCGCATTCAGTCTGATCTACCGCAAACATCCAAATGCGGAGTTGCGGTTAGCAGGATCCGACCAAGACTCCGCGTACGGTCAAGAGTGCAGGAGTCTCGCAAACGAACTGTCTGTTGCTGCCAAGGTGAAGTTTCTTGGTCTCCTGCCAGTTGCGAAACTTCAAGAGGAATTGAGCAGGGCGTCAGTCTTTGCTCTCTGTTCTTTGCAGGAAAATGCCCCCCTCTCAATTTCCGAGGCTCAATCAGCAGGAGTTCCGGTGGTCGCCTCGCGAATAGGAGGGATCCCGTGGATGGTCGAGGATGGGGTGACGGGGTTTCTTGCTGATCCTGCAAGTGTCGAAGACGTGGCTCAAAAATTAGAGATTATACTGTCTAACCCAAGCTCAGCTGAAATGGGAGTCGCGGCAAGGCGAAAGGCCGAATGCAGCTACCACCCCGAATTTGTAGCCGATAAAACCTTAACTGTCTATGACGAGATCCTGTCTCTTAAGGAAAGCCGGCAAGGCGTATGACTTATTTCGTAAAAGAGTTTTATCACTTTCTGCGTCAAATTCGACACCACCTTCTTGCATTACAAGATTATATAGGTCTCGCTTCGCTCCTTAGGTCGTAACTTCTGGTTTGACCCCGATGGGGAATACTAATTCAGCATTATCCAGGTAGGCGATGATGTCTCGCTTGGCTTGCGGCCCACACTAGTTGCAACTCTCAGCACAAGTGTCATCGGCAACAAAGTGATTTTCGGTCCGAAAGTCACGATCCGCAGCGGAAACCATGATGCTGGGCGGTTTGCTGATATCCGACACCATGAAACGCGACCGGCGTCAGATCTGGGGGTTGTCATTGAGGATGATGTTTAGGTGGGCAGGCGCGCGATAATCCTTCACGGAGTCACATACGCCTGAAGAAGGAGGAAATCGAGCTTTCCCGGAGCCAAGTCAGTCACTAGAAACAAAGGAAGAGGAAATGATGCTCCGCGTGCTGCTGGTATCCCCTAAACCGCCGCCCTACGGCGGCATCGGACACTGGACCCTAATGGTGTTACGGTTGGCCGAGAAGCACCCTCGGGTGATTATCCATCATGTGGATATTTCACCCCGGTGGCGGGACATCGACAACCTCAGTATCCCTGTCCGTATTGTGGGCGGAGCGTTCCAGGGGATCTTCGATCTCGTCCGTAATCTCGCGGCTTTGGTGTCAAAACCGATAGAGGTAATCCACCTAACCACCTCAGGAAGTTTAGCGGCATTCCGCGATATCGCCTTGCTCCTGCTCGCACGCCTCTGGCGTGTCTCGACAGTATACCATCTCCGCATTGGCCGTCTGCCGGACATCGTCCTGCACGGCGGATGGGAGTGGAAGGCCATGCGCGTTGCCATGCGGATTGCCACTCGAGTGGCCGTTTTGGATGCTGCCAGCGAGCAGGTTCTAACCCGTGTTTTTCCATCCGGAAAAGTAATCCGTGTGCCCAATGCCATCAGCTTGGAGGAGGTATCAACGGCGCCGCCCCCTTACCCGTCATCTTGCCGCAGGGTTCTTTTCCTCGGATGGATCATACCCACCAAGGGAATTTCTGAATTGCTCGAGGCTTGGCAAAGTCTGAAAGCTCCTGGTTGGATTCTGGAGATCGCCGGTGCCAACAGCCAGGCCGCCCGCAAACAAATGTTGAGCAAGACCGGCAAGGACCAAAGTATTCAGTTTCTCGGGCAACTCTCAAAACCCGAGGTGTGGAAAAGACTCACTGGTTGTGATATTTTTGTTTTGCCGACCTACACCGAAGGGTTTCCCAATGTCATTCTGGAGGCGATGGCAGCGGGAAAGGCAATTCTGACTACGCCCGTCGGGGCTATTCCCGAAATGCTGGATATCGATTCCGCAGAGCCGTGTGGAATATGCGTTCCCCCCAGGGATTCTGAAGCGCTCGCAAGTGGCCTGAAAAAACTAATGTCAGATTCCGCGTTGCGAGCCGTTCTTGGTTCGCGGGCGCGTGAAAAAGTTGAACGGGCTTACGATATCAATGTGGTTTTTGAACAATGGCTGGATGTATGGCGGTCTCTTGGCTCCGCCAAAACCAATGCTGCGGCTCGCTCTAATATCATGAGAGCCAATAAAGAAGATCCTAAACGTGCTTGAGATGAACACGCTGCACACCAAAATCCTTCTCATCACCGGCGGCACCGGCAGTTTTGGCAACGCCGTGCTGCGGCGTTTTCTGAAAACCGACATTGGCCAAGTCCGCATTTTTTCGCGGGATGAAAAGAAGCAGGACGATATGCGGCATCTTTATAAGGACCCGAAGATTCGCTTCTACATCGGTGACGTTCGGAATCCCGGCAGTCTCCGGGAAGCGATGAACGGGGTGGATTATGTGTTTCACGCCGCCGCGCTGAAACAGGTGCCGTCCTGCGAGTTTTTCCCCATGGAAGCCGTGCGCACCAATGTCATCGGCACCGAGAATATGCTCCAAGCCGCGCAGGAGGCGGGGGTGAAGTGTGTGGTGGTGCTCAGCACGGACAAGGCGGCGTATCCGATCAATGCCATGGGCATGTCCAAGGCGCTGATGGAAAAAGTGATGATTGCCCGTTCCCGCAGCGCCGCTCAGCAGGGCCTGGTGTTTTGCGGCACTCGTTACGGCAATGTCATGGCCTCGCGTGGATCGGCGATTCCGCTCTTCATCGAGCAGATCGAGGCCGGCAAACCGCTGACTGTGACGGATCCGAACATGACCCGGTTCATGATGAACCTGGATGCGGCGGTGGACCTGGTGCTGTTCGCCTTCCAGCATGCGCGCCCGGGAGATCGGTTTGTCCAAAAGGCTCCCGCCGCCACCATCGGCGTGCTGGCCGAGGCGGTAAAGCGGCTGCTCCGGGCGGACAATCCCATCCAGGTCATCGGCACCCGGCACGGAGAGAAGCTGTATGAAACACTGCTCACCCGGGAAGAAATGAGTCGGGCGGAAGATCTTGGGGATTACTACCGGGTACCGGCCGACAATCGGGACCTGAACTACGACGTCTATTTCTCGGAAGGCGAGGCCAAGGCCAGCGAAGCCGTTGACTACACCTCGCACAACACGGATCGGCTGGCCACCGATGAGATGATGGAAATGCTCCTCACCCTTCCCGAAATGTGCGCGGCCATCAAAAGAAGGAGCAAAAACTTGCGACCGATTGGACCACCAACTCTGTCGCTGTTTAACGGGTGATGCTCCCTTGGTGTTGCGTTTGCACACATTCGCTACGTGCCCTGTTTTGCGAGTACTTCTGTGACAGTGCGCTCAGATCCAAACAGTCCCTGAGGCCTATCTAACTTCTTAAGTGAGACCGATAAACAGAAAAACAGTGCTTTTGCTCAGCCAGCTTTTCTATCCCGAAATGGTCTCGACCGGAAAGGTGCTGACTGAAGCCGGCGTTGAGTTAACTAAGCGGGGGTGGAGAATTCAGGTACTCTGTGCACCACCGGCCGTAATTAGCTCGGAGTCAGAAAGACAAGTCCCTGGAGTTCTGAGATTCAAGGATATCGAAATACGCCGCTGTCCCGCTTTTGGGAAACACCGAGGGAGTCTCGTTGGCCGTGTTATGTTTGGGAGTTCGTTCATGGCAGGGGCATTCCTCTGTGCTTTGCGGTTGGCAGGGAACAATGATGGCCTCGTTGTGACCACAAATCCACCATTTCTTGGATTCGCTGCTGCCCTGGTGAAATGGCTTCGTAGAAAGCCTTACGTAAATATTGTTCATGATGTTTATCCGGATACCGCAGTATCTGCTGGTCTTATACGCCGAAGCTCTCTCGTAACGTTCCTGTGGGAGCGCATTACCCGGCTGATCCTCAGGGCTGCGACGGCAAATGTGGTTATTGGCCGGGATATGGAGACACTTGTCCGGAAAAAGCTGGGGCCGAGGTATCGCGGGCAGGTTGTTTTGATCCCAAACTGGGCTGACCCAAAGATTGCTCCCATATCCCATGACCGGAACGATTTCCGCAGGGAGCACAATCCGCAGGGCCATTTTCTTATTCAGTACTCGGGGACGATGGCTCGGATCCATAATGTCGAGCCTCTCGTGGAGGCGGCTGCACTGCTTCAGGATCAGCCGATACTCTTTCAGTTTATCGGCGAGGGATTCAAGAAACCATTGGCTCAAAAAATGGTGCAGGATCTGGGACTCACGAACGTTCAATTCCTTCCTTTTCAGCCGGAGGAAAGGCTGGCGAAGGTGCTTTCGGCAGCCGACCTCGCTGCTGTCTGTTTAGCCCCGGAGTTCACTGGCTCTTCAGTGCCAAGTAAGAGCTATGGGGTGATGGCCGCGGGGGTTCCCATTTTGGGACTTCTGGAACCGGAGAGCGAGATCGGGCTAACCATAAAGGAGACTGATTGTGGTTTGGTTATTCCACAGGCGTCCGGCCAGGCTGTTGCGGAGGCAATCAAGGCTCTGAGTGCGAATCCCGAGAGATGTAAACAGATGGGCGAAAATGGGCGTAGGGCATACGAGCAGCGTTTCACCCTTGAGTTCGCAGCCGCCCAGTTTGACCGCTTGTTCAGGAACGTTTTCCTGGAAAGAACCGGTCAAGGTTTAAACAGAAGATAACCCTAACTTGGCCATGTTGGCCAATGAAGGGGGGATTAGGGGATATGAACAACACATCATCAACTACGGAGGTTCCGCATCGTTTTGTCTGCGCGGGAAAGAACCAGCACACGAAGCATGCCGGGACATCGGACTATTACCTCGGGGCGACACCACTCGCCTTGGCTGATCTCGGCTTGTCGTTTGCCGTCTTTGCTTTTGCCTGCTGGGCATCCCCCAAATACTACTTCTGGGGAGCCCCTCACAGTTACTTGACGCCGTTCCTGCTGGGGGGCGCCTACGGCTGCCTGTTTACGGTGGTGGCTCATGTCTTTGGACTGCACAATCCCCTGGCGCGGCGGCTCCGCCTGGTGCTGGTGGTGAAATACTTGGGGACGACCTGCCTGGCGCTGACGCTGCTGGTCCTGGGGAACATGATGCTGTGGTTCACCCAGATCGGGCGTCATATCCTGGCCTATACGCTGGTGTTTTCTGTGCTCGCCCCGTCGCTGTTGCGCCTGGCCGTCTGGCACCTGTCAGAAGAAAGCCGAAAGCGCATCGTTCTCTTTGGCGCCGGGCGCCAGGGGCGCAGGCTGGCCTGGCTGCTAAAAAACGCCAGGATTCCGTTCGATGTGGTCAGCTTCGGGGAAACGGATCCAAAACTGATTGGGACGACGGTGGAAGGTGTGCCGGTACATGACCTGCGGTGTCCGCAGCATCGGTGCCTGCGCGAGAAGGGCGTGCATGAAATTGTGGCGTGCGGAGGCGGCTTGGATCCCATAGAGGAGACTCAACTCACGAACTGTATGCTGTGCGGGATGCAGGTGAGTGATTACGGGACCTTTATGGAGCGCACGTTTTTCAAAGTGGCAGTGGAGGATCTCACGCCGGATTGGTTTTTCCAGATCGCCAACTCTAACGATTACGCCATTTTCCGTGGGGTGAAACGAATGCTCGACCTGATGGTAGCCGCGCTCGGATTGATCGTTACTGCGCCCCTGCTGGCGGTGTTGGCAGTGTTGATCAAGCTGGAGAGCCCCGGACCGGTCTTCTATTCTCAGGTGCGGGTGGGGCACTTCAATCGCCCGTTTCGCATGCTCAAGCTACGCAGCATGCGCTCCGATGCGGAGAAAAACGGACCCCAGTGGGCGAAACGGAACGACGCGCGGGTAACGCGCATCGGGCGGATCCTGCGCCTGACACGGATGGATGAGATTCCACAATTTGTCAACGTATTGCGCGGTGAGATGTCGTTTGTGGGGCCGCGGCCCGAGCGGCCGGAATTCGTCCAGGAGTTGTCCAAGACGATCCCCTATTTCGAACATCGGCACCTGATGAAACCCGGCATCACCGGCTGGGCTCAGATCCATTATCCCTACGGCGCCAGCGTGGAGGACGCTCTCAACAAACTGAAATACGACCTCTATTACATCAAGAACGCCTCTCTTCTGCTGGACATCCAAATCGTCCTGCGCACAGCCGGCGCGGTAATGAAAGGAGCCCGGTGAGGCGGCCTGGATTGGACTATGGGACTACGGACTATGGGACCGGGGACCGGTGAGACGGTGAATCGGTTGTCCAGTCAAACCCCGGGGTGACTGAAAATAGCCCGGTCGCTTTAGCGCCGGGTACAAGCCACCCTAACCTATACCGAGTCCCGGAGGGACGGCTGAAACGGAAAAGAATAAGACGAACGTCGAACGTCGAATCGTGAATCAACCGCAGTCGGGATCCATCGAGTATTAGTGTCGATTAGTGCAGATTAGTGGTTAAAAAAGAAGAACGGTGAGACGACGGTGAATCAGCATTACACAAAAGCAAGACCGACCTTGATCGACGGCGGGCGCCACGTGGACGACCGAGGGGCGCTCTCGTTCGTGAACAGGTTCGATTTCAAGGGCGTTGACCGGTTTTACTGGGTGCAATCCGGCCAGGCAGGGGTTCCGCGGGGCTGGGTGGGGCATCGACGGGATCAGAAATGGTTTGTGGTCCTTCAAGGCGAGGCCGTCGTGGCTGTGGTGCAGCCGGATAATTGGGAACAGCCATCCAGGGATTTAGCCGTCGCTCGGTTCACCCTTTCGGCCGCCCACCCCCAGGTCTTGCACGTGCCCGCAGGCTACGCAACCGCCAACGTAAACCTGGCCCCCGACACCATCCTAATGATCTTCTCCTCCGGCAAAATCGAAGACGCCAAGACCGATGACTTCCGTTTTCCACCAGACCAATGGGCCGTTTTGGCGGGGAATAATAAGACGAACGTCGAATCGTGAATCAACCGCAGTCGGGATCCATCGAATATTAGTGTGAATTAGTGCGGATTAGTGGTTAAAAAAGAAGAACGGTGAGACGACGGTGAAAGAGGATTATCCAAAAGCAAAAAGCCGCTGAATCGGAAAAGAGTAAGACGTTCGCCTTTTAGGTCCCCAAATGAAGCCTTTCCTGCTTCCTCTCACTGAGCCCATCGGCGCCATCTGGCTACTGATGCTCTCCGGGCTCATCTATTGGGGCGTGAAACGCCAATGGAAATGCGCCGCCACCCTCGCCGTGCCGACGGCCCTGATCTTCCTGGCCGGCAGCACCCCCCTGGCCGAGCGGCTGGTGGCCGCCGAAGAACGAACCTGGGTGCGGCCAGAAGGCATCCCATCCGGGCCCGCCGACGCCATCCTCGTGCTGGGCGGCGGATACTATGCCTCCGAACACGACGCCTATGAAGTGGCGCTCTCGGGCGGCGCCTCGAGGGTCGTCGCCGGTGCCGAACTGGCCCGTGGCGGCGTCTCGACAAACCTCGTCCTGGGCGGAAGCTGGCCGATCAAAGGCCAGGACAGCCCGACCACAGTCAAAGTGCAGAACTGGCTGGAATCGTGGGAACTGCCCGGGGTGACCATTCGCAACCTCGGTTTTTGCTGGAACACGTATGATGAAGCGGTGGCGTTCAGGAAACTCCAGGCCCAGGTGGCGACCGAAGCTGGAGAAGGGCGCACCTGGCAGACGATTTACCTCGTCACCTCCGCCCTGCACATGCGCCGCTCCCTGGCCGTCTTTCGCAAACAAGGCATCGACGCGACCCCCATCGCCTGCGACTACCAAGTCCACGGCACCACCCCCCTGCCCTTTTCCATCTTCCCCAGCCAAACCAACCTACGCCTATTGGCCCTTTACCTGCACGAAGTCATCGGCCGAGCAACCTACGCACTCACCGGAAAAACCTGAGCGGTAAATCAAGACGAACATCGACCCTCCCATATTGAATAAACCGCAGCCACCATCCGTCTTAACTTAGTGTAAATGACTGACCATTAGGGTTTAAGGAAACAGGATGGTTTATCAGGAGAAAAACAAGCAGACTCCAAAACCCGCTCACAACGGTGCAAAAAAGTGCGGAAAAGTGCGGAAAAGTGCAAAAAAAACGCTCCAACACCGGCTCAAAACCCTGAACCACCCCGACAAAGACCCCCAGAATTGAAATCTCAAATCCCCAATTCTAGATTCCAACGAGCCCAACCGCGCACCCCAAACGTTGCCGTCCATTCACACCTTGGTGAAGGAGGGTCCGCCCCCCGCTCTTTTCCGGCATTCAGCATTCGACGTTCAAGCTTCGATGTTCGACGTTCTTTATTTACTTTTTTAGACTTCAGCCTTCAGCCTTTAGCCTTTCTGGCTGTTCGACGTTCGTCTTTAATCAGTTTGGTCCTCCTCTCGTTCGCCATCACACTCAATGCCGCCACCTTTCCCGTAATCAACGCGAACAACACCGGCGCCGGATCCATGCGCCAGGCCATCCTGGACGCGAACGAAAACCCGGCACCTGATACCATCACCTTCCAAATCCCGGGCACCGGCGTGAAAACCATCACCGTGAGCAGCGCCTTGCCCCCCATCCTGGACCCGGTGGCGATCGATGCCACCACCCAGACCGGCTACGCCGGCACCCCGCTCGTGGAACTCAGTGGCGGCGGCTCGGTAAACGCCGCCGGCTTGCGAATCCTGGCCGGACACACCACCGTGCGCGGCCTCGCCATCATGCGGTTCCTCGGCCAGGGCATAGAAATCGCCGGTCCGGGCGGCACCAACCAGGTCGCCGGGAATTACCTCGGCCTGGATGCCGACGGCGACACCGCGCGCCCGAACGATTTGCAGGGTATCTGGGTCAACAACTCCACCGGCAACCTCATCGGGGGCACTGACCCCGCCGACCGGAACGTCATATCCGGTAACAAAGACACCGGTATCTACATTATTGGCGGCTCGAGCAACCTCGTGCAGGGAAATTATATCGGCACCAAAGCCAACGGCAGCGTCGCCCTGGCCAATGGCGCCAATGGCATCTCCATCAGCAGCTCCGCCCGCAACCAAATCGGTGGACCCGTGGCGGAAGCCGGAAACCTCATTTCGGGCAACGGCGCCAGCGGCATCTACCTCAAAGACGCCGGCTCGGTAGACAACATCGTCCAGGGCAATCGTGTAGGACTGGCGGCAAATGGCACCACGGCGCTCGGAAACACCGCCGACGGCCTGACCATCAATAACGCCAGCCGGAACACCGCACTCGGCAACGTCTTCTCCGGAAACAAACAGTCCGGCGTCTACCTCATGGGCACCGCCACCGGCAACAACCTTCAGGGCAACCTCATCGGCACCGATGCCATCGGCGTGACCGCCGCGGCCAACACCTATGCCGGAATCACCATCGCCCGCGCCACCAATAATATCGTCGGCGGCACCGACCCGGCAGCGCGCAACATCATCGCCGGGAACAAAGCAGACGGCATTTTCATGACCACCAACAGCACCGCCAATGTCGTAGCCGGCAATTGGATCGGCCTAAATGCGGCGGGCGCGGTGCTCTCGAACGCCTACAACGGTGTGACCATCGACTGCGCCTTTGGCAACGCCATCGAAAGCCAGAACGTGATTGCGGGAAACGCCTTCGAAGGCGTGAGCCTCATCAACGGCGCCTCGGGCAATGTGGTTCAAGCCAATGCCATCGGAACCGATCCCGGCCGAACCGAAGCGCGGGCCAACGGCCGCGCCGGGGTCGGCATCAGCCGCTCTCCATCAAACACCATCGGCACCCCTGGATCCGGCAACGTGATCTCTGGAAACGGTGACGCGGGCATTTACCTCATCGGCACCACGGCCACCGGCAATGTCATCCAGGGAAATCGCATCGGCACCGACCTTACCGGCATGCTCCCCCTGGGCAACTACCGAGAAGGGCTTTACCTCCAGCAAACCGCCAGCAATGTCATCGGCGGAACCCTGGCCGGCGCCGGCAATGTCATCTCCGCCAACGGCACCTGGGGACTCTCCCTCAACAAAGCCAACCACAATATCCTCCAAGGAAACATTATCGGCACCGCCATCGACCGCTCCACCCCCTTGGGCAACGCCACCCGGTTGGGCCTCAATGACACCCGGTTCCACACCATCGAACTCGCCGCCGGCTGTGCCGGAAATACCATCGGCGGCCCGGAACCCGGTGCCGGCAACCTCGTGGCCTACACCCCGGCCTCATCGGACGTCTTTTATGCCGCCGTCCGCATCCGCGACGGCGCCACCAACAACGCCGTGCTCGCAAACTGCTTTGTCGGAAATGCCGGTTTAAGCATCGATCTGGGCGGCTATCTCGAAACCCTCAACGACAATTGCGATACCGATAATGGCGCAAACCACTTGCAGAATTTCCCAGTGCTAACCGAGGTGGTGGCCGGCTTCGGCACAGGCGTCCGTGGCACCCTGAACGCACATGCCAATACCCCTTATCGCCTGGAGTTCTTCGCCAGCCCCCCCGGCGCGCCCCATAGCCAGGCGGTGATGGTTCTCGGCTCCGCCTTCGTCACTACCGAACCGTCCTGCGAAGTGGATTTTGCCGCCACGTTCGCGATTTCCGTTCCCGCAGGCTGGCAAATCACCGCCACCGCCACCGACCCCGACAATAATACTTCGGAACTCTCCGCCCCCCAGGAAAGCGTCCCCGCACCGAGCCTCTCCTTCACCCAACCGGAACCGGGGACCCTGCGCGTGAGCTGGCCGGTCGCGGGCTCTGCGGGGTTCAGCTTGAAACAAACCGACAACCTGGCGCCACCCATCACCTGGACCGCAGTGACGGACTCGGTAACCACCCAGGCCGGCCAGTACGTCCTGACCACGTCCTTGACCGGACCCCGGCAGTTTTTTGCTCTCATTCTTGAATAACCTGCGATACCTGGGGCTGGCGATCGGCCTGCTGCTCCTCGGCCTGGTCCCCGCCGGTACCGCGGCGGAAAGCCTGTTTCCCATCGTCTCCAACGGCCCCGTGGCCGCTCGTTACAACATCGTCGTGCTAGCGGAAGGCTACACCGCCGCCCAGCAAACCCGGTTTCTGACGGACGCGACGAACGTGGTGAACACCCTGTTCGCACGCGAGCCATGGCAGGAATACGAGGCCGGGTTCAATGCCTTCGCCCTTTCCGTCGTCTCGGCGCAATCCGGCTCGGATCACCCGGCCTACAGCCTCTCCAAAGACACCTATTTTAACAGCACTTACGACAACGCCGACCGGATCATTACCATCCCTTCCGGCCCGAGCGGCCAGGGAAAAGTGGACGCGCTCCTGTCGACCCATCTTCCGGAGTGGGACCTGGCGATCCTCCTGGTGAACGACCTGGTCCCAGGCGGTTCGGATGGCAGCGCCAGGACCGCCATCGCCTCCGTGAGCGGCATTGCGGACATCCTCCCGCATGAGATCGGCCACGTCGCCGCCGGCCTGGGCGACGAATACACCACCCCGAACCCTGGTTTTCCGGACGTGGAGGAGCCCAACACCACCCGACAGACCACCCGGGACAAGATCAAATGGAAAGCCTGGATTGCTGACACCACTCCCCTGCCCACCCCTGCTACTACCGATTACCAGGATCGCATTGGGTTATTTGAAGGCGCCCATTATCACGAAACCGGCTGGTACCGCCCCAAACTCAACTGCACCATGCAGAGCCAATACACCCCGGAATTCTGCGAGGTCTGCCGTGAGGCCTTAGTGCTGGCCTTGTACGAACGCGTAAGGCCCATCCTGGCGGCTACCCCCGCGGAAACGGAACTCGCGGTGACCAACGCCGATCCCCTTTATTTCAGCGTCATAACACTGGAACCCGCCACACACCCGTTGTCGATTCAGTGGCTCCTCAACGGTTCCCCCATTGAGGGAGCGGTTGCCCCACAGTTTTCTCTCAATCCCGCCACGTTGCCATCCGGGCAACACGCCGTGAGCGCCCTCGTGGCGGATCCCACAGCCTTCGTACGCAACGATCCCGCCGGTTTGCTGCACCAAACCAACACCTGGCTGCTAAACATGGATCTGCCCGTTAAACCGGAGTTGACACTCTCGCAAGTCCAATACCTGCCCAACAACTCCTTCGCCTTTTCAATTGCTGGGACAGCTCCGCAAGCCGCCATAGAAAGCTCCATAGACCTGCGCCATTGGACCGAGTTGGGAATATTGCCTTTGGTGAACGGCGAAGCACGGTACACAAACGCGAATTCGCCAAACACCCAGCCCACCTTCTTCCGCGCCCGCGCCATTCCATAACCCGATTTGCCATACGCGGTGTTTGAAGACACCGCGCCTCGCGCTGCGAAAAGCTTTACCATGACCCTGTCGAGTGGGGAGGCCATGGCCCTCCAAACGGCGTAACACCAAAACTTAACTCAATAGAAACCCAGAATTGTCTTTGATTTTCTCCCTCGTTCCTCTAAACACTATTAACACATCTGGAAAGACTACCACAATGAAAGTAAAACTGATCGGATTGGCTCTGTTATTGGCCTGTGTAGCACCCGCGGCTGAATCCATCTCCCCAACTCTGAAATCTGCCCTCTCCGAAGTCTCCCCGCCCGAACTCCCGGCGAAAGCAGCAGCGCTGGTCAAAGACGCAAAAGCCAGCGAACGCGAAGCGCTCACCGCAGAGGTGGTTCGCACCGCAGTCACCCTGAACCCGAATTCCGCGCCCGCAGTGGTCAGTGCCGTCGCTCGTGCGGTTCCCAAAATGGCCCCGCAGGCCGCCGCCACAGCGGTAAGCCTGCAGCCCACGCAAGCCGCCACCATCGCCAAGGCCGCTGCTGCCGCCGCGCCCTCCAATGTGGAGAAAACCGTGACGGCCATTTGCCGCGTGTCGCCTAAGAGCTGCAAGGTGGTCGCCGTTGCTGCAGCCCAAGCCGTGCCCGGTTCTGACAAGAAAGTGTTGAAAGCCGTCGCCGCCGCGATTCCGGAACTCAAGCCCGGCATCGAACAGGGCCTTGAAGCTTCCGGAAAAAACATCTCCGTGGCAGCCGTGCTGGACATGGCGGTAAACTACCTCGCTTCGAATACCACCACGGATTCCAAGACCGGCGGACAGCGCGGTCCGGCTGTTGGCCCTCCCTATATCCCTCTGTCCGGAACCCCGGTGAACATCTCTCCAGCGAGCTCTACCGATGTGCCCCCGGGCGGCCGTGATTACACCACGCCGTGAACGAACCCAAACCTCTTAACCCTCTTTCCAAAGAACTCAAGATCATGAAGGCAATTATCAAGATTACGGCTGTTTTGGCGGTGTTGGTGGGGTTTTCGACAGCGAATGCAGCCACCATCTATCAAAACACTACGACGGATCTCAACCTCCGCTTCAGCCCGGGCTTCCTCGAGGTCGGAGATGAAATCACCTTTGCAGGCGACCAACGGGTGCTTTCCGGGTTTTCTTTCGAATACTTCGGCCTCAGTTCAACCCCCGGAGCGTTCGCAGGCAACGTCGAAGCGCGGGTTCGGTTCTATCAAAACAACGGGAACCTGTTCAACGGCTATGCCTCTCCCAGCAGCCTCCTTTACGACAGCCAGTGGTTCTCCATCACCCCGAGCGACCGAGCGACACTGGTCTTCGCCCCGGGCGCGGATAACGTTCCGTTAAGCCTGGCCCTTCCGGACAGCATGACCTTTAGCGTCCAATTCCAAGGCATGGGCACAGGCGATCTCGTCGGCGTCGATCTCTACGGTCCTCCCGGCGTAGGCTCAAGCTTCGCAGACTACTGGCTATTTGAAAGCGGCTCCTGGTCTCTCAAAGAAAACGCGGCCGGAGATGTCAACTTCGCCTTGGAAATTCAGGCCGTGCCGGAACCCTCCGTACTGGCACTCCTGCTCGGCGCTGGCATCACCGCGTTCCTCGCCCGACGGCGCGCTTGATCCACGCACAGGAAGCACGCCTCGCACCGGTAATTGGAGAGGCACCTCGCGCTGAGGGCTGCCTCTCTTTCGCAAGTGAGGGTTCGATTGAATCGCCTTGATCGAACGCCTGCTTTCTGCTATATACTACTAACCGCGCTGCGAGCGTCTGTTGAGGGATAAATCTGGCGTTGCCACAACCTCCCTCAAAGCTCAACTATCGTGTCTTGCATGTCTCTGAAGAATCTGGCTGCCCTCACTGTCGTGATCCAGTTGACCGCACTCGCCTCTATCTGCGATGCGGCCGAGAATGTTTACGTGCCTTCAGATGCCGCCTCCCGGGAAATCCTGGAGCAAACTTCCAAGGAACGCACCCTCCGCCTGGGCGGCCTGGACCTCTTTCCCCGCGCCTCCGGCACGGTGGTCTATGACGACAATATCCTGATCACCCACGATAACGAGGAGGACGATGTCATCTGGTCTCTTGAGCCTGGTCTTGCCATAACGGCCGGCGACGTCGGAGCCTACCTCCCTGGTTCCGTCACGCTCCAACAACTGCGGTCACTGCTCTACTTCTCGCTGGTAGACAACATGGATAAGCCCCGCCGCTTCGCCGGGCTGGATTACGCGCCGGAGTTTAACTTCTACACCCACAACTCGCATCTCAATAACGTTGGGCACACCGCGCGGTTCACCGGTGGTTATGCCCTCAGCCGGCTGGCCTTGGGCCTGGACGCCGATTATGTCCGCGAAACCGCCAAGAACAACTATGTGGGCGACCTGCTCGAAACTTCCAGGGTCGATGCCAGTGTCCGAGCCCGCTACGATTTTAACAACCTCACCTGGCTTGACAACCAGCTCCGCTTTTATTGGTTCGATTATGATGACAGCGAATACCAGGGGTACCAGGAGCTGGAATACCAGGCGGCCCTGAATCGCACTCTGGCCGATCGTCTCAGCCTGGGCGCAGGTCTCGGCTTCGGCCTCGTTTTTCCGGAGGCTACGGCGGACCAGATTTACGAACAACTCCTGGTGAACGCCACCTACCGATTGACCGGTAAACTCTTCCTTAAGACCACACTCGGTGTGGAGTTTCGCCAATACGACAGCGACGAATCCGACTCCGTCAACCCGGTTCTCAGCCTCGCCGCCCTCTATCAGCCGCGATCGACTACCACCGTCACCCTCGAGGCCCATCGCCGCGACGAACCATCCCCGTATGGCGGGTACAACCAAATCCTTCTCGGTGCTTCCCTGAGCCTCCGCCAAAACATCCACCGCCACCTCTTCGTGACTCTGGCTGGAGGCTACGATAACGTCGATTATCGCGACACCGGCGCTGCAGCCTACGGCGACCGTGAAGACGACTACTTTAACACTCGCCTGGCCTTCGAATACGAATTTAACCGTCACCTCCTTGGGACGCTCTTCTACGGGTGGCGCCAGAGCGACTCCAGCATGGAGGACATCAGCTACAACAACAACCTCGTCGGCGCCCAAGTCCTTTGGAAATTCTGAAGCCCGCCGTTACCACCCATGACCAGGATTTTTAGCATGACCGTCCTCCAAAAAGCTGCATTACTGCTATTGCTCGGGGCCGCCTGCAATACCTTCGCCCAGGACGCCCAGTCGCCCTCTCCAGTTCCGGCCGTCGCCAGCAACCCGTTTGCGGCGAGCACAGCCGTCACCGCCACCTCGCCTCAATACGTCCTTCGCGCCGGGGATGTCGTCCAGGTAAAAGTCTATCAAGAGGACGACCTGACCTCCGTCTCCCGCATTGGCCAGGACGGCTGCATCACCATGCCGCTTTTGGGCTCAATTACCGTCGTCAGCAACACGCTGGCCGAAGCTACCCGAATCATTCACAACTTGCTCGCCAGAGATTACCTCGTAAACCCGCAAGTAAGCCTAAACGTGGTGGAGTTTGCCAAACGACGTTTCACCGTCCTGGGCCAGGTCGCGCGACCGGGCACCTTCGACATGCCTACCCAGGAATCTGTTTCCTTGCTGCAAGCCATTGCCACGGCCGGCGGCTACACCCGGATCGGAAACCCGCGGAAGATTTCCGTCCAACGCATGGTCGGAGCCGAAAACAAGGTCTTCAAGATCGACGCTGAAGCCATGGCGTCCAATAAGGACGAACAGCCTTTCATGATCCAGCCCGACGACGTCATTATCGTAGGTGAAAAATGGATTTAACCACTCGATGTTCGCCACTTGCCACCGCGAGCCACACTTGCCGTTCCAGGTTTTTTCTCAAATATGAAATGTGTGCCCTCCGACTTCGAATTCCCCTCTTCCGTCCGCTTATTCACCTTTGCTTGTCTGAAGTCGATGTCTGGCATTCGCTTCGCCGTTTCCCACGCACCGCTTTACCCTTTCACCGCATTTCATTCTTAGTCGTTTGAAGTAGTTCCAATGCAACACACCGTTCCCCAACATCCGGCATCACTAGGAGAAAAGAGCCTGACTTCCGCCATGGCTGAAAGTTATCCGCCCGAATACGGTGCCGATCCGCGGCGGCTTTTCCACACAGTCGTGGAGCGCGCTTGGATCATTCTGCTGTGTTTCGTGGTTTTTGCCGCTCTGGGCGCCGCCTACATCCATCGCGCTCCGGTCCTGTACTCCTCCACCGCCACCATCCAAGTAGAACGCGACATCGCACCCGTCTTCCAGCAGGATGCCGGGCAGTTCCGCGACCTGCAGGCCCTGGATTTTCTTCAAACCGTCGTTCAAAGTCTCAAGGCCCGTCCCTTGCTGGAGCGTGTGGCTGCTTCCAACAGCCTGGCGGGCAACATGGCATTCCTGCCGCCTCCGGAAGATGGCTCCCAACGCACCCCGGCTAATCTCATAAACGCTCTTGAAAAAACGGTGAGCGTCAAGCTCCGGCGCGGTACACGCCTGATCGACATCACCGTGACCCACTCTTCGCCCGTTCTGGCCGAGAAAATCGCCAACTCTGTCGTCGGCGAATACACAAGCGAAAACGCGGAGCGCCATGTGACCTCTGCGGAGGTAGCCAATGAATCCTTGCTGAAAGAAGCCGGACGGCTGCGCAAGAAGCTGCAGGAATCCGAAAACGCCCTGCAGGCTTACAAGGAACAATCCAAGGCCTCCTCTCTCGATGACCGGCAAAACACGGTCGTGGCCGCCCTGAAAGAACTGAGCACGAAGCTCACCGAAGCCAAGTCGCTGCGGATAAAAGCGGAGAGCGACTTCAGCCAGGCGCAGGAACTGGGCACGAACGTGGAAGCCCTAATCACCCTGCCAACTCTGGCGGCAGACCCAACCGTCGTGGCCGCGCGCCTTAGTTTGAGCAAAGCTGAGGGAGACTTCGCTGCCTTGCGCCAGCGTTACAAGGAAAAACATCCTAAGTTCCTCCAGGCGCAGACCCAGATCACAACGCTCCAAAACGACCTCCAGGAGACTGTCCTCAAAGCCGCACGCACGATTGAAGCCAATCTTGTGCGCACCCGGGCATCGGAGGCCGCTCTGGGCCAGGAACTGCGCGCCCAGGAAGCCGAAGCGCTGGATCTCAACAAACTCTCCATCCAATACAGTGTATTGGTCCGTGAGGTGGAATCGGATCGTGCGCTTTACGACTCCGTCCTCAAGAGCATGAAGGAAACCACTGTAACCAAGGAACTGAACCCCGTCCGCGTGCGCGTTGTGCAGCCAGCCTATGCCTCGGACAAACCCGTTTCCCCGCGCAAAGCAATGATTTTAGGTATGAGCGTGATGGCCGGGTTGTGCGCCGGGTTCATGCTGGTGATGGGCATCGGCTTCCTTGATACCTCAGTTAAAACCGTCGATGACGCTGAGGCGATGTTCCAATTGCCGGTGCTGACCACCATTGCGCAGTTGAAGGAAGTGCGGAGACGCCATCATCCACTCGTCGTGCTGGAAGAGACTAAGTCCTCTGGCGCAGAGTCGTTCCGAACCTTGCGAACCTCATTGTCCATGCTCGGCCGCGTTGAAGATCGGCGCGTGTTCCTCTTCACCAGTTCGCTCCCGCAGGAAGGAAAAACATTTTGCTCGATCAACTACGCTGCCAGTCTGGCACAACTCGGGCTCAAGATTCTGCTGGTCGACGGGGACCTGCGGCGGCCCACAGTGGAAAGCACCTTGCTCGGCAAGGAAACCAACCATCCTGGCGTAACCGATTGCCTGACGGGGCATAAAACACTGGAAGAGGTCATTCAGCCAACGAAACAAGATCGGCTCTTTTTCATTGCTGGTGGCACTACTGCCCCTAATCCGGCAGAACTGTTGGCCAAGGACGGGCTTGCTGGTTTGATTCAGGAAGCTCTGAAAACCTACGACCGCGTCGTAATCGATTCCGCGCCAATCCACGCGGTGAGCGACACATTGCTTATGGTTACGAGTGTACAGACCGTCTGCCTCGTCATCCGCGGGGCACATACCTCCAGTCGCTCAGTTGTACGCTGTATCCAACTCTTAAAGACCGCTGGAGCTCCGTTATCGGGACTCATTCTGAACCGCATGCCTGTTCACCGCCGCCTGGGTTATGGCTATTACAGTCCGTATTACGACTACAAGTACAGCGGCAAGTACTCCAAAAAGGGCGTATACGGGGCTTGAGGCATTGCGCCGGACGGTTCCTCAGACGGGCCTGCGCGAGTCAATCGATCTACAACCTCGATACTCCTCCTAGTCTGCCAAGGTAATGCGGAGGTTCCTTCCGGTCATTACATTCTTGCGGTTCACCATGCACCGCGACAACTGACTTACAGTTTTCTCCTCCCTCCGGACGCCTGCGCGCCCCCTACCTTGCCTGTTCTCGGTGAGCGTAGAAACCTCCTGTCCATCGCGCGCCGACTAGCCGATCAGTTCCCACCCTTCGCAGTCCGCATCTACGGCCCTCTGGGACGTTGATCTACTGCGCCCACCTCACTTCTTCGTCGTCGGACCCTGGTTGGTCATTTCCATCCGACTTGTTTCCCATCCATGAGGCTTTAGCTCCAATTCAGTTACGCCGAACTTCCGTCTTTGGATCTCGAGATTCTACCTTCGAACCGACGGCCATTGCCCTCCAAAGTGGCCAAAGTGGTTACCAGGACAAACAGGAACGCGATGGAATACACCTTCAACGGCAAATCTACTATTGAATAAGCCAGACAGCTACCCATTGACAGATAAACGCAGGTTGTGAACGCTCCGGGAAGTCGCCGGCCTTTGCAGAACCAAGGCCAAAGGAGAATCAGGGCGAGAGCGGCAAAGATGGGCGTTGCGCCTACGATGCCAAAAGTCACTAGGGCCTCCAGCCAATCATTATGGGCGTGGGCGGCCCAATTGTCCTCCGCAGACGGGCGATACATGTGATACACCGAAGCAAAAGTTCCCGGTCCGGTGCCATACACCCGGTAATCCTGGATCATCTGCCAAGTGTTACGCCAGATTTCATGTCTGCCTGAGTCTAGCGGATCTGACGCAAATCGCTTGGTCAGGTGGCCCCACTCAACGAGTCCGCCGAGAACAATCGCTATCAAAAGTGTGATCGCCATGATCACACTAGTGCGATCGCCCTGCTTCCTGCCCTTCACCAGTAGGACTAGGGCTGCCCCGATTAGGGTAACCACCCCGATAATCGCGCCGGCCCGACTCAGCGAAAACAACGGCACCATTGCCATCATTAAAACGCAAGGAAGGAGATAATTATGCACGGGAGGTCCCTCTCGCCGACGCTCCTCTTTGATCCAGCTCCAGAATCCCAGCGCTACCGGCCATGCCAAAAGCAAGTATTGCGTGGCATTACTGCGATAAGCATAGGGACCAAACTGCGCTTCCGGGCTTTTATTGATGCGCGGCTCGAGTATCCACAGCAATTCGGTGGAACCCAAAGCTCGTTGCACCAGTCCCTCCAAGGCAAGAAGCCCTCCATTGATACTCAGCACCCATAGAAGGCGCTTCAGCCGCGCAGGCGGGCCTTCTCGTTTCGATGGCGCCGCTGATCCCGTCAGCAAAAAGTCCCGAGCGGCCCAAAACACCAACGCCAACGCAAACCACCTCCAGAAGAAAGACCACGTAGATCCTGCATCGTAACTGTGCGGTAGCCAGGAGATACAGTCCTGGTAAACAAAACTTGAATCCGCTTCAGTAAATGCTGCACGTCCGTTGGCCGCGCTGATCAGGCAATAGAGGAGAGGCAGGACGGTCAGGAACACAAGGGTGACATTGAGCCATCGTGGCGCGCCTTCACTCCAACGCTCCGGGGTCAGACCAGTGCTTTTTCGGATCGACCACTTACAAACGAGGGGCAGCCCCAACAACAATCCACCCGCATTCATCACGGTGATAGACCAAGGTTGTGTCGTCCCAAAAGCCCACGGACTAAACACAATCATCCCCCAAAGCAGCCCCTCAGTAATCCGATCACAAAAGGTGTGAAAAGACCTTGCCGCACGCGTTACATGAATGCCGCCAAGACGCGTCGTCGAACTGACGCCTCCAGCACCGCAACCTGCGTTAACTCCACAAGAATCCACCGAATCTTGATACGCTGACAAGTGTTGTGGCCACAAGCAGGAAGTGCACGGTTACAGTGAGGATCCACAGCATGGGCTCAAGTTCTCCTGCTCCTTCCCCCTGCGGGATGTGAATCAGAGTTCAGGTTCGCGCATTGCCAAAGAGCTGCCGCACTTCCGCTCGGACGCGCTCTGGAGACCAATGAGGATGCTGGCTGCGAACCAAGGCGACTGGCGAGTGCACCTTGAAGCTCGCCATCTCGATCCCGAATTGTTCGCCTACCAACTGAGGATGAATCTTGACGAGGGCGGCGTGAACGAGATTTTCAATGAACTCAAGGAGAACAAGGACTTCATCCCCCTATACCTCGAGCTCGGCCTTGATCCCGAAACCCCAACCCAAGTCCGCAATAATCTAAGTGAGTTTCTGCCGCAGCACCGCCGGTTGGAAGCAATGCGTGCCCAGGTCGCGTTCAACGATCTGCTTCTCGTCGAGTTAAAACTGTTTCTGGACCAACTGGGTTTGTTCTGCGAAGCCGAGTCGCGCGCCCGTGCTGCTGGCGATGCTGCCTCACGGCCCGCGCCGACTTGCGGGTGCAGCGTCAGCAGCCACGCGAACAGCGCGAGTGCTTCCGCGCCGGGCAGCAACCACCACGCAGGCTTCTGCAGACGCAGCCAAAGATACGCTGCGTAGCAGCCCTAGAGTTTGGCCCCCTATAGGCAATGCAGGCTGAGAAAGATGGCGGCTTCGAGAGGCAGGTCACATTTTTGGCCGTTCTGGTTGGGCTGAGGTGTTGAGGAGAGCGGCAGAGAATTGGTGGTCAGAGCGGTGGCCCAGAGTTCATAACGCAACTGGGTGATTAATTCGCTGGTGGTGACGCGCTGGCCCGGTTTGCGTTGATACCAGCGCGGGCGTTGGAAGGTTTCGGGGCGCCCCTCGGCGCCGTAGGTTTGGACGGCGCTCAGCAGCAGCAGCGCGTAGGCGGCGACGGCCAGCGCGGGGGCATTCTGGTTGGAAGCCTCGGACCGGACCTGAGCCTGGCCGACCCCCAGGAGAGTTTTCTCATCCCGGAAGTTGACTTCAATATCCCATCTCCAGAGATAGAACTGGACCACCTGTTGCAAGGGCAGATTCAGATCGGTGCAGATGAGAAACGCCGGCTCCCGCCGTTCCAGCTTGCTGGACTGGGTGCGGCGGTAAGGCACCGGCTCAATAACGACCAACCGCAGCGGGTGGGCGGCCTGGTCCATCTGCGAGTAAACGGGGGCCAGCGTTTTGACGCGGAACAGGTAGCGTTTACCCGCCGCAAAGGCGGCCACGGTGTGCCAAGGATAGGTGGGGTCTGTGAGCAACTGCTGGGGCGTGGGGTTCGGACGCCGGTGCGGAGGGCGTTGCTGAGAGGCGCGGTGGAAAAGGAGACCTGCGGGCGCACATTCGGCAGTGACCGATTCCTAGACCGGATGATTGAGGGGCACGGCCACCGCCTGTTCGTGGGTTTCGCGCTGGTCTGTTTTTCTGTTCTTCGTCTGGATTTCACCCGTCGGCCCACGCATCCAATGCATGATGTCTCCTTGGTGATCCTGCCGCTCGCCTCAGTACCGAGGCACGAACCCGACCCTGAGCCGGATCTTTTTCGGGAAAACTCCAACTCCTGAAGCATTCACGGCCTTCAGTCTTCAATCTTGTGTTCAAGCAGGACGTCCACCTAAAGATTGTCCACAAGATCTGCTGCTGCTGATGCGTGCTGCTGCCGTCCACGTGTTTCTTGTTCCCGTGCCGCCCGTAATCGAGCGGCGGGCGCGTGGTTAGCGCGATCAAGTCGTCTGGTTTGACGAACGAGAACTGGTCTTTCTAAGCGCGAGCCTCACTCTCGGATGAAGAAGGAATGTTGAAGATGATCTACCCGTATTCATAGCCAAGCCGCCCGAGCGTGGCGGTAATCTCACTGAACGACGCACCGTCCTGAAACTTGGGTTGTTTCGTCTCCTCCGACTCGATCATGTGAATCAAGTAAAGAAAGTAGTGATAGTGCTTTGCTGCTTCCATGGACTGCAGATTCCTCTAACCGCATGGTTCACCGTAAAATCAGGCATCCTCTGGTGGGTTGCCGCCGCTCTGCGCTGATTGCCCCGGAACAGTGGCCAGCCTCGCCAGTTCGGTAGGCACATCGGCGGGACTCCACTGCAACTCCTCCGCGATCTGCTCTTGAGTCCGGTCTGCGCGGGTGAGCGCGACAAGTCGCTCCACCAACGCCTGCTGATCTTCACCGGTCATTTGTTCGCCACATCCTCGCCCTCATTATCAATTCTCAGCGTCGGAACTGCCGCTTGCCACCCTCCACCGAGCGACTTGATCAACTCGACCGAAGCGGTGTAACGAGCGCCGAGGTTTTGCACGGACGCGCGCTCGGCTTGCAGCAAGGTGCGCTGCGCCTCCACCACGTCGAGGTAGGCAATCATGCCGCCTTGCAGGCGCTGGTCGAAGTAGCCCGCTGTGCGACGCGCGGAGTCCTCGGCGCGACGCAGCGCCGCCGCCTGCTCGGCGTAGGCGCGAGTGTTGGCCAGCGCGTTTTCCACATCGCGGAACGCGCCTAGCAGGCTCTGGCGGTAAGAGGCGACGGCCTGCTCGTAACGCGCCTCGGCCACCTTGAGATTCGCGCGATTCTTGCCGCCGGAGAAGATAGGCAGCGACACATTCGGCCCTACGGCCCATATCCGGCTCTCCCAGGTGAACAGGTCTTTCAGTTCCAAACTTTCCAGTCCGGCGTAGCCCGTCAGCTTCACCGAGGGCAGGAACGCGGCCTTTGCCACGCCGATCTCCGCACACCTGCCCGCCGCTAGTTGCTCCGCTTCGGCCACGTCCGGGCGGCGCAGCAGTAGTTCTGAGGGCAGGCCAGCAGGGACTTCTGGCGGGGGAGCGGATGCCAGCGGCTTGGCTTCGAGATTAAAGGTCGAAGCCGGTTCACCACAAAGCACGGCCAGTCCGTTCAAGAACAGAACCCGTCGGCGTCGCGCCTCGCTCAGATCCGATTGCACGTTGGCAAGTTCGGTTTCCGCGCGGCTCACATCCGCCGGCAAGGCGACTCCGGTATCGAATCGAGACTGGTTCACAGCCAGTGCCTTTTCCCGAAGGACCAAAGTGCGTTCAAGCACGACGATTTCCGCATCGAGTGACCGCAGGTTGAAATAGTTCCCAGCCACCTCGGCGGTCAGGTTCAACAGCACAGTGTCACGCGCGGCTTCGACCGCCGCGGACTGCGCCGCTGCCGATTCCACCGTGCGGCGCACCTTGCCCCACAGGTCGAATTCGTAGCCGCCATCAATCGTCGTGCGAAGACGATCCTGCTCCAATGGAATCAGCCCGCCCGCCGCGATGCCGCCCTGAGAGCCGGTCTCGGAGCTTCGATTGCGTTCATACGACTGGT
Source organism: Verrucomicrobia subdivision 3 bacterium UBA6082 (assembly GCA_002428665.1). Classification (GTDB taxonomy): domain Bacteria; phylum Verrucomicrobiota; class Verrucomicrobiia; order Limisphaerales; family UBA8199; genus UBA6082. The sequence continues at coordinate 50,924 of DIXK01000033.1, forward strand.
TCAGATTGAGCGCTGGATACCGGGCCGACTTTGCCGCTCGCAGGCTGGCCCGGTTTTCATCCACACGCGCGACGGCTTTCCTCAAATCCTGATTTGCGGCCAGGGCGCGTTGCTGCAGATCGTCGAGCGTCTCGTCGCCAAACATAGCCCACCAGTTCGTCGCGAGCGGTTGCGGGGAAGCAGTCGCTTGGTCCTGATCGCGCCACTTCGCGGGTGATGCCGACGCCGGTGGCTGGAAGTTGGGGCCAACCACGCAGCCCCCCAGGAGGAACGCAGCGGCGACAACCAAGACCAAGCTAAGAGTGATGCCGTTCATTTGAGCGTCGGGGTTACTCCTCGATGAACAAATCCATCTGCTGCCCGACGTAAACACGGCGGGCGAGGTCGTTCGGAAACTTGTAGATGACTTGCAACACGCGCGTGTCCACTCGCTCCGAGCTTGAGCCGGTGAGGTTGCGCTTGGGTGTGACAAACGGCTCGATGCGGACGAACTCCATCGCTATCGCGTTCTGTGTATCGCCTTTCAAGTAACCGATGGCCTTGGTGCCGGCTTTCACGCGCGGGGCGATCTGCTCGTCCACGTCGGCGCGCACTTGGACTTCCTCAATCGAACCCAAGAGCAGCGGCGGGGTGCTGGCGTTGGGCGTCGTGTATTCGCCCGCGCGGGTGTTGACTTGCAGGATCGTTCCCCGAATCGGGGCACGCACCGTCAGCCGCTCGATCAGCGCCTCGGTTTGCGCGACCGTCGCCCGCGCGGACTCCAGACGGGCCTGCGCCACGGCGAATTCGTCATGCCGGGTGTCGGCCTCGTCCTGCGAAACGCCCTGGCTGGCGCGTAACGACTCCGCGCGCTCGTGCTGGCGACGGGCTTTGGCCAGTTCGGCCTCGCGCACGCGCACGTCGGCCTTCTGCGCTGCCAACTGCGCCTGCAAGTCGCGGTCGTCGAGTTGCAGCAGCGGCGTGCCGATTTCCACCTTGTCCCATACCTTCACGAACACTTGCTGCACCAGCGCGGCGGAAGGAACGCCGACGCTCGTGTTCTCGCGCAGCGCCTCGACCATGCCCGCCGCCGCGATGCCGCGCGCCGACTGCTTTTGCGCGGGCTGCGAAGCGAGCGTCGGCATGGGTTCGACCGCCGTGGTCTTGCGGACCATGAAGGTGACGATGACCACGCCACCGAGCGCGGCCCACAGGGAGAGTTTGCGAAGGAGCAGTGACATAAAATCAATTCGTGGAAGGTGTGCCGGGTCGCGCGGGAACGGTGACACGCAGGATGCGTCCGTCCTCCATTTCCGCCACGCGGTCGGCGTAGTGGTAAATGCGCGGATCGTGAGTAACGACGATGACCGTGCGTTTGCTGCCGCGCGAGGTGTCGCGCAACAGGTCCATGACCTGATGCCCAGTAACGGAATCAAGGGCGGAAGTCGGCTCGTCGCAAACGATCAACGCTGGATCATGCACGAGCGCCCGGGCGATGGCGACGCGCTGTTGCTGTCCGCCGGAAAGGCGCGAGGGTCGCTCGTTCGCCTTCTCCGGGATGCCGACGCGCGCCAGCAGTTCCTTCGCGCGCGGAATGGCCTTGCTGGATGAAACCCCCTGAATCCGCAGCGGCACGGCGACGTTCTCGGCGGCGGTGAGCGTGGGCAGCAGGTTGAACTGCTGGAAAATGAATCCGACATTCAGGGCGCGGAACTTCGTGATTTCCCTCGGCGGCAACTCATGCAGCGCGTGGCCCAGCGTGTTCACCTCGCCGGCATCGGCGTCGAGCGTGCCGCACAGCACCGAAAGCAACGTGGTCTTTCCGCAACCAGACGGCCCCACCACGAACATCAGCTCGCCCACGCGCGCTTCGAATTCGACCTGGTTGAGCACGGGCGTGACCTGCTCGCCGTTGCGAAAGGATTTATTCACGGCGACGAGGCGCACGGCAATTCGTTGATCTGCAATCATACGGGTGATGGTTCATCTGGAAGGGCGTCCTGCCGCCTGATTTGAATCCAAAGCGCGTGCGACGCGACGGTGAGCGTCAACCCCACCAACGTGCCGCATGTCTTCATAACTTCCTGTAAGGCGAGGTGGCTGTAGAGTGTTCCGACCATCAGGAAGGCGTAGGCGTTATAGGCCCACAATTTGACAGAATGTCCCGGCCACCCCAGGAATGCCAGCTCTGCCACTTTGTAGAAATCAATCACGATGCGCAGGTCCTCCAATGCGTCTTTGTCTCGGAGAGTCCCCAAGAGGGCCATCGGGAACAAGAACGTCAGGAGAAACTCCATCATCGGGGACGGGACTGGCATTGCCATGAACCCCGTTGCCGCGAAAATCAGCGACATCAGTCCGGTCACGAAGTAGTAGGCGCATTTGAGGATCATGGAATGTCGTGGTGATAACTCATGCGCGAAAAACGATCGCCGGTTCGATGCGCGCCACACGCCACAGGCTCAACATGGCGGCGACCATGCAAATGACCGTGATGGCGAAGAAAACGATAACGGGAATCTGCCAGAGCAGCATGAGCGGTGCGCGGCCCTCGGGCAGGATGGAGAAAAGCCCGCTCATCACGCCCACGCCGAGGCCGAAGCCCACAAAACCTACAATGCCCGCCTGGGTGATGATCATTGCGGCTACTTTGAGGTTGCTCGCGCCCATCGCCTTGAGCGCGCCGAGATGCCGGGTGTTCTCCAATACAAACGTGTAGAACGTCTGCCCGGACACCCCCAGACCGATGATGAAGCCGATGCCGACAATCAGCCCAACCACGTAGGGAATCGGACTGTTGAAGATCATCCACATCGCGCTCATGCGCTTGAACTCTGCTTCGGTCACGGCCTGCAATCCAGTTTGCTCCTCGATGGCGAGGATGACTTCAGCCACGGGTTTGTCGGGTGCGGGCGCGGCCAGCACATGCGTCAGCATCTTGCGCTGGCTCGGCGCGTATTCCTTTGCCCGATCCCAGGTGGTGAACACATAGCTCGCGCCACTCTGGCCTTGCGCCACCTTCGCGACGCCAACGATAATCGCGCGGCGGTCGTTCATTTCAAACACATCGCCAATACCGAGCTTCACCCCGCGCGTGGTCTGCATTATTTCTAGGAACTTCGCATCCACCAAGACGCTTTGAGCGAGCCGCAGATCGAGAATGTTACCTTCGATCATCTTGGTCGGCGCGCCCGCAAGCGTGTCCGAATCGAGGCCGACGAGCGTCAGCGGTTGCGTCGCGCCGCCGGTTAGCAGCTTGGCCTGCGCGTTCCCGACGTAGAGCGGCGCGGCCCAGGCTACACCCTCGACCGAGCGCACCCGGTTCACGTCGGTATCGCGCAGCGGCTGGTTATCGCCGACCTGTTGCACCAACGGGTCAACGACCCAAATCGGTGCGCGGATGTTCGTCGCTGTGGCGTAGGAGAAACTGAGGATGCCAAAGAACAGCGCGAGGCCCTGCGTCATTAGGATCGTCGCGAAGCAGATTCCGCTGACGAGCATCATGTATTTCGCGCGCTCGCCGAACAGCATCTTGAGGGCAATTTCAATCATGGTGGCAGAAACCAAATTACGGGGGGGTGGGATTCATGGTTTCAATCTAGCGCGAACATCGTTTGGTAGAGTTCAATCGTATTGCTTTCGGTATCCCGGAACTGAACGGAGCGAAGATGCCCGACGTCGCTCAAGGGCTTGATGATGGGCACAGCAAGCATCGCCAGCCTGGCCGCTTCCACCTTCAAGTCCGCGACCTCGATTTTCAGGTGCGGCGCGGCAGGTTTGCACCACCGTTCACACTTGGATTCATCGCCCGTCTCCAAGAGGCCGAAAACCTTTCCATTTATGTCGAAGAACGTGAACGACGGTCCCGCCATGAGCGCTGCTCGCGCAAAGAGCCTTCGATAGAAGGCTTCGGCCCGGCCTAGATCGGTCACTCGAATGTAAGCGGCAATCAGGTCGCTCATGCCGACGGAGTCGAGGAACAGGTTCTCCGTGCCCAGCCCCAGCGGGACATGATCCATCGTGCACTCAGGGGCAGCGGTGCGAAAATGTGAAGCCGAGCATTGAAGGCGTCGCTGTCCCCGCTTTTCGTTCCGAGAAACTTCGCCCTGCCCGCAACGGTGTAGGAGGATTCAAGCTGCGCCTGATTGGGCGGCGACGACGGGCGGTCCGTTTCCCCGGCGCGAGACGTCCTCGGCATTATGTCCATCATGTTGGGCTGGGCTTCCACGGCGGAGCGGGTGACGATGGCAACCGCCCAGCCGGAGGCAATGTGGATGTGGAAGGGTAACTTCATGTTTCAGGTGCGTTGACCGCAATGCGGCTCTGCGTGGTCACGGTGCGGCAGCTTCCAATTTCTCCTTGGCGGCGGCGGGAATCTCGACGGTCGCTGAGCCGATTTCAGAAATCGTGACGGTCACCGTTCGCGTGAGTTTCTTGGAGCCGAACGGCAGGGAAATCGAACCTGAGGTTGTCAGCACATACTTCTGCGGTAAGCCGTCCTTCACCCACACGCGCAAGGAACCGCTCGCGCTGGAAATCTTCATGTTCGGCATCGGCGCGCGGTGCTTGAGGAAGCCGGACATGATTGACGTCGCTTCGGCGTCGTCCAGCTTGCCGCCCCACGAACCGTCAGCCTCCTGCTGTGGGGAGACGAGCTTGGCGGCAAGCGCCTGCAATTCATCCGCCGGCGTCCGGGACACGACCAGTTCCGAGAGATTGGCCGATGCCTTGCCTTTGCCCGATCCCAACTTGGCTGCTGCCTTCCACTCGGCTCCAACCTTCGCGACCGCCCGACCCGCCTTGGCCACAACTTGCAGGGAATTACCGTCGGCCTTCGAGTCTTGAATCGCATAGCCGTCCTTGGCCGCCTTGCCGCTGACTAGAGCCACGGAGAACGGAGCGCCCGGCGTCTCCGTGGTTTTGGTCCACGAGTAGTTTTGCGCCTCACGCAGTTTGGCGATGGCATCGGCGACGGTGGTTTGAGCCTGGGCGCCAATCGTTGGACCGAGGGTCAGAACCGCAAGCAGCAGGGATTGTGTAATCAATGTCTTCATACGTAATTGATCAACTTCAATCGTTCGGGCCGCTGGCTCGATTGAACCGACCCTGTTTGTAACTTTCACGACTGCAGTTTGGCAGGAGAGGCGGACAGTCTCGCATCGAATGTGACGAAGCGGCGGCATTTGAGACGAAGCCACTTGGCGCGGGATGGAGACCGTTCCGAGGACAAGGTTGTGAGTCGCGTTGTGAGTCGCGACGGCGGCTATGGGAGCATCTTTCGCGTCGTCGAGCGGAGCCGATGTTTGCCATGCCACGTCTCACCGACTCGCCGGGCGGATTGCTCCCGGCTGCGGCGGCTTCATCTCGTCTTCACCCTCCTTCGTCACTTTCCGGCGAACGAATAACAACCTTTGGTTTTCAACCCTCAGCGGCACAAATTATGAATACTACATCTCATCTTCCCAACGGCGACCACGCCTCCGTCTTCAACGTCCTCATCGTTTACGACGAGTTGCACTCGGCCAAGCACGCCAAAGAACTCTGCGACCGGCTGGAACGTCGGGCCGACACGCAAGACCGGTTGGACCACAAGCTGTGAAGTCTGGACGCCCTGCAAGTCACGGCCTTGGCGGCAGAGGCAGCGGCGGAGGCTTGCTACGCGCCGCTTTGCATCGTGGCCATCCGGGGCGACGTGCATCTGCCTATGTGCGTCAAAAGCTGGATCAGCCGCTGGGGTCGTGAGGTCAGGGGGTTCGACGGCGCTCTCGTGGTGCAACCCCACGGCATCGTCAAAATGAACGAGGAGACTACCCCCACATTCCTGAGCCTGCGGCATATCTTGGAGTTTCTGTCCGAAGTGATTGAACCCTCCGCCGACGAACTTGATTACTCGCTGGAGGCCATCCACGAACACGCCCGCATGAAATCGGCTTTGTTGGAGGAAAGCTTTCCTGCACCGCAACACTCACCGCCCCATCGCCATGACTAGCGTCACGTCCAGCGCGTTGCATATTTTAGCCTCTTGTCTTACGCAAGCGGAATCTACGGTGATGAATTCGTGGCATTCCTTGGTAATTCGTTCGATGGATGCCTACCTCTTGCTTGATGAACTGAAGCAGCGGCTGCTGGGCGAGGTAAGTGAAGTTGCTGCCGAACCGCGCTCGACCAGGCGGCTGCGTCTCCCCTCCGAGCGCGCGGCGGCGGTTGCGGCGGAAACTCCGTTCCCCTTGCTGGTGTTTCCGTGCCTGTTCGAGGAAATGTGCCAGAGCGTGAGCGCGTGATGCGGCTATTGGGTTTGCACCGCCAAGGCGGATCGAAGGGCAACTTCGGCCTCGGCGGGCTTGGCGACGTTCTTCTCAGAGTAGCCAGCCGCAATACCGCTCGCCAGCGCCGTGGACGCCGAAGTGCCGCTCACCAGATATTGCCGGCCATTGAACTCCACGATCACCGAGCCCGGCGTCCCCACGTCGACAAACTCCCCGTAATTGGCATACGAGGCGATGTTTCCTTGGTAGTCCGCGGCCGTCACTGCGATGACTTCAGAATAGGCGGCGGGATACATCGGCGTAGTCACCGGCTCATTGCCCGCCGCCCCGAGGAAGATCACTCCTTGCGAATGCCCGTCTTGAATCACCTGACGCAACAGCGCGCTGTCGCCGTCGCTGCCGAGACTGAGGTTGATGATATTCGCGCCGCCCTCTATCGCCGCCGCGATGCCCTCCGCGACTTGGAATGTGGTTGTGGACTCCTGCGCTCCATAGACGTCCACCGGCAGAATCTTCACGCTCGAACTCGTTTGCCCATCGTCCGCCAGTGAGAGCCCCTGCACGATGCTTGCCGCCATCGAAGTGCCGTGACTCAATGAATCGTCGCCGACCGACCCTTCCGCAACGGAGATGCCCGGCAGCAGATAATCATCCACCGCCGTCCCCTGTAATTGAACCGTGGAATCCACCAGTCCGATTATGATCTGTCCATCGGTCTGCGTCGTGTTCACGCGCAACGGCTGCTTCACTGCGATCTTCTCGCTGGATGCGCCTTCGGGCGGGGGCATGTCCATCCGGTAGTTGGAGTCCGCCGTTCCCAACGATGGTGAAGCATCGAGCAGGGCTTGCGCGGCATCGGCGCTTGCGGCATCGGCAAACCGCAAACGATGTGCGTTTTGCTTGTCCATGCTGGCAACCAACTCCGCGTCACCACCGAGCACGTTGAGCAAATACTGAATGTTCGCTCCCGCTGGAAGAGTCACCACAAGTTCATTCGCGAGGCGGCTCGTTGCGTTGGTTCGCAATGCGGTTACTGCATTGGCTTGATTGGTAGCTCCCGTCGTCCTGTTTTCATCGTCGGCAAGCGAAGGGTCGGTATGCGAGGCCACAGGCCGGCGCCAGAAATCCGCGCGTCGTTCACGCTTGGCGTAACGGTTGGTCGTCAGTTCAAACACTGCTAAAGAATCCAGTGGTTCCTCCGGCGCTGCATTGCCGCCACTTCGCCAGGCTTGGCTCAGTGCAAACACAACGAAGCCCGCCAGGGCGAGCGCGGCCAGCCTGGGATTCATGAAGGTTTCGGATCGCGGAGCAGGATCAGGCTGCCGCCTCTGGGCGGTATGGTCGCGTCTTCTCATGAATGAATGATCGAACGGGCGGCACGCTGGGGCGAACGGATTGTGACCAAAGCCGATCGAATGTGACGAAGCCCTTTTCTATACGGGTGAAGGTATGCGCGAACGGCGGCGGGTCGAGGGACACGAGCACCAGACGGAATACAAAACGGATGGAAGTCTAACCCCGATCGTTGATGAATGAACGGCCCGAACAGCGCCCTTCGCGACGTTGGCTTCCCGGCACTCGTGCCCTTCAAAGCGCCAATTGTTTTCCCGGAAACGAGCCGAGATTCGCCGTCGGGCGCAATGCAGTTGTGACGAGAACGGGCAGAATGGGACGAAGAAGCTTTGCGCGGGACTAATCCAAACGCACCCCGATAGGGACTGAAGGAATGCATTCACCCTTTGTTTGCCACCTGCCCGACGTTGCGCAATACTCCAAAGGACTATGCAGCCGCTCGCAAACATCATCAGCGGACAGGACGAACAAAAGCAGCATCGCCTCTTTTGGTCACTCTGCCTTCTCGGCTGGTGCTCCCTCGTGACCGTCACCGCGAGCATCATCTCCGTGTTTAATTTCTTTCCGTTTCTGTTTGCCTTGTTGCTCGCGTTGGGTTTTTGGGGGTTCTACGCGCTCGCCGCACCGCTCGTGCTGTGGCTTGCCCGGCGTTATCCGCTGAACAGGAATTCCTGGCGTTCCAACCTGTGGGTCCATCTGGTGGGTGCGATTCTTTTCGTCGCGTTTTGCGAGGGCGGTTTTGCTGGATTGGTTCATTTCCTTGAACCCCGCGCCTTGGAGGTTTTGGCGGAGCGCCAGCAGCAGACCGGGGAGTCAACGAATCCAACTGTCCTGGTGCGGACACCGACCCCCTTAACCGGCGGCTTTGAAGCCTCCTTTCCCAAGCCTTCGCTCCGCCTCGTGGTGTTCAAGTCGCAATTTGGCGTCCCGTTGTATTGGGTTTTGGTCGGAGTCGCTCATTCTTTGGCGGCAATGGCGGCCTTGCGCGAACGGGAAAAGCAGGCGGCGCAAATGGCGGCACACCTGACGCAGGCCCAACTGGCCGGGCTGCGGACACAACTCCAGCCGCATTTCCTGTTCAACACGCTTAACTCCATCGCAGCCCTCATTCCGAAAAACTCGAAGCTCGCCACCGAAATGGTCATGAACCTCTCCGACTTACTCCGCATGACCCTGCGCGAGCCGCAGCGAGGCGAGATTCTCCTGAGCGAAGAACTGAAGCTCTTGCAGCACTACGTGGATATCCAGCGGCTTCGGTTTGGCGAGCGGCTGGCGTTCCGTGTCGAAGCCACGGACGACGCGATGAATGCTTTCATCCCGCCGCTCTTGCTCCAACCGCTGGTGGAGAATGCCATCCGGCACGGCTTGGAGGCATCCGACCAAACGGAACAAATCACGGCACGTGCGCGCGTCGCGAATCAGGAACTGCAACTCGAAGTCGTCAATACATTTACCGCAGGTGTTGAAGACAGCCGTCCGCCCAGCTCTGCGGCCGGTGTCGGCCTGGCGAATACGCAGGCGCGCCTCAAGGTACAATATGGCGACCACCAGTGTTTTCAGGCCGGTCCACTGGCGGACGGGGGATTCCAAGTCGCGATTAGAATCCCCGCCCGTGCCAACCTGACCCCATCGCTTACCACGACGCATGAAAATTAGAGCCATCATCGTGGATGATGAACCGCTAGCCCGCTCGCGCATGAAAGACTTGCTGGCGGAACACGCCGACATCGAAATCGTCGCCGAGTGCGCGAACGGGCAGCAGGCCTGCAACACCGTCGAGCAATTAAAGCCCGACTTGATGTTTCTGGACGTGCAGATGCCGCGCATGACCGGCATCAAGCTGGTGCAGTTGCTCGGTGCAACGGAATTGCCGCTGGTCGTCTTTGTCACGGCCCACGACGGGTTCGCCGTTGAGGCGTTCGACACGCGCGCGGTGGACTACCTGCTCAAGCCAGTACGACCGGAGCGCCTGAGCCGCGCCCTTGATCGCGTGCGCGACCAACTCGCCGCCATCCATGAAGAACCGGCGGGGAAGCTGACACCGGACTCGTCGGGCCCGCCACGCCAGATTTCACGCCTGATGGCGAAGGCCAATGACCGGGTGGTGTTCGTGAAGATCGAGCAGATTGATTGGATCGAGTCAGCGGGCAACTACGTCATTGTTCATGTCGGCGAAGAGCGGCACATCATCCGGGAGACGATGGCCTCGCTAGAGCGCGGCTTGCCGCCTGCGGAGTTCGTGCGGCTCAATCGCTCGTTCATCGCCAACATCAGCCGTATTGGCCAACTCAAGTCGCAAGGGCCGGGTAATTACTACGCCGTCCTGCAAGGGGGGAAGAGGGTCAACGTTACTGTCGGGCTAAGGGAGTTGGAACAGAAATTGCGCTTCGCCTCGTAGAAAACCCTTAGAGGAAGCGCCTCAACAGCCGATTGTCGAGTGATGGATGAACAACACCGCATTGTCGAAAGGAGGAGTTCGAGAATGTCCCCGCTCAACCCGCACGGCACTCCGCCCGTCGGCATCGACGTGATGCATCAAGCGGCAGGGAGGGCAGTTTCCAGGGCGGACGGATTCTCGAACCGGCGTGCAGCGTCGGCCATTTCGTCAAACTCATGCCCGAAGACATTCTGCGTCGCTGGACCGTGACGGCCATTGAGATTAATCCGGTTACCGCGCATCGCGAAGGCGTTTTATCCCCACACCAACGTTCGTAGGCAGCGTTTTTATTTGGCGGGTTCGCAAGTCGAATCGGTCTGCGGGGGCTTGCCGCAAGTGCTGCGCGAAGCCGAGTTGGATCCGACCTTGGGACGATCGACGAAATCACCTGGCTAACCTGGCAAACTGGCCAACCGCGAGTAGGCCACTCTCGACGTCGCTCTCACTCAGGATGTTTTCAACGTTCAGCCCGATTTCCTGCACCTACCTTGAGCGAATTGCCAACCGTCGGACCGCGATGAAGCACGCAAACGCGTTATTTAATGGATTCGGGGCCGAAGCCCAACGGTGGCGAACCTTTTTAGTCCACTGTTGGTGGTTTTGTGTCGCCAACGGACTGCCATCTCGACTTGAATGGGCGTAACGGTCTCGGTTAGAGGTCTTAGCTTAGCAAACCGCCACCTTTTCACGATTCTTAAGAAAACCTCTGATGGGTAAAACGGCACATTTTGCCATCGCCCCAGAATCTCGAATTTGGCTCTCTCGCAACTGCCTGCATTCAAGCGGCTTGCGGAGACTCCATTTTGGACTGCGAAACAACTGCCGGAAAACCCAGCAGGAATCATTTTAAAACCGCACTCTCACAAGCGGCTGTCGCAACGCAACTTGCGAGATCGCCGACTTGGCGAGGCCGCCGATTGCAGGGTTGCAGGATATATGCTCGAAGGTTTTGACGCATGCCGTCGGCTGCATTGTGGCAAGCACTTGCTTTAGGCTGGTCGTTTGCGAAGACCTCTTTCGGTACTTCTGCATTCTTTGATCTAGGTCAAGGCGAGCTGGGCCGAGTGGTGCGATGGTGTGAACGCGCATTCACATTGTTTTAATATGGCAAGCGAGAAACAGAATACTGAAATTCGGCAGGAGCAGATTGCGGTCGCCGCGTTGAAGATCATCGGCCGGCATGGCACCCGGGCGCTCAATGTTGTTCGGATAGCGGGGATCGTTGGATTGGTGCCGTCGGCCATCTATAGGCACTTTGGAGGAAAGGATGACGTGATTGATGCCGTCTTGGAACTCGTTCGCAAACGGCTTCGTGCCAATGTCGCAGCGGTGGCGGCAGAAAGCAGGGACCCTCTCGAAGCTCTTCGGCTCCTGGTGGATCGCCACATCACCTTTCTTTGCGAAAACGATGGGGTTTCCACCTTGATTTTCTCCGACCAGGTTTACAGCGGACCTAAAAAAAGAAAGGTGAGAATATATGGCGTAATCAATGACTATCTTCAGGAAATCACCAAGCTCGTGCGGGATGGGCAGGAAAAGCTTTTCATACGCAGCGATCTCGAACCCGCCGCCATCGCCGTGATGCTCCTGGGATTGGTCCAATCACCAGCCATACTTTGGCATCTGAGTGAAGGGACCTTCGCCGTTCAGAGTCAGACTGAGCAAGCTTGGCAGGTATTTGAAAGGGCTATTCGCGGCAATTAATTTTTTTGGGGTGGATGTGAACCCCGATTCACCTCCGATCAATAGAACCCGACGAAACAACCTCTCAAGGAAACGAAAGGAAAAACGATGAAACGAAATAGAATAAATCAAATTAGAACGGCAGCTATAACCCTGAGCCTCACAGCGCTTGTGTTCGCGACTCCAGGCCGGGCGCTCGCCCATTGTGACACGATGGACGGACCAGTGGTGCAAGCCGCGCAACGGGCTTTGAAGGAGCGCAATGCGGACTTGGTTCTCCGTTGGGTCCAGAAGCCCGCTGAAGCTGAAATCAAGCAGGCTTTCGAGCGTGCGCTGGGGGTGCGTGAACTCGGCGGGAAAGCGCAGGAGTTGGCTGACCAGTATTTCTTCGAAACATTGGTGCGCGTCCATCGCGCTGGAGAGGGCGCCACCTTTACAGGGGTGAAACCAGCCGGCACAGATTTGGGACCTGCGGTCGAAGAGGCCGACAGAGCTTTGGAGAGCGGCTCGGTGGAAAAACTGATCACGCAAGTGACTAGCGAAGCAGCCGCCGGAATCCGGCGACGTTTTGCCGATGCGCGCGAGAAGAAGGTTTACGCAGGACATAATGTAGAAGCAGGGCGCGAATTCGTCGCAGCCTACGTGGAATACGTTCATTACGCGGAAGGCCTGTACCGTGCAGCGAGAAGTGCAACCGCCCAGCAGGCGGGTGACCGCGAAGCAGCCCCGGCGAAGAAAGACTCCCACCAGGAAGCCGCCCCGCCACACAAGCACTGAGCAGACGCGGGATAAAATAATCAACTACCAGCCAATCAACCGTAAGCTATTCACCAACGAGGCACTATGAACGAGAGAATTCTCACCTTTGACATGCGCGGCGAAGTGGCGCGCAGCCTGGAACCGTGGGAGCCGCTATCCAAAGTCATTTGGACGGCATCCCAGCTCCGACCGGACCAAGCCCTGGCATTGGTCACGTCTTTTGAGCCGGTGCTGCTGATTCGCATTCTCGCTTCAATGGGATTTCTGTACGAATCAGAGCTAACGTCCGGAGGAGCTTGGAATGTGTCATTTTACCGAAGTGCAGCAGCCGTTGGCACTGAGCCAGACGGTCCCGCTTTCCGCTCGGGTCAGTCTGATTCGGCACGAGCGATTGACATAGATGTCCGGGGTCTAATGCCTACTCCGCCGCTCGTCAAGATTGTCGGTGCACTCATGCAAATGCCCGACCCGGTGGAGTTGCGTGTCCTGAGCGCCGAGCGACTCGAGGAACTGCACTGCTGCCCTGAACTCGGAGGCCTGATTGCGGAGTCGGTGACTCTGGCCGACGGCAGTCACGTCACCCACATCAAGAACCCTGCCGCTTGAGGAAAACGCTATGAAACATACAAAGAAAGTATTGGGCCTGTTGGCCGTGGTGGCCATCGCCGCCGTCCTAGTCAATAAGTTCGTGCTGAACAAGAAACCCGACGATCCGAACCGGATTCGCGTCTCAGGCAACATCGAAGTGACGGACGCTGAGGTGAGCTTCAAGATTGGCGGGCGCGTGGACCAACGGCTTTTCGATGAAGGCCAGACCGTCAAAAAGGGCGAGACCGTTGCGTTGCTCGACCGCTCTGATTTGCAGGCCGAAGTGGCCGTGCGGCAAGCCGATTTACTCGCCGCGCAAGCCTTTCTGGCGGAGCTGGAGGCTGGTTCACGTCCGCTGGAAATCGAAGTGGCCAAAGCGCGCACCGCTTCCGTCAAAGCGGAGCGCGAGCGCGCGGAAAGCGATTTCCAGCGAGCCGAGCGGTTGGTAAAAACCAAAGTCATTGCCGAGGAGCAGTTTGTGCAGGCAAAAGGGGCTTACGAGGTGGCCCTGGCGAAGGAGCGTGAGGCTCAGGAGCAGTTGAAGCTGGTGATCGAAGGGCCGCGCCAGGAGCAGATTGCGCAGGGGCGGGCGCGCGTCGAGCAGGCCAGGGCGGCGCTGGCCCTGGCGGAAACACGGATGGGCTACGCGACGCTGACCGCGCCTCTCACGGGCGTCGTGTTGTCCAAGAACGTCGAGCCGGGCGAATACGTCGCGCCAGGCACGCCCGTCGTAACCGTGGGCGAATTGGAGAATCCCTGGCTTCGGGCCTACATCAATGAGACCGACCTGGGCCGGATCAAAATTGGCCAGCGGGTGCAGGTGACGACCGACACGTATCCGGACAAGAAATACGAGGGCAAGATTTCTTTTATCGCCTCGCAGGCCGAGTTCACGCCCAAGAATGTCCAGACCGAGAAAGAGCGGGTGAAGCTCGTTTATCGCATCAAGGTGGACCTGACGAATCCGAATCAGGAACTCAAACCTGGGATGCCGGCGGATGCGGAGATTCTTCTGACTTCAGCGGAGGCAAGCCATGCAGGCAATACGAACTGAATCGCTCACGAAGAGCTTCGACGGCCTGACCGCAGTGGATGCACTTACCTTGTCGGTCGAAGAAGGTGAAATCTTCGGTCTGGTCGGCCCTGACGGCGCTGGAAAGACGACGACCATGAGGCTGCTGACATCCATCATGGAGCCGTCATCGGGCGAAGCGTGGGTGAACGGACACCACACCGTTCAGGGCGCCGAAGCCCTGAAGGACGGCATCGGTTACATGAGCCAGCGGTTCGGGCTTTATCCCGACCTGACGGTGATGGAGAACGTTGACTTCTATGCTGACATCTATGAGGTGCCAAAGAAGGGGCGCACGGAGAAAATTGACGGGCTGCTGGCGTTCAGCAACCTGACGCCGTTCAAGAAGCGCCGCGCGGGCAACCTCTCCGGGGGCATGAAGCAAAAGCTCGGTCTGGCCTGCGCGCTGATTCACACGCCGAAGGTGCTCTTTCTGGATGAACCCACGAACGGGGTGGACCCGGTCTCGCGCCGGGATTTCTGGCGCATCCTCTATCAGTTGCTCCGCGAACAAGTCACGATCTTCGTTTCCACCGCCTACCTCGACGAAGCGGAGCGGTGCAATCGCCTGGCGCTGGTTCACAAGGGAAAACTCCTCGCCGTTGGCACACCCGACGAGGTGAAGGGGCTCATGCGCGGCACCCTGCTCGAAATCCGCACGAACGAACCCCGCCGCGCCACCGCGTTGCTGCGCGAGCGGATGACGGCGCATTCGGTCGGTGTGTTCGGCGACCGGGTGCATCTTGTGACCAGCGAACCCGAAGCGGCAGCGGCGCAAGCGGAAAACCTCCTGACGCAGGCGGGGCTCAAGGTCGAAGGCATCCGCCCGGTCGAACCCACCCTCGAAGACGTGTTCGTTTCTGCCGTTGGCACCGAAAGCAAATCGCAACCATGAACACGACCGTTGACAACATCGCCGTATCGGTAAAGAACCTGGAAAAACGCTTCGGCAGTTTCATCGCGGTTAACCGCGTGAACTTCGAGGTGCACAAGGGCGAGATCTTCGGTTTCCTCGGGCCCAACGGCGCCGGCAAGTCCACCACCATTCGCATGCTCTGCGGTCTGCTCGCGCCCACGGGCGGCGCCGGCTCCGTCGCGGGCTTCGACATCCGAACCCAGCAGGAGGACATCAAGAGCCACATCGGCTACATGAGCCAGAAGTTCTCGCTCTACGAAGACCTGACCGTAGAGGAGAATATCGATTTCTATAGCGGCATCTACTGCATCCCGCGGGCGAAGCGGCGCGAGCGCAAAAAATGGGTCATCAAGATGGCCGGCCTGACCGAGCACCGCCGCTCGCGCACCGCAATTCTATCCGGCGGGTGGAAGCAGCGGCTGTCGCTCGGCTGTGCCATCCTGCACGAACCGCCCATTATTTTCCTCGACGAACCGACCTCCGGCGTTGACCCGATGAGCCGCCGCCAGTTTTGGGATCTGATTTACGAACTCTCCGGCAAGGGAGTGACCACCTTCGTGACGACGCACTATATGGACGAAGCCGAGTATTGTGACCGGATCGCGCTGATCTATCGCGGCGAACTGACCGCCATGGGCACACCGGATGAACTCAAGACCCAGCTCATGCAGGACCACGTGCTCGAAATCCAGTGCGAGCGTCCCCAGGACGCAATGGGAGAAGTCGAGACGGTGGAAGGCATCAAGGAAGTTGCCCTGTTTGGCAAAGGACTTCACGCCGTCGCCGTCAATGGAGAGACGGCGGCGACTGCGGTGCGCAGCCGGCTCGTTAAGCGGGGGTATCGAGTCGCACGCATTGAAAGGATTATCCCCTCCCTCGAAGATGTGTTCGTCTCGCTGATTGAGGCCCGTGACCGCGCGCAGCAACCGCAGCAGGAGGTGAAGGGATGAAACCACTTCGCCTTTGGGCGGTCGCGCGGAAGGAGTTCATTCACATCTTCCGCGATTCGCGCAGTCTCGGCATGGCCATCGCCATTCCGATGCTGCTGCTCATGCTCTTCGGCTATGCGCTGACGCTCGACGTGGATAACGTGCCGATGGTTGTCTGGGATCAGAGCGAGTCGCAGACGAGCCGCGAATTTATCAGTCGCTTCGCCGCCTCCCGCTACTTTTCGGTGCAGGGCCATGTGCGCAACTACCGCGAAGTCGAACGCGCGATTGATTCCAGCCGGGCGTTGATCGCCCTTGTCATTCCGCCGGACTTCGCGGGCCGGATTGAGTCGGGTCGCAAAGCGGACGTGCAACTGCTGGTGGACGGCAGCGACTCGAACACCGCCACCATCGCGATGGGATACGCGGAAGCGGTCACGCAAACGTATTCCCAGGAGGTCATCTTACGCGAAGCCCAGCGCGCCGGTGGCCGCACCCTGCAACAACCGTTGGAGGTGCGCCCGCGCGTTTGGTTCAACGCCGACCTGGAATCGAAGAACTACATCATCCCGGGGCTAATCGCGGTCATCATGATGGTCATCGCCGCCTTGTTGACCTCGCTCACCGTGGCCCGCGAGTGGGAACGCGGCACGATGGAGCAACTCATCTCCACGCCGGTCAAAGGCACGGAACTGATCCTGGGCAAACTGCTGCCCTATTTCCTCATCGGGATGTTTGACGTGCTGCTGGCGGTGTTGATGGGCGAGTATATGTTCCACGTCCCCCTGCGTGGCAACGTCGCGCTGCTCTTCGGCATGGCGGCCATCTTCCTCGTCGGCGCTCTCTCGCTGGGCATGGTCATCAGCATCGTAACCAAGAGTCAACTCCTGGCCAGCCAGTTGGCCATGGTGCTGACCTTTCTGCCCTCCTTCCTGCTGTCGGGCTTCATGTATGCGATCAGCAACATGCCTACGCCCATTCAAGTCATCACGCATATCATCCCGGCCCGCTATTTTGTATCCCTGCTCAAGGGCATCTACCTGAAGGGCGTGGGTCTGGAAATTCTGGCGGGTGAAGCTGCGCTGCTCACCCTGTTCAGTGTGGCCATGCTGGTTTTGGCCAACGTGAAATTCAAAAAGAAACTTGTGTAGCCATGTTCGAACGCATCAAACAAATGCTGGTGAAGGAATTCATCCAGGTTTTCCGCGACCCGAAGATGAGAGGGGTCATCTTCCTCATGCCGATCATCCAAGTGTTGGTCTTTGGCTATGCCGTGACCACGGACGTGACTCACGTCGCCATCGCCGTCTTTGACCTGGACAACAGCGTCGCCAGCCGCGAACTCGTGAGCCGCTTCGTCAGGTCAGGCTACTTCGACATCATGGCGCACGTGGACGACGACGAACACGCCCGCCAACTGGTGGACCGCGGCGAAGCGCTCGCCGTGCTCCGTATGAACCGAGGATTTGAGAATGATCTGCGCGCCGGGCGCGCCGCACAGCTTCAAGTCATCCTGGACGGCACAGACTCCAACACGGCCGGCGTGGTCCTCAACTATAGCGCCAAAATCGCCGGCCAGTTTTCACAAAAGGTTCTCGTCACCCGGCTCACCCACGCGAAGGGCGTGGCGGACGAGCCAGGCGGCGTTGAGTTGCAGACCCGCGCCTGGTTCAATGAGAACCTGGAGAGCCGCAATTTCTACGTGCCAGGCGTCATCGCCATCATCGTGCTCCTGGTAACGCTCATGCTGACCAGCATGGCGGTGGTACGCGAGAAGGAGATCGGCACGATGGAGCAAATTATGGTCACCCCCATCAAGCCGCTGGAGTTCATTCTCGGCAAAACCGTCCCGTTCGCCCTCATCGGGTTCGCGGACGTGCTGCTGATCACGGTGGTGAGCCTGGTGTGGTTCGAAATCCCTATTCGCGGGAACGTTCTGCTGCTGCTGGGCGCGGCGGCGCTCTACATCATGACCAGCCTCGGGGTGGGTCTTCTCATCTCCACTGTCAGCGAGACCCAGCAGCAGGCGATGATGAGCACGTTCTTCTTTTACTTTCCGGCGGTGCTGCTGTCGGGCTTCATGTTTCCGATTGCCAACATGCCGCCAGTCATCCAATGGCTCACCTACCTGAACCCACTGCGCTATTTCCTGGTGATCATTCGCGGAATCTTTCTGAAGGGCGTCGGCCTGCACATCCTCTGGCCGCAGATGGTGGCTCTGGCCGTCATGGGCGTCATCACCCTTTGGCTCGCCTCGCGACGATTCCACAAAACCCTGGCTTGAAAAGCATGCACGCGCTGACCCTCTTCCAACAGAACTTCGCGGTCGCGGAGAGCCTGCTGCAAATGTACCAGTTGACCGGCGGCCTGAAGCAAGACGAATTGCCCGAGGAATTGCGCCGGGCCGTGTGCATCTTTTGGGAGGAACAGGAGAATGCCCGAGTGCATCACGCTTCCAATGACCGCATCACGCTTCTCGTTCGCCCGACTGCTCGAATCCCAGGGCCAATCCTGATCCCTGGCGGCCTTGATTTTCTTCTGCGACAGGCCGTGGTCGTCGCGTGCACAGCGCTGGAAACGTTCCTTTGGAACACTGTCCTCGAAAACGAGCTGACCATTGTGCGCGCCCGCCGCACTGGGGCGGACGAGGAAATCAAGAACCTCTCTCTGACTTTGGAGGATTACATCTCCACCGAACACTTCCCTGATCGTGACATGCGTGTCCGTCAGATCATCTTGAAAAACTTCGAGCGTAAAACGCTTTACAGCCCGGACGCCATTGACCGCGTGGCCCGAATTCTGACCGTGCGCGATTTTTGGGAACAGGTTGAGAAGGTTTGCGGAGAGTCGGCGACAAATCTGCGCCGGTTAATCGGCGATCTGATCTCACGGCGAAACGTGATCGCCCACCGGGCCGATCGGCCGGAAGACTCCAAGGAAGTGGACACACACGGCTTGACCCCCATCAGTTCCGCCTGGACGAACATGCGAGTGCAAGCGGTCAAAACGCTGGTCACGGCTGCATCTGGCATCTTTTCTCAGACAATGACCCAACTCGAAAGGGACGTGGCGAGGATCGCTCGTCCACCAAGCAGACCAGAAACTCATCCGACGACGAAAGGACCCACCTATGCATGATGAAAAGCGAACACTCAACAACTGGTCGCTGGCTGGGGCAGCAATGCTTTCCCTCGCTGTTTCCGGTTGCCATACCTTTGACGCGCCAGCTCCGCCGCCAGTAGAGGACTACCTGCGGAGACCGGCCTTGAAGTCTGTATCGAAGACGGAGAGAGAAGTCGCGCTATGGGCGACCGAGGGCCTCACGAATAGGAGCTTGACGGTGGAGGATTGCGTAAGAATTGCGCTCGACAAAAGTCCTCTCCAACGCGCGGCGCGCGAAGGAGTCGTAGCCGCCCAGGAATTCGTGGGCGAGAGCAAAGCACCCTACTATCCCGATCTCAGCGCAAACGCCAGTTACAGCCGTTGGGAGCGGCACGCGTTCTTGCCCAATGGCCTTGGCCAACCCGGCATGTCCAGCACCATTGGTCCCACCGACGACTGGGCAGCAGGCTTGCGAGCGCGTTACACGCTCTTTGACAGTGGGGAGCGCCATGCCCAGTTGCGCGTGGCTCTCTCCCGGAAAGAAGCTGCGTCAGAGGAAGCCGCAGCCGTGCGACAGGACGTCGCGCTAGCTGTCCATCAAGCGTATTATGGTCACGTGGCTGCGCGCGTTACCCATTCGATTGCCGAGAAAAACCTGACTCGAGCTGAGGACCATTTACGCCTCGCGAAAGAGCGCCTCGAAGCGGGCGCCGCTCCGCAATTGGACGTCTTGCGCGCCCAAGTGGAAGCTTCCGATGCCAAGCTGTCCTTAGTCAAGGCTGAGAATCTGGTTCGCATCTCGCGCGGCAACTTGAACACCGTGATGGGTCTGCCGGTCGAACTGCCCGTGGAAGTTGCCGTGCAGGAGGATAATTCAACAGAGCCGAACGATGCGAATCTTCTCCCTGCCCTTGACCGTGCCATCCACGCGCGGCCCGAAATCAAAGGGGCGCTCCAACGCATCACGGCCAGCCGCAGCTCAGTCGATGCTGCCCGCAGCACGTTTGGTCCAAAGGTGCGCGCCGAAGGACAGATGGGGCGCCGCGACACGGGGTTCTTCCCCAAAGACGATGATTGGCTTGTCGGCATTTCAATCGAGCAACCCCTTTTCAGCGGCTTCGCCCGGCTACATAAGTTGGACCGCACGAAAGCCGAGCTTTCGCAGGAAGAGGCACACTTGGAGCAACTGTTGCTTCAAGTTCGCCAAGAAGTCTGGAACGCGCATTCCCAACTCAAGGAAGCCAGTGACGCAGTCAGATCGGCCAAGGTGCTGCTTGATCACTCACAGGAGAGTCTACGGGCAGCACGGGAAAGATATGCCAGCGGGGCTGGGACCATCACCGACCTCCTCGATTCCGAAACCGCCCTCTTTCGTGCCGAAGCCAGCGAAATTGAGGCCCGCTGGGACTACCTGATCGCACAAGCCTCCTTCAAACGTGCCACCGGCAACCTGGTGCCAGATGGCATTGCACGGAACTGGTGAAGCGACTGGCACGATCGACCCGATCGTTCCGAACAGATTCAAACTCACAACCAAGAAAACCCGATGGCAAACCAAAAAAGATCCAAACCGACGACCGCCGCCAGCCCGGTGCTGGTGCATTTCGAGTTCGTCCATCCCACGGCCCAGCGCGTCTGCATCGCGGGCACATTCAACGAGTGGCATTGCGCGGCGACACCGATGATTGGCATGGGCGAAGGCCTCTGGGCCAAAGATCTCCTGCTTCCACCCGGCACGTATGAATACCGGTTCGTCGTTAACGGGGACTGGGTCACCGACCCCAGCTCGAAGGAAACGGCGGCGAACCTTTTCGGTAGCCAGAACACCATCCTGCGCGTGCAGCCACTGACCTGAGCAGAAACAGGGAGTAGCTTGTTGACCTGCACCACGCCACCTTGTTTTTGCGCTGTCGCCACCTGGCATGTCTGCGCCAGAATGGGCGCGGTCAATGCTCATGACTAAAATGAAAACCATGAAAACTGCCATCCCTAGCGCCTTGCTGACCACCGCACTTTTGCCCTGCCAGCCCTCAGCACTTGCGGCCGCTGGGCGATCTGGCCCTGCATTTCCCGCCCCATCGCCCCGGTAATTGCAAGAAGCCGCCTTACAGCTGTGTGAGTCGCGTGGTGGGAATGTTTTGCCTCGGAAGTGAGCCTGCTGCGCGTGCGCCTCTAACATGAAAGTAAAACTGACTAAAGTTGTTTTGTGGGCCAAGAACCCGGAATTTGGTCCACAGATTGTGGAATCTAAACCTACCGGTGTCAGCGGGGAAAGTCGGCGCTGATCCCGATTGCTGATTATTGTCTTGGGAGCGACAAGTGCGCCATTCCTGTGGGGGAGATTTGGAAAACGACGGCTTGGTTTGGAATACTACTGCGGTTGCCAAACTCGGAAACATTGCTTTGCCGCCAAAGCCCCGAAGAGCATGCGACGTCAGACGAGATGTTCATGCTTCAGGAAAAACAGCTCGATCCAGCCGCCATAAATCCTGAGAAGAACTGCAATGCGCGTGTCGTGATCAACCGCGTAAATGAATTGGTCTGATCGCCGTCCATTCCCGTCCAAGGTGGCGAGGAGTCTTCTTTTGGCCGACCCAGCATCCGCGACATGGCAGCCTTTGAATTCTAACCGCAGCATATAATGGCTACCTTATACGCTGTTCTTCAAGGCGGACACTCAGAACCATCAACAAAAGCCCCGGGAAGTTTTTCCGTTTTTGCTTGGCGCAGAAAACGCCGACACCATGGAAAAGCGCCGACTTCTAAAGGAAACAGAGCGCATGCTCGAAGAAAAACGCGCACAACTGGGCTCCACACGTAACGCGGCAGGAATCTGGATGGGGACGTTAAGAGGTGCATACGCGAAAGCGAAGGAATACGGTTTAATGCATGGCACTCCAGACAGCGCCGATCCCAACTGGGAAATCTCGGTTTAAGTGGGTTACTTGAAAGCAGTACCGAAACATCCCATGGAACTGCCGATCCCCCAAGTGAAACCTGGGGCAACGAGGCGTGTTGCTCGCCATATCTCCGCGCTGAAACAGGATGAAGAGAATTTCACGCGGGCTATAGCAGACCGATGCCAGAAGCTAACTCCCGATTCGAGCCTTAATACCACAACTCAGGATTATCACTCGGCCCTGACCGATTTAGTTGGGCGGCTCCAGCCTCTGAATTGGTTCTCCGAACGGCTGATGGACTCAGAGGCGTGCACATTCTGCGGCTCGGACAAGAACCCGGCTCGCCACTAAGTCCGCCAATTAGCAGCCGAAGCAAAGCGCATCGAAACGCGATTGGGTGCAACAGAGGCCGCGACTTCTGTCCTGGATCGGGAAAGCCTGAAGCTGCAAAGCGAAGTTGAGGAATTCGAAAAGTAATTAAATACTATTCGAACCGAATTGGCAGTCTTGGAAGAAGAAACTCATGAACTAAGAAATCGACGCCAGACAACCCGCGAAATCGATTCGTTTATTGGAGAGCTTCGTGCCAAGCTGGCCACCATCGAGGCATCGGACCAAACGGGGTCGTTGGCCACTTAAGTGGCATAATTGGAACAGCAGGTGGCGGACCTCCGCACCGCAACTAATGCTGCCTTGATCGAATCCCGTGAACTTGATGCGCTTCGGGGAATATCAGATGCGATCGGCCATTACGCCCGGATTCTTGGCGTGGAAAACGCGGAACGCAAAGCCAATTTGGATGTTCGGAATCTTACAGTAGTTGTCGAAGGGGCAGAGGGCAGGAGGGACTTCCTGTGGGAGATCGGAAGCGGTGCCAATTGGATGGGATATCATATTGCCACCTTGTTGGCTTTACATGAACACTTCCTGAACCTCAAAGACAGCGCAGTTCCCCAATTCCTCTTTCTAGACCAAACCAGCCAAGCCTTTTTCCCCGGCGGCTACAAAAAAGAAGGCGGGAAAACTGCCCGCAAAGAAGAGTCCGTCATCAGTTCCGAAGACATCGATCGGGTCCGACGTGCTTTTGCCGCCCTTTCGGAGGCGGTCAAGCGCACCGAAAAACGCCTTCAAATCGTGGTGCTTAAATACGCGGACGAAGAGACCTGGCAAGGCATCCCCCATGTCGCCCTGGTGGAACGGTGGCGAAAGGACGATTTCCTGGTTACTGCCGGTTGGCTCAAAACCTGAGTATTACGCCCCCGCAAGTGCGAAGGTGCAAGATGGCTTGGCAGTTGGATTTGATCACAAGAGGTAGTTTCACAGATCTTTGAATAACTCATCAACGTTGATGTCCTCTGCGGCAGAAGAACCATATCGAGACTCACCGTCATAATCAGGCTCGCCTGGCAGTTCTTCTCGCAGCGACTGGGCCTCACTTGAGAAATGCGCTGCGGCTGAGCTCAACCCACCGACCGTTTCTTCGTTTAAGAATGGTAATTCACTCAGAGCGTCAAATGCTTTCCCTAACGTTTCATACCCATCCGCGCGTTTGCTCCTCTCGTCGTTATCTTCTGGCCCCTGATAGTAACTATTGCTTTCCTCCTCGCCCCTTTCAATCAGTGCGGCCATGACTTGGCCCATTTTCTCTCTCGCTGTTGGTTTCTCGACTTCTGCTGGCTGCAACTCGTGTAACATGTTGATGAATTTTGCCACGTCCCCTGGAACCCTATCGTCCTCCCATGGCGAGTAATGTCCCTTGGCCCAATTGTTCACATCTTCCAAGCAGTCATCCCACGCTTCGGTGAGATCGACTGTGCTGGTCACCTCCAGTTCGCGGCAAACTTCCATAAGAATTTCAAAGGCTTCTGGATTAGAATAAGCGCGGGCGGCGACGGCCTGAGCAGTGAGTTGATCAAGCACTTCTTTCAGCGCAGCCCGCATCAAGGCGACGAAGGGCTTCAGGCCGGGACTCTTATCGGAATTTTTCAACAATTGTTGATAATTGCGCCACAGGATTTTAAGGACGGTTCCATTGTTTTTTGCTACCGCCCGGGCT
Organism: Verrucomicrobia subdivision 3 bacterium UBA6082; assembly: GCA_002428665.1. Lineage (GTDB taxonomy): Bacteria > Verrucomicrobiota > Verrucomicrobiia > Limisphaerales > UBA8199 > UBA6082. The sequence goes on from DIXK01000033.1 coordinate 74,964, forward strand.
CTGGAAGTGAAATGAGCCCAATCCCCCGCGGTCTGCAGCAGCGGTAACTGGCGGTCACCAGATTGACCACCAGCAAGCGACGAAGCCAAAAACAACCCCGCTTCGGAGCAGTTTTGGAGGAACCTCTGCCTGTCGACAGATGACGCCGCGAGCTCTTCAATGGCTAAATCTCTGCAACTCGGATGAATCCAATCGATTTCGGCTTGAAATAGCGCAGGAGAACGTTTGACAAACCCCTCAGTGAGTTCATTTAGCACCCGACTGAACGGTTGCTGGTCGGCAACTGGACAGAGCGCTTCATATTCCTTCTGAAGCTCGCGACAAAACCCCACACGGAACAGCCAAGAAGTCCTAAGGCCATCTGATTCTAGCAGGCTATATAGCAGCCACCGATGACTGACAGGAAGCTTGCGAAAGCTGATCCGCATTTGTTTGGTTGGATTCGTAAGTGCTTCGTCAACTCGTTGCCTGGCCTCGTCGGCTGAGATTTCGTTCTTTGCAAGTTCAGGCACAATTTCCTCCACCAAACGTCGGACCCGCTCCGGAGTGAAGTGTTTGTTCTTCACGACAGCACTCGCATGCGCACGGACAAGGGACTTGGCCGCGTGCGATAGGCCCATTGCCTTGGCGTGCCGATAAAGGATCCGAGCCTTCTCTCCGATTTTGAGCTGGCCCGCATTGACAATAACTTCGCCGAGTTTCGGAAAGCGGTGATTCTGTCCGGCCACGTCCAGATTTGATTTGGCCATTTCGAGCAGATGGGCTCTGCAGGTTAAGATCAACCAGTGATTGTGGTCCAACAAGGGAATGATATGGGGAAGTTCTCCCTGCCATTCGCTCACTCTCATTGGCTCGTATTCCGTTCTGCCAAAGAAATCGTCGGCGACAAAAACCTGGCGAAGGTCTTTTCGATAGCATTTAAGGATCTCGCCCGGACTGCGACATTCTAAAGCTTCCCAACCTGATACAACCTGGGTCAAAGCGATGATCCGGCCGATCGTGGTTTTTCCCATTTCAGGAGGCCCCTCAAGCACGACAAATCCAAACTCCAGCAATTTGTCCCTTGCCGAATAATAGGCCTGAGTAGGAACGAAAACCCGGGAATGGGCCTGGGCCAGGGCAATAGCGCTACTGCTGCGGACGATTACGTCGGCGTTTACCGTGTCCCGGAGGAATTCTTGGAGATCCCGCAACGAGAGGAGTTGTGGGAAGCTGCGTACAATTTCAGGGCTCAGGCGAAGCCATTGACAAACATCGTTGCCGTCATGAATAACACAGCTTGCCTTCGGGAGCGCCTCCCTCATTGCCGTTACGAGAGTTTCACGCACAGGTGCAGACACGGGGGCGTTCGTGAATACACTGTAGAAGTTCGGGGGCTCCTTCCACCGCCCGCCCCTCAGGTAATCTTTGATCTTCGCGCACTCCTTGTTAACCGCGGCAGCTATGAGTTTGTCCGACTTGGCGCCGGCTGCGTTCGCCTCCTCTACGAACTTCACCTGGAAAATGAAACGACCGGTTGCTTCTTCCTTCGCCGGATACCGAAGAGAACCCTGGAAATACGCATCGCGCCCCCAGTCTCCGCGGCCGCCCCACGCCTCCACCCCAAGACCAAGGCGAGCCTTCGTGACAGCTTGAATCAATTGTTCAAATTCAAACCACCCCAAGTCATCGAGTCTGTAGGCAATCATTTCCGTGCTTGATCTGGTTCTAACGGCAAAACGGACCGGCACCGCGGAAAATTCGAACAACCCCAGAACTGACCGCCAGCGTTGGGGCCTGATTTGGCAGTGCGGAGGATCATCTTCGAGCCGCATTTCGGGCAGGCGGGAGTTGAGTCGGAAGGAGGACTGATCGGAAGTGCAGGGCCGTTCGGCAAGGTGGCTGCTGACAGCTGGCTCTGAAAGTGCGGCATCACCTGGGATTCCATTTCGGCAGGAGCATAAGCGGACTTCACCGCAAAGCGCACTAGGGGAAGCCGTGCAGCATGGAACACCGCTTCGACCAGTTGATCCCGGGCCTGGCGGTCGGACCGGTCGTGGCTCTTGTCATCCAATTCGATGCCGAGGACGGGGCGCATGGTCTTCGGCTCGCAAAGCAGAAAATCCACGTGCTTACGATCAACCCGGTTTGCGAGGGCACGGTTTTTCCGGTGGTCGCCTGTGGCAACAAAGAACAAATCCCCCAGATTCACTTTCGGGCAGAGGACTGCGCGATCGCCAACGACGCCCCGCAGGACCTGACAAAAGCTGATCTCCGCGTTCGAAAGAAAGTCGTCCCTGAGCTTAAAGGGGAACTCGGCCGGCGAAGCAGGCTGGTCCTTGGTTGAAAGCCAATCCAGGATTCGTTCGACGATGTCATCGATCGCCTCGTCTGGAAGGCCAATCGCTTTGAGGATTTTGCGCAATAGAGGGAACCGGTCTTTGGTTTCTGTCCTGTTGTGGCTCATATGCCCTCTTGGATTGGGATTCCCTGTTGCGGTGCCTGGCCCAACGCCCTCTCGAGGACGGATACTTGGCCCCCCTGGAGGTGCGACGCAATTACCCTGCCCTCAACAGCAGCTCTGCCCGGAGGCTTCTCAGCTGATTTCAGCACCTCGGCCTTAACCTTTGCCTCCTCGAAGAAGGCGGAATTGGTTCGATATTGCTCGATCAGCCATTCGATAAAGGCCTCGGAATATCGCGGCGAGCTCCAATTCATATTATAACAGTACTTAAGGTCTCTATGGATGTTGTGCGCTCGGCGAACACACAGAAGATGGTGCGCGTTAATCTGAACCGCTCCATTGATCCGATTATTGAAAGCCTCAATGACCTCCTTCTGCCTGTACGGATGGGTAACATCAACCATAGGCGCACTGAGCGCTTTCGCTGCGCTATCCGCGGTGACTCGTATTGGAATGGCTGCCGGCGAGTTGGTGAGCTTCAGTTCGCTCGGCAAAACCGCAAATACCGAATCCCGTGGGGCCTCAACCACCTTCCGAATGCCCGAAAGCCAGAACTCCTTAAAATCGTTGAGTTTCTGATCTACAAATCGCCTAAGGTCATCGGCGTTGGCGGGTTCGCTCTTTGCTGCATGCCGGAAATAAAGATTGCCTTGGTTGAAGGCAGTCTTCTGCTTGCCATCAGGCAGCACATAGGTCCCCACTTTTGTGAACGGAATCGGGTATTCAGCCGCAGGGACTTGAATCAACACCACAGCCTTCCCTGATTTTTGACCGGTAAGCACTTTCGTTCCGCCTAAATGCACCCCCGTGTAGCAATGGATCTTGTCGCCGATGACCGAGGGATCGAGGCGAGGAACCAAATCCATAGACACACCGACTGGTTGGCCATTGTTTAGACAACCAATTATGATCATGCCTCCACCGCTATTCGCCATAGCTACCAAATCTTTTATCAGTTGCAGCCAGTCCCCTGGAGCATCTGGGTCGAAGGCCTGTTTAAAATCCAGGTCATCGAGTTCACATTCGCTAGCCAGGGCTTCCTCAACTGATGTCTTCATATTGCTTTGCAGATGCAACGTGATTCGCTGTTAACCTTTGAGCACTCGCTCTCTATGCCATTGCAGATAGGCACGGTGTCCGGTGACCGGGACGCGCCAAGAGTTCGTGTCGGCGATGCCTAGCAGCTTGCGGGATGGTGCGTCGAGGGCTGGGGAGATAATTACAGCGCCCTCATCCTGCACGGTGATGAAGCCCTGATCGAAGAGAGCATCAAGGTGCGGGGCGAGGAGGAGTCCGTTGTAGACGTCGAGGCGTTCGGCGTCGGTGGCGCAGTCGGCCCAGGGTTTGATGTGGCTGGCGCGGAGGAGTTCGGGGATGGCCAGGCCGGTGATGGCGCAACGGCCTTCCCAGTATTCTATCAGGCCCTGGCGAAAGATGTGCTGGCCGACGCGTTGGACTACCAATCGCTCGGCTTCCGTGGATCGCGGCAGGTTCGCTGTTTTGGCCTGGAAAAGGTGCAGGAGTTCGTCGGGCAGGCTCTTGCCCAACTGGAATGCACGGCGCAGAAGGCGATGCAAGGCCGGAATATCGTGCGTCCCACATGCCCCGGCACAGCCGGGCGGCAGTTCGGTGGAGACGGGCTGCCCGAGAGGCTGAAGTGCGGGCAATACGTTTGCTCTGGAGAACCCGGACAGCAGGGCGCCCGATTCATCAACCCCCAACCAGAGGCGTAACGAGCACTGGGAACTCGCGAAACCTAGCCAATTGCCGAATGCCGCCCGCTCCAGGTCGAACCCGTTATCCACGGCCGCCTTTTCCAGGCGGGAAGCGATTATCGGTGACAGGGCTGTGGCCATGGCTTTTATCAGGGTTTGGCCGGATGGCAGCACTTTGGATCTGCCGGGGGTGGATCAAGGCGCGTCTGATAGGGTTTGCCGGTGCGGATGGCCTCGGCCATGGCATCGTAGATTTCCAGTATTACACGCTTGGTGCGGTATTCGCCATGGGCTTTTTCGTCGTTCTTTCGGGCTATCGGGAAGGTGTCCATGATGTGAGATACGGCATCGCGGGGACTGGGGGAGGCGGCGAGCAGCGATTGGCGAATAGCGGGTGATTCGGAGTCGAGAAACCTCCACCCACCGTTTGCGTCACAGGGTAAATAGAGGTGGAAGAACGCAGCATCGAGTTCGCAGCGGAGAGTGAAACGGCGAGCGGGATCCCAACGGAATGGTGGGTCGTTGAAGCCCACGTCGCACGCGAATGCTTTGAGGTCCCAAGCGGTATAGGTAAGTTCTAGAACCCGGGGGAGCAGCCATTGGGCAACCGTGGACATGGAGTCCCACCTGGCAGCGTTGGAGTAGGAGTTGGGCGGGAGCACCGGGAGTTGCTTGAGGATAAAATAACTTAGGCTGGTTCCACCGACTTTTTGTCGAGCTGCGTAGTCCAGGCAAAAGCTACAAAGCGAACCGTATAGACATGCCACTATGGGTGGTTCCGCCGTTGACATCAGGAGTGGGAATTTGTGGCCAATTCCGGCATGTGGAACCAGCGAAGCAACAACAGTCCGCTCGTTCTGCGGCTTTGTGACATCACGCCAGCCCAACAGCCACTCCCGAGACCAGAGATCTCGAAGGCGCTCAGCAACATCCGTTTCTGAAACCCAGTACCTGCCGACAACAGAATAGCTGGGGTCGGCGAGCCTGCCGTCGGGCACGTCCGGAAGGATCAGATTCTCGCTCCCTTCTGGGTGGTCGCGATAGTCACCGTAGCGATGGTTGAAGTGATGCACCATCTTGGCCTCCAGCAAAGGCAGGAATCGTCCCTCGCCGCCCAGAAACGTATTCCCTTTGAATTTGTATCCCGCGGTCTCCAACTGGGTAGTTGTGCGAAATAGGCTAGAGTCACTGGCCATGTTGAACAGACCTTGGGTAAACCGGACGTACCATGCGTTGCCGTCGGTGCCACCTTCCCGCCACAGCACTCCTGCTCGTTTGTAGATAGCCAGATTTATCTCGGCATCACGACGGGAACGGAAAGTCGGGCAGGTTCGAGTGTTCGGGTTGAACACTATGAAATCATTCTTCGTAAGAGAAAAAACGGAGTTCGTGGACAAGGCTGCCTGCACCGATCGGCTATAAAACGAGTAGAGCGCAGGAGCAGGAACCCGTGAACCTGCGACGGTTATGAGACAGAATTTAAAAGTGCCGTGCCCAATGGCCCCAAACAGACCAGGCCCGCTCTGGAAGTCTAACAAGGATACCAACCGCTCACCATCGACAAGGCCTGTAAAGAAATCCTTGGTGGTGTCATCAGTTGCGATACCTGTAGGGACAACGAAGCCCCCCCGACCTTTGGGTGAGATTGTAGCGACGTTGTGTTCGGCGAATACCGAATATGTGTTAATGCGACCTTGCGCGCAGAGGGGGTACCGTCCGGCTGAGCGGATGAAACTTGTTTCTGCGCCGAGCTGCCTTTGAGCTGCTCTAAAGCCAGCGTAGAGCGAAGGCGCTTCGACGGCCAACCTCTCGATCAGGCGCTTTCTTATTGCAGAGGTGGCGGCATTTGCTACTTCCGGATTCCGTTCGGCAAACCATTCCTCTTCTTGCAGTTCAATATGCTCCCATGGCGGATTCCCCAGCACCACATCAAATCCGCCCTTTGCGAAAACCTGCGGGAATTGAATGTGCCAATGGAAGAACCGGTATTGGGCGGCCAACCTTTCTACGGTTTTTTCAGTCAGCGCAGGCGGTTTGCCCTGACCATCGCGGATCTGGCGCCACAATTCATTCGTGGGGGCGACTTCGGCCAGTGGGCCGGGATTCTTCGGCCAGACGAACGCGGCGCACCAGGAATCAGCGATAAACTTCTGCTGACGGTATTCCGTCGAGCAGAGAATATTTTCCCATTTGGCTTCCTTCTGAGCGAGTTGGCCTGCGTCGGCGTCTGAGGTTGCATCCAATTCACTGACAGCCTTGGCCACTGCTTTTGCACCGGAGTCGGATGGTTGCGACCAGAGCGTATCCAGGGAGCGCTGGCCGGTGGCACCCTGTTTGTTCCGCTTCTTGAGCGCACTGGCGACTTTACGATCGTCGCCCTCAATCGGATCCCATGCCGCATCCGGAATGCCTTTGGCCATGAGGTCCGGCGTTGTGCCGAGGAGTGCATTACCGTGCTGGATATGCGAGTTGAGAAAAGTTAGCGGCAGGCCGGGTTCCACGGCCTCCATCCAAAGGCTGACCTTGCACAGTTCAACCGCCATCGGGTTCAGGTCAACGCCGTAAACGCAGTGGCCAACCACCTGGCGCAGGGCATGCCGGTACTGTGCGCCAGAAGGGGTGCCGTTTGCCTGAACCCGGGCCACATGGGAAGCGAGACGACGAGCCGCAGCCAGCAGGAAATGGCCAGAGCCGCAAGCCGGGTCCACAATGGCAAGGGTAAGCAGGGCTTGCTGGGCGATTAGGGAATGGCGAATAGCGAATGGGGTGGAATCCCAAAAGGAGGCGAGTTGTGAATCGGGAATGGCGAATGGAGCAGGTCTCAGGTCTGTTTGCGTTGCAGACTTCTCTCCAGGGAGAGTAGTTGTTTCCCGAGAATTGTGGTTTCCTGAAGCAGGGGCTGAACCGATTCCTGTGGGCATAGCCCCACGTCCGCGCTGAGAATCAGGTGCGTTTCCAGTTCGGTCCGGCTCCCGTTCGCAGTCCGCAGAAACTGTATGAACTCCGCTGGATAATGACGGCCCCATCCTTCCGCTATGTTGGCCGGGATCGAGGTCGAGGCCCGCCGGATCTGTGAGGTCATTCCGAAAAGCTCCTCCTTCGGAAACTTGCTTGTGAGAAGATAAGCTGCCTTGGCCAGGGCTCGCGCTCGCTGCCACACTTCCAGATCCTGATAAGATTGAATCGCCATAAAACTTTTTCAACGCCTCACCACTCGCTGTTCGCCACTCACCAGGAACGGCTCGCCATTCACCACTCGCAATTCGCTCAGCCTCCCTGAGGCGGTCAGCAATCACCGGCTCCAGTGCGCTGTCCAGAAGCACCTGCACCAGGCTGTCCGGTGTGTAGTAACTGCCGGTAGTCTTTCGGGCGTTGCCTTTGGTCTCACCACCTGTCGCAAAGCCAAACTGGCGGCCCTCCTTGCTGATCTGAGGGACCAGTTCCAGAAGGCTTTCGTAAACACTGCCGAGTTCCTCGGGACCCATGTCGCGCCAATTGACGCGGGCCAACGCGCCGTCCTCACGCAACCAAGCCAGTTTGAATGCCGCGAGCAGGAGAGCGCGGTTTTCCAGCTTCGCAGAGTCCAGAGCCATGCACTGCCTGCTGGCGAAGATGCCGGCCAAGGCAGGGAGCCCCAGGCGTGGTTCGCCCGTGGCTAGTCCACGGAAAACCAACTTGGTGCTCTCCCAAAGATCGGAGAAACGGTCATGCGCGCTGCGCTTCACTGATTTTTCACGCAACCGCCTCAAACTATAACCCTCCGCATATAACGAACGGGCGGGATCGGAAGTGCCTTCCGGATGAAGCAGATTCCGCTCTTCAACAGTCAGGAGGAAGATCAGGCGATAGACCAACCGAAGAAGCTGGCTGAAATAATCGCGCGTTGAAAGCGAGCCATCCTGCAGGGCCGCTCGCAAGGTCTTGTTTTCGGCATGGGACAGGAAACCGTGTCCAAGGGCCACCAAGGCATCTTCGACGCCGTTGCGGAGGTGTTCGCGGGCACGGGTACCTTCTTCCTTCCCAGCGTTCCGCCACGTTTCCAGGGCGCATTCGGTAACCGCTTGCCCATCCCGCCCGAAACGGGTCTCGTGCAACAAAAGCCAGAGTGCGGCAAAATCGGCGTAACGTTCCTCAGTAAAAATTCGCGGCAAGTCGGCCTCAATCCAGGCTGGCCGGGTGAGGCTGGCGTTGTCCCGGACAATGCGGAGGGTTAGCCCGTCAGTGACCACACCCCACAATGCCCCCTCTGCAGCGTTCAGGTATTCCTGGGCCAGGCCGAAGGGGCTGCGCCGACGACCGTCATCGCCAAATGCAGGAGAGAGTGTGTCGATCCCCGTTGCCGCCGGTGCGATAACCACCGGGACCCGGTTTCCCAACGCAGAATGGCCGATTGGATATTGCCGCTCCGACAGCACGACTGGTGCGACCGGGCTCAGGGACTCAAACCCGAAGCTCTCCTTCAAAAGAGCGGTTACGAATCGACCCGCCAGTGCGGACGGTTCGGCCTTGGAGGCAATACCGGCGGAGAAATCCTTCCAATGAGCCTGGGCGATGCGCCAGTAACGGCCGATTTCATCACGCAGGTTAAGGCCCTTGGGAACGCGGTAGTCAGCCTCGGTCTGAGACCCCGCGGAAAGTTGAGCCACCTTTGACAGCCATTCCGGCGAGAGCAAACTCCCTTCAATCGACAGAGCTTCAAAGGCCAACTCTGTTTCCTTTGCCCGGATGTTGCGTCGTGAGGCCATTTTCAGGTCACGTGGGGAAGAAGGACGAAAAGCCCGATTACATCAACCGGATGGAGGGCTTTCACTGTATAGCTGCCGCGAGCATCGGATGCCTCGCGGACGCGGCGATGATCGGCCAGGAGTGCCTGCGCACGACGCTCGGCATAGGCGTTCAAGGCGGGCGCCTTTTCGGCCAATTGCTGCAAAGCTTGCGCCACGAATCGGTCGCGCACATGCGACGGGGGATCGGACAAAGGCGCAGGCTGTAACAGGCTCAAGGCCTCGGCACCTTCCAGTGGATTGCCGGCGCCTCTCCAGGCGATGGCGGTGGCTTCCTCAACCAGCATGGTATTCTGGCGTGCACCACGTTGGGTAATCAGTTGGTGCCGCAGTCGAATCAAAGCAACCCAGGTCAGCGAGTGAACGCCACCGGCGACCCAGCACCCGATGCGCCCCAGCACCCCGGGATCGACCTCTAAATCGTGACCATTTGCCCCAAGCGTTCGCTCCAGCAAGGTCTCGGCCAGAATAGAGACCAGTGGGTGGCTCCGTTGCACGGGACGGCAGCGCGGTGCTGGAGGGTAATCGAAATCCAGGAACATCGTTCCGAGCAACCCTTCCGCTTCGAGGCGTTCTTTTACATCGGCTGGCAAGGCGGTCAGCGGAGTCTTGAACCCGCGCTTCATCGGCTCCAAAGCACCACCGAGTCGAGCCAACGCACGTCCGGCAAAACGTTCCACATCCTCTTTGCCTCCAAGGGCGGCCAGCGATTTATGCCATTCCGGCAGTACGTCCTCGGGTTTAAGGCGGCGCTGGGCAAAGACGGTTCGGTTGCGCTTGGCTCTATCCGCGGCATCCTGCCAGCGGGCCTCGATGGCCTTGGCCTCATCCAACTCGACAAAGGCGAACGCCTGCTGACGCCGCTTGGTTCGCTCGCTTTGCCGCAGCATCACGGCCTTCATGAGCGCCTTGCTGAGCGTGTGGCCGTCATCAGGTAGCGGCACCGGTACACCGAGTTCCTTCCGGATCTTTTCGGCCTTACGCAGGATCACTTCCAGCACTGCGCCATCGACGGGGTTGTTTTCGCCATAGATAAGAGTCGCGCGAACCACAGGACGTTTCTGGCCGAACCGGTCCACCCGGCCCTCGCGTTGCTCATGGCGGGTTGGGTTCCAGGAAAGGTCATAATGAACCACGGAGTCAAAATGCTCCTGGAGATTCACCCCTTCAGAAAGGCAATCGGTTGCGACCAGCAGGCGCTGCTCGGCTTCTCCCAATAGGGCGACCTTTTCTTTGCGCTCCTCGGCGGTGAGTTCCCCGGTGATCACATCCACCGTAACGTTCTTCAGCTTCGACTGCAGATGGCGGCCAAGGTAATGGGCCGTGGCGATATAGCGGCAGAAAACCACCGGGTTGAATCCCTCCCGGACCTGCTCGACCAAATGATCGGTGAGCAATCGCAACTTCGGGTCCCCAGCCTGCCCAGCTAGACGCTCGGCTTTTTCGATGAGGCCGCCAAGGACAGCTTCTTCACTGGTGGCGGGCGGCTCTACGTCATCCTGCGAAAGAGAATCCGCGGCGCCATCGAAGATACGATCTTCCAGTTCTTCAAAACTGGTCTCATGATCCAGACCCGACCGGGTGCGTAGCGCCTGAGCAGCAGCCGCAGGGCTGGAGGCAACGCAACGCATCAGGGCCAGGGTGCCCCAGAAACTGAGGCGCTGCTTGCGTTCGTCGGTCCCGGCGGACTGCACCACGGTAGCGCAGTAATCCAGCACGTCATTGAAGAACTTCTCCCATGCACCCGTGAGCCGGTATGTGAGTTCCTTCGTTTCACGTCGGGGGAAGATGCTGCCGTCCTTCCACTCGGCAATATCGGGACGCCGCCGCTGGACGAAATGCCGCGAGAGGCGGTCCCGCATCTGATCTCTCTGTTCACCCGCAGCCGAGAGGAGTTGCCCGAACTCTGGTTGCAGCAGACCCAGCAACCGGTAGAACGCGTCTTCGTCCCCGCTGTGCGGCGTGGCCGTAAGCATGACCAGGTGCCGGGAGGTGTTTTCGACCAATCCCTTTAAGAGTTCGTAGCGTTGGTGCCGTCCTTGACCGGTAGCGGCACAAGTATGGGCTTCGTCCACGATTACCAATTCGGGACAAGCGCGGAGGAACTCCGCCCTGCGCCGATCGCTTTTGATGTAATCGAGACTGACGACCGTGTGAAAATGGGTCGTGAAGATGCTCTCGCTGGGAGGAAGGCTTCGCTCCAGCCTCGCGGCGCTGGTTGCAGTCACTGCCACCGGGCGGAGATGGAAATGGGATTCCAGTTCGGTTACCCACTGGTCCACCAGGTGCGGCGGACAGAGCACGGCGAACCGCTCAACCTCGCCCCGGTCCAGCATTTCGCGGGCTATCAGGGCTGCCTCAATGGTCTTACCAACGCCAACGTCATCGGCGATAAGTAGGCGAACCGTCTCTTGCTTGAGGGCCATCAACAGCGGCACGAGTTGGTAGGCGCGCGGCTCGATCGCAATTTGGCCAAAACTTCGGAACGGTCCGGCACCACGTCTTAACGAAAGAACCAGGGCATCGCGTAGGAGCAGTGCAGCGTCGTGGCCCGCCTTCTGATGCGGTTTCGGAGGCGGGAACGAAGCGTCGGTCACCGGCTCGGTTTCGAGGCCCAGGTGAATGAGTGTCTGATCTTCTTCTGTGCCGGATACGGGGCGCACCCGCAGCACTTCGCCATCGCTTCCGGTCAACACGATCCACTCGCGACCCCGTGCCCTTACCAAGCTGCCGGGCGTCCAACGAGAGGACTTCGAAGTCGCTATGGAGGGTGCTTCAGGGGTGCTCATGACGCTCTGCCGAGGAGTTTGGCCAGATTGGGAAGGTGTTTCGACCAAGCCTCCGCATCTGTTCCGACCACGAGCACCTCGAACCCTTTATTACGCAACTCAGTCAACGCTTCCGGGTTGAGTTCCGTTAGGGACGCCGCCACGTAGGACCCGCGCCAGACTAATGGCAAGGTTTGCCCGTCCGCTCGCAGTGGCTCATTGTCCGGTGCCGGCAGATGCAGGGCTTGGGCCTTTGCCATGAAGGCGGCCAGAGGGTCGGCAGGGCTGGAGGTCTCTGTGCCCGAGGCGTTCTGACCGTTTGCTGCCGGTCCTGTCAGTTTCGAGCGGGCGAGGCGCAGTAGAAGAGATCGGGCGTTCTCATCACGGCGGTCCAGCAACTCATGGTCCGGCTGGTTGTAATAAGACATCAAACATCGGTAACAGGCCGCCACGCACGAACCGCCCGGAACATCTTCGAGCGCAGTGGCCGCTGTGGGCAATGCATTCTCGATATCAAAATGCATGATTTCCAGCGCTTCGCGAGCGACGATGGCGAGCAGGTCGGGTTCCACGGCAAGGCGCGTAAGGACGCCAGCCCCACCTTCAGTGGCCTCATACAACAGAAAACCATTGCGTTCGTCCCGCGTGGGCATGGGTTCAGCCAGGACTTCGCCTTCCTCTAACTGGAAGACAGCCTCGATGCCTCTTAGCAAAGCGTGTTGGACTGTGGCCAGGGTGGTCTGCGAGAGATCCTCGATGGCCGGCTGCACAAGGAGTGCATTCTTACGATCCTGCACAGTCGGCACGATCCACTGGCGGGGGGAGGCGGTAGGATCCGGATTTTCATCCTCCCCCTCTTCATCGTTCTTGGCCCAGTAGCCCGTGACGGGATCCATCTTGAACCCGAGCTGGGTCCGATTCTTCCTTCGGCGCAGGCCTTTGTTGATCCGCGTGATGGTTGCGCCTGGACCATAGGCCAGCCGTGCTATCTCACCCCCAGCGTCAACGACCATACCCCGCCGAACATCCAGCACATGATCGCGCACAGCCCACTCGAAGGTAGTCTGAAGCTCAAATCCCTGACGCTGCCGCTCCTCATCGTTGGCCGTGATGCGTTCGGCTGGCTGGGTGGCCACGTTCTCGATGCGGTAGGTGTGATTCACGATTTCCGCTTCGCCCAGGGAAGCGCCACAGGCATGGCACAGGGAATCGGCGTCAGTCCAGTGGCCAGCGCCGCAAATGCTGCAGATCCGCACGGTCTTCGTCGGCAGGCGCACATCGGCCGTTGCACCGGCCTGCTGGCTTAGGGAGAGCATTGCGCGAACGACCCGGTAGGCCCGGCCTTCGTGGTAAACGAGGCTGCGTGGCCCGAACTCTGACAGAGCAAGAAAACGAGGCCGCTGAAGGTAGGTTTGCCGGCCACGTCCGTCGCTAGTGGCGGGGATGTAGGCCATCAGGGGCAAGCGCGGGAAATTGTAACCAGGCAAAAAGCCTTCCGTGGCCAAGTATCGATACGTGTAGAAATCGCTGGAGAGGCTGCTCGTGCCTTTCTGCAGCAGATTGAGCTGATCCATGGCTTGTGCATGGCGCACCTGGGCCGCGCGTTTTTCGTGTTGCGGCGCAGAATAGTTATCCATGGTGCGCCGGGCAGTGTCACGCTGGACCTCTGCCGCGATGAACAGGTCGCGCCACCGATCAAACGCCTGGTCGAATCTTCGCGCGGCCTTGTGCACGATCTCCTCGGAAAATCCATCACGAGTTGAAAACCAGGGGGCCAAAGCAGGCGTGAGGTCGCCTTTGAGCAGGTCCAGAACGCGACGAATGCGCCCCGTGGCTTCCTTCGAGACGCGGGGCAACGCCATAGGCTCCGTCACCTCTTTGCGGAGCGGGCGTAGGGGGTCTGTGAGGACCAACAACTCCGCAATCGAAGGATCCAGCGGCAGTTCAGTGCATGAAAGCCAAACGGCGAACAGGTGGCTCTCGACCAGGTCTCGGTTGGCGAGATCCAGCAGAGGCGGTCTCACCTCGCCGTGGACCATGGCTTTAGGGTTGCGGAAGAAGTACTGGTCATGCGGGCTCAACGCGGAGCTGTAGGTCAGGACCAGGGCTGCCTGCCCGCTGCGTCCGGCTCGACCGCTGCGCTGGGCGTAATTCGCCGGAGTGGGAGGAACGTTGCGAAGGTAGACTGCATTCAGCGCTGAGATATCTACCCCCAGCTCCATAGTCGGGGAGCAAAAGAGCACCGGTAGGAAACGGTTCGCTTCCCCAATTTCCCGCAGATGCTTCTCATCGGCCGACAACTCGCCCCGTTCCTTCTCGCCAAAACGGAACCGTTTTTCTCTGACCGCGCGCTTTTCCCCGTCGACCTGCGCGGTGTGCTCCCTTGCCTCAAACCCGAAGAGGGGGTGAATCGGGGTGCTCAGGGTGGCGGCAAGGTTCTCATATAAGGCTGTGAAGAACGCGTTTTCTTCAGAGTCAGCGGGTTCCAATGCCGCGCCTCGCTTAAAGAGAACGCAAGCGTCATTCAGCCTGAACCCGACCTGCTCGCCAAATGGCGTCGTCTCTTCCGACACGAGTCCATGAACACAGGCGGCCCTGAGAAGTGCCTCGATTAATGTGTCGAACTCCTTGGGCTTGAGATCCCGCACCGCTGCCGGGTTGGCCCAGAGCGGATCGCCTTCCGGCGTTTTCGATGCGCGAAGGATCTTTCCGAGGGAGCTGCGGGAACCACCGCGAACGATCAGATCCTCATCCCGCAGACTGGTGTCCTTCCGGGCTGGAGGTGAGATCAGAAGCCAGCGAGCCCGGCGCGGTTTCTCATCGATGCCAAATCCCCAGGGAGCCCGCAGGCGACTGTGAGACTTTTGCAGGAGTTGCTCAACGAAAGTTCCCTCCAGAATTTGGCTCCGGATGGCCATCCACTTGCGCAAATGATCGAAAACCTGCCGATATACGGCTTTGCGCTCTGCAGCGCTCGCGAGACGCAACACATCAGGAGCAGTGGCGAACGCGGGTTCATCAGCCGCCAAATCGTCCAGACCGAGGTAATCCACCGTGACCAGCTTGAGCTGTTCAAGGTTTGGGTTGGTGTAGCGCCAACCGCGGCGTTGATCAAACCAGACCCGATACGAGAGCACCTGACGCAGTGTCGTTTCCGCTTCCTGTAGGTTGGAACCCTTGAGGCCGGGCTCCTGCAACCACTCCGCGCGGAGTTCAGGTGAGCTGCGGTCAAAACCAAGCGCCCGCTGCTGGGCCAGGCCGAGTTCATCGGCTCGCAGCCCCTTCGCTCCCGCCGCATCCAAGGCGCCAAGGAAGGCAGCACGAATGAGACTGACGAACAGGAAGTCGTTGAAGTGACCCGATTGAAGCGCAGCATCCTGACGGTTGTCGGTGAACCCGAGCAGCTTGCGGGTATGAGGCGTAAGCCCTGAGTCTGAGCCGTGCATCCAGCGGAGCGCACTCGCCACCAGCACCGTGGTGGCTGAGCTTCGTCCCTCAGCAGAAAGTGAGGCCAGCCGCGTGCGGTCTCGCGCGGAGGTGCTGTGAGTCATGCCGCATCGTAGGCAAAAGCGGAACCGACCAGGAATGAACCAAACCTTCAAGCCGTTCCCGACCCGTCCATCTGGGGTTACGCGAAATTCCAGAGCCCGGGAGGAACTGTAATGCTTCTTCAGACGAGGCGTGCCGTTTGCGTCAAATTCCAGCCAGATCTCCGGGTAATCCTCTTCTCGATCCAAGAACTTGAAATTTTCATCCTGCGCGTGAGGCGTAAGGAACCCAAAGACCTCTTTGTCGGTCGGCGCCGACTCGTCTTCCTCTGTTTCCTCTTCCGGCCTGGAGGGGGCGCTGTCTTCGATGTCACGCGGAAGGAAGGCGCGGACCTCGCCGTCCAAAGTCAGGCGGACAGGGTGGTATTCGTGGCCACATTCACGGCAAAAATGAAGCGGGTAGAGCCGCTTGTCGGGCTGGCCAGGCAGGAACTGTTGTCCCTCGACGGTGATCTTCCTTTTGCCTGCAGGTTCAAGAGTTGCGTATGCGTGTCCGGCTCCCGAAATGAACTGGTGCAGTTTGAAAGCGAAAAAGCTCTTGGTGGAAGCTCCGTCGCGCCCGGTGCGATCCTGCTCCGTAAGACTTGATTGAAGCAGCAAAGTTCTCAGGGCCTCTCGGCACAGTTGCTCGGGACGGTCGGCGTCCTGGCTCAAGGCTTCCGCGGCCTCGTTGAGCGTTAACGGACGTGCCCGCACCCAGCGTTGATCGGTTTCTGACCAGGCCACCCCGAGCCGGGTCTCCACCCAAATAACCAATGGATGCAGACGCAAATCGGCATCCGACAATCCGGATGAAATGCCCGCGTCTATCGCCGATCCCAGGCGGCTTTTCACGGAAGCGGCGGTTTCGGACGGATTCGTCACCCGCTCCAGCGTCTCGACGATGACATTGCTTTCGGGGATCACCGTAGCAAACAGGCGCGAAGCCACCCGGCTGACAACTTTGCCCTTGTCCTCCATGGACCCCTCGCTGGCCATCGTGGCGGAGGTGCCAATGCACAGCAGGTTTTCCGGGGACAACCGCTCGCGCACACGCCGAACGAGCAAAGCCACATCGGCTCCCTGGCGTCCCCGATACGTGTGTAACTCGTCGAGAACCAGGAACCGCAGCCCGGCACAGTTCCCGATGACTTTGCGGTCCACCTCGTCCTGACGCGTCATGAGGAGTTCGAGCATCATGAAGTTCGTGAGAAGGATATCTGGCGGGTTGTCCGCGATGGCCCGGCGTTCGTCCATATCCTCCTGCCCAGTGTATCGAGCAAACGTGACAGGGCGCTCGCCTTTCACATTGCCAACGAATTTATTGAGCTCCTCCAACTGGCTGTTGGCCAAGGCATTCATCGGGTAGATGATGATTGCCCGAGTTCGCCGCCCTGCTGTCTTGGCCTTTTCTGCCAAAACCGCGCTAACGATGGGAATGAAAAAACATAGCGACTTGCCGGATCCGGTGCCGGTGGTCACGACAAAGCTCTCGCCTTGAGCTGCCAACGCAATCGCTTGCTCCTGGTGCTTGTGAAGACAAAGGGGAATGCCCTTGTCCTGGAAAATCTCAGGAATGCGGGGATGGATTGCACCGCCTTTTACCAGGCTGTCGAACGAAGCGCCCGGTTTGTAGCTCGGGTTAATTTGAATGAGCGGGTCCGGCCAGAAACGCCCCTCGGCGTAAATTGCTTCGACTTGCTTTTGGATATCATCTGCCTGGATCGTGGTGAATGACATTGCGAACTTCTGGTATTCGCCGACCACGGCATCCCGAAGAGAAAACACATCCATGCTTCGCGTGCTCATTTACGTGTTTTCTTTAACTGGGAGCGTGACCGCTTTTCTTCCTTGCCAGCCATCCCTGTCTTCACCCAGGCGTCCACTTCTGACGCCAGGAATTTTCTCAGCCGTCCGACTTTATGCCCAGGCAGCTGTTTGCGTTCGATCCATTTGTAGATCGTGTCGCGATTGACGCCCAGGTGAGCGGCAATTTCATGCACGGATAGCCAACGCTCTTGCATAGAGATTTTCCCCGCTGTTCACATCGGAATCAATTCCAACGCAGCAGAGCCTGCGGGAAAGATTGTAAATATTTTGTCCGATTGAGCCAGAGAAAAGCTCAACGCGGCAGATTAGGGCAGGCTCCTATTACTCTCACCCGATGAATTCCAGGCAGTCGATAGCAGTGGGACAGCTCGGATCAACTTATTGCATCTTTCCTGGGGGTTTTCGAGGTCTCTTCGGTTTTGATTCCGTTTGTTGTGCCACAAACTCATCAAACGGTTTGTAATTGCGAACTCCCTTGCTGCGGTTGTTCCTGCCCAGAGTTGTTCCGTCGATGTATTCCTTGCAGAAACTCGCAACATCCTCGAATCGTCCAACCGGAAGATTGCCGGCGGGACTTCCGAATTCGTGTTCGATTCTCTTTCGTAGGAAACCATATCTGGGGCCTCGCAGATCCCCCCATCCCGACCCTTTGTCCCGGAATTCGTCGTACTGCTTGACCAAATAACTGACGTAATTCCATTTCAAAAGATCGCTTTTCAATGACCCCGGAATGACGTCGCCACGGCTTTTGCCACCACGACGACGGCTCGGAGGCACCTTGATGGTAACGTTTTCACCAGTTATCGAGCCGAATATCGTGCCGCTATTCTCACCAATGAAGGAAACGTGAGGCGGTGCTGCGACGACGTCGGTTCGCAACCTCTTCAGTAACGCGTGGATTCGAAACGCCAAATGCTTCCGGAAGAGCTTTCGAAATTCCTCCGTCGAAGCATACGACTGGTAGAGCCCGTTTTGCCGGCACTCGTTTTTGAACACAAGGAGACGCCGCGCTTGCTCGGTATCCACCTGCCCAGGGCTATAGGCCACATCAGAAAAGTAGAGCATGACCGGACGACCGGTTGCTACGCTGCGGCGTAGCTCCTCTTCCGTGCCCGACTCGGCTGCACCCGTCGGAGAACCGAATCGCGTCCAGAAGATGGCTACGACAAAATCCGTCGAATCCAAAGATTGTCGGTTAATAATGGCTTGCGGGCGCTCCCCAAGTTCAGGAAAGGTCGAATTGCGCCAATGCTTCAGGTGCAAGGAAACGCTAAGCGCTGCACCGTGAGTTTCGTTCCATTCGGTGATTTCCTCAAAAACAATGGTGCGCTCGGCGAGCACATCGCCTGGGGTGGCGAGGAATACTTCAATGCGAGTGTCCGGTTTTGGCATATCACGCTTTGTTTACGAGCACAGCGATTCCATCCAGATGATCGCGAATTGTAAAGGCATCGTCAGGGCCATTTTGACCGAACTTCTTCCAAGCTACTACGCCGCCTAAGCGCGATTCAATCCCGCAAATGAGAATCCACGTTCCACCGAACCGAGTCATAAATACTGTGCCTTTCGAATAAGGCTCCTGAAGACACCTTGAATGACCAGTTCCTGGGCGGGAATTAGATAAGGGAACTTTGGGTTTTCTGCGCTTAGGTAGGGTTTTCCATTTCTCCGCAGGAAGGTTTTAAGGGTTGTCTGACCGTCAATCAGCGCTGCCACTATCTGCCCCTCGCGCGGCTCCGCGTTATGTTCCAGGATTACGACGTCTCCCGGGATTATGTGGCGCCCGATCATTGAATCCCCGGTCACACGCAGAGCGAAGGTCGTGCGAGTCGGCGTAAATCCAATAGTCCCCACGTCCACGGACACGCACCCCTCAGGCTCTTGCTCCCGGTCTTGAGCAAAGCCGGCAGGAACTGACCCGAAAACCGGGATGTCCATAATGCGGGTTCGAAGCCGCTGGAGCGGGGAGGTCGGTCTCAACGATCGGGATTTGCCAGGTTGCCATTGAACGAAGCCTTTCGCCTTGATGGCCGCAAGATGGCATGCCGCAGCCCGGTGGGCACGAAATCCGAACTTCTGGGCGATTTCACGCAGGGTTGGAACAGGCCGTCCTGCGTCAGATTCTCCACGGATGAAATCGAAGATCTCTCGTTGACGCTTGGTTAATGAAATCATACTATCCATTTGGATAGTATTCAGCCGCTGTTGACCTGTCAACGGTTCCGTGGCGGATGCCGGCTATGCTTTGTCTGGCAGGAACGGCCGCCTGGATGCACAATCGGAGCACATGAATGAGTGACAATTCGAAAATCGAGTGGACAGACGC
The DNA here is from genome assembly GCA_002428665.1 of Verrucomicrobia subdivision 3 bacterium UBA6082. Classification (GTDB taxonomy): domain Bacteria; phylum Verrucomicrobiota; class Verrucomicrobiia; order Limisphaerales; family UBA8199; genus UBA6082. The sequence continues at coordinate 94,357 of DIXK01000033.1, forward strand.
TACCTGGAATCCGGTACGTGGTTGTTCCAAGGTCAGCCCAGGCTGCCTGCATTGTTACGCCGAAACTTTTGCGGAACGCTTTCGCGGTGTTCCTGGGCATCCTTTCGAACTCGGTTTTGACCTGCGCCTCGTGCCCGAAAAACTGGGCGAACCTATTCGCTGGTCCAGGCCTAAGAAGATCTTCGTGAACTCAATGAGCGACCTTTTCCACGAACAAGTGCCGGATGAATACATTGAAAAGGTCGCCCGGGTAATGCTGGCCGCAAACTGGCATACGTATCAGATCCTCACCAAGCGAGCGGATAGGATGATGGAACTGCTCCAGGGAAAGCTGCGCCAATCGGCTGCATCGCCACATATATGGTGGGGCGTCAGCGTTGAGAATCGCAAACACGGATTGCCGCGCATTGAACGACTTCGGAAATCGAAACCGGCGGTGGCGTTCCTGTCCGTAGAGCCCCTACTGGAAGACTTGGGCACGCTGGATCTGCGGGGCATCCACTGGGTGATCGTCGGTGGTGAAAGCGGCCCTGGAGCGAGACCCATCGAGGCGTCGTGGGTACGTAAGGTGCATGCCGACTGCCAGCGGCATGGTATCCCGTTCTTTTTTAAGCAATGGGGCGGCGTCCGGAAGAGCGAGGCCGGTCGCGAACTCGACGGGAGAACCTACGATGATTTCCCTGCCACTCATCAGAATGCCGTCGCGAGTTTACATCAGCGAACGGGACTGCTGGCCGCCCTTTCGGCGAGTTGAATATCATGGCCGAGGATTTTCACGAAAAGCCATACGATCCGGGCACGCTGACAAAGCTCCGCATCTTCGAACTTTACGCCCAAGAGTGGATACCTGTGTTCGTTGCCCCGCTCGCGCCGAAGTTCGGTAGGGTTGAAATCTTCGACTTCTTCTCTGGACCGGGAAAGGATGCCGCCGGGGTCCTTGGATCACCACTTCGGATTCTCAGCCAGCTCCGAAGCTATCATCAAAAAGGATTGGCGGGCTGGAACAAGGTTTCGATAACGGTTCACCTGTTCGATGAAAACCGCGGGAAAATAGAAAAGCTTAGGAACATACTGCAAACGGAGGATTGGTCGATTCCCGGGGTAACGATTGACTGCAAGCCGATGGCTTTTAAGGATGCGTTGCTCACGCATCAAGGGGTGCTGATGGATCGTGGCGCCGCCAAGCTGCTAATTATCGATCAATACGGGGTCGACGAGGTCACGGATGACGTGTTCAAACAGCTCATCTGCTTCCAGACCTCGGATTTTATCTTCTTCCTGTCTTCGTCGACGTTATATCGCTTCCGTGATCACCCGGCCATAAAGCAGAAGATCGAGAAGCCCGATGACTCTTACGACGTCCATCGCGCCGCCGTGGACTATTACCGCAAACTAATTGAAGCTGGTGCTGAGTTTTTCCTGGGGAGATTTTCGATTAGAAAGCGGAGCAACATTTACGGGCTGATATTCGGCAGCCGACATCCGTTGGGCATTCACAAGTTTTTGCAGGTGGCCTGGGCCAACGACGAAATCGCAGGCGAAGCGAACTTTGACATCGAACGCGAGAATATTAGGCCCGGCGAAGGATTGCTGAACTTCGACGTGATGCGGCCAAACAAGCTGCGTGAATTCGAGGAGGAGTTGAGCGCCGCTATTAGCGCAGGCTCAATAAATACGGAGGCCGATGTGTTGAGATTTTGCATCGAGGCCGGTATGACGAGTCGGCACAGCGCGCCCGTCCTCAAGGAGCTAAAGCAAAAAGGCGTAATTTCGTTGGATTTTCAAGTCCCCGATATTAAGCGACTAAAAGCCCCCCGCGCTGTCCGGTTGATTCAATAAGTGCCCACCTTTAGGAATCACAGCGTCCGCAGCTGCCGGGTTCCGGCCCGGAGAGGCTTTTGCAATCTCCTCCGGATGAGGCAGCAGGTGAAGGGCAATCAGGTCACGGACGCGGGCGCCGGTCAGGTATTTCCTGAACCCTTTCAGGTCCTTTAGAGCCAGCGATCGGAGTTGTCGCTTGTTTATCGGGATCAATTATTCCGCACACGTAGCGGCAGCCCAACTGCGTCAGGGCCAAGCCCCGTCCCCGTCGTTTTCCGCCACCAATGCTCGACAATAATCACCATGGCCATAGTATCGAGCTCGCAATATTGGAGCAGGAGTCGCTTCCAGTTCGCTTTCGTCTTAGTATCGGTTCGCTCCTCCCCGTACAGCATCGCCTGATACGCGCGCATGGCCCCGGTGGCTTCGTTCACCAGTTCATCCTTCTCTCCGATGGGCAGCGGCGGGACCGTGGCATACGGATTCAAAACGGCACCGTCTTTCGTCGCGGCATATTTCCGGAAGCAGGGCACTCCACGAAGCGCAGCATTGTTCCGCCAAATCGCAGGCATCACATACTTGATGGATCGACCGCCATCAGCCGCACCCCGCAGCCAGGCCGCGAGTTCCGCTTCGGATGGATAACTGAGGTTCCTGTCGCGAGTAGCTGCCCATTCGCGGTAATACGACGTTTCGAGGAGGTGCTGGATTGAAATTGGAATTTGACCGTAGTGCGTGAAATGATCGTCAGCGACAAACCCGATGGGATTACTACATCGGACGTGACGAGATAAGGCAGCCCAGGGACATTTAGCCACGTCGCGGATCTCGGCAAAGTGCCACCAACACTTATGACGTTTGGTGTCGAGCCTTGCAGGGCATTGCCTGAATAAATGGGCGTGGAGGAGTTTTGATTGAAGGCGAAGGATGTTGCCTGAATGGTATTGAATTCGATTTGTGCTGTGGTCGCACAATCCTGAACATCAATACCGATTGTGCAGTTTGTGATCGTGTTGTTGGAGACCACCGCCCCCAGTTGTTGACCTGTCAGAAGAATGCCACGAGGACATGCGCTGAAAGTGTTCCCCGAGATGTCCGGCGCAAGCTGGGTGGTTCCACCCTGATAATACAGCCCGACATCGAAAGCGCGTTCAAAGCGGCAGTTCCTCACATCCACGTCAGTGTCCGCCCCATAAACCCAAAGCATATAGGGATCGAGCCAAGTGCAACTGCTATTTCGACCTCTCACACCTCCATACCAAAACTCACAATGCTCAAGCAACGAATTGGGTGTTGCGATTCTTACATAGCCCCAGTTGCCAGCTGCAGGCGTCGTCGCCGTTCTCGAGAATGCGCTGCGCAAACTTTGTAACCAACAGCAACCACCGATCCCGCAGAAGGCACAAAACGGATGCCATAAGACGCTCGGGCCGCTCATCGACGAACTTAAAAAGACGGGGATTTTCAACGAAGCAACAGCTAAACAACTGCGGGCTTGGGCCGATATTCGCAATCTCGCGGCTCACGGCGAGTTTGATCAATTCAAACGCACGGATGTCGAAGCCATGCTCGCAGGAATCAGCACTTTCCTCTCGGACCACTTGAAGTGATCAAGTTGCTTTATTCGGAACTGCTGCCCAGGCTTAATGGCATTCGCGTGCAAGGCGTCCTTCCGTCCATTCATGTTCGGCGTAGTCCAATCGCCGTAAATCCGACGGACCGTAATCCGCCCATATTTGCTGGATTCAGCCAGCATCTCCTTAATGAGGGACGGTTGTGCATTGTGACCGTCGATCAGAATCGCGAGAGACTCCCCGTCGCCAGTCAGGTTTTGGTCGTTAGCGGTAGTGTCTTTCATGGTTCTCTTAAAACGGACGTTCAGCCGATTGAAGTATCTGTTGCCCCAGCCGAGCGTTATTCAGGTCGAGAATCGGAATATGCACCGGCGAACCCCGCAATCAGCGCTTGCGCCTCTTGGCAAAAACCCTCATCTAAAACCAGCGCCTCCTGCTCCAACCAATGTTGGTTTGCAGCCAGCCTTCTCACCACGCCACCCAACGTGGAGTAGTCGCGCTCCGGCCAGGGTTGTGCCGCGTCCTGAGCGTGAGTGGAAATATATTCCTCTGCGTATTCGGGGATGAAAGGGCGCACCCTCGGGATTTGGGACCTCAATATCTGTAGTGATCTCTACTGCCATCGGGTGCCTGTCAAAGACATTTACCTTTATGCACTGTCCGCAGCTCCGGCCTATCAAATCCTTCGCAAGCGCTTTGGTCAGGATACGGTCTGCACCACACGAAGACACCAAGGCCCAGACCCGTTTTGACTTGATTTTAGGCGCTACGCCAACCCATTCTTCCAATCAGCGCAAGACCCCAGAACCTCTTTGATATGTGGCCCGTGCGGGACCATTCTGTAGTGTCTGGATTCACGCGCCTTTGCAATGTCCGGTGTTCAATCAACTGCCAGCCAGATTGCAAGCCAAGTCTTACTGTTAGCCTTACTCTCTCTGGTACGTGTTTACGCGGTCGCTGCAGCGGCACAACCTGCGCCGAATGAAAGCGTTGTTGCCTGCTCACAGGTCGGACCCAGTCAGACGCTGGCTTTGGTTTGGCAGACCCATGCAGATGCTCCACAGAGGATGCGATGCGGATTCTTCGGCGAGGATACAGTGTTAATCGCTGATGCGAACGGGTGGATTTCTTTGTCACAGGATACGGGGCAACGGCTTTGGCACCATACCTTCACCGATGATCTCCATGTGTTACCGGTTCATGCAGGAAGCAGTTGGATATTCGCATTCGAGTCCGGAACGGTCACCGCTATAGAAACGCGTTCTGGGAAAACCCTCTGGAAACAACCGTTCTCCGTTCCACCAGATTTCCTCACAGGCGGCCCCGATCAACTCCTGGTAGCAGGAGAGCGCGACACCCTGTTCATGATTGATCCTTCGAACGGCAGATTAATCTGGTGGAAAAAGCTTGAAGCTTCAGTTTCAGTGTCCCCCGTGTTTCTGAACCCTGATCTCATCGTCGTCGCAGCCGGAAATTCCCTGACAGCGTACCGAAGCAATGACGGCATACAGAAATGGACCAGATCATTCGACATTACAATAAAGGGGCGGGTACTCGTTTGGAAGAACGAACTCTTTGCGATCGAAGGTGCGCACAACATTTGGTCGATTGATGCGAAGACCGGCCAGACTCGCTGGAAACGACGAACAACGGAGGTCTTTCCTGGCTTCTCAGCAAGTATGTTCTTGGTCGCCGTGGCGGAAAGACACCTCTTTCTTTCTTCCTCCCCCAACCGCCTAGTTGCTCTTGCGAGGGAAGATGGGGAAATACGTTCAGTAAACGCCCTGCCACACGCCTCAACGGCGTGCCCGTTGTTAACCCCAAACGCAGTCGTTTTTGCCCAGGCGCCGGGCGGAAGACAGTTGATTGGATTCGACAACCTGTCGGAGGTGGTTTTTCACAAGACGACCCTTCCCGTGGAATTTGAGATTCTGGCGATGCGAGGATCACGCATTCTGCTGCAGGCGGATGATGGGAGAGTTAGCCTTAATCAGGCTCGGTTTCCACCGGCCGACCCCTTCCGGGAGCATTTGGCGGTCAAATCGAAGCCGCCCGCAAAGCTGGTTTCCGTGCTATGGATCCTGATTATCCTGCCGGGCGGGGCCTTAACTTTTGGTTGCCTTGGGAAGCCTCGGATTCCCTCGACGCTAATGACGTCACTACTGTTGTTCGCGATGTTGGTATCAACGTGCGCCGTTTGCGCTGCCACAGCCCGGATGGCTTGGCTCGTCTTGTGTCACGAGAGTTCTCATCACTTATTTGGGATTACAACAGCGGCCATCCTTCTCAGCCCGACACTCTGCCTCTTCGGCTGGTATTGCTTTTATTGGTGGCAATCTTGTCCCCGTAAACGAACCGAATGGGATAGTGCTAAGAACCCCGAAACCATCCGTGTCCTACGGGATTTAGTCGAGGAGATGGGACTTCCACAGCGGACTATCGAGAAAACTGGGCAGTCCCCAGCCGGGCCTTTCATCAGTGGTATATCCCAACACCATTTTCGGATCTTTCTACCTCCCGACCTGGACGCCCGGGTGATCAATTACTCCCACAATGACCCGGCGATAGGAAGATCATTGCTTCGTTTAGTCTTGTCGCATGAATTGGCGCACCTCCGAAACGGTGATATGGGATACATTCCCCTGCTCACCGCTGCTCGGCAAACGCTTCCGTTGTGCCTTCTTCTTGCGTCACTGTATGCCCTGCTAGTTCATGCCTTTGGCTCAACGTCCATGGTGAGCACGTTACCCCGTTCCATGGTTGGGTTTATGGTGACCGGAGGCATCAGCCTGTATTTTCTACTGACGCTTTTCCTGCGCGCCCGGGAAAGTCTTGCGGACGCAACATCAACCTTGTTTTTGTCCCCTTCCGCCCTGAAGCGCCTAATCCAGCCAAGCCAAAGTGATGACACATTGGCCGGTCCACTGGAATCCTTTCTGTTTGACAGTCGGTTGAAGTCGCAGGGGCGGAGAGCGGTCGGCGATTTTGTTCCAAGAATTGTGACGAGGCCACTTGAGCATCTCAGGGCCGGATTCCGCTTTCTAACACGGAGCGATACGGTAGAGCAGTTTCAGCACGACACCCTGCTACGTGTGCGGGCGGTGTTGCACAAAAAGCGCACACTTAGCCAACCCGCAACTGAGCTCTTTCTGGGCGTGATTGCGGCAGGTATTTTGGCCGCCTTGGTGATGTCGGCTCTCGCACATTTCGTGACGATTGATTTCATGACATTATTGTTGGAAACCCGCCCTGCCCCGAACGAGCCAATTATAGCAGGTTTTCTCAAAGCTTCGGAATTATGGTCAAGTGAGCACAACGCAAGTCCCACTTGGATCCATGTGCGAACACTCGTCCCCCTCATAACTTCGTTGCTTCTGGCTGCGGTTACTGTCCTGCCATGGCACGACGGGGCAAGAACTACTGCTCGCGGTATTTCCATCCTGTTCAAACTGGTTTTCGCTCTGTTGTTCGCCCTGATCGTGGCCGGTGTTGTGTTCACCTTTGCATCCCCATCACGCGTTCCGTTCCCCGGATTTCCAGCGCTTGGGATGTCCTTAGGCAGCCTTTGGCTCTGGTCGACGCTGGCAACGCTATGGTTTTGCGGGTTATTGCAGGTTCGGGAACGTCCGCCCCGGCTGCGCGCGCGCTTGATAGAATTCGGCATTGTTTTCCTGGTCATCCTTTGTGGAGCCGCAATTACCTATCAGTTATTGGCGGGCCTAAGCGTTTTGGGGAAACTAATCTGGTGGGCTGCCTTCTCCCTGGTTTCCGTGCATCTGGCGAACTTCCCGCTAGTGCGCCGGTGGATTGGATTCGATGATTATTATGATGAATCGTTTCGGTCAGTGCGACTTTTGGGTGTATCCCGAGGTTTTCTCGAACCGCACGGCGCCAATCTTCCATTTTCACGACGACACCAGCCCTGGTTGGTAGCCTATGTCATAGTGGTGTTTGCAGTTCCCGCGTGGATACTGGCCATCGCGTTGCAGCAGCCGCTCCTGGACATAGATGCCAGCCGGTTTGAAAGATCCAGGATCCAAGCGTTGGCCTTCGCCCAACTCATGGAGGACGCGCCGTCGAAAATTCAGGCAGATCGTGCTGGCTTTCGAAAACAGCTAATTCACTCGCTATTTGCGATGAAGATCTTCGACCCGCTGGGCGCCAGGTCCTCGACATGGCTGGGAGCCACAGCTTCGGCAGCGGTCCTGCTGAGCAGCCTTTTCCTCCTTGGAGTTCAATCTATTTGGGGAGGGGCACGCGCTGAACGGGTATTCAAGAAGGCCGGAAGCATGGCGCTGCTGTTCGAATTACTGGACGTGCCAGTCCTTCAGCAAACCTTCCAACCCTTCTTGAAGAAAGCAGTGGGTCGAAGCGGCCTGCCAGTGATGGACAGCGCACACGTGCCCTTGCTGTTGCGCACCTGCCAGGTGATCGAGTGTGCCCGTTACTGTGAAGAGATTACCATCCCACCCCGTTGCTTTCAATGGGTGTTATCCCAAGCGTCGAGTCAGGGCGGCTTTGGACCGAAACGCACTCCCACCCTGCAGCACACGCTGGCAGCTTTGCGAATGGCACGCCTAACAAACTTAAAAATGGACTCAATCCACGTTCACGAAACGTGGCTTCGGAAACAATTATATGATTGCTGGCGCACTCGCTTCTTCCTTGATCCCTCAGCATGGCTGCGTCGAATTGGGTTGGCCGTTGACGGACTCTACCAAGTTGACGGCGGAGTCCCAAAGATGTCTCGGCTAAGCAGGTTTGGGCAAAGATGGCTTCGTGAAACGTTTCGCATTTGGGGCGCATCCGATCAGTCAACCCAGGATACCAGAAACTTACTTCTCCTTTCTTCCCTATGGCCGCAACACTCGATTCCCGTGCACGATCATTTAAAGCACAACTGGCTGCCAAAATGGGAGAAGCATCTCAGCTCTCGGAACCCCGAGCGTGAGCTTCAGGAAATTGCCACGTCCATTTCCCTAATAGTAATGCTGTTCCCCAAAAGTTACCGTGCCCGTGCGAGTGTTGTCCAGGTGAAGGACAATCTTCAGAAACACTGGCTCCGCATCCGGTGAAATAGGATTGACTTGCTGTCATTGAAACACCAAAAGCCTATCCATGTTTTCAGCCAAACAACTCGATGTTATTCGGAGAACCACCGAAGCGGTTGTAACTGAAATCGCCCCGGCAGAGAGACGCTATTTTTTTCTCACATGGCAGAGATTTCTCCAGGATCACTACGTCTCCGCTGGTGACGAGAGAAGCCTGCTGCAGCCAGGTTTGTTTTTCGGGGAGCAAGGAAAGTTGAAGTTGGTAACTCCCTTGGCCATCGCCGTTACAGCGTACGTATACAGAGAGCTCGAACAACAGTTTGGCAAGCCTGAGTTCGAGACGGTTCGAAGAATGGTCATCGCTGCTGCCACATCAGGCGGCATGCCAGATAAGGAGGTCCAGCGGTTGGCGACCTCGATTGCCGAGAAACTCATCGCAGAAATGCGATTGGCAACGTCTGGCAACGACTTGCAACCACAAGGGTTCACGCCAGACTGCCCGAATGCTAGGCGGGCTAGCATCCCTGCGTGCGTAGTCTATTACACGGAAGGTAAGAAGGGCCGGTTGAGAAGATGCGCTGGAACCCATGAAAAACTGGAACCCCAGTTTGTCATGCAACAGAAAGCCTATTCTCTGCGTGTAAACTCGCTAAAACGAGGCGTGTGGATTACTTCCCAAGAAAAGATGGTGCACCTCCAACCGAGGGAACTAAAGATGCTAGTGCTACTATTGCTGCACCGCAATCGACCAGTGCCTCTTAGAAAAGCGGCCGAGTGGATCTTGCCCTATAGTTCACCAAGCATCGAATCAGGCACTCAGGGTGTTCGTGACAACCTCAAAGGGGCCGTTGCGAAACTGCGAAAAGTTCTCAAGGGTGTGGAGGAATTCGAGATTCCCAAGGTAGAAGTAGGGAAAGACTATTATTGCGAGGGAAGCATCACATTTTGCATTCTCCTGTCCGGCAGAATGGACGCCGAGCTCGAGGACTCGGGATTGTATCCGGTCACTCAATTCGATTAGAATCCGCTAGCTGCCGAGTCGCTGGACCAGGAATTGGAAAAACTGAAAAACACCAGGATTGACTCAGGGTTCAAAGTGAACGAGAACTGCAGTTACTAGCCTTGTGTTTCCAGCCCCGGCAGGGATCTCATCGAACCTCAGTTCCGACTGAGGGTTAGTTAATTCTACACAATTGACTTTCTCTCCGTCTGAATGCACTGCCAAAGAGGCGAGGTTACACTTGATTTCTTTAGTTAAGAACATTCACCCAGATTCACTCCCTGGTCCAAAGCTTCTTTACCGCACCCGTTTCATGTTGGTCATGGAATGATTACACATGGCCTTCGCCTCAACACTAGAGCCGAGCTTCTCAACTCCGCTGCCTTAATCCGGCTTATCAACCGGAATGCAACAAAACCTGGTTACAGTTCTGAGATACTGGATAAACCGGTCATTGAGAAGCCGCCCACAGTATCTGTCACTAACCTTGAGCCTCGTACCTTCCGCACGCGAACGGGTGGCCGCGCCTGGAGCCATGAACGGTCCCGCGGCGGAACCTGCGAGTGGCTGACACCTCCTGAGATTCTGGCAGCCCTCGGGTCGTTTGACCTGGATCCATGTTCGCCGACAAAACGCCCTTGGCCCACGGCCAAACAACACTACACGCTCCTGGACGACGGCCTGAAGCAGACCTGGGCCGGCCGGGTCTGGCTGAATCCTCCTTACGGAGCCGAGACTCAACTGTGGCTGGAAAAACTCGCGCGGCACGGTGATGGAATCGCATTGATCTTCGCACGAACGGAAACCCGGATGTTTTTCGATTACGTCTGGAACCGGGCATCCGCCGTTTTGTTCCTCAGGGGCCGACTGACCTTCTACCATGTTGACGGTACTAAAGCCGTCCATTCCGGAGGAGCACCATCCTGCCTGGTCGCCTACGGGAAACAAAATGTTCCGGCCCTGGCTTCGAGCAGGCTGCAGGGGAAACTGATAGTGTTCCCGAATCCCTCGGCAAGAAACCGCGGCTAGGTATGTCCAATCACGCCGCCATTACGCTCCCCGATCGCGACCTCGTTATCGCCGGTCTGGACTATCCATGGGCTCAAGACGACTACGCCGAACTCAGCTATCACAGCTTCCATTTCTTTGCTTCCCGGGTCCGGTTTGCGAAAGCGGAATATACCCCGGTATTAACCCGGAAACATCCCAGATTCTGGTTGTTTCTGTTCAATGCTGCCATGCCAAAGTCGTGGTTTTCAACCTCACTTCGTACCAAATCATAATTATGAAATCCAAGTCCATTAACCTCATCAACGAGGGATGTCGCACCCTCGTCACCATTCACAATGGTAGGCGAACTCTGAAGGCTCAGTTCGACAGTTTCGACGACGCAGTACAGTTTGTGCTGCCCCGAGGCGATTGCAGAACCCCGTTTTTTATGAACGGACGTAAGTGCATTCTGAATGGTTGGGTGGAAGCCGGGAGGTCTAAACATAATTCCAAAAGACAACCTTCAAAAGGAGGATTTGGATCATGAACGTTTTAACCAAATTCACCGAAGTGATCGTTCATTACACCGAAGGGCTGTCGTCCCAAACCATTCAGTTTTGGCTGCGCCTGGTGCTTCTGTTAATGCTGCCCGTAATAATCTGCGCCTGGACCTTCAGACAAGGATACCGTTCGGTTTTTATTCAGGTCCTGGCAGGTGTGTTCGGTGTACTGGTAGCTCTTTCGTTGCCACTGCAACATTTCCAAATTACGAGTGGAATGGCCCGGATCTGGTTACTGACCTTCGCCATTCTGGCCCTGATCTTCCTGCCGACCATCCTCCCCGCCCTGCTCCTGCCCACCGTTGGGGCCCAAAGAAAACTACGGCAGGTTTTAATTTTTGCCGTCTTGGCCCTGGTCATAGCCAACCTTTTGTGGGGATGATTATGTCAACTCTTGACGACCTGTTTCGCTTTTTGCAGGGGAAGTCCACCACCACACCGGACGGGCGCCGCGATTCCAGTGATGCCGTACCACCGGTTCCAACGGAAGGTCGCGACGCGGCTATCCAGGCAGCGCACGAAGCGCTGGCGCCAAAGCAGTCCGATGAGTCTCATCTGGTCATTCGGCCCTTCGGGCAAAATGGGGAGGTTCTACAGCACAGCGAGGAATGGGTCCACGGCCAAAGGGGGCTTAAGGTGGTAACAAACGAAATTCGGGTGATGACGAACACCGGCGAACTAGTGGAGCCAAAAGAAATCCGTGTGCTCTGTCTCATATGTGGGGGCCATGACTCAGTAGTCAGCCATTGCCGTTGCGGTATAGCCCTCTGCCGCCGGTGCCTCCATCGCAACCCCTCAGACAGTCACCCCCTTTGTCCATCGTGCTATCGCCAAGCGATCGAAACCTTTAACACCTGGCACCAAGACGACAAAAGGTCCAACCGCGACTCAAGATGAAAACCCCTGAGCAACGTTACTCAAAATTCCTGCAAAACGTGCAGAAGGCGGCAGCAGCAAATTGTCTTCACGACCCCTCCATCCTCGCAGACCTGAATGCGAGCCTCTGCCACCTCCGTCAGGGCCAAATCGCTGCAAAGGCCTGCCGCCGATTGGAAGGCCGTCTATTTCGGCGACTCGTAGCCGCAGCCCTTGCAGGCAAGTCTATACCGGATCTGCCGGCATATGATCCTGCAGACTCCGTCCCGCTGGGCACGGTCATCGAAACCGGCTCGCTGCTCTGGCGACCCCTGAAAAGCTGGACCGGCCATGTCTGCTGCGTGGGCGCAACAGGCAGTGGAAAGACCAACGCCGAAACGGTACTCCTGGACCGTTTCGTGGAAAAGGGGATTCAGGCAATCGCCTTTGCAAGGAAGGAAGCAGGACGCCTATTGTTGCGCTACCCGGACGCCATCCTGCTTCGGCCACCGGAATGGCCTGTCAATTTCTTGCAGCCTATTGGAAACCCGAACCAATACTTTGCTGAGTTAGCCCCCATCCTAGCGCGAGGAGTCGGCGCGCGCTCAGATTACATTCCAAAACTGCTGGAAACTCTCATGAGAACCCATTCTTCAGTGGCGACAACCGCCCGGGGACTGAGCCTGAAGAGGCTTGAATCGGTGCTCCGCAGCCTCGGAGCCCGAGGCGATAGAAGATGCGAGACTCTCGCGGCCGCTCTCTCAACTTTCAACCTCTTTCTCGGAGACACCGCTCGGATCGAATCAGCCCCACAGTGGGAGGATCGTCACCATGTCATTATCCTGGACCGAGAGGGGGCGCCGCCGACCTACCGCGCGTGCTTAGACGGCCTGATGCAACTCCGGTTCCAGGCACAAGCGGTACAGCAGGGATACACCCAAGATTTGCGCCGTGTTATCTTCCACGACGAGGCTGGGCTGGAACTCGGACGGGAGTTTGACAGCCAGGCTGGCAGCAATGCCATCTCCACCGCCAAACGCGAAATCACTCAAATGCGTAGTTATGGAGTGGGGCTTTTCCTCAGCTACCAGTCTTTTGGACAGGTGAGCCAGGACGTGAAAGACAATACCAACACCGTCATTGCTTTTCGAACTCTCTCCCCAGAGGACGTTCGGGAGCTCGGGTATCGAATGAACCTTACCGACCCTCAAAAGCAGCGGCTTCCTCTGCAGCGACCCGGCCGGGCTCTGGTGACGGCTCCCGATCTGCCGTGTGCGGTTGAGGTGCAATTCGATTACGCTGACCTAGGACCTTACCCCCCTGAAAGCCAAATCAGCGCGCGTATGGCCCCCGTGCTGCAGGAATTTCGCCAGAACACCGTGTACACTCAAGAAGCGCCCATCGTACCGCTTGATGTAGATGAACTCCTGGGTGAAACGGAACCCGCCGTCCCAGCGCCAGAACATAAAACCCTTACTCCGTCCTTTAACGGCAATTTGCTGGCAAACCACCTGGCTTTCCTGCGCGACATCGCCCAATTCCCTGAGTCGGGCGTAGCCGCCCGCTTGCACCGGCTGGCTTTCGGCGGTTCAAAGGGCTCCCGAATCAAACAGGAATTAATCGACCTCGGGCTTCTCGAGGTAATCGAAGTCCGCAAGTCCGCTGTTGGTGCCCCCACCAAGGTGCTGCACCTGACCGAGTTGGCCCGAAACCTACCGGCTTTATGAAGCATCACATTTATTCACCCCTCATTGTTATGCCCATCCGCCACGCTCGCGAAAGTTCAATGCACAGAGAAGGAAAACAACTGCTCGGCCTGCTGCTGTCCAGTCGACAATACCACGTACTCTTCGAGCACCGCCTGTCGGATGTGGTGGCATTCAAACGTAGTGCCAACCAGATCCGAGTCGTGTGCGGAGAACATGAACTCACGAATCGAAATGTTCACCGCAACGTTCGCCGAAACATTGGCAACCGCTGTGATGCCATTGTCATTTTGGTTCCCAGCAACCACGCCCGCGCCAGCGTGCGACGCCTATTGCAACGCACGTTTCCACGCGAGGTCTGGAATCGTATTGGCATCGTCACTCACGAGGCGTGCTGTCGGCGATTGCAAACGAACTCGGCCGATTACCCTGCCCGTCCAAACTAAAAGTACGACGGCTTGGTCAGTCGCTCAAAACCACAAATAAACCCCTAATCCACACGGCTTCGTTATTATGACACAAAACTCATCACTCTCTCCGACTCCGGTTCCTTGCGTACCCCAAGACCAGCAAGACATTTCGACCATCGCGAAAATCGTCGAAAACCTCGCCGACGTTCTGATCGATGCGCCTTCGCTCGTTGGGAAATGCGAACAGCAGGCGGCTGAGCACCGCGATCAGGTCTTACAGTCCCTCGAAGGACTCGACGCCATCACAGCGCGGATTCACGGGCAGCTTGACACAATTTCCCAGCAGTTAGTCAGACTTGAAAGCGCTACTAACGCTCTCGCTGACGAAACCGCAAAGACCGCTGCAATCCCGTGCATGCTGAGACAATCTCATGAAACGCTCGCGTTTGACCTCCAACAGGTCCGCCTGCTCGCCGAATGCCTGGTGGAAAAACAAGCGACGCTGACAGAGGATTTCATTGACCGGCATATTACCGATCACCTTTTCAAGGAGTTTCTCAACATCGCTTTCGCCCTGGGCCGATACGCAACCAACGGCAATGATGATTTGAGGTCCAATATCCAGGCTACCTCCGAGGGAATCGAATCTTTCCTCGTTCAGTCAGGATTGCGGGTCATTCATCCCCACCAAGGCGAGGCGTTCGACCCTCGCGAGCATCAACCCATAAAAGTAATTCCGACTTCTGACCCGCTGCAACAGGGGGCAATCGCTGAGACCTTTACCCCGGGATTGAGACGCAGGACCAGGGTCATCCAGCAGGCCCGAGTTGCGGTGTACAAAGCCGCAGCGGCATCACCACGCTAGTCACAACACCAAAGAAAGGCACAAAACATGAAAGAAAAAGTTAGAAATTCTTCCGTCGCCGGCATCGACCTCGGTACGGGATTCAGCGAACTGGCCATCCTGGACGATACCGGGAGGCCAACCATAATTCCTAACCTTGATGGCGAATTCAAAACTCCATCCGTGGTTTACGTAGCATCGCAGTTGGCAGAAATTGTCATTGGCACCGCCGCTTTGGGCATGGGGGTGATCCACCCCGAGCGGGTCATCACTCAATGCAAGCGCGATGTCGGCACCAACAAAGTCTATTTTACAGAGAACGGTATTTCAGTTACGTCTGAATGGGCCCAGGCGGAGATCCTCAAGTACCTGCGTGCGTCGGCGATAAAGCACACTGGTGACGATCAGGCCGCCAGCAGGGCAGTCATCACCGTTCCGGCATACTTCAAGGAAAATCAACGCCAAAGCGTCCAGCGTTCAGCCGAAATCGCAGGGATCGAGGTCATGGGGCTTATCAACGAACCCACAGCCGCCGGTCTGTCACATGGTTTGGTTGAAAAGCAGGGAGATCGTCTCGTACTTATTGTCGATTTTGGCCAGGGCACTTTTGACTGTTCCCTTGTTTCCTTCGGCGGCGGAAACGCCACCGTCATCGCGAGCCATGGCGATAATCAATTGGGAGGAAAGGATGTTGATGACACGTTGCTACGCCTGGTCCTGGAACAATTCGACACCCAGCATTCTCTCCACATCACCCCAGAATCCCACCCCGCTGATTGGTTCCAGATATGGCAGCAAGTGGTGCGACAGAAAGAGCGGCTTTCCGCCTGCAGCCTGGTCAAGGTCTGCGCCCGAGTTGATGGCAAACAGATTATGTTGGAACTCACCCGGGACACGCTGGCCGAACAGATTCATAATCTCCTTGAACGCGCGGAAAGAGTCATCGATGAGGTTATCGCCAATGGCAAAGTTGACCCAAAGGAGATCACCCACGTTCTTTTAATCGGTGGATCAAGCCGATTGACACCGTTCCAGGAGTTAATCCGGCGCAAATTTGGCCAAGAACGCATCCATGGAGGAAATGTGAGCCCAGACTTAGCTGTCGCCGAAGGAGCCGCGATTAAAGCCGCTAAAGTAGTATTAAGTTCGGGGGGCACAGTGGTAGATTGCTCGCTTCGGGCAATCCCCGCGCCAGCGATTAGCACTACGGATGTCATGCCTCACAGCCTGGGGGTTTCGGTCCAGGATCCTGTGTCACTGATCGAGACTTGTTCTTCCATCCTTGAGAAAAACCAACCCCTGCCCTGCAACGCCAGCCGACAGTTCGGATCCGTCAAGGATGACCAGCGGGTATTTGTCGTGTCGGTGCTGCAAGGTGAAGAGGGTCAGCTTACCAAGGATTGCCTCGTCGTAGGTCAGCGCCAGATCGAGCTACCCCCCCGACCACCGGGCCAACCAAGTCTGGAGGTCCGAATGGGATATGACACTTCGGGCATGGTGAACGTCCGCTTCCGGGACCTGGTCTCAGGCGTTCACGAAACCATTACTGTTAACTTTTTCAACGAATAATTAAACAATTCCCATTAAGCTTATGAAATCAACAATTCGAGGGCTGATTAGGAAAGCCGCTTATTACTTTCCCGACGCGTTGCCGGTCGAGTGCAGACTGCCTGATAACTCCCGCGTTAGCCCGCGAGGCCAGCAGGTGTACGGCCTGCTGATTGACGCCAGTCCCAGCATGGATGAGCCTGATTATCCCCCTTCGCGTTTTGCCGCGGCAAAGGAAGCAGCCGTCCGCTTCCTGGAGCAGTCCGCAGAACAAAACCCAACGTCCCTCGTTGGCGTCGTCTTTTACGCCGCAATGCCCCACGTCAGGTGTCATCCCCTTCCAGTTAAACAGAACCTCGACCGACTCCGAGATGCTGTTCAAGCCGGGGAGATTTCCGCCGCCACCAACACTGGTGAAGGACTCCTCACAGCCGGTGAGGAGGTCTTGTCCCAAGGTTCGGTCATATCGCCCGCGATCATTCTGCTCACGGACGGCCACGCGAATGTGGGACCAGATCCTGTGCCTGTGTCCGCACAGCTAAAAAGGCTCGGCATTCGAATCGACATCGTGGGTATCGGCGGTTCTCCCGCCGATGTCAATGAGCCTGAACTTCGACAAATGGCATCTGTAGTCAATGGCCAACTCCGATACTGGTTCATCCGCGATAGTATCTCGTTGGTCCGTCGATTCGAAGCCCTCGCCCTGGGCAAGATCAACTAACCCCAGTCATTTTGTGCAAAAAAACCAGAATGCTGGCAGCGCATCCCCAGCCCGGCTCGCGGCGACGGTCGTGTTACGCCGTGCGACCCAGTCGGGTGGAGCAAGATTGCCTATTCTCTTGAAAGTCGACTATGAATATTGACTTGGTTCTCATCGTAGCAGGTGCCGCCGCACTGCTCACGTTCCTGGTGGCACACAATATCCTCCAGAACCACCTGCGAATTGGCCCACCCGCCTTACTTGCAGTCGTGGTCGCGGCACTCGCGCTATTCGGCCTCGCCTCAACTGGTCCCGATTTATTCAGGGTGCTGCTGCTTCCATACGAGGCGCTCGCTGTAACCCTCCTGCTCTGGTTCTGCCTTGTGTGCCTGACCGGGTGGCTAAGAAGAAACCCAGGCAGGCGTCGATACAGAAACTTGGCCCACATGGAGGGGCCTCGCAGCAACTGGCGCTTGCATCACGATGGAAAACCCGCAAGCGACCCGAGCCAGGAAAACCGTCCAACAGGCTTTTCTGGACCTCTTCCCTCCACCCCAAATCAACCCACTCACCGTGCCCCCGATTAACTCAATGATAAGGATCGGAAGGGGCGTGGGCGGAGAGCCGGATTGCGCCAAACGCTCTGCCTTCATTCTGGCGCGTGGTTGCCCATGCTCACGAATGCTGTTCTACAGTCACTGCCTGACCAGGCGCGCCGCGACCGTTGCGAATCGGGTCGTTTCGCAAATGAGAGAGAAGGACGACTAAACCATGAAACCTCCCCCAGCAAACGACGGTTACCTGAACTTGGTCGACGTCGACGTTCTGAACTCGCGCCGGCTCCCGGCCCGATTGGAGTTTTCCCATGTCGCTCGCCTGCTCAATTTCCAGGTCTACGAACTTCAAATCCTTTGCCGCGTGGGCTTGCTGTCCCCGCTGGGGCGCCCTGCTCAAAACAGCCGCAAGTTCTTTTCCAGAGATGATATTCTTGCGCTTGCCTCCAACCGTAACTTCCTTCACAAGGCCACACTGGTTATCGCCCGCGAAATCCAGCGTAAGAATGCAAAGGCTGAGTTGTTAAACTCAAGGGACACCCTTGCCGGAAATGCGCAGCGTGATTCATAGCTGCAATGGCGATGCCTCCAGTTTGCGCGTCGTTTGCCGCAATCAAGGAACCAGAATCGTCCGGTAAAACCGATACGGGGTATTGTTGGTGATGGTTAGAAACCCGCTGTGGGGAGGGTTAGGAAGATCAGTCCACTGGGCATCCAGTCCAAGTCTGTCCGTGTATTGGGCGATAGAATAGTAAACAGCATAAGTGGGAACGATTAAATGAAAGATTGTTGTGGAGCCACTTACGATGCCCCCAATCATCATTGGCGGGCCCTGCACTTGCACTCCCACCATAACCCAGTTATCGGCAGGGTTTACATCAGGCCCTTTGGAGCCTACAGAGGCCGTCGCAACCAGGCTACCGAATACATTAGGAACCACAGTGATGCTGACATTGGCACTCAAACCGCCGCCCAGGCTACCCAGAGCACAACTCACCACTCCGTTGGCTAGAGTGTATGCCCCTTGACTGGTCGTGGCGCCGACGAAGGTGGTATTCGCCGGCAACGGAGCCGTGAGAATGACGTCACGTGCCGCGTCAAAACGAATGTTCGTCACTGTCAACTGAAGCACGAGCTGGCTCCCAGCCGCGACCGGGTTCGGTGTGGCCCTGGCAAGAATATGCAGATCTACCGGCGGTATGATTGATATCTTGAAAAACTGCGGAGGGCTGCTGTTTACTCCACCGTTGGCCGTGCCGCCAATGTCGTTCAACATCGCCATGACCGAGGCCTCTCCCTGAGCATTGTATACCGCCTTGTAGGTGAGCGTACCGTCAGAACTGATCCTCGGCTGCACTTCAAACAAACTCTCGTAGTCATTTTGAGTAACGAAACTAAGCGTCTGCGAAGATTCGTCCGGGGGACCTGCACTGATCGCTGTTGCCCAGGCAACGACCGTCTGCGGTCCGGCACCTGTGTTTACCACCTGGTCAGGTCCCTTGATGAAGGTCGGCGCATCATTAACCGCCGACACCGTGATGGTCAGTGTCTGGGCAACACTGGTGTCCACGCCCCCGTTGGCTGTGCCTCCATCAACTTTCAGTAACACCGTGACCACAACGCTACCGTTGGCATTAGGCGCTGGAGTGAAGGTCAGTGTCCCATCCGCCGTGATAGCGGGTTCGTCGACAAACAAGCCGTTATTGTCATTGGTTAGCACAAAACTTAGCGCCTGACCCGATTCCTCGGGAATTCCGGCGCTGATGTCCGTGGCCCACGCAGTCACAGTCTGTGGTCCCGCATCTTCATACACCGATTTATCGGGGCCTTTGGTAAACGTAGGGGCATGGTTTGCGGCGCTTGCGGGTGTGACTATCGTTTCTAAGGCAATCAGGTTGTTGGCAAGATCCGGATCACTCTCGACCGCCGACACCACCGCGCGATTGGTTAAGGTGCCGGCAGTGACAGGCACGACTGCAATGACGACGCTAGTGCTCGCCCCGTTTGTCAGCGTCCCCAATGTGAAGGTCAACACATTCCCGTTCGTTGTCAGGGATCCCTGGCTTGCAGTGACGGATACGAGGTCCACATTTTCCGGGAGCGTATTTGTCAGCATGGCCCCACTCGCGTCCGTTGGCCCGTGATTGGTGACGCTCATTGTGTAAGTCAGATTACTGCCAACGCTTACCGAGGTGTCATTCGCCCACATGGCCAGCGCTACATCCGCGGAGGGTGCTACCGACAGATTGAACGTCGCGGTGACCGACTTCGCAGCGTCCAAAGTCACAGTCCGCTCGGCTTCACCCTCGCCATCACCGCTCCAGCCGGCGAAGGTCGAACCGACTTCGGGGTGGGCCGTGAGCTTCACGACCGTGCCAGCCGGATACTCCTCGGAGCAATCCGTACCACAATCAATACCGATTGGCTGACTCATCACTTGGCCCACGCCGTTGCCGGCCTTTGACACGTTGAGCGCATGCGTCGTTGGAACGTCTGTAACTTGGACCCATGCGGAAAATTCCGAGGTGTTACCCAGGGAGTCCGTAGCGGTTGCGGTAATGAAGGTGCCGACCGCAACTGGCGGCAGGTCCGCACTAAAAGCCACTTGCCCGCTTTCATCAGTCGTTACGGAAATGCTTCCGAGTGGTGTTTCACCCTCGCCATTTCCGGAGGTGTCGCCAGCCTGGTTCCCAAAGAAATCGAGCACAGAAGTCGTATTCGGAAGTGTGTGAAGCACGCCCGCGACAACGGTGCTCCCGCTGGTTCGGACGGCGGAAACGAGATCCGGAAAATTCTGGAGGGCGTTGGGACCCGCATCACTGTCATCCGCGTCGTTGGGTGTCACACCTGCCGCACCCAGGTTGATGCCCAAAGCACCATTGGAAAAAATCCAGTTTCTGCTGAAGGTGTTGCCTGTACCTGAGAGCACATTGATCCCGTTTCCAGCGTTGTGTGCAATCCGGTTAGCGGCTTCAGGCACTGGACCACCAATAATGTTGCCACTCGCGGAGTTGGTAATCTCGATGGCATGCGACGCGTTGCCGAGAGCGTTTATGCCATTGTCCTGTGTGCCCAGAAAATTGCCCTCCACCACATTCCCAACAGTACCGGGATCGCATAAGGTCAACCCCTGGTTGTTACCAGAGATAACATTTCTCGCCCCGGAGGTTCGCCCCCCAATCACATTACCGGGCGCGTTCCCAATGAACACTCCGCTGCCGTCACCGTTTCCCAAAGCTTTCTTTCCCAACACATCTGTGCCTATCAAGTTGCCTTGAACCACATTCGCAGTGGCGTTGGCCTCGACGATGCGAATGCCACCGAACGCATTGCCGGCAATTAGGTTGCCGGCCCCGACCGCATCCCCTCCTATTTGGTTGTGGGACGCTTGCCCTCTGGCAAGACTCGTTTCACCCGAAACCAGAATACCGACTCGAGCATTGCCTAGGGCCTTCAGGTCTGAGATGTCGGTGCCGATATAATTTCCGCGCACGACATTGTTGGTCGATGAGTCATTGAGGAGTGCAATTCCATCCCTGCCATTACCAGAAATCAAGTTACGTGCTCCGGCCTCAACCCCGCCAACCCCATTGCCGGGGGAATCGACGATGAAAATTCCATCATACCTGTTTCCGAGTGGTGCCACGCCGGTGCTGTCAGTTCCCACTAGGTTACCCTGAACTTGGTTATCCCAGGTGTGAAATAACTCGATGCCCGTGAGGTTGCCGGAGATGATGTTGCTGGCTCCGGGGGAGGAACCTCCAATCCGGTTTGTTGCGGAATAAGACAACAGGAGGACTCCCGATCCGGCGTTGCCTATCGCCAGGCTCCCCGCAGCATCGGTTCCGATTAGATTGCCCTGAACCACATTACTGACCGCGTTGTAACCGGGGCTTCCTGAGTTTGAACCGAGTGTGACCCCACCACGCCCGTATTGTGAGCCATTTCCCGAAATCACATTGCCCGCCCCAGGGCTCGTCCCGCCGATCAAGTTACCAATGCCTCCATCCACGACAACGCCACCGTCGCCATTTGCAAGAGCGTAACGACCCGTTCGGTCCACTCCCACTGCGGGGGGACTTCTCTGCCTTGTTTAGCTTGGGGCACTCCCGGCAGGCTGATTTGCAGTTGTGTTTCCTTCACGCCGTCACCTTCCTGCCCCCCTTGGCTCCACGGTCGTTACCCGCTTCATCGCTACTACGAGGGCTCTGACTCCTGCTCCGCTCCCTTTGAGCACCGAAGCAGGTCTCCTTGATTCACTCACATGCACTTCCGGACATTCCGTCTCCAACCACCCCATGCGCCCCTGTCCCGGCCATGCTTCCGGTTCCGGGCAGGCTTTGCCCCCGATTCGCTTGTGGTCGCTATCGGCGGTCCTTCGGACTTCGTTCATTCCTAGCAGTCTCATCAGTCGCATCAGGCCGAATCGAGTTTGTGTCGCAACACCGTGCCGGTATCGCGTTTCTACGGACTATCCATTCACTTCCAGTTGCTCTCCACCCCGTGTCGCCACGACGCAGTTACTTTCAGTTACCCGGCGGGAAGCTCCGCCGGTGAGAAACTTCCACTCTCTGTGCACGCTTGCTCTCAAGCGCACTAGGCCGGGTCCCCTGACCCGGCGGGGGCTGCGACCGGTGTGGGGGGGGGCGCCGGCTGAGGGCAGCCGGCCTACATTGCACAACAGCCGGCCTACAACGCGCGGCAACCGGCCTGCGATGGCGCCCGGTGAGGGCACCGGGCCTACAGCGGGGGATGCGCAGACGGTTGGGCTGCGCGAGGGGACCTTGCTCATTCTCAGACCGTCGCGTTCCAAATCTGCATCATTATTGTATCGCATTGTCTTTCCCATCTCGGCCGACTCCGCGCCTTCTCCGCAGGCACGGCTCCGCTCGTCCCTCGCTACGCCAGCCTGCTCCGTATCCGCTTGAGCTCATTGACCTGCGGCCCGAACCGAGCGGAACCCTCCTTCGTCGGTCCTGCTGGTCGGGATGCGCTCGATGCGGATCGCCGCACGGCAGCTGCCCGCGTCGTAGAGCCAACCGCCGCCCCGTTGCACACGGTACGAGCCTGATCCAGGGCCACGGGGATTACTGCTCGGCGCGGATCCATAGTAACTGCGTTTATGCCAGTCCCAACACCATTCCGAAATGTTCCCGGCCATGTCATACAGCCCGTAGCCGTTGGGCGCAAAGTAACCAGCCGGACTCGTATAAGGGGAACCTCCGCTAGCAAACGCGGGGTGACAGCCCCTCGTGGGGCTCGTGTCGTAGGAGTACTTTGAAGTGCAGATATAATTGGCCCGGCTGTGCGTGATGTTGTCTGTGTCGCTCCAAGGAAACCGATGCCCGCTGGCTCCGCCACGGGCCGCCTTCTCCCACTCTGCCTCGGTTGGCAAACGATAACCGCTGGCGCTCCAGTTGACGTAAGGGGCCACTTGACCACTGCGATACCGCGTTGTCAGGGCAGAATCGGTGTAATAAGCGGGAGCCATGCCTTCTTTTTCGCTCCGGGCGTTGCACCACTTCACTGCGTCATACCAAGTCATCGTGTGCGCCGGGTGGTTGGGGGCTTTACCTTGCCCGCTGTCTCTGTAATCAAAACTATATCCGTGCGTGGTGGCCCAAATATAAACCTCGTCCCATAACGCTTTCGTAACTTCATACCGGTCCATATAGAACGCGCTCACGTAGACGCTGTGCACGGGGAGTTCGTCACTATCCCTTTCATTGTACGTGTTGTACGTGTCCCCCATCTGAAAAGTCCCGGCGGGGATCAGGGCCATACCGGTCGGGGCGGTATCGTCATTTGCGGTGACGCGAAATCGAACGTTCGAGGAAAAGTTGCCGCTCCAATCCGCGCCCGCATTCCAGATGATTTTTTTGTTGGTGCCGGGCGTGATGCCCGCACCCAGCGCCCCCGTGAAGCTGGCAGTGGGCAGGGTGTAACTGGCACCGCCGTTGCTGGATACAACGATAGCAACGGTGAGGCTGCCGGTATCAGGATCCGCGAGGTCGTAATAGATATCGACCAGGTTTGTGCCGGGGCGTTGTGAAGACCGCACATTGGATACGGTAGGACCGACGGCGAGAACGTTAGGGGTGAGGACAATCAAGGCAAGAAGAAGGGTCCCGAAACGGAGCGCCCAGCGCCAACGAACACAGCCCGTGGAGTGCATATTCCGACCAATAACAAAAACCAACGCCCAGTCAAGAACTAATCTGAAGACATTACGCCACCACGCCGCGTGGGGGCACGCGGCCTACAACACCACATCTCCCTCGCACCCCGCTATCGCGCCGCGTGAGGGCACGCGGCCTACAAAAACGCACCACCCGCTCGCCCTGATAGGGGTAGGGACAAGGAATTGAACCTTGCCCCTCCCTCCGAACCGGACAGGCGGATTTCCCGCATCCGGCTCTCCAGTTAGTGAGTCCTGTGTCGGACATGGCTCGCTTTAGCTCGGGCTATGGCTAAGGAGAATAGCCCCAGTTCCGCGAAGTAGGCATTTGGCCATCGTTGGTGGTCTCGCCCCCGCGCACGCCCAGTTCCCTTGTGCCGTCGGCGCAGTAGCGTGCGGAGTCGTCCTCGGACCCAGCGGTCCTCTGCCGCGAAGACATTGGCCACACTGTGTTGGAAGTAGTTGAACCACCCGCGCAAGGTGCGGTTCACCTCGGTGATGATCTGGCTCAGCGGACGCGGATTCAGCCTGCGGGTCTTCTGGCGTATCGCTTCCCGGAACTTCGCCCTGCTTTTGTCCCGAGGCCACCGGTGGCCTCGCTCGAAGTGGTATCCGAGAAAACCGAATCCGCCTCGCTGGCTCGCATCCACTATGCGCGTTTTGACCGGATGCAGTGTCAATCCGGCCCGATCCGTCCATTGGCGCACTTGCTCCAGCAACTCTTGGGCCTCAGCCTGGCTCCCACACAGAATCACGAGGTGAGTCGCGCAAGGGAGTTTCACCCCTGCGCGCTCGCAGAACTGGACGTGAACCTCTCGGCTCATCCAGCTCCCATCAGGGAACCACGACCCGTACTCCGATTTCCCAGTACGCCCACCGCTTGGGCTCGCGCACAGAGATGCGTCGCAGCCAGTGCGCGGCGCGACGCTGATGACCTCGGAGTTTCCTGTATTTCCGGCAGGCCCACCGCACCAGAGTGCGGTCCAAGGGCCGGAATACGGGATGAAGCATCGAGCGATAGTAGCGCCCGTAGTACTGCACCCACCCTCGAATGACGGGATTGAACATCCGGGCCAGGTCGTCGAGAGTTTTATCACTCCGCAGGTGGAGCTTCCATCCCTTGACTTCCTGACGGATTTTCTTGACGGCCTTGTCGCTGATTGCAGGCAGGAAACTGACGAAGTATTTGTCTCGATAGTTCCTGGCTCGCCGAGGCCGGAACTCGTAGCCCAGGAAGGTGAACTTCTCGTGCTCGTGGTTCCCTCTTCGGTCGTCATCCTTGCAATAAACGATTTTGGTCTTCTGAAGATTTAACTCCAGCCCGCAGGCTGCCAGTCTCACGATAATCGCCTCGCGCAAGCGCTCGGCTTCTTGGCGTGTCCGGCAGTGCAGGATAGCATCGTCCGCATACCGTTCAAACGGTATGGCCGGATTCTGCCGCACCATCCACGTGTCCAAGGAATAATGCAGAAACAGGTTGGCCAGCAGCGGCGAGATGACCCCTCGTACACAGTGGATAACTTCGAGTTTTTGAGGAGTATTCCGTTCCAGAGGCGAGGATCATCCGGCAGGAAGGGAGACGAGCACACGGGTTGACAATGTCGCATATGGTATTACTGTTAAGACATATTGACCAAGTCATCCGAGTCCGAACATGCTCGACGTGTGAATGCGACGGTCAGTTTACTTCAGCAAAAGGCCTCACCTCCGGAGGTCCTGAACTGGCTCATCGGCCAATACGGTCTCTCGCGGCGCCAAGCTTATCGATATCTTTGCCAAGCGCAACAGGCTTGCGAGCCTTTACCGGTTCCGGAAGCGAAGGAGGTGTTTACGGTCAAGTTGCCGGTTTCCTTGATTCGACAAGTTCGCCAGCAGGCTCGGCGGGGAGGTGGCACCATCAGCCAATGGGTGGAGGAAGCACTACAACAGTCCCTCACGCTGCCTCAAGGCCATGGCTGAGCGCAAACCCAAGCGCCGTGTCCGTTGTGAAAACAAATATGTTTATGATCGTCTGTCGTCGCAAAAGTTGCTGCAGGTTTATCATTGGCTGGTGCCCGATCAGTGGGATCAGGAAACCGCCGTCGTAACAGCCACTCACCGATATGAAGAAAGTCGCGGCCATTTACGCACGAGTATCCTCTGAGCGACAGAAGGAGGAGGGCACCATCGCCAGCCAGACCACGTCGCTTCAGGAGTATGCCAAGGCCCATGAGCTGAGTGTGCCGGCGGAGTGGATCTTTGAAGATGAAGGTTACAGCGGAGCGATGCTGGCACGTCCGGGGTTGGAACGGCTGAGGGACTTGGCGGCTGAGGGCCAGATTGAGGCAGTCTTGATTTATGCGCCAGACCGCCTTAGTCGCAAGTATGCTTACCAGGTGCTGCTGATGGAGGAGTTCTTGCGTCACGGAGTAGAAACGATTTTTTTGAAGTCCGCCGGTGCCGAGACGCCGGAGGCGAGGTTGGCGCTGCAATTTCAAGGAATGATTGCCGAATATGAACGGGCGCAAATCGCTGAGCGAACGCGGCGTGGGAAGCGGTATCGAGCCAAGACCGGGTGTGTGAACGTGCTTTGCGGGGCACCCTATGGTTATCGCTACGTTAAGAAAAGCGCGCATTCACAGGCTTTTTATGAGGTTGTGGAAGCACAGGCCGAAATAGTTCGGAGAGTTTTTAGCTGGTATACGCAGGCGCTTTGGAGCATTGGGGCAATCGCCCGGCAGTTGAACCAGGAACAGATCCCGACCCGCTCGGGGCGGGGCCCTTGGGAGCGGTCCACGGTGTGGGGCATGCTCCGCAATCCGGCCTATCAGGGCAGCGCCTGCTTCGGGAAAACGGAGATCTGTGCGCGGCGGAGGATGACCCGGCCTTTGCGCCAAAGAGGCGGTTACTCGCGCCGTATCAGCAGCAGTCGGGAGAAAGAGCGAAGCCAGTGGATTGAAATTGAGGTGCCGGCACTAATCAGCAAAGAGACCTTTGCCTTGGCCCAGGAACGCTTACGACAAAACAAACAGCTTTCCCTGCGCAATACCCGGGAACCAACGTTATTGCAGGGACTGCTGGTGTGTGAACAATGTGGCTATGCATTGTATCGGACCTCGACGCGCACGACGCGACGCCAGATCAAGTATTACCGGTGTTTGGGCTCGGATCGATACCGGCATTTGCGGGGGCCCGCCTGCTCGTGTCGCCCGATCCGGCTGGACTATTTAGACGACCTGGTCTGGCAGGAAGTGCTGCGCTTGCTGCGTTCTCCGGAACTGATCCAGGCGGAGCTGGAACGACGGCGAACCGAGAGCCTGAACAGCAGTCCGGTGCAGCAGCGCCAGGACCAGGTCAAGCGGGAGTTGGCCAGATTAAGCCAGCAGATGGACAAGTTGCTGGATGCCTATCAAGAGGGATTGCTGACGTTGGCGGACTTAAGGAAACGCTCCCCGGCGATCAAAATGAGAATTGGAGCTTTAGAGACGGAGCAACAGAATCTGAGTCTGCGAGCGGTGGAAGACAAGCGCTGGATCGAGTTGAACAACTCACTGGAGGCCTTTCTTGGGCGATTAAACGAAACGGCTCAGAAAATGGGTTCTGGAGAAAAGCAAAAAGTGCTGCGGACCATCGTGAAGCAAATTACGGTGGGTAAAGACTTGATCACGATCCACCATTCCATTCCCGTAGGAGCTGGCTGCGGAAGCGTTGAATCGCCAAGTTATCCACTGTGTACGAGGGGTCAGCGGGCCGCCCTGGGGCGTGCCCTTGCCTTCCGGTTTTGTGACGCCGCCTTTCTCCCACACCCCGGCCCGCAGAATGCGCCCCATCAGCTTGAGCACCCGCTGGTCCCGAATGTGCAGGCTTACCAGCCGCATCAGTATGTCGTGGTCCACGTTGTCAAAGAACCCTTTGATGTCGTACTGTCCAGAAACTCGAACGAA
>DIXK01000085.1 GCA_002428665.1 Verrucomicrobia subdivision 3 bacterium UBA6082
ATAACTCCCCCAAAAAGACCGGGCTGCCGCACCGCCGCCAAGCTGATTCCGAAAACAGCCACTCTTGGGACAGGCTCTACCTAAGATGCAGACCGACATTAGCCTCACTTCGGACACAAGAAAACTCATCATCGACTGCAAGTTTACCCCGGAGGCAACCCAGCAGCATTACGAAGCGCAAACACTTCGCTCGTCCCATTTGTTCCAGATTAACGCGTATATGGACAACCTGCAGGGAGAATGGGCAGACGACTGCGAAATGATGCTGCTCTATCCGACTGTGAACATTCCGCTATCGGCGGATTACACGCATAAGGGCCACAAGATCCGCATCCGCACGATTAATCTAAATCAAGATTGGCAGGACATTCACAAAGATCTCCTGGTGTTAATCTCTTGAAGACCGACCTTTAAGGATAGCCTGCTCGAATACCGTCGGGCGTATGCAAATCCACCTTTTTCTTTTTCCTTTTGGTTTCCGGGCCGGTCAAAGCCAATCGATCACGACGTTGCGGCGGTAGTTTTGCAGGAGGGTGGCGATTTGTTCCACCAGGTAGCGGCGGATGGAGATATTCCGGGGCAACAGCGGGTTTTGGTAATAGGGATTCACCTGCTGGCCGACGAGGAAATGGATGGAGTCTGCCTGGAGAAGTTCTCGCGCCAGCAACACGGCTCCGTTGCGGTGCGGGGGCAATCGGCCCGCATCGCCTTTGCAGTCGAGGAGCAGTTGCAGGCTCTTGGCCATGGTGATCATCCCCTCCGTGATAAGGTCTACGCCTTCGAGCGAGCCGAAGGGGGGGACGTCGTCGCGAGCGCTCCCGGGTTCGGTGCGGGGGATCTCACCGACGTGCTCGGCGACGATATACGTGGTGGTGCCGCCACACACGATTTTGCGGCCGTCAAACTGCATGAGCCGGGCGGCCACCGCCCCGTCCTGGCTCTTGTCCAACGGCGGTCCGGTGAAGACCATGAGGCGGCGCGGGCGCCGCGCCAGGATGCCGACCAGCGTGGCGTCGTCTCCCGGCTGGCAGGCGCAGAGTGTGGAGGTGCGTTGCATGACGCTGCGGACGAGGCGTTCGGCGCTGACCGCGCGGCTGGGATGCGCCTGGCAGAGGTGCTCGGCGATCTCTTTCCGCCCCCACCGGAAGTTCATCATGATGCCCACCCCGGCATGGATGACGCCGTCGCTGGCGGCGGCCAGAAAATCGCCGGGGCCGAGCTGACCTTCGCAGAAACGCAACTCCTTTCCGAGGATCGTCTCCTTGCGGTGTTCCAGGGCCACGCACGTGTCGTCGTGCAGAAAGAAGATCTCCGGGCTGTCGCAGTTGGTGACTTTGAAGTGGCCGGTGGCGTGATCGATCTCGATGATCAGGAACGTGGAATAAGCGATGCGCCGGACCTTGCAGATGGGCAGGGTGCCCAGCACGGTCTCGATCACCGCCTTGAGCGGGGCTTCCTCCCGCAGCATGGTTACGATGATGGAGGCGGTGAGGCGCGCGAGGATGTTCGCCTTAACGCCGCTGCCCAGGCCGTCTGAAAGCACCACGATGCTCTTGCGCTCGGTGCGCAGGATCCGCACTTCGTCCCCGCACAGCTCCTCTCCGGCGTGATTCAGGCTGTTGGAGACGATGTCGTAGAACAGTTCGCGGTCAGTCATTTTCCTTTTGGAGCATTTCGAGCAAATGCAGCAGGCTGACCTTGGTTTGGGCGGTGGATTCGCCCAGAAGCCCGGCGATGTTTTGAGCCACGTTCATCTGCTTGTCCACCACCATCCGCACTTTTTGGATGGCTTGCTGCCGCAGGTGCGCCATTTCCTTCTTCTGTTTCCATTCCGCGGTCTGGTCCACAAAAATTCCCGCCACGATACGTTCATCGGGGATGGGGAAGACCAGCTTGCGCACGAAGAGGTCGAACTGCGGATAGGAGCGTTCGAGATTGACTCGTCGTTGCCCGGTTCGGAGCGCGGTGCGAAACTCCGAGATGTCGCCCAGGATGTCGGCCGCCGCGTGCCCAATGAGGTCCTTCGGCTCCATTTTGAACATGCGGCTCAGCGCCGGGTTCACCAGCGTGATGACCAGCCGTTCATCCAACACCAGCAGGCCATTGGGGTCGTAATCCCAGAGCAGCTTCCAGAGGCTCGATTTGGCATCCACCTCGCGCCGGGGCGCCGGGGTGGGCTGATCGGAGGGTTCAGTCGTCATCGTCTTCAAAGTGCGTTATGGCCCAGGCAGGATAGGGCGCGTCCGGGCCTTTCATGGCGTGCCAGAGAATGCGGTTGAGCAGATCTTCGGGGCAGCGGTCGGGTCCCTCCAGGGGCAGTTTGGCGGACGCCTTGGCATGCTGGCGCAGCAAGGGATGCGAAATCTGCGCGGTGCCCGGGTTCATCTCGTCCAGGGGCACATTATTCTTCACCGCCGTGAAGGGGGTGAAATTGGGCGTGGGCTGGAAACAATCAAACATCGGGGTGGCGGTGGCGTCCATCTGGTTCATAGGGGGAATACCGAGGATGAGTTCGATGGAGCGCAGCACGCTGGTTTGGTTGTATTGCGTGCTGATGACTTTGCCGCGCGGGGTGTAGGGGCTGATGACATAGGCGGTGGTGCGGTAACCGCTGACATGGTCCCAGCCTGCCTGCGGGTCGTCTTCTATGGCGAAAATGCAGGTTTCCTTCCAGAACTTGCTGTGCGAGATCGCCTCGACGATTTGGCCAAACGCCAGGTCATTATCGGCCACTTGCGCAGCGGGGGTGGGCGCTCCGGCGGAAGTGCCCGAGGTGTGGTCGTTGGGCAAGCAAATGATGATCAGGTTGGGGAAGTTCCCTTGCTTCTCATACTCCCGCAGTTCCTTGATGAATTGCGCGGCGCGAAAGACGTCCGGGATGTCCATATCCCAGCCGACGGTATTGGTGCAGAGGTGGGGCCGAAGCGATTCGACGGCCGGGCGGCTGCTGATGAGAATCTCAGCGGTGCCGTTGGTCCAATCCCGCCAATGATCCAGGAACTTGATCTTCTGTTTTTTGGCCGGGTCTTGCCAGCGTTTCTCGGTGATGGCGAATTCGCCGTAATCGCGCACGGTCTTCCCATGAGCCAGGGCGTTGTCCCAAATGAAGCCCGCCGGCGAGTACGCCAGCGCGTCTACATCGTCGTCTTCCATGCCATCCGGGTAGCTGCGCGGAAAACCCGCGAACGATTTCTCCATGTAATCCGTGGCGAACGCCGTGGTGGACCACTGGTGCCCGTCAGCACTGAGGATCCCGGAACAGTAGGTGTTATCCAGCAACACGAATTCGCGCACCATCTTGTGCTGGTTTGGGGTGACGTGTTCTCCAAAAATGCAGAGCGAAGGTTCGCCGTTGCCTTTCTCCAACGCGCCCAGCACCTGGTCGTAGGTGCGGTTTTCTTTGATGATATACACCACGTGCTGGAACACGCTGGGTTCCCCGACACGTTCCGGCAGCGGGCGGGCCGGATGGTCGCGGCGCGGTTTTTGGGCGGCTTCCTTGAGCAGCGGATAACGCATGTTGCGCAGGGTAGCGATGGTGTGCTCCTTCAATTCCGCGGCGGAGGGCACTGGGAGGATAGAGACGGACCCCAGGTACTGGTGCGAGTTGAATTTGCGCGTCTCGCCTTCGGCCAGCCTTTTGCCCGAGCCAATGCCTTTGATGTTGGCCACATGCAATTGCTGCCGTCCCGCGTCGTAAACGATCGCTCCGGGAAACCACCCCACCGGGATCAGCCCAATCAGTTGGGATTTCCGGGCGGAGAACCGGATCACCGCGATCGCGTTTTGGGAGCCGTTGCACACGTAGAGGTGTTGCCCTTTGGGATCAAACGCGAGGGCGTTCGGGCTGGCGCCGAAGAGATCGGCCGGACTCTGGCGCGCCCAGATGGTTTGAGTGATCACATCGCGGCGGGTATCAATCACCGATAGGGTGTCGCTCGCCGCGTTGGCCACCACCAGGTGTTTGCCGTCAGGCGAAAGTGCCAGGGCCGAAGCGTGCAGGCCCGTGAGGATTTCCTGGAGCACCTGGCCGCCCTTGAGATCGATCACCGATACGCTGCCTTCGCTGGCGATGTGACGGACGGGATCCACGCGCACCAGCGTGCCGCGGCCGGCCGGGCCGGTCAGGCTGGAGGCGTCCGGGCGCCGGCCGCCCCAGTTGCTCACGTAGGCTTTGTCGCCGGTTACCACCACATCATAAGGCGCGACCCCCACATCCCAGGTCCGCAGCACCGCGCCGGTTTCCGGGTCCAGTTCCGCGAGCCGATTCGAGAGGTTCAGGGCCACATACAGTTTTCGTCCATCGCTGGAGAAGGCCAGGCCGGCTGGGATCTCCACTTCACGGCGCGGCGCGTCGGCTTTGGGGAGGGATATGCTGAACAGCGGCGCGGTCTGGCCGTCTGTGGCCACCGAGAAGACCTTGATCGTGCCGTTCACGCTGCTCAGGTAGATGCGCGTGCCGTCTGGCGAGTAGCGCAAGCCGGTGTAGCTGACCTGGCCGGACGTGTCCGGTTTCAAAATGTGGTCCGACACCACATCCGTCTTTGGACCGGAGGGCAGGGGGACCCGCTGCAGGATGTTTCCGGTCACCGGGTCCAGGATCAGGAGCTCCGCCGTTTTGCCCGAAACAGCCAGCCATTTGCCGTTGGGACTGAGCGCCAGCGCCTGGGGCCGCATTTCCGGCAGTTCCACCTGGATACCGGTTGGGGTTAACACCTGGTTTACCGGTGTGGAGTACCGGTTCGTGCCGAGAGGGCCTACCGGGTCCTGGGTAACATAGATTGGGGTTGCCGCGGTGCACGAAACCGCCCATGTCAGACCTCCGGCCACCAGCAAGGTGGCAACACATTGCTTGCTCATAAAAATCTCGCCAGCCACCGGCTGCGGCGGTAGGACTGATCCAGCCCCTCCGCATGCCGAGTGTGACGTCTCCGGGGATGTTTCCGGACCTGGCCTAAGC
This sequence comes from Verrucomicrobia subdivision 3 bacterium UBA6082, assembly GCA_002428665.1. Taxonomy (GTDB): domain Bacteria; phylum Verrucomicrobiota; class Verrucomicrobiia; order Limisphaerales; family UBA8199; genus UBA6082. Next base: position 4,961 of record DIXK01000085.1, read on the forward strand.
GGGCACCGCAGGGCCGGCTTCGGCAGTAATTACGGGCTCACCCCGCAGATAGGCGTCCATCGAGGCGGCAGCGCGTTTGCCGTCGCCCATAGCCAAAATGACGGTCGCGGCGCCGCGGACGATATCCCCGCCAGCGAACACGCCAGGCAGGCTGGTCATGCCCTGCTCATCGACCATGATGTTGCCCCATTTATTCAGTTTCAAATCCGGGCAGGTCGCGGTGAGCAGCGGGTTTGCCCGGGTGCCGATCGCCACGACCACGACCTCGCACGGGATCACAAATTCCGAGCCGGGAATCACCACGGGACGGGCGCGGCCGGAGGCGTCCGGCTCGCCCAATTGCATCCGGACGCATTTCAAGCCGGTAACCCATTTCTTTTCATTGCCAATGACTTCCACCGGGGCGACGAGGAACTCGAACTTGATACCTTCTTCCTCGGCGTGATGGATTTCTTCGGCGCGCGCCGGCATTTCCTTGCGGGTGCGGCGGTAGACGATAATCGATTCCTGCGCTCCGATGCGTTTGGCGGTGCGCGCGGAATCCATCGCCACGTTGCCGCCGCCGACCGTGGCCACGCGCTGGCCTTTGAGCACGGGGGTATCCGCGCGGGGAAACTCGTAAGCGGCCATCAGGTTGACCCGGGTGAGGTATTCGTTGGCGGAGTAGACGCCTTTGAGGTTTTCACCGGGCACATTCATGAACACCGGGAGCCCGGCGCCGTTCGCAATGAACAGCGCGTCGTATTCCGCCCGCAATTCCTGCAAGGTGTAAGTGCGGCCAATGACCGTGTTGCAGACAATTTTCACCCCGGCTTGCTCCAGCCGCGCGACCTCCGCCTCCACGATCGCCTTGGGCAAGCGAAACTCCGGGATGCCGTAAACCAGCACGCCGCCCGGCTTGTGCAGCGCTTCGTAAATCGTCACCGAATGCCCTTTGCGGGCCAGCTCGCCTGCGGCGGTCAGCCCGCCCGGGCCGGCGCCGATCACCGCCACCTTTTTCCCGGTGGGTGGGGCCTTGGGCATGGGCACCTCGTCGGCGTGGCCGCGAGCCCAATCGCCGACAAATCGCTCCAGGTAACCAATCGCCACGGGCAGCCCCTTGTGGCCCCGGATACACTCCACCTCGCATTGGGTTTCCTGCGGGCAAACCCGACCCGTCACCGCCGGCAGCGCATTATCGGCTAGCAGCGACTGCGCCGCGCCCGCCAAGTTGCCATCCGAGAGCAGTTGGATGAACTTCGGGATGTTCACCATCACGGGGCAGCCGGCCACGCATTTCGGATCCCGGCACTGCAGGCAGCGCTCCGCCTCGATCAAGGCCACCTTCTCGGGCAGACCCAGGTTGACTTCCTTAAAATTGGCGTTGCGGATCAGGGGGTCCTGCTCCGTCATCTTTTGCCGGTCCAGTTGCAGGCGCGCTTTGGTCGTTAACTTCGGACTCACAATGCTTGTTTCCCGTGTTGATTCAGAATTCAGGGTGAAAGGAGAGAAAAACCAGGGCCTAGCTCAGGCCAATACGGCAGGTGTGGTCGTCGCAACGGCGGCTCGATTCCTGCTCAAATTCACGGTAAGTGGTCAACCGGTCCATCAGGAGTTCGTAGTCGACCTTGTGCCCGTCGAATTCCGGGCCGTCCACGCAGGCGAACAGCGTTTGACCGCCCACTTCCACGCGGCAGCCGCCGCACATGCCCGTCCCATCCACCATCACCGGGTTGAGTGAGACAATCGTATGCACCCCGAAAGGCCGGGTGAGATTGGCCACCGCGCGCATCATGGGCACCGGGCCCACCGCGTAAACGATGTCGATCCCGCCCGCCGTGAGGGCGTCGCGGGCGGCATCGGTCACAAAACCTTTACGGCCGTAACTGCCGTCATCGGTGCACACCTGCACTTCGCCGAGGGCGCGTAGCTCATTCTCAAAAATCACCCACTCTTTCGATCGGCCGCCGATAATGCTCAACACGGAAACCCCTTGACGCTTCAATCCCTGGGCGATCGGATGGACGACTGCTGTCCCAACGCCGCCGCCGATGCACAGAGCCCGGCCGGACGAAATCAGCTCGGTCGGTTTTCCCAGCGGTCCGGAGATGTCCGCAATCGTCTGGCCAGGTTCCAGCGCCACGAGTTCCTTGGTGCTCTTGCCGACCGCCTGAATAACGAGCGTGATGGTGCCGGCCTGGGCATCCGCATCCGCAATGGTCAGAGGGATCCGTTCCGCGGCGCCGTCCCGATGGACAATCACAAACTGCCCCGGCTGCCGGATCTGGGCAATCCGGGCTGCTTCCACGTCCATGCGGGTCACATTGGGACTGAGAACGGCTTTCGATACGATCTTATGCATAGCAAAACGGCACTGTGTGAGAGTGAAAGTGGCGCTCCAGGCTCCGCGCGGTCCCGGTAAAACCAAAAAATCATAACCGGCAGCGATCAGGACCAGCAAACCCGTGCGTCGTGACACCCATGAGGCATCAGAATAGACCCAATGGCGGACTGCAAGTCAACTCCCATGCCCACAGGCGATACGGGTCAGGGGGCGGGCGAAACGCCCGCGGCATGGGTGCCTGGCAAAAAAAGGCAAAAAAAACCGGGCTAGTCAGTCAGGGGGTGACCGAAGAGCCCGGGGAATTTTCGAATTCAGTACATCAGTAGGATTACGGAGAACATCGGCCCCCGTTTGTACCGGAACGAGAACCGAAATCTGGTGCTGGCCTCAAAGAACAATTTCACACTGCCAGCTAAAATCGAACGGCGTAATCTTGGTCTTAATTAATCACAGAGCCTTATTGCCGTCAACTCCGAACGTGCAAGTATTATCTCTGCTTCAAAGAACCATTATTAACGATCAGGTATCAACCCGGTTTTTGTTAACGTAATTATTGACGCATCTCCCCGCCAAACGTTCAAAAATTATTGGTGAAAAGTCACATTCCTGTTTACAGGGTTCAGGTGGTTGCTAGTATCCGAGTTAAGAACGCTACATGACATGAAAAAGATAGAGGCCATCATTAAACCATTCAAGCTTGAGGACGTTAAAGAGGCATTGGCCGGGCTTGGGGTCGAAGGGATGACTGTGTTGGAAGTCAAGGGCTTCGGTCGCCAGAAAGGGCACACGGAAATCTACCGCGGCAGCGAATACACCGTGGATTTTCTGCCCAAAATTAAAATTGAAGTGGTGTTGCCGGACAGCCTCGTCAATTCGGCGGTTGAGGCCATCGTAAAAGCCGCCAAAACCGGAAAAATCGGCGACGGCAAGGTTTTTGTCAGCTCCATCGAGAACGCTGTGCGCATTCGCACCGATGAAACCGGCGAACACGCCATTTGAGTTTCTTAGCGATAAACATCCCCAACGACTAGATAACCGATGAGCACACCCAAAAGCGTAATAGAGTTAGCCAAGAAGAGCGGGGCTAAGATGGTCGACATCAAATTTGTCGACACGTTTGGAACCTGGCAGCATTTCAGTTGTCCCATTCGCGAATTGACCGAAGACGTCTTCAGCGAGGGCCTCGGCTTCGACGGCTCGAGCATTCGCGGTTGGAAGAGCATCGAAGCCTCCGACATGCTCGCCCTGCCAGACCCGGACACCGCGTTCATCGATCCCTTCTGTGTCGAGCCCACCCTGTCGCTCACCTGCAATATCGCCGAAACCGGTACCATGGAGCCCTACGCCCGGGACCCGCGCAGCATCGCTTCCAAAGCGGAGAAATACCTCGCCAGCACCGGCCTGGCCGATACCGCGGTGTTCGGCCCCGAAGCCGAGTTCTTCATTTTCGACAACGTCCAGTACGAAACCAGCAGCAACGGCGCCTACTACCAGGTGGAGTCCGAAGAAGCGGTCTGGAATACCGGCCGTGATGAGATGCCCAACCTCGGCTACAAGATTCGCCACAAGGAAGGATATTTTCCGGTGGCCCCGGCCGACACGCAGCAGGATATCCGCACCGAGATGTGCCTGGTGATGGAGCAGTTGGGGGTCAAGATCGAGCGGCAGCACCATGAAGTGGCCACGGCGGGCCAGGCCGAGATCGATTACCGGTTCGACACGCTGGTGCGGGCGGCCGACGCGATGATGGTTTACAAGTATGTGGTCAAGAACGTGGCGCGCAAGCACGGCAAGACGGCTTGTTTCATGCCCAAGCCGTTGTTTGGAGACAACGGGTCGGGGATGCATACCCACATGT
>DIXK01000017.1 GCA_002428665.1 Verrucomicrobia subdivision 3 bacterium UBA6082
AATTACTTATGACGCTTTGTATAGATAAAATGCCCTGGGCTTCAGGCAAGGTTGGACTCACGGTGCTCTTGGTCGCGGGCGTTGTCGCGGCGGTCTTTGCTTTGCGAAATATCGAGGTGCTTTCGGGAAAGAAAGACGACAGCAGGAAAGATCGGTGATTCGACCAGGAACACGGTCAATCCGACGTTGGGTGAAACCTGTTTAAAGCCAGTTCGAAACCGAGCTGGCCCAGCGCGCAATCCGAACTACCCGTGACAGGCTCCAGCACGGTTGCTGGTGGAGGTAACGGGCTAGACAGCGTTTTGCCTATTGGCTGTTCGCCCTGATCGACTCAGAACTGGCGGTACTCAAGTTGCACCTCCGAAAGGACCGGTTTGTGCGGCGCTTTAAGCGTGTCCGCCACGCCTGCACTCGCTAGGAATGTTCCCTGAATCCCCACAGAATCCTCGAAGAGGGGGAGCTTGACGGGCATTAGCGCGACAATAGAATCGAGGCGAACGCTAACCTCAATCGTTATGAAAACGCGCATTCTAAACCAAGTCCTTGTGTGTGTCGTGTCGTTGCACCTGGAGCTACTGGTGATGGCGGCTGAGGGCACAAAGATCAAAGATTCCGAGTCGGCCTCGCATGGCGCCGAAGACGCCTTCCACCAGATCGTGGACACCTACCGGTTCCCGGGGTTTGAAATCGTGCAGTTTAACCTACCGGTATTGAGCCACTATTCCTACCTGTTAGTGTCAGGGCCGGAAGCGGTGCTGGTGGACCCGGACCGCGACATCAACGGGTACCTGGACTACGCAAAGAAGCACGGTCTGACCATCAAGGGAGTGTTCCTCACGCATTCGCACGCGGACTTCGTAGCGGGCCACCTCGAGACGGTCCGGGCCCTGAAGGTCCCCATATACCAAAATGCCGCGAGCGGTGCGCAATACAAGATCGAGCCGCTCCAGGAAGGCTCTACCTTCCGGGTGGGCAAAGCCACGGTGAAGGCCATCAACACACCCGGTCACACGCCGGACGGCATGTGCGGCCTGGTCAGCAGCGAGGGCGAGACTCAGCCACGGGCGGTGTTCACGGGCGACACATTGTTCGTGGGGTCCATTGGGCGGCCGGACCTGCTGGAAGGCACCATGACTGCCGCCACACTGGCGTCCATGAGTTACGACACCTGGCACAACAAACTGTCCAAGCTGCCGGATAGCCTCGTGGTTTTGCCAGCCCATGGTGCCGGATCGCTCTGCGGTGTCAATCTGTCTGACGATCCCTCCTCGACAATCGGCCGGGAAAAGTCGTCGAATCCCTACGTGCAGAAGAAGGGCCGGAGCGAATTCATCGCGTCGGTGTTGGAGGGCCTGCCAGAAGCGCCGCAGTATTTTAAACACAACGCGGCCATGAACCGCGCGGGTCCTCCGCTGGTGGATTGGAACGCGACGCCGACGATGGCCAAAGCCGAGGAGTCCATCACCAAGGTCACCGGACAGTGGCTGGTGGACTTGCGTGAGGCCAAGCCTTATGCAGCGGGGCATGTGCCGGGCTCAGTAAACATCGCGCTGCGGGGGCGACTGGAAACCTGGGTCGGCACGATGGTGCCGTGGAAGGCGCCGCTGGTGTTGATCGGGTCGGAGGCGGAATTGAAAGAGGCGGTGTTCCGCCTGCATCGCGTCTCCTATGAGGGATCGGTGTTGCCTTATGAAACCTGGACCAAAGCGGGACTGTCGGTGGCGACGAGCGGAACGATCACGCCCGCCGAGCTTTATCAGCAGATGCAAGCTGGCAACGCGCCGATCATCGTGGACGTCCGGATGCCTTATGAATGGATGGCCATGCGGATCGGCACAGTGGTGAACCTGCCGATCAACCAATTGGCCGAGCTCTCCGGCAAACTTGATCCGAACCACCCCGTGGTGGCCGTGTGCAACAGCGCCTACCGGTCGAGCCTGGCGGCGGGCATTCTGCAGCGAAAGGGATTCAAGAACGTGGCCAGCTTGGAGGGTGGCAGCGCGGCATGGATTGACGCGGGCTATCCTGTATTTGGGAATGAAAAGCAGGCCACCGCCACCGCACCTCAGCGCCAGATTCAGATCGCCGAGCGGATTTCCCCCGCCGACCTGGGGCGGCTGATCAAGGATCTGCCGGGCACGTTCGATCTCGTGGACATACGCCCGCCCGAGGCCTTTCAGGACTACGCCTTGCCCGGCGCGCGGCACGCTGAGCTGGCGGACGTTTTGGAAAATCCCGGTTATCTGACTGGCGCGGGGCCTTTGATCATCGTGGACCGCGACGGTTCGCTGGCCATGATGGCGGCTGGAATTCTCTCGCAGAAAACCAAGCGTCCCATTAAAGCCCTGCACGGCGGGCTGGAAGCGTTCTGGGAGGAAAGTGAATTGAAAGGCGCCGTGCGCGCCGTACCGTTGCCCAGCGGTGGCGTTCGTACTCAAGCCGGGCCGGGCGCAGGCGGCGCTCCTCGCCCGGCCGCCCCGCTTACGCCGTCAACCCCAACGCCGACGAAACGCAAATCGGCTGGCTGCTAAAGCGAACCCAGGAGGAACGAGGCTATGAATCCCGACTCCAATATCCCTTCGACCGGACCCAAACCTCACATGAACCCTTATCTGGCGGGGGTCTTGCTGGGTCTGGTCTTGCTTGCGAGCTTTCTGACCTTGGGCGTCGGGCTCGGGGCGTCGGCGGGCATCGCGCGAGCCGGTGCCTTCGCTCAGAGCTGCATCATGCCGCAACATGTGGCGGACAGCGCTTACTTTGGGACCTGGGGCAAGGACCCGCTCCGGTATTATCTGGTGTTCATGTTCGTCGGCACGCTGCTAGGCGGCCTAGTCTCGGCAATCATGGGACGGCGGGTTCGGCCGCAACTGGAGCGCGGCCCAACTGCCTCCCGCAGTCGTCGAATTGTAATGGCTTTGGCGGGTGGCATCCTGGCGGGATTCGCGAGCCGGGTGGCGTCGGGCTGCACCTCGGGTCAGGCGCTGACTGGCGGGGCGATGCTGGCCACCGGCAGCCTGCTGTTCCTGGGGGCAATGTTTGCCAGCGGCTACGCCATGGCGTGGTTTGTCCGGAGGCAATGGCAATGATCACGACCTTCTTTGGCCAGGATGGTCTTGGGAGCAGCGCGGCGTTTGTTCTGTCGCTGCTGCTCGGATTCGGATTTGGTTTCGCGCTCGAACAAGCCGGCTTCGGCAGCTCCCGGCGGCTGGCAGGCATTTTCTATTTCCGCGACATGACGGTGCTGCGGGTGATGTTCACCGCGATGGTCACGGCGATGCTGGGCTTGCAGTTGGCGCTCGCTCTGGGCGTGGTTAGCCCGGAGCAGATCTATTTTCTGCCTACCATTTACGGCGCGCAGATCGTCGGCGGCCTGCTCTTTGGCGTGGGTTTCGTTTTGAGTTCTTGGTGCCCCGGCACCGCCGCAGTCGGGCTGGCGAGCGGGCGCCTCGACGCGTTGATCTTTCTCGGCGGCGCTGCGCTGGGCAGCATTCTCTTCAATGAGTTCTACGGGATCGTCGGTCCGCTGGCGACTTGGGGGGACAGCGGCGTGAAATTCATGTGGGCGGCGATCGGCGTTTCGGGGCCCGTGTTCGCGCTTCTCTTCTCCGCCGTGGCGGTGGCGGCTTTCTGGGGCTCGGAATGGATCGAGAAGAAAGTGGCCGGAGCCGGCCCCTACTTGGGGAGTCCGTTCCTAAAGGCATTCAGCGTGACGATTCTGGTAGGAGCGCTGGCCGTGGCGTTGCTCCCACCAGCAACGTCTTCAACCACCGTGACAGCCCCGGCCGCCGTCTCCGAGACAGGCATGCTCCAGGCCATGGAGGCTGGCGAGGACCACATCGACCCTGATGAACTCGCGGACCGCTTGATGGCCGGGGACAGCAGTCTGTTGCTGGTGGATATCCGCACGCCGGCCGAGTTTGCCGCGTTTCACATCCGTGGCGCGGTGAACGTCGCGGCTGCGGACCTTCCGGAGGTTCTCGGGCCGCACAAGAACAAGGGCACGGTTGTGCTCTACTCCAACGGGATGACCCACCCGGCCCAGGCCCGAGATTCCCTGGCCAGGATGGGATTTGCGAACGCCTATTTGCTAACGGACGGGCTGCAAGGCTTCATGCAGCAGGTGTTGAAACCGGTTTCCCTGCGCAGCACACCGCTCTCCGAAGCCCAAGCGGGCAAGGTCAACGCTTGGCGGGCGTTCTTCCTGAGTGGACCCCAGAGCCATGCCGCCAAGACCGTGGATACAGCGAGCGACACCCCACGCCTCGTTGAAACCTCATGGCTGCAAGAGAATCTGGGCCGGGTTGACCTGCGCATTATCGATTTGCGTCCGCAGCCCGCCTACAATGTCGGCCACATTCCGGGTTCTGTCCGGATGGATGTGGAGCACTTCCGCGGCGCGGTGGGTGGTGTCTCGTCCATGCTCCTTCCCGCAGACCTGATCGCGCGGCATCTGGGGCTCCTGGGGATTAATCTTGAAACAACGGTGGTTCTGGTACCCACCGACAAACTGCAGGACGCCACCTTGGTGGGCATGGCCTTGGAACGGATTGGGCACATGCGTTACGCCATTCTCAACGGCGGCTGGGAACAATGGGTGGCGGAGAAAAGACCAACGGACACCTTGCTGCCAACCATCACCGCTACGGAATACCCGGTGCCGACCGGTGCAGACACGTTTACCGTGGACTACCAGCAAGTTCTGGCCCTCTCCCAAAATCGGGGCGCCGTGCTCTTGGACGTAAGACCCGGCGATTTTTTTGCCGGCAAGAAGTCGGACGAAGCGCGTGCAGGGCGCATCCCGGGCGCGGTCAACCGACCGTTCACCCTGGACGTCTCGACAAACAACGCCGTGATCCGGTTCAAACCTTCCAGCGAACTGGCCGAAGCGTATGCAAAGTTAATTCCATCCAAAGACTCGCCGGTGGTCGTGAGCTGTCGCACCGGCCATCAAGCCAGTCAGACTTACTTCGTGTTGCGCCACCTTTTGGGTTATCGCCGGGTAAGCTGGTACGACGGCGGTTGGGCCGAATGGGCCAGTCGGCCGGAACTTCCCATCGAGACAGGGGGAGGCTGATCTGTGACGGTGGCGCATATCCGCTGAGAAGTGAATGGGGAGAACCGCAACCGGGTATGGGATTGGTCAATTCATGGCCCTGTAAATCGAACCACTTCACCTGCCCAACACACGCTGCCAGATTTCCCCGATAGCTGCTGCGCCGCCCAACGCCAGCAATGCAAAGTAGGCGAGCGAAATAGAAAATGTGAGCAGCCCGGCCAGAAACACCGCGCCATCCTCCTCAAAAGAGCCGGCGGCCAGCAAGGCGGCTGAGACGCCGGGAAAGAAATTACTCATCGGTACCGGGATTGGCAGCAACAGTTTCAGGCCGCACAGGGCAATCAGCACGCCACCGAGGCGTTGAAACGCAGCATGCCGATAAAAGAACTGCAGGCGCGGCTTCGACAGACGTTCAAAGGCTCCGACAAGCCGGCTGCTGGCCCGCAGCACTTTCGGCAGGATTCGCGGGGGAAGCTCTGTCTGCATCAAACGCTGCGGCAGGTGAGGTTTCTGTCCCAGCGCAAGGCGGAAGCCGATCAGCGCAATCACGGACCCAAACACCGTGGAGACACCCGGCAATGGAACGGGTGTCAGGAATGGCAGGCACAGCAGCACGATTAGGAAGCGATAGCCCCGGCCTTTCAGCACCTCGACAATTTCCACCAGTCGCACCGGCCCGTTCTGGAAATGTTCCGCCAGCGCCCGCAGGTCGGCGGACAATGCCCGCGGCGAAACCGGGGCCGGTGCGGACCTGGCAACGTCGATGGGCCGATGCGGTAGGCTGGTCTGGTCAGATTCTGTCACGGCTCGGGCACACGGGACGGTTTCTGGCGCAGGCGTCGTCGTGTGCGCACCGCCTGGTCCTTGAGGGACTCGATTTGCTGTTGCAGCAGGCGCAAATCATCCTCAATCGTGGCGGCGCCGGTTTCGGTGACATGCCGCTGGCGGTCGCGCGCCGCGATTTCCGCGTGCATCTCTGACATGCTGTTCATGATTATGCCAATGAACAGGTTCAACATGATCATCGTGCCGAGCAGGATGAAGCTGATGAAGTAGACTGGCACGGCCACGGGCGCGCCAGATTGGGCGGCGCGGTAGATCTCACTCCAATTGTCCAGCGTGATCATTTGGAACAGGGTAAACAGCGCTGCCTTCAGGGAGCCGAAATGAACCGCATCGGCCTCGCCGAATAGATGAACGCCGACTACGCCGTAGATGTAGAACATCAACGCCAGCAGCAATCCCACATACCCCATCGCACCCAGGCTCTTGAGCAAAGCACCGACGAGCAGTTGGAGCCGGGGCAATGCCGTGACCAACCGCAGTAGCCGGAGCGCCCGCGCCAAGCGGAGCACGGCCGCAAACTGGGAATTCGTGGGCAGGCAACACAGCGCGACGATGGTGAAGTCGAACACGTTCCAGCCATCGCGGAAATAGTGCCAGGGCTGCCGTCCGTGTACGACCAGCTTGAGGGCAATCTCGAAGATAAAGATAGCGAGCACCACGAGGTCCAATGTCTCCAGCAGGGTGCCGTACCGAGCGACGAGGGCAGGACTCGTCTCCAGCCCGGCCAGAATCCCCGCCAGAATAATCACCGTCAGGATGGCGCGTTCGAACCATCGCGCGTGGACAAGAGCATTCAATTTCGCATTCATGGAACGGAAACATTTACCCAAGAGTGACTTCCAGTTGGCGCATGAGGTCGCGTTTCTTGTACTGATGCGCCTGCATGCGCGAGAGAATACCGTCGAGAAAGCGCACGGCGGACAGGATGTGCGGCCCCTTGTTCAGCATCACGCACTCGGCACGGGCGCTCATGGCGGCATCGGTGACCTCGGCGCGCGATGGCAACCCCTTCTTGGCCAGTCCTTCCAGCACCTGCGTCGCCCAGATCACGGGCACATGGGCGGCTTCACAAAGCCAGAGGATGTCTTCCTGCAGTTCCGAGAGACGTTCCCAGCCGGCTTCCACGGCCAAATCGCCGCGGGCTACCATGACACCCAGCGGGGAGTGTTGCATGCCTGCCAGCAGAATGCCGGGGAGGTGACGCAACGCCGAGCGGGTCTCGATCTTCAGCACCACGGCCATGTTGGGGCGCCCCAGGTCCGCCAAATGTTTCCGCAGCAGCCATACGTCCTCTGGCCGATGCACAAAGGACAGGCTGACGAGATCGGCGTGCTTCACTGCGAACTGGAGATTGGAGATATCATCCGCGCTGAGGGCGGGTATCGAAAGGTCGGTGTCGGGCAGGTTGATGCCCTTCTCCGGACGGAGCTTGGAGCCCTGCGGGGCGGCACGCTGAATGACGACGCGCAATCGATCGGATTGCACATCGCGAATCACACCCTCAATCTTTCCATCGTCAAACAGTATTCTATGGCCCACTCGGGCGTCGCGAAAGACGGCATCCAGTGTGCATGGAATCTGGGCCGGTTTGGCTGGTCGGCGGTGAGTGGCGGCCACGGCATTCCGGCCAGTCTCGGCTTCCGTCGTGACCCACAAGGTATCGCCGACGCGTAGCAGGATGGGGCGTGGTTGTGCCGGCAGATCACCGATGGTCGAAGTGGCAATAACCACGCCGTCGCGCATCAACTCAATCGGCGTGTTTGCTTCGACCCAGGTCGAGTCGAAACACTCACTGCGCAGCACGCCGTTGCTTTCCACTGCCGTTACACGCAGCAAACGGCGTCGACGGCGACTGTCCTGGAAACGGAACTCGTCCTCCACGCGTGCTCGAGCCAACAGGTTGCCGGTGATGGGCAGGACCGCATCCACCTGTTCCCGAGTGGGGGCGACGGTCTCGGCGCGGTGCAGCAACACTTGTGCGGGGGCGATCGGCCAGCGGCGTTCGTCGCGTTCCGGTTGGAAGCTGACGATGGGCGTGCCCAATTCCACCGCACCGGTGCGAAGCTTCGGCCCGGCAAGATCCATCATGATGCGACAGGATTGGCCGATTTCCTTCTCCGCGCGCCGGACGTTGGCGATAATGCGCTGCCAAGTGTGCGGTCCATCATGAGCGCAATTGACGCGGGCCACGTTCATCCCCGCTGCGACCATCTCGCGCACCATCGAATAGTCATGCGCTGCGGCGGCGGGCATGGTCACCATGATCCGTACCCAGCGCTGTTTAAACCCGGGACCGAATAGTTGTCTGGCATGGCGGCGCAAGCGGGTCGTGCCGCCCTGAAAGTCCACGGGTGCTTCTGAAGTCAAATGCTGCAGGTCAGTTCGTCCGGACAACTGCCCCAGCACCCCAAGGACCGCTTCCAGGGCTGACATCACGTGCGAATCGCAGCGGCCCAGCGATGAAAGCCCGCGTACGGCCAATTCGTTCTGCAGGTTTCGCAAGTCGTCCTGGCGTAGTGCGACGTAATGGAGGAGATTGCGCGCGCTGGGGCGAAGCCCCCGAGCCACACGCTGCACGGCCGGCTCATAGCGTTCCTCGAGCGTTAGGCATCGGCGGCGGATGGCTTCGATGCGGCGGGCCAACGCGCGGTTTGACACCTGATCATACAGCAGGGCTGAAAATTGGCGGAAGGTTTTTCGTGCACGCTGTTGTCGCATAGTCGAAGATGCAGGTGGCTGTGCTCTGGATTCAGTGCGGGCGCTCATGGCTGTCGTTCCTCCAGTTGACTATCCACTTCTGAAACTCCACCAGCACCACTCCAGCCACGCTGGCGCCCAGGATGGGCAGAGTCGCACCCTCCAACGCGGCGCCGAGTGGTCGTCTTGAACGAGCGTGGGGTGCATGTTGCATGGCTTTTGAGTTCAAGTTCCGGTTATCGCCAGCAAGAACAGGAGCAAACCGATCAACAGCAGCAACAGCGCCCCGCCCACCGGCGAGGAACGCAAGCTTGATTCCGCGGCCGCCAGGCGCGCACCGATTGCCGCTAGGGCAGCGGCCCAGCGCGAGTCCGTCTCCGCCGGTTGTCCTTCATGATCGTGAGCGTGGTGCGAACCGGCGTCTGCCGGCAGGAGCAGCCCCACGCGCGCGAGGAACTTCTCAAGGAACACTCCGAAGTCGCCCGCCGGCAGCCAGCGGTCCAGATCGGCGGTAAACCGCCGGCGCAACCCCGCGGCCAGGGCGGCCAGCGCGCCGCCGACCAGCAAGGGCCACAAGGCATCCCAGAGCTTCTCCGCGGAGAGTTTCTTGGGCAGCACTTCCAGCGCTCCCGGCAACAGCCAGACGCCGACCAGCATCGCCACCACCAATCCGAGCCACGGCAGCCACAAACCGCGCGCGGAGGACTCGGTGGCTTGCCCGGGCCGCGGCCAGGCCAGCCAAAGGAAACGCGTCATCTTGAGCATTGTCCCGGCGGCGGCCAGCGGCAGCAGAATGCCCAGGGCGACGGCCCAGCCCTCCGGGAGAAAGGCGACGTTGGTCTTCAGCGCGGTCTTGGCCAGCGCCCCGCTGGTGAACGGCGCTCCAGCCAGTGCCAGCGCGGGCAGCAGCAGACCCGCACCCGCTACCAGGCGCTGCCCTCGGGTGCGCGCTGCGTGGGCCGGGCCAACGCCCAGGAAGAGCGATCCTTTGGCTAGCGCGTGATGCGTCGCGTAAATCAGCACCGCCGCCTGAATTTCCAGCCATGCCTCGGGCCGCAGCGCGCCAATGCCCAGGCCCGTCATGATAATGCCCATCTGGCTGATGCTCGAATACGCCAGCACGGCTTTGGGGTTCTTCTGCGCCACGCCCACAAACGTCCCCAGGAAGGCCGCGCCCAGTCCCGCGCTGATCAGGGTGAAACCGCACCCCGGCATCGTGGCCTCGCCCAGGGGCAGAAAGCGAATCCAGCCCAGCAACCCCGCCTTGATCATCGCCCCGCTCAGCACCGCACTCGCCGGCACGGGCGCCGCGGGATGGGCCAGCGGCAGCCAGAAGTGCAGGCTCAACGCGCCCGCCTTGATTCCAAACCCCGCCAGCAACAGCAGCAGCGCCGGAAGGCTGAACACCTGGCGATGCAGGTCCGCTATCTCGGTCGTGCCCCCGGCGACAGCCAGGAACACAAATCCCGACATGATCAGGACCTCGCCCACCATAGCCAGCCCCAGGTAGATGCGACCGGCGCGCCGGGCATCCGCGTCGCCGCGATGAAACACCAATCCCGCCGAGGCCAGCCCCATCAACGCGAAGGCGGTGTAGAAGGTCGGAATGTCGCCCGCCAGGATCAGGCCGAAGTTGCCGGTCATCGCCAGCAGGAAGAACAGGTGGAAGCGGACGGCATTGGCGTCCTTGACCAAATAGCCGCGCGCATACCAACCGGATGCCACGTAGAGCGCGCTGGTGAACCCGAGGAACACGCGCCCGACCAGGTCTAATTCCAGCAGGGTGTGTTGGAGCAGCCAGGGCAGGCTCAACTCCGCCCCGATTGGACCGGCGAGGGCCAGCGCCAGCGCCGGCAGCGCCGCCAGGGGCGTGGCGCGCATCACCGCGTGGCGCCACGGCCGGACCGCCAGCAGCAGGACCGCCAGCACCGGTGCGGCCACGGACGCAACCAGCCAGAGCGAAGAGAGGTGGGTGATCATGGTCCGTATTCCCTCGCCACGATGAGTTTCACCCATGCCAGCGGACTATACGGCGATTCCGCAAACACGCCCGCCCAAATGACCAGGGCCGCCGTGACCAGCGGCGCAGTCAGCAGCATCCAGTGGGTTTCCCACTTGCCGAAGCTGTGCTCCTGCGGCCACGTTTTCGGCGGGCTCAGGAACCAGGCTCGATACAGGATCGGCAGGAAATACGCCGCGTTGAGCAGGCTGCTGACCGCAAGCACCACCGCAACCCATTCGTCGCCCGCGGTGATCGCGCCTTTCTTTAAATACCACTTGGTGATGTAGCCCGCGAGCGGCGGCACGCCGATCATGCCCAGCGCCGCCACCGTGAACGCCGCGGTGGTGAGCGGCATCCGCCGGCCGACGCCGTTCATCTCGCTCACGCGGTGAATGCCGAGCGTTTCCGCGTAATTCCCCGCGCCAAAGAACAGCGTGATCTTCATGACGCCTTGATGCACCAGGTGAATCAACCCGCCAATGGCCGCCGCCGGGCCGAGGATAGCCACACCCAACACGATGTAGGAAACCTGGCTGACCGTGGAGAACGCCAGGCGCTTTTTCAGTTCGTCCTGGAACAACGCCAGCGTCGAGCCATACACGATGGTCACGGCCGCCGCGATGGCCAGCGGTGGGAGCACCCCGAGCTTCGCGGCGTTTTCCACGCCATACACGTCATACACGATGCGCACGATACCGAACGCGCCCGCCTTCACCACGGCGACCGCATGCAACAGCGAGCTCACCGGCGCGGGCGCGACCATCGCCTTGGGCAGCCAGCCGTGCAGCGGGACGATGGCCGCCTTGACGCCAATGCCGAGCATGAACAGCAGGAAGAGGATTTGCAGTTCGCCACGATGGGTGGCCACCAGCGCCTGGATCACCCCGCGCTCCTTGAACATCACCGGCCCGGCGAGGTGATGCAGCCAGACTACCGCCAGCAGCAGCACCGTTCCGCCCGCCAGCGTGTACACCAGGTAGATCTTCCCGCCCCGCATGGCCTCGGGCGTGCCGCGATGAACGACCAACGGGTAAGTCGAAATGGTGAGCAGCTCGTAAAACACCAGGAAGGTGACGAGGTTCGCCGAAAGCGCAATGCCGGTGGTCGCCGTGACGCACAAACTGAAGAAGCCGAAGAACCGGCTGCGGTGCGGCGAGTCTTCCAGATAGCCGACCGCGTAGAGCGTGGTCCAAAACCACAGGAACGAAGACAGCGCAACGAACAGCACCGAGTTGGCGTCCGCTCCCAGCGCGAACTGGATGCCGGGAAGAAAGTCAAACGCCAGCGTATAGCCTTGTCCATGGTAGATCCCCCACAGCAGCGCCGCCACCAGGATGAGTTTCAAACCAGCTCCCAGCAGGTTCAGCCACGTGCGCAAGCGATGGCTCTGCTCGCGTAAAAAGAAGATGATCACACCCGTCAAAAGCGAACTGAGCAAAATGCCGAGCAGGAGCAGCCCGTGGATGTTCATAGGCCAGGCCCTCCCAGGGCCGCGGGCGCGCCGATGTGCAGCAATTCCGCCGGCCAACTGGCGGCCAACCCGAGTCCCACCGCTAGCACAGCCAGGGCAAGTGCCGTCCATTCCATAACCGGCGGAATCGGATGGGGCCTCCTCGGCTCGCTGACGTTGGTGAAGGCATGGGACAGCACGCGCATGATATACGCCGCCGCGAGCAGGCTGCCCACCAGCATGACGGCAACCCACCACCACTGCCCTTGCGCGAGGCTGGCACTCAGCAACAACCACTTGCCCGCAAAACCGCCGCTTGGGGGCAGGCCCACCAGGCTCACGCCCGCCAGCCCAAACGCAAACGCCGAGATCGGCAGCACATGCGTGATGCCGTCGAGATCCTTGATCCGGTCATGGCCCGCCGCATGCAGGATATTGCCCGCCGTCAGGAACATCGCTGTCTTGGCGCACGCGTGCGCTCCCAGGAAAATCAAGCCGCCGCTCCAGGCCAAAAAACCGCCTTCGCGTGCCGCCGCCAATGGGAACAGCAGGAACAAATAGCCCAACTGCGCGACCGTGGAATAAGCGACCAGGAGCTTGAGCCGCTTTTGGAACAGCGCGTTGACGGAGCCCCAGAGAATCGCCCCCGCACCCAGCGCACCGAACACCTGCGCCACCGCGGGCGTCATCAGTGCGGGGAACGCCTCGAACCACAGCCGCAACAGAATATAGAACGCGCCTTTCACTACCAGCGCGGAGAGCAGCGCGCTTACGGGCGCGGGTGCGTTGGCGTGAGCGGGCGGCAGCCAGAAGTGCAGCGGGAACAGCGCGGCCTTGGCCAGCAACCCGCCGGTCATCAAGGCCAGCGCCACCCACAGGGTGGGCCCGGGCTGCGCCTTCGCCGCGAGGGACGGCAGATCCACCGTCGCGCACTGGCCATACACGAGGGCCACGCCCAGCAAATAGAACAGTGAGGCCGACAGGCTCACGAACAAATACCGCATCGCCGCGGTGAGCGCCTCGCGCTTACCGGCCAGCGCCACCAAGGCCACTGCCGCAAACCCGAGCAGTTCCAGCGTAACGTAAAGGTTGAAGATGTCGGCGGTCAGGAACAGCCCGTTCAGCGCCGTCCACAGAAAAAGGAACAACGGCCAGAAGTAGCGCCCACGGTGGAGGGCTTCCGCGTCGTGCTCCGCCAGAAAATACGGCGGCGAATAGAGCGTCACCGCGCTGGACACGAGCGCTGTGATCCCCAACATCAGCACCGCCAGGCCGTCCGCGCGCAGGTCGATCCCCAGGGGCGCGCTCCAGCCGCCAACGTGGTGAGTCTGCACTCCCCCGACCAAAACTTCACGCCCCAGCGCCACCACGGCCCCCACCGTGACCATGGCCGAAGCCAGCGCCATCCACCGTCCCTGTTTGGGAAAGGTGAACGCGAGCGCTGCGGCCGCCAGCGGCCCGAGGATCAGCAGGGCGATCGACCAGGAAGAAATCATCCGCGGCTCTCCTTCGTTGCGTCGGTCGCGTTCCTGTGGGTTTGCGCGTCGTCCTCCAGTTCCACCTTGCCGGTGGCCGCCTGCACCCGGTCCGCCAAAGCCAAGGCCAGGCCGGTCGCGCAAACCGATACCACAATCCCGGTGAGCACCATCGCCTGCGGCACCGGGTCGGGAACGGGCCCGGGCGCCTGCGACCCCAGGGCGATAAAAACGAGGAACACGCCGCTGCCCATGACGTTGAGCGCCATGATCCGCCGCAACAAATGCGACTGGACCACCAGCGAGTGGAAGCCAATGGCGAAGAGCACCGCGCCAGCCAGCAGGAAAATGCGATGGTCAGCCTCAATCATGCGCGTGCGGGCTCCTTTCCGAAGAGTCCTCCTGTTTCAAAGCCGGCCTGCCCCCGAGGTAGAGCAACCCGAGCGTCAAGCCGATCGAGATCAGCGCGGCCGACTCGATCAGCAGGATCCACTTGCCGCCGCTGCCCGCCGGATACTGGAGCATTCCGCCGGTCAGCAGCTTGGTTACCGCGCACACCCCGGCGAACACCAAAACGCCGAGCGCAAGCCCGAACCGCAGCAGGCGGTCCCGCTGCAGGACGCGCCTGGCCAACCCGGCGAGCAGCACCAGCACAAGAGCCCCTCCGAGCAGGGCGCCGGCTTGAAAGGCGCCACCGGGTGCAAACGCGCCAATCCAGAGCAGGTAACCGGCTGCCAGCACCAGCACGGGCAGCAAGACGCGCAGCAGCGACATCAGCAGCGGGCGGTCACGAAGGTCAACGGCAGGCCATTCACCGCGGCGCAACGACCAGACCCCTACGATAGCCAGCAACAGCACACCGACTTCAAGGAGTGTGTCGTAGCCGCGATAATTCAACAGCACCGCGGTCACAGGATTCGTCACACCACTTTCGGGAAGCTTCACGAGGGATTCTGCCGTAAGCCCGGTGGGTGTCGCGGGCAGCGACAGCACCGCCCAAGCCAGCCCCGCGAGAAGAGCTAACGACAGAATACCGATGGGCACGCGCCGAATCATGAGGCCACCTCCGAACGTGACGCAGTGCTCCGGGTCCCGACCTTCTCGCGTCGCCGCATCCGGATCAAGGCCGACAGGATGAGCGCCCCCGTAAGGCCGGAGCCCACCGCTGCTTCAGCGAGCGCCACGTCCGGCGCGCGCAATCGCACCCAGGCGACGGCGATGAGCAGGCCCAGCGCGATGAACTTGATGACCGCCCGGAACAGGTCGCGATCGTTCAGCGAACGCCAGGCTAGCACCACGATGACAAGGAGCAGAATCGAGTCGAAAACCAGCAGACTCACGGCGACCTCCTTGTCCAAGGCCGCACTCCCCGCCGGTAAGCTTCGTTGCCAATGAGGAAACAGACCGTCGCGCTGGCCGCAAGGACCATCACCCAGATCAAGCCGAGCTTAAAGACTTCGGACCAGCTTTCGGCTTGGAGCATCAGCGCCAGAACCGTCAGGCCGAGGCCCACGTTATCCGCTTTGGTCAACGCGTGCAGTCGGGAATAGAGGTCCGGGAACCGTAGCAGGCCAACTGTGCCCGCGACGAAGAAGAACAGCGCCCCGGCGAGCAGCAAACCAGTTAGGACATCAAGAGCGTTCACGGCTTCCGGTCCTCCTTGCTGTCATCTTCCGGCCAACCACGCAACACGAAGGCCACTCCCAGCACGGCGGCTAGCAACGCGAACACCAGGGCGATGTCCAGCGCACGGTCCAAGCCCAGTCCTTTGCCGAGCACCAGCACGAGAGCGACGCCGGTGCTGCCAAACAGCAGGGCCGCCAGCAAACTCTCCGCGCGGCCTGGTTGACGGAAGACGTGTCCCAACCCCAGGACGATGGTAAGCAGGAGGACCACGGCGGCACTGAAATAGAACGCGGTCATGCGGCGGCCCCCTTCTCCCTCACGAGTTCCAAGCCAAACAATCCCCCCACGCGCCGCTCCAATTCCCGCAGTTCCTCCGCCACGGAAGTCGAGTCGTCCAGTACGTGAACGCTAATATTGCTCTCCGCAATGGCCACCACGGCCGTTCCCGGCAGCAGGCTGATAGCACTGCAGAAGAACAGCCGTGAAGGACCGGAGGGAAGTTGACATGGATGGCACACTATGGTTGGTGACAGCGCCAGTCTGGGCGAGATAGCCCGCCGCGCCACGTCCCAGCCGCCGAGGACAGACTGCCGGAGAAAATAGGCGGCGAAGACCAGCGCTCCGCGCAGGGACCACCGCCAGGAAACAGACGGCAGCAGCTTTACACTGATCCAGGTGGCGACAAGCACGACTGGAGTTCCCACAATCCATGAATTCCCATCCAGACCGTTCAGGCCGAGCCAGAGCAGCGCCATCCAAACGGCGCGCACCAAGTATCGCCTAAGCCTGAATGTGATCGAAACAGCGGGAGCGTTGGGGGCGATGGTTGTCATGTCGGGTCAGGATTTCGGCCAAAGATGCCACAGGTATCCGCCGTAGAGGCCGAGGAGGAGGGCGCCTTCCCAGCGTTTCAACTGGAAGCCCGTCCACGCGATCGCCAGCAACACGGCGGACATGCCGATCATTATCAAAGTGTAGGCGAGGCTCACGCCCTCACCGTCGAGGGGTGAGGCGAGGGCGCCGCTCACGCCAAGGATAGCCAGGATGTTGTAAATGTTCGATCCCACGATGTTTCCAATGGCAATGTCGGGTTGCTTGCGCCAGGCGGCCATGAGCGAGGAGGCCAGTTCCGGCAGGCTGGTGCCGGCGGCAACAATGGTCAGTCCAATAACGGCGTCGCTGAAGTTGAGCATGCGAGCAAGATCGACTGCCCCGGTGACGAACAGACGCGAGCCCAGTACCAGCACGCCCAGACCCGCGACGATGAAGCCCACGTCCTTCCAGGTGGAGCCCAGCGGTTTGGGCAGGCCGTTTTCGAACTCATGCCGCACCTCCGTGCTGGCCTCGCGGCGGGCAATGCGGATGTTGATAACGGTGTAGACCACAATGAGTCCCAGGAACACCAAGGCCTCCCAGAGTTCAATGCGGGCATCGAGAAAGAAGAGCAAGAACAACAGGGCCACACCGAGCATCACCGGCGCGTCCAGCTTCAGAATTTGCAGTTGCACGCGCATGGGGCAGATAAGGGCCGTAAGCCCTAGAATGACGCCGATGTTAAAAATATTCGAACCGACAGCATTCCCGATGGCGATGGCGCCCTGTCCCTTAACCGCGGCCATGGTGCTGACGACCAACTCTGGAGCGCTGGTGCCGTAGGCCACGACCGTGAGCCCCACCAGCAAGGGGGTTACGCCCAAGCGCACCGCCAGGGAAGCGCCGCCTCGCACGAGCCATTCGGCTCCGAAATAAAGGCACACCAAGCCAGCCAACAACAGGGTCGCAATCAGCATCGTTTTCTATCAGAATAAAGGGGACGCCTGTAGCTGAACAGAAACATCTGCGCTTCATGTATCAGCCCACCCCGCGCCGCCCGCACTTCCACGTTATCACCACGGAACGGTGCCTGGTGCATCCGGCCGTGGTGGTGCTTACCGAATACGACCAACGGCACCCTCGCTGTGGCACAAGCCGGGGTGAAAAGCAGAAATAAGTTACCCCATTCAAGCAAGTTGTCGACCGGGATGGGAATCGTCTGGTGCAAACTCCGTTTTCCGGTTTAATTCTCGCATGGCAAGCCTGGTGCGTTCTCTCAAGCTACGGCGCCGCGAGTTCCTCATGGCTGGGACAGGTGCAGTGGGTTGGCTGTCGCTGCGACGCCTCGTTCATGGTGCACAGCCGGGCACACCCACGGATAATCCCGTGGCCCACCTGAAGCTCGCGTGGACCAACGAAATCAAATGGGCCAACGTGGTAAACGTGACACAGGTGTCTGGCAACAACATCATGGATAAACTGGCCTACGCTCAAGCCCAGCTTGCCGCCCAGGGCGGTGGCGTGGTGTATTTTCCGCCGGGCGTTTACCAGATCACCGACACCATCCGGCTCAAGGACGGCATCATTCTGCGCGGTGCCACGCCAGGCTCGACGACAAAGGCTCATGACGAATACTACGCTCCACCGAGCCGATTTGAATTTTCCCAATACCTCTTCAAGGCCGAGGGCAGCGGCGCACCCTTGGACGCTGCATTTAAGGGTATTCATCTCGAAAACCCCGCTACGGCCTCTAACTGCGGCGTGGTGAATCTCGACCTCAACTGCGGCCACGTGTTCTTCCAAGAAACCGCAGACCACACCAGCGGCCACAACCGGCTCGTCTATGGCTGTCGGCTGGGCAACGCAGCGCTGCCCAATCCCAATGTTCCTGATCTGGCGATGGGCCAAAAGCCCTGGCAGCGCTACACGGCGACCTGGCAACGTGCGGCCATCCAGGTTTTCAGCGCCGAGAACGTGCTGGTGGCCAATAACCGTTTACCCCGAAGCGGCGAGGCCAACTTCAACATGGACGGCTACCTCATGCTCGACCGCGCCAGGAAACCGGTGAGCGTGGACGGAGTGATCTTTGACTATGACAATCGCGCCGGCATCTACCTCAACCACTATGGCATCGGTGGCCCGGGAGGCCAGGGTCCGGATGGCACCCCCGAGACTCACCCCTACGGTTTCCGCAAGGGTTTGGTGATTCGCGACAACTACGTCTTCAACACCGGACGGTGCGCGATCGGCTTTTGCGGCGACGGCGTTCAATGTCTTCACAATGTCATCCGGTTCGCCAAGGATGTCTGGCGTCCCACCGTGACCGGACAGCACATGAGCTATGGCGCCTCGACCAACGACAACCGGGCCGTCGAGATGCGTGGCTGGCGCTGGGTGGTCGATGGCAACGATTATGAGGTCTATCGCAATTGGGCCTTCGATCGCAAATACTACATCAATGATGGGGAGGGCCTGATGCACGAGGACCACGTCAATTCCACGGTGAAGGACAGCATCCTCACCAACAACCGCGGCAACGCCTACTTATCGATCTATCAGACCGCCGGCATTGATGGTCTGCTCGTGGAAAGGAACGATATTCACATCGGCCACGGCGCGAGCGGCGAGCCGGCCATCCGCGTCACCGCCAACCGAACGAATCAAGCTTTCCCCTGCCGCAACGTGCGGATCCTCAACAACACGCTTTCCGGACGCGGCATCCTCATCAGCGGTTCACCCGCCGAGAATAACCTAGTCAAAGGTAACCGAGCCGTTGGAACCGTTGCTCAAAAGATCAGGAACGAGGCCCGGGCCGTGGTGGAAAACAACGAGGGCTTCGAGGTGGATAACACGCCCTGGATGTCCCCAGAAGAACGCCGCCAGGCGCGCCACGGCGATCAGAACAAGAAGCCGTGAACTGGCGTGCAAAAGGCTCGTCTCCCCGGAATTCCCGGCGGATCGGAACGAGGTGGCGAGTTTCCCCGGCAATTCACGCGCGAAGTTCCGCGGCGCCGGCGCCGTTGTCTACACCGAGCTGCTGGATGTCTGGGTACTTTGGCCCGTGACCCCCCGTGCTTTTTTGGGAATTTTCACCGGATGCTCTTCCCGGTTTTTCGGGCGCATACGGTGTTAATCATCCAGCGGCAAGTGCAAGAACTTTTTGCGCTTTTCCTCCGGGTTTTGGGGTTTTTTGGGCGATGTAGGGATTCGACACTTGACGGATCCGGTCATAAGGGGCGATTGTAATAATCGTGAGGCGCCTTTTCGTCTCACGCCAAGGGTCCGGTGTTCTTGTCACCGGAGGAAATAGGGTTGGTCGGGCCGCCATCCTCAAAATTGACTTGTGTTGCCGCGTGCCGGTTGCCGGAGCGGTTTTTCGTTTTTCCATTGCCGCGCACCGCGGGAGTTGAGCAAGTCATCAGTTGTTGTTCCCAGCGCGGGAACGTGCCGCCCACCGGGCGGCGTAAACCAGTGACCTGCGAGGTCCGAGCAAATCGAGATTATTTTATGCGTTTAGTCATTGTTTCAAACCGGCTGCCGTTTACGGTGTCGCCAAGCGATCAGGGGTTGGTGTTCCGGCCCAGTTCCGGCGGTGTGTCCACGGGGCTGTGGAGCTACCTGGAACGAGGCACCACGGAATCCGGGGAAAAGCTGGACTTTGTCTGGGTGGGTTGGCCGGGCGCCAGCGTGACTACGGAGCAGGAACAGGCGGTGCGGGATCACGCTGCCCATGAGTACAAGGCGGTGCCGGTCTTCCTGGCGCAAGAGCACATGGACCGGTTCTACGACGGGTTTTGCAACAAGACACTGTGGCCGTTGTTTCATTACTTTTCCACGTTGACGCATTACGAAGAGGAGAACTGGCTGGAGTTCAAGCAGGTGAACCGGGTGTTTGCGGACACGCTGTTGGAGATGCTGCAGCCCGACGACCTGCTGTGGGTACACGATTATCACCTCATGCTGGTGCCGCAGATGGTGCGGGAGCGCTTTCCGGACATGCCGATCGGTTTCTTTCTGCATATCCCCTTCCCTTCATTCGAGGTGTTTCGATTGTTGCCCCGGGCGTGGCGCGTGGAATTGATCGAAGGACTGCTGGGATCGAGCCTGATCGGCTTTCATACACACGACTACACGCGGGATTTTCTCACCAGCGTCCTGCGCACGGTGGGGCATGAACACCAGTTGGGCACGTTGACCCTGCAGGATCACGCGGTCAAGGTAGATACCTTTCCCATGGGTGTGGACTTCGACCGATTCGCGCGGGCGGCGGCTTCGCCCGAGACCGAAACCCGGGTGGCGGAGTTGCGGAGGAATTGCCAAGGGCAGAAAGTGATCTTCTCGGTGGACCGCCTGGATTACACCAAGGGGCTAATCAACCGGTTGGAGGGATACGACATGTTCCTGAAGCGCAACCCACAGTGGCACGGGAAGGTGGTGTTCGTGATCTCAGTGGCCCCGTCGCGCATCGGGGTGGACAGTTACCAGGAAATGAAACAGGAGTTGGAGCGGAAGGTGGGCCAGATCGTGGGCGCGTATGGCACGGTGGAGTGGACCCCGCTGGTGTACCAGTTCCGGCACCTGGGCTTCGACGAAATCGTGGCCCTGTACCGGTTTTGCGACGTGGCGTTGATCACGCCGTTGCGGGACGGCATGAACCTGGTGGCCAAGGAATTCGTGGCGTCGCGTCCCGACCAGACGGGGGTGCTGGTGATCAGCGAGATGGCTGGGGCGGCCAAGGAGATGGGTGAGGCATTGATTATCAACCCGGTGCACAGCGGGGATTTTGCCCAGGCCCTGGAGCAAGCGCTGGAAATGCCGGTGGAGGAACAGGTGCGTCGCAACCGCCTGCTGCAGGATCGCCTGCGGCGCTACAACGTGAATCGCTGGGCGGAGGAATTTGTTCAGGGCCTGCTGGCCACCGACCGGACGGAGGCCGCGCGGCGCGCGCGGGCGCTGGTGGGCAACGCCTACGCGTCCCTGATCCGGGAACATCGCATCGCGAAAGAGCGCGCCTTGCTGCTGGATTACGACGGAACCCTGGTCCCGTTTGTGAAGGATCCGAAAATGGCGCACCCGGATCCGGAACTGGTGGAGTTGCTCACGACCCTGGCATCGTTGCCCGGGAACGAAGTAGCCATCGTCAGCGGGCGTCCGCGTCGCGACCTGGAGGCCTGGTTTGGAAGCCTGCCGGTGTCGTTGGTGGCGGAGCACGGCGTCTGGCTTCGGCCCCGGGGTGGGGACTGGCGCATGCTCAAGACGATCACCACCGAATGGAAGGAGAGCCTGCGCCCGATTCTGCAACTGTATGTCGACCGGCTGCCGGGAGCGTTGCTCGAGGAGAAAGAGTTCTCGCTGGCGTGGCATTATCGCAAAGCGGATCCCGAACTGGCGTCGCAACGGGCGCAAGAACTACTGGATGATCTATCCGGGTTCACCCGCAACATCGACGTCCAGGTCCTTGAAGGTAACAAGGTCCTGGAAGTACGTAACACCGGTGTGAGCAAGGGCACCGCGGCCGTCGAATGGTTGTCAGACAGGCACGCCGATTTCATCCTGGCCATCGGGGATGACTGGACGGATGAAGACCTTTTCCGGGCGCTGCCGCCGGCGGCGCACTCGGTGCGGGTGGGGCTGGCGTCCACCGCGGCCAGGTACCACCTGGGCAGCCACCATGAAGTGCGGGCGTTGCTGCAGGATCTCGCCGCCGGCGTTGCTGCTAAAGTGTCGGCGCCGCCACTCGAGCCCGCGGCCGGCGCCCCGGTTTCCGGGTTTGCCAGTGGGCGGGCCCGGGAAACCGCCGCGCGCATCGTATAGAGCACCTCCGAAAAGTACTCGCGTTATGCCACGCAAACAACCGACCGCTGCGACCCAAGGTCGCGATCCGTTCTGGTACAAAAGCGGCGTTATCTACGAAGTGCACGTCCGGGCATTCTACGACAGCACCGGCGACGGCACGGGAGATTTCCGCGGCCTGACCCAGAAGCTGGACTACATCGCAGACCTCGGGGTTACCGCCATCTGGCTGCTGCCCTTCTACCCGTCACCCCTGAAAGACGACGGGTATGACATCGCGGACTACGGTGACGTACACCCGATGTATGGGACCCTGGCGGATTTCAAAGTGTTCCTGCGGGAAGCCCACGCGCGCGGCTTGCGGGTGATCACGGAATTGGTGCTGAACCATACGTCGGATCAGCACCCCTGGTTTCAGCGGGCGCGGCGAGCCCCCGCCGGGAGCCGCTGGCGCAACTTCTACATGTGGAGCGAGACTGGGAAGGAGTACCAGGATGCCCGGGTGGTGTTCAACGACGTAGGCAGCACGAACTGGGCCTGGGATCCGCTAGCGAAGGCCTACTATTGGCACCGGTTCTTTTCGCACCAGGCGGACTTGAACTATGACAACCCGGAAGTTCACGAAGCAATGATCAAGGTGGTGGACTTCTGGCTGGACCTGGGTGTGGACGGGCTGCGGCTGGACGCGGTGCCCTACCTCTATAAACGCGAGGGAACCGATTGTGAGAACCTGCCGGAGACCCACGCCTTTCTCAAAAAGCTGCGGGCACATATCGATCAGAAATACTGCGACCGAATGCTGCTGGCCGAAGCCAACCAGTGGCCGGAGGATGCCGTGGCCTACTTTGGCCAGGGGCGCGGCGACGAATCGCACATGGCATTCCACTTTCCGCTCATGCCGCGGCTGTTCATGGGGCTGCGCATGGAAGACCGTCTGCCCATCGTCGAGATTCTGGAGCAAACCCCGCCGATCCCGGAGACCTCGCAGTGGGCGCTGTTCCTGCGCAACCACGACGAGCTGACGCTGGAGATGGTGACCGACGAAGAGCGCGACTACATGTACCGCATGTATGCCCAGGTCCAACAAGCGCGGTTGAACCTCGGCATCCGGCGCCGGCTCGCGCCCTTATTGGGCAACGACCGCCGCCGCATCGAGCTGCTCAACGCGCTCCTGTTTTCCCTCCCGGGCACGCCGGTGTTGTATTACGGCGACGAGATTGGGCTCGGCGAAAACATCTACTTGGGCGACCGCAACGGCGTGCGCACACCGATGCAGTGGAGTTCAGACAAGAACGCCGGGTTTTCGCGGGCGAATCCGCAGAGCCTGTACCTGCCGATCATACTGGACCCGGAATATCACTACGAGGCCGTGAATGTGGAGGCGCAACTGGCCAATCCCCATTCGTTGCTGTGGTGGATGCGCCGCCTACTGGCGCTGCGCAAGCGTTGGCGGGCGCTGGGTGAGGGACGGTGCGAGTTTTTGCAGCCGGAGAATCGAAAAATCCTCAGCTACCTGCTGCGTCACGGCAACGAGACGATCCTGGTGGTCGCCAACCTGTCGCGGTTTGTGCAGCCCGTAGAGCTGGACCTTTCGGGTTTCAAACAACTCGTGCCGGTGGAGCTGTTCGGGCGGATAGAATTTCCTGCGATCACCGAGCGGCCCTATTTTCTGACGCTCGGTCCGCACGCGTTTTATTGGTTTTCGTTGGAGCCGCAGGGGGTGAAAGAAAGCGGGCACAGCGGTGGCGCACTGCCGGCCGAGCTGCCGGCATTAGCGGTTGAAAGCGCCTGGCACCAAGCGCTGGCGGGACGGAGTAAGACCGCTTTGGAGGCGCTCCTGCCCGGGTTCCTGAGGGCACAAGCCTGGCTTGGATATTCCGGCAAGAAAGTGAAGTCTGCGATCCTCAAGCACACCGTGCCCGTGCCCCTGGAGACGGGTGGCGAGGCTGTCCTTGCCCTGGTGCAGGTGGATTACGTGACCGGCGATACCGAGATATGCGTGCTGCCGCTCGCCTATGCCACCGGTGCGGAAGCCGCCCGCGTGTGGGAGCATTGGCGGCGGTTGGTCCTGGCCGATCTCACGCTAACCGAACGTCAGGAACGCGGCATTCTCTATGACGCCGTCGCCTGCCCGGAGTTTTGCCGCGCGTTGCTCGGCCAGGTCTGGTTCCGGCGCCGGACCCGGAGCGAACCCGGAGACATTGTAGCGTCACGCGCGCTGGACCTGCGGGAGATCGCCGAGTGGAATACCTTGCCCGAGCCGCGGCTCGGCCGGTTGGAACAGAACAATTCCACGGTGTTTTTCGGAGACAAGCTGGTACTGAAACTGTTCCGGCGCCTTGAAGCCGGCAAGAATCCCGAAGTGGAGCTGGGCGCGTATCTTACACGAGAAAACTTTGCTCACAGTGCCGCGTTGGCCGGTGTGCTCGAGTATTCCGGCTCCGGAGACAAACACTCCACGCTGGGCCACGTGAGCATCTACGTGCCGAACGCGGAGGACGCGCACACCTACACGCTGGACGCGCTAAGCCAGTATTACGACCAGGTCATTACGTGGGTCGCCCAGGGACGGGAAGCGCCGGCGTGCCCGGAAGAAGCACCAACTTCGGTGAGCCTGCTGCACCTGGAGATTCCCGACGCGGTGCGGGACACCATCGGGACCTACCTGGAATCGGCCCGGTTGCTTGGGGAACGGACTGCAGACCTGCATTTGGCGCTCGCTTCCGCCGACGAAGACAAGGCTTTGGTGCCGGAGGCCTTCACGCCGCATTACCAACGCGGCCTGTTCCAGACGATGCGCAACCTGACCGTCCAGAGTTTCCGCGCGCTGAAACGGCACAGCAAAACCCTCCCGCCGGATCTGGAGCCGTTGGCGCGGCAAGCCCTGGAACTGGAGCCGCCGGTGGTGGAGTTGTACCGGTCCGTCTTTCGGCGTCGGCTGGATGCTCGTCGCATCCGGATTCACGGCGACTGCCACTTGGGGCAGGTATTGTGGACGGGCAAGGATTTCGTGTTTATCGATTTCGAAGGCGACCCGCGAATGGTGTTGAGCGAGCGGCAGATCAAACGCTCCCCCTTGCGGGACGTCGCCTCCCTGGTGCGGTCATTCCATTACGCGGCCTACGCGGGACTCCACCGCCACGTCGAACAAGGGAGTATTCCCGGGGAAAACCTGGCGAAGTTTGAATCGTGGGTGCGGTGCTGGAATCTCTGGGTGAGCGCGGCGTTTCTGAAAGCCTACTTCCAACGGCTGGGCAGCAGCGACCTTGTGCCCCGCGGGGCGGCGGAATTGCAGGCCATGCTTCAGGTGTATCTGCTGCACCAGGTCATGGATGAGCTCAGGCGTGAGCTGGAGTCTCCCTCGGCGCGCCTGCGTATTCCGCTCCAGGGGATGGTGTACCTGATGACCCGGTTTCCGCCGGTGCGCGATACCCCTTCAACTTTATGAACAGTGCCATAACAGGAAACCAATTCGTTGACGCGCTTGCCACTAGCCTGGCGGCGCTGATTGGGGGCGCGATGGAGCGCCTGTTCGGTCCCGAAGTTCACACGCAAGTCTTCGGCCCTCTCACCTGGGCCAGCCTCGCCGCCCTCCTTGGAGTGTTGTTGTTGGCGCTTCTGGCTCATGGTGTGGCGGCCTGGCTGCTGCGCCGCGCCGCCCGGCGCGCGGATTCGCGCCCGGACGAGCCCAGTTGGCGAAGCCAGATCATCGATGCCGCCGGCAAACCGGCCTACCTGCTGATCTGGATCTACAGCATTTACCTCGTGGCTACCTTGATGCTCTCCCAATGGTCTTCGGACGGTGGGAGCAGTTCCGCCCGCCAACTTTTGGGCAAGGCGGCCGACCTGGGCGTCTTTATTGCCGTGCTCTGGCTCTTTCTGCGTCTCACCCGGGTGCTGGAGAACTACGTGGCCCGGTGGAGCCGGAAAACGGATAGCAAGATGGATGACCTGGTGGTGCCGTTGCTGGGCCGCAGCCTGCGGGTCATCGTGCCGGTGATGGCCATCATCTTCGCGCTGCCGCTGGTGGGCTTGCCGGAGGAATACAGCGGGGTGCTGGCCAAGAGCAGCAGCATTCTGTTGATTGGCACCGTGGCCTGGATCCTGTTTCAAACGGTGCACCTGGGTGAGAGAGCCGTGCTGGCCAAGTATGACATTAAGGCGTCCGACAATCTGGAGGCGCGCAAAGTCTATACCCAGGTCCATGTCCTCGGCAAAACCTTGTATGTCATCATCTTCATCTTTACCGCCGCCTCGATTCTCATGCTCTTTGACGAAGTGCGCCGGTTTGGGACCAGCCTGCTGGCGTCGGCGGGCGTGATCGGCATCATCGTCGGTTTCGCCGCGCAGCGCACCATTGCGAACATCTTTGCGGGCCTGCAATTGGCCCTGACCCAGCCGATCCGGCTCGACGATGTGGTGATTGTGGAAAACGAGTGGGGACGCATCGAGGAGATCACGCTGACCTACGTGGTGGTTCGGATTTGGGATGACCGCCGGCTGATTGTGCCGCTGAGTCATTTCATCGAGAAACCGTTTCAAAACTGGACGCGGGTTTCGGCCAACATCATGGGCAGCGTGTTTGTGTGGGCGGATTACACCTTGCCCGTGGCCGAGTTGCGCCCCGCGGTGCAGAAGATTGTGGAAGCCTGCAAGGATTGGGATAGGCGGTTTTGGAATGTGCAGGTCACGGAAGCTACCGACCGGGCGATGCAGATCCGGGTGCTGGTGACCGCGGCGGACTCGGGCAAAGCGTGGGACCTGCGCTGCGAGGTGCGGGAGAAGTTGATTGCGTTTCTGCAGCAGGAACGCGCCGCCAGCCTGCCGCGGATGCGGGCGGAACTGGACCCGCGTTCCCCAGCTACAATGGTCCCCGCCGGCGCGCAGTAACCCGGCGCCCGGCTCGTTGCGGGGTCATAATAGGCGTAACCAGACAGGCTTGGGGTCGTTTCGCCGGCGGAACTCAGGGCAAGCTGATTCTGAGGAAACGGCTTCCGGGCGGTTGGCGCGGTTTCATGCGTGCGCCGAGGCGCCTGGCCTCTCGGGGGGCTGCGCGGGAAGCTTGACGGTGACGGTGGTGAGTTTGCCCGGCTGCGAGGTGATCTGCACGGTTCCGCTGTGGGACTGGACAATCGATTGCACCAAACTTAGACCCAGGCCACACCCATCGACCACGTTGTTGTGGGAAGGATCGCCCCGGTAGAATCGTTCAAACACCCGCGGAAGTTTCTCTGGGGCGATGCCGGGGCCGGTGTTGGAAATGACCAGCTCGGCGGCGCCATGAACGCGTTTGAGGTTGAAAGTCACCGTGCCGTTCGGCTCGTTATACTTGATGGCGTTGTCGGTGAGGTTCAGCAAAAGTTGTTTCAAACGATGCCGGTCGCCCTGGACGATGGTTTCGTCGCAGGAAGCCAGTTCGACGCTCACGCTGGCTGGGTGCCCCAACTGTTGCGCGTCGGCGAAGCTGTCGCGCACCAGGTCGTCCAGGCGGACCGGTTCCTTCACCATCGGGTGCTGGCCGGCGTCCGCTTTGGCCAGGAATGTCAGCCCGTCCACAATCTTCGCGAGCCGTGTAATCTCCTCCAGTTGGTCGGCGAAAATCTCGCGTTGCGCTGGTGGCGTAGCGGGGTCGCGCAGGGCGGTTTCGATTTCAGCCCGCAGGACGGTGAGTGGGGTTTTCAGTTCGTGGGAGGCGCTCAGCGTGAATTCACGGATGCGGTCAAACGATTTGTCGAGCCGCTCTATCATGTCATTGAAGACGTCGGTGAGACGGTCGAGTTCGTCGCCGCTGCCGATTCTCGGCAGCCGATCCTTTAAGTTGCCCAGGTGGATGGATTGCACCGCACGCGTCAGGTCGGCCACTGGGGCCAGAGCTTTTCGGAGGAGCACCCAGCCGCCGATCAGCATGACTAACGTAGGGAAGCTGTATACCAGAACGATCTCACCCACTTCCTCCCAGACCGGCTCAGGGGTTTTGTGCTGCACGTCGCGGCGGTATTGTCTTTCGGTCCACTCGTAGTGCAGGGTTCCGGCCAGGATGGCCAGCGAGACCACAGTTACCCCCACGAACCAAAGGGTCAGGCGGTTCCGAATTGTCATGGCGAAGCCTTCATCACATACCCAACACCGCGCACCGTGTGCAGCAGCTTTAACTCAAAGTCGGCGTCGATTTTTTCACGCAGCCGCATGATATAAACGTCTACCAGGTTGCTGCCGGGGTCGAAATCGTAATCCCACACTTTTTCCACTATGGCCATCCGGTCGCAAATGCGGCCCGCCGAGCGCATCAGAAACTCCAACAGCAGATACTCCCGTGACGTCAAGTCAATGGTCTTTTCGCCCCGCGTGACTTTATGGGTGACAGTATTCAGGGAAAGATCGCCGAGCTCCAGGGTGAGACTCTTTGATTCCGAGCCCCGCCTGCCGAGCGCTCGGACACGGGCCACCAGCTCCTCGAGTGCGAATGGTTTGGCCAGGTAATCGTCGGCACCCGCATTGAGACCCTCGACCTTCTCGTCAATTTCGCCTCGGGCGGTGAGCAGGAGCACCGGCGTTTTCACGCCGCGCTTGCGCACCTGCTGGACAATGCTCAGGCCGTCGCGGCCCGGGAGCATGATATCGAGGACCACCACGTCAAACGGCGTATGTGAGATCGCCACCAGCGCTTCGTCGCCATGGTGCAACACATCCACGGCGAACCCTGCAGCCTGGAGCGCTTTGCGAATAAATGACGCCGTCTTCTTTTCGTCTTCGACTACCAGCACACGCATAAGTTTTAAGTTAACGGCTCCCATGAAACGTGCGCAACATGAATAGCCGGTTAAGGAAATGTGACAAAACTGTCATCTATTTTTCATGCCGGTGGAATCCTTGCCCGTCATCGTGGGGTCGTGAATAGCGCCACAATTGACCTGGCGACAGAAATCAGGAAGGGGCCGCCCATTTGGAGGCCTCTGCTCCTGTTGATCGCGATGACCCTGGCAGTCCGTGCCGGGGGGGTCGATCTGTACTGGCAACACGTCTTCTGGTCGGCGGAGTCGGGATGGCGCTTCGCCCGCAATGGCGCCGTCCAGTTTCTTTATCACTATGGAACCTGGCCCGCTCTCCTGATGGGCGCACTCTCCGCCCTGGTTTGGGTCTATTCCCAGGGAAAGGGTGCCTGGGAAAGCCTGCAGCCGCTGAGTTTGTTTCTGGCCCTGCTGCTCGTTTTCGGACCGGGCGTACTGGTCAATGCGATCTTCAAACCCCATTACGGTCGTCCCCGTCCCATTGATACCCGAGACTTTGGCGGAAGAGAAACCTTTCGCGCCATAGGCGAGTTCGGGGGTAAAGGCAAGTCGTTCCCCAGCGGGCACGCTTCGATGGGTTTTTATTGGTTTGGGTTGTTCTTTTATCTCTGGAGCCGGCGGCGCGGGCTGGCCTGGCTCTTTTGCGGGCTCGGTCTCCTGCACGGAGGTCTGATGGGACTCGGCCGCATGGCTCAGGGGGGTCATTGGTTCACCGATGTCCTCTGGTCGGCCGGCTTTGTCTATCTCACCGGCTGGGTGCTGCATCGCCTTCTGAGCGCGCAGACCTCTCCCGCCGCAAAACCGGTCGCCTCTGAAATTCAATACTCCGTATGATTACCGCCAAAGTCTCGTTATCCATAGTCGTGCCTTTCCACAATGAGGAGGAAAATGTCCGGTTCGTGCTCGAAGAACTCCGCGCCACGCTGCCGCAAGCCGAGATTATTGCCGTGGATGACGGCAGCAACGATCGGACCTGGGCCGAGATAAACCAGGTGCCTGGAGTGCGGGGTCTGAGGTTTGCCAGGAACCTTGGCCAAAGCGCCGCCATTTATCACGGGCTGCATGCGTGCACCGGCCAGGTCTGCGGGTTGATGGACGGGGACGGCCAGAATGTCCCCGCCAACTTTCTGGTCCTGCTGGAAGAGTTTCAGCGCGGCGCAGCCGACGTGGTCTGCGGGTACCGGGCCGATCGCCACGATTCGTGGGATCGCAAAGTAGCCTCTCGCCTGGCCAACCGGATTCGCAGCGCGTTTCTTCACGACGGGGTGCGCGACACTGGTTGCTCGCAAAAAGTATTCCGACGGGAGGCGGTGGAACTGCTTATTCCCTTTCGGGGCATGCACCGTTATCTTCCCGCACTTTTCAAACGGGCCGGACTTCGCCTCGCGGAGGTGCCAGTGCAGCACCGGTCCCGGCGGGCGGGAAATTCAAAATACAACAACTGGTCGCGCGCGCTTGCGGGGGTGTTTGACCTCATCGGCGTCGCCTGGCTTTTAGATCGCCGGCTGCCCCGCGCCCAAATACAAGCAACCCAATGAACGAAATCATCTTGCGCATGGAACTCTTTCACAGCCTGCTGGTCATTACCCCGTGGAAGCTGATTGGTTATGCCGGTGTCGGCATATTCGCGGGCCGCTGGTTTGTGCAGGTGATCGCCTCGCACCGCGCCCGTCGCTCCCATTTTCCACGCCTTTTCTGGTACATGTCGCTCTGCGGCAGCTTGCTGCTGCTTTCCTATTTTATCCTGAGTGACAAGAGCGATTCGGTCGGTGTGTTGTCGAATCTGTTCCCGGCGGGTGTCGCAAGTTACAATCTCCTGTTGGATATCAGGCAACGCCGCCGGGATACGCGCCTGAATGAGTCCGAGCCGGTTTCCGCGACTTGACCGCGCAACCCAGTTGGAGATGACACTTGAAAGGTGTAGAGCTCCCATTCCCCTCAGCACGCTGAAACCGCACACCCAACGGTTCGGGCGTGCCCCTAAGGAATTGGTCCGGCAAGAGTTGCGGACGGCACGTTATTGGACAAATGTGGGCTTCCGGTCGGCTTTGCCTGCCTTGGCCCAACGGGATTTCGGGTTCACGAGGTAGATATCCTTGGCAAAGCCTCCCCGGTATCCTTTGCGGCCCCGCGAGTTAAGCTCATTCCGGTCAAACCAATCGGCCTTGGTGATCTCGCGTTCCGCTCCAACCATCTCTGCCAGCATTCCGGCTTCATCCGGATCCGTGAGCACATAAAGGCGGTTCGTTTCCTGCAAATGCCGGCTGGTAAGAGCCGGGATTTTTTCTCCCATTTCCCAAATAATTTGGGGCGTCAACTCGCCCAGGGCGTACACCGGCAAATGCTGTGGATTGCGAAAACTGGTTACGGGCCGGAAGCCGGGGCTTTTCGGAATCATCCCGGTCGCCCGGAGCCCGATCACGGCGATTAATAAGTGCAGCCCAATAATGGCGTAGAAGCCCTGTTCCAATTGGCCACGCCGGACCTGCAGGAGAATGAATGCGCCGGTGGCGACAAACAGCAGGGAGGTAAGCCCATACCATACCCATCGACCCGGAGTGTCGATATCCAGCAGGAAATAGCTCGCCGGCGCAAGGATCGCTACCACGCCCGGCAGCCCAAACACCAGGTAATCCACCGCTTTCTTGAGGTTGCCAGGGTGTTGCCGCCGCTCGGCGATGAAGTAACGAAGAGTTATCGCCGTGAGGATCGCCAGTGGAATCAAAACCGGCATTATGTATCGGGATTTCTTTTCAGGAATAAGCGACAACAGAACCACCGTCAGCAGTACCCACAAAAAGGAGAATTGGTACAGTTGCGGAAACCGGGTCTGTTTCTTAAGACGCGGAAACAGGAACAGGCCGATCAGAGCCGGCACGGCCCATACGCCGGATTCGGCGAAGAAACTCCAATAATAATAAATTGGGCGCGCGTGGTAGGATCCCCACCGCGATGTCTCCTGTGAGAGCGTTTCCGTAACCGCCGCAGGATCAACAATACGGATGTAGGCGTACCAACTTCCCCCAACGACCAGTGCGATCAGGACATAGAAGACCTGCACCGCGAGCTTTTGTTTCCATAACGGCGCTCGGTAAACTGCGAACCAACTGATCAAGAACGGGAGGAGGATGGCGTACAGGCTCACCGGCCCTTTGGATAGAATCGAAAGCCCGGTCAACAAAGCCGCCGCGGCCAGCAACCCGGTTCGAACCTGGTCAGCCTTCCAAAACTTATGCAGCGCGCAAACTGCCGCGAACATAAATACGTGCGCATAAACATCCGACGGAGCCTCAAACCGGATAAATACATAGTAGAACGATGTTGCGAGGATTAATGCGGCGAACCCGGCCAACTGACGATGCCCGGTTTCGTCCCGGACAAAGAAGTAAAGAAGGATGATCCCCAGTGAGGCCACGATTGAGGTTGGAACCCGGTACCACAAAATGTCATCCGTGCCGAACACGGCGAGGAAGGGGCTGGTAACCCAGGCTGGCAGAGGAGGCTTTTCGTAGCGCGGCTCGCCGTTCATCGTGGTCAGCAGCCAGTTCCCATCTGTCACCATTTCCCGGGCAACGATGAAGTTTCTAGCCTCCATAATGGAGGCGGGCTTCAGGTAAAAGAAGTACAGGCCCGCGCAGACCAGTATCAGGGTTAACAGAAAGTGTTTTTCGATTCGGTTAACCATGGTCCTGGTGGTTCCCTGCCGAAACAGTGTTCAATCCAATTACGATCACCGTGCGACTCTGGACCCGAAGGATGACCCTCGTATGAAGGCTGAATGACAGTTTTGTCATGCGCGCCAAGGGGGCAGCACAGTTCCCGACCGGTAGGCACTTCGAAGTTCAGCCGGAAGGGCTTGATCTCAGGGCGAGAGGCAGGTAGGGTTCACAGTAGAATTTCCATGATGCGTTGTCGTTTACTCTCCCTCCCTCTTCTCGCGGTCATCCTTGGCTGGGCCAATCCGGCGGCGAGCGCGGCTGCAGACCCGTTTATCAGCGAGTTTTTGACGGAAAACGCGGGAGGGCTGCAAGATCAGGACGGAGACACTCCCGATTGGATCGAGATTTTCAACCCTTCCGCCAGCAGCATTGACCTGGGCGGATGGCACCTTACCGATACCCCCACCAACTTGAGCCTATGGACCTTTCCCGCGACGAACCTGCCGCCGGGCGGGTTCCTGGTGGTTTTTGCCTCGCTGAAAAACCGCGCGGTGGCGGGAGCCGAACTGCACACGAACTTCCGCTTGGAGTCAAACGGTGAATACCTGGCGCTCGTGAAGCCTGACGGCACGACGGTGGCCTCGGCGTTTGACCCGGCGTTCCCATCGCAGCGAGCTAATGTCTCCTATGGCCGGGAGCAGGGACAACAGCCGGTGCTCAGTCTCGATTTCGTCGACGACGATTCAGGCGAGACCGGAGCGGCCAATACGGAGGTCGGGTTTAGCACAATGACCTTGAGTTCGAATCCATCCACATTCAACGGCATCACCGTCACTATTTCCGCCATCGGTGGCGCGCCCCTGGATGACCGCGACCGCGCACTGCCGGTGGCCTCCGCGACGATGACGCAGGAGCAATTGTATGACGACTTCATCTACGCCTACACGAAAGTGGTCGGCGCCGGGTTGGCCGTCCGGCTGACCGGCCTCATTCCCGGCCAGGAGTATTACGTCAAGATTTGGAATGTGGACCCGGGCGGCTCCACGGTGGGTGAGCGATATTCGGACTGGACTGAAACGGCCAGCGGTGTCACCAACGTGATCATGCTGGGCCATGCCTGGAATGTGAGCCGGCCGGTCACCACCGATGGCGACTACACGTTCGGCGCTTATGTCCGGGCCTCGACTTCCGGCGAACTCCGCATCGAAGGCCGTTACGCGGAAGGGGCCTCCACCAGCGTCATGCTCAATGCGCTGCAACTGGGCATTCCCCAGGACGGCAGCCTGGGCTACTTTCAGCCGCCAACTCCGGGGTCGCCCAACGGCGACGCTTACCTCGGCCTGGTGGCGGACACGCGGTTCAGCGCCGACCGGGGCTATTACGATGCTCCGTTCCAGGTGGCCATCACTACCGCTACCCTGGACGCGAGCATCTACTGGACGACGAACGGCAGCGCGCCTTCGCCGGTCACGGGTCAATTGTACACCGGCGCGATTCCCGTGAGCGGCACCACGCTCCTGCGCGCGGCGGCGTTCAAGACGGGGTGGGTATCCAGCGATGTGGATACCCATAGCTACATTTTCATCGACCAGGTGCTGCAGCAATCCGCCACCCAACCCGGCTACCCCACCACGTGGCAAGGCAGCTACCCTGCGGACTACGGCATGGATCCTGAACTGATGGCTCACCCGGTCTACGGGGCCACGATATCCAATGACCTGCGCTCCCTGCCCGTGCTGTCCATCGTCACCTCGCACGAAGATATGTGGGGCGCCTCGATCGGGATTTACAACCACGCCACCAGTACCGGTCCGCAGTGGGAACGGGCGGGCAGCGTGGAGCTGTTCCAGCCGAACGGCGGCACGGAGTTCGCCGTCAATTGCGGCATCGAAATGCAGGGCAACGCCAGCCGTGACAACGCCCGCACCCCAAAACACTCGTTCCGGCTCGTCTTCAAGAGCCAATACGGTCCCACACGCCTGCGCTACGACTGGTTCCCAGGGCCCGTGCAGGAGTTCAATACCATCGTGTTGCGGTCACTCGGTTTTGTCGATGGCTGGCCTTCGCGTTACTCGGATTCGAGCCCCGTCCCAGGCACGACCCTGATCGGTCTCCGTTATCGCCCGGAGAATTCCACTTTCCTGAAGGATGCCTGGGTGAAGCAAAGCCTGCGGGATATGGGACAGCCGGGCACGCGTTCCGACTATGTGCACCTGTTTGTGAATGGCTTGTATTGGGGGTTTTATAATCCTTCGGAGCGCATCGATTCCTCGTTTGCGTCATCGCACTTTGGGGGCCGGGAGGAAGACTGGGATGTGATCGCCGGCGACGAGCTGTATAACGTGATCGAGGTGCGGGACGGAAACCGGGTGGATTGGGACCAGATGATGAGCTTTGTGGAAACCACCGCCGCTACGCCCTCGGCCTATGAACAGATCGCTACGATGGTGGACCTGGAAAACCTGGCAGATTACATGCTCCTCCACATCTTCATTGAAGCGGAGGATTGGCCGCATCACAACTGGTATGCAGTTCATCGCCGGGCGACCAACAGCCTGCCGGCCACGCGCTGGACTTTCCTGGCCTGGGACCAGGAAATCGCCATGGACCGCTACGTGCGTCGGGACAAGGTCAGCGTCAGCAATACCAACACCCCCGCGCGAATTTACTCGAAGATGCGGAACTTTCCCGAGTTCCGGCGCCTGTTTGGCGATCGCGTCCACAAGCACTTGTTCAATACCGGCGCCTTGAGCGCCAGCAACAACATCGCCCGCTTTGAAGCCCTGGGCGCGCTCATTCATGACGCACTCGTCCCCGAATCCGCGCGTTGGGGGGACGCGCGAAAGTATACTATCGGAGCCAACCCCGGCACCGGTGTCACGTTCACGCGCGATGAGTGGTGGGTCCCAGAAATGCAGGCGCTCTACGCCTTTTTGCCGGTGCTCAATACCCAGTATGCAGATCGGTTCCGGGCCAACAACCTGTACCCGGCCGTGCGGGCTCCGGACTTCAGCCATGCGGGCGGGGCGGTCCCCGACGGCTTTGAGCTCACGCTCAGCCATATCAACGCTTCCGGGGTGATCTATTATACCACCGACGGCTCAGATCCGCGGGTCACCTTCACGGGCGCAGTGGGTCCGGGCGCACGCGCTTACGACGGGCCGATCCCTTTCAATACCGCCACCCTGGTGCGGGCTCGAGTACTCAGCAGCGGCGTCTGGAGCGCCCTGGCGGAAAACGCCTATTACCCGCCGCAGGACCTGAGCCGTCTCATGCTCACCGAGATCATGTATCGCCCGCCCGGCGCCGGGTTAACCAACAGCGACGCTTTCGAATTCCTGGAGCTCAAGAATGCGGGCACGAATTCCCTGAACCTCTCCGGCCTGATGTTCAACCAGGGCATTACTCTCACGTTGACCAACGGGACCTACCTGGCGCCCGGCCAGTTCCTCGTGCTGGCCCGGGATGAGGGCGCCTTTGCCGCGCGATACCCGGGCGTGGCCATCGGCGGCCTGTTCACCGGAAAACTGGATAACGCAGGGGAAATGCTCACGCTGGCGCATCCCTCCGGTAGCACGGTGTTTTCTGTGACTTACCAAAACCGCACACCGTGGCCCGTCGCTCCTGATGGCTTCGGCTTCTCGCTCGTGCCGCGCTATCCCGGCCAAAGCCAGGCGCCGGATAACGGGGCCAACTGGCGAGCCAGCAGCCAGCCCGGCGGCTCTCCCGGCGCCGATGATCCCCCATCTCCCGAGCCTTCCATTGTGATCAACGAAGTGCTCGCCCACACCGACCCTCCGCTGTTGGACGCCATCGAACTCCACAACACCGGTGACGCCCCGATCGATGTCAGTAACTGGTGGTTGACCGATGATCCGAGCAACCCGGCGAAGTTCAAGATCCCGTCGCCAACTATCATCCCTGGTGGAGGCTACCAGGCGTTCGACGCGAGCGGTTTCAATGCGGTGCCCGGCGCGGCAACGAGTTTCGCGCTCGGCTCCATGGGCGACGCCGCCTACCTGTTCTCCGCGGACGCGGCAGGGAATCTGACCGGATACAGCCACGGAGTCGAGTTTGGCGCTTCGTTTAATGCGACGAGTTTCGGGCGCTGGGTCAATGAGGTCGGAGAGGAATTCTTTCCACTGCAAACCGCCCTCTCGATTGGCCAAAGCAACGCCGGGCCGCGCATCGGGCCGGTCATCATCAACGAAATTCATTATCATCCCGCCTCCGGTGAACCTGAGTTTGTCGAATTTCTGAACCTCACCGCGGAATCGGTGTTGTTGTGCGATGCGATGCGCCCTACCAACGGCTGGAAGCTGGCGGGGGCGGGCTTCACCTTCCCGCCAGACACCACGATCGCTGGGCACGGCTTGATGCTCATTACCGCCGCCGATCCTGCCGTGTTCCGCGCCATCTACTCGGTGCCGGAGGAAGTGCCGGTGTTGGGGCCCTTCGGAGGAGTGCTTCAGGATAGCGGCGAGCGGCTGGAACTGCAGGCTCCCGACACGCCGGACACGGCTGGGGTCGTGCCCTACGTCACGGTGGAAGAGGTTCGTTACAACGACCGCGCCCCGTGGCCGGCAGAGGCCGATGGCAGCGGGCTCTCGCTGCAACGGCGCAGCTTGGACTATGGGAACAGCCCGGCCGCATGGATCGCCACCACTCCCACCCCCGGCCGTCTACTCGGTGAAGCCGATACCGACAACGACTCCCTGCCGGACCTCTGGGAAATCCAGAATGGCACGGATCCATTCGTCGCGGATGCGGACCAGGATCCCGACGGGGACGGCATGACCAATTGGCAGGAATACCGTGCGGGCACG
Organism: Verrucomicrobia subdivision 3 bacterium UBA6082; assembly: GCA_002428665.1. GTDB lineage: Bacteria > Verrucomicrobiota > Verrucomicrobiia > Limisphaerales > UBA8199 > UBA6082. Next base: position 37,032 of record DIXK01000017.1, read on the forward strand.
CATCCCCTCTCGGCCGAGAGTTCCCTGCGGTTGGAGTTCCTGGCCGGACCCACCTCCGGCAGCCTGGAGTTCTTCGCTGTGTCGAACCGCACTTACACCGTGCTGTATCAGGAAGTGCTGGGCGACGCGCAATGGCTGCCCCTTGCGGATATCCCAGCCGCCCCCACCAACCGGACCGTGACTCTTCCAGTCCCCACCACAAGTCCAGCCGCATTCTATCGCCTGGTCATACCAGCAGAGCCGTGACCCTGACATAGGTGGTTTTTCTGATTAAGATGCTGAGCTGCCTTAATCGTGCGGGGCCCGTGGCAACCACAGTTGACTCCTGTGCAAGACGTTACCCAGAAAATCTTCTTTACTTTTCTTAATACTTTGTAATACGGTGCCCCTGACAATTGTTTTCTGCTCGGGTGGAGCTCAAGCAAACGGGCAGAGAAAAACAAGGTACGGGTTGGGTTCGTCTTTCGAAAGGACATCAGGAAGTTGGCGGGAAACTATGATGATTGACCGACAGCAAAACAGGCTCGGTTGAGTCTTACACTTCAAAGGGATCCTGCTGGCGGCAAGAAGATTCAGGAATCACTTCACAATTCTCAGAACTATGACCAAGGCAATACCGTTCCGGATCGCGGCAGCAATGGCGGTCGCAATACTTCTTCTCCAGCAGCAGTCCTCAAGGGCTCAGGTGTTTGTTGGAACCAACCAACCTGGCACGGGGTCGGGCTTCACATTCTATGTTCCAGCGGGCGTCACCAATTTATCTTTGGTTGTATCCAACACCTCCAGTGTGTTCTCCCACCTTTACCTCAAGCGAGAGGCTATCGCCTCCACGTTCAACCACGACTTTGCGGCGCGGCTGAATGCGGTCAATAACAGCCTGAATCTGGAACTCCCTGAACTCGCGAGCGAGGCTAACTACAGTCTTTGGGTTCAGACACCGACTAATTCAATGGAGCATGCGTTCTCTGTGACCCTGAGTACAAACCGACCCGATGCCAGGTTGGTGACGATGCCTATCACGAAGGCGGTTGAGTTTTCCACGACGGGAACTTTGACCAATAATGTTACGCACTATTTTCGGATCGATGTGCCGACAAATTTGCCTGGCTGGCGAGTGGTTCTGTCCGCTCCATCGGGATATCCCGACCCCGACCTTCGTATCCAGCGCGGTGTGGTACCGACAGCGACCGGCTACTTAAAGCGGAGTTTGGATCGTCCGCTGGATACCCTATTCTTCGATGCGTCAGAGGCAACCAACCACACGTATTTTGTTTCGGTCTCACTGCCCGCTTCGCCCGCTGGAGCCACGACCTATACTCTCAGTGCTGAACTTGCTTCGATCGTGGAGTTGGCGTGGGAACCGGGAACAACCGCCGAACCCGCCAATGCCTTCACCAACCGGAGCACCCTGGGAGGCGACTATTACTTCAAGGTAATTACCCAGACGGCGGAGTCTGGAGTCTGGCGAACCCGATTGAATGTCCAAACTGGGGAAGCAGACCTCCGCCTAAGGAGAACAAGTCTGCCTACGTCGACGACTGCTGACCATGTTTCCGCTCGTCCAGGCTCGGACGGGGTGGCGCTGGTTCAAACGGGGCAGTACACTCCCGGCCAGGTTTATTATGCGATGATCACGGCTATGCCTGGAGCTGAATGGTCAGTCTATTCAGGCAACCTGTTCGTGACACCGCTTGCGACACCTGGCACGGATAACCGCGGGGGCACTAATTCGGTTATCGCGCCTGAGGGATTGAACTTTTACCGAACGACCATCGATTCCGGCACGATTGCCTGGCGCTTGGACCTGGGCCTCCTAACGAACGACCTTTACGTCCGGCACGGCAAAGCCGCTCACAGTTATTCAGCCAGCTACTACAATTTTCGCCAGTCCGGACATGCCTTGGTGGTACCACCTTATCTCGAGCCCGGAGCAGAGTATTTCGTGACCATCAGCGGAACCCCTGGGGAGACCTTCACACTGGATTCTCGGCAACAACCGGTTTACGAGTTGGCGTTTGACAGCAGCACCAACGTGGTCGCGACGAACCAGGGCTACTTGACCTATCGCGTGGCGGTTCCACCCGAACAGATCGGCTGGCAGTTGGACCTCGCCTCAAGCACTGGGAACCCCGGCTTCGCAGTGCGCCATTCTGCCGTGGCAAGCGAACATTTTAACACGGGGTTTTCCCAGCGAACGAACGCCGCTTTTGAGACTCTCACTTTGGTTCCACCCACGCTTACGGACGGGTCCTATTACATTACCATCTATGGTAAGCCTCCCTTCACAGCCGTGCTCACGAACACCCGGCCGCTGGTGACGGCGGTGGATTATACCTTTGCCGTTACGAACGACCTGCCGGGACGGCAGGGTTGGCGTTTTTATCGGCTTTCTGATTTCGACCAGCAACTTGACGCGCTCGGATGGGAGTTGCTGCTAGGCAATTACTTGCCGAACACGGAGATCACCGTTCGACGAAGCCACTTGCCGGGAAGGTGGAGTGTGAGCACGAATTTCAATAAAACGACAATTACCACTCACGTCGATGCCTCGTCGACGAAGGGCTTTCTGCAGCGACCGCGACATGCGGCGGACGTGTGGTACGTGGGAATAAACAACACGAATCAGGCACTGGGGCCATTTGTGCTGGAGGGCCGAGAGATCCCACGTCCGATCGTACCGCTGAACCCTGTAATGATCACGAACACCGTGAGTGGTCAGCAAGCTGGGATGGTGCGCTATTGGCAGGTGGACGTGCCAACCAATGCGCTGGGGTTGGAAGTTCGAGTGATGAACAGTGGTTCGGGTGACCCGAGAGTCGTGGTGGCACGCGGAATGTTGCCCGTAGACCTGCGGAGCGTACTGGTGAACAGCAACACATGGAATCCCAACACCTCGACGAATTGGCCGGTAGGAGCACAGGTGCACCATAACACGGACTGGACAGGTTTCCTCACCGATGCAGCGGGAACGAGTGAAGCCGGAAGGTTCTTTTTTGCGGGACGAGGTAATCCGCTGGAATCCGGCTCTTACTACATCGGCGTGGTGAACGGTGCCGCCAACACCAATCTTATGAACTACTCCTTGCTGATACGAGGGTTTTTTGAGACCGGTTCCTTTGTTGATCTGGACTTCCTCGGCGCGGTCGCCGGGACTTCTGTCCACCCCCATGAAACGCGCTGGCACCGGGTCACGGTTCCTACGAACGCAGTCAGCTGGAAACTGAAATTGGCCATGGATTCCGGGGAGGGTCTGCTCGTGCTGCGCCGCGGTGGTTTGCCTAACTACGGGGCAGCCCGGACCACCTTGACCGGCATCGGTGGTTGCGAACTGGAAAAACTTGGCAACGAGCATTATGCGCTGCTCTCAAAGTCTCCGGAGACGAACGTATCTGCAGGGGTTTATTATCTGGGCATGGTGGGACAAGGCGTCAACCCCTCTGGGACTCGATCTGGCTCAAACGTTTCGAGCTTTACGCTGAGCAGCGAGGGTCCACTGCTTTTGACTGAACTCGGGGCGGTGGATCTTCTGGGTATGACACATCTTCAGTCCCCACAAGACCAGGAAGGTGGCGAGATCCGCGGCTTCAGATTCACCGTGCCAACGAACACGCCCGTAGTTGAGGTGAGGTTGCTGGATCGAACCGGCAATCCACGGATGGTTTTGCGCAATGACGATCGAGCGGCAAGCCCGCCGGACACCTATGGGTACTTCGGCGGCTGGCCAGCCATCTGGTCGAACGACAAAGTGATCCGCATTCCGAATCCAGATCCGGGTGTTTACACGCTGCTGATCCAGGCTGCGGCGACCTCCGGTTCCTATTCCAATGCCACGTACACTTTGGATGTCTCGGCCCAGCCCATGGAACCGCTCGCTTTCGATGCCGGGGTTGTCAATGTGACGAACCAGTTCCCAGATGGGTGGCGTTACTTTAAGGTGACGCTGCCTGCCGGAGTCCTGGGGTGGGACCTTCGTCTGACTAACGTCTTGGCTGGAGATCCGAAGATCGTGATTTGTCGCGATCAGGTGCCGTTCAACCTTTCAACGCGCACTGCCGTAGGTGCGTCCTGGTCTCCGTATGCCAGCACGAATTGGCCCACCGGCAACCAACTTGCGCCAGACAAGGATTGGACGGGGTATACTCTGTCGGCGAATGGCACAAACGAAACGGGCCGCATCTTCACCAGTGGCATGGGTAACCCGCTCGAACCGGGAACCTACATTGTTGGGATTGCTAGCGGGGGGAGTCCTGGAAGTGCCTCCAGACTCGCCTACACTTTAGTTAGCCGTGGTATTGGAACGAACCTTGCAATTCCAGTGCATCCGCTGAACTTCGCCGGAGGTGGGACAAACCGGTCTGCGCTACCTCCTCGGGAACCGATATTCTACCAGTTAGAGGTGCCAACCAACACCCCAAGTTGGCAACTACGGCTCGCCGTCACCAATGGTGAGGCAATGATGGTATTGCGAAGGGGGGGGGTGCCCAACTTTGGGGCGGCAGTGTCAGTCTCGATTACTAATATCCAAGGGTGCAAGCTGCAAAAATCGGGCGATGAGCATTTCGCACTGCTGTCAGCCCAGTCGAGCTTTGAGGTGCCAGCCGGCACCTACTATCTCGCGGTGGTTAGTGAGGGCGTTTCTCCTGTGAGCACCCGTATCGGGTCGAATACTTGTGATTACGTACTCTATAGCATTGGAACTCTGCCCATCGCACAGCTAGGCCAGGTTTCTTACGTCTGGACAAACGTTAGTCATTCCGGTGGTTCCGTTGCGGCTTACCAGTTCAACTTGGCGTACAACCCGTGGGGTTATCTGGTAAGACTCCTGAATCGTGTTGGAAATCCAAGCCTCACACTCCGCGCTGACACGTCATTGCCCCGCAGCAAAGACCCTTACGGCGTGCAAGGTGGTTGGACTGAAGATTGGCTGACCACGACGAACATCATCAACCTTCAGCCCGCACCTGACGGCAGCAGTTACAGTCTGCTCGTTCACGCGTCAAGCGTGTCCGGATCGTACCCCGACGCGTCGTACACCTTGTACATCGATCACTATGTGGACCCCACGAACTATATCGCGTTCGATGGTGGAAAGAAGGTGGTCCAGGGACATCTCTCGGGGACGTGGCGCTATTTCTTCACGGATGTTCCAACCAACTCGCTCGGCTGGGACCTGCGGCTGACGAACATCAACTCAGGCATTCCCAAGATGGTTATCTGTCGCGCCGGTTTTCCCTCAGACCTTACTTCCCGGCTCGCCAATGGCACAGTCTGGAATTGGGGTGCGGCGACGCAATGGCCCGCTGGTGCACAAGCAGTTCCGGCAGTGGATTGGACAGGGCGGCGGTACGAAACGAACTTGGTGGACACAACCGGGACGATCTTCGCAGCCGGGATGGGAAGTCCGCTCGAACCTGGACCATATGTTATTGGAATTAGCAGCGCGCCTGGAAGCGCCGAGCTCTTGTCCTATACACTTATCAGTCGCGGGATTGGCACGAATTACATGATCCCGGTACGATCCCTGGGAGCCGGCACCACTTCTCACGGTGTGACGAATTTGTCACCGCGCGAAGCAGCCTATTATTCTCTGAAAGTCGAAACCAACACCCCTTTGTGGAAATTGCGCCTCGCCTGCATGGACGGGGAAGGATTGTTGGTCGTCCGCAAGGACGCGATTCCCAATGTGCTTGCCGCAACTAACATGCTCGCATCCGCCGCAGGTGGAGGACACAAGGTTCAACGAATCGGCGATGAGCACTTGCTCTTGGGCGAAGCGGGAACAACTCCCTTCGTTCTTCCCGGCGACTATTATGTCGCTGTTATCGGCGAAGGCCGGTCGCCACTGCCCGCAGCGAACATGATTGGAGGCGGCGGAAGCACGTTCACCTTGACGAGTGATTTGCCGAGTCAAATAAAGAACCTCGGGTTCCTGACCCCCGGGCCAATTGACGTTCTGGTGACCAATACCTTGGCTGGCGGAGAGAGTGCAGCGTACGAATTCACCTTGAGTGTCACCAACGCCCTCGGCCTTACCGTCAGCCTCGAAGACTTTAGTGGAAATCCATTGTTGGGACTGAGGAGCGATGAGAAAACGCCGCTGGACCTCTCCGCCTATGGGCAGGATGGAGGCTACAAAGGATTCTGGCAAGGCACCGAGCGTGTATCCATCAACAATCCAACGTCTGGAGTCTACCGGGTGACATTGCTCGCAAACTCGACGTCGACAAACTGGCCGTCACTTGATTACACGATGCGGATCCACGCTGAACCGCCAGCACAGTTTCTCTCATTCGACGGTGGCAGCGTCCCGATCCAGGAGCATCAAGATTTGTGGAAGATGTTTGTTGTCCACGTGCCTACCAACGCGGTTGGTTGGGATCTCAGGCTCGTTGAGGTCAGTGGAGGCTCCCCGCGGATGGTAATTTGCCGCGATAAAGCCCCCCTCAATTTGACCTCTAGGAATGAGCTGTTTTCGAGAACCAATTGGCCGGCAGGTTATCAACTTGCACCTTCACTTGACTGGACAGGTTTGAACGACGCCAACGGCACCTCTGTCACTGGCCGAGTATTTCAAGTTGGGATGGGAAATCCGCTGGAACCTGGCATTTATTACGTGGGGATTACCAACACCAGCCGGACAAACCCCGCTTCGTACACGATTGTGAGTCGGGGAATCGGCACCGGATTCAGTGTACCGGTGAACGAGCTTTCATTCTCCGGGGGCATCGCGGGGCAATCGTTGGCCGCACGTGAGGCAGCTTGGTATCGCGTCCAGGTCCCTGCGGGTGTTCCGGCGTGGAAGGTGGCACTTTGGCTCGGTGCAGGCGATGGCTTGCTCCTGGCACAAAGAGATTACTTGCCGAACATCGGCGCGCTGAGCACAAACCTTCTCTCCCGCAACAACGGTGGCAAGAAAATGCAGAAAACTGGCAGCGAGCATCTGATGGCACTCCCGTTCGTTGACGGCAAGGATTTGTTTCTGACTCCCGGCGTCTATTACCTAGGTGTTGTAAGCGAAGGCATCAACCCGAGTAATGCGGTGAGCCGCATCGGAACCGGTAGTTCGTCCTTTGATCTTTGGAGTGAGGGAAGTAACCCCCCGATCGGGCTCGGAAGTGTGGGCGGGACGGACCTGCTCGGCCAAGCCTCACTTTCCGGAGGCGAATGTGAGCTATGGACTTTCAATGTGCCTGCGGGAATTCCCGCGCTGGAGGTTTCCCTTGAGCAAACCACTGGAGCCCCAGTGATGACTCTAGGCCAGGGGGTGATTCCGCCGGCTGCTCCCCTAACCTATGGCGCGGATGGTGGTGCGACAATCCAACGACAGTCCTCGAGTGCCATAATACTTCCTAATCCCGGTCAGACCAATTTTTCTCTGACCGTTCAGGCCAGCGGTTCTGGATTTATCTATCAGGACGCTGATTTCAAGGTACGGGTGCGCCCGCTACCGATTACCATGCTGAACTTCTCGGCTACGCT
>DIXK01000046.1 GCA_002428665.1 Verrucomicrobia subdivision 3 bacterium UBA6082
CTACGCTCACCTCCACTGCGCGCTGTGAGAGGGGGGAAGGAAACCAGAACAACACTAACAGAGTTCCCGAAGTACCAAATTCATTTCAGGACTTGACCCAACAAATCTTTTTCCTCGCTTTTCCCGCACACATCCGCAAGCTAACCCTCTCATAAGGAAACCATTGGAATGGATGCGACCTTAAGCCACTTCCCGCCTCGCCAGGACCCCTATGGCCCGATCCCCGAAGAAATCCCCTGCCCATAACCACAACGCCGCCCGGTCCCTGGAAACCCAACTCTGGGATGCCGCCAATAAAATGCGCGGCGCTGTAGCGCAAAAACATAACCACACACGATTATGCACATCGCCTTGAGCAGGGGAATAGGCTAGATCTTCACTACAGCCACTTTCGAACCTTTTTGAGAGTAGCCCGCCTGCAAATCAGCAACTTCGACGAACAAAAAAAATTAACCGTGCCCGAATCCGCTAAGTCGGGCTAAGGATGATGATGCGGCTGAGGTGCGGAGGATAAACATGGCTACTTGGCGGGTTAGCTCACTATATTATGCAAGCTGAATACGAGATGAAGGTGCGGGTGATTCACTCCCCCCAGGGACGCGCCGCCAGGCTCTTTGTAAATATCCCCATGCCCTTGGCCGGCGCTCTGGATATTCAGGCGGGCGAGCGCATCCGCTGGCAGTTGCTGGGTCGTTCGGATATGCGCCTGGTGCGCCTGGAGGCCCCTTCACCGGCCAAGGGACTCAAAAAGTAACTGGAGGTTTTTCAGCAGAATCAGTTTCGATATCGGCCGCCTCCTCGAGTTCTTCCCCAGCTCCCTATGGGTCGACGACAATACGGTAGAAGCGTTGCGGGCGGCTGACGACAGAATCAACTACTTTGATGGTCGTGTTGGTTGCCATGAGCGGCGGCGTGAGCGAGATCCAGTCGGAATCATCGAGTTGGTCGCGGTATTCACAGTGGTATGTAAAACCAGGTGTGGTTCCGTAGGTGAGAGTGATCTGGGTCCCTGCCGTCTCGATGGCGTAGAATGAGGGCGCGGGTGGGACCAGGTAATTCAATGTACCCGGGGTAGCGGCGCTTAACGGGTAAATATTGGCACCGCCTGCAGGATACCGGCCCTGGCTGACGTCGCTGGTCTGAGGGCCAAAGGTCACGCTGTCCACTAGCCGGCCATCCGGCGCGAATAACGCAATCGTCTCGCCGTCGCGGCTGAGTTTGAAGTTGATATGCAGATCCGGATGGCTCGGGGAGTTGCGGCTGGGCTGGTCATCGGCCCAGACAAGCGCGTAGCCCAAAGCGGGCACGAAATAGCCGCTGGGGATCACGTTTTGCATCACGTTCGTGTAAGAGTTCGCCAGCGACCACCCGGTCAAGTCGACCGGGAACGCATTCGGATTATACAACTCGAACCAGTCATCGAAGGCGCCGCCAACCGGATTGGGCAACGTGTGCGTATTGCTCGCCATCCATTCATTAATGAAGAGCCGGATTGGAGGCTCGGTTGCATCGTTCGTGCCCCCGGGCGTCACATAAAACATGGTCTGGCGCGTGAAGGGCTGGCCGTCGGGCACATCACCGTAGGACCGGTTCGCCAGTAGCCCAGAGTAATTCAAGTAATCGAGGACCTGAAGCGTGCCATCGTCCAGCCAACGGGAGAGCACGACCGAGCCCGTGCCCGCACCGAGTGGAAAACTGGCGTGCAGTTCCGTGCCGCTGGTTTCGTTCGTGTCACCACTGCACCAGACCACCAGGAATTGCCCCGGCTGGATGACCGTGTTCGAAGGAAATGCCCACTTGGCCAGTGAGGCATAATCGTCGCTGAGCACCATGTTGCCCAGCGACACGTTGGAGGAGCCAGCGTTGTAGAGTTCGACCCAGGGATGGCGGTGTCCAGCGCTATCGACGGGACCGGAGAGGTTCTCCGGCTGAACTTCGTTGAGCCAAAGCGGCGGAAAGAGTGGGAGCAGGCGCTGGACGGCGTTGCCGGCGCCGGGAGTGGCTGTGCCACTGAAGGTGCTATCCTCCGGGGCCACAGTGACCGTGCTGGCAATGCCACTGCCGGAAAGCCTGAGCGTCAGCGTACCACCATTGGTACCCGACCGGTACCAGTAGCTCAGAGTATAGGGCTGGCCGGTTATCAAGGCCGGTGTGAGGTCCTGGTACACGGACGAACTACGGGAGCTGCCACCGCTGGTGGCAACCAAATGCAGACTGTTCTCGCCAGCGTGCTTGACACTCGAACTCAGTCCGGAAGCGGCATGATTTGCCGACACGCCCCAGGGCCCGGGAAAGGCGGCTTCGAAATCGCCGTTGGCCAGTAACGACGGTCCCGCTTCCGCCACCTGGCCTGCCACCAGTTTGATGTCATCGAGGTACACGTCTCCGGCGGCTTGAAGGTACATATACAAGGAAGAACTGGTAGCCGTGCCCGTGGCAACCACATAGTGCCAGGCTGGGGGCACCGGGGTGTTGGTGGACACAGCGGCCCAGTTGGCCACCCGCGCATTGTCCTGGCCGGGATCAATCAATTGTAGCGATGCGCCGCCACCATCTGCGGCAGCCGGCCATGGCGCATCGTCGCTGTACGTCACCTGGTCCAGAACGATCCGATTCGTGCCTTGGTTTATCTCCAAACTCAGCGTTTCGCCGCCATTATCCAACTTGCCGCCAAACTCGCCAACCACCACCTCCGCGTTTCCGTAGCTCGATTGATACCCCGGCAGACTACCTGCCACGACCGCGTAACCTCCCGGCCCAATGAAGTGCCCGTCTTCGATGGTGACATCGACCCCGTCCACGCGAAGTCCCCCCAGCGGCAGGGTTTCCGTGGGGGAAAGATTGTGGATTTCGACAAAGCTCGAAGACGGCGCCGCTGGATGATACATGATCTCGCTGATCACAAGCTTGCCGTCGAGTGAGACGTTCTGGCCGGTATAGTTGACTGTCAGGGTGTCCGTCCCGACAACAGCGCCCAGCTCATCGAGGGCGCGGAAGGTGAGGCCATTCGCTCCGGCGGCGAGCGCGACGCGGATTTGCCAGGTCGTTTCACCCACCCACTTAATCGCATGCGCCTGACCGTTGATCTCGATGGCGGTCACCGCGATCGGCGCTCTGCCCTGGACGGCCAATGGAGTCCTATTCGTGACGAGGTTGGGAGTCGAAACCTCGAAAGCAACATTCGTCACCGCAGCCAGCTCCTGGGAGAACGCAATCCTTCGTGTCGTGATCCAGGCGCTCATATCGCTCGGCGCCACGGCGGCAATGCCATTGTCGAGAAACGCCTGGTGCCAGGCAAAGAGTCGTGCACCGCTGACTGACGCGTTCATTGGGCCCCGCACCATATCGGACGCGAGACGCCAATAGACGCGTCGAAACTCGGGTTTAGCAAACATGATCCCAGGCAGATAGCCGGCGTCCGGGAAAAGGGTGAAAACCGTGCTATACACAGCGTCATAAATAAAT
>DIXK01000102.1 GCA_002428665.1 Verrucomicrobia subdivision 3 bacterium UBA6082
TGCCACTTGCCAAACACAACTGATTTGAGATTTGAAAGGGGACTCAACAAAGGCTGAAGGAGCGCATGAAATTCCACCTCACCCCTACCCCTCTCCTCGAGGAGAGGGGATTTTTTTTCTGTGGGCGGGTTACCCAGGGTGGCGCTCCTTCGTCGCTGACCCTGGGCTGATATGTTGTTGCCCCTTTGGGGCGGCGGATGGATTGCCTGGATGAGGTGCGACGCTGGGTGCTGAGCTGGGAGGATCATGCGACGGTGATCCGGCCGGCAGCGCTGGCGGAGGCGGTGGCGAGGATGGTTACGCTCAGTCGCCGGGGGGAGGCGCCGCCTTGATCCAGGCGACCTCCAGTTGAAATGGTCCTTCCTGCTTATCCGAAATGAGGAAGCCCACGGAGGTGACTTTCGCCGGATCGAGCGCCGGCATGCCGGTCAGGATGCGACCGCGAAACGTCGGCACGAAATCTTTGAAGGGCAGCCGATGTTCCTCCCATGCGCCGCGTTTCGTCGTGAACACGAGCTGGTAAAGCGGCGTGTCCAGTCCGGCTTCGGTGCGGACAGAGAACTTGTAACGCCGGCCATCGCCGCGAACGCGCAGCCAGAAGCTGTCGCATCCGGTCAGGTCGGCGCGCACTGGTTGCGAGCGCACGGACGCAAACCCACCGTTGTTCTCCACCGACACCACGCCGCTAAAAAGGGCGCCGTTGGTGAGCACCTGGAAACGGCTGGTGGACACGCCGCCCATCACGTCGTCGTTGACGATTTGCCAGGCGGGGTAATTGGTCGTGGCCTGGAAGTCGAAGAGGATGCGATCGGATGCGGCGTCAGCTTTCATGGTGATGGCAAGGCAAATCCAGGCGAGCGCGGCGTGGTGCCGAAATAAGGGAGTTAAGTTTGAGGTCATGGGCTTCTCAGAACATCAAGAATTCAGCCGCCAGAGCGCGAAGTTAAGCATAGCCGCAAAGCTGACCCAGGCGAGATAAGGAGCGAGCAGCCACGCGGCGACGCGGCTGACGGGTCGGAAGGAGGCGAGCGTCGCGGCAATCGCCAGCCACAGTAATACAATTTCGATGAAGGCGATCCCCGGCCGGCGCAGTCCGAAGAACAGCGGCGTCCACGCGGCGTTCAAACCCAGTTGCGTGAGGAACAGAGCGAGCGGTAGGCGTTGCGCGGCGAATCCGCCGCGACGCCAAACCAGCCACGCGGCGACCGCCATCATTGTGTACAGCGCGGTCCAGACCGGACCAAAGATCCAGCCGGGCGGATTCCACGACGGCTTTTTGAGCGTGAGATACCAATCGCCGGGCATGAAGACGGCGCCGAGCGACGCGGCACTGAAACAAAGCAGCAACCATCCTGCCAAGGCGAGAACCGTCTTCCATGCTGATCTGTCCGCGGTGAGAGTCATCAAGTGGTCCGCAGTCTCAGCCCTTTTTCCGCTGCGACTTCCACTCATCCAACACGGAGAAGAAGCTCAGGGCGTCCGCATCATTCGGGTTGACGAGCAACCTTTGTTTCATGCGCAGCGATTCAATTTCCGTCACGTCCTCCTGCTCGGCCACGTAGTAGATGGGTTTGGGCCGCTCGCCGTAGATGGAATAGCAGTACCAGTTCATGAGGAACGGCTCGCCGCTCTTGCGGTAGTTCCAAGTCTGGCCGTGGAACAGTTCCCGGTTCAGCAACTTCTGTTTTAAGGATCTGACCACGGCGCGGTCCGTGTGTTTGCCTTGCAGGAGGCGCGGGGTCGTGCCGGCAAGTTCGTGGCGGCCGTAACCGGTCATCTTGAGCCACGCGGAGTTCACATAAATAATGCGGGGGCCCGACGGACCATCCAGCGTGGTGTCGGTAACCATGATTCCACGTCGCAGATTTTCCAGCACGATCAACCAATCGAATTTGAGTTGCATAGTTTATGTCCGTGGTTTGCCGTCACCTTAACTGGCTCCGGCATCATTGTCTAATCTGTCCGGGGTGTTCTTAAATGCACAGTCGTTATCCAGTTGGTCGCCAAGAACCATGACCAGAACCCGCGGCGGCGCTTTAAGATGGGACTTCACGGGCGGTATCGTATCGCAATCACGGATTGGAAGCCATGCGCGATTGCAGGGAACTCAGCCCGCCATCGACAGCCAGCACTTGGCCGGTCACCCAGGCTTGCTCGGGTGACAGGAACCAACGGATGGCACTGGCCACTTCGTCGGGTTCGCCGATACGGCCCAGCGGATGCAGCGCGGCGGAGGCCTTAAGGGTCAGCTCATTCTGGGTCAGCGAAGCGGTGAGTGGGGTGCGGGTAAGCCCAGGCGCGACGCAGTTGACCCGGATGTTGTAGCGGGCGTATGTCGCCGCCGCAGAGAGGGCGAGGCCCACGACGCCGGCTTTGGCCGCCGCGATGGCGTCGTGATTGATCATGCCCCGCTGCGCCACCGCAGAAGCCATCAGCACAATGGACCCGCCGCCGCTGCGCATCATGAGACGCGCCGATGAGCGCAGGATGTAGAACGCGGACGTGAGGTTCGTCGCCAGCACATTCAGCCAATCCTGGTCACCCGTGGCGTGGGCGGGTTTCAGGAAAAGCGAACCTACACAGTTTACCACGCCGTCCAGACGTCCATATCTTTCGCTGGCCTCGAGGAGACAACGGTCCACCGCTTCGGAGTTCGTCGCCTCGCATGAACAGCCTTCGACATTAAGTTTGCCTGTCAGTGAGTCGAGACGGGATTGATCTCGAGCTGCAAGCGTGAGGCGACAGCCCTCCCGGGCCAGTTGATGTGCCAGAGCGGCGCCGATGCCGCCGGTGGCGCCGAATATGACGAAGCTTTGATTCTGAAAGGACATCAGCGGTTAGTTTAGAGGTGAAGTAAGCAAGCCAAAGGATAAGGAAGAGGGCAGGAAGCCCCCCGCCTTAACATTGTGAAATGCTCACTTGGGCAACACGACCGTGTCGATGACGTGAATGACTCCATTGCTGGCAGCCACGTCCGTCTTCACGACCTTGGCGTTGTCCACCGTCACAGCGCCCCCTTCCACCTTGATGCTGAGTTCCTTACCGTTAACGGTCTTGGCCTTCATGGTTTTCACATCCGCCGCCATGACCTTCCCGGCCACGACGTGGTAAGTCAGGATGGCCACGAGCTTTTCCTTGTTTTCAGGCTTGAGCAGAGACTCCACGGTGCCTGCGGGCAGCTTGGCGAAGGCTTCATCGGTGGGAGCGAAAACCGTGAACGGTCCCTTTCCTTGAAGCGTTTCCACCAAGCCCGCGGCTTTGACCGCGGCAACCAGGGTTTTGAAACTGCCTGCACTGGAGGCAACCGCCACTATGTCACCCGGCTTGTCGGCCGCCTGGGCCAATGGGAGCATCAGGGTTGAGCCTAAGAAGGCAGCAAGGGCGAGAATACGTGTTGATTTCATGTTTCTATTTTTTGTGTTGTATTTATGTTTTTTAGATTCAACCGCCGATTTCCGGCTGTTGAGATTGTATAACTATTGTCTAACTTTGTCGCTTTGTCCAATGTTTGTGTAATTATTTTTCAGAAGCGGAATAAATGGCCATATAATGCAGCAATTCAGGCATTTATAGGATCAATCGCGGGCGCGTCGCCTCCTATTGAATAAATATTGTAGAATATTTGAATGTAGCTTTGGGTCGCGTTCAATTGATCGCCCGGCTCAACGAGTTGAGCGCCCACGGTATTCGGATTTGGGAGCCGCGCTACCGCGCCGTCGAGCCGCAACGGAACGCCACCAAGCATGGCCTCTATCCCCAGCGCGATGCTCGATGGCTCGACCTGCTGGGGGGACTTGACCGAAGGGGACGCCAGCCTTGGACAGGTCGCGCCGTTGCCCACGGACACGCTGGACCAGCTCGTGGGCGCATCGCTTCGTGGACATCCCGTTGCAGGGTCCTTACACGCTGTGGCATCACACGCACATCTTCGGGGAGCGCGACGGCAGCACCCTTTGCCTGGACCGTGTGCGCTACCGCCCGCGCGGCAGCCGATATCACAACACCGTGAGATCCGAATTGATCAGGGCGCCAGCAACCGATAATTGATCCAGGCGATGACCGCTGAGAAGATGAGTAATGTGAGCGATGGTAGCATCTTGAACACCGGGTTCTTCACCCGCAGATGAGTGACAAAAGCGGCGGACATCAGGAGGGCAATGCCGATGCCACCCGCCACCGCAAAGGCTCCGCGCTCAATTCCAATCAACAACATCAGCGAGAATGTCATCTTCAAAATGCCGACCAAATCCCGCAACCAGTCGGGCAACCCGTATTGCTTGAATTCCTGGACGATGTTGGCGTAGCGAACCACCCACACGAAGAAGACCGACGCAACCACCAACGCCTGCAACGAGATCGTCAGATTATGCATGACTGAAGAATACGTCATTGCAGAGTAAAATTGAACTAAAATTCCACAACGCACAAAACTCTTGCCCGGGACGGGGAGATTGCCGACCATGCGACTATGACCCGGAAGCATTGTTTCTTGTATATTGGAGTAGAAAATCTTTTATACAAATTATCCACTAAATCCGCGGGTCAGTGGCGTCATTCACGGCACGAGGCTGGACCCGGATCAGGCTCGATTCCGAAGGCTGAGTTTATGCACACACCCACAATATCGGAGCGGAACCCATGGCGGCGGGCAGGCATTCGTCCACTGGTGTTTTGGGCGTTGGCCGCCCTGCTGACACACACCCTGGCAGCGGGCGGAGCCGAGCCTGGCGCCGGGGTCGCCGGCGGAGCGGTTACCGCTGGGATGTCGGTGGAGCAACTGGTGGCAGAAGTGCTGGAGAAGAATCCCGAAGCGGAGTTTTACCGGGCGGAGATTGCGGCGGCCAAAGCGGGTCGGCGAGCGGCGGGGAAGTGGAAGAACCCGGAGATTTCGGCGGACCTGGGTGGCAAACGCGTGTGGGAACGGGGCCGGAGCGGAGTGCTGGGCGACGGGCTGGCATGGTCGGTCTCGGTGTCGCAGACGATCGAATTTCCCGGACGGATCGGGTTGCGGAAGGCAATTGCCAACCAGCAGGTGGAGTTGGCAGAGCTGGGCCTGGCGCAGTTTCGCGCGGCGCTGGCCGGCCAGGTGCGCACGCTGGCGCACGCGGCATTGGCGGCTCAGGAAAAAGCGGCGGCAGCCCGCGAGGTGGCCGAGCGTTACCGGTCGGTCACCGAAGCCCTGGTGCAACGCGATCCCGCGGGTCCGACGCCGCTGCTGGAGCAACGGATCATCGAAGCCGCCACGCTTTCGCTGGAGCGGCGGGCCAGCCAGGCGGAACGCGAGCGGCAGGCCGCGTTGCTGGAGCTCAACCAACTTCGGGGTGTTCCGGCGGCCACGCCGTTCAGGCTTACGGGAACGATCCGGGTGCCGGCGAAGCCGTCGCCGTTGCCGGAACTCCTGGAAGCCGCGTACCGAAACAATTTTGAGCTGCGCATCCGCCAGGCGGAACTGGAGCAACAAGGCTTCAAGGTGCAGCTGGCCCAAAAGGACCGTTACCCGGACATCACCCTTGCCCCGTTCTACTCCTCGGAGAAGGCGGCGGACGAAGAGCGCATCGCCGGGGTTGGGGTAACGGTGCCGCTACCGATCTGGGGCACTGCTAAAGCGGGGACTGAGGTGGAACAGTCGCGCCAGGTGCAGGCCGAAGCGTCCCTGCGCGCGGCGACACGCGCATTGGAGCGGCAAATCACCGACCGTTACCTGGCGCTGGAGACCAAGCTGGAGGAAATAGGGCGATGGCGGCCCGAGGGAGTGCGGCATTTTCGCGAAGCGGCGGAAACCGCGGATCATCATTACCGGCTCGGAGCGGTGCCGCTGGCGACCTACCTGGACATGCAGAATGGCTATCTCGAAGCGTTGGAGACGCTCCTGGCCGGTCAGAGTGAAGCCGCCGAATATCAACAGGACCTCGAACAACTCACCGGGCAGGCGGTCCGATCCGAAGCCCCTCAACGCCCCTAGCCCATGCTCCACCGCCTGATCGATGCATCGTTGCGGCAGCGCGCGTTTCTCCTAATCGTCGCCGGCGTCTCCCTGTTCATCGGCGTTTGGTCCGCATTCAACCTGCCGATCGATGCCGTCCCGGATATCACGAGTCCGCAAGTGCAGGTCAACACCGAGGTGCTGGCCCTGGCGCCGGAGGAGTCGGAAAAAGCGGTCACCATTCCCCTGGAAATGGAACTTGCCGGGATTCAAGGCGTGCAGGAAATGCGGTCGCTGACCAAATTTGGACTCAGCCAGGTCACTCTGATCTTTCAGGATCGGACGGATATTTACCGAGCGCGGCAGTTGGTCGCCGAGCGGCTGCAGACCGTGGCGGACCGCCTGCCCCGCGGGCTGACCCCCGAGTTGGCTCCCATCAGCACTGGGCTCGGGGAGATTTTTTATTACACCCTCGCTTACGGGCCCGACGCCACCAACCGACCGGCGGCGTTGGCGGATCAACTGCGCGAACTGCGGGAGCTTCACGAGTTCACCGTGAAACCGTTGCTGCGCAACACCCCCGGCATTGCCGAAATCAATGTCAATGGCGGTTACGAGAAGCAGATTGTGGTGCAACCGCGTCCGCGCGATCTCGAACGCGCGGGGTTGACATTCAGCGACCTGGCCGCAGTGGTTGCTGAAAATGTGGAGAACACGGGCGGAGGCA
The DNA here is from genome assembly GCA_002428665.1 of Verrucomicrobia subdivision 3 bacterium UBA6082. Classification (GTDB taxonomy): domain Bacteria; phylum Verrucomicrobiota; class Verrucomicrobiia; order Limisphaerales; family UBA8199; genus UBA6082. Next base: position 6,651 of record DIXK01000102.1, read on the forward strand.
TTATTAATAATGGCGAAGAGCAACTGACCGTGCGCACCGTGGGGCGCGTATCGACAACCGACGAAATCGCCGGGCTGCCTATCAAGTTTGCCGGGGGCGCAAAGCCGATCCTGGTGCGCGACGTGGCCGACGTGGCGGTGGGGTCCCGGTTTCGCACAGGAGCCGCCACAGAGAACGGGGAGGAGACCATTCTCGGCACTGCGATGATGCTGGCGGGCCAAAACAGCCGCATCGTGGCACACCGGTTTGGCGAACGACTTCGGGAGGTCCAGGCGCAACTGCCGAGCGGGATCGAGATCCGAACGCAGTATGACCGGTCGGAACTCGTGGACCGGACGGTGGCGACGGTGAAGAAGAACCTGTTTGAAGGGGCGATTTTCGTGGTGGTGGTCCTGCTGCTCATGCTGGGCAACTGGCGGGCCGCCTTGATTGTATCCGCCGCGATCCCGCTGTCCTTTCTCTGGGCGCTGACCGGGATGGTGCGTTTTGGGATCTCGGGCAACCTGATGAGCCTGGGGGCGATTGACTTTGGGCTCATCATCGACGGCGCAGTGGTCATGGTGGAGAACATCGTCCGGCAGTTGGGTGAACGCCAGAAGCACCTGGGCCGGTCGCTGACGAACGCGGAACGCATTCACACGGTAGCGGCGGCGAGCAAGCAAGTGGCCAACCCGATGTTCTTTGGCGTGCTGATCATCACGATCGTCTATGTGCCGATCCTGGCTTTGACGGGTGTGGAGGGCAAAATGTTTCATCCCATGGCGATCACGGTCATGCTCGCGCTGGGTGGGGCGTTGGTGCTGGCCCTGACCCTGATGCCGGTGCTTTGTTCCTACCTTTTGACCGGGCACGTGCGCGAGGGAGACAACGCCCTGGTGCGGGCCATCAAGCTCGTGTATGAACCATCGCTGCGCCTGGTGTTGAAGCAGCCGTGGCTGATCGCGATCAGCACCGTGGTTTGGATCGCGATTTCGGTCGCGGCGTTTTTGCGGCTGGGAGCGGAGTTTATTCCCAAACTCGACGAAGGATCGCACACAGTGATGGTGTATCGGACAAACAGCATGAGCCTCGACGCTTCATTGGCGATGGAGATCGCCACCGAGAAACTGTTGTTGAAGATACCCGAGGTCGAACGTGTCTTTTGCCGCCTGGGCACGAGTGAGGTAGCCACCGACCCCATGCCGCCGAGCCAGAACGATCTCTATATTTTTTATAAGCCGCGCGCGCAGTGGCGCAAGATCAACGGGAAGACCGTGACCAAGGCCGAGCTGGCGGCCATCCTTGAAGCGGAGGTGCAGAAAGAACTGCCCGATCAATCGTTCCTGTTCGCCCAACCCATCGAGATGCGGTTCAACGAATTGCTCGAAGGAGTGCGATCGGACCTCTCTCTGAAGATCACCGGCACGGATTACGATGACATGGAAGGTTTGGCGGTCCAGATCAAAGAGATCCTTGAACAGGTGCCGGGTGCGGGAGAAGTGGAATTTGAAGCCCAAGGCCGCGCGCCGGTGCTGGAAATCCACGTCAATCGCGACGCGTTACGCCGCTACAACCTCCACGCTGCCGATGTCAACCGCGCTGTGTCTACGGCGCTGGCGGGAGAAACCGTCGGGATGGTTTATGAAGGCAATCGGCGCTACGAGATCGTGGTGCGCCTGCCGGGCGATCTGCGTCATCGACTTGAGGAAATTCGGGCGCTGCCGGTGCGCGTAGGCGAGCACGGGTTGGTGCCGCTGGAGCGCGTGGCGGAGTTCCGCACCGTCCCCAGCGTGGATCCCATCGTTCGCGAGGAGGGTCAGCGAAGGGTGGCCCTGATGATTAATCTGGACGGCCGGGACGTGGAAGGGTTTGTGCGGGATGCCGAGTCTCGCATCCGGCAGTCGGTGGTGTTCCCGGAAGGTTGCACCTGGGAATTTGGGGGCCAGTTCAAGAACCTGCAGGAGGCGCGCCTGCGCCTGATTATCGTGGTTCCGGCCGCCCTCATCCTGATCTTCCTGATGATCTTTCTCGCCTTTGGCAGCATGCGGCAAGCCCTGCTGATCTATACCGGGATTCCGCTGGCCGCGACGGGCGGCGTCCTGGCGCTCTGGGCGCGGGGCATGCCTTTCAGCATTACAGCGGCGGTCGGTTTCATTGCCCTGAGTGGTGTCGCCGTCCTCAACGGCGTCGTCATCATCAGCTACTTCAACGAGTTACGGGAAAAGGGGGCGACCATCGCTGACGCGGTTTTCCAGGGCGCAATGACCCGACTGCGCCCCGTGCTGATGACAGCCTTCGTCGCCAGCCTGGGATTCCTGCCCATGGCGCTGGCTACGGGGCCCGGCGCCGAAGTCCAGCGTCCCTTGGCGACCGTCGTTATCGGGGGCATCCTCAGTTCGACATTTCTGACCCTGGTGCTGTTGCCGGTCCTTTACGTCAAGTTCGAGCGGGAAACATCGATCGACGACGAACCTTCGGGCCCCGCGGGAGATTCTGCGCACCCCGCCCCGACAAGTATCAACGGTTGAGCGCGGCCATTGAAACGAATGCCAGGATGGCCGCCAGCGGGCACCCCTTCCGCACGCCTGTGGCACGGGCGAAAGAATCTTGTCATTGAACGCGGCTCGTGTTGACTCCGTGCGTTATTTCCGATAGTCGTATATTCACAATCTGAAATTAGGTTTGTTGTTATGAGAACCCCTGCCTGTGTTTCTTTCGGACGACGCTCCGAAATCCCACGTCAACCCCGCGCCTTCACCTTGATCGAGTTGCTCGTTGTGATCGCGATTATTGCCATCCTCG
>DIXK01000088.1 GCA_002428665.1 Verrucomicrobia subdivision 3 bacterium UBA6082
ATTTATTTATGACGCTGTGTATAGTGACCGCCCACCCACGGTCGTTGATTGTGCGTTTCTTCAGGACAATGAAAACAACAAGCCGCTGACGCTTCAAGTGCGAGGGACGATATACGCGGACGAAATCGGCAAGCTACCAAAAGAAAAACTGGCGATCGACTTCGGCTTGCCTGAGGGCGGATCCCTGGGAATGCGGTTGGGATTCTATCACAACGGGCGCACCTACGCATTCCTTCCGCAAGGCAGATGCAATGTAGACCAGGCTGAGGCGGTGGCACAGTTTTTTGGGGGGCATGTGGTGTCGATCACCAACGCAGAACTCAACGCCCTGTTGGCCACGAACCTGGTTGACATCAATGAGTCCTATTCCAAGAGACATGTTATTGGTCTGACGGAGTTCAGCGTGGATGCCCCGTATCGGTGGGCCGATGGCACGCCCGTAAGCTACTTGAACTGGGCCACCTCGCCTGTTGTAGGTACCGCGTGCTGGGACTGGGCGGCCGAGATTTTTCCCGACTCCGGGCTATGGTCCTGCAATGTGGTTGGGCTCGTAGCGCCTAACTACTCTACTATAAATTGGGTTATTCTTGATCTGCCAGGGACGAGAACGGAAGCGGAGCTAAACGCAGCGGCGCTGAACGGATCTCTGGCAGCTTTTGTGCGAGGCAATCCGATTGGGGATCTGCTCAGGAACGCCTTCCTGAGCAAGTTCTGGGAACTCAACACGGCTACCTGGATGCGTTTCAACACGTTCTCGAATACCACTGCCTATGGGGACATCGCGAGCCTGAGCGGGAACTTCTGGGGAACGACTTCCGCCAACCTGCTGAATTACGCGATCGTCGACTACGAAGACACGTTCAAGGGGCCGCGGGTGGACTTCATGCCATTACGAACGAACGGCTTTGCGAGCACTTATCCGCACGTTGAGAGCGTGAGAATAAACTCGCAGGACGCGATGTTGGTGCCGCTTTTGGGGGGCGGGGCGACGGAGTTCAAGGTTCGGTTCAACAGAGGCATGAACACGAACGTGCAACCGATGGTGACGTTTGGGCCTGCCTTTCCATTTACCGATTTCAGAGTGCGGCCGGTGGGGAACGGCTGGGTGGATGCCAATACGTGGATTGGGAATTTCACAATGAACCCCATGACGGGAGACGGCTACCACCTTATGCGGATCTCTGGTGCAGTCGCGGCCGATGATTCGTGGCTGGTATCGGGCTACGACGTAGGGCGGTTGCGATTCCAAGTGAAGACGATGGGGGTTGCCGCTATGACGCTGCAGGCCGCGGGGGGTGAGGGCCACATCCGACTAACGTGGCAGCAGAGTGATTTCGATCTTCTTGCGGGGTACAACCTCTATGGTGCGGATGCGGCTGACGGCACTTACTCGCGCCTGAACCAAACGGTGATATTGGCAGGGGATGAGTCGTTTGTAGATACAAACGTGGTGCCCGCACAACCGAAATTCTACAAGTTCACAGTGGTTCAGACCGACCTGCAGGAGTCCGATTTCTCCAACGTGGCCTCAGCTGCCGCCTGGGATACGATTCCGCCAGTGCTGCAACATGTGCCGGTGACCTCCGCACCGGTGGCCCGCGGCTTGAGACTTTCTGCGACGGCGACGGACAATGTTGGAGTCACCAACGTCGCTGTCTACTATCGACCCATGGGGGATGACTCTAATTACATCGCATTAGCTATGGCGAACATCAGCGGCAACGAATGGTCGGGGACGATTCCTTCTTCGGCGGTGCAACCGCCGGGGTTGGAGTACTATGTCGTGGCGACAGACGGAATCAGCATGGTGTCGAGCGGAACAGCAGTGGCCCCACATATGGTCCTGGTTTCGGATCAGCCGAAAGTGGATGCCGTAACGCCAAATCAAGCGCCGGCGGCTGGAGGAACGACGGTTTCCGTGTCGGGTGTTCGCTTTCAGCCGGGAGCGCAGATCTTTTTCGGGGGGACTGCGGCGAGCAACGTGCTAGTGCTTAGCGCGAACCAGTTGACATGCACGACGCCACCGCACTTCCCGGCTCTGGTAGATGTGAGATTACTCAACCCGGATGATTCCGAGCATACATTGCTGAACGGATTCCGCTACGTGACGGCAGGAACCACCCTGTCACTGCCCGTGGTGGCGGCTGACTTCGGCGCGGAACTCGAATTGCCAATTACCGCAGCGGATGTGGCGGGTTTGCGTGCCGCCAGCATTACGGTGGGGTTCGATCCGTCGGTTTTGGGAATAAGCAGCGTGCGCACAGGGCCGCTGGTTACGGGCTGGGCCTTGTCCGTCAACGCCGGAACAGCCGGGCGAGTGGTGCTTTCGATGGCGGGAGCAACAGCGGCTGAGGGTAACGGCGTGCTGGCTTTCCTGAAGTTCTCGGTAATTGGGCATCCTCCGGCCAGCACGTCGCTTAGCTTCCTGAGCGTATCGCTGAATGACGGAGCGATCCAGGTGCAGACGAGTCCAGGATTGTTCACGGTGAATGGGTATTGGTCGCTCAGCGGCGCGATGCGCCATTTCAACGGCGCTCCACTCACCAATGTTGCCCTTTCCATCGTTGGCGTGGGAACGTTGACTACAGTCTCGGGCGATGCAGGCGGGTTTGGCTTTACGAACTTGCAAACCGGGAGTTACACTTTGCGGCCCTCCAAGAATGATGAGGTACAGGGCATTTCGGCCTATGATGCGTCGCTGGTCCTGCAATCCGAAGCCGGACTTACCGGGCTGAGCCCGAACCAACGAGTCGCTGCTGATGTGAACCGCAACGCCATGGTTACTTCCATGGACGCCGCCTATATCCTGGAACATGCTGTTGGGTTAATTGACCTGCCATTTTCAGGTGCTGGGAAGATCTGGGATTTTCTCCCGGCAGAACGCAGTTACATTCAGATTAATGCCGATCTAAGCGGGCAGGATTTTACGGGTATCCTTCTTGGGGATGTCTCCGGGAATTGGCCCGCCACTGGCCAGGGCTCGGTGGCGTATGGACCCGGCCCAGGTTCACCATTGGCGATAGACTCCGGCCCGATATTGGGAATAGGTAGCGTTAACCGGGTTCTGCTAAAAGCGAATGTGCCTATCTACAGCATTGAGCTTGTGGTCGCCTATTCCCCCACTAACCCACCGCCCGGTGTTTTTCAGCCAGGTGGCCTTGCACAAAATTTGATGATCGCCGCCAACACCAATACTCCAGGGGTCGTTCGCCTGGCGCTGGCAGGTGCCAGGGCGATTACGGGAGACGGAGTTTTGCTGACAATTCCGAGGGGACCCTCAGCCAGCAACGACATGGTGGTTATACGGGCGATAGCCAACGAAGGCGCGGCAGACATCTTGATCGAGCCGACGATAGCAGTATTTGACACTGACGGCGATGGTTTGGTCGATGTGGATGAAAGAGATCTCCACCTTACGGACGCGGAGAAGGCGGACACAGACGGGGATGGGGCGACTGATCTGAGCGAAGTGCTAGCGGGCACCGATCCGTGGGACCCGCGAGAAGTACTGCGTTTGCTAGAGTTGAATGCTGCCGACCCAGACCTCCGGATCCTGACCTGGTCAACGGTGCCGGGAAAGAAATATCAACTCGAATTCAAAGATCGGCTCCAAGATGCGGAGTGGCAGATGTTGGGACAACCTGTTCAGGCCGTTGGAGCTGTCACTTCAGTTGAAGATCAGACAGTTGCGGGCAACAGTCAACGTTTCTACAGGATTCGGCTTACTCAGTAAGCAGAGGACGGGATTGCTGGAACGGTAAGTCTTTCGGGAAACGAACAGCGCGCGGAGCGGTCCTCGCGGACGGCCACCACACGCAGGTGGGAAGGGAGGAATCGAAAGGGTGGCCCTGAATAGTTGATGGTTGAGGGTTGAGAGTTTTAACACCAATTCCTTTCCGACGCGCGGAAAGGGCGCGAAGCGATAAAGCCAACGCAGTGGAAAGGCAGGAATCCAAAGGGCGCAGCCCTTTGGCGCGGGTCTGGGCCGGCGTGAGGCCCAGCGGCGGGGGCCAGGGGCGACCAAAGATGCGAAGGGCAAAGCGCAGAGCGGGAAGCGGAAGGCGGCATTGCCGGGGGCCAAGGGGTCAGACACCGGCTGGCTTATTAAGTGCCGCGCTGCGGATCGTGGTCCGGGTGTCTGCCCCTTGGGGAAAAGCTGAAATTGTGAAAGCTGAAAGCTGAAATCGGATGCTGTTGTTTGGAGTTTTAATCTCACGCCAAGACGCGAAGGTTTTCGATTGGGCGGCTGTTGAGCACACCATTCCGTCCCTGATCAGGGTGGCCCAAGAATTGAGCAGAAATGAAATTCTGGTTCATCTTTGCGGCTTCGCGTCTTTGCGTGAGTTCCTGTTGTTTGGAGTTTTAATCTCACGCTAAGACGCCGAAGGTTTTCGTTTGGGCGGCTGTTGAGCAAACGCGCCATCGCAGAACGTCGAACGTCCAATGGTGAATGGGGGGGCGTTTTTTTGGTGGGGGATGCCATATGGCACAAATGGTAGGGTTGCTTTGGTCGTGGGTGGTAGCGGTGCAGCCGGAGGAAGAGGCCGGATCCTTCTAGACGCAACCCAGGAAAGGAGGTGCCCGGCCCCTCAAGAGGCCGGGCACCTTATCCGAAACGTATGAGACTTATTGCAAGAGAGAGGGACGCGCACTGGTGTTTGCCGAGCGGGGAAACTGGCTATACACAGCGTCATAAGTAATT
>DIXK01000026.1 GCA_002428665.1 Verrucomicrobia subdivision 3 bacterium UBA6082
GGGTGTAGGGCAAATTCGTTTGCAGGCTGGGGATCTCATGCTGCAAAAGCCAATGCCCGGCCCGATTTGGCGTAGGCTTTCCAAAAATCCTCGAACCAACCACTCAGCAGAGCGCAACGAATGGCTAGCAGATGCTCCGCGCCCTTGCGCGACCACAGCATGCCTGATTGTTTGAGTCGCTGTCCCACGACCACTTTGCAGCCGGCTTCCACCACGCCCGAACCGATGAAATAGCCCGCCGTGCGGAAGGTCCGGTAGAGCATCTTAGTGCGGTTCCTTTCCAGTTAGCCGATCTGCACTTTGGCCAGCTTGCGCGTGCCGGCCTCTTGCGGGAGGGCTTCTTTGGCTTGGCTGATAATATCCGCCACCTTGTCTTTGAGCAGCCACTTCTTCCACAGGCGATACCGGCGTTTGGCCAAGGCGGTGCCTTCCCCGTAGAGCGCAACCGATAAAAGGCTCAGATGCTCACAGGCATGATAGTAATCGAGGATGCAGACAGCTCCGGGGAAATTAAGCCGGGCCAATTTCCAGACCCACACCGCGCCGTCACCCAGGAAGACCACGGTCTTGGCGGAACCCATCCCGCGCCGAAGGGCTTCATTGCGCAACAAGGGGCCGAACTCATCGGCCGACACAATGGCAGCCAGATAGCTGGTCGAACCGTAATCGCGCTCCGGGCGCTGATCGGACTCTGTGGGCTTACGGTGGGTAAAGACGGTTCCCACCTTGACCTCGCGAGTGCGCGCTCGGCCTCCTTTCTTGCCTTTGCGCCCCCGCAGATAACGCCGGCGCATGGGCGCGCCGGTACCGTCGGTGCCGACGCACATCACCTCACCGGCCTGCCTTTGCGGTGAAGGCCCCTGGCTTTCTCGCCAGCGATTCATCACCGGAGCCACCTGGCCGACCAGGCGCTGCACTTGGCGGGCATCGATCTCCAGACCCGCATAGGTGAGCAGGTCCTGGCTGGCCGCCCCATAGCTGCCAGCTAAAGCTGCCGCCCGGCAAGCCAACCGCAACACTTCGGGCGAGTAGCTGTCGACAAAACCCCAGGCGCTGTCCTGCGGACACCGGCCTTCGCCGCGCGAGGGGTTATAAAGATAGGCGCGGCGCAACTCCATCCACCCCAGATTGACCAGAACCGCCTTGCTCCGGTAACCGGCAGGTTCCTCGCCGGGCCGAAGCTCGGGCTTAGACTGCCGCAGTGCCGGGTCGTTGAGCAACTGCTCCAATAAGCGCGCTCCATCGTGCTTAAGAGCCGCCAGCAACTGGCGCTCCAAAGCGGCGAAGTCGCTGAGGCCCTCCGCAGCCAGTTGGCTCAAACACGCGAAGGTTTGCGGGAAGTAGGCCGAGAGAACCGACGGAACTTTTTTTTAATCTCCGGGGTTTGCCCTTCCCAGGTGGCTTGCTCGGTAAGTTCCGCGTAACGGCGGGCTAGTTCCTGGAACCGGGCGTGGCCCTCGACGGCCTGGGAGATGAACTCCAGTTCCTCCGGGCCGATGCGCTGGCAGTTGTTTTTCCCGTTTTCATGACGTTGGAGCAGGTGGTAAGGGCCTTGGGTCAGGAGGCGTCCGGCGCTTTTGCGTTGGTAGGTCTGTTGGCTCAGGTGGCCGCGGACCATGGAATCGATACTGGCCATTTGTTGGAGGATCTGAGCCCGTTCTTGTTGGAGAGAGGGAGTAAGCATATGTTGTATAGATACTATACAACATTCTGACTAAATTGCCAAGAAAAATGCGCCTTCCGGATTTTACCTAACGAATCTTCCTTTCACCCAAGAGAGGCGAAGGCCCAACTTATGGCTGCCTGGCCTGCAAGTCCCGGGCGCGAGCGATATTCTTTTCCAGCCGAGGACGGAGTTGAGGAAGCAGAGACTGGAGTTGCTGGTAAACGCCGATCGCGCTGGACCATTCCTGCAACGCGATCGCCAATTCCGCGGCATCCAAACCGGACTTCTTAACCCAGAATAAATCAGGCACCTCCCCGTCCCGGAGAATCTTGTTGTAGAAGACGTCCAAGTAATGGCTCAGGGCTTTTTCACGCAGGGCCTTTTGCTCGGGCGCAGGTTTGTCGAGCGCCTGTTTCTCGGCGACTACCGCAAGCCCGACGGTGGCGATAGAGCGAGCAGCAACGTCGGCTACGGGAGACGCAATGACCTGAAGAAAATTTGTGCGAGCCAGTTCCAAATCGGTGGAGCTCTGTGCTTTTTGGAGGTAACAACTGGCTACTTTCCCTAGTGCGAGCACCGCCAACCGGTTAGTGGGATGCCGTGTAAGAATGCCGTTGAAAACACTGATCGCTTCGTCAAAATCGGCAAGTTTGTTCGTGGAATCCCGGCTGATCCAATAATCGCCGTAAGAGAAAAGAGCCTGCACACGCAGGTCGGTGGTGGGGCCGTTCGTGTCATTGTAAAGGCCCAGGAAATAGTCCTTCGCCTGCTCCCAGCTCAACCGGGCCATGGCGGCGCGGCCAGCCATCATTTGCGCTTCAAACGTGAGCCGCGAGGTTGGCCAGTTGGTGCTGCGGGAAAGGAGCTGGTATTTTTTTTCGGCTTCGAGGTATTCCCCGGTCCGGAAATAGTAATCAGCCTCCCACCATTGAGCCATGGGGGTGAGTTCGTGCGTCGGAAACCTGTGAATCAGGTTCGTGAACCCGTAGAGGGCGTTGGTTTCACTCCCGGCCTGGGCACTGGCCCTCGCCCAGTCGTATTGGGCACGCGGCAGCGCGGGATGGTTGGTGTAAACCGCGAGCCAGGAGTCGTACTGCCCGATCACTGCCGGCCAATTGGTTTCCTGCTCATAGGTGCGGGCTACAGCGAGTTGGAGCTGCGGCTGCAGGTTCGTGCTTGGGGAATTCGTCATCACCCACAGGAACACATCCCGTGCCGCAGCCGGATTACCCCGACGGCTCACTTCGCTGCCAGCCAGCACCAGGGCACGATCGGCTAAGAAACCGTTGGGGAACTGAGAGAGAATTGTGGCTAGCGCACTCGTGATGGGCGGGAGTTGGCCTGCAGCGCGGCCCGCGTGGATCACCTGGTACAAGGAGCGTTCCAGAAGGTTGGTGCGCACTTCCGAAATTCCAGAAAACTTCTCCTGGATCACAGAGTAGTTCTTGAGCGCATTGGTGTAGTCGCCAAGCTGGTATTGCGCATCGGCGAGTTTGAAATGGGCAGTTGCCAAATCCATTGAAGTAGGCAGACGCTCAACCGCAGCCTGAAACGCAGCGCGAGACTCGGCCCACCTGGATTCCAGCCAGTAGCACCATCCTAGATTCAATTGGGCCTTCCCCGAGTAGGCAGACTGCGGAAAATTGGTGCTCAGGTTCTGAAAGGCAACAGCAGCCTGCTGGAGAAGATTCGTCGCGCCCGGGACATTGGTGCTGGCAACATTGGCGGCGGCACCTCCTGGGAGTGAGGCTTCAAGATGCCGCTTCAACCGGAGGTCGCCAAGGCTCAGCCAGGCGAGGTCGGCACCGGAGGCTTGGGGCCATTGGTCAACGAATCGCTCAAGCGTGGCGACCGCCCGGGGCGTGTCGTTCAGAGCAATAGCGAGTTCGGCAATCCTCAGTAGTGCCTGCTGCTGGTAGTCTGGGCTGACGCCCTCCGCCAAGTTTCTCTCGTAGGAACGAATGGCATCCTCCAGTCGCGCCAATCGCTGGAAGACACTGGCCTGAAACACTGCGGAATCCGCCGTGAGATTGGGCTGACCAATCTTTGGGGCCACCGCGAGGAGATTCGTGGTGGCCTGGAGTGCCTCGGCAGGCCGTGATTGCGCGAGGTAAAGCCGACAGAGTAGGTGGTGGAGTCGCCACTCAAGCCGTGGGTGCAGGGTTTGTTGAATCAGAGGACTTAAGATCTTCTCCGCCGCAGTGTAATCCTGCTTGGTGAAGTGAGATTCGCCCAGGAGGAGCATTCCACGAACTACGAGCCCATTGGTAGGCGTGGCCTGCGCCGATGCTTGGAACAAGCCGTTGGTTGCCTGCAGGAGGTCAATGACTTGATCCCATTGGTCTGCTTTCGAGCGGGAGGTAGCCTCGGCTATGACAGCCTCAAGGCGACGCGAGGAGGTGGGTTGTTCGCGAACAAGCCGAGCAAATTGATCCGCCGCTGCCTGAAAATCACCCTTCCGGTAGTAGGCTTCCGCCAGCCAAAACTGGTATTGGTCTGTGAGTGTACCCGCCGCAGTCTGTCCGATTGCCAACAGTTCGATCGCCCCGGTATAATTGGTGAGTTGAATCCGCGACTGTCCTTGCAGCAGCATGACCTCAGGAATGCGCGCCGAATTGGTGAATTGGGCGACGAACTGGGCAGCTTCGGCATCAACCCGCTGCCAGAACCCTGCTCCGAACGCCTCGGAGATAGCCACGAATGCACGCTCCTCCTGGTTCGGAGGATCAGCAGCCTTAAGTCCGGCAAGTCCGAACACAAGCAGGCTAAGAATCAAATAAGCCCGGCCAAGCAACCACATTGGGGCGGATTCTACTCGACCAGGCCCACCCCTTCAAGCGACGACTGCCTCAGCCTTTATTCTTGCAATTCTGTCCGCGTCTGACTCTCCTCGAAGGCGGTCATTGCGGAGCCCAACTCACGAAATTCTAAGGCGACAGATTCAAGGATCTGCCGGGTGGTGGCGAGCTCCACGTTAGCCTTCGCCACCGGATTCTGCAGAACAGCGACCCCAGTGGGCGTGAGATCGACCGAGAGCACGCGTTGAAGATCCTGGAAGTTCGCCAACATTGGATTTAGAGCAGTTTCAGCATTGGTGTAGGATCGGCGAGCCGCCTCAAATTGCTGCGCAAGCGCCTCTTTTCGCTCCTGGGTCAGCGCCCGGATGTTCGGGTTATGAATCAATGCGATTTCCTTGTCCCAGTGGGCCAGGAAGGTCTTCATCTTCGCGGCGGAGTCCACGCGGGCTTTCGCCAACCGGCTGGCCGAGGATTCAAGCCGGGAGAGTTCCTGATCGTAGGACTTGTATTGCGGCCGCAAGTCGGCTTGGGGGTTCTGAACGAGGGAGGAAAGCGCCGCAACGGTTTGCTCGAGTTGAAGGGAAGTCCTGGCGGCTTGATCGCCGACGGCCTGTAACTGCAGCCCGGTCTTAGTGCTGCGCTTATGTCCCTGCGTGGCACAACTCGTCAGGAACGCGGAGCACAGGACTGCGACCGTGATCAAGGCAGCCGGTCTGATCCAAAGTGCCGAATTTGTCACTGGAAAACGATTTTGCACAATCAACCAATGCACCGAATTTGATAATAATCAAGTGCTTTTATGATTCGCCCAGCAAAGCTTTCCGCGCACGCGCCAGCTCCGCCAATTTCGATTTACCGACTTCGGGATAAGCGACCTTCAGCGAGGCGATGGCGTCGATCACGGCAGCCGCCACGATTAAGCGACTGAACCATTTATTGTCCGCAGGCACCACGTACCAGGGCGCCTCGGGGGTAGCTGTCTCACGGATCATCTCCTCGTAAGCGGCCATGTAGTCTTTCCAGAACCCGCGCTCTACGGCATCGGCCACGGAGAATTTCCAGTTTTTTTCCGAGTTATCCAACCGTTGGAGGAAGCGCTTTTTCTGCTCATCTTTAGACAGGTGGAGAAAGAACTTTCGGATCATTACACCGTTACGCGAAAGATAGCGCTCGAAACTCCGGATATCCTTGAAACGCTGGTTCCAAATCTTCTTGGTAATAAACTGTGGTGGCAGTTTTTGTTTTTGCAGCAATTCCGGATGAACTCGAACAACGAGGACCTCTTCGTAATAGCTACGATTGAAGATGCCGATATTTCCGCGCTGGGGCAGATGGCGCTGGCAACGCCACAGATAATCGTGATCCAGTTCCTCCGGAGATGGGGTCTTAAAGGGCGCCACTTGACAGCCCTGGGGGTTGATTCCAGACATTACATGCTTGATCGCGCCGTCCTTGCCAGCAGCGTCCATGGCCTGAAAGATAAGCAGCACGGCCCACTTGTCTTGCGCATAGAGCATGTCCTGAAGATGCGCTAGGCATTCCACCCCCGTGCGCAGTGCCTCCTTCGCTCGCGGTTTATCCTCGTCGCTCAGGCGAGCGGTGTCACCGGGATCAAAATCCTTGAGCCGGAATTTCTTGCCGTCCGTCACCTTATAGGGAAGGGAAAAGCGACGGGCACGTTTGACGAGGCTCTTAAGGTTCAAAGTCATTGGCGTCCTGAGGGGTCTATCCGGATTCGATCCTGGATTGTAATTGTGGGGTTAAGTTATGAAAGGCAGGGTAGCACCAACAGGGACAAACTCCAAGCGATGATTGGCTGAGGGATGGCGGGCGGAAGGACCGGTCACGAGCATCGCTAACTTTCCCTCCATTCCCTGCTGGTTGAACCATTCTAAAGCGTAATTGCGCCAGTCTTCAGGCTCGGCGGCAACCGACACGGGGTAAACCCCATAAGAAAACTGGAGGGCTTGGCACACGGACAATTCACTACATAGAGCAGCGATCCACATAGGGGCCTTGAACCGCGAGATCATGCGGGCGGTGGCACCCGTTTTCGTGGGAACAAACACTGCTGAGCAAGGGACCGTCTCCACCGCGCGACGGACGAGGTCGGCAATGGTTTCGGCGAGTTGGCCCGGTGCGGTGGTCGGCCACGGTTTTAGCACTACCGGATAGCTGCCCAAGGGGCGGTTAGCCTCGGTCACGCGCGCGATGCGTGCCAGCATGGCCACGGATTCCTCCGGAAACTGGCCCATGGCTGATTCACCGGAGAGCATGACACAATCTGTGCCGTCGAGAACGGCGTTGGCCACATCGGTCGCCTCAGCACGTGTAGGAAGGCGACTGGCAGTCATGGACTCAAGCATCTGGGTTGCCGTGATAACTGGCTTGCCGGCGGCATTGGCTTTGGCGACCAACCGCTTCTGGATGACCGCGATTTCCTCGATCGGCACCTCCACCCCGAGGTCTCCACGTGCGACCATGATGCCATCCGCGGCTTGGATAATTTCATCAATGTGATCCAGTGCGTCGGATCGTTCAATCTTCGCTATGATGAAGGGATGTCGGCCAAAGTCGGCCGAGGCCTTACGGACGGCGTCAATATCAGCTGCGGTCTCGACAAACGACTGGCTCACCGCGTCGACGCCTTGCTCCAAGGCGAATTTAAGGCAAGCCCGGTCGTGGTCGGTAAAGGCGCTAATCCCGAGACGGATCCCAGGCAGGTTGAGGCCTTTGCGGGAGCGCAATTCACCTCCCACGGCCACACGACAATGCACCTCCCCGCCCTCCAAGTTTTCAACGAGTAATTGCACCAAGCCGTCATTGAGGAAGAGCCGATCCCCCGGCTTCACCACATATGGCAAGCGGCCAAAACTGGTTCCAACGCGGCGCGAGTTCCCCACAATCTCGCTGGTGGTCAGCGTGAATGGTTCGCCGGCCTGCAGTTGAATCGGCTCGGGATCAATTTTGCCCAGGCGCATTTTGGGTCCGGGCAAATCAGCCATAATCGCCACGCGACAGCCTGTGGCAGCCTCAGCGGCGTGAATACGTGCGACCCGTTCACGGTGACTGGCGAAATCACCATGGGAAAAATTCAGCCGCGCAACGCTCATCCCTGCGCGGATCAGTTTTTCCAGCATGGCGGGCGAATCGGAGGCGGGGCCGATTGTGGCAACAATTTTGGTTTTATGTTGGGGCAGCATGGTTTTCAGGAGGTGCTGTTGGTGATCATGCACACTCGCCAAGTTGCCGGAATCAAGCCCAGGTTTCAACCTATAGCCACGGTAAATTTTTCGATTGCCACGGCGGCGCCATCCCGTTCGAGCGACGGAGCGATCCAGTCCGCGATGGCTTTGACACTTGGCGCCGCGTTCCCCATGGCCACGCCCACACCAGCCCATTCGAGCATGGGAATGTCGGCCTCACTATCGCCGATGGCGAGAGTATCCTGCTGGGCGATGCCCAAGTGGCCTGCCAACCACCCGACGCCGTGCGCCTTGTTTACGCCGGCAGGAACACCTTCAATAAGATGCGGATGAGACGGCACAGCCGTCAGGTCCGCGCCCAGGTTGTCACGCATCTCCGCAAGCACCCGAGCCCGATCCTCAACCCGATTCAGTGTGATGAGCACTTTGTAGGGCAATTCGGGCATGTCCCGAAGCAAATCGCCAACGCGAACCCAGTTCGAGTACCGCAGCAGTTCGAAAAGAGCCTCCGGGTGATTGGACTCGCTCGGAAAATAGAGCTGGTCAGCGGTTTCGAAATGGATGTTCCAGCCGTGTGCCCGGGCGCTCTCAAGAATCTTCTGAATGGAGGCCGCCGGGAGGCGAACTTCGTGCAGCACTTCCTCAGCCGTCAGGTCATAGATGCAGCCACCCTGGGCGCAGATTATGGGCGAGGTGATTCCCAATTCGCGGGCGAATCGCGCCGCCAGTCTGGCTTCCCTGCCAGTGGCAATGGTTATAACCGCACCGCCACGACGCGCCTGCGCGATGGCCTGTCGGACCCGCGGTGACACCTCAAGGTCATTGCCAATAACCGTCTGGTCCAGGTCCAAAGCAATTAAGCGAATCATAAGCATTTCATGCATGTGCAACCGAGCTGGAGGCAAACATGTCGCCCCGACCATCGGCATTTATCCAGGCAGTGTCCATTTCACTAGCGTCAAACCACCTCTAGCGCCGGCACAAAAGCCCCGTCAAAGACCCAGGTGGCGAAGGATTTCGAAATACATCCAGTGGCCGAAGTCGTTCGGGTGATTGATATTATTGCCGAGGAGATCCTCGGGTTTCTTCCGGGCCGCAAGGGATTGCCAGTTGTTGAACACGTCGGCGCAGGCGCAGGCGGTCTCCCCGGCCACGCGGGCGGTGGCCGCAGCGTATTCGGGCATGCGATGAGAGCCATACTTCCAGTGCGGATTTGGCGGGAAGGTGGAGAACAGGACGATTTCGGCACCGGTCTCAGCCCGGATGCGGGTGATGATTTGCTTGAGGTTTTCCTCGAACTGCGGGATAGGAACACCGCCGACATTGTGATCGTTCATGCCGAACCCGACGAGAACAAGGTCGGGCTGTTGGTCGAGGACCTTGGCTTGGAGCCGCTGAAGGCCCTGGGCTGTACTGTCGCCGCCGGTAGCGCCGTTGACGGCAGCGACGCGGGCCCGCGGGTAACGCCGTTGAAGGTCATCGGCCCAACGCTGCCAGAAAATCCACTCCGGTTTTGTGGCGTCGCCGCCCGCGGTAATGCTGTCGCCGTAGGCCACAATCTTTACGGGTTGCCCCGATTTCAGCCGCGCCATGGTCGCCCGGAGGAGATGGGCTTGATTGTACTGGACAGGCCAGGGTTGGGTTTCTGAGTATGAGTAATCGACAAAGGCAAAATAACCCGCGTTGCCGAAGCCCGGGAATTGCGAGTGATCGAAGTTGGACTTACCAAAAAGCACGTTACTGCGGAAATCTGGCAAACGTGAGCCGGGAAGGCGCCGGAGCTTTCCGACGCGACGATCGACGCTAAAATCACGGCCCTCGACGTATTCGACGGTTTTGGTTCCAGATTCGTCGTTCTGGGCGCGGGGACTGTTCGGAAGATAAGTGCTGCGAACGGTCATGGGAGTTCCGGACAAGGGGATTTGCGCCAGTGTAGCGGGCTCTTCACCAATGAAAACGACGGACTCGCCGAACTGGGAGCGAACGGGAGTCTCGAAAACGCTAGAACAACCACAGAGTGCAACAGAGAGCAGTATGCAGGCCGTGTATAGGAAATGGCGCAGGCGTATAATCTTCACGAGGGGCGAGATTGCATGACGCAGCACCCGTGGTCAATAGCGCTGACCGCTTTGTCGCGTAACCGTGAAATGGGGGGGGGGCGAACACAGGCGTAGGCGGACAAGCACGTATGGTTATGGGCGCTTCGAACTGGCGCGTTCTGGCTTCTATTCAGCAGGCTTGCCGAGCGGTACGGTTTGTTTGTAGAACTAAGCGCGAATGATACAAACATCCAAGAAGAACCAGGCTTTGTTATTCGCGTTTATCATGGTGGCCTCGCTGTTTTTCATTTGGGGCTTTTGCCACGCGATGCTTGATGTGCTAAACAAGCACTTCCAAAACATTCTTCACGTTAGCAAGACCCAGTCGGGATTCATCCAGACTTCCGTTTTTGGCGCGTATTTTCTGCTGGCGCTGCCTTCGGCGCTGCTGATCCGTAGGATAGGTTACCAGAAAGGCATTTTGCTGGGGCTTTTGGTCGTGGCTGTGGGGGCGTTCCTGTTCATCCCCGCGGGGCTGTGGTTTAAGACATTTGGGTCGTTTCTGGTAGCCTTGTTTGTTCTGTCCAGTGGTCTGGCTTGCATCGAGACGGCCGCAAATCCCTACGTGACGGTTCTTGGACCAAAGGACGGTGCCGCAGCGCGTTTATCAGTGGCCCAGGCTTTCAATTCGGTAGCCTATATTATCGCGCCGACCATCGGCGGGGTGTTGATTTTTGGCAAACGTCACGAAGCGGGGACCCCCGTTGATTTCGGTGGATTGCTGATTCCGTACGTGGTGCTAGGCTGCGTGGTGCTGGTAGTCTTCGGGATTTTCTGGTTTATCCAACTGCCGACTATTGAGGAAGGTGATGGAAATGGCAGTTCGGGACAAGATCCCACGGTGCACCTGGCGCCACTGAACCTTCAACCACACTTTATCTTTGGGGTGGCAACCCAGTTCCTTTACATCGCGGCACAGGTTGGCGTGAATGCATTTGCCGTCAATTACATTCTCGAGAACGCAATCACCAAAGATGCGTCTGGGGGTACTCTGACCGATTCCCTGTTCGCTTGGTATGGGTCGATTACAGGAGCCGCGAGCCCGGAAGCCACGGCGGCGTATGTGATTACGATCGCCATGATCCTCTATGCCACCGGCCGTTTCACCGGCGCTGCGATAACCAAAGTGATCAAACCCCACATCCTGCTTTCGTTATACGGCATTGCCAATTGCGTTATTATCTTGCTCGTGATGGCGGACATTAAGCATTTCTCCTGGAAAGTGCTCCCGTTCTGCTGGCTGTTCATGTCCATTATGTTCCCTTTCATCTTCGCGATGAGCCTACGGAATCTGGGCGAGAAAACCAAATTGGCTGCATCGGCCCAAATCATGTCGATCGTGGGAGGCGCCATCGCTCCACCATTAATGGGATATCTGGCCGATACCTACCACAACATGGCCATCTGCTTTGTTCTGCCCCTCATCGGTTTTATAGCACCCACCATTTACGGTTTCGCATACCCGAGATTGCTTGAGAAATCGCGAAGGGCGGGACTCAGCCCGGCACCGATTGCTGAAGCCTTGCCCTAGCGCAGGGGAAAACAGGATTTCCCGGTTGAGTGTTGGCCTCCATGGCCAACACTCATGCTCGAACGTTGATCAGACGATTCCCGATGCATGCCGGCCAGTCGGCCATCCCAACTAGCCCATTTGGCTTGAGCAACTATCCTTGCTGCCAATGGTTTTCAACAAGTCCCCAGACAGCACCAGCTGAGGTATGGCACCGTTGATCATAGAGGTACCCCCCCCGCGAGAATAACTTACTAATCGGGAAGGCATTGGCCGTATCGGTCCGCCCTCCAGACTACGATAGGGATGGCGGAACGCACGACAATCATCGTGGTCGCGATGGCCCTGAGTTTCCTCCGAGAACCCGTTGGCAAAGACGGATCCACCGAAACACGAGAGTGCCTGAGCTGGCTCAATTTTTCTAACATGCGCAAAAAGCAACAGCGCACAAGGTCCTCCAAAATCGCTGCGGGTTTTTTATCACATCTATTTCGCTCAATAACCACAAGGGTTTGCTGTCACAGTCGACGGTATAGTCCACCGGTGGCATCAGCGCTGCTATGAGCGGTGCAAACCGGATTCCGTGCGCAGTCGCCACGGACCAAAAGTGAGCGAACGCTGTTATCCGGACAACATGAAACACGGCAGCACGGGCTCCACCAGATTATGAAAAAAATTGAAGCGATTATTAAACCTTTCAAGTTGGAAGAAGTAAAAGATGCCTTGGGTGAGGTGGGAGTCGAGGGAATGACCGTCATTGAGGTCAAGGGTTTCGGGCGCCAGAAAGGGCATACTGAAATCTACCGAGGGAGCGAGTATACAGTGGACTTTTTGCCCAAGATCAAAATTGAACTGGTGATAGCTGACAACAAGCTGGAAGAGGCGGTAACCGCCATCACCAAGTCCGCCAAGACAGGCAAGATCGGAGACGGAAAGGTATTCGTTTCAAACATTGAGCAGGCAGTTCGAATTCGTACGGAAGAACAAGGGCAAAGCGCTGTATAACAACGACATCACGAACCATAAAAATAACAACTATTTCGAGTTGACCATGAAAAAGATAATCCTTCTGACAACAATGATGGCGGCGTTGTGCACCACGGCGCTAGCGGCTGACCCGCCCGCCATCGACACCAGCCTTGCAAGTGCTGGAACCGAGGCAGTAGCCGCGGCCGACAATCCGACACTGAACACTGGAGACACCGCGTGGATGATCACCGCCACGGTTCTCGTGTTGTTCATGACGCTACCTGGTCTGGCATTGTTTTACGGCGGCTTGGTGCGCTCCAAAAACGTGTTAACCGTGTTGGTGCAATGTTTCGCCCTAGCCAGCGTTGTCACGGTGCTGTGGGTTGTTTTTGGCTACAGCCTGGTATTCGACACATCGGCCATGGCCAAAGGAGTGACCAACCTCAGCTCTTTCATTGGCGGTTTCGGCAAGGCCTTCCTGAAAGGGGTTACGCCTGACTCGCTAACGATGTCTATTCCGGAAGCCGTATTCATCACCTTCCAGCTTACTTTTGCTATCATTACTCCAGCCCTAATCGTAGGGGCTTTTGCCGAACGTATGCGGTTCAGCGCAATGTTGATTTTCACCCTTCTTTGGTTCGCATTTTCATACCTGCCCATTTGCCACATGGCATGGTCTGGTGATGGAGCCGTGTTCTGGGACTGGGGCGTGCTGGATTTTGCGGGAGGAACCGTCGTCCATATCAACGCCGGTATTGCAGGACTTGTTGCCGCGATCATGTCGGGCAAGCGGAAAGGATTCGGCAAGGAACCTCTGCCCCCTCACAACGTGCCCATGACCGTGATTGGAGCGTCCATGCTCTGGGTTGGATGGTTTGGATTCAATGCAGGTAGTGCTGTGGCCGCCAATGGGACAGCCGGCATGGCAATGCTCGTAACCCAAATAGCGACCGGCACAGCAGCCACCACATGGATGGTTCTGGAATGGATTCGCAGCGGGAAACCGACAGCCGTCGGTCTGGCCACGGGAGCGGTTGCCGGCCTGGTAGCTATCACCCCAGCCTCAGGGACCGCAGGACCAATGGGAGCGTTGATCATTGGGGTGGTGGCTTCAGCCTTTTGCTACTTCGCTGCTACTACCGTAAAGAGAGCCCTAGGATACGACGACAGCTTGGATGTCTTCGGTGTCCATGGTGTGGGCGGCGTTGTCGGTGCCCTACTCACCGGTGTGGCCGCCAGCGCGGCACTTGGCGGCACCCCTCCCGATGGTTACAGCATGGGAGCCCAGGTATTCACACAATTTAAAAGTGTAGTGGTGACCATCGTCTGGAGTGGAGTGGTCTCTGTTGCCGCACTCCTGATCGCCAAGGCTACCGTTGGACTGCGAGTGAGCGAAGAGGTGGAACACGCCGGCCTTGATCTTAACGAGCACGGTGAAGAGGGCTACCACGGAACCTCTAGATAGGACTTTAGCACGGGCCGGGACTGTCCGCCGGTGGGGAGGCGGCAGTCTTGGCACCGGCAAACAAAAAATAAACGAAAGCATATTAGACTAAAATGAGCACACCCAAGAGCGTAATAGAGTTAGCCAAGAAGAGCGGGGCTAAGATGGTCGACATCAAGTTTGTCGACACGTTTGGAACCTGGCAGCATTTCAGTTGTCCCATTCGCGAATTGACCGAAGAGATCTTCAGCGAGGGCCTCGGTTTCGACGGCTCGAGCATCCGCGGTTGGAAGAGCATCGAAGCCTCCGACATGCTCGCCCTGCCAGACCCGGACACCGCGTTCATCGATCCCTTCTGTGTCGAGCCCACCCTGTCGCTCACCTGCAATATCGCCGAAACCGGTACCATGGAGCCCTACGCCCGGGACCCGCGCAGCATCGCTTCCAAAGCGGAGAAATACCTCGCCAGCACCGGCCTGGCCGATACCGCGGTGTTCGGCCCCGAAGCCGAATTCTTCATTTTCGACAACGTCCAGTACGAAAGCAAGAGCAACGGAACCTACTACCAGGTGGAGTCCGAAGAAGCAGTCTGGAACACCGGCCGCAACGAGGAACCCAACCTCGGTTACAAGATTCGCCACAAGGAAGGATATTTTCCGGTGGCCCCGGCCGACACCCAACAGGATATCCGCACCGAGATGTGCCTGGTGATGGAGCAGTTGGGGGTCAAGATCGAGCGGCAGCACCATGAAGTGGCCACGGCGGGCCAGGCCGAGATCGATTACCGGTTCGACACGCTGGTGCGGGCGGCCGACGCGATGATGGTTTACAAGTATGTGGTCAAGAACGTGGCGCGCAAGCACGGCAAGACGGCTTGTTTCATGCCCAAACCGTTGTTTGGAGACAATGGGTCGGGGATGCATACCCACATGT
>DIXK01000086.1 GCA_002428665.1 Verrucomicrobia subdivision 3 bacterium UBA6082
TTTTTCAATGGGCTCGCCGGCGATCCTGGTCAGCGCCAGCCCCAAGGTGTTCATCGCCGAATCCCAGTAGGCATACTGCGAGCCGGGTGGTGTGAAGAGTGGCTCCGGATTCGGTTTGAACGGCGTGCCGCTGGGGCCGTGCTTGTAGCTGCCGGTGGTCTCGTCACCCAAGGCGCGGTAGCCGCTGGTCATGGTGGTGAAATGCCGCAGCGTCGCGTGGGGGTAATGTGCCTTCAGTTCGGGTAATACGTCGGCCATCCGCGTGTCGAGTCTGCATTTGCCATCCTCGATGAGCAGCCCTAGCACCGTGCTCGTGAAGGACTTAGTTGCCGACCACACGCCGTGTCGCCGATCAATGCCTTCTCCTTTCCAAATCATCCGGCCGTGACGAATGATGACCAACTCCTGGACGCCGTTGCTGCCGACACTGGCTGCGAGCAGACGCATGGCGGCTTCGAGCTTCATCGCCTCGACGCCCTGCGACTCGGGGGTGGCTTCCTCCCATCGGGCAGCCGGGAAAACACGCGTGGGTGCCGCAACCGCCGCCGAGCCGACGAGCAGAACGCAGACCTGAATGAGTCGAGTGAGTTTCATCGTATGTTGGGCTTAGGTGTTCAATCTCACTTTGGAGTGTGCTTCTGTGCCGCCACGTGGAGCAGCGCGTCGCCCCAACCGGCCGGGGGCGTAAAGGAACGAGCTTGTCGGTCAAAGGTGCCCGCCGACCGCTCTTCGCCCGTAGCTGGATGGGTCCAGTGAGCAGTGAGGGAGTCGCCGACCGTGACCTTGTCGAGGCGCAGCTTCACCGTGGCACTGCCGGCCAAATAGACCGCGAGGGCGTCGCCGTCCACACTGCGCATCGCGACATTGCGCGTGCGACCGCTGCCCTCACCTTCAGCGATGATCGAGGCGTCCGGCACGAACTTCCACCAACCGATCTTGGTGAGGAAATTCTTGGCGTGGCGGAGCGTGGCGGCTCCGGGTGAACGGAGCGCTTCCTTCCAAGTCTGGGTCAGTTCGGGTTTGCAGGTATCGAAATGCCAGACGTTGCCGTTTCCGTAGGTATGGTAACCGCCGGCAAACCACGACCAGCAGGCCTGCTTGCGGATCACCAGGGCGTTGATCGGCTTGGTGGGATACTGTGGGCCATCCTCGTAAGCGCCCTCGCCGAGACCGCAGGGTTTGACCGGAGTCCGCTGGTAATCGCTCAAGATCGCCGGATAGATGTTCTGATACGCGTCCCACGTCTGCGCCATGTTGAAGTCCAGCCACGGGGAGTTGTGCCAAAGCTGTGCCGAGGACGCACCGCCGTTGATATGATACGTCATGAGCACTTGGGAATAGTCCTCTTTGCCGGTCAATCCTTCGGCCAGGCCTTTGGCGACCAGCGGCCAAACCGCCTTCTGGTCATCGGTCTTGGGAGTGTTGTCTCCGCCCAGAATCCAGATGATCTCGGGCTTGCCACGATAGCGCGTGCCGAGAAACAGGCCATATTGATGGGCGTTGCTGGGTTTGAGAAACTTGTATCCTTCGCCCTGCCAGCCGACGAAGTAGGTAACCAATGCCGCGCGAAATCCGTGAGCGTGAATGCGCTCAAGAACGTAATCGAGATGGTCCCAATAGTCGTATTGCGTTGGATCCGCAGGATCATTGCCGGTAGTGACGGCGGGCTTGAGCACATCATTTTCGACGAACGGCACATCGCCTCGCGTCGTGCGGCGCGCGGTTCCCCAGACACGTTCCTCGCCCATCACCGCCGTCAGTTGAATGACGGTAAATCCCTGCTCCGCGCGCGTCCGCAGGTACATTTCGAGTTCGTCCCGCGACGGCACCTGCGCCAGCAGCCACACCGTGTCCCCCAGCCAGAAGAACGGTTTGTCCTTAACCGTGAGGTGGCGACCCGAAGTGGACACGCCGAGTTCGGAGGCGTGTGATGCTGTGGTTGAGTTCAACGTCACCAAAGCGACGGAGATCACCAGAGCGCCATACCAGAAGTTGCGGTTCATCATTTCGCTTTCCTTTCCATCCGAGGGGGCTCGATCTTGAGGTAAATTGCGGCGTCTCCGGCGAACGGAGCACGCAGCGTGCGCTTGGCGCCACCCGGGACCGGTGTCCCTTGCGTCACGGCCTCTTCGGCCAATGGTAGCCATTCCACTGCCAGCGTCCCGGAAACCGTCGTGAGGTCCACCGTAACATCACCACCTCCAGGGACAAAGACCAGGTATTCCTTCCCCGGATTGGCCAGGCAGTAGCCGGAACTGGCCAGTTCACCCCGTGGCGTCATGGCCGCCAGATTCATCCGCTCGGCCATGCGCCGGGTTTGCCCCATGGCTCCGCGCGAAGCGATGTAGCCTGGATCGTCGCTGGTCAGGGGGTAATCACGATCCTGAAACGAGAGCGGCGGAAGATGTTCCATCAGGATGGGATTATGACCACGGCAGAAGGCCCGCCAAACCCAATCACGACCCAGGGCCGGGTCCCGGTAGATCTCCTTTACGAACCAATGATCCGAATCCAGGAAGCTGACCTTTGTGCTGCCGTTTGCCGGCACGTTGCGCGGGCCATCCCATGCGTCAGTGTGCGGCGCAATCCAATCGGCGGGGCTGGCGGCAAGCGCCTGATTGCCCTTGGCCGCGTTGTCGGTCCAGAGCGCGGTCATGCCCACGGGATGCTGCCGGGGCTTGCCGGCCTCATCGCGATGGATGAACCGGATGAGATGATATTGCCATTCCACCGTTGCCTCGTCCGCCTCGTTGGCGATCTCGTAGAGGACGTTGTCGCAATCGTTCACTGTATCAATGACCTTGCGCACATAAGTTTCCTGAAGAAGCGTGATGGCCGGCACAGCCAGCGTGTGCGCTTCCAGACCCACGCCGTCTCCCGACGGGTCGCCATTGATTCCGTTGATGTTGTTGTGCGCATGGAAGGGACTACCACGCCACCCGCCGTGGCATTCATAATGGCCGCCGAAGAGCATGATGGCGACGTAAATACCGCTGTCGCCTGCGGCGGTGACGCGTTTTCGCAGCCGGTCAAAATAGGCCGGATTGAGCTTCGTCAGATCAAATTTCAGCTTGCCGTCCAACGCGATGCCGGGACCAGTCCGCATCCAGGCCAGGGGCGCAGCATACAATTCCCCCTCGCCATAGTCATGATACCAACCAACGTGTCGGCTCCAGAGGCGGATGAAGTTGTGGTGGTGCTTTTGCAGGAACTCCAAATAGGCGCTGAAGTCAAACGCTGGCGGCGGATCGCTGGGACCTCGATCAATCAAGTTCGGCCAAGTGTGTGACCCGGTCAGGTAAACCGCCTTAAGCGAGCCATCTGGTTGCCTCGCTCCATCCGCGAAGTAGCGGGGATTGGTCGGGTGTGGACGGAGCGGGCCGGTGGCCTTCGTCGAAACCTCATTGGTCGCGCGCCGGAGGATCCGCAGTGCGATGTCCTCCGAATAGACGGGCGAGGCAATGGCTTTGCTTCCCCCAACATGGCTGAAGCGTTCTGCCTTTTCAATCTGGCCTGACTTCGGGTTGACCCATTCGGCCAGGTAGTTGTTGCCCGGCAGGTCCAACTCCAAGTCGGCCCGTGTGCCGCCGTTGATGTAAATGGCATACGCCTTGCCTATCTCGGCCAACGCACGCAACGTGGGCGTGGGTGTTGACCGCGAAGCGTTTGACGAAGCGGCAATACGGTTGGTTTTGATGATCTCGTCGTGCGGTGCCATGCGGATGAAGTCGAAGCCCTCCATAAATTCCTTGAGAACGCGGAGTTGGCGGCGCAGTTCCGGGCCACCGCCACCCGGTGTGCCCGGCGGCAATGGCACTGCGGTGCCCTCGGGACGATCCGTTGTGAAGGAGAAATCCAGGTGATCGTACACGCCGCCGCCCGCCAGGAGCCACTCCCAGCCTTCGGTGCGATACTTGCGGTCGCTGCGGTCGGAGCCGCCAGTCTCATCGAACGCGATGACCCGGTGGTGGTGGTAGTTGAGTTGAACCGCAGCCGGTTTCGCGGCATGAAAGTTCAGGATGGAGATACGCGGATTGAGGTCGGCTACACCGGCGGACGAAGGAGGGAATCCCTGAGCGATCAGGTGCTTGTTCGGCAGCGTGGCTTCGGCTTCCACGATGGTGGCGATGATGCCGTCGTTCCATTTCTTGGTGAGTCCACCTCGCTCGTAGGGTTCGTTGCACACCTCGTAATAGAGATTGTCGAACGCGTTGAGCTCGGTGACCAGTTTACGCACAACTGCTTGTTGCGCCTCGAACAGGGGCCGGTCCTTGGCGCTGAACACCTCGTATTTACTGACGCCACCAACGCCGTTGACGTTATTGCGGACGTGCATCGGGCTGGCTTCCCACAACTTGTCATCATACATCGTGCAAAAGAACACCAACTCGACCACCACGCCGCGCTGGCCGGCCTGGCGGATGAAGTCTTTCAGGCGGGCGAAATACCTGTGGTCCCACTGGGTGAGATCGAACTTGTTGCCACCGTCTGCCGCCCCCGGTGTTTGGCTGCGCACCCAGGGGCAAACGAAACGACCGGCAGCGGGTGCCAGCGTGTTGCCTATGATGTTGAAGGAACCCGGCACTTCGCGATAAGTGCCCGAGAAAATGCGAGTCAGGTTGAACCGGTGGCGTGCGAGTTCATCAAGGTAGGCGAGGTAATTGAAATCGAGGTTGAGAACCGCACCATAGTGTTCGCCCGAGGTGATCAGCACGGTCGGCTTGCCCTGCCATAGAAGATAATGCGAATTTTCAGGGTGCAACCGCAGGGGTTCTGGTGCGGCGGGACTCCCAGCCCCGCGCAAAAAGGGTGCGAGCACGGTGACGAAGACGACGAGGGTAGCGAGTCCCGCACAAGAGCCTGATTGGCGGTGCCTGATTGGCAGTATGCTCATCTGCGCCTTGCTTCGGCCTTAACAGCCGGATTATTGGATATCCCCTTCACTTCATTTAGAGGCTTGCAGCAGGAGCACCCAGTCCTGCTGGCTGGGCGGGGTGAAGCGGTGGCGACTCGGCTTTTCAACACGACCGTCTATTGCGATGTAACGGCCATGCACCGGGTCAAACCAGCGGGCGGTCAAGGGGTGCAGGAGCCCGGACGTGTCCACCTCGATGGCCTCGTTGTCCGGGAGGTAAGCGACCTCCAGATCGCCCTTGGCAGTTTTTGCCAACACCATGCGTCGGGTCACTTCGCTGGATTGGTTGCGAATCAGTTCGTGCGCAGGCTCCAAACGCCACCACTCAATGGCGGACAGGAAATCATGGAGGTACTGCATCTGGAAGGCGCTCTCCCACTGGAGCGCCTTCTTCCAGTAGTCATATTTCGTGGGGTCGGTCACCCATTTCCACAGCGCGCCGCTCCCCTGCGGCACCTTGGGCGGCAGATCACCGGCTCCGTAGGTGTAGCCCATCGCACCCGACAACCAGGTGCGCCACCCTAGCGATCGTGCATCAAAGGCCCGCCAGCCATTGGCGCCTTGCGCGTCATACATGGCCTCCAGGTTGATGACTGGTTTGTGCGGTTTATGGCGGTAAAGATGCAGGTTCCAATCAATTGCGTTGCGGGCGCACCAATCGAGATGGCCGGCGTTGTGTCCGGTCTGCACAGCGGCAATATCCAGGTAGGGCTCGTCGTAGTACTTGATCGAAAAGGTGGGCGTAGGCTGATTCCAAGGCGTGCCGGGGTGCTGAGTGATCAGATGCACGGCCGTGGCGTCGCGAGCAGCGCGACCCACCTCGTTGGCCAGCGGCATGAAGTTGCTGTCAAAGCTCGGCGAAAAGATGGCGAAATTGCCGAACAGCCGTGCCACGATGTTCCGCGCGAACAAGCTCGCCTTGTCGGCTTCGGGATAGCGGTGGACCGGTTCCATAAGTCCGACCAGCAACACGACCAAACCCTGCTCGTTGGCGCGTTGGACCTTTTGCTCGAAGGACTGCCAGTATGCAGGATTCCACTGTGAGCACGCTTTATCGGTGAACGGCTTCTCCCCTCGCCGGTCGGTCAGCCCCGCCCACTCAGAAGCAGGCCCGACCTGGATGACGGTGAAGTGTTTGGCTGTGCGATCGCCGATGTAAGCC
This sequence comes from Verrucomicrobia subdivision 3 bacterium UBA6082, assembly GCA_002428665.1. Lineage (GTDB taxonomy): Bacteria > Verrucomicrobiota > Verrucomicrobiia > Limisphaerales > UBA8199 > UBA6082. Next base: position 6,078 of record DIXK01000086.1, read on the forward strand.
TCCCACTCCTCCTCGCTGGCCCTTTGAGGTGCGGCCCAGGCCGTGTCTCCGAGCCACAGGAATGGGGTGCCGTCGCCGTATGCCAGATGGCGCCGGTTGTCGCTGACCTTCAGGAAGCCGTGCCGGTAGAGCGGGTGGTCGCCCCGATATGGAGAAACGTTCACCGTGCCGCGCTGACGGTGCAAACCCGTGTTGTTGGTATCGGCGCACTCCGTTTCCCATCGCCACGCGCCCGGGATTGGGAAGGCGCACCGGATCCGAAAGGCATTGCCTCCGTCCCAAAAGCCATAGGTGCGGAGGGTGCGGCCACCGGGGCCGACATAGTTGACCCGAAGAGTCACGTCTGCATAGGGATTGCCATACTCACGAGTGCTTCTCAGCCCATGCTCCCAGCGCTGCCAGGTGTGCGCTTCCAGCATGGCAGCGCGAGCCGGTCCGCTGCTGATCATCACCCAGCCAAATACCAGCAGGCAGGCTGCCCACATCCGTGCATTCTCTGTCCCCATGCCGGAAATTGGCGTGGTGATGCAAGTCCCCGTTCGGTGCTTTAGACACAAGTTCACGAGGTAGAACCTTAAGACGTCACGATTCATACGTTTATTCGCCTATGGCTTTTCCTTCAGGTAGAGCACCGCGTCGCCTGCGAGGGGAATCCGGGTCGAACTTCGTGAGATCGAACCTGGCCTTGCCATCCAAAGCGTCACCCGGACCGGTGCGCTGCCAGGGGTGGGGTACGGCGTGATAGAGGATCGAACGGTTCGGCCCTCGCACGTTCCGCTCCCAGGCGACGAGTTCCCACGCCCAGAGCCCGACGAAATTGTGCGAGTGCGCGGTCAGCCATTTCAAGTAGGCGTCGTAGTCGAAGCACGGGGGCGGATCGCTCGGCCCCATGTCCACCAGGTTGTTCCAAGTGTGCGAGCCGGTGAGCAAAATCGCGCGCACGCCATCATCGGTGAAATAGCGCGGGTTCGTTGGGTGGACTCGCAGCGGTTTGGCGATGGGGGCCGCGATGAGTCGCTGCGATGCCAAGTTCGCCAGAACCAAGGCAACGGGAATGCGTCCGGTCAGTTTCATCTTCAGCGAGAGTAACGACAGGAGTCCAACCGGGCGAACCGTTTTCACTGCCCATTTCGCTCCTGCAAACGCGATTTCACCGCGTGCAGGGTTTGATCCTGCTTTCTCTATGAGGCGAGGGTCGATTTTCACTCGATTTCAGCCACGCCAGCAATTTCAACACGGCCAATTCCTTGGCTTTCGCTTCGACTTCCACGGTCAAGGACATGGTCTTCCAGACTTCAGGGAAATCGCCCGTGTCTATGTAATCGTGATGCCGCGCCGGCCTCGGCCCACGCCAGCCTTCCAGCGGGCTGGAGACATGAAACAGCGGCTCGCGATTCCACGTCGTGACGGCGCGCTGCGTCGCGACCTCGACACTCAACTTGTCTGGCAGGCAGCGGTGGTGATGCACGTCATAGACCAACGGCACACCGGTGTCCGCGCACACCGGCAACAAATCCGACGGTGTGAATACCGTGTGGTCGTTTTCCAGCGTCAGCCGCGAGCGCACGGGCGCGGGTAAACTCTCGATGTTCTCACGCAGCGTCCGCAAGGCCGCGATTTTGTCGCCGTACGCGCCGCCGCCGTGAAGGTTAATGCTGTCCGCCCCGACCCATTCGGCAACCTCGGCTTGATAGTTCAACTCGGCCAAAGAATGCGCCAGCGTCTTCGGGTTTGGCGAATTCAACACCACGAACTGGTCGGGATGAAACGACAACCTTAACCCGTGCTCTCGCGCGAACGTGCCGCACTCGCGGAAGCGCTCTACGATTTCCCCGCCGCGCGGAAGTTCGCTCATCTCGTAGCCCGCTTGAGGATGCGTCTTGAGGGGCAGGATTTGGCTGTTGATGCGAAACGCACCGATGCCCTGCCGTGTGCAAAATCCCAGCGAAGCGAGGAGCGCGTCGGCGTTCAACCGGCAGAGGTCGGCAATGCGCGCGAGCTGCTCCGAGCGCGGTAGTCGGAGCATGGCCGTGGCGGTCGTCGTGCGAAACTTGATGGGCTCACGCGCGAACTGACAGCACAATCCGAGGCGCAAGGCGGGTGGCGCGCGGCGTTTCACCATAACGTCTCAGTTAAGCGTAGTGCCGCCTCGGCGCGTAAGGGCACGCGGCCTACAGCCGAAGTCCCCCGTACGCTCCCTGTAGGCCGGGTACCCCTACCCGGTGTTCGGAAGCGCAAGCCAAAGGCGAGCCCATCTTTAGCTGAGGCCCTACGTCTCACCGTGCCTGCCTTCCAAAGGCGGTCCTGAAACCGGCCAAAATTCCAAGCCCTGCAGTCACACCTATGAATCTGAGTTTGTTCTTCATACAAATCCGAAAGACCATTTCAACGAAGCTGCATCTGGCAACCCTAGCGTGACCCCGAGTTCCAGTAGCTCGTTTGCGCTGAATACACTCTGTTTCGAGCTTCTCCACCCTAATGGCGCCAATAACCTGTTTGTCCGCTGTCGGACGTCAGGATTATTGTATAAATATTGTGTAATGTCAACTCCCATCGGAGCTTCCGTGAAATCGACTTGATCTTTGGCTACTTCTTCTGAAGTAAAAGCATGTGAAACCACGTTTTTCTTGCTTCTATCATATTGTTGTGGAACTAGTGTCGAATATATGATCGATAAACGGTACCCGATTCTGCCGGCTGCTTTCCTGACGGGTCTGAGCCCGCACGTGATCCGGATTTGGGATCAACGTCAGCATGCGGTCGAACCTCGCAAGCCCAAGTCTGAGGCGCGTTTGGTTGGCAAACACAACCGTCAAAGCTAAACATACATCATGACAACGGATCTAACCCAGTCGGAGCAAGAGGCGCTGTTGACTCTAACCCTGATGGCCGCGTTCGCCGACGGCGGCAAGAGCGATTTGGAACGCGCGGAAGTGAAGCGTATCGCCCAGGGTCTGCCCAGCGGCGATTTGAATCTGACGGCACTCTACCAGCGAGTGCTCCTGCGCCAAACGACAGTTGGCCACGTAGTCGCTTCGCTGACCACGGTGGAGACACGTCACTTGGCCTACGAAATGGCGGTGTGCGTCTGCGAGGCGGACGATACGCTCAACGAGGCGGAACAACGTTTTCTGGAGAAACTCCGACGCGAACTGCAATTGGATGAACAAGCCACGGCGTCTTTTCAGCAAGAAGCCGATGCGCTGACCCAAGTGCCTCTCGGAGCTTCGATGGTTGCGACCGTCGAGCCTCCCCCCCTAAGGAGCGGCAGCGCAGCCGACGCCGAGGTGGACCGTATGGTGTTAAACTACTCCATCCTCAACGGTGCGCTGGAACTGCTGCCGGATTCGTTGGCGACGATGGCCATCGTGCCGCTCCAGATGAAAATGGTGTATCGCGTTGGCAAGCGTTACGGCCACGACCTCGACCGGCGCCACATCACGGAGTTGCTCGGCGCCGCTGGGGTGGGATTGACTTCGCAGGTCGTTGAAGGCTTTGCCCGCAAACTTCTCGGCGGGCTGCTGGGTAAAGTGGCCGGCGGTTTGGGCCGCCGTGCGGGCAACCAGTTGGCCAGTTCCGCCATGTCCTTTGCCAGCACCTACGCGCTGGGTCAGGTGGCCCAGCGCTACTACGCCGGCGGACGCTCGTTGTCCGCGCTGCAGCTCAAGGAACTTTTCACTTCACTCACCGAGCAGGCACGCTCGCTGCACGGTCGTTACGCGGGTGAAATCCAGCAGCGCGCCAGCACCCTCAATCCCACACAACTACTCAACCTGGTGCGCGGCAACCCGGGCAATGAGCTCCAAACCTGAACCTGCTTGCCACCCGATATGCTAACTCCTTCAATCCCCCGAACCTCACAGCCGATCCTCTCGCGTCTGCTGGAAAAAGGTCTTGACTCGCCGGCTGGCCCGGACGAGTCGGCCCACACCACCTCACTGCTGAGCGCGATGCTGCGGGATGCGCAACGCGAGCGTGCCTCCGATCTGCACCTCGACCCCGATTCAGGTGGCTACCAGGTCCGCCTTCGTATCGACGGCGCGGTGATCGACACCATCCGGTTGCCCGCGGCGGACGGTACGCGCCTGGTGCGGACCTGCAAGACCCTGGCTAGCCTCGATCCTACGAACGTCCGCATCCCTCAAGACGGCCGAGCGGAGTTCAAAGCGGACGGGCAGGAGGTGGCGGCGCGCGTGGCGGTGGCGCCTACTGTTGCCGGCGAGAAACTAAGTCTGCGGCTGCTGCCCGCGCATCTGACTTGGCGGAAACTGGACGAACTCGGGTTAAGCACCCACGATTGCCAGCTGTTGCGCGGCGCGGCACTGGATGCGCGCGGGATGATCTTGCTCAGCGGCCCTACGGGCTGTGGCAAGACAACAACGCTCTATGCGCTGCTCCAGGAATTACGTCCGACGAACAAATCCATTGTAACCATTGAAGATCCGGTGGAATACGTGGTGGATGGCATCACTCAGATTCAGGTGAACGAGAAGCAAGGACTCACGTTCGCCGAGGGCGCCAAGGGCTTGCTGCGGCTGGATCCCGATATCATTCTCATGGGGGAGATGCGCGATACCGCGTCGGCCCGGGTGGCGTTGGACATTGCTGACACCGGACATTTGTTCCTGAGCAGCGTTCACGCGCGAGATGCCGTCGCCACCATCACCGCGTTGCGCAACTTTGGCCTGCAGGATTTTGAAATCGCGGCCTCGCTGGATGTGATTGTCGCGCAGCGTTTGGTTCGTCGGCTCTGCTCGAAGTGCCGGCGGGAAGAGGTACCGACCGCGGCGGAAATCAAATGGCTGGAAGTTTTCGGACAGCCGATTCCCAAGAAGACTTGGCACGCCGCAGGTTGTCCCGACTGCAGCATGACCGGCTACCGGGGACGGTTAGGTATCTTTGAGGTTTGGAGATTGCACGAGGAGGAGGCGGACCTGATTCTCAAGCACGCCGATGAGCACACTCTGCGTCGCCGGCTGCGTAAGCAGGGCATGTCCTCCTTGCTGGAGGATGACTTGTCGAAAGTCTCTGACGGCACCACAACTCTGGCCGAAATGCAGACCGTCGGCGGTTTTGGTTTCTACACTGGCGGAGCCAAGAGTGGCTAAGGCGGTTGAAGGCCTTGAACTATCGGGGAAGCGGTTGCCCACAGTGCGAAAATCAAAAAGATCATCTGGATGGAACTGCTGCTACTCGGGGCCTCGATTCTGATCTTCAGGAGTGTCTGGAGCTTTCTATACACAGCGTCATAAATAAAT
>DIXK01000040.1 GCA_002428665.1 Verrucomicrobia subdivision 3 bacterium UBA6082
TCTGGGAGTTCAGCGAGCCGGGAGGTCGAGTGGTCTTTGCGTTTGAATGGGGCCGCGGACGTGACGGTCCGCGGGAGTTCTTGCAAGGTTTTCGCGGCAAGCTCCAAAGCGACGGCTATGGCGCTTATGACAAGCTCGGAGAAGGCATTGTCTATGTGGGCTGCATGGCGCACGCGCGGCGAGGTTTCGTGGACCTGGCCAAGCTCACACCGTTGAACCCGGTGCCGCGGGAAGTCCTGGAGCGTTTTGCCGCACTTTACGCGGTCGAGAAAGAAGCGCGGGAAGGCGGTCTGAACGCCGAGGCGCGCCGGGCGCTGCGCCGGGCCAAGAGCGTTCCGCTGATGGCCGCGTTGAAAACCCGGCTCGTGGAGATCCGGCAACAGATCGCGCCCGGCGGCAAACTCTCCCAAGCCTGTGACTATGTCCTGGGACAGTGGAGTCGATTGGAAGAGTATCTGAGCGACGGTCGGCTCGAGATCGACAACAACTGGTGCGAAGGCGGCATGCGTCCCTGGGCTCTGGGGCGCAAGAACTGGCTGCATATCGGCAGCGCGGAAGCCGGACCAAAGGTTGCGGCAATTGCGTCGATCGTGGAAACCTGCCGACGCCTGGATATAAATCTGCGCGCGTATCTCCGGGACGTCCTTCCCAAACTGGGTGAGTGGCCGATCAGCTGTGTCGGCGAACTGACACCAACTGCCTGGAAGGCTGCTCAGACCAGGTTGCTCTAACACCCCGCCAGCTTACCCCGGCGAGAACTGCCGGCCTATACGGGGTTGCCAACACGGATACGTTACACCCGGGGGACGGATTTGAGCGGGAGTTTGGAGGGCGCGGGCGGGATTGGGGGATTGCTGGCGCGGTCGGAGGGGAGCACGCAGGCGTCGTATTTTGCGGATGGGAACGGGAACATTACGTCGCTTTCGGGCGGCAACCTGGCGGTAGTCGCCTCCTACCGTTACGATCCGTATGGCAACCTGCTCTTCAAGAGCGGCCCCTGGGCCGACACCAATGTGTATCGCTTCTCCAGCAAGGAATGCCACGTGAAGAGCGGCCTCTACTACTACCTGTATCGGTGGTATTCGCCGGAGTTGCAGCGGTGGCTAAATCGAGACCCCATCGAGGAATTCGGCGGGATTAACCTGTACCAGGCGTTTTACAATGCTCCCCTGCTGTGGGCAGATCGTGACGGTCGAGATCCGATCGGAACGGTTATTGGTGGAGTCATAGGCGGACTCATAGGTGGCAACGTCGGTGCATCAGTCGGCGGAGGCCTTGGACTCATCGGGGGAGCGATAGGTGGGACCGTTGTTGTGCCAGTGGGGGGGACTATCGCGGGAGGGGTCGGAGGCGGGACAACCGGAGCAACGGTTGGTGCTGGAATCGGAGCCCTCGGAGGAACTATCGCGGGTGGGATCATTGGCGGCAAGATCGGTGACTGGATTTGCCAGGCCCGCTCGAACCCCAATGTGGAGACGTGCGATCTGTATGGTCCTGCCACGGGGAGTACCTGCACCTATTGGTGCAAGAGAAGCCAACGATTTGTCGATCTCCCTGGCCATCCAGAGGGATGCCCCCCCAGTGGACAGGAGACCCATATCATCCCCGGAATTGAGAATGGAAGGTGCTGCCAGTAAGTCAAAGATAGTGGAGACCGCTACCAGAAGTATGTACGGTCAAACTATCAATGCAGGTGACGTGAAAGACGCGTTGCACGCACTTGAGTCTGCCGTCGCGTTAGAGAGATGCGCCGCCTCGATAATATTGCTCCGATCAAGATCCCCGGAGTTCAGTATAGCCACTGCACTAGATACACTCGAACGGGAGTGTGAAAATAATCCACCCAAGGTGGAGTCATTTTGGCTGAATTGGGCGGTCAATTTCCTTCCTGACGAGGAATTGAATGCGAGGGAGTCAATCCGGCTCTTTATTTACAGGAGTTCCTTTAGCGAGCAGGTTGCTTGCCGATCCAATACCATGAGCATCTTAGGACGCTTAGCCAAAGGCGGAGACTGTATCGCCTTGGCGATCCTAAAAATCTGCGTCTTTTCTGAGGAACCGAAGGTGCGGACGAACGCACTCTCCTCCCTTCGAATGATCGAATCTGACGTTGATAGTCCGTGAGATCTTGTTCAAGAATGAGCACCCGTCTCAATTACCTTGCCGTCGCGTGCGACGGTCAATTGCTCACGGAGGGCGGCCCCTTCTCCAACGACACGCTCACCACCACCTGCGGCAACCGTCTCCGCAGCGCCCTTGCTCTGCAGCAGCCTCGCTGTCCTGGGCGGACGGCTTTAATGACCGGACCGACCACCACCTTCACCGTCGACAGCCGTGACCAGTTGCCCACCGTTGCCGGAACATCCTGTTCGTATGACAGCAACGGAAACCTGAGCCTGGTGGGCGTTCTCACGAACGGCCCCAGCGTGAGCTACACCTATGACGACGAAAACCGCCTCACCTCGGTCAAGACCAACTACGCGAGCGGCGGCGCCGGACCGATGGCCGGCGGAGGCGGGATGTGGCAAACCGACTTCGTTTACGACGGCTTTGGGCGGCTGCGCAAGCGGCTGGAGTACGTCAGCTCGACTCTCCAGAGCACCACCCTTTACGTTTACGACGGCTGGCGAGTCATCCAGGAGCGCGATGCCAGCAGCGTGCCTGGCGTCAGCTACACTCGCGGCCTGGACTTGAGCGGGAGTTTGGAGGGAGCGGGAGGGATTGGGGGATTGCTGGCGCGGTCGGAGGGGAGCACGCAGGCGTCGTATTTTGCGGATGGGAACGGGAACATTACGTCGCTTTCGGGTGGCAACCTGGCGGTCGTCGCCTCGTACCGTTACGATCCGTATGGCAACCTGCTCTTCAAGAGCGGCGCGTGGGCGGATACCAATGTGTATCGCTTCTCCAGCAAGGAATGCCACGTGAAGAGCGGCATGTATTATTACCTGTATCGGTGGTACGCACCGGAATTGCAAAGGTGGATAACGAGGGATCCAATTGAGGAAGCCGGATTTGAAGGACTTCGGGACAACGGTTTTTTGCCTGCGCTAGATGGACCTAATCTCTATTTGTTCGTCAACAATGCACCCGGCTCGTTCATTGATTCCGACGGGCTTAGTGCCGTACCAATTCCTCTACCGGGCGGGATTGTAATCCCCGTACCTGCGCCGGTAGTCGCGAATCCGATTGGCGCCTCCCTTTGCGGAGGCGCGGCGGTTGGAGCCGCGCTTTGCTGCGTTTTCCCAAACACGGTCACGAAGCCGGGTGAGTGGGTCGGAAACTTGATAAGTCCCAACCCAAGGACCAAAACATGTAATTATGTTTGCTACGGCGGAAATGCCGGACCGCGTGGGGGAACGATTCGCATTCTTATTCCCATCAATAAGAGTTGCTCCCCGAGATTGACGACGCCAAGCGGTGGAACCTGCGACCTCCTAGGCCCTGGGCCAATTAAAAACTGATATGATGGCTCCTGATCGTTCGCAAAGCACTGTTGTTACCATGCAAAGACGGTCTGGCGAAGGTGTGGCTAGTGCGACGGTCCAAATCCTTATTCTCCCCGTTCAGCGTGCTGTCGAGCCACATTTTTCTGAAGAGTACGAGGAACGTGGAGGTGGCCCTCCATTATCCATGCTCCCTGAATGCGCCGCGCATTACAAGTCAGTGCATGACCTTCGGATTGGTTGCGAGCTTTCCGTTCTGTCTGCGCTTCAGCATTTTCAGCAGGTTTATCCCAAACCCCTGGATTGCACCATCCAGGCGATTGAAGGCAGCAGTCTGCCGTCCGACGGCACCTACGGTTTTTATCTGGCCGCGACAATGGCTGCAATGCGCGCGACTAACTTCTGCTCGGATATAGCAACGGATTTGTGCGGTTGGAGGGAAGTGAATTGAACAGGATCCAGCCACGACGCCGGTGGAATCCTCACCGCCATCGACTGTCCCTCCAGCCCGAACGTGACGTTCCAGTATGACTGGCTAAATCGCCTCACGAACATGGTGGACGCCTCGGGCACCACGAAGTATGCTTACACGGCTGGCGGGCTGTTGTGGACCTTGCACCAGTTCGTCGGCGTGATCGGAACTTGTAAAGGGAGCGAGGCGACGAGGGTCTGGCGGCTTGCCGCCTCCTATCCTGTGAGGCAGGAGCAGGCAAGGAATCGCCCCAAGAGCAGGGACAACCAGCGAGGTGTCACCCAGATGTCAAAATGTGTCTGGAGCATTTCCCCAAATCCCTTCCCAAAAACGGGTGTGGAAAGAAGAATTGTATGAGAAATCGCACGAGAAATCTTTACACGCGTCGTCCGCGAGAGACGGCAACCGACTAAGCCATGAAATCGCCATCCAGCCAGTGGTTGGCGAGAAAAAGGAGCAGCACGCCGAGCACCACCAGTCCCCCGCCCAGAGCGAGCCAGGGGCGATCCGCAAGTACCCCCGCGGCAGCCACCCAGAAGCCTGCGAAACCCAGTGCGAATAGAACCAGGGAGACAGTGGTGCGGTCTGACGATTCGTTCGGTCTCATGTCCGTTCAGGGCTAATCGTTGTGCGTTAACTTAGCGTACTTGCGCGCGCCATCAAACCAGTTCGGGCTGAACTTCATCCGGGGACCACAACTGGCGGCCCTCCATACCGCCCGCGATCACCAGCGTTTGACCCGTAATATGCCGGGCGAGGGTGTCGGAGGCGAGGAAGACGGCGGTGTGGGCGATGTCCTCTGGACGGCCCAACTGGGGCAGGGCCATGGTGCTGGTGACCTTACGAACCAGGGTGTGGTTCGAGAGCTTGGCCGCCAGGCGCGGGACCGCGGTCCAGCCCGGGCAGATGCAATTGACGCGGCCGCCGCAATAGGAGCGGGTGTGGGGAGCGAGGCGGGCGATTTCGTTCTTAAGAGAGCGGGTGAGGCCGAACGCAATGGCGGCTTTGCCGGCGGCGTAATCCGCATGATTGGCCTCGCCAAAAACGGCGGCAGTGGAGGCGATCAACACCGCGTTGCCTTGCCGTTGATCAGCCACCAGGCGAAGGAACTCGCGCAGACTCAGGAAGGTGGCGGTAAGCACGTGATCCAGCGTGGACCGCCATTGGCGCAGCGACATTTGGTGCAGTGGCACATCTTTGGTTTCCCACGAAGCCGCGTTGGCCACGAGCGTGTCCACGCGGCCAAAGGCCTTGCGGGCGAGATCGAAGAGGCGAACGGCGCCTGATTCACGGGAAAGATCGGACCGAACGACGAGGCTGGCGGACGGGTCAAGATCGCGCTGGAGTTGGCGCGCGCGATCGATACCGGTGTGGCAATGCAAAACGACCTTGGCGCCTTCCGCGGCGAACTGCCGGGCGATGGCGGAGCCGATGCCGCCCGAAGCCCCGGTAATAACGACGACTTTTCCACGCAAACGGGTATCCATGGGAATAGGTGTAACCCAAAGCAGCTGCCGAGGCGAGTGCAAGGACGCGCCGATGATGACTGAGACCGGCACAGGTCACGGCCAACCCGGCTTACGGGGAGGGGGTGTCACTGGAAAACGTTGAAGGAGTCGTGTTCACGCACGATTCTCCCGATGCTTTTCCACAGGATCCACCGCGAAGGCACAAATTTGAAGTGTTGTGACCGGCGCCCGAGCCGGGGAAGATGGCATTTCCTGCTTGAAGCTGTATGGCTGGCGGGAGCAGTGTGAACGGTGAACAACGGATCTGAAGTGATGCCGATCGAGCCTTATCGCATGGCGCCGAGGAGAGCAGCCTCACGCCTCTGGATTGCCTGGGTGCTCCTGGCCGCTGCCGTGCTCGCCTGCGGGTGCCAACACCGGAAGCAGGCCGGGAACCCGAAGCTCGAATGGCAAAGAAGACTCACGGCACCTGATCACGGTGGGGTTGGTGGATTGGAGCCTGGACCGTCCGGGTCTGAAATCCGGATTTGGCCCGGATCAGGTTGCGCCGGATTTGGATTTCCTGAGCGTGCATCTGTATCCCGAACGATCGCGCGTGCGGGAGGCCCTGGACACCCTAAACGGTTTTGCCGTGGGGAAACCGGTGGTGATCGAAGAGACCTTCCCGTTGAAGTGTTCGCGTGAAGAGTTTGCCGAATTCATGTGCGGCTCACGAGAGGTCGCCTCGGGTTGGATCGGGTTTTACTGGGGTGCAACACCCGAGGAATACCGCGCTTCGGGCACGCTGCAGGGAGTGCTCATGCTGGCCTGGCTGGAGTATTTCCAGGCCGCCGCTGGGGATCATAGCAGGAATTGAACCATCCGGACCGCAGCCCCGCCACTAATTTCAACTTTACACACCCGCACAACGGGATTATTCTAACTCTGGTTACCAAAATCGAAGCAAGGTAGCCTCGTCTAGTCGAGGCGGTTCCAGGAACCGCGACTGGGATGCCGTAGAAAACTGTAGCTTTATAAACCAAACAAACCCTATGAGAAAAACAACCAATCGTGTTTTCATGCTCAGCTCCGTGCTGGCAGCTTTGCTGGTCGCCGGGTGCGCCCAGCAGCAGAAACGCTCCTATCAACCGCCTCCCGCTCCGACACCCGCACCGGCGCCAGCGGCTAAGCCCGCGCCAGCGCCAGCGGCCAAGACCACGTGCGACGACCCGACCTGGGGTCTAGTGCGGATGGATAAGACCATGCCCGCCGAAGTCGCCATGGGGGCTGAATTTATGGCGCAATTGCAGTTGGGCGCCCAGGCCTGCGCCGGCAATGTCGTGATCCACGACATGGTGCCGCCCAATGCCACCTACGTCCGCAGCGAACCCGCCGCGGTAGTAGACGGCAAGAACCTGACCTGGAACATCGGCAACCTGGATTCCGGTGAAGCCCGGACCATTAAGATTTGGCTCAAAGCCAGCGCCGAAGGAACCATCGTCAACTGCGCCTCGGTGTATGCTGAACCGCGGACCTGCGCCTCGACCGTGGTGGTTCGCCCGGCCATTCAGTTGACCAAGCAAGCGCCGGCGGAAGTGGTTATTTGCGACCCGATACCGATGACGCTGGTGGTGAAGAACACGGGCAGCAGCGCGCTGACCGCGGTGAAGGTGCAGGACAGCCTGCCGCAGGGATTGACCAGCGACGGCAAGACCAGCTTGACCTTCGATGTAGGCAACCTGGCAGCCGGACAGAGCCGGGAATTCAAGTTCAACGCGGTGGCGGGCAATCCGGGCAAGTTTGTGAACACGGCGAAGGCGACCTCGGCACAGGGTGTGGAGGCGGAAGCCAGTTCGACCACCGTGGTGCGTCAGCCGGTGCTGGCCATCACCTGCAAAGCGCCGGCGGATGCCTTCATGGGCCGCACGTTTGAGGTGTGCTACAACGTGGTGAACAAGGGCGACGTGGCCGCCGCAGGCACGGTGCTGGAAGTGCCGGTTCCGGCCGGGTTGACCTTCCGCAGCGCTACGGCCGGTGGCCGCGTGGCGGGTGGCAACGTGGTGTGGGATCTGGGCGCGCTGGCGCCGAATGCGCCGCGGGATTTGTGCGCGACGTTCGTGAGCACCAGTGCGGGGACGTTCCGGTTTGCCGGCACGGCCAAAGGCACCTGTGCCAAGCCGGTATCGACCACCTGCCAGACGGGTGTGACCGGTGTATCGGCGTTGCTGCTGGAGAAAGCGGATGACCCGGATCCGATCTCGGTGGGTGAGACGACCACCTACACCGTGCGCGTGACCAACCAGGGCACCGCGGACGACACGAACATCAAGATGGTGGTGGAATTCCCGGCGGAGATTGACCCGGTGAGCGCCTCCAACGGCGGTGTGGTATCGGGCAAGAAAGTGACGTTCCCGGCCTACCCGCGCTTGGCGGCCAAGCAGGCGTTTACCTACACGATCCAGGCCAAGGGTGTGAAGGTGGGCGATGCTCGCGTGACGTTCATCCGCACGTCGGATGACATCCCGGCGCCGACCACGGCAGAGGAATCCACGCGCGTCTACTAAGATAGCGCCGCGGATCCGCGCGACTGCGGTTACGCGGATCTGAAGAGTTAAACCAGGCGCCGCCCCTCATCGGGCGGCGCCGCTTTTTTGCCCATGAACGAGAAGACTGGCCGAACTAAGGCAATCCCCACGCAATTCGGAACCGAGAAACCTTGGTTGGCGAAGGTGGCAGCCCGGGGAACCTGGCTACTCCTGATCCTCTTGGTGGCAGGGTGTGCTTCTCCCGGGACGCAGCCGGCCGGGCCGGCGGATCTGGCCGCGGTCATTACCGAGCTGAGCCCAGCCGTAGATCGGACGGAGGCGAAGACGCTGGCGAAGACCGCCCTGGAAACCGCAAGCGAACTGGTTCACGAATATCGAGCCGTTCGCCCGGCAATTCTCCAGAATTGCCTGGTGAACGTCGGACTGCGGGAACGCGGCTTGTGCTACCACTGGGCCGACGACCTCGGTGCCCGGCTGCGGGCGCTGCAACTAACCTCCCTGGACATTCACTCCGGGGCCGCGCGGGTGGGTAGCTTTCGAGAACACAACGCCGTTGTCGTAACGGCGCGGGGTAAACCCTTTGCGACTGGAGTGGTTTTGGACGCTTGGCGCCACTCGGGGCGCCTTTATTGGGGCCATGTTGCCAGCGACAAATATCCCTGGCTTCCCGCCCCGCCGACGCTGGATGCCCACCTGGACAACCTGTCACCCTAAGCCATCTGAGGCTTCGGGCACGCCGGCCAAATCAAACCCGGCACGGATGATTCCCCTCTCTGGAGAACACCCCTCAAACCGGAAGGTTACTTCTTGGCAGCGAGTTCCGCCTTGCGAGTGACCTCGAGAGCGAAACCTTTTTCGGTCTTGGTTACCTTGACCGTGTAACCTTGGTCGGCACCCCATTTCTTCAGCAGGTCCACCCGCTCCTGGCTGGGAGTCGTGACTTTGTTTTTGCCCTCGGTAACCATGGTTTTAACCGCTCCGAGCCATTTCTTGTCCGCTTCTGTCGGTTCAGCGAACGAAACGAGCGTAGAGGCTAAGAACAGGCCTAAGGCGAATGCGGCGATCTTTTTCATATTCTTTTTTGGTTCCATTTTGGAACAGGACTGGAAGGTAGCATTTTGCGCGCCATGCTGATGAAACTGCGAATGGGCACCTGCTTCAAAGTCTGCCCTGCTCAGGCCAACAGGTTACAAGGATCACCGGAAAAAACGTCCGCGCCGCGCTGCCCAGGAATGAGACAACTGGCCAGCTAACCTGCCAAGGCCACGCGCAACGCGGCTAACTCTTCCTCCACCCCCGCAGGGTCAACCAGCGTTTGGCTGATCTCCGCCCGAAGTAATTGGCGATAGCGCTTGCGGAGCCGATGGACGGCGACGCGCAGGGCCTGCTCTTCCATGCCGAGTTTTAGGGCGGCCGCGCCGTAGGGAATGGCTTCAGAACCGACGGTCAGGAACGCTTTCGCTCCTTCAAAGAGATCTCCCTTGCCTTCCGCCTCAAGTTCGCGGCGCAGGACCTCGACGACGCGCTCCAGCAAGGCTAGGGCCCATTCGCGGTCAAAGAGGCGGTCCGGACTGGTGGGATCGGGCGGATCGAGGTGCTGGTAGCGATCATCCGCGCTCTGCCAATCGAGCGACAGGTGCGGCACCTGACCGCCCCGTTTTTGACGCCGGGCCTTGTCCCATTCGTTGCTCAGGAAATGCTTAAGGGACGCCAGCAGGAAAGCGCGGAACTTCCCGCGCTCGCTGCTCAAGCCGGCCAGGTAGTTTTTCTCGAGGAACCGCGCAAAAAAGGCCTGAACGAGGTCCTCGGCCTCCTCGCGGGAGGCGACGCGCTGGCGAACGTAGGCATAAAGGGGATACCAGTAGGTCTGGCACAACTCCGCCAGGGCCTGGTCCGATTGCGCGGAAGATTTCCGCCCGGCCGACAGCACCAGCGTCCAGCGCGTGGTAACGAAGTAATCCCCCCCGTGCGGTGAGCTGCTTTGGGCGCTGGAGTCCATGCGATTATTCGGCACTCGCCTTTTGCATCAGCTTGTAACGCAGGGTCACACCGGGCCGGTCGCCAACAAACGACAGCAACTGGAGCATGCCAGTGGTGCCTTCCCGCGTGCGGAACCCGTAGGTCACCGGCAGTTGACCTTCCTTGACCGGTTTGAGAGACCGCGGCAGGAACTGGCCGTTATACCACCGCTCCACGAGTTCGGCCGGTCTCAGCGTTTCCCAGTCATTGTCATTCAGCAGCGCGCAGACCAGGTCGAGCGTTTGCAGTTCTCCGGTTCCAGCGGCTACATCGAACCCGTTGCGCTGCATCCAGAGAATATTCTCGGCCACCCCAATGAAGGGGTTGGGCGTTGCATCGGCTGCGGCGTCTGGAAAATCGGCCGTTTGGCCGGTGTCAAAATCGAGCAACTCGGTGAGGGCGACCTCGTGGACCGGGCCAAAAGTCGCGGGTTTGCCCTGCGGCACCGGGGCGACCGGATTCAGTGCGAATTGGCGAAACTCAGCCCAATGAATGGGCCGCACTTGCACCTGAAAGTCGCGCACCGCCGACAGCGGGAGTTTGCGGAAGGTGTAGGTCCAGGCCATATGGTCCCCCACCGGCGTGCCCGTGCTGTTGGAATAGAAATGTTCGACGCTGTTGGTGTCGACCGCGATCACCCGGGTGTGCCACAGGCGGTTATCCTTCACCATCACCATGGTCACTTGGGCGTTGCCCGCGGTCTCCGAGGTCTGATGAACCATTGATTCCCACTTAGGATCCCCGGGATGGCGGACCTGGGTACCGCTGTGTCTCCCGGCATCGTGAGTCGCGATGGTCTGCCAGGGGCCGTAATCAAAGCCGACTCTCATACTTGCCTTGCGCAGGGTTGCCGGGAAATCCACACGGTAGGCCGTCGCGGTATAGAAAGGCATGCCCCCGCGGAAGATCTGGCCCCCGCCGGAAAAAGCGAAACTTGGCTCAAACTCAATGTGCGGGCCGGCAGCGCCTTGAGGCAAGTTAGGATAATGCACCAGGATGTCTCTGGCGCCCGCTGAGGCGGTGGCTTTCGTGGTCCCCAGATTCTCAACTTCCATGAACTCATTCGTCAAAGGCATGCCGTCGTGCCGCCACCAGCCGTTGGGCGCCGGGTTGGGCCCCGTAATCGCCAGCAGTTCTACCGAGACCCCTTCGGGCAAGGTGGCAATGAGCTTTCCGCTCGCCGGTTCCACTCGGGCGACCGCCACCGGAGCCGATTTCGTCAACAGCGGCCGGATCACGTGCTGTCTCAAGAGGACCCATCCCAGCACGGCAAACGGCACACTCGCCAGCGCCACGTGGGACCATCCCCAGCGCCAGCGGCGCGAGGGCAGGATGACGGTGCCTTGAGGGGTTTTGGGAGAGGCAAGTTTTTGTTCATCGACATTCAGCGCCCAACGAATGCCCGCAGCCACGATCAAGAGCGCGATAATGTAAGGGGTCCGGTAACCACCAATCGAATCGCCGGTGACCCAGTGATAGATCAGTTGGACCCCGGCAACCAGCATGAGGCTGATAGCGATGGCGGTTAGCGCGCCGTTCCAGCTTACTTCGCGCTCACCGTTCCGCTCCGCCACCACCGGAATGCCGGCCCACCGGATGTAACGCACTCCCGCGGGTCCGGGCTCCGGTGTGGACGCCGCAGGCATGGACGCCGCCGTGCCGGTAATCGTTTCGACCTCCGACTTAACCTCGCTGGCGCGCTGGTAGCGCCGGGCGGGATCGTTTTCGAGGGCGCGGAGCACGACTTCATCCAGGCGCACATCGACCTGTACCTTCCGCGACGGGGGCGGGAATTTGCCCAGAGGCAAATCGCCGGTGAGCATTTCGTAAAAGACCACGCCCAGGGAGTAGATGTCGGCGCGGTGATCCACTGTCAGGGGACGCTCCACTTGCTCCGGGGCCATATAATGAGGTGTGCCCATGACCTGGTTCTCGGCCGTCAGGCGCAGCGCTTCGCCTTCGAGGCCCAGGATCTTGGCGAGACCGAAGTCCGCGATCTTTACCCGACCCTTGCGATCCACCAGCACATTCTCAGGCTTGATATCGCGGTGGACCACGCCTTCGTCGTGGGCGTATTGGAGGGCGTCGCAAATCTGAGGGATCACCTGGAGAGCCTCACGCGGAGAAAGCCGCCCCGCCCGCTCCAACTGCCTCAGGTTCGCCCCATCCACATACTCCATGATGAAGAAGTGGAGCCCTTCGACCTGCCCAAACTCGTGGACCGCCACAATACTGGGATGATTCAGCCGCGCCAGGGCCCGGGCTTCGCGGTTGAACCGTTCGGCGAAGTTGATGCCGGCGGTATCGTGGCGCGGCAGGATCTTCAGCGCCACAAACCGGTCCAGTTTGGGTTGGCGGGCTTTGTAGACGGCTCCCATGCCGCCTGCGCCCACCAGGCCGAGGATCTCCAACTGGGGGAAAAGGCGGGCTATTTCGGACACCGCCGGGGCCTGAAAGGGGTGGTGGGGCTTGGCCTCATCGGTTCCGGTTTCCGATCCCTGGGCCAGAAGGCATGCCGGGCAGAGCCCGCTCAGCACGCCAACCGGGATGGGCTTGCCGCAGTTTGGACAGGTTCGGTCTGGCTTCATTGGGCTATTACCTGATGTGTAATCATTCATAAGCCCATCCAGAAGCCTTTTTGTGGGTCCGTTACCAAAAAAGTGGGATTTTTTTCGGCATCCGAGTGGGTAGCCGATTTGCCTCACCAAAGCCAGGTCAGGCCGATCATGCCCATGAAGCCGTTCAGCCCGTCGTTGGGCTGGCTGATGCCGGCGCAGGACATGTGGAGAAAATGGACCTCCAGCGTGAGCGCCAGGTTGTCGCGCAGAAACCGGCGGCCGCCAGGCACCACATCAAACTTGGCATGACGAAGTTCCGTATATCCAGTTGTGGTCGCCCGTTCACGGTTGATCCAATTTCTTTGATTTCACGGACTTGTCCGCGTCCGACCGGGCCGGTTGATTGTGCCAGGTTAACGCGCAGCACAATGTCACAATCAGAGTCGTAATCAACAGTATGCGCACAAAATACTTTCTTTGGACCGCTTTGCCGATTTCGTGATTGATGGCTCGGCGATCTGGATCATGCCCAAACCCGGAGGCTGGGTCAGTCCACCCGGCCCGGCACCTCCGGGCTCCGGGTTGACTCCCGGCAGGGTGCTCTCATGGGGTGCCGGTTGAAAGGGTAATCATGCGAAGGTCGTCATGCGATCAGCCGCCGTGAACGTGGCGACCCGCATCGAGCGCCAGAGTTAGGGGCTCAGAGCCTCCAATTTGGGCCACCCACCGCCGGATAACCTGTCGCCGGGTTATACTGGTAGAGATCGTCCTCCTGGGTTGCGGGAGTCGAGGCGCATCCGCTGAGCAGCACCATCGCCATTACCGCGCCCAGGGCCATGAGACGGGTTTGCATCGTGGCCGGCAGCGGCTTAGGCGCAGGGGTGTGCTTTGCTGCTGTTCCTCCGGGTGTTGCGGCTTTCTTGTCATATTTCATTGCTTGTTCCTTTCACAAAGAATCCTGAACCTTCTCGTTCAGCTCCCCCGAGAAAGTTGTCAGGAAGCGGGCGCTTGCAGCTGCGCCGACCGGTTAAAAGACCTTAGAAAAAGTTGAGAAGCGCACGGGAGTGCCTCCGGAGGGGCTGTCCGGTCGACCCGGGGAGCGGGCTCGATTACTCGCAGGGGAAGGAGTATGGCACGCGGGAGCACCCGTGCGCTTCTGAAAGAACTGCATAGGGCTAAATCCCTTGAAGAGGCGGGATCCGGGCTGCTTGCCAAAACCCGGGCACTGGGAACCACCTGATCGCTCCCGGGTTTGCCGCTGGTTCAGACCCATTTTGTGCACTGCCGCTGCCGGGACTTGAACCCGCCGTGAAGACCGGGACTGACGCACATCACTCATAACGACGGCCTAAAGTGCAGTTTCCTTGCCAAGCCGGTTATGTTTTCTCAGTACGTTTGATGGCAACAACTTAAATCGAAAACCACTAAAACAGAATGTTCTACTAATAATTGGATATACGATATTTCATCTTAAAAGAGTGAAATTTCGTGCGTGGAAAACCTCGGTCAATTCTCAGAGCGACCATTCAATGATGCCTCTGTATTGATCCTTTGGCAGCCTCAGTTTACCAGGAGGGTAAGAAAGCCAATTGGGGGCACAATCTGGCACTACGAAAGGGACCATCCAGACTCTAATCTCCGGGCAGATTAGAGCCCGGGCGAACAAATCCTCTATACCCGGGCAACCTAGCGCTTGCGCGTCCGCACCTGAACGGGCCGCCTTGAGCAGAAAGTGAAACCAAAGAGTCTCTGTTCCCCCTGCGCCGAAACAGCAAACAATCCGGAACGGACTCGATTGCAGGGGTGGAAGCGTCACTAGATACCCTACGGCAAGCGTGTTTTTACCTTCTGGAACTTTTGGCTCACCGCCGTGCAGTTTTTCGATTTCCCCACCCTGATTCTGCCTGAATTGGAGAGCCTTGAAGTCGGGAGCGCATTTGGGGCTCGTTGGACTGAATCGCAGTTCATCGCGAAGATCAATTCTACTTCGGGTACAGGTCTTAAACACGGAACGCAATCTCTTGAACACCTGGATTTCCAAATCGGTCCCGCTCGCTCGGATGCACCTCCTTGCACCACCTTCAGGTGGTGGGTCGTCGTCGTCCAGAGGCGGCCGGGTAGGAAAGTACACCAGATCACCAGGCGACAGGGGGATCTTATGCTCCACTGCTTTTTCGCCAAGCTCCTCCCTGATATCCTGTGGAACATTAAGGATGCTGCCACCGTAAGTGAAGCCGTTCGCGGTAAAAAGCTGACTCGCCTCAAGAGCAGCAAGACCGTCTCGAGTCTTGTGAATTTGAGTCGTGAAACACCGGTTGCCGAGATCTCGTTCCATGGCGTAGTAGAGCCACGGGAAGAACTTGCGGACGGCAGGAGGGGGGGTGCTGCGGGTTCGTTTAGGAGATTTTGGCTTCATGCGTTTCTTATGCGTCAGCAAGGTCACATTCGTCCAGAGAAATTTCAGACTGAAATTCTGACCCGATACTCGTCCGAAGCGTTCCTTCCCCGCTCCCAACGACCATGTTCTGATGCGAATAGAAAGTCATGGTGACTTTTCAACATATCAACAAAACAAGAATGAAAACATTAAAGACAGAAACGATCCCGGTCCTTTGGCCAGATACCCTCAAGATCGCAGGCATGGTGGAGCGCAAGTATGCTCACGAGCACGGTATCCCACACGCAACCGTCCTGCTCCTCGTAGTCGGAGCTTCCGATTCCAAGGTCGCTGTTTATCGCCGCTCGACTCGGCAATCGTATCCCGGGAGGCGCGACTTCTTTGGCGGCCATTGCACGCTGGGAGGGCTTGAGGTGCCTTCACTCGGCGGCAAGCGCGACATTGCTAATCTCTTTCGCAACACGGCCATCCGTGAAGCCAACGAAGAACTGCGAATGACCAGGAGGGATGGCAGACCATTCCTCATAACCACGAAGAACGCTTCGAGATACTTGCGCCGTCTCGGAGGGTTGGGTGAGTTTAGCGTACGACATCCAAAGAACGTTGAACGATCCAGCCTCTTCACCCTGAGGATTCCGAAGGGTGTTTCTATCAATCCATGCGACGAGGTGGCAGGGAAGACCTTTCCCGTGAGGGTTGAATGGCTCGCTTTGCGGGAGCTTTTGGCGGAGCATCAAGGCAACCGGGAAGGTTTTGCGGACGGTGCGGATAGGATTCTTACTCGGGCGGCCCATGATGCTCAGTTCAGGGCGGTGCTCGGGAAAGCGGCTCATGGTCCTGGGTCTAATGTTGCAGGCTGGTGGAAAAAAGAGAAAATCAACCCAGTCACTGGAACTATGGAAAACAACTTAAAGCAGGAGGGGACTCTTGTGATTCTGGCCTGCCATGGCGTGTACGACAAGGCAGTGGATCGATTTTATGCGGAACACCCCGCCGACCGACCGATCTATGAGGCTCACATAGCTTACGCGATCAAACACCTCGTCTGGCGTGCCGCTGCGTCCCCGCTTTTGGTGATTTCAGGCGGACCAACGAAAAAGGAAATTTGCTGTGCTGAAAGCGAATCCTACCTGCATTTGGCTGAAGCCATGGGGTTACAGGTTCCAAACAACGTAGCCTTGGAAAAGTTCGCCCTCACGTCGATTGAAAACGTGCTTTTCAGCGTGTTCGTCTATCGTCGCACCCGCGGGTGTTACCCGGCCAACATCGACGTGATTTCCTGGGAGTTCAAACGAAAGCGGTTCCATGCTACTTTGGACGCGATTAATCGTTGGAACGGTCTCGGTCTGCCAATGCCCCAGATTAACTTCTTTCCTGTCGGAGACTTGTTCGGGTCGGGGAAGCAAAAAGCCCTCGAGAAGGAGAATGGTTACATCGACGCGCTCAAAGTTGGACTGGAACCTTATTATGAACTGCCCGAAGTCAAAGAGTTGATCAAGGAACGGGATCCTCACGGAACGCGTCAGATCGTCAAACCGGAATACTCGGGATTTCCTTTTCCGTTTTAGGGCCAAGGGCGTGTCTGATCACTCAAAAACTTGATGCCTCTAACGGATATCATCGACCTCGCCTGGCTGATCATGTTTTTTGCCGCGCTAGGGACCCCTGTCGTCTGTGTTACAGTGTTTTGGCACAAGCGCTCGAAGGCTTGTGCCATTGCACTGCTTGTGTATCTGCTGACTTACATTCCGCTGACCCTGGCTGGCAAATATGCGGTAGCGAATCACGGTGGACCGGACTGGAGATGTGAATGGAGCCCCAGGTACTTGGTGGTCTCCTATCGAGCCCCGAGCTTCAGGCCGAAGGCAAAACTCACCCTTGCAGGCGCAGTGTATTGGCCATGCGTCGCGACCGACCGCATGCTCTGGCACCGAAGCAGGGAGGTTATTTTCTAGCAGGGGCCAGACTAACTTTCTCCAATCCAGCCCCACCGCGAGCCCCAAGTTGGAGGAAGCCAGAAGTCCCGTCCCAGCGCCAACGGCGCGGCTCCAATCAAGCCCAGGGCAACGCCCTGGGAACCGGGTGTTGAAAACGAACCCAGCCCTGAAAGGGCGAAACAACGGATGCCTCAATCCCTGGCGCGGCTCCACGGTCACCGCATTGACAGATTGCATGGAGGGGGTGGACCGCCCCTTCAGGGCTGGCGGGGTTTGTTGGGCGCAGTTCCCAGGGCGTTGCCCTGGGCTGCCGTAGGCCGCCCCTTCGGGGCTGGGGTATGGAAGCCTTGCCGGGCAGCGGCCTTCAAACCGCCCCCCGGCTCTCCGTCCCCAACTAACCATCGCTTGTTCGCGTCCTCGCGTCTCGCTGCACTTGAGCTTGGCCTTTTTGCTGTTGGAGCGTCATTTTGAGGGGCAGTGGGACTTCTGCCAGAGTGGGGTGTTCGCCAGGGTTCCCATTCCCTGCTTATGGCTCAAAGCTTGGCCTAACTGCATCATGAAGTTGAAGGCAGGCGCAGAAAGTCGCGGCTTGAGCTTGTCCAGCATCGCGCTGAAATGCCAGTGATAGTGCGGAGCCTGCTCCAGGACCAGTTTCTTGAGGGCATTCAGTTTCGACTGAAAGCGCCTTTTTGCGAGCATCGCCAAGAGAATCTGGAAGAACAGAATGCGCGAGAGAATGTAAGGCTCGACTCCTTCCCGGTTCAGCCATGCCGTTTCGACATCCACTGCGGCTTCCGCGTCTCTCCCGGTGAGCAGGTGAATTCGCGCGAGGTGACAATAGTTACTCGTGGTCTCGAATTTCAGGGCGATCAGCCGGTAATAAATTCGCTCTGCGGTTTCGTATTCTCCCTCCAAAACGAGTTCCAGGGCCAGTTCCCGCAATTTGAGCGAGGCGACTTTAGCTTCGCCCTGTATGAGGACCTGGCGGCGCTGCCATTTTTGAATGCAGGCCGCTTCGCTTGTTAATCCTGATTGGTCCAGCAGTTCTACCATTGCCGAGGTGATTCGTTGCGATTCGGGCTCACAGCGATTTTTAGGGTTCTTCAGAAGCTTTAGCGTTCTTTCCACCTGTAGGACGGCCTTCGCCTTCTGTTCTCCTGCCAGTGCGAGGGCCATGAGGCAGAAGTGGCAGGCCATTTCCATGCCCGGGCTTTGCTGATGTGATGACGCTTCGGATTGGAGCAAGCGGGCAATGGCTAACTCCAGATCTTGATCGTCATAAAACTGCTGAGCGAGTCCATGATTCCGGGTAAAGATCTTGACCAGGGCTCTGACACAACCCTCCGCACGGTGATATCCCTCCGTCCAAAGGCGAATCGCGCTTGCCGGTGTTCCATGCGGCCGGGAATGGTCAGAGGCACCACACACCCGATCAACCGGTCCATCGTCGAAAAACAGCTCTTCTTGACCGGAATCGAAAAACTCCCCGCTTTTGTTGGTTAAGTCCGCTTCAGTGATCGACTTCATAGCAGCACCTCAGAATGGTTTTTGTTTGGTTTGGCTTGGTCCCGCAGCCAGCTTGGCAGGAATTCGGCATTTGCCGATGCCGGCTGACCCAGGGCCGCCTCCGCACCCGCAGGGAATTCCAGGCCGGCGGCGTCCTTTGCGTAGACGAACAACTGGCGGCGAATTGCCTGAATATGCTCCTCGGGAAAGAATGAAAGGGGAAGCTCATGTATGCGAATGTGACGGGCCTTGGCTTCTGAACGAATGCACTCCGGCACGGTGTATTGCTTTGGGGCCACCACGACCACGTGGTGCTGCGCATAGGGAATGGCTGCCCGGATTAGTGACGCCCTCCAGTTCTGGATATCGAGACGCATCGACTGACGCCGTTCCATCACCCAACTCAGGCTTTCAATGTCGCTGCGACTCAAGATTGGGAATCGGGAATAGCGGCTGCTTTCCGCCCACCTGGCTGCCTGAACGCCGTTGATACATGGGTTGCCGAAGAGGAGGATGCCGTAAAGGTACTTTTCTGTGCCAACCCACGGTTGCAGAGGTGCGGCCGGTGTTCGGGTTATCCCATAGGTAAGAGCCGCTACGAACACCGATCCCTGATGTTGCACTACTTGACGATACTGATGTGGATCCCGCATGAAAGGTGAGAGGTCAATGGGTCCATGCCGCAAGACATTCCACCTTCCCATCGCTGGTTCTTCCAAGGCCGCAAACAGAAACACAGCCGGCTCCTGGAGGGCTTCCTGAAATCTGAACTGTGAGTCCTTGGCTTCAGCTCGAACTTGAACGCGGTTTTCACCACGCGAATAGGAGCGAAGCGTGGCCTTGATATCAACACCCGCCTGCAGAGAGCCCACGAACGGCTCCGGTTGGAGCCGCAGCGCCTCCGTGGCAATCACTTCCATCGCCCGGTAGGCAGAGCCGTACAATAGCCTTTCCCCGGGTGGCCAGGCCCATTGGAGGCGCCCACCCTCAATTGGATCCCGCGAGTCCTGCGCCTTCGAGTTTTCCTCAAACGCTTCCAGAGGAGGAATGCGCACACCCAGGCCTTCGTCGGAGCTTTGCTCTCCAAGCTGCAAATAGAATGGAGACGATCTGCCGTCGCCGTGGATGATCTGGGCCTTCGTTCCTTGGGCAGTGAACTCGATCTCCTCCGGACTCAGACCCACATTTCTGAGCACCGGCAGGTTTGGGCAGTGTTTTGGGGTAGCCCAGCTGATTCCCTCGTAAAGAAGTTTGGCCCCTAACCTTTCCGCGAAGCCAGACGAGATCATGATTCGCGCCGCGGCGACAGTCCTAAGAAAGTCTGGCGCCTGGCGTAGATTCAGGAGGTCAAACTGGGCTAGAAACTGAACAAAGCCGCTCAGGCCTTCGCGTTCTTTGCCCTCCGCAACTGCCATGGCATGATCGAGAACGATGCGGGATAAACCCGCGTAGAGGCTCGAAACCTCGCGATCGCCCACAGGCTGCGATCGCAGACATTCGTACCGAGAAACAACTTGAGGAAAGCGGTCAATCTGTTGTAAGGCCAAGGTGGGCTCAACGAGAACGCGCTGGTAGGTGGTGCCCGGACCTTGGGGTTGCCCGATGGCTGAAGACGGATCCTGCACTTGCAGGGCGCGACTCAAACGATCCCAATGCCCGATGCCCCCCGTAAACAGGACCTTCTTGTGCTGCTGAAGTACGGAGATTAATCGTCTCGCCATAAACTCCTCGCGTCGCCGGTCGATATAGGAATCGCTTCCCTCAGCACAGGTTTTGACATTGCGCTCGATGTAGCTGCCGGGATCCCGGCAGGCACTCAGCGGATCTTCCATAACGGGCGAGGCGCGCTCCGCTCCAGCGAAGGTCTCCATATCCACACCATAAAGCGGCAAGTCCTGCTCAACCGCGGAGCGGATGGCTTCAATGATGGAATCGACCGGGGACAGGCAGATGAGTCCAACACCGCAGAAGCCCAGGTGTTTTCGCAGAACATCAGGCGGGAGCTTATGGAGGGGCTGGCCATACACTTCCTGGAGCCGGATAGCCGTTGCCCGGTGACGCGGATGCAGGTGACGTCCAGCGCACACCAGGCCGAGCATGCAGGGCAGTGTTCCATTACGGCCAGGTCCCACTCCCAGTTCGCGCATCCAGTCTGCGGCGGCAGCCACAGCGTGATGCCCCAATTCCACAGCCACTGCGTCCGGGCGCACCTGAGGGTCTTGGCAAAGGCGGTTCACCTGTTCCGCAAACACCGCCCGATTATGCACGGCAGGCACCGCGATCAACTCGTGGCCTTGAATTTGAAGTGTCGGATTCATTTGAGGTTTTTCTGGAAGAGTTGTTCGAAGGATTCGCGGAGGCTATCTGGGGTGATTGAGTTTGCCGAACGGCCCACCATTGCTCCGTGACCGTTGTTTCCGGCCGTTATGACCGGCTGCTGTGCCAGACGGGAGGCGAGCGCAAAATGGTGAATTGTATCACGCGGTGTTGGCTTCCGATTCGCCGTAGTCCACAGCCTCCAGAATTCCTTGAGTAATTCCGGCGTTTGTCCATTGAGTTCAAGAACACGTCCGGCCAACTCTTCGATTTCCTCCTTCGGAGGAAAGCCTAATTCTACCAAGGGCCGCATGCGTGACCGAATGAACTCTGGAAGTCCGTTCACCTCACCGGTGTTGGTTGCGGCAATAAACCGGAACCCCGGCTGGGCATAGACTCGCTCCCCGAGCAGGGTGGAGTCGATGTAGCGGCGCTCATCCAACACGCTCACCAAAAGCGCCAGAGCCCGGGGGCGCGCCTTCCCAATTTCGTCGATGAAACAGATTCCGCCCTCGTGCATCGCAGTGACCAGCGGGGAGAGGACATATTCCATTGCGCTAGAGCGCTTGTCGCTGAAACGAACACCGCACGCGAGATCATCACAGGTCAAATCCTCATGCCCTTGCATGGGGTATAAGGGCAATCGCATCTCGCGGGCCACTTCATAGACGAGTCTGTTTTTCCCAACGCCCGGTTCTCCCACGAGCAAGGGACAAAGCGGGGGAGTGTTCCCACTATTCAACCAGGCGGCAGTGATCATTCGCATCTCGTTTTGCCGACCCACAAATGTGTTTAAGAAGAAGTCCTTTGGTGTAAAAGGATCGCTGGCCAGTACTTTCTTACCGCTGGATAACTTGATTTCTTTCATAGTTTGCTGCCTTTCTGTTTTCTTGATTTGCACGTCGTTTTCACAACCAAGTTATGCCGCCAAAAGCGTGGAAAACGACTCCAACCTCCGACGGGATTTCAGACTGAAACCTCGACTCATAGCGAGTGTGGATTTCAGTCCGTTGGATGGGGGCGATCGTGCGATGCTGATGGCAACGATAAGTATTGAGGCTCCAAGCGAAGGTCCCCTTTCTTGGCGAACAAAGAAGGCAGACTTCTCGCCTCCGAAGTGGTTTCACGGAGCGTGAGTGATGCCTTCTTGCAGGTGGGGGGCTCAATCCCCAAATGGCCCACATGTCTGGCGCCGGAAAGCCATTTTGAGAAACGGGCTAGACCTTGTTGGGAGGTTTTCGCATAATAGATACTGGACCACAGAATGCTGCTATCGGCTTTAAGAAGATCAGTTTTATCAGATGCTTTGTCGGCGCTGCAGATGGCCCCAGTTGCGGTGGTCACGGTCCGCTTTCGCCGGTAGCGGTCTTACTTTGGGCCGAAGGCATCTTTGTGTGATGCCGGCTTAAGACGTTGTAATAGAATATGTTTTGCGCAGACCGTTTCCTTGCGGGTCTGAACCCCGCACAACCCGAATTCGATCCCCCGTTGCGGTGCCGCTGCTTCTTGTGCCCTCCTTCTTCACCCACCCAAAGCCCCCTGCTCATGTACTACTCCCGCTTAATCCTTCAACGCCTTGCTCTGGCCTTGGTTGTTTTACTTTCCGCCACCTGTGCCCGCGGGGCGCTGCCGAGCGGATGGACCAGCAGTGATATTGGCTCGCCGGGACAGGTCGGGTCGGCTTCCTATTCCAGTGGTTCGAGCACCTGGACGGTGAACGGTGGTGGGACCGATATTTGGGGCACTTCCGACCAGTTCCATTTCGCTTACAACACGGGCGTTACGAACTATGCCGTGGCCATCGCGCGAGTCGCGACCCAAGAGAACACCGATCCCTGGGCCAAAGCAGGGGTCATGTTCCGGGATAGCACAGCGGCCAACTCAATGTTCGCGATGGCTGTGGCCACGCCCGGGAATGGAGTGAGTTTCCAGTGGCGCAGCGCCACCGGCGGCAGTTGCCTCCATTCCGGCGTCGGCGGAATCTCGGTGCCGGTATGGGTTAAGGTGGTTCGATCAGGGACGGATTTCTCGGGCTACTACAGCCCGGATGGGTTGGCTTGGACGCCTATTGGACCTCCACAGGAGATCGGGATGCGGGAGAGTGCGCCGGTCGGGCTCGCGGTGACGGCCCATGACAACGCGGACCTGAGTACGGCCACATTCACGGGAGTCGTTACGTCCAACACTCCGGCGCCTCCGCCGCCGGCGCCGGTGATTTTTGGTGTCTACCGCCAGTTATGGACCGGCATCGCCAGCGGTACCAGTCTGGATTACCTCACGAACACCGCGAACAATCCCAATTGGCCCAACAACCCGGATGCAGCCTACACGAAGTCGTTCACCAATTTTGAAACCGAGGTTAATTTCCTGGAGAACTATGGCCAGCGGGTGCGGACCCTGGTAGTGCCACCCGCCGACGGCAATTACACCTTCTGGATTTCGAGCGACGATGCATCTGAACTGTTCCTGAGCACGGACGAGACCCCGGCCAACCGGGTCTCAATCGCCGGCGTCAGCGGGTGGACTTCATCGCGCGAATGGGGCAAATACGCCGGACAGCAAAGTGCTCCGCGTTTCCTGGAAGCCGGCCGTCGGTATTACCTTGAGGCGCAAATGGTGGAAGGCGGTGGAGGGGATAACCTCGCGGTTCGGTGGCAGTTGCCCAATGCCAGTTTCGAAGAGCCGCTGACCGCGCAAAGTGCTGCCGGCACGTTCCTGATCCCGTTCGATGGCGTTGATGTCCAACCGGGGTTTTATCAGCAAACCGGCAACCTCACGGTCACCGAAGGGCAGCATGCGCGGTTCTCGGTTTTGGTGACCAACAAGGCCCCGGTCAGCTATCAATGGACGCGCAACGGGGTCAACATCAGTGGAGCCACGAAGGCCTTCTTCACGGTTAGCAATGTCACGGTCGCGGCTAACGATGGCCAGATTTACCGGTGTGTCGCGGCTAATTCCGCGGGTTCGGCGACCACCGCTTCCATGGTGCTCAGCGTGAACCCGGATATCGTTAAACCGCTCATAACCCGGGTCATGAATGTGGGCGCTACCAATGTGCAGATCGTTTATTCGGAATCGGTCGAGGCGGCCACCGCGACCAACAAGAACAACTATGTCTTCACCAATGGCCTGGCGGTAACGCGCGTCCAACTCTCCAGCGACAACGTGTCTGTGATGCTCACCACATCGACGCTCATCTACGGCAGCAATTACACAATCCTGGTGAGCAACGTGCGTGATCGGGCGTCTGCCCCCAACACGATTCTGGCGAATACGCCGGCAGTTTTCACCGCCCAGCCCTACGCCATACAAGAGATTGGCAATCCTCCCATTGCGGCCTCGATCACGGCGAATGGCAACGGGGTGGACCTCACGGCTTCCGGGAGTGACATCGGGGGATACTCCGATCAACTGGGATTCGGTTATTCTGTCCGCAGCGGGGATTTCGATGTGGCGGTCCGCTTGGCCGGGCTTTCCTTGCCCGACCTGTGGGCCAAGGCCGGTTTGATGGCGCGCGAGACACTCGACGCCGGCAGTCGCTTTGCCGCCGTGTTTGCCACACCCTCCATGAACGGGTGCTTTTTCCAATGGCGCGATCCCGTCAATGCCTATGCCGGCTCCCAGGGCAACTTCCCGGCCAACTATCCTTACACGTGGCTGCGACTCAAGCGCGCCTCCAACACGTTTACCGGCTTTGCGAGTTATGACGGCCAGACCTGGACCCAGTTGGGTACCGCGATCATCGCGATGCCCAGCCAGGTTTACTTTGGCATGGCGGTCAGCAGCCACAACTCAGCGCAGGCGGCTGTGGCCCAATTTCGCGACCTCAGGGAAGTCACCGGCGGCACGATCGCCGCCACCGCCCTTCCCCATGAACCGCCTGGGCCTTCCAGCCGCAAAACTCCTATTGCCATCACCGAGATTATGTTCAAACCGCCTCCAAGGGCGGATCTGAGGAATGTCGAATTCATTGAGATCTACAACTCCAACCCATGGTTCCAGGACATTGGGGGCTATCGTCTGCAGGGCGACAACCTCGATTACACTTTCCCTGCGGGAACGACCATTCAGGGCGGCGCATACCTGGTGGTGGCGGCCGTTCCGGCCGATGTCCAAGCCGTTTACGGTGTTCCTGCCATGGGACCGTACACCGGCTCCCTGAAGAATCCCGACACGATCGTGCTTTACGGCGAGCACGGAGCCGCGCTCCTGGAAGTCCCGTATGAGAGCGAGCATCCCTGGCCTGTAGGGGCCAATGACACTGGCCATTCGCTAGTGCTCGCGAACCCGACCTACGGGGAGGCCGATCCTCGGGCGTGGGACATTAGCGATGCAGTGTGGGGCTCGCCCGGCAATCTCGACCCGTACCGGCCAAGCCCGCTGCGCCATGTCGTCATCAACGAGTTTCTCGCGCACACCGACCTGCCCGATGTCGACTACATCGAGCTATACAACCACGCAAATCAGGCCGTGGATATTGGCGGTTGCATCCTCACCGACAGTGCTGCGACCGATAAATACGTGATTCCCGCCGGGACCACCATTCCTGCCCGCGGATTTGTGTTCTTCACGGAGACGCAATTGAATTTCGCCCTGAACGCCGCAGGCGAAACCATCTTCCTCAAGAATCCGGATTCATCGCGGGTGCTGGACGCCGTTGAATTCGGCGCGCAGGAGGAAGGTGTTTCCTCGGGGCGCTGGCCCGACGGCGCCGCTGAATTCTATCGGCTCGCCGCAAAGACTGCGGGAACGAACAACAGCGCGATTCGAATCAGTAACGTGGTGATTAATGAGCTGATGTATCATCCCATCAGCGACGACGACGACGATCAGTATGTGGAGATTTACAATCGCGGCGCGCAGGCGGTGAATCTCGCCGGATGGCAGCTCAGCGACGGCATCAGCTTCACGTTTCCGGTCAACACGGTCCTGGCGCCGGACGCCTACCTTGTCGTGGCGCGCGACATTAACCGGCTGCGCTCCAGTTACGCAGTTCTGAATCTTACCAACTCGATAGGAAATTACAGCGGACGACTCAGCCACGGCGGCGAGCGGGTGGCCTTGCGGATGCCCGAGAGCCTTGTTTCCACAAATTCCCAGGGGCTGGTGTCGACCAACTACGTGAGCATCGCGGTTCATGAGGTTACTTATCAGACCGGCGGCCGCTGGGGGCAATGGGCTGACGGCGGGGGCAGCAGTCTCGAGCTGATCAACCCTAATGTGAATCCGCGTTTGGCGCCAAGCTGGGCCGACAGCGACGAAACGGCGAAGTCCTCCTGGGTGAACATTGAAACCACCGGACAACTCATGCACGGGGCCAACTATGAAAGCGGGGTTTTGCATGCCCAGATCGGGTTGCTGGATCCGGGCGAATGCCTGGTGGACGATGTCGAGGTGCGCCAATCCGGCGGTGCCAACCTGGTGATCAATCCCACCTTCGAATCCGGTCTGGGCGGTTGGTCTTTGCAGGGTGCCTGTGTGCGCTCGTCCCTGGAGACCACCGGCTACGGTGGCAGCAGTCGTTCATTGCACATACGGGCTTCCTCCCGGCTTTGGACCGGGGCCAACTCCTGCCAGGCGGACCTGAATCCAAGCACCCTGGACAATGGCTCCACGGCCACGCTCCGCTTCAAAGCTCGCTGGCTGCGAGGATGCCGGGAAACTCTCCTGCGACTCAACGGCAATTGGCTTGAGACTTCTGGACTCCTGCCCGTGCCTGCGAACCTCGGTACCCCCGGCGCGCGCAACAGCCGCTATGTGGCGAACGCGGGGCCTGCGATTTTTGAGGTTACTCACACTCCGGCTCTTCCCGCCGCCTTCGAAAACGCGGTGGTGACCGCTCGGATCTATGACGCTTCGACGATCTCCAGCTTCAATCTCAACTACCGTCTCGACCCGGGCACAACCTACACCACGGTAGCGATGCGTGACGACGGAACGCTGGGTGACGCGATCGCCAAGGACGGCGTATATAGCGCCACCATTCCCGGGCAGGCGGCCAACGCGCTGGCGGCCTTTTATCTTTCCGCAACGGACACCCTCGGGGGTTCTGCACGGTTCCCCGCCTTGCTGAATAATGGCGCGCCGCCACCCGAGGCGGTGGTAATGTTTGGGGATTCCAATCCAGGCGGCAGCTTCGCTACCTATCACCTCTGGGTCACGCAAACGAACGCGAACCGCTGGAGCGAACTCTACCATCTGAGCAATGAGTCTCACGATTGCACCGTGGTCTCGGGCCGCCGCGTGGTTTATAACGTCCAGGCCCGCTTTGCAGGCAGTCCGTATCACCCGAACGTCAATACGCCCTACGGTAATCTGTGCCATTACAAGTGGACCTTCCCGGACGACGACAAGTTCCTGGGGGCAACCTCCTTCAACAAAATTCATCAGCATGGGAATGGTGCGGGGGATGACGGATCCCTACAGCGCGAGCAACTGGCCAACACCTTCCTGCGGGCGCTGGGCGTGCCCTGGCTCAATCGGCGCTCCATCATTGTCTACGTCAATGGGAATCGCCGCGGCCAACTCATGGAGGACGCGCAAACCCCCGGCGACGATGTTATAGAGCAGTATTTTCCGGATGATCCCGATGGTTGGTTGTTCAAGATGCAGCCCTGGTTTGAGTTCGGTCCCTACCCATTCGGCACTTCTATCCCGTTCGCGAACATGTCCTGGGTCAATATGATGCCCTACACCGATGGTGCCGGAAACAAGGTTCGGGCGCGGTACCGGTTCAATTTCCTCTCGCGAGAGTCGTCCACCCACGCCAGCGATTTCAGCCGCGTGTTCTCGATGGTCGATGCTGCGAGCAGTTATGGCACTCCCAATTATGTGGCCAACATGGAGCAATTGGCCGACATGGAAAACTGGATGCGCGTATTTGCGGCAAATCACGCCGCCGGCAACTGGGACGCTTATGGATGCGTAAACGCTCAGAATCTTTACGGTTACATTGGAACCCAAGGAACCAAGTATTCCCTGCTGATGTTCGACTTCAACATTGTCCTGGGCAACAGTGGTTCCTGGGGGCCGGGTGAGAATCTTTTCTCGGTCAACGGACAGGATCCCAACACCCAGAACATATACAATGAGCCGGCATTCCGGCGCATGTATTGGCGTGCACTGGAGGAGCTCGTCCATGGCCCATTGGATCTCAATGTCAGCGGGCCGCTGGTTGATGCCAAATACAGCGCCTTCCAGGCCAACGGCATCACGGCCGAGAACCCCAATGCCGCTCTGAAGAGCTGGCTGAGTTCAGCGCAAAGCAGCATCGCCGCCCAACTGGCTGCCGCGAATGTCTCTGCGTTCACCGTCAATACGACGGTCAACGTCACGAATGACGTCGGTTACGTGACCGGAACGGCTCCGATGAAAATCAAGTCGGTTTGGATCAATGGCGCCGAATACCCGATCGTCTGGACCAGCCCGACCACGTTCCGAGTCGCGGTTCCGCTTCGTCCGGGCGTTAACAACCTCCAGGTTGTCGGAGTAGACCGCTTCGGTCAGGCCATTCCGGGCGCCACTGGGAGTGTTTCCGTCAGCTACAGTGGAACGCTGCCTTCGATTATCGGCAATCTGGTCATCAGCGAAGTCATGGTGAGCCCGCCGCTTCCGGGTGCGGAATACGTCGAGCTGTTCAACAATTCGAGCAACACCACCTTTGACCTGTCGGGTCTTGAGTTCAGGGGCATTGGTTACACCTTTCCTGCTGGGTCGGTCATCGGCCCGCGCAAACACCTGGTGTTGGCGGCCGATCCCAGCGCTTTTGCCGCGGCTTACGGCGCTCTCATCCCGGTTTTCGATATCTATTCAGGCACTCTGCAGGACGGGGGAGAAACGTTGACCCTGCTCTGGCCTACGACCGGGATCACCAATGATCTCGTGGTAAGCAAGGTCCGTTTTGACACGCAGCTCCCGTGGCCACTGGCGGCTAACAATACCGGAACTTCGCTCCAGCTCATCGACCCGCGGCAGGACAATTGGCGCGCCGGCAACTGGAGTGTCAGCACCACCGTGACGGCTACCCCAAGCGCGTTGAACTCGGTCAACGCCTCCATTCCAATCTTCCCGGCCCTGTGGATCAACGAGGTTCAGGCTGAGAACTTTTCTGGTCCAACCAACTCCGCCGGGCAGCGTACCCCGTGGCTGGAGATCTTTAATCCCACTACGAACACGATTTCGTTGTCCGGGCTGTATCTCTCTGGAAACTACTCGAACTTGCTGCAATGGGCATTTCCCGCCGGGGCTTCGATCGAGCCGCGCCAATTCAAAACCATCTTTGCCGATGGCCAGACCGGCCTTTCTACTCTCAGCGAGTTGCACGCCAGCTTTGTGCTGCCTGCCGGCAACGGTTCGGTGGCGCTGAGTCGGGTGTACAACGGGCAACCGCAAGTCCTGGACTATGTGAACTACGCAAGCCTGGGCGCCAACCATTCTTACGGGTCATTCCCGGATGGGCAGAGTTTCGACCGCATGGAGTTCTTCTACTTGACCCCGGGTGAAACGAACAACAACACGAGCGCCCCTTTGACTGTCGCCCTCAACGAATGGATGGCTGATAACAGCAGCATCCTATTGAATCCCGTGACGGGGAACTACAACGATTGGTTCGAGCTCTATAACTATGGCACCAACCCCGCCAACCTGGCCGGGTATTTCCTCACGGATGACCTCAGCGTTAAGTTCAAGTTCGAGATTCCCAGCGGATACACCATCCCCGCCGGCGGGTTCCTCCTGGTTTGGGCTGATGACGTCCTGACGAATGGCACTCCGGAGTTGCATGTGCCCTTCAAGTTGTCGAAGGCCGGATCCGACCTGGCGCTTTTCGGTGGCGACGGTAACGCGGTGGACTTTGTCCAGTTTGGTGCCCAAACCGAAAACCTCAGCCAGGGTCGCTTCCCGGATGGCTCCGTGAATATCTTCACTTTCACTCAATCCAGCGCAGGTACTAACAACATTGGTCCGAACCTCCGGCCAGCGCTGGTGCAGCCGGCGAGCCAAACCGTCACCGCAGGGCAAACGCTCAGCTTTACGCTGCAGGCCACCGACGATGACGAGCCGCCGCAGACCCTGACCTTTAGTCTGGGTGCGGGTGCGCCTGCCGGTGCTGTCGTAAACCCCACCAGCGGCCTATTCACTTGGACACCCACCGCGGGCCAGGCCCCGAGTACAAACCAGATCACCGCCATGGTTACAGACAACGGTTCACCGGCCCTGACTGACAGCAAGGTCTTCACGGTGGTGGTCAACCCAGCCAACCAGCCCCCGGTGTTGTCGCTAATTCCCGACCAGGCCATTTACGCCAATACGCTGCTCGGCTTCACGGCCAATGCGACCGATGCCGACTTCCCGGCGCAAACGCTGACCTTCAGCCTGGGAGCAGGCGCGCCTGCGGGAGCGAGTATTACTCCCGACGGTGTGTTTAGCTGGATCCCGACGGCGGCGCAGGCCCCGAGCACGAACACGATCGCGGTGATTGTGTGGGACAGTGGTGTGCCGCAAATGTCGGCGACGAACAGCTTCCAGGTGGTGGTGTATCGACCGAACACGGCGCCGGTGCTGGGGACGATCAGCAACCAAACAGTGTATGCCGATACGCTCCTCACCTTTACGGCGAGTGCGACCGACACGGATGAGCCGCCGCAAACATTGACTTTTAGCCTGGGCGCGGGCGCACCAGCCGGAGCGAACCTTACCCCCGACGGTCTGTTTAGCTGGATCCCGACGGCGGCGCAGGCCCCGAGCACGAACACGATCGCGGTGATTGTTTGGGACAGCGGTGTGCCGCAAATGTCGGATACGAATAGCTTCCAGGTAGTGGTGTATCGACCGAACACCGCGCCGGTGCTGGGGGCGATCAGCAACCAGACGGTGTATGCCAACACGCTGCTCACCTTCACGGCGAGTGTGACCGATACGGATCAGCCACCGCAAATATTGACCTTCAGCCTGGGGTCGGGTGCACCTGCCGGAGCAAGCATTACCACCAACGGGGTGTTTAGCTGGACCCCGACGGCGGCGCAGGCCCCGAGCACGAACACGATCGCGGTGATTGTGTGGGACAGCGGCTTGCCGCAGATGTCGGATACGAACAGTTTCCAGGTGGTGGTGTATCGACCGAACACGGCACCGGTGCTGGGGGCGATCAGCAACCACACGGTGTATGCCAACACGTTGCTGACATTCACGGCCAGTGTGACCGATACGGATCAGCCGCCGCAAACATTGACCTTCAGCCTGGGGGCAGGCGCGCCTGTCGGAGCGAGCATGACCACCAACGGTGTGTTTAGCTGGACCCCAACGACGGCGCAGGCCCCCAGCACGAACACGGTCGCAGTGATTGTGTGGGACAGTGGTGTGCCGCAAATGTCGGATACGAATAGCTTCCAGGTAGTGGTGTATCGACCGAACACCGCGCCGGTGCTGGGGACAATCAGCAACCGGACGGTGTATGCCGATACACTGCTCACCTTCACGGCGAGTGTGACCGACACGGATGAGCCGCCGCAAACATTGACTTTCAGCTTGGGGGCCGGGGCGCCTGCCGGAGCGAGTATTACCACCAACGGGGTGTTTAGCTGGACCCCGACATCGGCGCAGGCCCCGAGCACGAACACGATCGCGGTGATTGTGCGGGACAGCGGCGTTCCGCAGATGTCGGATACGAACAGTTTTGTCGCCACCGTGCTGCAAACCAATCAGACCGCGTCGGTGGTCCTGCAGTGGGCTGAAACATTGAATGGTTCATTTACGGACCTGACGAATGCTGTGCTGGATGAAGGGGCGAAGACAATCACCACAACCAGCCAGACGGCCACGGCCTTTTACCGGCTACGCGCTGCTTCGCAATTGAGAATTGCGGAGATCAGAATCAACGGCAACCAGGTCATCATCCGATACGAGTGATTCTCCCACGCGGAGCCGGCAAGCCTCGCCTGCATTGGGCGGTCTTCGGCGCGAACCCCGCTGATGTCTCGGGTGGGAAGCGCAAAACGCGAAAAGTCGGGTGCGGGCACCCGCCACAGGCTCTATCACGTCGGGTAAAGGCCGGTCGTGAGGCAAAGTCACGGCTCTGCTGGTATGACCAGGCGATAGAATGCGGCTGGACTTGTGGTGGGGACTGGGAGGGTCACGGTCTGGTTGGTGGGGGCGGCTGGGATATCCGCAAGGGGCAGCCATTGCGCGTCGCCCAGCACTTCCTGATACAGCACGGTGTAGGTGGCGCAGAATGTAACGGGATCAGCGGCGGAGATGAGCATCAGGGCGTGGTGGAACGACCGCGATGTTTGGCAGGACGGCGACCCTCACACCTGCCAGTTTCCGGCTCTTGGTGTGGCAAACCTCCTCGCATAACCACACCGAATACTCGGTGAAGCAACGAGTCGGTCCCCAGTATTTGACGGATACTGGGGACCGGGAAACCTAAATGTAGCTATTGATTTAGGGAGATACTACTCGGTAGAACTGCATCAATTCTTGCGGCTCGATTGGGATTAGAATGAGCTGAACTGGCATAGTCTGCTGGTAGGTCGTCCGATCGGACCAGTTGGCTGGCTTCACGGCAGGTGAGGATTGCACCCGGTAGGTTCGGTTCGTGGGGCCAACCACATAGAAGCCGAGTTTTCCTTCCGGCGCCGAGAAGGGGGATGTCAACGCAAATGAATTGGGGTCCATCGGGTCCGTGCCAGCGAGATGTTCTTGGAAATTGCTGATGCCATCACCATCAGGATCGCTATTGGGTCCATACGTATAAATGGTCCCAAAATTCTTGAGCTCCCAACAATCGGGAAGGCCATCAGTATCGAAGTCGTCATCCGAGCAGTCTTTGCCGTCCATCCGGAAGGAGAATGGTTGTGTTGCGGTGGAGGTGTTAGTCACGGCAAGGAAATACATCTGGCCCGGGAGCCATGGCCAGGAGCTATCATAAAGCACTGCGTTGAGTGAAGAGTTGGCGCCGCCACTCAACCAATGATCGGCGGCTGTCATCGTGGGGAGCGTTCCCTGATCGAGATAGAACCGCACGCCGGTCGTGTGAACTGCACTATGCACCCAACGTCGCGCATCGAGCGGCACATCGATTCGATAACGACGGATTGCTCCCGGCTCAAGTTGGTTTGTAACGTAACCCCCCTTAAAGGCGATGAGGCCGTCCAAGTGAATCGGGTTGGCTCCTGGCGTGGAGGCGATCACAAAAGACGCATCGCTCACCGCGCGAACGCCAAGATAATAGACATTACCGGGACGCACGGGGGGTACGAGCAACGTGTGGTCCCCTGCAGCAGCAAGGGATGGATACGGCCCGTGATTCCTGGCGTCACGGCTCCAATCGACGTAATCGGTCGCTGAGCGGCCCTGTCCCGGCGGCACAGTATCGCGTAGATAGACCGTTACATCTCCTTGCTGCTCGCCAAAGCTAACCGTCCACGAGCCAGGCATTGTTATAGGGACGTTGACGCGGTAATAACGCCAGTCTCCTGCCGCGAGCGTCTGCGCAGCCAGTACACCGCCGTGAAAGTCCAACTCGTCTATGTTGCCGGTCGAAAGCTGAAGCCGGTAACGAACATGCGACCCCCCAGCCGCGTGCACCGCCAGGTAGTGAACTCCAGAAGCCAGGTTCAATTCTGTCTTCCCATCGAGAACGACCCAGTTCCCATACTCTGTTCCGAGCGCATTAGTCAATGCCCGGTCATAAAGCGGGCCTCCTGCTCCAATCGCATTATGCGACAGGGTGGGAGGAGCAAACGCACGTAGATAAAGGTTCGGGTTTCCACTTATGGCCTCCAGCTTCGTGTGCAAAACCCCGGAGTTTTCAGGCGGCACGTTGACAGCATAGTAGTGGAAACTGTCTTGCTCGACATCGGTGCCTCCGTCATCAGGCAATGGTATTCCGCCAACACTGATCCCGGTATCACCAAACAAAGGTTCAGCCTCCGGCAACCCAGGTGTCGTCACAGTGCCACCCTGCACAGGCATTTGCCACGCCGCTCGATGGAGTTCCAGCGGTTCGCTGCTGATGACAAACTCTGTAAGGCCGGATGCTTTCACCTCAACGTACCAAGTCCCTGGGGTCAGAAAATCGGGCACAAAAACGGCCTGTCTTGAGTAATAAGCCGATGTGCCTGGGCCGGAGTCGTCCGGAGCCGAATCCCGGCGCACGCGCATCACCGGGGAACCGTAAATGGCACCAAGGCTCAACTTCCACCCGATAACCCGAATTTGCCCGAGCATTTCCGGGATCTGGACCAGGAAATAAGTCTTCTCTCCGTCGAGAATCGTGGCGGTTTTAATGTTCGAGTAGCCATTTGTGTTCAGCG
>DIXK01000074.1 GCA_002428665.1 Verrucomicrobia subdivision 3 bacterium UBA6082
ATTTATTTATGACGCTGTGTATAGGCCGGTGTAATTCCTGCCCCCGCTACCAATTTGGGAGGTGTTCCGGCCGCTCGACTGTAAATCGGGCGTCACAAAATATGTGTCGGAAGCGACGGACTGGAGCGTTTGAACTCCCAGTTCCGCCACAAGTTAGTTTCCCAAGCAGTGACATCCGCTTCGCGGATTTTGGTCCAGCACCTCCCACCATTTTGAATACAGAGTGAAAAGTGCAGAGTGCAGAATGCCGATTTGCTCTTCGAAGCTGGATCCGTAGCTCAACTAAGCCAGAGCAACCCGTTGTCTGCGGGAAGGGTCCTTGCGGACGGCCACCGGGGTGCGAGTCCCTTCGGATCCGCCACCACTTAAGTGTAAAGTGAAGAGTGCATGATGTACAATGCTGCAAATCGGAGTTCATTATTCACTGTGCACTATTCATTTCTCACTCAGATGCTGCCGTGGCCGAAATAGTCGAGGCGTTCGTCTTCTAAACGAACCGATGCGGGTGCAACTCCTGCCGGCAGCCCCAATTAACCATTGCCAGGTAGTGTCAAAGTAGCACGGCGGCCTGTTAAGCCGTTCGGTGTTGGTGCGAGTCCAACCCTGGCAGCCAACTCAAATGAAGAATGCAGAATGCAAAGTGCAGAATTCTGCATACGCCGGGAGAATTCATCACTCTGCACTCTTAACTCTAAACTCAAATGAGGAGCCCATCATGACAACTATAGTTCAGTTACTACCGCAATGGCTGCGGCGCAGATGGCAGCGAGACGCTGCGCCGCAGATCAAGATAGAAAACAAAAAGGACCGACAGGTCCTGCCCACGCTGCCTAAACAGGAACGCCCGCCGATTCCATTGCAGGATGACAATAGTCCGGCTGGTTATCGCGTGCTGTGGCGCCTGTAACAAAAATGCAGAATGCAAAGTGAAAAGTGCACAATGTGGTCATTCTACACTCTGCACTCTTAACTCTTCACTTAGAAAGGGATCCGCCAATGAAACCTGTAATTACACACCAAAGTCAGTTACTCCCGCGAAGGAGTTACAAACCAAATCGAACCCTTCGAATCCGACCGGTCAAAATGCGGTTCGTTTTCCGCCCGGTGCGATTCGGAGTGAAACCAAAAATCACAGAGTATGAATTCGAAACCGATTGAATCCGGGTTTGCCCAAATGGGTGCTCGGATCAAAGTGCGTGAGATTCCTGCCCGTTGGACTCAGGGAGATCGTTCGTGGATCAGTCCGCAAGATTATTCCCTCGATATCCGGCGCGACGGCAAAGGCGAGTTCTTCGAACTCCGCGTTCCCACGCACCTGAGCGATGCGCTCGACGTCACCGTCATGCAGAGTGAGCCCAAGCAGCGGCACTTGCTGCTCCCACCTCCACAGGCTGCAGCAGTGTCGGGTACGTCTGGCAAGTAAGCGAGGCCGCTGGTGAAGGGTGCTCCCCCGAACTGAATGAGAAAAAGCGAACCAAACAAGACAAGCATAGCGAACCGGGCAAGCTTCTAACCGTGAATGGATTCACGCTCCTCATGCGTGACTCTCACGCCAAATGCGCGAAAAGTACGCCAGTTCGCACGCCGGCCAACCAAAAGACACGTTTTTCAGCAGAATTCACGAATAAATTCAATTGGTATGACTGGTGCTGGTTGTTGGAACCGGAAGCAAGGCGCCACGGCCGCCGTAGGACAGCATCAATGTTTGTCTCGAGGTCGGTGTGTAAACCTGCGCCGCTCAGAGCCTAAGAAACCAAAAAAGAAATTGATTCAACTGCAGGACAACCTTCAGGAGACCGGCAATCGTCGCCCCATAACCAGTTGGCTTCTTATGGCACTGGTCAGTTCGCTTGGGATTCTGGCCGGAGCTGTCCTGGCGAGCGCAGCGCCGAACAAAGTCCAACTCACACCAGTTGGTCATTGGCCACCCCACGCGCCAGGCGGGTTGGGCTGGGGCATCATGGTCACTAACAATGTGGCCTACATCGCAGCGGGTGACGCCGGACTGATCGTAGTTGACGTGCATAACCCAAGCAACTGTGTCCCGATCGGCGGCTGTGTCACTCCTGGCGGCGCGTGGGGACTCACGGTTTCTGGCAAATACGCCTATGTCGCTGATTACACCGGTTTGGAGATCATCGATGTCAGCCAACCCACCCAGTGCGTTCGCGCCGGGCGGTATGACACCGCTGGTTATGCTTACGGGGTTGCGGTT
Source organism: Verrucomicrobia subdivision 3 bacterium UBA6082 (assembly GCA_002428665.1). Classification (GTDB taxonomy): domain Bacteria; phylum Verrucomicrobiota; class Verrucomicrobiia; order Limisphaerales; family UBA8199; genus UBA6082. The sequence continues at coordinate 2,216 of DIXK01000074.1, forward strand.
TCCCCCCCTTATGCCTACGTCGCAGATGGCAACAATGGCTTGCAAGTGATTGACGTAAGCGATCCAGCCAAATGTGTGCGCGCTGGCGGTTATCAAACGCCCAACTGGGCTTCGAAGGTGACCCTCGCCGGCAACCTTGCTTTTGTCGGAGCTGGCGACGTCGAGGTAATTGATGTCAGCAATCCAACCAACTGCATTCGCGTAGGGGGATTTGCCGAGACGGTGAGTGACATCGCCATTCAGGGCCGCTATGCGTATGTGACGGAAGCCTGCTCCGGATTGAAGGTGTTCGACATCAGTGATCCGGCCAACGCTATCCCGTTGGGCGGATACACGACGGCGCCCCCCAGTTTCTGCTATACCGATGGCGTAGCGGTTTTGGGCAATTACGCTTACGTGGCTGACCGCAGCTTGCACGTGATCAACGTGAGTGACCCTTCGAATTGCACCAGCGTTGGAATCTACGGCACCGGCGGGGCCCCTTATGCTGTGGCGGCCTCCGGTCACTACGTTTACGTGCTGGACACGTACGCCGGGTTGCATGTCTTCGATGCCACCGACCCGGCCGCGTGTGTGCTGGTCAGCCGTTACAATCTCAGGGCCAACGTCACAGCCGTGTCGGTCTCCGGGAACCACGCTTATTTGGCAGACAACTACAGCGGGTTGCACGTCATCGATATCAGCGACATCGCGCATCCCTTTCGGGTCACCGGATTCAACCTCGATGGTGCCGGACTGGATGTCATAGCATCCGGAGGGATCGCGTATTGTCTCTCCGGATACGGCGGTCTGAGACTTGTTGACATTAGCGACCCGTCCTATCCGTTTGTGGCAGGTGGTTGTGGTACTGGCAACAATGGCACCGGCATCGCGCTCTCTGGCAACTACGCTTACGTGACCGACACCTACGCCGGGTTCCATGCGCTGGACGTCAGTGATCCCACGAATTGCACGCGCGTTGATTCCTATGCTCCTCGAGGTGGCTATGCCACCGGCCTGGTCCTCTCCGATCAACTTGCCTACGTCGGATGCGCCTTTGGTCTCGATATCGTGGACATTGGCAACCCCACCAATTGCGTTCGCAGCGGCGGCCTTGACTACCGTGGCACGCCAGCCGCCATTTTCAGCAACAATCTCTATGTGCTTCAGGGATCCTCCTTCCGTGTTCTGGATGTGAGTAATCCTGCAGACTACCACGTGCTCAGCACAAATCACTTGCCAGGAACCGCGCTCGATCTTGTCCTTTCTGCTGAACGCACCTATGTCGCTTGCGACGGCGGCGGCTTGCAGGTTTGGGATACACAAGATCCATCTCACTGTAATCTCTTGGGGCAACATCGGAGCCGTGGCCAAGCTCGCGGAGTAGCTGTTCACAGCAACCTCGTATTTGTGGCGGATGGGCCGGCTGGACTGAATATCCTGCGGGTGACTGACATCCCGTTCCTTCCGCCGGATTCGCTGGTGCCCTTGGCTGGTGGACACTGGCAATTTCGCATCACCGGCGCGCCCAACCAGTTGCTGGAAATTCAAGCATCGGACGACCTCGTCGTGTGGACTGCGCTGGCCACATGGACGAATGCCTCAGGTAATGACATCTTCACCGATCCAAGCGCAGCGCCACAGTGCCGGTTCTATCGCGTCCGCGTGCCGCAGTGAGATCAGAAGCTTTGAGCTAACGGTAAGCGGCGCGTACAGTACGCACGTCGAATGGCAGATGGCAGAAGTGAATTGTATTGCCAGCCGTAAAGCCGGGTGACAAGCCGCAGTTGGACCGTTTCCTCTGCGGCCACGATGAGCGTGAGTGGTTCGGTGCCGCCGTTCCCGGCGGCGCATCTTCGGTCCATCAGGCCATGGATGCGCTGCAGCCGGCGCCAGTGCGTCAGGCATTGGCCAGCCACAAAGTCTCCACCAACAAACGGTATAGCCGGAAGAACCGGGCCTTTCGCCGTCAGGGCGAATGGTTCTTCGTTCCGGAGCCGACCATGGTGGTCGATCGCAAGCTGGTGCTGTGCAATGAACCGCTTCGCCGTGGGGCGGGCAAGCCTCATTTGGTGGAGCAGCTGTACCGAACGGGAGGAGAAACCGTTTACGTGTCCTCGAAACACCCGAACGGGCTTCTGCCGGCGGAATACAAGCGTTTGCTCAAGTCCGACCCGAGTGCTGCGCGTTGGGGCTGGCGCATGATGCGCCGTGATATGGGCGTTTATGCCCGTGGCGCGGTGAGCCATGCCGACCATGCCACCATCACGCTGCCGTTCTGGCACCGTGTCATGATGAACACGGAAACCCAGAGCCGCACGATGGCCAACGTGGCATTCCTGGACTAATCAAACAGACAAAACCTCGAGCGGCGTTGCCAAGGTGCGCCGCTCGAGCCGATTTCCGTCCTGTAGCTCAAAAGGCGTTAGCACGCGGCCACCACCTCGCCTGATAAGCGAGAGAACGTGGAGCGTTACCGCGCGGGACGACCAATTATGGCCGTGCGCAAGCACCCCTGAGTAGCTGAGGCAGATTAGCGCCTCCCTGAAGAGGAGGAGACGTTGGCGCGATACCAACCTCGGGGACCAGCCTTCGCTAAAGCTACGGCTGGCAGGCCACCTATTGACCAAAAACACTTAACCCCGCTCCGGCGGGCATATCCGCTTTCGCCAAGGCTACGGCGGACAGGAAGGAAGCATGAACACTCTGACTGAGACCAATGTGCGCCTTTTCGCTTCTCCCAAGAGCTGGATTGAAGGCGAGGCCCTCCGCCAGGTGTATGCAACTTCCAAACTGGACGGTATGCGTCTGGCTGTCGGCTTCCCGGATCTGCACCCGGGCAAAGGCAGCGCGGTAGGTGCGGCGTTTGTAACCGAAGGACTTGTCTATCCTTACCTCATCGGTGGAGATATCGGCTGCGGTATGGCGCTATTCAAGACTGATCTCGTCCGGCGGGACGTGAAGCTCGACCGCTGGGCTCAGATCTCGTTCGATCTTGAGCACGTCTGGACCGACGAGATCGCCGAAGTTCTCGCCAAAGAGGAACTCGAGTCCACGGACTTCGACGAAGCTCTCGGAACGCTCGGAGGAGGAAACCACTTCGCCGAGCTCCAGGCTGTTGAGGAAGTTCTCAACGCCCGCGAGTTCAAGAAGCTTGGACTGGGCAAGCAGCAACTCGTCACGCTGGTTCACAGCGGTTCGCGTGGGCTTGGTGAGTCTGTTCTCCGTGACTACGTGGCTGAGCATCAGGCCAGCGGTTCGGATCCGGAGTCGTTTGCGGCTGCGGCATACCTGCAGGGCCACGATCTGGCTGTGCGCTGGGCCAAAGTGAACCGCAAGCTCCTGGCCGAGCGTTTCGCTCAGGCACTTGGAGCCGAGGCAAGCCTGCTCTGGGACGGCTGCCACAACAGCATCACCCGCCGGGAACTCGAAGGGGAAACCGTTTGGGTTCACCGGAAGGGAGCTGTCGTCGCTGAAGACGAAACTGTGATGATCCCGGGTTCGCGTGGGTCGCTGAGCTACCTAGTCAAGCCGCTGGGCGATGGCGAAAGCCGGGCCTGGTCGCTGGCCCACGGTGCTGGCCGCAAGTGGGCCCGGAGCGAGGCGCGTCTGCGCATGCGCGAGCGGTTCGGAAAAGAGCAGCTCTTGCAGACCTCGCTTGGCAGCCGTGTGATCTGTGGGGAGCGCGACCTGCTCTACGAAGAGGCGCCTGCCGCTTACAAAAACATTGAAGCAGTGATTCAGGACCTCGTGGATGCCGGGCTTGTCTCGGTCATCGCGACCTTCCGTCCGCTGCTCACTTACAAGACGCGTGCCGACCAACGGTAACGCTGTCTCTTGCCGCCATGGAGGATTCGAAACCACGGGGTTAAGGCTTACCCGCGAATGAGCCACCCTGTGGCTTTCGCCTTCCTGGCTACGATTTTACGTCCGTGAATGCAAAGCAGCTCGAGCGGCCGGCCATTCAAGCCGGGCTTAGTCGGTGCGAGTCCGACCACGGACACCGAGGCAGTGCAGAATTCCGAGTGCGGAGTGCAGAGTCTTCAACCCGCATTGCGCCGGGCGGTGTTGATGGAGGATGCGGTGATGGCGATGAGTTCGTTCGCCTCGGCCAATAACGGTTGAGCAAGTTGGGGATTTGTCTTTTCGGCATCCAACAACAACTCGATCCAAAATGCAGATTCATCCGCCTCCTCCAGGACGGTGCTCATTTTGGAAATGAAGTCCGCCTTGGATTTGGATCGGCACGCCGCCCGGTAATTCGCTCCTACGGACGTCCCCGATCTCAAGAGTTGCCGTCCGAGGATTTTGGAAGTGTCGTCGCGCTGAAGTTGTTCGGTGAACTTTATTACGGACAACGCGAATGTGCGCGTTCGATCTTGGAGATTCTGATGTTTCATGGGGTGGATATTCTGCACTCTGCACTCCGAACTCTCCACTGCTTTCGGGCTCTCAAGGTGTAATTAGTTCTGCACGCCGCTCTGCGAAGGCGGAAGCTCGTGGTGCAAGTCCACGTGAGAGCACCATTTCCTCAGGATTGTGGTGTAACGAGCAGCATCTCTCCCTGTGAAGGAGACGGTCCGGGTGCAAATCCCGGCTTCCTGACCATTTCTTCCTGACCCACATTTGTTCATATTGTACAAATGTGGGTGCGGTGCTAAATTCGCACAAAGCTGAATTGAATATGAGCAGAATCTCGATCGACGTTAGTGATCAGGAACACAAGAAGCTAAAAGCTCTGGCCGCGCTTCGCGGTCAATCGATCAAGGACTTCGTTCTTGAACGGGCCCTGGGCGGAGATGAAGCCGAAACCGCAGCTCTTAAGGAGCTAGAAACACTTCTAGATGACCGCATCCAGGCTGCGCAGGCGGGAGCCGTCAGCCGCAGGACCGTATCCGAGGTGTTTGCTGAAGCCGCTCGCAAGAAGTCCAGTGAAATGGCCAACTACGAATTGACGGAGGCGGCGGACGAAGACCTCAAGGGCATACCTTATACACAATTTCCAAGTGGGGACCCGGCCAAGCAGTGCGCTATGGAGCTTTCCTGGACGCTCATTTCGAGGCCATCGGAAGTGGTAAAGCAAGGACCCGCGTTTTCCTCCGTCACCGACCAGAGCTGCGTGTCTCACGCGCCCGACAGCACTACGTGTTCCATCTAGAGCGGGAAAAGCTGTGTCCGCTAATCCTGGCCGTGCTCCACGAACACATGGATCTCATGACCCGACTTCGCGCCCGGTTGGGAGATTAAGAAGATTTTCTTAGATGGGCCGAAGTTCGCAGGTTATCGCACCAAAACGAAAGGGGTGGTTGCTCACCGTGAGAGAGCCGCCGGACGAAAGTTCGGTGTCGCGGGTTCAAGTCCCGCTTGCGAAGCCCCGTATCTGCGGCGCCCCTTGTCCATCTGATCACCCCGTAGTTCAACTGCGAGATAACGCCCCGGGTTCAGTCCGGGAGATGTGGGTTCATTACAGTTCGCGACAGCGAACAACTTATTTGGGGCACCCATCTGGTAAGGCTTGGGAAGCCCATTCCCATCGGGAGTGCCAATTTAGACGGGCCGTTGAGTTTGGGTTATCGGCTACAGTCCTCACGGACCAGCGGGTTCGAATCCCGCCCCAGCCGCCATATGGCTGGGTTCCCAACTCCCTTCTTGCCCGTCGGTTCCTTTATCGGGCCGAAAGCCGTCGGTTATCTAACTCAAAGGTAGAGTGCCGGCCTTTAAGCCGGAAGCTGCAGGTTTGACTGCGATTCGCGAAGCGAACGTCTCTTTTGGGGCATCTGACTTGCAGGGCTTGGGAAGCCAATCCTGCGTCCGACGCAGCCTCTTGCCCGAGTTGTTTGTGATCGTGCGCCAGTGATTTCGACGGGTCGCAGGATTGGGTTATCGCTCCCTAAGCGCGAGGTCGCCGGTTCGACTCCGGCCTTCGGCTCCAGATGCCGAAGTAGCTCAGAGGTAGAGCACGTTGATTCCCAGTTCGTTTCTTATCTGTCAGGCATCTTGCTGAAAACAGTTGATGCGACAGCGGAGTCCATCACAAGGATTTACCTTGCTTCCTCCTTTAACGCCTGAAAAAATTTAGCATGAACATTCAAGGATCCTTCTTGAGGGGGGTAAGAATTCTCGTGTTACTAATGGCTCAGGATGTAATTGGCCAAAGTTGGACGAGAACGAGTACGGTGAACATGTATGGCGGCAGCGTTGCGTCTTCACAGGATGGAATGAAATTAATCGCCGCACAATTTAATGGACCGCTCTATTCTTCAACCAATGCAGGAGCCTCTTGGAGGCAAATTGCTACTCCCATGGGCAAGGCATGGACTGACGTTGCCTCTTCGGCAAATGGGAGCAATCTCGTTGCCGTCGCGTTTTATAGTCCCATATATGTTTCGAAGAATGCGGGATTTACATGGACGGCAAGCAGCTCGCCTAGCCTACCTTGGGTATCCGTTGCGTCATCAACCAACGGCAATGTCCTGCTTGCGGCAACCTATGATAGTAATCTTTACATCTCGACTAACGCAGGGACGTCTTGGATGGTCACCGCTGGGCCCGCCTATTGGGGGCCAGTGACATGCTCAGCTGATGGCAGCAGACTAATCGCGGTAAATAATGGGGACATCGTCACTTCCGGCAATGGGGGTGCAACATGGATTGCCATTACAAACGGGCCGACGAACTCTATTGCCCTCGCCTCGTCGGCCGATGCGGCCAAGTTGCTTGCGGCCGCAAATAATCAAATTTACATTTCAGCGGATTCTGGAGTTACATGGTTTGCCGCGTCTAACGCCCCAGCCCGATCGTGGGAAGCTGTAGCCGCTTCTGCTGATGGGACTTTTTTGACGACGGTAACTGACGGCGGCTCAATTTATACCTCCGCCGACTCAGGCTTTTCGTGGCGGTCGAATAGCGCGCCAAGCGCTCAATGGAGTTCCGTTGCTTCATCGGCATCCGGGAACCGACTGGTTGCCGGATGCAATCTGGGGATCTACACGTTGCCCGGTTATGATTTGGGCCTAGTGCAATTTGCGTCCCCGCCGATAGTTTCGCCAGGTAGCAACATTACGTTTACGATCAACGTGACAAACCAAGGTCCGGAGGACGCCGCAGGCGTTTTGGTAACGACCGCCCTTTCGCCGGCAGTCGGCTTTGTGTCCGCAACGCCCTCATGGACAAGTAACGCCGGGGTATTCACTTTTGACATTGGAGCGATGACGAACGGCGCAACGGCGACAATCTCTATCGACGTGACTGCAGTCAGCCTCGGATTGTGGACGAACTCAGCAACAGTGTCTTCCGCCTTGTTCGATCGAGAGAGAACGAATAACACATTTCCTGCCCCTTTCGGCATTGCGCTGCCGGGTTTCAAGGTGTGGGAAAAGCACTCTCCGACTACTTCGCCATGGTGGCAAGGTATAGCGGTCTCCGCGAACGGAAACAAAATTGTTGTAGTAGGCGGTTACGGCGGAGGGTCAATGCCCATATACACCTCTATGAATGGAGGGATAACCTGGGATACAAACAATAGTACCCCATCAAAGCAGTGGACTTGCGTCGCTTCCTCTGCGGATGGCCAAGTGCTAGTCGCCGGTGGGCAGAACACTTCACTGTATGTTTCGACCAATTCGGGTGCGCTTTGGACACAATCAAGTTCCATAATCGGGCAATGGTTGTCAGTTGCGGCCTCCGCAAATGGCCGTGTGTTACTTGGAGGCAACCATGGAACCGACCTCGCGATCTCGACAAACTTCGGCGCAACGTGGGGAGTGAGTGCATTTCCCGGTTATTGGGGACCAGTCGTCGTGTCATCGGACGGCAGTAGGCTCATAGCTTGCAACGAAGGGATAATGTACACATCGTTCGATACTGGACTAACATGGACACAAGTAACAAATCTCCCAATTATCGTTGCATCGGCTGACTGCTCTACGGACGGGAGTAGGATAATAGCGAGTCCGAGTAACAATGGAGGCGGAAGTACTGGCATGCTATATCTTTCGACAGATTTTGGAGCTAGTTGGAACATTGCCACCAACAGCCCAAATCTTCTCTGGGTTGGTGTAGCTTCTTCTGGTGATGGTCGAATTCTCGCAGCAGCTACTTACTATGGCAGTATCTACACCTCTCGTGATTACGGAGTTACTTGGAATACCGGTCTCGTTTCTTCCGGACGTTGGGGAGACGTTGCCATCTCTGCTGACGGAACAACCCTCACTGCAGTGGGACAGGGTGATGTTTATGTCTCGAGGCCGCCATTGCTGTCAATTGAGCGATACGCCACTAATACAGTTGCTGTTTCATGGCCTTCGCTAACTTGGGAGTTCGCTCTGCAGCAGAATTCCGATCTCTCCAACCCGAACTGGCAGGACGCCGTCGAGCCGATAACAGATAAGCTTGGGACTCGGCAAGCTGTTTTGAATTCCGACTCAGATCGTCTCTTTTTCCGAATGAAGCAGTAAGGCTTAGCCATGAGTTACGTGTAGACCATTAAGCAATTTTGATATCGACTATCAATCGGCTGATCTGACCTCGTACAAACGCTCTGATGGATCGAAGACATCGGGTTATCGGTCATTGGTTCAAATCCAGTAGCCCCGACCATTTCGGGGCGTTGCTCAATGGTAGAGCACCCGAGTCCAATCCGGGAGGTCGCGGGTTTGACCACATTTTGCGAGAGCGAGCGTCCTATTTGGGGCATCTAACTTGTGGCGGGCTTGGAAAGCCGATCCCGTCTCTTAACAACGCCTCTGTTAAAGCCTTGCCTTTCAAAAATTGCGGAGAGCAATCTTGGATGGATTGGGGGTTCGGCTTGCCCTCCGCGCATTAGTTTTCGACGGGTCGCAGGATTGGGTTATCGCCTGTTAAGCGCGTGGTCGCCGGTTCGAGTCCGGCCTCCGGAACCAAATGCCGGAGTAGCTCAGTGGTAGAGCACGTAGACTCCGAGTTCGTCTCTTATCCGTCGGTCCTTTCTGCGGGCCGTAGATTGTGGTCTAGCCCCGGTTTAGCCCACCACGGTGATCATCGTTTGCCCGTTTTCTGAGAGTCGGGATAAGCGGACCTCAGGCGTTCGCGCTCGGCTGTCGTGATCGGTAGCACGGCACCGTGGCGAAATGGGTACGGGAAGCGGAAGTCCCTGGCGGCCGTGAATCTTCCGGTGCTCAGATCCTGGCTGGCAAAAGGCATGTATCCGAACGCGCCGGAACCGATCCGGTCGCTAACATTGTCCAGCAGCAGACACCACAGCGGCGGCTGGCCATCACTGGAAGGTCGGAGCCGAAAGCAGATTGGGCCTTCGAAGTTCTTACCCTGCCCGGCCGTAAACTGGGGCATCTCGTGCCATGGCCCCGTAAGCTTTTTGCTGGTTTCCATGCGCACTGACTTGTCCTTGTCATCCTTGGTGAAGCGATAGTAGGTGCCCCCATCCTGCACGAAATGAATGTCGATGACGTGGTTAGGTTTTTCGTCATAGATAAAAGGCGTGTCGAAGGAGCGAAAGTCCTTCGTGCGGGCCGCCCAGATCCGCAGCTTGGAGAAGTTGTCGCGAGCGGTGGTCGAGGCCCAGCACACCAGATAATTGGCTGAGTCCTCATCGTAGATTGCCTCTGGCGCCCAAGCACAGCCGGCGTCGCCAGGAGCGACCAAGGCCAGCCGCGCCGCCGACCAATGCACCAAATCAGTCGATTCCCAAATGACGATGGACCGGCTCCCAGCCTGCGTGGCGCGTTTCCAGTCGCGATTCCTTGCGATGCAGAGATCGGTCGCAAGCAGCCACACCTTCTGCCCGTCGTGAGACCGCAGCAGAAACGAATCGCGCACGCCTTTTTCGCCCACCTCGCTCACCAACACGGGATCGCCGCCGTTCAATGCGTCCCAGTTCCTGCCGTCCTCACTTATTCCCATGTAAATCTGCTCGGACAACGGGGTCGCCTCATCTCTGAACGTAGTAAAAAGGAAGCCGTCTCCTGCCGCGGATGCGCAGAAACTAAGGAAGGCCATGGCCAGTGGAACGAGTAGTTTCTTCACTCTGTCTGCAGAGCTTAATGGGATTGGAATACTTGAAAAGCACCAAGAATGGATGGTTTATCGAAGAGTATAATTTGATGGGCCGAAGTTGTGGATTATCGCATGTTACTGGTTCGACTCCAGTGGCCGGCTCAATTATGCCGGCCTAGCTCAATGGTAGAGCAGCCCCCGCATCGTCTGCGGGGTTAATTCCACGGCATCCCTTGCCCATCCATTCTTCAAAAGTTTGCGCGCCGCCACCTGGACAACACGTCAGCGCTGGCGGCCGCACATTTCCACCTTTGAATTTGCTGCGGGCCGAAGAGCGTGGGTTATCGTTCAAAACCGATACCAATGCCCACACTCACCAACTTGTCCGCAGTTCCAAACTAAACAAGCCGTGCCGAAGGTTGGCGGCGCAATCAGAAGAAAGGAGGCCGTATGGCTCTCAATTACGCAAAGCTGTTCAACCGCCGGGTGACCCCGCAGTCGCGGCCGATCCCGGGCTCGACCCAGGTGGCCAACTCGGGTGGAGGCTACTCCTGGCAGGTCCATGACTGGACCCGGCTCGACCGGTTCCTGATCCTCGGAGCCGAGGGTGGAACCTACTACATCGCCGAGCGCGACCTGGTGAAGCAGAGCCACGACGCGATTGTCCGCTGCATCAAGCTGGACGGTGTCCGCGCGGTGAAGCGCATCGTTGAAGTCAGCGACAGCGGCCGGGCGCCGAAGAACGACCCGGCGGTGTTTGCGCTGGCTCTCGTGGCCGCTCACGGCTCGCCGGAAGCCAAGGCTCTGGCGTTCCAGAACCTGGCCAAGGTCTGCCGCATCGGCACCCACCTGTTCCACTTCGCTGAGTATGTGAATGCTCTGCGTGGCTGGGGCCGCGGTCTCCGCAACGCGGTTGGCCGCTGGTACCTGGAGCAGGAAGCCGACAAGCTGGCTTACCAGGTGGTGAAGTATCAGCAGCGCGACAGTTGGTCCCACGGCGACCTCCTGCGCCTGGCGCACCCGAAGGCTCCATCGGCTGAGCACGAGGCTGTGTTCCGCTGGATTCTGGCTGGTGTTGAAGGCCTGGGTGAGCGCGCGGTGAAGCGTAAGGTCAACGGTGAAGACCGCGTGGCCACCTACGCTCCGGCCGGTAAACTGCCGGAGATCATCGAAGCCTTCGAGAAGGCCAAGAAGGCTTCCAGCAAGGGCGAGATCGTTGGCTTGATCAACGACTTCGACCTGCCGCGTGAGGCCATTCCGACCCAATGGCTCAATGAGCTGGAGGTTTGGGACGCCCTGCTGCAGCGCATGCCGCTGACTGCCCTGGTGCGCAACCTGGGCAAAATGTCGGCAATCGGCCTGGTGAAGCCGTTCAGCCAGGCAGCCGACCTGGTCGTGCGCAAGCTGAAGGACGAAGCTCTGCTCAAGCGTGCCCGCATCCACCCGCTGGCGGTATTAATCGCCCAGAAAGTGTATGCACAAGGCCGCGGTGAGAAGGGCAGTCTCAGCTGGAAGCCGGTCTCGAAGATTGTCGATGCCCTGGATGCAGCGTTCTACGCCACCTTCCAGAACGTCGTGCCGTGCGGCAAGCCAGTGCTCCTGGCGCTGGACGTCAGCGGTTCGATGGACGGTTCGATGATCGCCGGTTCGTGCCTGTCGGCACGTGAGGCGAGCGCAGCCATGGCGCTGGTCACCGCCGCAACCGAGCCTGACTGCGAGATCATCGCCTTCAGCGCGGGCAGCGGTGGTTACGGCGGCATGCACGGTGGTGGCGAATCGGGCATCACCCGGGTTGCCCTGTCGGCCCGCATGCGGCTGGATTCGGTGATCGAGAAGGTTCGAGCTATCCCGATGGGTGGCACGGACTGCGCGCTGCCGATGGTCTGGGCCCGCCGCAACCAACTGCGGGTCTCGACCTTCGTGACCTACACCGACAGCGAAACCTGGGCGGGCAACATCCACCCGGCTCAGGCGCTACGGCAGTATCGGGATGAGTTCGTCGGCAACGCCAAGGCGGTCGTTGTGGGCATGACCTCCAACGGCTTCACCCTGGCTGACCCGAACGACCGCGGCATGCTGGATGTGGTCGGTTTCGACACCAGCGTGCCGGCCGTCATCTCGGACTTCATCAGGTCCTAAGTAGTTGGCGGCCTCATTAGTTCAAAGACGCCAAAAAGCAATCAACGCGGGCGGGTGGGCGACTACCCGCCCGCTCCTTTTAAAATGTCCCGTTGGCCGAGCAGCTTAGGCAGCGGTCTGCAACACCGCCAAGGCGAGTGCAACTCTCGCACCGGACTCCAACCTTCGCCGAACGCAGTGAGGACAAGGTTGTCCGCCGCAGCCCGGAGAGCGTAGGCGGGCTCTTCCTGTCAGCCGGCTACGGTTGGCGGGCCAATTTCATCTCGAGCATAGGTGTTGAGAGATACACGCTGGTGGCAGTCCGCTAGGACCTTCCAAGCAGAAATACAGGGCGCAATACCCTGATGCTCGACCAGCCTTCGCCAAGGCTTCGGCCTGGCATTCCATTTTCCCCAGTTGAACCCGGTATGTCGGCAGGTGTTAGCACACGGCCACCACTCGCACGGTCGAAGTAATGGCCGGAAACCGAATTCAGTGCGCTGGGGAGTTAATCAGAGCGTAGTCTAAAAGTGAGGCGCTTGCTTCGGGAGCAAGAGAAAGCGGGCGCGATACCCGCCGCCCTAATGGGTGACCATTTCACGCGACGCGAATACCGGTGCCGGCCAGGACCCTCACAGGCCTGACTGCGGCGGTTCAACTCCGCCTTCGTGTCGCGATCGGGTTGCAAGCATTGCAGTGATGCAGCGGTCTCTTAAACCGCAGAGCACGGGGCAGCACCGTGGCGACCCACCAGCCTTCGCCATCCGCGCAGCGGGTGGCGAAGGCTGCCGCGCCGAAGCACGCAAGTGCAAAGGCGGGCTTTCTCAACCTGCCAGGCTACGGCTTGGCAGGCCATTTCATGCCGGCGTGGCTCAGCAGCGACAGCAGCAGTTTCGTAAACTGCCGGGCAAACCGCCCCACGAGAGTGCAAGTCTCTCCGTTGGCTCCATTTATTGCTCCCGTAGCTCAAACTATTAGAGCGGGCGGCTTCGAACCGCCAGGTTGCAGGTGAGATTCCTGCCGGGAGTACCATTTTGCCGCGTTAGCCCAACTACCAGAGGCACTCCGCTCAGAACGGAGAGGTTGGGGGTGGAAATCCCTCACGCGGCACCAGTTTGGCCTGAGCCGAGATCGGGCGCTGCGGATCTCGGCCAGGCGATAAGCTGGCCGGCGGTTTTGACCGCGGGCTCTCGCGCCCTGAGTGCCAGCACCATTTTTGCTCCCGTAGCCCAATGCAGAGGCAACGGGCTTAAACCCCGTTTAGTGTCAGTGCAATCCTGACCGGGAGCACCAGCCTTCACGAAGCGCTCAGCACTCCTAATGCACTTTCCATCAACACCATTTTGCGGTGTTGTTGGCGTGTGAAATTAGAGCGAATCAGCCGCGATTACAGCGTAGGCGTCGCGAGGTGGTGACAAATTCAGGGTCGTTTCGAGGAGGATATCTAAATGTCATAAAGCCTTCGCCGCGTGTAGCCCAATAGCAGAGGCGTCCCGCTCAAACCGGGAAGGTTGCAGGTGCAACCCCTGCCACGCGGACCATTTAGCAGAAAGGAAACATGAAAAGTAGAAACGTCATGGACAGAGGCGATTATCGTCTCCTGCCCAAGGGGCTTCGCCGGATGCTGGTGTTCTCGGAGACCTTCTTTTTCCGGGAATACGGCAAAGCCAAGACCCCGAAGAAAACCCAGCGGGAGGAGGCCACCTCCTCCTCGCTGGCTTTCTGCGAGTAGCGGCCACGCGGACCATTTCTGGAATGCCAACCGGACAAGCGAGGACTTGGCAGTCCGCCAGGACCTTCGGTGCTAACGAATGCGTGCCCTCTCAGGGCAAGTGGCGCACTGCTGCTCGCGATAGCGAGCTAGTCCATTTAGGGCAAGGAAGTGAACCAGAAGAAGGCAGACCGCCTGCCGCACGAGGCCGGCCTGAAGCTGATCTCGGTTCCGCGGGCTCCGAAGGAGCTGCCGGTATCGGCACTCATCCGGAACACCAGCGAGGTTGAGGACTGGAAGCTGTTCCTCACCTGAAGACTCGAGCCGGTGGCGCGATTAACGCCTCACCGGCTCTTAACAAAAACACCAAAACTGGAGGCTGTATTGCACATATCCAACAATGTAAGGAAGTTCCCGGTAATTTGCGGGAGTCTTGGTTTTGGGATTGTAGCGCATTCTGCCCCGCTTGTTGGGGCACCCGGACTCCTCGTAAAACTCCAGCACAGCCGTGACCGTGACCGCTTTCTTTGGTTTCTCAACATCCAGACCCTTTTCGTCTGCAAAGCGCTGCAGCCGATTTGCCGCCAGATTCTTCTCCGCCTGGGCCTGACGGGTGGCGTTCAGTGAAACATAAGTGTTCTGGGTCCTCGTCTGAATCCGCTCGTAGAACATGCCCATGTAATCCGAGACGAGGGCAATGCTGTTCTTCAGGTTCTTGAAGTAGGTAACAAACCCGTGGCGGAGGCCATCTTGAATCCAATCTTCCCCCATAGCGGCTTCGCGGATTGTCTTTTCCCTGTTGGGCAACGCCTTTAGCTGGAAGAAGGGGGGCATCCTTGGGGGAGTTGTCCCGATGCCATTTCATCCAAGCCACGGCAACGGGTTCGAGTGGGCAATGACGAGCCCCCGCTTTTCCCGGCCGAACGTAAAGCTCGTTCGTGGCGAAACTGAAGTCCTTCCACTGGACTCGGGCGCCTTCGCTGGGCCGCAACCCCGCGAAGGTCAGCAGGGCGTAGTAGCCGATCAAGTCCGGCTCCTTCTCGGCCACGTACCGAAGCAGTTTCTTGGTGTCCTCGGGTGTGTAGAAGGCTCCGTTGAAACCACCGACCTTGTATTTGATCCCGTCCGTTGGGTTCTGGGAGATGTGTCCTTCCGCCTTCATCCAGGAAAAGAACATCCGAACGTACAGCAGGTATTTGCGGCGGGTGTTGTTTGCGATCTTCAGCTTCTTCAGGAGGAGATCAATGTCGTTGCGCTTGAGGTCGTCGGGCTTCAATCCGCCCCACTTGGTCTTGATGAACCGCGCGTAAGAGCGAATTTCGACCACTGTCCGATGGCTGAGGGTGGAGTCGGCGTACTTGAATTGCTTCCACGAATCCACAAGGTCCCGAATGAACGGTTTCGCTTGCTTCGCCGCCTCGTTGCCAAGGTGAGCCAGGAAATGGTTAACAGCTTCCTCGGGGGTCCTCCCGTATGACGACAGTTTGGCCACCAATTTTTCGTACGAGGCGGCAAGCTGGAGCTTTTCCTTGGGAATGTCGGACTGCTTTCCGTTTTGGATGACCTGGGCCTCAAGGTCCCGAGCGTATTTGAGGGCCAGGTCTTCGGTAGAGAAGATCTTCCTCTGGTTGAGACCCCACTTTGTCGAACGGGCCGAGACGAGCCAATACTTCCCCTTGTCGGGGGACTCCAATGCGTAAACCTGCGGGAATGTCCTTCTGATGATCACTGCGACTCCTTTACCTTCTGAATCTGACGAGGCCCATTGTATCAGAACGGCAGTAGGAGTCAACTTTTTCTAATCCTTGTAGATAACTATGCTTAATGCCTATGCCTGGACTCGACCAGACGAACCAACTCCTTGTCAACTGGTATCAGAATGAACCCAAGGGGGCGGAAGCCAGAATTCTCGACCTTCCTCTTCCCAACACGTCCGTCCTCCGTCTTATTGCACGGACCGCCGCACCCGTTTCGCGCAGCACCCCACGTCAAAGGCTGATTGCTATACACAGCGTCATAAGTAATT
>DIXK01000011.1 GCA_002428665.1 Verrucomicrobia subdivision 3 bacterium UBA6082
TGGATGAGCACCCGGACAGCATCAATGATGCGTGCGCTTTTAACAACGCGTTGCTGGGCCCGGGCTCCTATCGCTGGACCGATCTGCCGGCCAGTTACCACAACAACGCCTGCGGTTTTGCCTTTGCCGACGGCCACGCCGAGATCAAGAAATGGCGTGACAGCCGGACCATTCAACCGGTCCGTTTCACAGGCTTCGGCGGGTTGGCTGTCCCTAACAGTATCGATTACGCCTGGCTGGCAGAGCGCACGCCACGGAAGTAAGCACGCCTCCCACCGGGGCGCTTCATTTATCCACACCGATGCTCTCCTTTCGGGGGGCGTCGGTTTTCAGTTGCCAGCCTGGGGATATAGTCGGACCGATCAGAAGAGGTTGCCGATAACGAGTCCCATTACGCTGAGAGGTCCCTGATCTTCGAGACCCTCTGTAGCTTTATCGAGTTTCTGAAGCGTGAGTTTCGCGTTCTTGTAAAGCTCCTGGTCATTCAACACCTTGCCCACGGTGCCTTGGCCCTGGTTAATTTTCTGCAGAATTTCCTTGAGATTCGTCATCGAAGCAGTGGTCTCATTGTAGAGCGTGTCGTCCTGAAGCAGCTTGCCCACAGTGCCTTGGCCGGCGTTGACTTTGGCAATCGTCTCGCGAGCGTCTGCGATCGCCTGTCGGGCATCGGCCAACCCGAGTTTGATATCCGCGGTCAGGTCTTGGAGGTTGGTCACTGAAGTGTAAGCCGCCTGGTACAAATTGTCCTCGTAGATCAGTTTGCCCACCGAGCCTTCGCCAGAGGAAATCTGGCCGGTGATATTACGGATGTTGGCAATCGTAGTGGTGAGCGGCTCTTGGTTGGCCTTGAGAAACTCGGTGAACGGTCCCAGCAAGTTGTCGATCTTCTCGCCAGTGAAACTCTGTGTCAGTTTTTCCACGCCAGTGGCGACGTTTTCGATCTTTTGCATGACTGCGCTCAGGTCCGGTTGCTCTGCGGTTTGGAGATACATGCCTTCGGCCGCGAGGGGCGCGGCAGGTGTGCCGAACTGCAGTCCGACAAAGTTTTGCCCCATCAACCCGGTGAACTGAATCTTTGCGAGGCTATCGGTTTTCACTTCCACTTCCGCACCCAGCTTCATGGTCACCAATACCTGGCTGTTAGTCAGGCGAACATCGGTTACACGCCCCACCTCCACCCCAGCCATTTTGACCCGGTCACCGACTTTGAGGTCCTGGACGTTGTTGAACAGGGCGTTGAGGTGGTAACCGCGCTGGAATCGGTCGATACCTCCCAGCATTTCGAGGATGAGCACCGCGGCAATGACCGCCAGGGCGACGAAGATCCCCAATCGGGTTTCGAGAGTGTTTTTCATAGCAAAATCAGGTTGTGGCTCGTTTATATCCGGCGCTGAGAAACTCTTTGACGAGGGGATCCGTGCTCTGCTCTACCTCCTTCGCGGCCCCAACGGTCACGATTTGGCCCTCGTGAATGACCGCAATGCGATCGGCGATCCCAAAAGCCAGTTGCCGGTCGTGCGACACCACCAGCGAAGTCACGCCAATTCGGTCGTTTAACCGGACAATTTCCTCAGCGACGACCACCGAAGAGAGGGGGTCCAGTTCGCTGGTGGGTTCGTCGTATAGGATTAATTGCGGCTCAATCACCAGGGCGCGGGCGATGGCCGCCCGTTTCCGCATACCTCCGGAAAGCTCGCTCGGCATCTTGTTCTCTGTGCCCCTCAGCCCCACGACATCGAGTTTCTCGGCGACGATACGTTCGATTTCCTCCGGTGACTTAAGCCGGTGCTCCGAAAGGTACAGACCGATGTTTTCGCCGACGCTGAGCGAGTTGAGCAAGCCGCCGGACTGAAAAACCATGGCCAGACGGTAGCCGCTCAAGACGCCTTCGCCCTGGATCGCTTGCCCATCCAGGAGAATCTCGCCCGCATCCGGCACCTCCAGGCCCACCAAGTGGCGCAGCAGCACCGATTTTCCGCTCCCACTGGGGCCCATCAGTACAAAGATCTCACCAGGCTTGACCTCGAGGTTGATGTCTCTAAGCACTTCCAGCGATGCAAAACTCTTGCAAAGACCCTTTACCTTGAGCCCGACGCCACCGTTCGTTCTAGATGCCGTATTCATCTTCCTTAGCGCAGCAGTACCCGGGTGAGGATGTAGTCCAGGATTACTATCAGAACGATCGAATTGACCACGGCTTTTGTTACCGACCGGCCAATGCCCCGCGGCCCACCTCGCGTGATCAGGCCTTGCTGGCACGAAACCACGCCGATTATGAGGGCAAACACAAAACTCTTGAACACTCCATTAGCCACGTCCTTAATCGCGACCACGTCGTTGAGATTCATGAAATACGAAGCGAACGAAATGGCGATCCGATCGTTGGAAAGGCAGACCAGCGCCCCTCCCAGCCAAGCCACCAGGATGGAGAATATGACCAGCATTGGCAGCGCTGTCGCGATGGCGACCAGTCGTGGCAGGACCAGGTAGTGAATAGGGCTGATGTTCATCGTGCGTAGTGCGTCAATCTCCTGGTAAACCCGCATCGACCCGATCTCCGCCGCCATGGCCGAGCCGATGCGGCCCGCGATCAGCACCGCCATCAATACCGGCGACAGTTCCTTGCAGATCGCAATTCCCACCACCCCGCCTACAGCGCTGGCCAGCCCACGCTCCACAAGCACCGGGCCAGTCTGCAGCGCAATTACGCCCCCAATGAAAAACGACAAAATGCAGACCATCAACAGACTCGCATTGCCAATCTCGAACAACTGGTCGAATACCTTCCCACGTTGGCGCCACGTCAATGGCAAAGCCATTAACGTCCGCCAAAACAAAACAACCATTTCCCCGATATTCTGAAACATAAGGGCTGTCTGCCTTCCTGGGCACTCCCGGGTTCGCTACGGAACCGCTAAGCCGCACCCGCCAGCTTTGCCCGCCCGTCTGGCGAGCCTCTGGCTCATACCTGCTTATCCTATCCAGCGCCAGACGAGTCTCGCAAGCGTGAATGCCTCACGGGCGGCGCATGCCAAACTGCTTCAAACTCGTGTTCTTTCAAACACTCTGCTCGCAGGGTACCCAGAGAACGATACACAAACACAAGTAACCTTCAGGCGTTCTCAGTAACATCCAATTGATTGAGCGTCGCTTATGAGATTTGAGGTCCCTCTTCAAGCGAAATCCCCTGAACCCATTGTGTGTGCGGGGCGCATCAGGGTGCGGGCGTTGGGTCGTTCTAAGGAAAGGGCTGAATCCTGGGCACGAAACAGCGATGAATTCAGTCGCTTTTCCAATTTTGGTCATGTGCGCCACAATGACTCACATATGCATGGCGAGTTGACACTCTAAATGGATACTAATGACACGTTTTGGCTATTTAATCGAGAACTGTATTATATCTAAGTATTTTATGGACAATTTATTATGTGTTTCAAATTGCCATGGCATGCCGAAAGCTATTAAGAGTGCAGGAAAACGGATTAACAACGAAAGGAATTCAATATGAATAACTTGATGAGATGGCAACCAGCAGGTGTGTCCAATTGGCCGTGGTTTGGACGGCTGAACGATCTCAGAGACGAGATCGACCGGCTGTTCGACCTGCCTCTGGCAGAAATGGCTCGAACGCCGAGCATCCTCAGCGGATGGACTCCGGCTCTCGATGTCTATGAAAACAAGGACAATCTAGTGGTGCGGGCGGAACTCCCGGGCATGAAGCGGGAGGATATCGAAGTAACCATCCACGACGACAGCCTCAGCATTTCCGGCGAGCGGAAAATGGAGCAGAAGGCCAAAGACACTGAAGTTTACCGGGCCGAGCGGTTTTTTGGCCGGTTTCTGCGGACGGTCACCCTGCCGAGCCCGGTAGCGGTGGAAAAGGTCAAGGCGCAGTATGTGGACGGTATTCTGACCATTACGCTGCCGAAAACCGAAGAGGCTAAGCCAAAGCAGATCACGGTAGAGACGGCTTAACGAAAGCAATGCTTCCGGCGGGGGACTGCCCGCCGGGAGCGCATCCCAAATAGAAAGGAGCATTTGAACATGAGTGCCACAATGCAGAGAGAAACGAGAAAGGAAGTCGAGCCCAACCGCCAGCAGGAATTTGTCACCCCCGAAGTGAACATCTTCGAGACTCCGGAGGGCTACGTTCTAGAGGCGGAGATGCCCGGCGTCAACAAAAGCGGTCTCGAGATCACCCTGGAAGGGAATGAGATCACAATCACCGGCCGTCGCACGACGGAGCATCTCCCGGGCGAGGTGATCATGTCTGAGTCGCATCACGCCGGTTTCCGCCGGGTGTTCGAGCTCGACCCGATGATCGACACCGCCAAAGTGACCGCCCGGATGGAGCAGGGCGTGCTGACGCTAACCCTGCCCAAATCTGAGCGGGTCAAGCCGCGGCGGATCTCGGTGGATTAAAGCTGCGGGAACTGTCGCGCAGTGTGGAGTGGCACCCGCGGGCAGGGGCGTGAGGCACGCCGGCTCGCGGGTGGTTTACTTGAGTAGCACTCGAAACACACTGGAGAAATCGTCCGTCCAGAGGAGAGTGGGCTGGTTCGTTGCCGACAGGCTGACTAAGTCACGGATAGCGGACAGTTCCAGGAGTCCGGTGGGCCGCGATACCAGCATCCAGGTGCTGGAATAGAGCCACCATTCTTCCTCATTCTCCTCGAAGTCAATGGTCACGGCCTGGTATCCGAAGTCCTCCGCCAGGGCGCGGACAACCGGCTGCAAGTCGAGGAATTGGTTCGAGATGTGCACCGCCAGCACACCTTCGGATTTCAGGTGACGCTGGTAAATGGCAAAGGCCTCCCGCGTTAGCAAATGCACCGGGATGGAATCGCTGCTGAACGCGTCCAGGGCCAGGAGGTCGAATTGCTGAGAAGACTCGCGATCCAGTGAAAGGCGGGCATCACCCAGGACCAACTCAACCCGGGCTGGCGTGTTGGTCAGATAGGTGAAGTGGGTCGAGGCCACCTGGACCACCTGCGGATCGATCTCGTAAAAGCGCACTACATCCCCTGCCCGCGCGTAGCTGAGCAGGCTGGCGGTGCCGAGACCGACCACACCGATTTTGCGCTCGCCCGTCAGGGCGTTCAACGCCAGGCCTACACCACTGTTTTCCGCATAATAGCTGGCCGGCCATTGGGCCTGGGCCGGCTCGCGAAACTGCAGGCCGTGGGTGATGCGCCCGTGCTGCAGCAACGCGTAGTGGCTTAACGGGTCGTTGGTGTTGTATTCATGGACGCTCAGCACGCCGTAGAAATTTCGGCTGCGGTAGACCACGGTAGCCGCCGATTCCCGTGACCCCTTCCACAAAGCCACTACCAAGCCGACCACCAACAAGCCCGTCAACCCGAGCGTCAATAACCGCCAGCGCGCGGAGCGCTGAATTCGTTCCCTCCAACCCGGCCCGCCGTCCGTGCTTAACTCCAGGCAGGGCGCGCGCTCCGAGCTTGCCGCTACGAACTCACGCAATAAGTGAGCGGTCGGCGTCGGGACAGGGGGCCGTGCCCAGGTCAGCACCGCCAGTACGGCACAAAGCAGAATCCCGGTGGGCAGCTCGTAATAATCCAGGAACAATCCCGGGGCGATGACCGCGACGAATAATCCACCCAGCGCGCCGCCGGCGGCAATCGCCAAATAGAACCCGGTCAGTTGGCTGGGCGCTGGTCGGAGGCGATACAACTCGCCGTGGCACACCATGCAACCAACGAACAGGGCGCCGCAATAAAGCGCCGCCTGTCTCCAGACCGGCCAGTCCGCGCCGGTGTGCATCGCCCACACTACGCCGGGCAAGGCCAGAAACAGCAGAGGCGTGAACACCGGGCGACGATACCAGCGCGGACTGTCGAAGCTCACAATGAAGCTCAGCAGATACAGCGAGAGCGGAGCCACCCACAGGAACGGCACCGCGGCGACGTCCAGGCAGAGCTTGTTCGTTATTGCCAGTAGTAGGATCGAGGCGCAGGCTGGCAGGAGAAACCACAGCCAGAGGTCGAGGCGCCGAGGCGTGGAGGCCAACTCCGCCGGAGCGGCGAGATCCGTGGGCGTGGTGAGCTTGGGTGACTGGGCAAAGCGCCAGGCGCACAGCGCGCACACCAGGCAATAGAAACCTAATCCCACACCCCAAAGAAACGCTTGGGTTTCCCGGGTAAAACGCGCTTCGAAAAAGACCGGGTAAGTCAGCAGGGCTAGCAGTGAACCAGCGTTGGACAGTGCATATAGCCGGTAGGGCGACCGGCCCGGATGGGTCTGGCTGAACCAGGACTGGAGCAGCGGGCCCGTGGTGGAGAGCACGAAGTAGGGCAAGCCTACCGTGGCAGTCAGAAGCAGCAGAATGCGCCCGACCGGGCGGTCAGCGTCTTCCGGTTGCCAGGAGTTACCCGGCACAATGGGCAGCAGCGCCAGCGCCGCGGCCAGCAGGGCTAGGTGGACCCAAGCCTGTGGGCGTGGCCGCAGCCAGCGAGAGGCTCCGTGGGCATACGCGTAACCGGCCAGGAGCATCGCTTGAAAGAAAAGCAGGCACGTGCTCCAGACTCCCGGACCACCCCCAAACCACGGAAGGATGAACTTGCCGATCAAAGGCTGCACCTGGAATAACAGGAAGGCCCCCGTGAAGATCGTGATCGCGTAGATCGGCACGCGCGCACTCTGGCAAAACGGAACCAGAGAAAGAAGGAAATTTGCTTTGCGTTCGACAACAGGTCGTCAGCGTTGCACATTTCCTCTATGGTCGCTGTCCATTCCACCATGTTGCCGCTGGGCACCAAAGCCCCGTTTTTTCGGCTCCCCGATACCGGGGGAAAACAGGTTTCCATGAATGACTTCGCCGGCGCGCCCGCCTTGCTGGTTATGTTTCTGTGCAATCATTGCCCATACGTTAAACATATCCAGGCGCAGGTGGTCCAAATGGCCCGTGATTACCAGCCTCGCAGGGTCGCCTTGGTTGGCATCAGCTCGAACGACGCCGAGAGTTATCCGGCGGACAGCCCGGCGCGTATGGCAGTCGAAGCCCGGGCCGCGGGTTACGTGTTCCCGTACCTCTATGACGAAACTCAGATGGTCGCTAAAGCGTATCGCGCCGCCTGTACCCCGGATTTTTTCCTGTTCGACAGCCAGCAGCGGCTCGTTTACCGCGGGCAGTTCGATGACAGCCGTCCTGGCAATGGCGTGCCAGTGACCGGACGGGATGTGCGCGCCGCTCTCGATGCTGTCTTGGCGGGACAACCGGTGTCCGCCACGCAAACGCCCAGCATCGGCTGCAACATTAAGTGGAAACCCGGCAACGACCCCGATTATTTCCGTTAGTAGCCCGCACCCGCGACTCTGTCTAAAATAATCCATGATCGCCCGCGTCACGCTCGAAATCGCGTTGCGGAAGGAATTTGATTACCTGGTTCCCGCCGAATTGCAGGGCCAGGTGGATGTCGGCAGCCGTGTCCAGGTGCCGTTTGGCCATCGCCGGGTGATGGGCGTGGTTACGGCGGTCGCGGAGGAGTCGGATTTCCCACATCTCAAACCCCTGATTAAGGTCGTGGGAGCTCAGACTCTGGTGACACCGAAAGTCCTGAAGCTCGCACGTTGGATTGGCGATTATTACTGCTGCCCCCCGGAGCTGGCGCTCAAGTCCGTGCTCCCCGAAGCGGTGCGCCAGGAGGCCGCGGGCTGGCGAGAGCGGCTTTTTGTGCGGGTGATCCCGCCGACTGGTGAACCGCCCAAGCTGACCAAGCGACAGCAGGAGGTTTGGGCCATCGTCGAGGCCCGTGGTCAGCTGCCATTGAGCGAATTATTGGAGCTCGCAGGGACGACCGCTGCCACCGCCCGCCGCCTCGAAGACCGCGGTCTCGTGGTGATTGCTCCCGAAATCTCCGAGCGCGATCCTTATGCGCACGAGCACATACTTCCCACCCAGCCACTGCCGCTGAACCCGGCCCAGGCCAAAGCCCTGGCCGCCATCATGCAGGCCATGGACCGGTCCACAGCCGGCGCCGACCCCGCATTGGCGCCTGCGGCCACCTTCTTGTTGCACGGTGTCACCGGTAGCGGCAAAACCGAGGTTTACCTGCAAGCGATCACCCACGCCCTCGATCAAGGCAAAGGCGCCATTGTGCTCGTTCCGGAAATTTCTCTCACACCCCAAACAGTGGAACGCTTCAAGGCCCGGTTCAGCTCCGGCCCTCATCAAACGCTGGTGGCGGTGCTCCACAGCCATCTGTCTGGTGGCGAACGTCACGATGAATGGCACAAGATCCGCCAGGGCCGCGCCCGGATTGTCATCGGAGCCCGCTCGGCCATTTTTGCACCGGTCGAACCCCTCGGCCTGGTGGTGGTCGACGAGGAACACGAACACACCTATAAACAGGAGGAAACACCCCGCTACCACGCGCGCGATGTCGCCATTATGCGGGGGCGAATGGAAGGCGCCACTGTCGTCCTGGGTTCAGCGACGCCTTCCATGGAGAGTTACTACAATTGCACCCGCGGCAAGTTCACCCTGCTGGAGATGCTCGAGCGTGCCGACGACAAGAAAATGCCGGTTGTCCGCATTGTTGATCTCCGTCAGGCCGTGCGGAAGGGAAGCCATATCCCGATCTTTTCCCCACAGCTACACGAGGCTCTAACCCAACGTCTGGAGCGCAAGGAACAATCGATTCTGTTCCTGAATCGCCGCGGTTACTCCACCTCGCTCCAGTGCCCCCAGTGTGGTTATGTGGCGGGCTGCCCCAATTGTAGTCTGGCGCTCACCTACCATCGGCTAGAGCAAAAACTCTGCTGCCATATTTGCGGGCACACCGAGCCAGTGCCCCGGGTGTGCCCTGAGGAACACTGCCGCAACCCGGAGATTCGCTTTGCTGGCATCGGCACACAGAAGGTGGAGGACACCCTGCACAAACTCTTCCCATACGCTCGTGTGGCGCGAATGGACTCCGACGCGCTCAAGCGCAAGGACGATTACCGGCGCATCTTCGGCGATTTCCGCACCGGGAAGATCGACATCCTGCTGGGCACGCAGATGATCGCCAAGGGCCTGCATTTCCCGAATGTGACCCTCGTGGGCATCATCTACGCGGACATGGCGCTCAACCAACCCGATTTCCGCGCTGGCGAACGCACCTTCCAACTCCTCACCCAGGTGGCTGGCCGGGCCGGCCGCGGCGATATCGAGGGGGAGGTGGTCGTCCAGGCCTTCACCCCATTTCACCCCGCCATCCAGTTCGCCCGTCGCCATGATTTCACCGGGTTTTACGAACAGGAACTGGAGTTCCGCAAAGAACTCCGCTACCCGCCCTTCAGCCGCGTGGCCATGCTTACGCTCAAGGGCCGCAACGAGGACAAGGTCAAATTCTCCGCCGATCATCTCAAGCGCGAGTTGACCAAACACCTTGCGACGTTCTCGGACCTCATCATGGCTGGCCCCGCTCCCGCCCCACTGCTCAAGGCAGAGAGTTTCTATCGCTACCAGCTCATGCTCCGCACTCCGCGCATGACTGCCCTGAGCAAAGTGCTCGCCCAATTGTCGCACGACCTGGTCCTTCCCGAGCACGTCGGCTTGGTGGTAGACATCGATCCCGTGGGGTTGTCGTAGCCAGTTCTCCATTCCCGGCACACCAGCTAACTCAAAGTTGAACGACGAATCTCTCGCCAGTTGCCGCCTAAAACAATGTTTTTTCAGGGCCAGCCTACGGCCTACTGGTCAGCCGGGGTCCTTTTCTAGTGATCAACGAGGGTCCTTGACGCTTTCAGAAGTCCAACTACATTGTGAACCAACATTCCCGGTTCAGGCTGTTATGGAGCACGGTCCGGGTTTGATGACAAACTTTAACCCAAAGGAATCTATGATCGCTCGTTATTTGGCTGTTGGTCTTTGCGCCGGTATGGTGTCGCTGTCAACATACGCCCAGAGTTCGCTCGCAAGCATGGTTTCTCAGGAATCCATGGAGTGGATGTTTGGTCAGTGGCAAGCCCAGTCGGAGAATGGAGAGACCGTTACCTTGAATGTTCAGTGGGACCTCGACAAGCATGTAGCCGTGCTGCACGTCAAGGCCGGCGAGATGGAGTCCAAGGGATATACGATTCTCGAACCCGACTCCGAATACCCGAAATACTACGCTTTCGACAATCGGGGCGGGGTGAGCAAGGGGTCCTGGGACCTCGAGAACGGGGAACTGGTGTTGCGAACGGAGAGTCAGCGTTCTGACCGCGGGCCTTTCAAGGCGGGATTCATTTTTGCGGGCAGCGCCAGCATCGGCCTGAAGGTGAGCATGCATACCATCGACAGCTATGGCGGCCTGGTGAGCCCTGCCCGCGTCAGTTTCAACTTTAAGAAGAAAACCTAGTTCCGTACGAACTCAGCCCGACCGGCGAACGCACGCCTGTCGTTAATGAGCCACGCTAAAAGGAAGGGTGCAGCCGTCGATGAGGCTAGGTGGCCGTCAGTGTAATTGGCGCATATTTGTTTCTTTCCCTGCGCCTTGGTTTTGCCAATGCTGTGCCTGTGAAGGTGTTAAGAGTTGCACAGCAGAAGCTTAGCAGGGCACAGATGGCGGTTGCCATGGTCGCGATGCTCGGCGGCTCTCTCGGAGTCGCCGCGGCTCAATCCTCCGGTTTTGCCCCATATTCGATTGGCAGCGTCAACCCCGTTGCTGCCTCGACAACTAATTCCGATTCCCTGGGACCCAAGGCCGGTTTGAACAGTTATGTGCCGGACGACAAATACCGGCTGCGGGTCGGCGATAAGATCGCTTTCCAAATCCTCGAAGACCGGGACATGCCCAAGAACCTGGTCGTAACAGATTCTGGCGAGGTGGACTTCCCCTACATCGGGCGGGTGGCGGCCGTGGACAAAACCTGCCAACAACTGGCCAATACGTGCAGGCAGCAATTGGAGCAGGAATACTATTACCGCGCGACTGTGATCATCGCGCTGGATACAGCTAACCGGGTGCTTGGCCGGGTGTACATTTGGGGACAAGTCCGCAACCAGGGCGCGGTCGAAATCGGGGTCAACGAAACCATGACCGCCGGCAGAGCCATCCTGCGCGCGGGTGGTTTCGGTGACTTCGCCAACAAGAAAAAAGTGCGGGTGGTGCGTGGCGGCGACGCTTCGGGGCCTGAGAGCAAACAGAGTTTTGAGCTAAACATGGTGGAAATCCTCGAGGAGGGCCGGACCGAGAAAGACCTAGCCTTGCAGCCGGAAGATTTTGTGATCGTGCCTTCGCGTTTGATCAATTTCTAAGGAGTAACGGCCCATGATTCACGAATCCGAGTTTCGTCCGGTGTCGTCCCGGGCCCGGTCGCGGGCGCGCACCGCAAGCCAGTTGCACCGGTTCAAGTTGTTGCTGCTCAAGCGAGGTTGGGTGCTGTTGCTGGGGCTGGCTCTAGGTCTCACAGTGGCTTGGGCGATATTGCGATTAGGCCCGCAGGAATTCCTGTCGGTCGGCCGTATGATCGTCAACGTGAAGCTGTCTCTTCCCGAGGGCGCGGTGTTTTCGGAGGAGATGAGCAGTTTCCTGGGCACCCAGAGCGCCCTGATGCAAAGCGGCGTGGTCCTTAACCGCGCGCAGGTGCGGGTCGGCACCAATGACCCGGACCTCGCAGCCCGAAACGCTGACTGGGAGAAGACGCCGGTTAGCGTCCGGGTAAGCGTGGTCCCGAAGACCACCATTTTTGTCCTGCAGGCTGTGGCGAGGGACCCTGAGTATGCCCGTGCGTTTCTCCAGGCCTGCATGGAGGAGTACATCCAGGTGAAACGTGAGATGCGCGTCCAAACCTCGGACACCACGCTGGCGGGGTTGACCGAAGAGATCTTGCGACTGGAGAAGGAAGTGCGGCGTTCGAATCAAGAAGTGGCCGCCTTCCAAAACACCAACAGCGCTATGGTCCTACAGGATCAGGCCAACAACTCGGGCAATTACCTGGGGTTGCTAAACCAGCGCCTGGCGGTATTGCGCTCCGAACTGGCACTGCTACAAGCGCTTACTCCGGACCAGAACGCCGAGCGCCTGCCTCTCATGCCGGAATTGGTGGGGATGAGCGCTGCTCAGCCCAGTGAAGCGCAAAGCGAGTACTTCAAAGCTCGGCAGCAAATCCTGCTGCTCAGAGCGGAGCAGGCAGACCTGGGCCAGTACCTGCGACCTAGGCACCCCAAAATGATGGCCCTCGGCGACGAGGTATCGCGCCGGGAACGCTTGTTGGAGATCTACCGCCAGCAAAACGCAGAACAGCTCGAATCCCGCAAGAATTCCCTGGCGGTGCAAATCGCGCACCTGGAAAAGGACGGTGCCGCGTGGGAGGCGCGCCTGCTCGAGGCTAGCCGCAAGAGCGCTGAGTTCGCTCATCTCAAAGCCAACGCGGCTCGCATCCAATCCGTGCACGACCGGTTGCTGGCTACAATGGAGACTCTGGACGTGAACAAGGAGATCAGCCCCGAGAGCGTAACGATCATGGAGCATGCGTCGCCCGGATTTGCCGCGCAACCGCGCCTAGGCAAGCAATTGGTGAAGGGCGGTTTGCTGGGGTTGGCTTTGGCTGCGGGCTTGCTGTTGTTGCTCGATCGGATGGACGACCGTCTGACCGGGATCACGGAGTTGAAGGATGCCTTCAATGAGGAAGTTCTGAGCCAAATCCCGCTCGAGAGCCAGGAGAAAGGGGCGCCTTCCCTAATTCAGACCGACGACAGACGACATGGTTTTTGTGAGTCGTATAGAAACCTGCGTTCTTCCTTGGTGTTCATGGGCGAGGCAGCCTCCCGCCCGCGCCTCCTGTTGGTGACGAGTTCAGTTCCGGGCGAGGGTAAGTCGCTTACGGCCGCCAATCTGGCTATCACCCTGGCGCAGGCGGGGTCGCGCGTGTTGCTGGTGGATGCGGATCTGCGCAAGGGCGCTTTGCACGAACGCCTGGGTGTCGCGGTTGGACCAGGCGTGGCCGAGGTTCTTGCCGGGCGGGCAGATTGGCGGGAAGCTGTACAAAGCAAAGGGAACGCAAACCTGTTCTTTTTGCCACGAGGGGCGGCCACGCTGAAATCCGGGGAGTACTTTCTGGGTAAGAAGGCGGCTACACTGCTGAAAGAGGCTGCGGCCGCTTACGACTATGTGCTGCTCGATACCGCTCCGGTTATGGCGGCCGACGATGTTACCAGCCTGGCGCCGCAAGTGGAAGGGGTGATCTTTGTAGTGCGCGCTGAACACACTTCCGCTCGCGTGGCTCGCGCCGCGATGGATCTGCTGTATCAACGTCAAGCCAAACTCCTCGGGTTGGTGTTCAATGGAGTCCGACCCAACAGCGCCGAGTACCATTGTTACCGTTACTCGGATTATTACCGTCCCTACCCGGAAGCCCAAAAGGCTTAAATCTCAGGGATGAAATGCCGCTGGACGTTAAGCAACCGGCGGCGTGATGCCGCTTCAGACGACCTGACGCACGGCGTTTTCGGTTCCAAACGGGTTCGTCACCCGTAGAGTGCACTCCGGGTCGTCGCGCCACTCGCCGTCCACTATAAACCGATAGTGATATTTGCCCGGCTCAAGGTCGATGGAGGCTCGCCAGACACCATTGGGTTCCTTCTTCATCGGGATAGGCTTCTGCTGCCAGTGAGTAAAATCGCCCGCGAGGAGCACACTCATCGCAGACGGCGCGGTGATGGAAAACTGTTGTTTCTTTTGTTTAGTAGGTTTACGTGCCATGTCCTTTCCTTTCTGCTTGGAGGCTGTGGGGCATCACTGCCCATGTCTAAGCTCCCTGCCGCAGGGGCGACAGCGCACCCTGCGGCGGGGTCGCGGTTTAAATGGGAGCAAGCTGCCGCATGCCTTTTGGCTATCGACGTGTGACTAACACCCCGATCAGCAAACCTAAGCCAAAGCTAATACCGAGCGATTCGTAGGGGTGATCGCGGATTACCGTGTCCGCTTTTGCCGCGGCAACTTTGGCCTGAACCATGCCTCGCTCCTGGAGGTCCAGGCAGGTGACCTTGGCGCGCTCCAGCCCTGCAGACAAGCGTTCGCGTGCCGTCTTGGCTCGCTCGCTCATCTCTCCAGCAGTGGCTTTTATCAATTCTTCCGCGTCATGGATGAGCACTTTCAAGTCCTCGTGCACCCGTTCCCGTGCCAGAGCGCCCGTGACATTGTCCTGAGTTTCGTAATCAGCTTCCATAAATTAGTTCTCCTGTTATTTGGATTCCTTTCACCGTTTTCAACATTACAACCTACGACAGAATTCTGAATGTGCCAGCGGTACGTGCAGGATTTTATCGTTTTTCGGTTTACTCCCGTTCCTGAGCCGGGTTGCGTACTGTATAGATGGGGCAACGCGCCAGCCGGACCACGTGTTCCGCGGTGCTGCCCAGCAAGGCACGCTCCAGCCCGCGGTGTCCGAGTGTGGTTTGGACGATCAGGTCCACGTCCCGCTCCGCTGCTATTTGGCCAATCATTTGGGCCGCCCGCCCTTGCACTACGAGCGTTTCTACTTTCAAGGAGGCCGGTACCAGGCGTTGCGCCAGTTCTGGCAGATGTTTACTTGCGTTCTTCACCTGGGTTTCCTCAGGCAAGGCCAGCACTACTCCTTCGAAACCCGCTCCGTAGGGTGCGGGCTCCACCACGTTCAACAGCAGTAGCGTGGCTCCGCAGAGGCTCGCCAGCGGCACTGCCACATGCAACGCAACGAGGGAGGATTTCGACAAATCGAGCGGCACCAGGATTGTGCGCCAGCGCAACTCCCGTGCGTCCGGGGTGACCGACACCGACTCGACATGAGCGCCAGGGCGGCGCACGGTCAGCACGCTGCACGGGGCGAAACGCACTACTTTTTCTGCCACGCTTCCCAGCAGCGTGTGCTTTAGCCCGGTGTAACCGTGGGTGGAGATGACGATCAGGTCAATGCCCAAGGTTTCCGCCGCGGCCACAATGCCCTGGCTGGGGTTGCCTTCGCGCACCAGGGCCTGTCCACGAAACGCCTCAGGAACCAGGGTCTCCATCATGTTTTCCAGCCGTTCCCTGGCTGCATCCACTAGCCCGGCCTGGGTTGTCGGAATGTGCGGGATGGCGCCCTGCACTCCGTCCCAGGTCACCACCGGTGGAACGATGTGCACCAGGTTGATTTTGGCGTTGAACGCCTGTGCCAGCGGCAAAGCGGCGGTGATGGCCTGGCGCGATTCTCCCGAGAAATCCAATGGTATTAGGAGTTGTCTCAGTGCCAGCGTCGCCGGTATCCGTTTGCTGGCGGTATTAGGCTGGCTAGGGGTAGTTTGTTCGTTGCTTGCTTTTTGAGGTTTGGTTGTGTCTTTCATGTCGCCTTTCTCCAGTGCCGGTCGCTTGCAAGCTCACCGCCTCGGGCTGGGCTGGAAACAAAGGTGTTCGCAAGCGGACCTATTGGGTACCTCTTAAGCCCATCCTAAGCTAGGCCCATTTCGCCGTGGCGTCCAGAGCTGGACTGGGAAAATCCGGGTAACCAGCGCCAGGGGAGAAACGTTCGCTAGCGGACTACCATGGCGGAGAAAGGCCACACCGTTGCCTGGAGATAGACCAGTACCCCCATCAACACCGCCAGGGCCACGCTGTGGAAGAAGACATACCGGAGGATTTCGCCTTCCTTGCCGAAGCAGTTCGTGGCGGTGCTCGCCACCACGATGCTTTGGGCATCAATCATTTTGCCCATCACTCCGCCTGAGCTGTTAGCGGCGCCCATGAGCACGGGACTGATGCCGGTCTGCTCCGCCGTAATCCTTTGCAGGCTCCCGAAAAGCACATTCGAAGCGGTATCGGAGCCCGTCAATGCTACCCCCAGCCAGCCAATCAAGGTGCCAAAGAAGGGATACAACCCCCCAGTTTGCGCCAGGGCGAGCCCCAATGTGGCATCGGTACCCGAATATTTGGTCAAATTACCCAGCGCCAGCATGGCCGCGATTGTCAGCAGCGAGAAACGTAGCTTCCACAGCGTATGAAGATAGGTGCGCCCCATATCGCGTGCGCGGCAACCCATCACCAACCCCGCCACCAATGCGGCGCACAGGATTCCGGTGCCGGTGGCCGAGCACAGATTGAGCCGGTAAACGGCTGCCTCAGGTTTCGCTCCCTCAGGCGCCACGGGAGGAATGCGTTGCACTTTCTCGTGTAGACCGGGCACAGGCATTTTTGGGCTGAACCCGCGATCCAAGAAGGCTTTGATGGTCGGCGTGCCCCACACCAGCAAGAAAGCAGTCAGAATCGCCCACGGCATCCAGGCGCGCACGACGTCTTTTCGCGCCGGTACCCCGGTGCCAGATGCCACCGATGGCATGCTCCTGATCGCAATCGGTTCGGCGCGACCGAGTTCCAAGTTCCAGCGTGTGCGGGGCTGCCAGAAACGAAGGAGCAGGACCGTGGCGCCGATCGAGCTAACCGCTGAAATGATATCTACCAGCCAAGGGCCGTGGAGGTTGGACACCAGGAACTGTGGCACTGCAAAGGCCAATCCTGCTACGAGGGCAGCCGGCCAGACTTCCCAGGCGGCCCGAAAGCCTACGAACGCCGCCACCACCCAAAACGGGAGCACTAGCGAAAAGAACGGAAGTTGACGGCCCACCATGGCGGAAACTTCGCGTGCATCGAGACCGGTCACCTGCTCCAGGGTGGTGATCGGGATACCCAGCGAACCGAACGCGACCGGGGCGGTGTTGGCAATCAATGCCAGCGCGGAGGCTTGCAACGGCTTGAAGCCGAGCTGGATCAGAATCGCTCCCGTTATGGCCACAGGTGCCCCAAACCCCGCCATTCCCTCAATGAAGGCACCGAAGCAGAAAGCGATCAGGATCAGTTGCACCCGTGCGTCCGGGGCGACCGTGGCCAGGCTGTTCCGCAGGATGGCGAAGAGGCCTTTGTCCACCGTGAGATGGTAGAGGAAGATCACGTTCAGAATGATCCAGCCAATAGGAAAGAGGCCGAACGCCGCCCCGTACCCCGTGCTGGCCAGGGCGGAACTGAGCGGCATGCGGTAGGCCACCAGCGCGATCGCCATGGCTACACCCAGGCTCAACACCGCCGCCAGGTGCGCGCGCATTTTGGCCACTCCGATAGCTCCGAGCAGTACGCAGACTGGCACGGCCGCCAGCAACGTGGAGGCCAGGACGCTGCCCAGCGGATCGTAGTTTTGCTGCCAGATCATAAGAAGTTCAGCGCGCCGCCATGGACCGCTCTGGGGTCTTGGCCTGGGGCGCTCCGGGGGTGCGACCGGCGAAACGGCTCACCAGCAAGCCAACCAGCAGAATGCTCATTGTGCCAATCACAATCACCAGGAAATTGTGGAACGGGCTGCGGAGCCACTCCAGACTTTCGGGCCAGGCGGCCTTGGGCGAAAACGTCATCCAGACAATCACCAACACCCCCACCACGACACCGGTCACCGCCGCGGGATTCTTCGCCCGGCGCGAAATCAGGCCCAGCAGAAACAGGCCCAACATGCCGCCGCTGAAGATGCTGGCGAGTTCCCACCAGGCGTCCAGCGCGCTTTTGATGCGCATCATCGCAACCGCAGCCGCGGTTCCGGCAATGCCAAAGCCGAGTGTCGACCAGCGCAACACTTTCATGCTCTCCCGCTCAGTAGCGCCCGGACGGAAGTAGCGTTTCACGACGTCGCATAGCGTCAACGTCGCGCAACAGTTCAGTGAACTGGCCAAGGTGGATTGCGCGGCGGCGAAGATGGCGGCAATTACCAGGCCGCTGATGCCGACCGGCAGCCCGGCGTGGATGAAGTGGGGGAAAACCGCATCCGGTTTGGCTTTGGGATCGAGCCCTGGCGGGAGCAGATCGGGCTGCGTGGTGTAATAGGCAAACAGGGCGGTCCCGATGAAAAGAAAAACGGCCGAAATCGGCAGGTAGAGCAGGGCGCCTACCCAAACGCTTTTTGCCGCCTCCCGATCCGTTCGCGCGGTGGCATACCGCTGCACGTAGCTTTGATCAATGCCGAAGTTCTGCAGGTTGATGAACAGCCCGTAGACCAGCACGACCCAGAAGGTCGGTTGCGCGAGGTTCCACCCAAAACTGCCGAGGCTGAACTTGTCGTTTTGCGAGGCGATCTCAAACACCTGGCTTGGTCCCTGGGGCATGCCGAACACCAGCAAGCAGCCGCACGCGAGAGCCCCGCCGATCAGCACGAAACTCTGCACGACATCCGCCCAAATAACCGCCTCGATTCCACCAATGAGCGTGTAAATAATTGTGATGACGCCGCTTACCAGGATCAGGGTCAGCAGGCTCCAGCCCGTCAATGGCGCGAGGGCCAGCGCCAGCAAATACATGATTGTTCCCATCCGCGCGATCTGCGTCAGGAGGTAGCAGCACACCGCATAGGTGCGCGCCCACGCACCGAACCGCTGCTCCAGGTGATGATACGCCGAGACCTCGCCACTGCGTCGGTAAAACGGTACAAACCACCGCACGGCGACCAGCGTGGCTATCGGGATGGAGAGGCTGAAGACAAAAGGGTTCCAATTTCCGCCCAACGCCTTCCCGGGGAGCGCTAAAAAGCTAATGCTGCTGACATAGGTTCCAAAAATGGAGATGCCCACCGCCCAACCGGGAATGGAACCGCCGGCTTTCATGAATTGATCGGGCGTGCCGCTCCGGCGGCTGAACCAGATGCCCATCGCCACCATGCCAGCCAGGTACAACACCAGCACCGCCAGGTCGGCCAGGGAGAGCGTTTCAGTCATAACGTCAAATGTGTCCGGATTTTCGCCAGCCTACTATTCCGGCATCCGCGTGACAAAGATTTGATTGAATACGAGGCGCCCGGAAACCACCGGCCGCACCCAGGCGATTTCGCGTCCGGTGGGTGAAAACACGCAGGCTTCCGGCCGGGGCGCAAAGGCTTCCTCAGCCCGGTCGGTCAGGCATATGGTTTGCCCGGAGGGCACTTCGGTCACACATACGCTGCGATCCATCGCATGTGCGATGTGGCGACCGTCCGGACTCCACGTGAACGCGGAGGCGATCCCCCAGGTATTACGTGTCAGTTGTTGCGGCGGTCCGCCATGCGGCGACACCAGCCACAACTGTACGACGCCCGTGTCATCTTTCATCAGGCAGGCGAGTTTTGTCCCGTCGGGTGAACCGCGAATCCAATGTCGTGGACCCTGAATCCCCGGGTGCTTGCGATCTGCAGTGAAGGTGAGCCGGCGCTGGATCACCCCTTTGGGCGGCGCCGGGCTGCGGGTGGCCGTGCCGGCCAGCGGGCCGTCGCCGGCTTGGGTGAGGTCGTTCGGCAGATCCAGAAGGAATAGCTCGGAGATCGTCTCGCCTTGCAGGGTGACCACGTGTCCTTGGAATGCCAGCGCGCGAATCTGATGGGACCCGTCCGTGCGCACGTAACCATTGGTTCCTACCCACCCTTCCTCGAAGGCGCGTTTGATTTCGTCCGAGCCCGGTCGCGGGTTGGCGGTGGTTCGTGTGGCCAGCACCGTGAAGTGCGTGCCGTCGTGGTTGCGCGGATGATCCCTGGAAACCGTCACCGGCCGGTTTGGAATGCTGATTCCAATGTTACGGAGGTTCACCTCATTCTCCGGAGTGGCCGTTTTGAATTGGGCCAGCACATGGTCCTCGTAGGTGAAGCTTACCCAGTCTCCGGCGGGGTGCCACACGTGCACATGCGAACCACCGCGCAAGGCGCCTGGGGTGAATGGCGGGATGAGATCGCGTGCGTCCAGACGGATGGCTTGGCGCGGTTTCGTGAGGTCCACGATCACCCCTTGCCGATGGAACGCGTTGTATGACCAGTCCGGTGTCGGGTTTTCCGGTCCAAGAATGAACACGACTCTGGGGGCGTGCGGATGAAACGTCACCACCCCGCAATAAGCACCCTGCCGTGATTCGTAGAGCGTCTTCACCTTGCCGCTGCGGACGTTTACCATTTGGATCCGGGTGCCATCAAAGGTGTCGCCCGCTGGATCGGAGCGGGTGTCGAAAACTATCCACTCGCCATCGGGCGACCACACGCCCGTATTCGTGAGGATGTGCCCGGTGCGGTTGCGTGTGATCTGTCGGGTTTCAGTCATAGTGCTCGAAAGGGAAGGTGCCGCCGACAGGACCTGGCCGAGGCAGAGGATCCCAACGGCCACGGCGGCGGACATGCGGCACGAACCGCCGGTTCCTGACAGGGTGGACTCGACGCGGGCGCCTTGATCTGGCGGTTTCGACGAGAGTATCTTGCCGGCCATAGAGGACGATCGCTCAGGGACTGCCGGTGGCTGGTCAAAACCCTTTGATTGAGGGGTGCTCACCAGTTCCCCGGTTGCACCGTGTTGCGGGTTGTCATGCGCCCAGTCTTTGGTGAAAGGGAGCTGGTTTTCAAGCGGAGAAAACGCTTTAAGTCCGTGTCACCTCGCATGGCCCCCAAGATCTCGATTGACCACCGGGCTCAAGCACCCAATGCTCTGCCCTCTGAATGAAGAGCGAATACAAGCGCGGGCGCACTGGCTTTACCCTAATTGAATTGCTGGTGGTCATCGCCATTATCGCGATTTTGGCGGCCATGCTGCTGCCGGCGCTCTCTCGAGCCAAGGCCACAGCGCAGGCCGCCGGTTGCGCCAGCAATATCAAACAGCTTGTGGTTGCCTGGACGATGTATGCGGACGAGAACACCGGGCTCCTGGTCAACAATTCGAGCACGGCGGATACCCGCACCTATCGGCAAAGCTGGGTGAACAACATTCAGGATTGGGATAGCAGCGAGGAAAACATCGACCGGGCATACATCCTCAGCGGCAAACTTGCGTCCTACGTGGCGAACAACGTGGGCGTGTACAAATGTCCGTCCGACCGGTCGGTGGCAAAAAACGGACCCCGCCTGCGCAGCATTTCGCTCAATGCCATGATGGGAGATCCCCTGATTAATCCCAACCGGTTCAATCCCGATTGGACTCAGTTCCTCAAGATCGTCCAGGTGCCTCATCCCGCGAATTTCTACACGTTTATCGAGGAACATCCCGACACCATCAACGACGGCTATTTCATGAACACGTGGAACGAGGTGAAATGGGGCAACCTGCCCGCCTCCTATCACAACGGATCCGCCAACATCGCCTGGGCAGACGGCCATGTGGAACGTCATCGCTGGTCCGCAGACACTATACGCCCTCCGGTTGAAGGGGGCGCCGGAGGCGGCTTCGTCCCCTCACCGCCAACCGATTACCTCTGGTTGCGCGATCGCACCAGCATCAAGATGGATTGAGTCACGAGCGCTGGCTTGGGTAGCGTTCCGTCAGGGGCTCTTTTCCGGCTGTTGAATCGTCACCGGACCAAGCAGTCCGGATGGTTGGAGCGGGCTTTCGGGACGATACGGGTTGCGGGTGGTTTTCGTCAGTCTTTGACCTTCGGGCAAACTCGAGTCACGGATTAATCGGTTAATCCACAGGTTCGCCACGGTGATCTCCAGTTTATTGTCATTCGCCCGCAGGATGCCGCGCGGAATCTTCAGGCGCCACGGAGCACACCAGGCGGTGCCGAGGTCCTCGCCGTTCAGGCGCACCGAGGCCAGGTTCTTTACCTCTCCCAGGCTCAGGAACAGTTCAGATTCTTTGACCGATGATGTGGCCTGGGGTGCGTCGAATTGGGCGCGATAAACGGCTTTGCCAGAGTAGTGGCGAATGCCATCTTCCGGCCGTTGCGTCCAGTCAGTCAGTTGCGAGAACTCCGCTTGTGGAGGCCCACCCCACTGCGGATCAAAGGCCACCGTCCAGGGTCCGGCGATAGTCTGGAGGTCCGTTCTTGCAGGAAAATTCGCCGTTCCGTGGTTCGGCTTTTGGGGCGCTCGGCGAAAGACCACAAAGCCGCTTTCGCCTGCTTCCAGGCGCAGCGGAATATGGGTTTGGCCCTGGTCCTCGCGGAAGTTGTTCAGCCGTCGAATCTGGCCGGTGATGGGGTCCCACCACTCGGGTTGTTTGCCCGCAACGCGAAACGTGGCCGTTGCGCTCGCGGGGGCCGCCGTACGGTTGCCAACAAAATAGAGGTCGGCATCCTTCGTGCGCCGATGGGTGTAACGGACATCTCCATCGCTGCTAAAATCTCGAGGAACGCCCTCGTCCGCCAACACTTTCGCGGTGAATTCGTAGTCCGGGTAGATGTCCGCTGGCGGAGGTGACAGGTTCCAGGGAGAAGTTCCAAAAGCGCCCAGGTCCTGCGCCGCGAGGCGGTTCGACTCCGGTGTCTTTGCGCTTTCCCAATGGCGGTCAGTCACGACGGTCAGGTCCGAGCCATCGGCAAAGCGGATATGCAGCGCCCCGATCCAGCCGGCGGGGTTTGGCTGATCACCCAGGTTGCGGGCTAACACCCGGAAGTCGTTTCGACCGGTCTTGAGCAGAGGTTTCATGTCCACCCGCTGCACCGTCCGAAAATCATTGCCTTCTGCCGCCTTCACTCCATTCACGCTCAACTCAAAGGTGTTGTCGGCCGTGATTTGGAACCAGGCAGAATCAAGGCGTTTTGCGGGATCGAGATCGACGGTCCGGAAGAAGAAGCGTTCCTCCATGGGGGCGGCTTGATGGGGTTGGCCTTCCGCATGCCAAATCCATCGGGCCGCGCCCAGCGCATCCCGGCTCGATTCGGAAGAAGGCGGCCGGATCACCAGTCCCCGGCCGAACTTGCGCCGCTGGACTCCATCCTTTCCCCAGAGTTCATCCGCCAGCAACGCCACCTGGGCATCGCACCGCGGGTAATCCTGCAGGCTGGGCGACCGGTGGGGCGGATGGCCCACAACCGTGGCACCCGCGGCAACGAGGTCTCGGATTTTGCCCAGGAGCGGCGGCGTCATGGTGTCGAACGAGGGCAACACGAGCATGCGGTAGCTCATGCCATCGGGGAACTGGATTCGTCCATCCACCACCTGGGCGGAGGCCAGGAACACGCCGGGGGCGCAACCATCGAAGTTGTAACCGCGACGGTCGGGCAGGTCGCCTGAGGTCGCCGAAGCGGGTGGGCGAAAGACGTGAGGAGCCCCTTCGGGTGCGAGATACAGGATATCGGCCACTGGGAGTCCCTGCCGCAGCATTTCCTGGCAGCGCGACAGGTACGCGTGGTAAGCGGGCACCAGGTCCCACCAGGTTTGCGTGCGCTCCCAAAAGACACCGTAGGGGCCCATGGTCATGCCGGGCCACTGATCCAGCCGGGGCTGATGCTGATACCGGTGGAAGGCGAACCGGTTGATGCCCGTGCAAAACGCCCAGTCCCCCTGGGCTTTCATCGACGCCGGATGCTGCCGCCAATCTTCTCCCGGAGCGGCGGTGAAGGCTTCGGCCCCGACGATGGTTTTGCCGGTGGTGTGCGCGATGGACACAGCCTCGAAACAACTGTATTCACTGCGAAACCCGTAGCCGAGCGACCAGAATTCGCACATGGGAATATCCGCCAGGCTGCCCAATTCCAGGTCGGAGCACGGGTTCATGTCGTAGGGTTCGCTCGAATAATTCAAGCCATGGCGATGCGCGTAATCGCGGATGCGGCCAACGTGATTCTGGATGACCAGCTCCTGTGCGGTCTGGCGCACGTCCCAGAGGAAGCGTTCGGTCAATGCCACAGAACCCACCACCCGG
Source organism: Verrucomicrobia subdivision 3 bacterium UBA6082 (assembly GCA_002428665.1). Lineage (GTDB taxonomy): Bacteria > Verrucomicrobiota > Verrucomicrobiia > Limisphaerales > UBA8199 > UBA6082. The sequence continues at coordinate 23,558 of DIXK01000011.1, forward strand.
CCCGTATATGCCGGCAGAAAATCAATAGGATCGTAACCGCGGCGCTGTTTGAATTCCGCCCTGAAGTTCTCCGACCAGTTCTGCGAGCTCATTTCCCAACTGTCGAAATGCAGGGTCGTGAGCCCGCGCCCCACACCGCGTTTCGCGCCGGCCTTCTGCAGCAGTTTTCCAGCAAAGAAATCCAGGTGCGCGTCGATGGCAGTTGGGTCGAATTTATCGGTCTCAAAACCGAGACCCGGTTCCGGCGCCGGGCGAGTGGTCTGGCCGGTCAGGGTCCGGCCAAACCGGAGGATCGTCCACGATCCCGACGGCACGTCCCAGGCGAGGGTGCCATCGGGTCGCAGTTGGCTGGTGAGGTCGATCACCCGGTCTTGGTCGATGCATTCAGCTTTCGGGGCCGCGGGATGTTCCGCCGGTGCCGGCAGGTAGGGTTTGACTCCCGGTTGCGACGAAAACGGAGCGCGGTGATAGATGGCTTTTTCGTCCGCATCCGCGATCCGTCGCGAACCGCTGGGCGTGGGAAACGCCAGCACGGCTTCGTCCTGGTAGTAAGTTCGCCACGATTGGGCGAGCGCCGGGGTGAGGGTTCCTTCGCCGAAAAACGGTTTGCGAGGCGCTGGCAGAGGCAGTGGTGCTTCGAATCGGGCCGGGCCAGTGACAGTTTTTTCACTGGCGACCAGGTGTTTCATGGATTGTTCAGGTTTCACCCAGGGACCGCCGCTTCCACACCAACCCGGGCCGGTGCCCACGGCGACCTCGATGCCCAGGCGGTGCGCTTCCGCTACCGCATGGGCAAATAGCGTTTGCCACTCCGGGCTCATAAACTTGACGGGCCCGCGTGGAATGCCGATATCCACTTCCAGGAAGATCACGCCGCCGATGCCAGCCTGCTGCATCGCTTCCAGGTCGGCGGTCATCCCTTCCCGGCTCAAGTTGCCGTCCATGAAATACCAATAAACCCATGGCCGGGCCGAGTCCGGCGGGGTCGCGAAGCGCTGGGCCAGCGCATCCCCGGCAAGCGCTTCCGATGCCAGCCCCGCGGCCAGGCAAAGCCCCAGCCAGCTCGAAGCAAAGAACCACCACCTGTTACGTGTCCCTCCGGCGTCATTCATCCGCAAGGTGTACTGTTCTGCACGCGACAATTCAAGCATGTCTGAAAAGCAAATGACCAGCGGTGCGCTGTTTCAAGTCGATCGTTGAACAAGGTGCGGTTTTCAATGTGCAAGTTCTGACGGAAAGGCATTTTTTTATACTTTTTTGTGCCAGGTCTGAAGGGTCCAGAGGTCAGAGGATGGAGGACAGGTCGGGAAAATTATCCAGGTGAGCCGGAATAGGGGGCTGGCGAAGCACTTTTCCGCACTTTTCTGCACCAAAATGGGGGGACTATGGGACCTTTCTAGAAACGCTGAAGTCTGAAGGCTAAAGGCTGAAGTGAAAAAAAAAGAAAACGGGGTACGGAACGGAGACCGGGCGCGGGCGGGCGCGCGCGTTTGGGGCGCACGCGCCCGGCGCCCCGGGCCGCCGGGCCTGGATGCCTTGCCTTGCTGTTTAACCGTATATGTCAAAGAACAGGATCCTGAACGAAGCCGGGTGGCGGCTGCAGGCGGCCACGGGGCAACCGGTTCAAAGGACCCAAAAACGGAGGTAATTTAGCAGACAAAAGAGGCGCTTCGCTACTGACAGTTCATGACATTTGATGACATTGAGGTGACTGGAGTGGACAGTTCATGACACAAGCAGGACTATGGGACTACAGACTTGTGGCGTAGCGCGGGCGTCCTCGTCTGCGAGTTCCAGCAGCGTCCCGCCGCAACGCGGATTTGAGATGCGCGGAGGCCGGGAGACTGCGGACAGACGTCACACCGTTCCACCGTCCTCCGGTTATGTAACCGGCCGAAGCGGGTGGACCCAATGGTGTCTTGAGGTCAGCGGAACGGAGCGCCGGTCTGTGACCGGCTTTGGGTGTGCCTGCTGGGGCTTCGCGTTCGTTCGCTTTCAGCGCTGCTGACCGGGGTTGCAGGCAGGTACGGTTTAAGCCGGTGACACACCGGCGCTCCGTTGTTGCCGTTCGCCCGCGGCAGGAACGTCGGTCTGTGACCGGCTTAACGCGGGCGTCATTCAAGACCAATCCCAACGGGATTCGATCATTTAGCGAAGGGTTGGGCCGGTCACCGCCCTACCCTGGAAAACACCCCCCACAACCAAACCAACCCTGAAAGGGTTGGATCCAAACCAACCATCCCCCACCAAAACAACGTC
>DIXK01000094.1 GCA_002428665.1 Verrucomicrobia subdivision 3 bacterium UBA6082
GTTAAAACCTCCGTGAAAGAGCTGCCAAAAAACTCCCCCGGGACAAAGTCTGTCCAGAATCCCGCCCCAAAAAGTCCGGCTATACCAGGTACACAGACCGACAACCATGCACCCCAAAACCACCACCGCACCGCAACCCTCCCCACCCGCGACTTCCAGCCCCGTCTCGCCGCCGCCCCGTCGCCCCGTCCACCGTCCACCGTCAACCGTCAACCGACTTACCTCTCCCCGGTCGCCTCGATTTTGGCCGGTCAACCCCAACTCTGCACTCTGCACTCATAACTCTTCATTTGCCCCACGTCCCATCCCCCCTATCGTCAAATCACGGTTTGTAACGGTGGCTAACGCTATGTAACGGTGGTTAACGGTATTTTTTTCAAAATCCCCAGTCCGCCGCACCCTCAACCAAACCGAAGAAACTCCAATAATGGCAATGCGCAAACCCCGAATTCGATGGATTTCAGCCTTCAGCCTTCGGACTTTAGCCTTTCTGGAGGTCCCATAGTCCCATTAATGTCATGAATTGTCAGTAGCGAAGCCTCGATTCTGTCTGCTATCTTACCTCCGTTTTTGGGTGATGAGATCAGGTGTTGTCCGGACGCTGCAGCGGCCTCCATCAGCCCCCGATCCGAACCCCGTTCTTTGACATATACGGTTAAACAGCAAGGCAAGGCATCCAGGCCCAGGCGGCCCGGGGCGCCGGGCGCGCGCGCCCCACTTCAGCCTTTAGCCTTCAGACTTCAGCCTTTCTAGAAACGGTGCAGAAAAGTGCTTAAAAGTGCGGAAAAGTGCTTCACTTCCCACTACCACTGCCGCTAACCCAGCGTTTTTCAGGTGGTCTTGGGATCCGAACTGCAGAAATCCTGAAACCAGGGTTCCGGAGGAGCCGTGAATTCCACTGGGGCACCGTGCCACGCAAACGCGAGGCGGGAGGCGTGGAGGGCATGATGGGGGGTGAGGAGTTGACGGCGGTGTGCTTCCGTGAGGCGGTTTTCGACGAGAGCAAGGTAGAGGTCTTCGTCGGAGCCGTAGAGTTTGTCTCCGACGATCGGATGGCCCAGGTGGGCGAGGTGGATGCGGATCTGGTGCTTGCGGCCGGTATGCGGGATCAGCAAGAGTTCGGTAAAGAGGTTATTCTCGGCGCGTGCCCTGGAGCGAGAGCCAGGACCAACCTCAGACTCAGACTCAGACTCAGACTCAGACTCAGACTCAGACTCAGACTCAGACTCAGACTCAGACTCAGACTCAGACTCAGACTCAGGCTCAGGCTCAGGCTCAGGCTCAGGCGTGTCGCGTGCGCCGATCGGCCTGGAGAATCGGCGCACGACCTGAAAATCGGTGCGGGAAGCGGCCCCGTCGGACCGGACACAGTCTTTGATCGCGACCCGGCTCTGTTCATCCTTCCCGAGCGGGGCTTCGATAGTGCCGGCATCGAGGGCGAGGTGGCCGTGAACAATAGCCAGGTACTCCTTGTGCACGTGCCGACGCTCCCAAGTGCGGCGCAGGGCGCGTGCGGCTTCGGGCGTTTTGGCTACCAGGACCAAACCGCTGGTTTCGCGGTCGAGCCGATTCACCATTTGCGGTGCGGTCGCCTCCCCCAGGTGCAGCCGGACGCGGCTGATCAAACTGGAGTAGGCGTCCGTCTTGGTGGGATGGCACACCAATCCCGCCGGCTTGTTCACGACCAACAACTCGCCATCCTCAAAAACAACGTCGAATAATTTCACATTTTTTCAGCATTGGCACCCAGCCTGGAATACTCTTAAATAGGAGCGTCTCAAATCACGTCCAAGTCACTATGATCGCCACGGCGAAAAAGACACAGGCTATTTTTCTCGGTATTTTGGTGCTCTTTGCCTGGAACACAAGGGCGGCAGATCCGGTGCCGCAGGTTCTGGTCTACAATCGCAACGAGGTTGGTAAAGGCAAGTACGTACACGATAACATCGCCGCCAGCACTGCGGCGCTGCAAAAACTTGCCACCGAAAACGGCTTCGCCATCGACATCTCGGAAGATCCCGGAGTGTTCACCGATGCCCGCTTGCGGCGTTACCGGGTGATTGTTTTCAACAATACCAACAACGAGATCCTGGATAGCGAAGAACAGAAAGCGGCCTTCCAGCGCTTCATCCGCAGCGGCGGCGGCTTTGTCGGGATTCATTCGGCGACGGGATCGATGCGGCAGTGGCCCTGGTTTTGGTCCCTCATCGGCGGCAAATTCTTGCGACACCCGAAAATGCAGCCATTCACCGTCCGCGTTAAGGATGCGAACGATATCTCGACGAAACATCTGCCGGCTTCCTTTGAATGGACGGACGAGTTTTACTACGTCGACAACATGGCGACCGGGCTGCACATCTTGCTGGCGGGCGACCTGACCTCGCTGGATGACCCGAAGAAGTCCGAGTATCCCGGAACCAAATTCGGCAACGAGTTTCCCCTGGCTTGGCGTCATGAGTTTGAAGGCGGACGGGCCTGGTACACGGCCCTGGGGCATAAGAAAGAGCATTATTCGGACGCCCGGCTCACGCAGCATATCCTGGGGGGAATCCGCTGGGCATGGGGAGAGAAGGAGTAGCATCCTTGAACCGCAAACCATCCACACACCGTTTTATGAAAAACAACGCAAACCTGACTCGCAGAACATTTTTGAAACTCTCAATGGCCGGGACGGCCGGGGCTTTGGCGCTCCCCACCATTGTGCCTTCGTCCGTCTTTGGCGCGAACGCCCCCAGCAAGGTCATTAACATCGGCCAAATCGGCTGCGGCCGTATTGCCCGGGACATGGATTTGCCGGGAATCATGCGTCATGACATCGCGAGTGTCGTGGCCGTGTGTGATGTGGATACCAAGCGCTTGGCCGACGGGAAAAAGCTGGTGGAAGGCTATTACGCAAAGCGGCAGAAGGCTGTCGAGGTCAAAACTTATGCCGACCACCGTGAGCTGTTGAAGGACCCGAAGATCGACGCGGTGGCGATCAGCACCCCGGAACACTGGCATGCAGAACTCATCATCGCGGCGGCACTGGCCGGCAAAGATGTCTACGTGCAAAAACCCCTGACGATGACCCTGCGGGAAGGCCGGGCGGTCAGTGACATCGTGAACGCCAAGAAGCGGGCGTTTCAGATCGGCAGCCAGCAGCGGTCGGGCGAACAATTTCGGATTGCGTGCGAACTCGTGCGGAGCGGGCGCATCGGCCAATTGCGCACGGTGAAGGTAGGCCTGCCAACGGATCCCGCGGGAGGGAATCCGGCCGAGCAACCGGTGCCGCCGAACCTGAATTATGACCTGTGGCTGGGCTGCGCGCCAAAGGCGCCATACTGCGAGGAGCGGGTGCATCCGCAGAAAGATTACTCTCGGCCAGGATGGTTGCGGATTGAGACGTATTGCCTCGGCATGATCACGGGCTGGGGTTCGCATCACGTGGATATCGGGCATTGGGGCATGAACACCGAATTCACCGGCCCGGTGGAAGCCGAAGCCCGGGCGGAATTCCCGAAAGAAGGCCTGTGGAACGTGCATGGCGCGTACCACATCGAAATGAAATACGCCAACGGCGTGACGATGGTAATTGATAACAACTTCACCAACGGCATCCGGTTTGAGGGCTCGGAAGGCTGGATCTTTGTGAGCCGCGGCGGAGCCAGGACCACAGCGAGCGACCCGGCAACCGCCTACGGAAAAGCCCTCGAAGCGAGTGATCCGAAGATTCTGACTTCGAAGTTGGGCTCGAACGACACCCACCTGTATGTCAGCAAAGATCATCATTTGAACTGGCTGGAAAGCATCCAGACGCGGAAACCGGCGGTCACGACTCCCGAACAGGCGCATCGCGCCACAAGCGCTTGTATCATCGGCTGGATCGCGATGAAACTGGGCCGCAAACTGCGGTTTGACCCGGTGAAGGAAGAATTCGTCGGCGACGCGGAAGCCAACGCGATGCTCACGCGGGCGGAACGGGCGCCTTTTGGAGCGCTGAAGTTGGCGAAGCAAGCCTGAGCGCGTATCGTTGGACCTGAAACATCATACCGGCTGGCTGCCGCTCGGCAGCCGGCTTGCCTATTGCAATACTTTATGAAATGGAAACCTTTACTGCTAACCGCCACAATGGCCTCAACCTGCATGCTCGTGAGTAACGCCCTGGCCGCCGACAGCCAGGTGCGCTTGATCACCCTGGACCCCGGACATTTCCACGCTGGCCTGGTTCAGAAATTCATGTATCCCCAAGTTAGCCCCGAGGTGCACATTTACTCGCCCGGAGGCCCGGAACTGCAGGATCATCTCAAACGCATCGAGAGCTACAATACCCGCGCGGAAAACCCCACGACGTGGAAATCCGAAGTACACACCAGCAAGGATTTTCTCCAGCAGATGGTGCGCGACAAACAGGGCAACGTGGTGGTGATTTCCGGCAATAACGCGCGGAAAACGGAATACATCTATGATTCGGTGGCCGCGAGTCTGAATGTATTGGCGGACAAGCCCATGGCGATCAATCCCACGGAGTTTAAGCGGCTCCAGAAGGCGTTTGAGCGCGCTGAGCGCAACCAGGTGTTGCTCTATGACATCATGACCGAACGGTCGGAGATCACGAGCCTGGTTCAGCGGGAGCTGGCGCACATGCCGGAATTGTTTGGCACGTTCGATCCCGGCACACCCGAAGACCCGTCGGTGATCAAGGAAAGCGTCCACCATTACTTCAAAGAAGTCTCCGGAAAACCCCTGATTCGCCCGCCGTGGTTTTATGACATCACGCAGCAGGGGGAAGCCATCCCGGATGTCGGCACCCACCTGGTCGACCTGGTTCAGTGGGGCTGTTTCCCTGAACAGACTTTGAACTGGAAAAAGGATGTCAAGGTGGTCGATGCCAACCGCTGGGCGACAACGGTGACCCCGGAGCAATTCAAGCGCTCGACCGGCCTTGATACGTATCCGGACTTTCTCAAAAAAGACGTAGGGGCTGACGGATCACTCCAGGTGTTCGCGAATGGCGACGCCACGTTCCGGCTTCGCGGCATCCATGCAAAGGTGATCGTGGTCTGGAACTACGAAGCGCCTCCTGGCGCAAAAGACCGTCACTACTCGCTCATGCGCGGCACCAAGGCCAGCCTCACGATTCGGCAGGGACCGGAGGAAAACTATCAAGCCACCCTGTATGTGGAAAACCGGGCGGGAGTGCCGGCGCAACAGTTCGAACGCACCGTCCGCGCTGCCGTCGCGAAAGCTGCGGTGAAGTGGCCGGGCCTCGAGGTGCAACTCGCTGGGCGGGAATGGCGAGTGGTTGTGCCCGAAAAGTATAATGTGGGCCACGAAGCGCACTTTGGCGAAGTGACCACCCGTTTCCTGGGGTACCTGGCCGACGGCAAACTCCCAGCCTGGGAGGTGCCGAACATGATCACGAAGTACTACACCACAACTGAAGCTTATCGAATCAGTCGCAGCAAGAAGGCTAAAAAGTAAGCGCTGCACCTTGTCAACCGGTACGGAAGGCGTATCCTCGCCCTAGTGAAAGGGAATCTGACCTTACCGCTGGCGTTGATGCTGGTTTTCGCGTTGTCGCGGATCCCCGGCATCCTGCCGGAGAATTTTAGCGCCGCTTACGCGATCGCATTTTGCGCGGGCGTGTACTTTTGCGGTGCCATGGCCTGGTGGCTGCCTTTAGGAACGCTTCTGCTGACAGATCTCGGGCTCAACTGTTACTATTACTTTTTCAAGGGATACAACGTGTTTGATTTGCCGGTGCTGAAATACCAGCTCTTCAACTACGTGATGTACGTCTTTCTCATTTGGTTCGGCCGGCGGCACAAACCCGGGTCGTCGTTCCTCTCGCTGCTGGGCGGGGGGATTTTCGGCGCGCTGCTGTTCTACCTGGTGACCAACACGGCTTCGTGGTTTTTCAACCCGTTCGCCAACCTGGAGTACACGAAAGACTTTACGGGCTGGCTGACCGCGCTGATCAAAGGGACCGCTGGATTCCCGCAAACGTGGGAGTTCTTCCGCAATACCCTGATGAGCGGGGGGCTTTTCACCGGCCTGTTTGTGGGAGCGATGAAGATTGTGGAGGCCGCTGAATCGGCTCGGGAGAAGGAAGCCGCCGGCGCACCGGAAGCTGAGGAAGCACCCGAGGAGCAGCCCGCACCCGAAGAAGCCAAAGCCTGATCCGCGTGCAAGCTCCCCTCCCCGCTTCTCCCCAGGCTGGCGTTGAAGAACTGAAGATTGGGGTCATTTCCGATACCCACGATTACCTGGACCCCAATGCTCTCAAGCTCCTCCAAGGAGTAGATTACATTCTGCATGCCGGTGATATCGGCCGGCTGAAGATCATTCTGGACCTGGAGCGAATCGCACCCGTAACCGCCGTGCTGGGAAACACCGATGACCCGGACCTGCGCTTTCCCCTGACCGCAACCGTGCAACTGGGTCGCTGGAAATTCCTCTTGCACCACATCGTCAATCCCCGCGCTCCAACAGAAGCTCTAGCGGATCGAATCGCCAAAGAGCAACCGCACGCGGTCATTTTCGGGCATACCCATCAGGCATTTCGGGAGACACTAAACGGAATCCTGTTTCTAAATCCGGGATATGCGGGCAAGCCACGCTTCGGGATGCCTCGCAGCCTCATGATTCTGCACTGTAAAGCAGATGGTCTGCAGCCGAGGTTCCTGCCGCTAAGCGACTGACGTCCCCTGCTCTGTCACAAAACGCCCTGACTGCACCCGGTTAATCCGCCATCGCGTCCAGGTCGCCGAGCGGCCTCTTGAAAGTGGCGTTCGCGGGCCGCACCACCAGGAGATCCGCGGTGGTTTTGTTCCCCTTGACCGCAGCCGCAACCGGATAGCTGACGACATACAGCACGCCACCAGCCAGCGTAGATGCCACGCCTAACGGTCGAATGATCGCGGCATCCGCAATTTTGGCCCATGGGCCGGGTTTCTGGGGAGCTTCCTCGGCTAGACCATCCAGAGCCCCACCCGAAACCAAAGCCAGCACGCACACCCAGAGCATCAGTTTCCTGTTCATGAGGCTCATTGAGCTAAAGACCCGCGCCAGTGTCGACTCTTTTTCCCATAAAACTGAGCCTGTCCGGTTCGACCGAACTGCAGGCGGAGGATGCTTAAAGCCGCGATTTGAAAGCCACCGCTTGCGGTGCGGTTAATCCATTGCAACAATGTCTGTAATGAACATCCATCACCTGGAGTTGTTTTACTATGTGGCGCGCCACGGGGGAATAACGGAGGCGGTGCGCAACATCCCTTATGGCATCCAGCAGCCCGCCGTGAGCGGGCAGGTTGCCCAACTCGAGGCGTACCTGGGGGTCCAACTCTTTAACCGCCGGCCTTTCTCTCTAACCAACTCCGGGGAGAAGCTATACAAGTTCATCTCCCCCTTCTTCTCAAATCTGCAGTCGATAGCCCTGGAGGTTCAGGGTGAATCGAGCCAGCATCTGCGTATCGGCGCTTCCACCATCGTGCTGCGGGACCATCTGCCGCGCTTCTTCCGGAACGTCCGCCGTAAATACCCCAACCTGAAAATCATGCTTCGGGAAGGATACCAGGCTGATTTGGAAACCATGCTGCAGCGAGACGAACTCGACCTGGCGATTACGGTGCTTGAAAAGACCTCGAGCCCTGGGATCCAATCCGTTGGGTTGATCGAGCTACCCCTGGCGTTGCTGGTGGAGCGCACCTCGAACATTACTTCCGGAGACCAACTGTGGAAGCAAGATCGCATCCGGCAGCCGTTGATTTGTCTACCCGGGGCGGAAGCAATCTGCCGCCATTTCCAACAAGGACTGGCTCGCCTGGATGTGGAGTGGTTTCCCAGTCTGGAGGTCAGTTCCATTGACCTTATCGAAACCTACGTAGCAAACGGCTTCGGGATCGGGATTTCGGTGCAGGTGCCGAACGCCGAACTGCCAGAGAACGTCATGGCGCTGGCCTTGCCGAAAGCTCAGTTTCCTGCAGTCAATGTAGGAGCCCTCTGGCGCGGCCGCCCCGGCCCGCTGCTGCAGGGCTTCCTGGACGAACTGCGGATGGCCGCCAAACGGCTGGCAGAGAAAGCATAAGGGTCCTGACCGGGAGCCGGGGGCTGTATTTGCTTTTTCGCGCAACTATCAACGCTTAGCCTTAGCAAGATGCACTGGTTGCAGAATCTCGACTTGGACCTTTTCCGCTTCATTAACCTGGAGTTGGCTCACCCTGTCCTGGACCTAACCATGCCCTGGTTCGCCGGAAATCGGTTGTTTTTCCCGGCAGTGATCCTAACCGGGTTGATTCTGATCTGGAAAGGTGGTGCGCGCGGATTGCTTTGCGTGCTGATGCTGGCACTCATCGTCTCGATGGGCGACGGCCTCGTCTGCAACACCATCAAGCAAGCAATTGGGCGTGAACGACCGTTCCTTGTTTTGCCTGAGGCGAGATGCCTGCTGGGCAAGGGCAATTCCGGAAGCATGCCTTCATCACACGCGGCAAACTGGTTCGCCGCGTCAATGGTCATGCTCATCTACTATCGCCGGAGTCTGTGGATTATGCTGCCGGTTGCTTTGCTGGTGAGTTTCTCGAGGATCTACAACGGCGTGCACTATCCGTCGGATGTGCTGGTTGGGGCGGTTCTAGGCGCGGGTTACGCAGCGGCCGGCGTTTGGTCTCTTGATCAGCTATGGGCTCGCCTTGGGCGGCGGTGGTTCCCACTTTGGTGGCAGAGGTTTCCCTCGCTGATGAACCCGCCACGGCAGTTGCTGCCTGAGCCGGAGGAAGAACCCGCCTTTCCCCCAAAGCGTGGCGAGCCAGTCGGCCCGGCACCGCAGGCGAACCAAGACGCCCATTGGCTGCGCCTCGGTTACTTGGTGATCATCCTCTTGGTGGTGCTGCGGTGGCTCTACCTGGCTGGCGGCACGATTCAATTATCCGAGGATGAGGCATATCAGTGGTTGTGGTCCAAGCACCCCGATCTCTCGTACTACAGCAAACCGCCGCTGATCGCATACAGTCACTGGCTATCGACGCACCTCTGGGGCGACACCGCGTTCGGAGTTCGGTTTTTTGCGCCATTGATAGCGGGCCTGCTGGGGATTCTGCTGCTGCGCTTTTTTGCCCGTGAAGTTAACGCCCGTGCGGGGTTTGTGCTTCTGCTGATCATTACCGCCACACCGCTTATGGCGGTGGGAGCAACGCTGATGACAGTGGATCCTCTCTCGGTGCTGTTCTGGACCGCGGCCATGCTGGCCGGCTGGCGAGCCGCGCAGGACAAGGGCACCACCGCGGATTGGGCTTGGGTGGGCCTTTGGATGGGGCTGGGTTTCCTCAGCAAATATACCGCGTTGTTTCAACTCTTGTGCTGGGGCGTGTTCTTCTGGCTTTGGAAGCCGGCTCGCCGGCATTTGCGCAGACCAGGCCCGTGGCTGGCCTTGTTCATCCTCCTGGTCTGCATGATCCCCGTTCTGCTCTGGAATAGCCAACGCGACTGGATCACCGTAACCCACGTTGCCGAGAGAGCAGGAGCGGACAAAGCCTGGAAGCTCACGCCGCGATATATCGGAGAGTTCCTGGGCAGTGAACTTTTCTTGCTTAATCCGGTGTTCTTCGTCGCCACGTGTTGGGCGACCTTCGCCTTTTGGCGTCAGAACCGTCGTAACCCGAAGCTGGTCTATTTCTTCAGCATGGGCGCGCCTCTGTTTCTGGTCTACTTGCTCCATTCGCTGAAATCCCGGGTGCTGCCGAATTGGATCGCGCCTTCTGTGCTACCGCTGTTTTGTCTCATGGTAATTTACTGGGATACCCGCTGGCGTCTGGGCGCAGTCCGGATTAAACCGTGGCTGGCGTCAGGCCTGCTCTTTGGTTTTGTGGTAGCGGGATTCCTACACGACACAAATCTGGTCCGCAAGGTTATCGGCTTCTATCTGCCGGCGCACCTGGATCCTTTGCGCCGAGTTCGGGAGTGGGATCAGGTAGCAAGGCTGGTTGGCGGAGCACGCGATGAATTGCTAAAGGAGGGCAAACCCGTGTTCATCATTGGCGGGCACTACGGGATTGTCAGCCAAATCACGTTCCATCTGCCAGAGGCCCGCGAAGGGGTGCCGGAGAGTCCGCTGGTCTATTACGTGACGAGTGCCACCCCAAAAAACCAATTCTACTTTTGGCCGGGCTACACCTCGCGCAAAGGTGATAACGCCATCTTCGTAACTGAACTAAATCCCCGAAAGCCACGCATGAGCCCGCCACCAGCGGCGCTGCTTGAGGAGTTCGAATCGGTCACCGAAACAGAAATCCGGGACGTGAAATATAATGGCAACATCAGTCGCCAACTGCGGATCTTCGTCTGCCGCGGCCTCCGCTAGGGCGCCGTGCACCACCCTATTTCCCGTCGCTGACTACAACCTGCAAGCGACCCTAGAGTCGGGCCAGGCATTCCGCTGGTATCGAGTCACCGAGGGATGGGAGAGCGTGGTTGCAGGTCGCTGGGTGCGACTGGCAATCGACAACACAGGCCTGCGTGCCGAGAGCGCACTACCCGTTCAAGATTGGACTTGGCTCGCCAATTACCTTCAGATCGACACCGACCTAGAGTCTATCCAGCGGACTTTTCCTCGCGATGACGTCATGCGAAAGGCAGTTCGTGCGTGCCGGGGCCTGCGCCTGCTCCGCCAAGATCCCTGGGAATGTCTGGCTTCGTTTGTCTTGTCCTCAACCAAACAAATCACGCAGATTCGACAGGTGGTTGCCCTGCTCTGTGAGCGTTTTGGCAACCCGGTGCCGGTGCCTCCCGGCGTGACCCCGGCTTGGTCTTTTCCCCCGCCGCAACGGTTGGCACAAATTACGGAAGGCGATTTACGCGCCTGCAAGATGGGCTTCCGCGCGCCCTACCTCCGGGAAATTGCGCAGCGGGTGGCACGTGGTTTGACAGACCTTGAGGCGGTAGGACGTTTGTCATGTGCAGAGGCCCGCCTTGCGCTAACCGATCTGCCCGGAGTTGGACCGAAGATTGCGGATTGCGTCCTGCTATTCGCTTACGGATTCCCAACGGCGTTCCCGGTCGATGTGTGGATCATCAAGGTTCTTAAGGAGTTTTACTTTCCGCGCCAGCCTGATGTCACCCCACGAACGCTACGACAGTTCGCAGCAACCTATTTCGGGCCTTTTGGCGGTTACGCTCAACAGTATTTGTTTCACTATGCCAGGACCCGAAAAGCACGGGTCATTAAAATCGGAACCGATTCCAGTTCATGAGCTACTCCTATTGCCCTGATGTTTCCTTTACCCCTGAAGATTCTGCCGCCTGGAGCCAATTTCTTAAAGGCTCTGATCTAACACTTGGAGCTGGCGCAAGGCCTCTGGATAGTTCGGCCGCAATCGCAGCGCCTCCGCGAGATGCTTCCTTGCCTGCTCTGGCTTGCCGATTCGCGCCAACAGAATCGCCAGATTGCAGTTGGCCTCGGGATTGGCTGGATTGAGTTGTATTGCCTCCCGGTAATGGACTATCGCTTCGTCGGTTTTCCCCTGTTCAGCCAGCACGTTGCCCAGGTTGTTGTGTGCCTGTGCGTCCTTCGGGTTCAATTCCAATGAAGTACGGAACTCTCGAATCGCCTCGTCGAGCTTTCGCTGGACTGCGTACGCGTTCCCAAGATTGCTATGGGCACCGGCATAGTTGGGTTTATATCGAATCGCAAGTTGAAACTCGGCAATCGCCTCGTTCAACCGGCCCTTCATCGCAAGCGCGATCCCGAGATTGTTGTGGGCGTCCGCGTGATCAGGACGTTGCTTGATCACGAAATAATAATGGGTCATCGCTTCGTCCACTCGACCCAATTCAGCCAGGGCATTGCCTAGGTTATTATGGACCTCGACATGTCCCGGTCTAACGTTCAAAGCACGCTCGTAATAGGCAATCGCATCCGCATGTTTTCCCTGGGCAGCCAATGCGTGTCCGAGATTGTTCAGTGCGTCTTCATAGTTAGGGTTAATCTCCAACGACTTTCGGTAGTGCTCCATGGCCTCACCAGCCTTGCCCTTCCCGGAAAGAAAATACCCAAGGTTATTATACGCCAAGTAATTGTCCCGAGTCACCTGCACGGCGCGGCTGAACAGTGCTTCGCTGTCGCGCCAAAACTCGACCTGACGGACGGTGAGCATGCTCCAAACCACCAAAGCGGCTCCACCACCTGCAATCAAGACTGGCCTGAATCGAGGAACATCCCGGGCGAAATCCGCTAGGCCCCAAATCAACGCAACACTCACCCCTAACATCGGCAGGTAGGTGTAGCGGTCTGCCATGGATTGTATTCCTACCTGGACCAACCCGATTACTGGGATCATCATCCCAACAAACCAGAACCATCCAACCACAAAGTAAGGGCGTTTCCGTGCCGACCACAGCACTCCTATTGTGATTACCACGAACAGCCCAGCGCACAAAACCACCACATAATAGGGCCACTTCCCTGGGTGTGGATATAGCACCGAAAGATCGTGAGGCCACCCCCATTTTGTTAGGTAGCGCGTGTACGACACAACCGCATTCTCGATCCTGGCAGCAAGAGACAGGCTTGTTGAAACCGCGCCACCGCGCTGCTGGACAATTAAGGTAACCCAACTGGAAGCCACACAGAGCAAAAAGAAAGGCACCTTCTCAATTACTAGACGCGCAACAACGCTCAGTTGCCCCTTCTCCGCACTGAGAGTCACCCGCTGAAAGGGCCAATAATCTAACAATAACAGGAGAAACGGCAACGTGACCAGCATTGGCTTACTAAGCAGTCCGAGCGCGAAGCACCACAAAGCTAGGAGGTAAAATACTGCAGGAGGCCATTTCTGGATCTTCGCTGCGTAATTGCTCCCTCTGCCAACGACTCGGCCTTGCCCCTGTCGCGACCGGACAAAACTGCTATAGCACAGCAGGGTTAACAGGAAAAAGAAGGCGCTCAGCAGGTCCTTTCGCTCTGAGATCCAGGCCACGGACTCGACGCGGAGAGGATGCCAGCCGAATACTGCGGCGAGAAGAATACTTCGCCAGTAAAAACCGGTCGCCCACTGGAATAACAAGAACACGAGAAGAGTGTTCGCGACATGTAGGGCCAAATTCACGGCGTGGTGCGCGCCAGGTTTCATTCCGAACCACTGACAATCCAGCATGTGCGAAACCCAGGTCAGCGGGTGCCAATTGCTAGCATGCCCGGTCTTAAAAGCCCATTTTACCCCATCTAAGGTCAATCCGCCTTGGACGTGTCGATTAGAGGTGACGTAATCCGGGTCATCATAATTGACGAAATCACATGTCGTGGTCCGCAGAAAAAGAATAGAGGTCACCATCCCGAGGACCAGTATAGCGACAACTGTCGCGCGCCTCTGCTTTGCCAGGACTGCGACTGAAGCCGGAGTGCCGCCTCTATCCGATTTCAATGCGGTTCTCGATCGGTTCATGCCCACGTCAGACAACAACAAGAATGGTGACGTGACCGTTGGACTGGAAGCAAAAACAAAAGGTGGCGCCGCAGGTAACCTGATCAGTCCGGCTTCTCCGGACGGTAGCTAGCCACCACCCACTGGCTCAGGACCTTGTCCGGCTCCTGCACCGCATCAACGTCCAGCGAAAACTCCTTCCTTCCGGAATTCTGCGAAATCAGCTTCAGGGCGAAATGCAGGTCTTTGAAACGTCGGGAACACAAGTCTCGAACAGAAATGGACCCGGTGAGTGCCTCTTGCACCAACAGGTCTGTCGCGTCAGGAGTGAAGGAAATTTGCATGCCGTGCATGGCTTCAAATCGCTCGGCAAATTCATCCAACAACTGACTCGCCACCGTCTTCTCCTCCTGCCGATGGTTGGTAAGCATCTTGCGTAATTCGCCCACGGGATCATCCACCAGTTCGCGAGTGACGACAAACCGACGGACTTGAGATGAAGGCAGCTCGAACTTGATATCCCGAAACACGCGCTCACAGACCGTCATCAACCCGCGAGCGCCAGTCTGCTCGTCAGCCGCTAACTCGGCGATTCTTCGTAGCCCCTCATCGGGAAACAGCACTTCGATATTGTAAGCGGCGAAATCCTGTTCGTATTGCCGGATGATACTTCCCTCGGACTGCTTCAGCACCATGAACAAGTCCTCGACATTCAGCGCATGGCACACCACCCGCACCGGCAAACGCCCGATGAACTCCGGCTCAAAACCATATTCTATGAAATCCCGTGTCCGCGCCTGAACCAGAATCTCCTCGGTGCTCTCGGGGACACGGTCTTTAGCAGCAAAGCCAATGGTAGCCTCACGCAGACGTTTGCGAATGATGCTTTCAAGGCCACCGAACGCTCCGCTGACAATGAACAAAATGTGGCGCGTATTAATCGTGCTCGGCGCTTTCCTGCCTCGTTGCGTGAAGTCCATCATTGCCTGGATTTGGCCGGCAATATCACTGGGAGATCGGGCCGGAACTTCCGTTTCCTCCATCAGTTTAAGAAGGTTGGTCTGAACACCCCGTCCGCTAACGTCCCTGCCCGACACGCTATTTGAGGCCGCGATTTTGTCGATCTCATCGATGTAAATGATTCCATACTGCGCCCGGGTGACGTCACCGTCGGCCAGGCGCAACAAATCGCGAACCATATCCTCAACATCGCCACCAACATATCCAGTCTCGGAGAACTTCGTCGCATCCGCCCTGACAAATGGCACACGGATCAGGTCCGCAGCATTTCGAATCAGGAACGTTTTTCCAACACCGGTTGGCCCAATCAAGATTACATTTTGCTTCGCGTAATTGGGAGTCTCCTTTCCGTCAAGAGCGAGGCGCACGTGGTGATAGTGATCGCACAAGGCTACACTCAGGACCTTTTTGGCCTCATCCTGCTTGATCACAAAGCGGTCCAAGTGCTCCTTCACTTCGCGCGGCTTGAACTTGAACGCAAACACCTCCTGGCTCGGTCCACTACCAGTTCCGTCGGGTCCAGCAGGTTCGCCATCAGGATCTGGTGTCTGGCGAAAGCCGTGCAACTGCTGGCGCATCAATTCCGACAGTTGTCTCTGAAATTCCTCGGGAGACGGCGGTCCGTTTAGTGGTTTCAATCCCATAACATTAAAATCTTCCATCAGCATTAGCCGATGGGATGGAATATAGCACGAACATCCACGACGAGCGAAAGGGTTCCTTGTTGAATTCTGATGGTGACGCCGTGCATTATTTCCGTGTGAGCAATTCCTTTCGACCCGCTGATCCAAATCGCTACCATCAAGCCATCGCGCTGTTCGACGAAGCGAATGCCCAGGATCCCAATTCATGCGTCATCAACGGCCAATCCCGACCGCGAGAGTTGGTTTACGCCCAATGGCTGTCGGATTGGGTAACCCGCCTGGCTCCCAATGCTTCGGAAGAACTGAGATTGGCAGCCAGATCCCAACATCTTCGCCGATGGCAACTCCCGCGCGCCGCATATCCGATGGATCGCCATGGCTATCTGCGATGGCGTGAAGAACTGAGGAGATTCCACGCACAAGGAGCGGGTGAAATACTCCAAGAGGCGGGTTACTCGGTCGCTGTGATCTCACGAGTGCAAGCGTTGAACCTGAAAAAGGGCTTCCCTAAAGATCCTGAAACCAGGATTCTAGAAGATGCCCTGTGCCTGGTTTTTCTGGAGCACCAGTTTGAGGGCCTAACCGCGAAAACAACCACCGACAGAATTATCAACGCGCTTCAAAAGGCCTGGAAGAAGATGAGTCCCAAAGCTCAGGAGATCGCGCTTTCTCTGCCATATCCTCGTCACCTTCTCGATCTCATTCATCGCGCAGGACTGACTCCGCAACCTCCGCCCCAGCCCTAACGATTGCCCAGCAAGATTAAGATACCCAGCACAGCCAGCACGACCATCACTGTGAGCGTGATCTTGATCCAACTCTTAGGATAGGTCCCTGCCGTCGCCCCCGTGAAACCATTAACTAACACCTGGAATGAACGAGCGCCATAGTTGTAGGTTAAGAGCCAAATCGGTACCAGAATGTGTTTGAATGTCTGCCCAGAATAATCGGGACGCACCTGAAGATTCCGATGCGTGTCCCCTGGAACTCGGGACGCACACATCCGAATAATCTTCTCATTCATCTGTTGCCGGGCGGTTTCCGCCGCTTTGATCAGGTCGATCTGGTAGCGTTCCACCACCCAACCAGCCAGAAAGCCTGACTTATAACCAACCAAAGCCTCGGTGGGAAACGGCTCCACCTTCCGGAGCATCTGGGGATTAACTCCACGCGAGGCGCAGATTAATTCATCGTCAAAGAAATGGTCAACAAACCCGCTGCTGTGTTGCCACCGAATCTTTCTTACCTGCCGAGTCTTTGTATGTCCATTGGCATCGCGGTAAGTCTCCGTAACATAATAGTAATATCCACTTTCCGCATCCCAATCGGCGTGGACTTGAGCATCGAAGGTCCAATAAGGAATGTAAAGACCGCGCACCGTGTCCGTCAGGGCCGAAGATTTGAGTTTGTTGGGCGCGAACCAGCGAGACCCATACCATTTGCGGATCGAGTCACGAACAGCGGTCTCGCTAACCTTCATCGGCAGAAGGCTCTCCGGACGAAAGGCCTCTTTAATTTCCTCGTAAGGCACCAGCGCATTGGACCCGCAGAAGTCACAACGTTGGCTAACCCGCTCCGCATCAAAAACAGAGATCGCCTGGCAACTTTGGCAGCGAACGGACGTCTTGGCAGCTTCCCAACCCCGCCTCGAATCCGGGATGGCCCGCATGGCCACAACTAAGTCGTGCTCTTTGATGACTTCTTCCCCAGCTGCGTTCAACTCGGCATCCGCGGGAGCCGTTGTTCCACAATAACCGCAAACTAGTGCTTTCTTGCCGGGATTCCAGTGGGCTTCGGCACCGCATGCAGGACAAGAAAAGCGCTTCTGTGCTGTGACATCGCTCATGTTAACGCGCACTCGTTATCGCAACCCGCCGGGTTGGAAGGATCTTACGACTTCAGGAATTCCTCCAAAGCGTGCCTTGGGATCCTCCAAACGGTGCCAATCTTCTTGCCTTTGAGCGAGCCTTCCACTAAAGCCGCAAGCACGTCAGCCTCCGACACTCCTAGTACCTTGGCAGCATCATCAGGACTTAACAATTCCGGGAGCGAACTTGCACCGGCAGGGGTGGTGGGTTGGGAAGCGCCGCCCGATAGACCGCCCATCGCCTGCATCATTTGCTGGCCCATCGCCAGTCCGGCACCCAGTTGGGCGGCGCTGTTGGCCATACCACCGCCCTCCCCTTTGGTCATCGATTCCGCCATCTGAAACTTGACGAAATCGTTGAGATTCCCGATCGCCGACATGCTGGAGCGCTTGTCGATCGCCTGTTCGACCTCAGCGGGCACGGACACGTTCTCGACGATGAAACTCGGAATCTCCAACCCGTACTTCGAGGTCATCGCGGGATTGATGAGCGGCAACAGGGCATCGCCCAACTCCTGGTAGCGGGAGGCAGCATCAAGCACCGGGACTTTTGAAGAAGCCATGGCATCACTAAATACGCTGACCACACGTGACCTCATTGTCTCTGCAAATTCATCCAAACGGAACTGGTGGTCCGTTCCCGCGACCTCCTTAAGGAATAACGCAACGTCTACAACCCGAAAATCGAATGTGCCGTAGGCGCGAACCCGAACGATACCGAAATCTGGATCCCGCATCATCACGGGGTTAGCCGTACCCCATTTGTTTCCAGTAAAAAGGCGGGTATTGACAAAGTAAACGTCCGCCTTGAAGGGCGACTCGAAGCCGTATTTCCAGCCCTTGAGCGTACTCAAGATCGGAATATTCTCCGTCGTCAATGACCATTTCCCCGGCCCAAAGGTGTCACCAAACTGCCCCAGGTAAACGAATTGTGCCACCTGCGACTCACGCACGATGAGTTGGGCTCCACGTTTTATTTCTTTGTCTTCGTCGGAAAATCGGAAAGATAATGTGTCGCGTGAATCATCCTGCCACTGAATAATATCCAGAAACTGCGTCTTAAGGTAATCCATCAGGCCCATATCGCTTTATCCTTTCTCGTTATGCATTGTTTTGATTTTCTGTATCATTGAGCCTCGATTTTGTTTTGTGAAGTACAATTCCAGGCCGCGAATGTAATCGAGCGAAGACAGGGGTTCCCAGGGCCGGTGAAAACCCATTAGGGAACATGCAGATGGTGTGGTAATAGACAGTTTTGCCACCTTGGATTCCTAACACTACAATTTAGACACTGACAACGGCTGGTGCTTGGTATTAATTATCGCCGCGGTTATGCCGAAGCGCACTGACATTCACTCGGTCCTGATTATTGGCGCCGGTCCGATCATCATCGGTCAGGCTTGCGAGTTCGACTATTCGGGCACTCAAGCCTGCAAGGCCCTGCGCGAAGAGGGATATCGCGTCATTCTCGTCAACTCGAACCCTGCGACGATAATGACCGACCCGGAGTTCGCCGACCGGACCTACATTGAGCCGATCACGCCGGAGTGCGTGGAGAAGATCATTGTCCGCGAGAGTGAGCACATCAAGGCACAGGGAGGAGAGGGCAAACTGGCCCTCCTTCCCACCCTGGGCGGACAGACCGCGCTAAACACAGCAATGGCCTTGGTAAAACGGGGGACCCTTGACAATTACGGTGTCGAAATGATAGGGGCAAATGCTGAGGCGATTCAGAAGGGAGAGGACCGCCAGGTGTTCAAGGATCTGATGATTCAGATCGGGCTGGACGTTCCGATTAGCGGCACAGCGCACACTCTGGAGGAGGCCCGCGGGATCGCTGAACGTATTGGCCGATTTCCCTTAATCATACGGCCTGCGTTCACTCTGGGTGGAACTGGTGGCGGCATCGCGTATAATCGCGAGGAATACGAGGACATCGCCAGACGTGGTCTGGAGTTATCCCCGGTGACCGAAGTACTTATCGAGGAATCCTTGCTGGGGTGGAAGGAATTCGAGATGGAGGTTATGCGGGACCGCGCCGACAACTGCGTCATTATTTGTTCTATCGAGAACTTCGATCCCATGGGCGTCCACACCGGAGATTCGATAACGGTAGCACCCATTCAAACGTTGACCGACAAGGAATACCAGATCATGCGCGACGCTTCGTTCGCCGTGATTCGTGCGGTGGGCGTGGAAACCGGTGGATCCAACATCCAGTTCGCCGTGAATCCGGACGACGGGCGGATGGTCATTATCGAGATGAACCCTCGGGTCTCCCGATCTTCGGCGCTAGCCTCAAAGGCTACGGGCTTCCCAATCGCCAAAATCGCTGCCAAACTGGCGGTAGGATACCTGCTGGATGAAATCCGTAACGACATTACCCGGGAAACCCCGGCTAGCTTCGAGCCCACCATCGATTATGTGGTGACCAAGATCCCACGGTTCGCTTTCGAGAAGTTTCCCCAAGCCGACCCGACCCTTAACACCCAAATGAAGAGCGTGGGGGAGGCGATGGCGATCGGGCGCACATTTAAGGAATCTCTCCAAAAGGCACTACGGTCGTTAGAGATTGGTCGGTCTGGTTTGGGAGGAGACGGCAAACCGTGGCGTATCGGTGAGAAACTGTACGGTGATCGTGACATTCTGCCAGCTTCGCTCATTCGCCAGAAACTGAGTGTGCCTAATGCCGAACGCATTTTTTTCATCCGCCACGCACTGCGCTCCGGGTTTACGGTTGAGGATTTATTCAACCTGACCAAGATCGACCGATGGTTTCTTACACAAATCAAAGAGATTGTGGATTTTGAAGAAGCCTTGGCCAGCACGGCGAACTGAACGTCAAGCCTGCCCCGTTGAAACCTCGATGGGAAGCTGTAACTGGCTAAGCCCAAGCCACCTAAAGGCAACCGAAGGCTGATCAGAAGTCAGGCATTGAACTAGGCTTGGTTTTGCGGCACGTTTCTGGATTGAGCCTCTAGCTGCCTTGTTAAATCGAACCGATGAAATACCTGGTTTCTCAGTTGGCGCATTTTATCAAACCGGCAACGCAGCGCAGGAACATCGGTCTGCTTTTTCGGTTCCTGCTCCTGCTGGTAGCCATGGTGATCGTATTCAGTATTCTGTTCCATGTCTTGATGCAGGCAGAGGGAAGGGATCACAGCTGGCTTACTGGGGTCTATTGGACTCTAACAGTCATGTCGACCCTTGGATTTGGGGATATCACCTTCACCGGGGATCTCGGGCGTTTGTTTTCCGTCGTAGTCTTGCTTTCGGGCATGTTCTTCCTGCTCGTGCTCCTGCCTTTCACCTTCATCGAGTTTTTCTATGCCCCGTGGATGAAAGCCCAGGCCGAATTCCGAGCCCCCCGAGAGCTGCCAGCCTCGATGTCTGGCCATGTGATCCTGACGCATTACGACCCTGTTTCTGCCGCTTTGATCCATAAACTTACTGATTATGGACGTCCTTACGCGTTGCTGATCCCGGACCTGGATCAGGCGTTGCGGATGCATGACCTGGGCTTTAATGTAATGTTTGGTGAGGTCGATCGCCCCGAAACCTATCAACTGGCCCGGGTGAACAGGGCAGCCCTCGTCGCCGCGACTGGCTCGGATGTGGTTAATACGAATATCGCGTTCACAGTCCGCGAACTGAGCAAGGCGGTACCGATTGTCACCACTGCTCTGTCGCGTGATTCGGTGGATATTCTGCAACTCGCGGGCAGTTCCCAAGTGATTCACCTCTCGGAGATGATGGGACAGGCACTGGCGCGAAGAATCATTGGTGTGGACGCCCGGGCTCACATCATCGGTGAATTTCAAGAACTGCTGATAGCCGAAGCCACCGCAGCCGGCACACCCCTCGCGGGTAAGACCCTTGCACAAAGCCGCATCCGGGAGAACACCGGGGCCAACGTTATTGGACTGTGGAAACGAGGCCTTTTCGAGCCTGCAGTCGCCGAAAGCCGCATTGACGCTACCACGGTGCTTCTTCTAGCTGGCTCCGCCGACCAACTCCGGAGATACGATGAGCTGTTCTGCATTTATCATGTCAGCGGAGAACCCGTCATGATTATCGGCGGAGGTGCGGTGGGCAGCGCCACAGCCAGGGCTCTGGCGTCTCGTGAGGTCGATTACCGGATCATCGAAATGGCCCCGGAGCGTATTCGGAGTGACGGGAAGCACATTCTGGGAAGCGCAGCCGACTTGGCCACGCTCGAATCCGCCGGCATCCAAAAATCTCCTGCAGTAGTCATCACCACACGTGAAGACGATACCAGCATTTATCTCACCATCTATTGCCGCCGCTTACGACCCGACATTCAAATTCTGAGCCGGGCCACGCGCGAACGAAACGTTTCCACGTTACACCGTGCGGGAGCCGACTTTGTGCTATCCTACGCTTCCATGGGAGCAACCGGAATCTTCAATTACATGCGCCAGGCCAGCATCCTTATGCTTGCTGAGGGACTTCACGCCGCGGAAACACAAGTACCTCATTCTCTCGCAGGCAAGAGTCTAGCTGAAAGCGGGATCACGCGCGACACCCAGTGCACCGTGGTCGCCATCCGCACTTCGGAATGTTTGGCTATTAATCCCCGCCCCAACATTCAACTGACACGAGGGGCAACCTTAATCTTGATGTGCACCCCGGAGTCCGAGGCCAGGTTTCTTGAGCGGTACGGCCCGGAGAAGATTCAGCGCCAACCTATTTCCGACCCCGAAGAGGTTCTCAGTTGACCCCGAGGACATTCAGTCTCTTTTGTTCCAGGCACCCGTATCCGGCATATCAGCGGCGCAGTCCACTGGTTTAGAACCCGACGGGGTGCTCTCTGGTGCACTCACAACGACTACAGGGCGTGTCGGGTTCGGCGGTCGGGGCATCCCCTCTTCCCCCCTTCTCCGCATCACAATAACCGCCATCGTGCAGGCAGTCCATGTTGGCAGCATCTCCACCAACGGAAACAATTCTATCAGGAAGGTTGGCAACAACAGCGGATGAAAGCCCAAGGCGATTGAGATTAGGGCCATCGCTGCAACGTCTATCACTTCGTCAGGAAGAACCATGCCCAAGGGACCCAAGATGACCTGCACGGCATCCGCCAAGACGGCCACGCTCAGCGCCAGTGCGATACGCTGTCGGGTCAGACGAGGGTTGCGAAAAAAACTACTCACCATAGCGTTGCCCACAAACAATAACTCACATCTAGTCCTGGCGCCAGAGCCGCGTTAATCGTCTGGTGCCCCGAAAGCAAAAAGCCGCCCGGCTCTAGCTCGTCCGGGCGGCCCTACTAAATGTGTTGTGTGCTAATGCTGAGAGACTGGGAACTGGCTTATAGCTTTCATATACTGAGCCCGTTCAAAGGCACTGGGATCCGCACAATTTTTCTGGCTAAGGCTGCCTTTAAGTTGTGCGACTGAGGAATACTCGTGTTCCTCCATCCATGCTACGAGGTCCCGCTCGATCACACCGACTTGCCGCGCGCCGTGACGTATCAATGCAGAGCAGAGCATGGTCACGTCTGCTCCGGCCATGAGCATCTTCAGCACATCCGAGGCGCGGTGAATTCCGCTGGTCGCGGCCATGGAAGCCTTCAACTTGCCGAATAGCAGCGCGATCCAGCGTAGGGGAACGCGCATGGCCATTGGCGTGCTCAGCAGGATATTCGGTTTGATGTCCAAAGTCTCCAAGTCTATGTCCGGTTGATAAAAGCGGTTGAATAGCACTAGGCCATCCGCACCCGATTGATCCAGCCGCGAAGCCATGTTCGCAAAGTTAGTAAAGAACGGGCTTAACTTGACGGCCACCGGAATTTTAATCTCAGCCTTAACCGCCTTGAGGATATCCAAGTAGTTTTTCTCCACGTCGCTCGAACTCATCTGCAGGTCTGTCGGAATGTAATAAATGTTGAGTTCCAGTGCGTCCGCGCCAGCTTGTTCAATGCCTTTCGCATACTGCGTCCACCCACCGACGGAGGAGCCATTTAGGCTAGCGATTATGGGTATTTTGACCGCCTCTTTCGCTTTAGCTATGTGCTTCAAGTACTCATCAGGCCCAAGTCGAAACTCTTCTGGCTCGGGAAAGTAGGTCAATGCCTCAGCAAAGCTCTCAGTGCCTTGATCGAGTCTTGAAGCCAATTCCAACCGGTCTTGACGTAGCTGTTCCTCGAACAATGAATAGAGGACGACAGCGGCGGCACCGGCGTCTTCCATCTCTTTGATGCTGTCCAATTCCTCGGAAAGCGGGGAAGCAGAAGGTACCAACGGTGTGCGGAGTTTCAATCCGAGATAGGTGGTTGTAAGATCCATATTCGTTTCTCCTAATGCGTTTCGTGGTTCGTAAAGACTTGAGCGATTTAAAATCGGTTTTCGTTTCCTCGAGACTCTCCCGTTCAACCTTGGAAAGGAGAGCCAGCGCCAACTCTGGCGCGGAGGGTTGCGGATGTCCTAGGGTTGCTGGTCAACGGACGATGGTGGCCTCGGCACCGGTTGTTGCGGTGCTTTAAAATCACGTCCTGCCATGAACTGGTAGTATTTCCACCGGCGCTCCGCGTCGACTTGAGCTTGCGCAAAGAATCGCTTCGCGTCCTCCGGCTTACTCTTGGTCAGCATCTTGAATCGATTCTCCGAAAGCAGATAGTCCTGCACTTTGACTTTGGGATTCCCACAGTCCAACTGCAGCGGATTTTCACCCCGCTCCATTCTTCTCGGGTCGAACCGATACAATAGCCATTGTCCGGATTCAACTGCCAGTTTCTGTTGTTTGGCACCCACCCCGGCGTCCAAGGCAATGCCATGCGCAATACAGTGACTGTAGGCAATGATCAACGAAGGTCCTGGATAGGACTCGGCCTCAAGCAACGCTTTCAGCGTATGCTCGTCCTTGTATCCCATGGCCACACTGGCGACATAGATATGACCGTAACTCATCGCAATCAGTCCCAAGTCCTTCTTGCCGACCGGTTTGCCACCAGCCGCGAACTTGGCAACAGCTCCACGTGGAGTGGCTTTGGAACACTGGCCGCCAGTGTTTGAATAAACCTCCGTGTCGAGTACCAGGACATTCACATCCCGACCACTGGCCAACACATGGTCCAAGCCACCATAACCAATATCGTATGCCCAACCGTCACCACCAATAATCCAAACGCTCTTTCTTACGAGCTGATCAGCCAAACCCAGCAACCTCAGGGCGTCAACAGAATCGATCTTCTGCAGCTTCTGTTTCAAGGCAGCGACGCGCTCGCGCTGCTCGTAAATCCCTGCCTCGTCAGTCTGGTTGGCGTTGAGGATACCCTCCACTAGGTCCTGCCCGACAGCACCAGCGAGCTTCTCCAGTAGTTCACAGGCAAACTCCTTCTGCTTGTCAACCGATACGCGGAACCCCAAACCGAACTCTGCGTTGTCCTCGAAAAGGGAGTTACACCACGTTGGCCCGCGCCCCGCCGCATCGACTGCATAAGGAGTCGTTGGCAGGTTACCTCCGTAGATCGAGGAACAACCCGTGGCATTCGCCGCGATCATCCGGTCACCAAATAACTGGGTGACCATCTTTAGATATGGGGTTTCACCACACCCGGCGCACGCGCCGGAGAATTCGAACAGCGGACGCATCACCTGTTGCTGTCGCAGGGTCGTCAATTTGACTTTGCGCCGATCATATTCCGGCAGTTTGAGGAAGAAATCCCAGTTTACCCGCTCCGCGTCCCGCAGCGGGGCTTGCGACCTCATATTAATGGCCTTGAGCCTGGCCTCAGTTTTATTACGGGCCGGACACACGTCAACGCAAAGAGAGCAACCGGTGCAATCTTCAGCGGCCACCTGTAGAGACCACTTCATTCCTTTCCACTCAGGAGCCCGGGCATCCGTAGACTTGAAAGTTGGGGGTGCTGAGACCAGTTCTTTCGGGTCATACACCTTCGCCCGGATAGTGGCATGCGGGCATATCGCCACGCACTTCATGCATTGGATGCAGACAGCTTCGTCCCACACCGGGATGTCCAGCGCGAGGTTCCGTTTTTCAAATTGCGCTGTCGCCGTGGGAAAGGAGCCGTCGCAGGAGAACGCACTCACTGGCAGCTCGTCCCCGAGTCCCGCAGCCAGCTTGCCCAGGACTTTTTGCACATACTCGGGCGCGTTGGAGGTGATAGCGGGAAGGTAATCCCCTGTTCCATTGATGGCCTGGGTCAGCGGCACCTCGTGGAGGTGAGCCAAGGTGTTGTCCACCGCTTTGAGGTTCATCGCCACAATTTCCTCACCCTTCCGGCCATAGGTCTTGCGGATGGATTCCTTGATAGCCTCTATGGCTTCTTCCCGTGGCAACACACCGGACAAGGCGAAGAAGCAGACCTGCATGATTGTGTTGATGCGTCCGCCCATGCCGCTGTCGCGGGCAACGCGCGTTGCGTCGATCACGAAAAACCTAGCTTTCTTCTCCAGCAAGGTTTTCTGGGTCGGCGTGGGCAACCGTCGCCAGATTTCCTCCTTGGAGAATGGAGTGTTAAGGAGGAATGTGCCACCGGCAACCAGGTTTTTCACCATGTCGTAACGCTCTAGGAACATGGGCTGGTGACAGGCCACAAAATTCGCGCGGGTAATCAGGTATGTCGAACGTATCGGCTGCGGACCGAATCGCAGATGTGACACTGTCATCGAGCCCGACTTCTTGGAATCGTAAACGAAATATCCCTGGGCGAAATTGGGCGTTTCCTCGCCGATGATCTTGATTGAATTCTTATTCGCACCCACGGTGCCGTCGGCCCCCAAACCGTAGAACATGGCACGGATTACCGATTCCGGCTCAGTAGAGAAATCCGCGTCAAAAGCCAGGCTGGTGTGCGAAACGTCGTCGGTGATGCCCACGGTATAATGGTTCGCGGGGGTGGTCTGGCAGAGGTTGTCGAACACCGCCTTTACCATAGCAGGCGTGAATTCCTTGGAAGATAATCCATAACGGCCTCCAACCACCTTTGGCATTCCTTTGAGACTTCCCCATCCAATGGCTAGGCCTTCGACCAAGGCGGCGACAACGTCCTGATAAAGCGGTTCGCCTAGTGCGCCCGGCTCTTTCGTGCGATCCAGCACCGCAAGGCTCCTGACGGTTGCCGGCAACGCTTCGAGGAATCGCCGTCCGTCAAATGGACGATAGCATCGCACTTTGACAATGCCGATCTTTTCCCCCTTAGCTGCCAGAAAATCAACGGCTTCGTGAGCCGCCTCACAACCAGAACCCATAAGTACTATAACACGTTCGGCATCAGGAGCCCCCACGTAGTCGAAAAGGTTGTAATTGCGGCCTGTCAACCGCCCAAATTCGTCCATGACATTCTGGGTGATGTCTGCGCACACGGCATAAAACGGGTTGACCGTCTCCCGAGCCTGGAAGAAGGCATCCGGATTCTGAGCCGTACCCCGCAAGACCGGGCGGTCCGGTGTCATCGCACGGGCGCGGTGCTCTGCAATAAGCTTTTCATCGATCATTGCCACCATTACTTCCTTATCCAGAATCTCAATTTTGCAGACCTCGTGCGAGGTGCGGAACCCATCGAAAAAGTGAATGAAAGGAATGCGCGATTTTAGGGACGCGACTTGGGAAATGAGGGCAAAATCCATAGTCTCCTGAACCGAAGCAGCGGAAAGCATGCCCCAGCCAGTCGAGCGGCAGGCCATCACGTCACTGTGATCGCCAAAAATCGACAACGCGTGCGCAGCCACCGTACGAGCAGTAACGTGAAATACGGTTGGAAGCAACTCACCGGCGATTTTAAACATGTTCGGGATCATGAGCAACAGCCCCTGAGAAGCCGTAAACGTAGTGCTCAGTGTGCCGGTTTGCAGCGCCCCATGAACCGCGCCAACGGCACCCCCTTCGCTCTGCATTTCCACGATCGACGGGATAGTGTCCCAAAGATTGCGTTTACCTTCAGATGCCCACTGGTCGCACCATTCAGCAATCGGTGAGGAAGGCGTGATCGGATATATCGCCATCACCTCGTTGAGTCTAAAGGCCACGTAGGCGGCCGCTTCGTTGCCGTCAAGTGTCTTGAACTGGACCGATTTCCGGGATTGTGGAGAGACAGAACCGGTTAGTTTGGCATCTTTGTCGGGCATATACGATTTCGTTGGCATTGTTACTGGTTAAGAACTTCCGGGTTGACCGGTGCAAGACGATGACTCGTCCGCTTTGAGATCTGAAGTCGCCCCGGTCTACTTCGTACGCGCAGTGATGGCCTTCGCCGCCTGGTCAGACCGCCGACTTTATCTGCATGCAAGGAGAGTGCCGCCCGATACCAGAAACGACTGCACCCCCTTTGTCAAAGTTTCACCGTTTTTTGCCAGAGTAGCGCCGTAAAAGGGTGACCCAAGAGTTCGCGAACCTTGTCGGTGGGATTCTCCAGTTTCTACCGCCTCCACCACTTCCATGATCGCTCGCAACGTCATTGCGTCGCCGGAGGATTACGGGCATAAATACCCAGGCATGCACAGGACTTATCGAATCAACTCATGCCGTTCGCATGTGCGGCATCTTCCCTGAACATTTATTGCATTATGAAACAGCACCCCACTGGTCCCGAACGGAGTGACAGCTGGTTAAACCGCCGTCGCTTCCTGAGCCACACCGGAACAGCGGCGCTGGCACTCAGCCTGGCCTCCCCCTCACGGGTCGTATGCGGCGAGAACCGCAAGCAAGTCACCCTCGGCCTTATCGGATGCGGTGGGCGAGGAAAGTGGATTGCGGACCTCTTCAACAAGCACGGAGGCTACAGGATTGCGGCTGTTGCTGATTATTTTCCGGACCAGGCGGATGCCGCAGGCAACCGTTTTCAGGTTCCCGAGAATCGCCGTTATACAGGCCTCAACGGGTACAAGCAACTGCTTGAGGCAAAGCCTGACGCAGTCGCAATCGAAAGCCCACCGTTTTTTCATCCGGAACAGGCAGCCGCTGCCGTTTCTGCCGGCTGCCATGTTTACCTGGCCAAACCCGTCGCCGTAGACGTGCCTGGGAGTTTGAGCGTGGAGCAGTCAGGCATTCGTGCCGGCAAGAACAAACTCGTGTTCCTGGTTGATTTCCAAACGCGAACGCAACCATTACTAAAGGATTTTGCCGCAAGAATCGCTCAGGGTGAGATCGGCCGCATTGCCTCAGCCGAGGCTGCCTACCAAACCGGGCCGGTGGGAGAAGGTGTAGATCGCGCGCGACGCGCGGACCCAAACAACCCCGAATTAAGACTGCGGGCCTGGGTAACGGACCGAGCCCTGTCGGGAGACATCATCACCGAGCAAAACATCCACGCCATTGACCTCGCCTGTTGGATGCTCAACGCCGCACCCCTAAAGGCTTGGGGCAGAGGTGGCAAATGCCGCGATTTCGTTGGGAATTGCTGGGACAATTTTTCCCTGATATTCGAGTATCCCGAAGGAGTTCATCTTACTTTTAGTTCCAAACAAGTCGGTTTCGGTTTCGAGGACATTATGTGCCGGGTATACGGCACCCTAGGAACAGTCGATGCACACTACTTCGGGAAGGTCACTTTCAAATCAAAGGAAGATTTTGCTGCCGGCGATGTCGGTGACGTGTACCGGTCCGGAGCGGAATCGAACATCGCCACCTTCCATGATAGTATCATGACCGGCAATTTCACGAACCTCACGGTGGCCACCAGCGTTCGCAGCAACCTGGCTAGTATCCTCGGACGCACCGCAGCCTATCGCCAGGAGATTGTTACGTGGGACTCGATAGTCAATCACGCCGAACCTCTGGTTGCGGACCTCACAGGTCTAAAGGCTTGACGCAGCGGAGAGAGCTACCGTAAGAGAAACTCCCGGGAGGCGCGGTAATGCTTCCTTCCCGGAAACAGCCTCTGAGTTCAATACCTTTTTGAAATCAGCCTCAGAGATTGATGGTGGCTTTGTAGTCCTGAGTGTTGTTGTCCCGGCGCAGCGTGAAGCCCACGTTTTTGCTGACATGGTGCATCCCGTGGTTCTCCGCAAGAATGCTGGCTGTGATCCGGTCCAACTTTTCATCGCGTCCGATTTGCACCAAGCGGCGAAGAAGTTCCGTCCCAAGACCGTTGCGCTGATACTTGTCGCTAACGATCAGAGCAAACTCAGCCTCATTCAGACCGTGCGCTCGACTCAACCGCCCCACACCCAGGATCTCGCGATCTCCAGTTTTTTCGTCTCGATGTTCTGCGACCAAGGCTATTTCCCGATCATAGTCATTAAAACACATCCGCGTGAGCCGCTCGTGCGCGATGCGTTGATCAAGTTTCAGTTGGCTGAAGTAGCGATAATAGACGCTTTCTTCGGATAGATTCTCGTGGAATCTCACCATGATAGGTTCATCCTCAGGCCGGATCGGGCGGATGTTCACGGCTGTGCCGTTCTTGAGTGTCCAAGGTGCCACGTACTGGGTCGGATAAGGGCGAATAGCCGGTTTGGGCAGTTTCTCCTCGGGCACATCGTTTCCAAAGACAACCACGCGAGCATCGAGGGCAAGAAGCCGGGTTGGCGAAGCCAGCAAGGGGTTAATATCAATCTCTGAGATCCATTTCTGTTCCACCACCAGGTAGCTGAAACGGACCAGAAGTTCTTCCAGCGCCTTCAGATTTACCGGGTCCCGCCCCCGCACCCCTTTGAGCGCTTTATAAATCATCGTTCGCTCCATGATGCGCCGTGCGAGCGTGGCATTGAGAGGCGGCAACCCCAAAGCACGGTCTTTGTAGACCTCTACCAATTGCCCACCAGAGCCGAACAGAAGCACAGGACCGAACTGGGGGTCCATGCTGCTACCGATGATGATTTCATAACCATCCAGGGGAATCATTGGTTGAACCGTGACACCTTGGAAATGCTCTTTGCCGGCATGCTTTTCCACACCGGATTGGATCGCCTGCCAGGCCTTCTGGACGGCCGCGTCGTTTCGCAGGTTCAACTGAACCCCCCCTACGTCGGTTTTATGCGTAATGGTGTGCGAATACAGTTTCAACACGACTGGATATCCGATTTTCCCAGCCAACTTGACGGCTTCCTCCTCCGTTGTGGCGATACGGGTATCCACTGTTGGGATGCCGTAAGCACTCAGCAGTTGCTTGGATTCGAACTCCGTCAGAATGGTGCGTCCATCCTTACGGACGGCTTGGATGATAGCCTCGGCCTTATCGCGCGCTGAGCTTGTCCCCTCAGCGCTGTAATCAAGGAGCGCGGGCGTCTCGTACAATGCGCGCAAGTTATAGGTGTAGCGCCACATATAACAAAAAGCGCGGGCGGCCGTGTCAGGATACTTGTACGTAGGAACTCCGGCCGCATTAAGAACGTCCTCTCCGGGCTCGACCTCCGCCCCCCCCATCCAGCAAGTCAGGAGTGGCTTCCCGGGGGTCTTCGAGTAAGGCTTCAGAGCCTCGGCGGTAGCAAGAGAATCCGTCATCGCCTGCGGAGTGAGAATGACAAGCATGCCATCGCTGCCAGGGTCTTTCGCAGTAACCTCTACCGCTTTCGCGTAACGATCCGCGCCGGCATCGCCCAGCACATCCACCGGGTTACTGTGGCTCCAGGCAGCAGGTAGAAACTGGTTCAAGGACTCGTATGTTTCGTTGGATAGTTCGGCCAACTCGCCGTCACTCCCGATCAGCATATCCGTGGCCAGCACCCCCGGTCCCCCTGCATTCGTGACAATCGTCAATCGCGGTCCCTGTGGACGCGGTTGCTTGGCCAGAACTTCGGCCATATGAAACAGCTCCGCAATCGTCTCGACACGCAGCACGCCCACGCGCCTGAATGCCGCGTGCAGGACTTCGTCACTACCAGTGAGTGATCCAGTATGTGAGGCAGCGGCCTTGGCGGCAGCCGCAGTCCGACCAACCTTGATGACAATAATCGGCTTGGTGAGCGCGACTTCCCGCGCCGCAGACAAAAAGGAGCGGGCGTCCCCGATCGACTCCATATAAATCACAATGCTTTTTGTCTGGGGATCATCACCCAAATAATAAATCAGATCGCCCCAGTCAACATCCAGCATAGAACCGATCGAAACGAAAGAGCTAAAACCGACATTTTCCCGTAAGCTCCAATCCAAGATGGCGGTACACAGCGCACCGCTCTGACTTAGAAAACCGACGGAGCCGGGCCGGGCAATGGTACTGGCAAAAGTTGCATTGAGGCCGTTGTGAGGCATCATCACGCCAAGGCAATTCGGACCTATAATGCGCATCTTTCCTCTCCGCGCTTCCGCCAGGACCCTCTGTTCCAATTCGACCCCGCTCGGCCCCGTTTCTTTGAAGCCAGCCGAAATGATCACCGCACCAGGAACACCGGCGTCGACACATTCACGTATAATACCTGGAACTGATACGGCGGGCGTAGTGATGACCGCCAAATCCACCTTTTCCGGCACGGCACCGATGGTTGGATACGCCTTAACACACAGTACGCTGGAACGTTTTGGGTTGACCGGGTAGACGGTCCCCTCGAAACCACCTCGTCCGAGGTTTTGAAAGACCGTCCGGCCAACACTTCCTTTGTTTTCGGTAGCGCCGATCACGGCAACAACCCTAGGTGAGAATATCGGATCCAACGGATGCCGCCGGATTTGGTGCAAAATGTCGTGGGCCGCCTCGGCTCGTTGGGGGGTGGATTGATTACTGGATTGCATTTGTTAAACGATGTTCAGCTTTGGTTAAGGGCTCCCGGTAAACCCGTGCGCAGAACCGTCAGCCTTTTCACAGGCAGGGTCTAACCAGGCCCGTGAAAGCCGGAATCCCGAATTGGCAATGGTTGCTAATGGCCCTGCCAGACCGCGATTTGTAGATCTGGACATCCGCACCTTATGATTGTGCTGTGCTAATGGTCCAGAGACTTCACAGACTTTGTCAAAAATTGACCATCTATTGTCTCTTCGAGAGCCATATTCGGACCGATTACACTAGGTCTCCTTTAAATGCCATAGGAGTGCTTTCAAGAGAGCCAAGACGGCTGGGCGAAGTCGTCACCTGTAACTCTGGTTGTTTCTCCCCGCAAGCTATGCGATAGAACATATGGCTGGCTGTTCAAGCTTAGTTCACGCTTGGCACATCTTGAATCCAGGCGTAATTAAGAGTCATCAACCTGTTGGCTGCGACGGCAGGATCCGCGATGTGCACCGGGATGCTGTCACAGTCCGAGAATGTGCTTGTCTATGAGCCTTATTGATTTAGCAAAAGCGACCGTCGGCTGTGGGATGCTGGCATTCCTAATATACAACTATCCAGTTGTCAGTCAGGCCATTATTATTGGCCTCCTGACTCTGGTATGGCTGTCTTATGCCTACCGAACCGCGACAAGACTGCTCAGGCGTTCTTAATCAACGAATGGTCGTTGTCTACGTCGAACGCTAAAACCGTACACACAATGAGAGTTGAGCAACACGACTTGGTCATTATTGGTGCGGGCCCAGGCGGCTACACAGCCGCAATCCGAGCCACCCAACTAGGCCTCAACGTCGCCTGCGTAGAACGAGAGCCTGCACTCGGAGGCACATGCCTGAGGATTGGCTGCATACCCAGCAAAGCACTGCTGGAATCAAGCGATCATTACTTTCATGCGCGTCAGAGCTTGGGCGCACACGGCGTCAAAACAAACGAGATCCAGCTCGATCTGGAGGCCATGCTCCGTCGCAAAGACCAAGTGGTGCTGACCCTCACCAAGGGGATTGAAGCCCTGTTCAAGAAAAACCGGGTCACACGATATTTTGGCCATGGAAAACTCGCAGGCCCGAGGGCAGTTCTTGTGCAATCTGATTCCGAACAAGTGCAAATTCAAGCCCGGTACATCCTGCTAGCTCCCGGCAGTAAGTCAGCAAGCCTTCCAGGTGTTTCGCTGGGAGGCAACCGCATCGGCACCAGTACAGAGGCGCTGAGCTATCCAAAAGTGCCAAGGCACCTGGTAGTCATTGGCGCCGGATACATCGGGTTGGAACTGGGGTCGGTCTGGCATCGCTTGGGGGCTCGCGTTACTGTGCTGGAATACCGTGACCGGATCCTGCCGGGCATGGACGTTGAACTCTCGAGTCAAGCTCAGAAGATTTTCGAAAAGCAAGGCATCCATTTTAGATTGTCCTGCGAAGTTACGGGCGCAAGCGAAGACGCCGATCACTGCCTGGTGGAAACTAAAGGCAATCCTCCCTTATCTTGTGATTGTGTGCTCGTGGCTGTCGGACGCAAGCCAAACACGGAGAATCTCGGTCTCGAAACCGTTCGGATCACCTTAAACAAGAACGGATCCATTCCGGTCGATGACCACTTCGCCACGACTGCTGACGGCATTTATGCCATCGGCGACGCTATCAGCGGCCCCATGCTGGCACACAAAGCGGAGGAGGAAGCCGTGGCTTGCGTTGAGCGCCTCGTCAATGGCCGAGGTTATGTTCATTATGATACCATTGCAGGTGTCGTTTACACGAATCCCGAGATCGCCTCAGTTGGCAAAACCGAGGAACAACTGGCCGCTGATAACGTGCACTTTCGCAAAGGAACCTTCCCATTCCGCGCCAATGGGCGTGCACGCACTATGGGCCACACGGAAGGCATGGTAAAAATACTCTCAGACGAGCGCACAGACCGAATCCTGGGTGTTCACATCATCGGAGCACACGCTGGCGACCTGATCAACGAGGCTGCCACCGCTATAGCTTTCGGCGCCAGCAGCGAGGACCTGGCTCGCACGTGTCATGTGCACCCGACCCTGGGTGAAGCACTGCGGGAAGCGGCCAGGGCCATTGGGTCGGGTTCACTGAATCTCTAGCCCCGGTGCCATCAAAGCAGAAATGTCTTGGCCGTTCCGACCATGGGAGTCTCAACTCAGATTGCGCTCCTCCTGCTGATTCTTGTCGGAGCGATATATCTCTTTGTTGCCGAACGCTTCACAGTCGACCTCGTTGCGCTGTTGATTCTCCATTTATTGGTAATAACCGACCTGGCGACTCTGGATGAGGGCTTGTCGGGGTTCAGCAATCCAGCCACCTTGACCGTTGGAACAATGTTTGTCCTAAGCGTCGGGTTCGTGAAAACCAGGGCCCTTAGCAAGATCGCCCAGTTACTGACACGCCTGGGCCAAAAGCCCTTCGCGTTGCAGGTGACACTCATTGTCTTAGTTGCCTTGCCCTCAGCCTTTGTAAACAACACCCCAGTCGTCGCGGTTTTCCCTCCCTTGGTGCTTGTGGTCTGTGCCAGGCACCAAATCTCTCCTTCAAAGCCACTCATTCCACTCTTCGCCTCCCAGTTCGGCGGAGTCTGCACACTAATCGGAACCTCCACAAACCTCCTGCTCAGTTCAACTCCCGAAACGGCGGAAGCCGGCGCTTTCCGGATTTTCGAGTTCAGCTTGCTGGGACTTATCTTTCTGACCACAGGCATTTTGGACCTGGCATTTTGGACCTTGTGGTAATTGGGCCCCATTGAACATCATCTTCGCAATCGTCGCTGTTTACCTCATTCTCAAGTTCTTTTCGTTCTGGAGAATTGCGCCGTTCAAACACGATTTCTTTCTCCTCATCTTTCCGCGCACGATTGACTTGCCACGGAGCGGCCATTAGCTTTCACGCTATGAATTTTTTGCAGGATTCCTTATTGGAACTGATCCGCCGAACCTCAGCGGAGATCCCCGATGATGTGCATCGCGCCATTCTTTCGGCGTTGAACGTGGAGACCAAGGGTTCGATCGCCGCGACTGCGATGAACATCATTGACCAAAATATCGCCCTGGCGAAGAACAAGTCGCAGCCGATATGTCAGGACACTGGCAGCATCATATTCTATGTTGATAGTCCCTTGGGGTTGGATCAGGTCGCTTTTGCCGAGGCAGCCCGCGAAGCCGTCAAACTGGCAACCAAGAAGGGATACCTGCGACAGAACTCGGTCGACTCTGTCACCGGGAAGAATGATGGGACCAACGTGGGACCTGGCTCACCAACACTCCATTTTCATCAGCATCGTTCCACGGAAACCACGGTTCGGCTGATCTTGAAGGGTGGCGGGTGCGAAAACGTGGGAGCTCAGTATTCCCTGCCAAACGAGAAGCTCAAAGCGAACCGTGATCTTGATGGTTGCCGCAAAGCCATCCTTGACGCCGTTCTCCAGGCACAAGGCAAAGGTTGCGGTCCGGGAATCCTCGGGGTGTGCATTGGTGGTGACCGCGCCACAGGCTACGAGTTTTCTAAGCAACAACTCCTCCGCAAAGTCGACGACAGTAATCCGAACCCGGAATTGGAGCGCTTGGAAAGAGACATCGTAGAAACGTCGAATAAGTTGGGAATCGGACCGATGGGTTTCGGAGGCAAAACTACCCTGCTCGGCGCGAAAATTGGCGTAATAAACCGCTTGCCGGCCTCCTATTTTGTCTCGATCAGTTACATGTGCTGGGCCTTCCGAAGACAAGGTGTGACTCTAGGTTCTGACGGAGCAATTCAGAATTGGCTATATTAAAAGAACGTTATGATTTCACTTACGACTCCCGTTTCAGAAAATGCAATCCGCGCGCTGAAGGTCGGCGACGAGGTCGGCATTACCGGAACACTATACACCGGACGCGATGCCGTTCACAAATATCTGCATGAAGGAGGCACCCTTCCCGTCGGTGTCAGCTTCCAGGGAGGCATTCTTTATCACTGCGGCCCGGTAATCATCAAGGACGACCATGGGCTTTGGAAGTGCGTCGCTGCGGGTCCTACGACCTCCATCCGGGAAGAGCCTTACCAATGGCAGGTTATCCGTGATTTCGGCCTGCGCGCGGTCATTGGCAAAGGCGGCATGGGCGACAAGACCTTGCAGGCTTGCGAAGATTACGGCTGCGTCTACCTCCACGCTATCGGAGGCGCCGCCCAAGTTCTCGCCGAAACCATCAAGCGGGTACCCAACGTCTACATGATGGACCAGTTCGGTGCTCCGGAAGCGATTTGGGAATTCCAGGTCGTCAACTTCCCTGCGGTGGTAACGATGGACTCGCACGGCAACTCGCTCCACAAAACGGTCATGGCCGCCAGCACCGCAGAACTCGCGCGCCACCTTTAAACCTTCGCCGAAATAGCACCGCAGGTCTTACTTCACGGTCTCTGGCGAAAGCGCCCAGCCCGAGTATTCCCAGTATTATTAGACCCTGGAGGTTCAATGACAGTTCTGCAATTTCGCATGCACCTGCGCGGCATTGTGCTTTTGGACTCGCGAGGAACACTGGAACCCTTACCATATCGATGCCGATGAATTCGACAGCTTACGAATTATTGGCTTGTATTCGAGAACGCCAGCCTCTGGTGCATCACCTAACCAATTGGGTGACGATTTACGACTGCGCTCAGGTGGTGAAGAGCCTCGGAGCATCGCCAGTGATGGCACATGCACGCGAGGAAGTCACCGATATGGCTCAAATTGCCTCCGCGCTCGTGCTCAACATCGGAACCCTGACTATCGAGTTGGTGGAAGCGATGAAACTCGCAGCCGAAGCTGCAGGACAGAAGGGAATTCCTGTCATCCTCGACGTATGCGGGGCCGGTGCTACGCCGCTTCGCGACCAAAAAGTGTTGGAGCTTCTCGACTCTCGCCGGGTCTCAATCATCAAAGGAAACGCCTCAGAAATCGCCCGGGTTGCTGGAGCCAGAGTCAAAACCAAAGGTGTGGATGCCTCCGAAGTAGAAAGTGACCTGGAGGAACTGGCTCGTGGCCTGGCTATTGAAAGGAAAGCCACCGTTGTCGTGACCGGCGCCCAAGACCTGGTCACGGATGGCCACCGATTCTTCCGAGTAAACAATGGACACGCCATCATGACTGCCGTAGTCGGTACCGGTTGCATGGCCACATCCGTTATTGGAACCTTTGCCGCCGTGGAACCGGATCTCTGCGTTGCAGCAACGGCAGCGCTCGCAGTCTACGGGGTAGCTGCGGAAGTGGCCGCTCAAAAAGAGATTGGTCCTTCTGCATTCAAACAAAGCCTGTTCGATTCGCTTTACTCCTTGGACCAAGAAACGATAGAAGCGCGCCAGAGTATCGAAAGATGAGAGGCTATTACTTCATCACCGGCTAAGCCGAGCCGGGAATGTTAGTGATGTGTCAGAGGCAGTGGAGGCCCACGCTGAGTTTTTGCAGTATCGAGCAAAAAGCCTTAGCAGCCGTGAGATGCTTCTTGAAGCAACTGCTTTCCGTCAGCTATGCAGTAAAACCTGCTTTCTGATCAATAACAGGTTGGGCGTCGCGTTGGCAATCGATGCCAACGGGGTGCATCTTGGTCAAGACGATCTGCCGCTGGAGGTTGCACGCAATCTGCTGGGCCCTCGCGGCATTATCGGCATAACAGTCCACAATCTTGAGGTAGCACTCATTGCCGAGCGTGGAGGGGCGGATTACCTGGGGGTATCACCTACCTTTACTACTCAAACAAAACCGAACGCGGGAAAAGCTGCAGGGCTCGAAATGGTCGAGCGATTCCAAGAAAGTGTACACATCCCAGTGGTAGCCATCGGCGGCATCAACCTGCAGAATGCGGTGGAAGCCATCCTCGCCGGAGCCGATGCTATTTGCGCCATCTCCCAGGTCGTCACCACCCCTGATGTGAGAGCAGCGATCGCGCAGTTCCAACACCCCTTCGAAATTCCTTGAGCCGGGGGGCGCCTAGGGTAAGTGACTCGTCACGAAAGCTGAGGAGACTGCGGCACATTGTTTGCCTGCCCCCAAAAACGGTGGAAAAGGCAGGAGCGCGAATAAGTCGGTCAGAGAAAATCAGCCAAATTCTACTTTTCAAACGGGTGTCCTGTGCAATGATGCCGATCGCACATTTCGGAATCTTTAACGAACCATGAAAATTGTCTTAGCATACTCTGGCGGTCTAGACACGTCGGTGATCCTTTCCTGGATCAAAGAGACGTACGCTGCCGAAGTCATTGCCTTCTGCGCTAACATCGGCCAGGAGGAAGAACTGAAAGGTCTGGAGGCCAAAGCCCGGAAAACCGGGGCCTCCAAATGTTACATCGTGGATCTTCAGGAAGAATTCGCCCGCGATTTTATTTTCCCTATGATCCAGGCCGGTGCGGTCTATGAGAACCAGTACTTTCTAGGGACCAGTATTGCGCGCCCACTTATCGCCAAAGGAATGATTGATGTAGCCCGTCGCGAGAAAGCGGACGCTCTCGGACATGGAGCGACCGGAAAGGGAAACGACCAGGTGCGGTTTGAGCTTACCGCCGCGGCGCTGGCTCCGGAGTTACAGATTATTGCACCCTGGCGAGAGGCTCGTTTTCGCGACCTCTTCCCAGGCCGCGCAGAAATGATAGAGTACTGTGAGGATAAGCGCATTCCCGTCCAGGCGTCGGCCAAGAAACCTTACTCGATGGACCGCAACCTTCTTCACATCTCCTTTGAAGCTGGGATTCTCGAAGATCCCTGGATGGACGCTTTTGCGCCCAAGAACAAAGATATGTTCAAACTGAGTGTGGCCCCTGAGGACGCACCCGCAAGGCCTGAGTATGTGACCCTCGATTTTGTCAAGGGAGACTGCGTGGCGGTGAACGGCAAAGCCTTGAATCCACTGGGTGTCATGCGAACCCTCAATAAGCTCGGGGGCAAACATGGGATTGGCCGAGTAGACATGGTTGAAAATCGTTACGTAGGCATGAAGTCCCGTGGGGTGTATGAAACACCTGGCGGCGCTATTCTGCATTTTGCCCATCGCCAAATGGAGACGCTGACTATGGATCGAGAGGTGATGCACCTGCGCGACTCCCTTATCCCTAGATACGCTGAACTGGTGTATTATGGCTATTGGTTCGCTCCCGAACGACTCGCCCTGCAGGCCTTGGTCACCGAAAGCCAAAAGAATGTGACTGGGACTGTTCGTCTGAAACTCTACAAAGGCAACCTGATGGTCGCTGGCCGTAAATCACCAGTTAGTTTGTACAACCCTGCTATAGCCACGATGGAAGCAGATCCCACGAAGGCCTATAATCAGGACGATGCCACCGGCTTCATTCGACTGAATGCCCTGCGCTTGAAAGTCGCAGCCAAAGTGCGTGCCGGTCGGAAAGGCAAATAGGTAGTGAATTTCAAAATACTTAAACCGGGCAGCACGCCCTGCAGAGCGTGCTGCCCGGTTTTCTGTCATTTCAACCGCCACCGCAGGAACCTTTCCTGGGGTGACTTCAGTTGATCTTAGCCGAATGTCTACTTAACGGAGCAGCGCCTGGGCGTGCTTTCGGGCAGCCTCACTCTGCCCCCCCAGCATCCGGGCCAATTCGGTAATACGTTCCTTCGCCCCCAGCCGTTCGATCCGAGTAATCGAACGCCCCTCTCGGACTTCCTTACTGGCCAGCCAATGAGTAACCGCCGGCGCAGCAACTTGCGGCAGGTGCGTAATGCACAACACCTGCCTCTGTCTCGCGATCTGCCTCATCTTTTCGCCGACAACATGGGCCGTCTCACCTCCAACATTAGCGTCCACCTCGTCGAAGACCAGGACCGGTACCGAGTCCTCAGCAGCCAGCACCGTTTTGAGTGCGAGCATCACTCGAGCCATTTCGCCCGATGATGCAATCGAGCGCAACGGCTTCGCGGGCTCGCCGGGGTTTGGAGCAAATTGAAATTCCACTGTATCAAGTCCGTCCAAGCCAAACCGCGCTGGAGTCCCAGCTGCAACCGTAGGAACGCCATTCGACTCACGCTGGCTGGAAATACCGATGTCAAACCGGGATTGTTTGAAACCCAGATCCGCAAGTTGTTTCTCCACTGCCCTGCAAAGCCTGGGCACCAGATCATGGCGCCTAAGTGATAGAGTCTTACCGGTTTTCCAGAGTGCAATGTCTAATTCTCGCAGATCCGCTTCTATGCGCGCCAAAACCCCCTCGCGTTGTTCAAGATCAAAGAGCTTTTGACGCGCTTCCTCACCGAACGCCAAGACATCCAGAAGCGACGATCCATACTTGTGTTTCAAGGAGTGTATTAGATTCAGCCGCTCCTCCAATTGACGAACCAGCCCAGGATCAACTTCGAGTTTGTCAGCGTAGCGGGATATTGCATTTTGCAACTCCTGGATTTGTCCCATCGCCTGCTCGTGCATCGCCAACAACGGTGCCGCCGCCTCATCCAGACGCTGAAGTTCGTTAATAGCCCGGCCAACAGCTCCAGCCTGCGATACCAACGAGGTCTCCTGCTCGCTAATCGCGTCCAGGACGACCTGGCTCAATTGCAACAAACGGGCCGCGTTGCTGGCCCGTTGAAAGTCTTGCTCAACGCGTATTTCTTCGCCTGGATCAAGTCGTGCCGCCTCGATCTCAGCCACCTGGAAACGAAGCAAGTCTAATCGGTGGGCGTAAGCTCTTTCATCGATAATTAGCTCTGCTTTCTGCCCTTCAAGTGCTGACCGACGGCGCACCAGTGCTGCGAATGATTCACGCAACACATCCAGTTTTCCATACGCGTCCAGAATTGCCAGTTGCCGGGCCGGATGGAGCAAGGATTGATGCTCGTGAGGCCCGTGGATATCCACAAGCAATTGACCCGCGCACGCTAAAACCCCAAGCGTAGTGGGGGTACCGTTGATGAACTGGCGGTTGCTTCCAGCCACGGTAAACGTCCGTTTGAGAAAAACATTTCCATCCTCGCACGCCTCAAGTCCATTCTCTTGAAGCAATTCGTCGAGTGCCTTTCCTAAAGGACCAACCGCGAAAACTGCCTCAACCGTGCAGCTATCGCACTCGGTCCGTATCAAATTCCGATCAGCACGCTCACCCAGCACAAGATTCAGCGCGCCAATGAGGATAGACTTGCCCGCACCGGTTTCCCCAGTAATCACGTTGTAGCCCGGTTGGAACTCGACAGCCAGGTCGGAGACCAGAGCGAGGTTTTTGATGCGCAACGTCGTCAGCATGTCACAATTGTTTCGCCGAATTTGGCGATTATGCTAACGTTGAGCAAAGAAAAACTGGTACAATGCCATTTGCATTTATTTTCCTGGGTTCCGGCACTTCGCAAGGTGTGCCCATCATTGGGAAAGACTACCCTGCGGAATTTCTCGCGAACCCTAAAAACCACCGTACGCGTCCTTCCATTTACGTGGAGAC
This sequence comes from Verrucomicrobia subdivision 3 bacterium UBA6082, assembly GCA_002428665.1. Classification (GTDB taxonomy): domain Bacteria; phylum Verrucomicrobiota; class Verrucomicrobiia; order Limisphaerales; family UBA8199; genus UBA6082. Next base: position 40,995 of record DIXK01000094.1, read on the forward strand.
CGATGAAGTTAAGTTTGTAGTGGATACAACCCCAGAGTTTCGTCTTCAAGTGCTCCGCGAAAACATCCGCTGGTTGGATGCTGTCCTCTTCACACATTCACATGCGGACCACATAATGGGGTTGGACGATTGCCGGCGATTTTGTGATCTTCGTGGGGGTAAAGCTCTGCCCATCTACGCAAACCCCGAGACCATGAAGGACCTAAAACGTGTGTTTGTTTATGCCTTCCATGACGGTCCCTGGCCTAACGGCTATTTTATACCGGAGCCCAGGGTCATCAACGGACAGTTTTCGCTTGGTGACCTCGAAATCAAGGCTCTTCACCTGCCGCATGGTCGAATCGTGACTACCGGCTTCCTATTCTGCCAAAATGGGCGCAAGCGTCTCGCATATCTAAGCGACTGCAAAGCGGTGCCGGTCAACGCTCTCGAACAAATCCACGGGGTGGAAGTGGCGGTCCTGGACGCATTGCGCCGGACACCTCATCCGACACACATGTGCCTGGATGAAGCCCTTGCAACCGCTCGTCGCATAGGCGCTAGCAGGACCATTCTTACCCACCTGACCCACGATTACGATCATGATGCCACCCAAGCCGAGTTGCCGGAGGGGGTTGAATTGGCTTTCGACGGTCTACGGGTTTCACTTCCCTGAACTTGAATAATTCCCGTCCGCCCTTGTCCATGATTGGAGGTATGAATTTTATTGGCTTAGCGTTGTTTTTTCTGACGGCTGTCCCAGCGCTGCTGGCGTCCCAGGGAAATGAGGTCGTTATCGTCTTTAACAACCGTCTCCCCGAATCGAAAGCGGTGGCGGAACACTACGCACGCGTCCGAAAAGTGCCTGAAACAAACATCCTCGGGCTGGATCTGCCAACGACAGAAGAGATCTCCCGAACCGTGTTTCGCGAAGCCCTCCAACGACCACTGGCCGAGGAAATGATCACTCGGAGACTCTGGCACCTTGCTCCAGTCAGCCAGCCTGGCGAAGAAGAAGCCTCAGTGAAACCCAAACGGCGAGTAGTGGAATCCAAAATCCGGTACGCCGTACTCTGCTACGGTGTCCCCTTGAAGATTGCTCCCGAATCGAACTTGAATGAAAGCGGTCTGGACCAATTACGGCCAGAAATGAAGCGCAACGAGGCGGCGGTCGACAGCGAGTTGGCTCTGCTACCGTCGTTGCATGAGGCTTTGCCCTTGTCCGGCCCTTTGCGCAACCCGGTTTATTCAAGTACGAATACGCTGGATTTCCACCCGACAAACGGGGTGTTAATGGTCTCCCGTCTCGATGGCCCGACTCCTGACTTGGCCAAAAGCATGGTGGACAAAGCCGTGCTGGCTGAGAGCGAGGGGCTTTGGGGCCGGGGTTACTTCGACCTCCGCAGCAACGCCGACCCGTCGATGAAGTTGGGCGAGGATTGGATCAGCAGCGCCGCAGGGATTTGCCAAAGGCTGGGCTTTGACACGGTTGTAGATACGAATTCCGCCACGTTTCCAGCAGGCTTTCCAATGAGCCACATCGGATTCTACATCGGATGGTACGCCGAACATGTATCCGGTGTCATGGCTCTTCCGCCCCTGGAATTCATGCCTGGTGCGTTTGGTTACCACCTCCACTCCTTCAGCGCCGCGACTCTGCGTAGTACAAACCGACACTGGGTGGGCCCCCTGGTCGCTGGGGGCGTCACTATCTCGATGGGAACCGTCTATGAACCCTATTTGGGAGGCACACCGGACATGGCGATTTTTCCGAGCCGGCTCATATACTCGGGATTCTCCTTCGGTGAGGCCGCTTATGCCTCCCAGGCCGTTTTGTCGTGGCAAACCACTGTGGTCGGTGATCCGCTATTCCGACCTTATGCTGAGAGTCCAGAAAAACTGCACGACCGGCTCCAAGAAACCGGAAACAACGCATTGGAATGGTCCTATCTCCGCCTGTTGAATCTGAACCTGGTCACCGGTAAGTCTCTGGTCGATTGCTCCTCCTTGCTCGAGCAACTGGGTCTAACCAAAACCAGTGCCGTGCTGAGCGAGAAGCTTGCGGACCTGTATGCCCTGCAAGGCAAGCCGTCATCCGCTATCCAGATTTGGCAGCGAGCTTTGAAACAAAACCCCTCCCCGCAACAGCGAGTTCGACTTAACCTAGTATTGACCGACAAGCTCATGGCCATCAACCGTAACGACGAGGCTTTCGAACTCCTTCAGAGTTTCGTGATCCAGCAATCGGATTACCCTGATCGTCAGACTCTCCATCGCAAACTCGCAAGGCTTGCACAGAAGCTCGAAAAACCCGAAGAGGCTCGCAAACACGAAGCCGAAGCCGCCCGCCTTTCACCTCCCACAAAACCCTGAGGGCGCGCGCCTGGAAACCAGCTTTGAGTTGCCATTCAGCCTGTTCCAAGTAACGTGGGCGAGTGACAGAATCGTTGGAATCCCTGGGAATTATTGCTGGAAACAGGTCCCTCCCGCTGGAGTTGGCCCGCCTGGCCAGACTGGGTGGGGTGAAACGGCTGGTCGCAGTCGCCTTCGAAGGAGAGACGGACCCAGCGTTGGCGCGTTACGTGGATGAGATTGTCTGGGTGCGTGTAGGCCAACTCTCCAAAATGATCACGGCCTTCACCAGCCGTAACATCACGCAATGCGTTATGGCTGGCCAGGTCGCTCCCAAACACCTGTACGATTTACGGCCGGATCTCCGAGCAATGACTCTACTATTTCGCCTCAAGGAGAAGAACGCCCACACGGTTTTTGGCGCCATCGCTGACGAATTGCGTAAGGACGGGGTTAAACTCATTGAAGCCACGGCCTGGTTAAAGCCCATCATGCCGGGCCCTGGATTCCACCTGGGTTGCAAACTGACCTCCGCCCAGCGTGAAGACATTGACTTCGGCTACCGAATCGCCAAGGAAGTATCACGTTTGGAGATCGGGCAAACAGTCGTGGTCAAAGGTGGAACTGTTCTGGCGGTGGAAGGATTTGAGGGCACCGATCGCTGTCTAAAGCGCGGCGGCGAGCTCGCGGGCCGTGAAGGCGGCGGGGTGGCTGTAAAAGTGGCTCGCCAAAACCATGATTTCCGGTTTGATATCCCATGCGTGGGACCTCAAACTCTCGAGACTTGTGCGACCGCTGGTGTAGCTGTCCTGGCGTTTGAAGCGGGACGGTCCTTGCTCCTGGAACAAGAAGCTTGCACCAACATCGCCCGCGAAAATAAACTTTCGGTAACGACGGTGGGTTAAATATTCTCTCGCTCGTACCGATCTGGAAACCGTACATTATCATGCTCAGCTCCCACGAAGTTCTTGGCTTCATGTCGCCTCCGCTGGCGATGGAAATTCTCACCTTCAGTTACGAATCGGACAAACCGCTATATCGAACCACTCTGGCGGCTGTGGCGGAGGCGCGCAAACTGCGCCCTGTATTCCTGGAACGTCAACCCAGGACACAACGCCACGCCGTCATGCTCACCACCCTAACTCGCCCGGCGCTTGAATTAGTGGCCGCCAACTTAATCAGAGCGTGGCTGTTGAAGAAATACAACAGCATGCTTGGCGATTTCCTTGACCAGTTGGGCATCAGCCACAAAGAAGGTGTGGTCGAAGATCTTCCCCCCACCATGGACGACGCGAAACTTCGAGCCGCGATTGATACCCTCCTGGGTAAATACCCTCAGGAGGTGGTTGCCGTTTATCTTAATGCTTTCAACGAAATGAACGAAGTCGATTGGCCAAACCTGAATGCCTTGCTGGAAAAAGACTCCCGACTTCAACTCGGGGTCTGAGAACATTTTGGGGAACTCCCATTTTGAACTGGCGTTAGGCGCCTGGCCCCTTAACGTAGTAACATCTTATGGCAAAACCTCATTCCTATAAATTCTGTTTTGGACCGTGGAACATCAGCGAAGGCCAAGACCCCTACGGCCCCCCAACCCGCCCTGCGCAGACTTTCGACTGGAAGTTGGCGCAGGCGAAAAAACTCGGCTACGACGCCATGATGTTTCATGACGATGATGCCGTGCCGGATATCGACACCAAATCAGCCGCTCAGATCCGAAAAGAGACGCGCGAACTACGCAAACGACTCAAAGACGCCGGGATAGCGCCCGAAATGGTGGCACCGCGACTCTGGTTCAGCCCTCTGACTATTGACGGGGCCTACACCAGCAACGATCCAAAATGCCGCAAGTACGCCATCGAAAGATCGCTTCGGTGTATTGACATTGCGCGGGATCTGGGTACGGACCTGATTGTTCTTTGGCTGGCTCGCGAGGGGACCTATTTGCGCGAGTCCAAGAATGGACGTCGGAGCGTCGACCTGCTTGTACTGGCTCTGGACAAAATGCTAGCGCACGACAAGAAAATTCGGCTTTCGATCGAACCCAAGCCAAATGAGCCCATGGACCACGCCTACGTTCCTACCATCGGGCACGCTCTGGCCATCGCACAACTCACCCGGGACCCCAAACGAGTCGGCTGCCTCATCGAATCCGCCCACGCTATCCTGGCTGGCCTGGATCCCGCCGATGAAATCGACTTTGCCATGGCGTTCGGAAAGCTCTGGTCACTCCACCTCAATGATCAGAACGGGTTGAAGTTCGACCAGGACAAACCCTTCGGTAGCGCCAATCTGCGCGTCGCGTTCAACCAGGTGCGGGCGCTCGAACGCAATGGCTACGGCAAACGAGGCGAATTTGTGTGTTTCGATGTTCATCCCTTCCGCCCCACAAAAGTTGAGCACTGGCTGGCGCACTTGGACAACAGCCGCCGCACCTTCCTGAGATTGCTCGAGAAGGCGCGGTCCTTCGATGAAAAGCAGGCCCAGGCCCTCATTGCCGATCGAAATTACGCCCAACTTGATCAGATAGTCCTTGAACACCTGATGGGCGATTAGGCCAACTGCGGTAGCTGCTATATTCTGCCTTTAGACGAACCCGGTCTCGCGCTTCACGAGGCCGGGTTTCTTTTGCCGCTATTACGGCAGAAACCCTACTCGTTTTGGGCGGCGAGATACCGCTCTGCTTCGATCGCTGCGGCACAGCCCATACCGGCCGCAGTGATCGCCTGCCGGTAGACCCGGTCGGCACAATCCCCCGCCACGAATACACCTTCGACATCAGTTGCCGGCCCCGATCTAGGAATAATGTACCCGGCATCGTCCATCGAAACCTGGCCCTTGAAAACCTCCGTGTTCGGGACATGCCCAATTGCAACGAACACTCCGGCACAGTTTAATATAGTCTCGCTTCCAGACTTCACATTCCTAATCCGTATTCCCGTCACCTTTTGCTGTGTGACATCATGGACCTCCGTCACTACGGAATCCCAGATGGGCCTGATCTTTGGATGTGCGAGAGCCCGTTCCGCCATAATGCGCGATGCCCGCAAGGCGTCACGCCGATGAACCAAGTGCACCACCGAACCAAATCGGGTGAGATACAAAGCCTCCTCGCAAGCCGAATCTCCACCGCCCACAACAACCAGTGGTTGGTTCCGGAAAACCGGAAGCGCTCCATCACAGGTCGCGCAGTAAGTCACCCCCTTGTTTTCCAGGAGGCGCTCGCTCTCCAGGCCAAGATGCCGGTGACCGGCTCCACTGGCAATAATTACGGTCTGCGCCTCCGTCACTTCTCCGTCCACAGTCAGGCGGATGGGCTTTTTGAATAGGTCAGCACCCTCCACGACGCCAAACCGTACCCGCGCGCCGAACCGCTCTGCCTGTTTCTGCATCCGGGTCATCAAATCGAAGCCTTCTATCCCTTCCGGGAACCCGGGAAAGTTCTCAACCGTACTCGTGGTCGTGAGCAAACCGCCAGGTTGCCGACCAGTCAACACAAGCGGGTTTAGATTTGCCCGGGCTGTATATAGCGCTGCGGTCCAACCGGCACATCCAGACCCAATAACCACGACTTTTTCCATAGGTCGCGAACTTAGTTTTGTGAATAGCCGTTGGCAAGCGGCGAATTCACGGCTCTTGGTTTTTTCGCGCGAGCTTCAAAATCTATTGCTCCGCTGCCAAACGCCGGACTAAGGTAAGCCGTGTCCGTGCGCATGACTATCCTTGGCAGCGGTTCGGCAGGCAACTGCGCCCTCGTGGAAACCGAAGAGACCTGCGTTCTGGTGGACGCTGGGTTCAGCCTGCGGCAGATCCGCCAGCGGTTAGCAACTGTCGGAAGGACACCCGAGGAACTCACCGGAATTCTCATTACCCATGAGCATTCAGACCACGTCCAGGGATTGGCCATGATTACCGACCGGTTACCCACCCCGGTTTACTGCAACCGGGCCACTTGCGAGGCCATCGAACGGCAAATTGGTAAAAGCCTCCACTCTCATTTTTTTGTCACCGGCTCAAGTTTTGAATTGGGTGATGTCCTAGTGGAGACATTCACTATTCCACACGATGCTCAGGACCCAGTTGGTTTCATGTTGCGTACCGGCAGGGGCAATATCGGGTTCCTGACAGACTTGGGCCATGCGACAAAGCTGGTTCTCGAACGGGTCCGCCATGCTCATGCCCTGGTCCTAGAATCCAATCATGACCTTAAACTTCTCCAGGACTGCCCACGGCGCCCGTGGAGTCTAAAACAACGCATTCTTGGTCGTCATGGTCATCTTTCCAATGAGGCGGCCGCGGAGGCCGCTGAACAAGTTGTATCGGACCAGCTCCAGAATCTCTTCCTCGGTCACCTCAGCCGCGAATGCAACCGGCCGGAACTCGCCTACTCGGCAGTCGCTGAACGTCTGCAGAGAATTGGGGCGTCGCACGTGAGTATCCACGTCGCATCTCAGGCAGTCCCCTCTCCAACGCTGCACCTCTAATCCCCCTATCGGCCCACAATGTTCGCCGTCCAAAAAGTCGATACCCTCGATCTGCCTCAACTCGCGCCCTACCGCACTCTGCGCCGTCAGGAAGAGCATCGCCAACAAGGCATTTTTGTTGCCGAAGGCGAAAAGGTCGTTCGCCGCCTTTTCGAGAGTCCTCTCGAAGTTATCTCAGCGCTCATGCCCGAGAAGTGGCTCCGGAACCTGGAGCCTGTTCTCCAAGCCAGGGCCGAAATAATACCCGTTTTCACCGCAGAGAAAAAACTACTGGAGAGTCTGACCGGCTTCTCAATGTACCAGGGGTTACTGGCTGTCGGCAAAGTGCCGCCGGCACTACCTTTAGAATCCATCTGCGCCCAAGCCAAACCGCCAGCTCTCTTTGTAGCAGTCGATGGCCTGAGCAGCGCGGAAAACCTCGGCGCCCTGGTTAGGAGCTGCCTGGCCTTCGAGGTGGCTGCGCTCCTTGTCGGCGAAACCTGCACTAGCCCATTCTTGCGCCGGGCTGTGCGCAGCTCCATGGGAGCCATCTTTCATCTTCCCGTAATTGAGTCAGCCAGCCTCCCGGATACCTTGACCTCCCTGAAGGCGGTTGGAATCCAATGCGTCGCCGCCCACCCTACCGCTGACGACCAACGAATCCGCCACACCGACCTCACCCGAGCGACTTGCCTGGTGTTTGGCAGCGAAGGATATGGAATCTCCTCGGCAGTACTCCATGTTTGTGACTTCGCGGCTGCGATCCCTATGCCCCGAACCGTGGACTCCCTGAATGTGGCCAGCGCCGCAGCTGTTTTTCTCTATGAAGCGAACCGCCAACGTAATAAAGTCTGAAAGTCAAACTATGAAAATGTGTCGCCTTCGCACCTCGGTCCTCTGGGTCTTTGCAGCCTCACTCTTAGGTTTCGCCGGAGTTGCACCTGCAGCCCAATCCCATGAGACGACTTCATCCACCCTTTGTGTGATGACGTACAACCTACGTTTCGCAAGTCCCAAACCGCCAAACGCGTGGCCTGACCGCCGCCCCCTGGTACGGGAATGCATTGAGTTGGTCAATCCAGACGTTCTCGGCACTCAGGAAGGAGTCTACACCCAACTCAAAGACCTCGCAGTCGACTTACCGCAGTTCGACTGGATCGGGCTTGGCCGCGACGGAGGAAGCAAAGGCGAGTTCATGGCTGTGTTTTATCGGAAGTCGCGCCTGGAACCGGTTGCATTCGACCACTTCTGGCTCTCAGATACACCGCGGGTAATCGGATCGTCCACTTGGGGCAATTCCAATCGGCGTATGGTTACCTGGGTAAGGTTCCGCGACCGAATCACGCAGAACGAGGTTTTTTTCATAAATACCCATTTTGATCATGAGGTCCAGTCTGCTCGTGAGAAAAGCTCTGAGGCGGTCCGAGGTTTCGTCCAAACGTTGGATCCGTCCTTGCCAGTTATCCTGGTTGGCGATTTCAATGCGCGGGCTGGTGCAAACAAATCATACGAAATTCTGACTGGCGACACTTTCTTCCATGACACATGGATCACAGCTTCTCAACGTCAGGGCGAAGGGTTGGCTACTTTCAATGGTTTCAAGGCTTTGGCCAAAGATGGCTCGCGCATCGATTGGATTCTTACCAGGGGAATAACAAAGGTGTTAAAAAGTTCCATTGTGGACTTCACCAAAGAAGGCAAGTTCCCCAGCGACCATTTGCCCGTGGTCGCGTGGTTGGAAATCCCGAACCAATCGACCCGCTGAGGTTCAAAAGGACGGGAAGACTCGCAAATAAACCCGCCGGATAGTTTCGCGCCAAGCCGCCAGGGCGGAGCGAAAGGTGTCCGGCGTTTCAAAGCCGCAACGAATGGAAACGCGCCGGTACGGCTCAGGCTCATCTGGCAGGACGGTCTCCCCCTCGTAACTCCAACGGCGCAGAATGCCTTCCACCCGTCGCAAACGGCAATAGGTTTGGATCAAGTTCGGTGCTTCAGGCAACACTCCTGCAGCAGAGGCACGTTCCAAGGCTCGAAGCGTGTTTGGCTCATGCCACCCGTGTCCTAAGCACAGCGTCTGAGCGATGAATTCCACGTCCATGAGACCGCCGACCCCAGTCTTGATGGCCAACTCCGCTTTGCCTGCAGGAGTCCGCTCCCGTTCGATGCGCATCCGCATCCTGTGCACGTCTTGTTTCCAATCCTTCCCCCACGCAGCCAGGGGCATGTTTGGCTTCCGAAAATCAGTGAGTCGGCCAGCCAATGCCAGAAAACGCGCACCGAGTTTCAGGTCTCCGGCGACCACGCGGGCCCGAGTAAGGGTCTGAATTTCCCAAAGCTGCGCGCGATGCCGGTAATAATCCTCATACGCTTTGAGGCGGTTTACCAGCAGACCCTTTTCACCATCTGGCCGCAACCGGGCATCGGTCTGGAATAATGCTCCCTGTTGCGTTCGCGCAGAAACTAGGTCTATCAGCTCAACCGCCAACCGTGGCAAACGGCCATCACTCTTTTCAGCCACGAAGACGATGTCGAGGTCGGACCCATAGTCGATCTCGCTCCCTCCCAATTTGCCCAAACCTATAACCGCAAAAGGAGCGGTCCTCAATTTGTGGCGCCGCATCACGACGTCCAAGGCATACTGCAAACACGCATCCGCCAGCGCCGACAATTCCGTCAGGTGTTGTTCAAAGTCGGCTAATCCCAAAATATCTCTTAATCCAATCCGCATCAGTTCAGCCTGATGATAACGCCTCAGCCACAAATACTGGTCTGTGTCCCCGAGACCGTAACGAAGATCTCTTAACGTTTCACCGGCCACCTTACCAGAACGCAAGCGCCCGCTCGAGACCAATTCATCCACCAAATCTGGCGTGCGAATCGCTAACTCTGCCAGGAATTCGGAACGATCGAACAACAGCACGAGCAACTCGAAAACCGCCGGGTTTGAATTCCAGAGTTCAAACAAAGTGGCCCGTGCGCCATAGGCTGTGATGAAACTATCCAACCGGGTCACCACTCGGTCGGGATCGGAGAGCGGAGCGTCTGTCTGGGTGACACCGCCTTGAAGATCGGCTTCTTGCTCAAGCACCGGCTCGCGTGTACAGAGACGAAACAACCTGGGTACAAGCTGAAACGCCAACTCACGAGTCCTTGCCGAAACATGAACATAGCCAGGACCCTCTACAAATTCCCGCAACACTCGCACAGCTTTTTCCGGGTCGCGGAAGCCGAACTCCATGAGCAAGGCGCGCCATTGCTCTTCAAATCCCTGAAACTCGCGGGGGAATCTCGACCCGCGCACCTCGCATACCGGCTGTCCTCGCAACAAATTCTCGAAAATGCGGCGGATTGCCTCGCTGTGCTTTTTCCGCTCGAATTCGAGCTCCCGGGCGTTCGCTAAGCCCATCAACCTGGCGAGGCGATCACGGGCCTGCCGTTCCTCCGGGATACTGTGCGTTTGTCGATTCTCCTCCATTTGCAGGCGGTGCTCAACCCGACGCAGGAAACAATAACCCACTGCCAAAGCATCTGCGTCGGCCGCCTCGAGCAATTGGTATTCCGCCAACTTCTCCAGGATCGGTAGGGTCTGCGCCCCCTGGAGAAACGGTTGCCGGCCGGCATGCAGCAATTGTAAAGATTGAGCCACGAACTCAACTTCTCTAATGCCTCCTCTTCCCAGTTTGACGTTCCGGTCCAATTCGCCCGCCTTGACCACCTCGCTCTCGATTCGGTCTTTCATGGCCGCAACCTCCTGTAGGGCTGATGGATTAAAAGATCGTGGGTAGCGGAAAGGATGTATGGTCTCCACGAACTCTGCTGCCAAAGAAAGGTCACCAGCCACTCCACGAGCCTTGATCAGCATCATGCGCTCCCAAGTTTGGCCCCATTGAGCATAATAGTTCTCGTAGCTCGGCAGGGAACGGCTCAATGGTCCCGCATCTCCCTCGGGCCGCAGTCGCATATCAATCCGATAAATCGCACCTTCGGCTGCCATGCGCGTGACCTCGCCAATAAAAGCCTCCGCCAGCCGAACATAGAATTGGTGGTTGCCAAGAACCGGTCGCTGCGTTTTGCCTTTCCCCGGGGTCGATCTGAAAACACTCCCCTCCTCACTGTAGACAAACACGAGATCGACATCGGAATTGTAATTCAATTCCTGCCCTCCAAGCTTGCCCATCCCCATCACGCACCCAGTGGCGACTCGCCATTTCCCGTTTGCATCCTGGAAGTAGGGCTGGCCGTAACGCTCGAGGAACTGAGTCTGGCAAAGGTCCCAGGCTGCCCCAAGGCATACGTCGGCCAGATCGGACAACTCGCGTGTGATTTCCACCACACTACCCAAACCACCCAAATCACGCGCCGCAATTCTTAACATCTCACGCTGCTTGAACTCCCGCAGACGACTGAAACCGCGGGCATAATCCGACCGCTTAATCATGTTGGGCAGCCATGCAGCAACCTCCTTCACCAGACCGGTCTTGTGCCGCGGATACTTCAGGCAACCCGCATCGACTATTGATACCCATTCAGGCCGCGACACCAACAAACGGCTTAACACGGGAGATCCACTGAACAGAGCGGCTAAAATGCGCGCTTGTAGCTCGAGTTCCTGTCGCCTCGAGGCGAGTAATAACGGTGCCCCTAGAAGCTGAAGAAAATGCTCCACCCGATCCGGAGCTGCACTATCGGCGATCGCTTTAGTCCAAATGGAAGGTTTCACAAGCATCGAATGCCAAACGAAGATCCGTTCGGCAATTATTGTTTCTTACGGGGTTTTCTCAAGGGTCATGTCCTTGTCCCGCCAAGCCACTCCGCGCCCCTGTGCGCAATCATCAAACAGGTTTACCGGCTCAGGATACTTGCGCCCCCGGTCGTGGTCGAGGCGCCGGAATGCCGGGGACCATTCACGGTGCGGCGCCTTGTGTTGCATCATCAGCAAGAAGGGGCGCTTTAAATCGCGTTTCATAGACCATTCCAACGAGGTTTCCGCGATCAGGTCAGTCACGCAGCCTTCGCCATGCCTCTTTTACGATCCTCGCCCTCGGCTCGGTTTTTTCCCGAACGATTGGCATAGTTTTCCTGTGTGTTAAGATCACGCTGATCCGAAATTTGTTCCCAAGCATAATTCGGTTGATCGGCATACAACAGCAAAAAACTGGGGGCGGCGCGTGACAATCGCCCCAATGGTCGTTAATCTAATCCCTTAAACATTGTCCTGAAACAATTATGCGCTCCGATATCATCAAGAAGGGATTCGAACGTGCGCCGCATCGTTCGTTGCTGCGTGCCACTGGATCTATCGAATCCGAAGCGGACTGGGATAAACCTTTCATCGCTATCGTCAACTCTTACACGGACTGTATTCCTGGCCATGCCCACCTAAACGAGGTCGGCATGCTGGTAAAACGCCTGGTCCGCGAAGCCGGCGGCGTTCCATTCATCTTCAATACGATCGGCGTCGACGACGGCATCGCCATGGGGCATGCAGGCATGAAATACTCTCTTCCCTCCCGAGAACTTATTGCCGACTGCGTCGAGAGCATGGTGCGCGCTCACTGCTTCGATGGCATGGTCTGCATTCCCAACTGCGACAAGATTGTGCCTGGAATGTTGATGGCCGCGATGCGAGTCAACATCCCGGCAGTTTTTGTCAGCGGCGGCCCAATGGCTGCCGGCGTCGCGGAACAATCAACAGAATCAGATCTGCCGGCTCATCTCCAACCGGCAACTCAAAAATCCGATCTCATTTCCGTATTCAAAGGCGTCGGCGAACTCAAGACCGGCGCCATCTCTGAATCCGACCTGACGAAATTAGAGCAAAGCGCCTGCCCCACGTGTGGGTCATGCTCAGGCATGTTCACAGCGAACTCCATGAATTGCCTTTGCGAAGCCTTGGGTATGGCCTTGCCCGGAAACGGCACGGTGCTCGCGGTTTCTAAAGAACGCGAGGCTCTTTACGAAAGGGCGGCCAGAGCCATAATGAAACTTATCGAAGCGGACCTTAAGCCCCGTGATGTCGCCACTCTGGAAGCCTTCGACAACGCTCTGACGCTGGATGTTGCGATGGGCGGATCCACAAACACCGTACTTCACACCCTCGCTATCGCCCGTGAAGCCGGCATAGATTATGATATTCGCCGCATCGACGCGATTTCACGCCGGGTGCCCTGTTTGTGCAAAGTCTCGCCTTCCTCTAATTACCATGTCCAAGATGTGCACCGCGCCGGAGGTATTCACACCATTCTTGGTGAACTGAAGCGCATGGGTGCTTTGACGGTCTCCTGCAAAACTGTAACCGGAAAGACTATCGGTGAGAATATCGATGAATGGGATATACGGTCTCCAGGTTGCACGCCTTGGGCCCGCGCCGCCCGTCTTTCCGGGTGCGCTGCCTTAGTCCTTGATCCCAATGACAAGCTTGGACCTGCCGCCCGAACGGCTACCGGCAACCTCGTCCCCAAACCTTTGTTGTTCTTTCCAGCCGACCCACGTGCCATCACTCTCTGGAGGCTGGCCGCAGCGTTCAATGCCACCGATGCCGCCGCCGCCGCCGCCTTGTTTGCCGAGGATGCCGAATTTAGAATTGACGACAACCTCGCATGGAAAAGCTCAGCAGCTATTGAAGCCGGCTTGAGGGAAAAATTCGCCGATTTTCGCGGGTTGGTTCGCGCGGAATTGGGCCAACTCAAGGGGACACCACTCCTGATAATATGGAAATACGGCAAAGGTGAACCCAAAAAAGTTCATTGCCTTGTCCGCACCGGTCGTATTCGCAATTGGCAACTCACCAAGGCTTACCACGACTATCGTGAGGATCACCTGCGCGATGCGCAACCGAGTGGTCTTATGCCATATGACCCTGCCTTCCGATTCGATGCCACCGACTGCATCCGCGCCCAAACCACCGCCTACACCCCAGATGGAGGGCTCGCCATTCTTTATGGCCAGCTTGCCCCGGATGGCAGCGTGGTTAAAACCGCTGGCATAAGCGATGGCTTCAAAGCTTATTGTGGACCGGATTTCGTCTTCGAGGGACCGTGCGTCATTTTTGAAAGTCAGGATGACGCCTGCGCTGGTATTCTCGACGGTAAAGTCAAGGCTGGCGACGTGGTCATTATTCGGAACGAAGGTCCGCGTGGCGGCCCTGGCATGCAGGAAATGTTGTCTCCTACCAGCTACATCGTTGGCATGGGACTCGGGGACAAAGTGGCTCTGATCACAGATGGTCGTTTTAGTGGCGGCACCGCCGGTGCCTGCATCGGCCACGTTTCTCCTGAAGCGGCAGAAGGCGGCCCCATAGGTTTACTCCACCCCGGCGATCGTATTCGCATCGATTTCCCTAATCGCCGGATAGATATCCTCGTGCCGGAAGCCGAGTTGGCTGCCCGAAAACAGACCTGGCAACCGATGAAACGAGATTTGAATGGCTGGCTGGCTCGCTATCAAAAGCTAGTCAGTAATGCCAGCCAGGGTGGGATTCTCCAGGCCTAACTCCGCCGGGGTCAAACCCCGAGTCGCTTTAGGAGTAGCAGAAAGGGCAGTGTTACCGGCCCTTCCTGTGATTATTGAGCAATCAAGTCGTTCAGCATTAACTGCAGCGCTTTACCATATTCCACGAAGTTCTCTTGCTTTGCCCGCTCATCGACAACCTGCTTGTGCTCGTGGAATACCGCTACCATGTGCGGTTCAATCGAAGCCGCGCCCTGGTATCTGCTCTGCAAAGCGTCCTTCAGAATGTCCCGCACCCGTCCGCTGCCCTCACCTGGCCACCGATAATCCGCAGCGTTCCGCGCCGCATTCCACGACGCGTCCTTGATGTGTAAGTGAACCACATGCTCACGGATATGGGTCCAGAACTCCCAAGCATCCTGCCTTGGCCAGGGTTTCGCGCGGGATCGGTCTGGGTTGAAAATGGGGTTGGCTGTATCGAAGACCCACTTCAGCCCGGGACACCGGTCCAGCAGTTCCAGAGCGTGCTGCCAGCTCATCCCTCCGTAATTCATGCAGTTCTCATGGATCGGCTGTAGCCCTGCGTCCAAGAACCGTTTTGTCACCTCATTCACACATCGAAAGACCTTACTGGGAATACGATACTCCTCGTCCCTGGGCTTAAAGCTCATGATCCGCACAAAACGCGCGTCTAAGCGCTGCATGCGAGGAATCGCACGTTCCACCTCGGCCAGCGTAATGTCGAAAGGTTCGTCCAGATGCCGAGACCAATTCATGATCGTCGAACTAAAGCAATATACACCGATTGAATTTGCCTCCAAAACGCCAACCGCTTGGTCAAATGCCTGATCGGAAATGTCGTGAAAATTGGCCTTGGGAAAACCGGGGACTTCAACTGTGCGCAGCTCAATATGCTTCCAACCTAGCTTTTGAACAGCCTGAATCTGCCCTTGCAGTTCCGTCGCCGCCTCATCCCCAATTCCTGTCAATTTCATGTTTGAATCTCCAGTTCAGGTGAAGATAGCATCCTTACTTTCTAAATGATGCCGTAAAATCGTCCGTATCGACCTGGATCATCTGCTTCTTATGCTTTGAACCGGCGACTAAGCGCTGCAATTCAGTTTCCCAGGCGGCGCCGTCAATCGGAAACTCCAAGGTCTGGTTCAGGAGTGACGAAAACAAAATGCCGTTGGCCAACTCGATCGAGTGAATACCTTCCTGCCCGGGAGCCTGCAGCGGCTGCTGATCGAGGATCGCATTCACAAAATTTTCGATCAGCACCGCATGCGGGTTCTCCACTGAACCAAAGGCAATTGTCTCATAGTGCGTTTCCGGCTTGGCAAATCCGGATTTCGCTTGCTTGCTGAATTCCAATACGTCGGTTTCGTTCCGTATCAACCCCAGTTTATCTTGCTCCAGGATAAGACGACCTCGAGTGCCCGTGATCTCAAGGCGATTCGTGCCTGGGGCCTCTCCCGTCGACGATACGAAGATCCCTGTCGCCCTGTTTCTGTATTCAAAATAGGCAGACACCTGGTCTTCCACCTCAATATTGTGAAACCGGCCCAATTGGCAGAAACCCCGCACTCTCAAGGGCATCCCCAGAATCCACTGCAGGATGTCCAGGTTGTGCAAACACTGGTTTAGCAGGACGCCGCCGCCCTCACCTCTCCACGTCGCGCGCCAGCCACCGCTTGAGTAGTATGCCTCCGTGCGATACCAATCGGTCATCACCCAGTTCACACGGGTAATCTCCCCCAACTCTCCGGACTGAACCAGGTTGCGAATGACCAGATACCTGGGCTCCACACGCAGCTGGAACATCGCAGCAAAAACCAGCTCTGGATGAACCCGTGCGGCGGAAATAAGCCGTTCAGCGTCTGCTTTGTGCGCTGAGATTGGCTTCTCAACCATCAGGTGCAAACCCCGCTCCAACGCGGCGATCCCTAAGCCGGTATGTTGATAGTGAGGGGTTGCTACGATCACCGCATCAACCAGTCCTGAAGTCATCAAGTCTTCTGCGCCAACGAAACTCCGCACCCCGGGAAATGCCGCTGCCTTATTTGGTACCGAGGTGCAAACAGCGGTTAACTCGCCACGGCAAACCTGCCCTGCGTGGAGGTAATTTGCATGATGCCGCCCAATATTGCCTAGTCCGATGACACCTAACCGTACGCTTTTCATTACCGGTCGAGTCTAGACCTTCGAGCAAACATGCACAGACAAAAACCTATTTCATACCGTGGGACCCGATTCTTCCGATTCCGTTCCTTTTGCCATTCTCCACTGCGAATCCTGGCGCAGATAAACGGTTTGCGAGGGGAATGCAAAACTGATGCGTTCTTCGTCGAAACGGCGTTTCAATTCCAGGTTCATTTTCTGGAGGCCAGCAAGATACTGCTTGTAGTCTGTTGAGTTCCACCAATGCACAACCAGTATGTTCAGTGAAGAACTTTCAAACTTGTTAAAACTCACGATCAGGTCTGCCGTCAGAGGGTGCGGCCGAAAAACTTCTTCGATGATTTCCATTGCGCGTTGCACGTTCCTCGCCGTCGTGTCGTAAGTCACCCCGATATTCATCACCGTCTTAATATTAGGCCGCTTAGTTACGTTGATTATATTGGCGTTGGCCATCGTACGATTGGGAATCGTGACCAGGTGCCCATCGAGGTTGCGAACCCGGGTGCTGCGTAAACCGATTGCCTCAACGCTGCCGTCGATTGCATCCAACTGAACACGGTCCCCTACGCGAAATGGTTTGTCGGCAAAAATCATTACCGCACCAAACAGGTTCGACAGCGTATCCTGAGCCGCTAGGCCCACCGCCAAACCACCGATCGACAATGAAGCCAGAAGGCCAGTCACGTTCATCCCCAGGTTCTGCAAGGTGACCAGGACGGCGACTATAACCACGAAGATTTTGAGTGTCTTGCGAACCACGGGAAACAATTGCATGTCCAGCCCCACACTTTCTTGCGAGACCTCCACGCGTTGCTTCCAAACCCCCATCAGCAAATCCACAAACTTGATGACAACGTAGGTTAATGAACATGCGACAATAATTTTCAGACCGTTCGAAATGAACTTTGCCGCCCAGTCGGGCCAAGCAAAAACTCGCAATCCAATGTGGAGAAAGACAACAAAGGCGATGATCTTCACTGGCCCGCGTAACAATTCCAATAGTAAGTCGTCAAAACGGGTCGAGGTCCTGCTAGCCCACTTTCGCAACTGCACCTGAATCACGTAGTCAAGCAACTTCGAAACGTAGAATGCTAGGAAAATGTAAATTAGAAACGCGGCGTATTGCCACAAAGGATTCCCCATCACCTTGAACTGGAGTAACTCGATGCGATCAAGACCGAACAACCATTCGTTCGGCACCTGATGGATAGCGACCCTCGCCTCGCCGGACTCGGCAACGTCGCTTGCGTTGGTCTGTGCCGAAACACCCGCGGGCATGCCGAGCAATCCGAGCCACACGAGTAGGATCATCAAACCAAAACGCCGCGAGCCAAACTCAACGATTCTCATTGCATTACTCATTTTGAAGCATTTATTTTAGTCATGAAACATACAGGTGCAAGCCCAAGCAACGATTGAGTCTCGGCTCCCAATACGGGTATTAGTTGTTTTTGGCGCACTACGTTGGAACTCCATCCTTCAAGGAATCCAGTGAGTCCAGTGCCCATGCCTTCTGCGAAACTGACGTGTCCGCGATGCGAACCTACGGATTAGCATCGCTTCGTAGGGCCCCAACCCGTCAAGCGTCCAGGATTGTTTTTGAAAACACCACTGCGCAAATGGAATCACCGTGTTTCTATTTTAGAGCGCTGAAGCTGAGAACGGTGATCGAATTTGCAGGAAACACATGGTCCAGTCGATCTTGACGGCAAGGAACACTCCGCGTAACTGGCTTCACCTTCAACGGTTCTTCCAACGAGTTTTCGTCCTCAGGATCCTCGGAAGTCAATTCGATAGCTTCAGCCTTGGTTCTGACCGACACACCTTTTAAGGCTATGGTCGTTTGCATGGGCTCGGAAGCCGCATTCACAACCTTCAAAATGATTTTATCCTTGGCGCGCCCAGCAACGGCACAAAGCGGTTTTGGTTGCGAGAACTTCACATCATGGATCAAATTGTCATCCAGATAACAACGGACGCCAGTATCGTGCAACTCGATGCGGATATAATACCACCGCCCGGTTTCGATACTGCCAGAAGCGTCATTCCCCATAACGCCATCCATTTCGATAGCATGGCGGGTGTTGCCCCACCCGCCGATATTCCACCACGCTTTTACATTTTCATTTTGCACCAGGAACGGGATCAGAAAACCTTCGCGGCCTCCCAGCTTCCTGGCCTTCAGCGAATAGGTGTATAGTTTCCAGGATTTGTCGCCGGCAAAAGCCCTCACGTTCTCCTTTAAGTCCTTTTGCGACAAAACCCCTTCACGTGCGGACCATCGGCCCTCTCGCAGACCCCAACCATCGATTCCAGACAAGAAGTCGGGCGCAAATAGAACGTGCTCGCCGCATGTCACCTTTAAGTCTTTAAACTCAGCTTGAGTTTGCCAGGTGCCCACTCCTATCCCTCCGCTCCGGACCGGCGGGCGGAATTCCGGGAGGTTCACCTCAACCGGCAGAATTGTCTCACTCCGATTTTCGCTGAACATTTTTTGGACGTAATAACCAGGCGTTCCGTATGCCCTCGAGTTGTCAAAATTGATTAGGTCGGGGTTCCATCGTTTGTGGTGGACATTCGCAAACAACGGTGCGTACGAGGCCATGATCACCACGTCGGAATTACGTTCTAATCCAGTCATAAATGCCGCTTCGCCCACTGCGGCTCGCAGGTTTCCACTCCCTCCGTTGCGTGTCACTGCATACTCACCAACATAGACCTTATACTGAGCACGATCGTAGGAATCATATCTGTCCGCATTGGCCAGGAAAAACTCCGGAGTGTTGTAATAATGCTCGTCTACGATGTCCAAAGGAGCCTTTTTTGGGCGCCCGCCCCATTCATTGGCGACTAGGCGGACTTCCGGGTATCTCCCCCGGATGGCGCGGTGAAACAACGCATACCGTTCATCATAGGCGGGTCCCCCATTCTCATTACCGATCTGGATGAACTTTAGATTAAACGGCGCGGGATGACCATGTTTCGCACGCAATCCTCCCCAATCGCTATTCACTGGGCCATTAGCATACTCAAGTGCGTCCAATGCATCCTGAACATATTCCTGCATCTGGTCCATGGGCACGATCTCTTTGTGCGACATACCGCAATTAATCACAAACAACGGCTCGGCACCGAGATCCTCCGCCAGCTGTAAATACTCATGATAGCCAAGTCCGTGCGTCACATGATATTGCCAGAGGTTGTACTGGGTTCGCCGCTCAGCCAGGTCACCAATGGTCTGCTTCCAACGATACGCATCCTTCATCGTCTCTCCCTCCACCCAGCACCCCCCGGGAAACCGCATAAAGGACGGTTTCAATGCCGATAACATCTCCGCCAAATCCGGCCTAAGTCCATTGGGCCGGCCCTTCCAAATCCGCTTCGGCGAGAGCGACACCATGTCCAGCCAAAACGTAACTCCGTTTGCCACCTTGATCACCAATTTGGCGTGGGGGTCTGTCGCCTTCGACCTCAAAGCTAACTGATATTCTTTCCATTCTTCATGCAAGCGAGGGACCCTACCTCGAGCGTACAATTGCCCTTGATCACCCTCCAGCATCACTTCGAGTGGCCCCGAAAACAAACTGTTGCCCCTTGCAAGAAATGATAGTGTATATATCTCACCCTTCGCCACCGGAATGCCCCAGTATCCACCGTTCATGACGCCAGCCCCGCTCTCTCCCGGTCTCACGACTTCCACTCTCAAAGATCGGCGGTTCTTCGACGACATCGGCCTTGACTCATCTACGGTCAGTCGAACCTCGGCGGATGAATCGCCAGAACTTGCCCAGTGTTCCGGGCGTTCACTGTCCTCGAAGCTCCGATTGCGCACCAACTCAGCATACAGCCCACCGTCGGCCGAGAGGTTGAT
This sequence comes from Verrucomicrobia subdivision 3 bacterium UBA6082, assembly GCA_002428665.1. Taxonomy (GTDB): domain Bacteria; phylum Verrucomicrobiota; class Verrucomicrobiia; order Limisphaerales; family UBA8199; genus UBA6082. The sequence continues at coordinate 61,290 of DIXK01000094.1, forward strand.
ATCTTCGAGAAAGATCCCATAAAGATAAGGACTCACGGCGAGCCCGGGTTGAGCCGCATCCACCGTGATCTTGGCTGAAGTTGCCCCTAAGGCCAAGGTCACCGGCCCCGCCCATATGGCAACCAGTAGTGTGATAACGCTGAGTGACTTCATGTGATTTGCCATTAATTAAGAATGTTGCATAACTACTCCCTACTCCGTCAACGTTCTTCCCCTCCTCCTCCTTGAGAAGGTAACCCACGCGCGCCGTCCGTAATCTTGCGGGTTGAACGACTTGTCGTTTTTTCTGCACTCTGCACGCACATGAAGTCCAAAGATATCTTCGGCCTGACCTTGCGGATGATCGGGTTGATTTTCCTTTACCAGGCACTCGCCGCCGTGCCCGCAGCCAACTTTTGCCCGATTTTCCCCCACTTCAATCTACGGAGCCTAATCCCCAGCCTGTTTCTAGTTGGCTGGCCTTTGGTGGTCGCCTGGTGGCTCGTCGAAGGCGCTCCCCGACTTATGAGACGAGCTTTTCCCGAAAAGCCGAATGACTCAGATGTGAGCAAGTGATTTCTAAGACGCCAGCTTACACAGTTCCAGACCCGAGTGAACCGGTCCTTCTTGTTGCTCTTTCTGCGAGCCCAAAAAACCACTTTTCTCCGCAACAAAAACTTTACTCCGTCGAGAAATCGTTTACGTTATGGCCAAGCACGCTGCCGTAGCGTGCGCGAATGGACCTGAAGATCTGCGAGATTAAAAGGTTGGACACCGGCGGCTTAGGTGAGTCGAGTCGCACCAACAAAAGTTATGATCTCGCATCGGTCTCCTTAACGGTCTCCTTGCCAACTCTTACGGTAAGCCCGTGGTTCGTTCGTCGGTTAGCTCCCATTCCGTTAAACACGCAAACCTTAACAGAGGAGTCTGTTCCCCATGGACCTGCATCATCCAATCCTGAGAGAGTTCCCCGAACATCGTGAAGTCATAAAGCGGCTCAAGGGCTCCAACGAGCACTTCAGAAGCGTTTTTGAAGAATATCACCGTTTGGACGATTCCATCTACAGGATTGAAGAGGAAATTGAATTCGCAACGGATCAGGAGATCGAAGAACTTAAAATGCGCCGTGCGAAACTGAAAGATTACCTGTATCACGTGATTCGTCATGCACCGGAGCCTTGTGCCGCGTGTGCGGGAACTGGCCACGCTAGGTAATCACGATTCTCAACATCGAACCGCCCTGTTCTCGAACAGTGGCGGTTTTTTTGCACCCACTCACTAGAAACAGGGGCGGTCCTCGCTGGCATCCTCCCCTGACCCCACCTGTCGGTGGAGATTCTCGATGACTTCTTCGAAAGATAAGTATAGATTCAAATTAACCCTTTTGAATTCGGGGAATTACTATGCATGAAGATCGAACCGAAGTCGTAGTCGTTGGCGCTGGCCCAACCGGCCTGTGGACAGCCCTCCTCCTAGCCCAGGCAGGTATTGAAGTTACCATCGTCGAGTGCGCTGATCGCCCCGCCGCCAGAAGCTACGCCTGCGCTCTCCACCCCAGCACCCTGCGGCTTCTGCATCGCTTCGGGTTGGCCACGCCCGCCATCGAGCAGGGGCGGTCCATTCAAAAAGTCGCCTTCTATGATGGCCCAAATCGCCAGACCGAAGTCAGCCTTGGTTCTGTAGATGCTGAATTCCCATTCTTGCTGGTGTTACCGCAATGCGACCTCGAATCCGCCCTCGAACATGCACTCCGCGCGTCAGGCGTCAATGTCTATTGGAACCATCGTTTTGACAGTTACCGCGCTGACGCCGAAGATCTAGTGGTCAACATAGAGGAGCTTGGCGGATCCTCCGGAGGTTACATCATTCCTCATTGGGAAACAGTCGTGAAGGCCCAGCGAACAATCCGGACAGAATTCCTCATCGGGGCCGATGGGGCAAATTCCCTGGTTCGCAGCCGGGCCTCATTGCACTCAACGCACTTCGGGTGCCGGGAGCTTTTTGCAGTGTATGAGTTCCAGTCGGACACTTCAGGGGATGACGAAGTCCGCATCGTTCTCGCTGAAGAGACCACCAATGTGCTCTGGCCTTTGCTTGATCGCCGATTCCGCTGGACGTTCCAACTGATGCAGTCTGAACCTAACATTGAATCCCCAGAAAAAGAACGCCGTGCCGTTCGTCAGGCGCATCAAGCCGTCGACGACCGAATCCGCGCTCACGTCAAGCATCTTGCTGAGCGTCGGGCACCATGGTTCTCAGCACCTATCCAAGACGTAGACTGGTGCACCCAGGTAGCTTTCGATCGCCGGGTTGTCGACGAATTCGGTGCCGGCAAATGCTGGTTAGCGGGCGACGCAGCTCACCAAACCGGCCCGGCAGGGGTTCAAAGCTTGAATGCCTCCTTTCTTGAGGCGGATCGGTTTGTCCCCCTCCTGAAGTCGGTTCTTCACGAAGGATCACCAGCGATAGGCTTGACCGCTCTCAGCAACGAGTTTCGGAATTCCTGGTTGGCCATGCTCGGAAGCAACCTCATCGAGTCTTGCTCCGAGAATTTGACTCCATGGATTCGGAAACGCGCCCAAAGGATACTACCATGTCTGCCTGGGGTCGGCTCCGGTCTTTCGAATCTGGCAGGGCAACTGGGCTTGACAGGCTTTCAGAGTTAACTGCAGGCAGCAGCAAAGGGGGGCTTCCGCCCGTTTTACTGCTCGACCGGCTGTTGGTATTCGTTAAACGGCAGGCTTCACGTCGTAGTTCTGTGTATTGTACCAGCCGTCAACCAGATCTGCACTTGCTCATGGGCACTTGTTTTTGGGTCTCTCTGGAGTTATTAATAACCTGAACGTTTGAGGTTGTAGGTTTTTTTATGTTGACCGATCACAATTTTAGACCACTGGCCTTTTGTTTGATTGTGCTGGCCTGTTTTCCGACTGGCACCCCTGCACAGTTGGCCGGAGCTCCGGTAGCAACCCCAGCTGTGCCCTTGCTTGTCCAGCCAGGACCACGCATCAAGTTCGCGGAAATGGTTTTCGACTTTGGTCGCATCAAGTCGGGCGATGTAGTCAAACACACCTACGTTTTCACCAACATAGGCAACCAGGTTTTGGAAATTGAGAACGTTCAACCCTCCTGCGGTTGTACCGCAGCGGGCGAATGGACCAAGCGGGTTGAACCAGGGCAAACCGGCACAATCCCTATTCAGTTCAACAGCACCAGCTTCAGCGGTTCCGTTGTTAAAGCCGTTACGGTCAAGTCTAACGATAAGACCCAACCCCTGCTCATGCTTCAACTCAAAGCGCAGGTTTGGAAATTGGTGGAGACAATCCCGCAGTTCGCAATTCTTGACGTCATGCCGGATGCAGCGGACGCCGCCACGCGAGTGCGCATCGTCAACAACAGCGATGAATTCATGGCGATCACTTCCATGGAGTGCAACAACGCTTCCTTCGTTCCCGTCCTCGTTACAAACACGCCGGGCAAAGAGTTTGAACTGGTGGTCAAAGCCATTCCCCCACTTAAACCCGGGTCAGTTCAGGCGCAGATCACGATCCGAACCTCCTGCACACACACTCCGATCCTGCCTATTACAGTATGGGCGAACATCCGCGCAGCAGTAGTTACCATGCCGCCGCAGATTAGTCTGCCTGGAGGCCCTCTGGCCACAAAGACCCTGCCCAGTGTCACGATCCAAAATAACAGCACTAATTCGCTCATTATCAATGACCCATCGATCAACCTGCCGGGGGTCGATGTGACTTTGCAGGAAATCCAGCCCGGCCGTGTGTTTTCCATAACTGTTGCGTTCCCGCAGGGGTTCGAAATGCCTCACAACCTCACCGCGGCGCTAACGTTTAAGACTTCCCATTCCCAATTTGCAGAGGTCAAGGTCCCTGTAGTGCAAATGCCCCGGCTCGCGACTCCGGTACCGATCTCAGGCCATGTCACACCAACCACCGGCACCCCCAACTGAACAAGGCTTGGCGTGAAACACCTCCTGGCTGAGAGTCTAGCAATTGCACTCGTAGGGGGCGTCTTGTCCTTTTCAGCAAATCAACTGTCTTCCAAGGGACTGAATCTCGCCCGTAATTACTTCCCGCTCTCACCCTCGCCAACCGGCAACTCCGCCCCCGTCACTAATGCCCTGTCGACCAGCAGTGACGCCAATGTCGTGGCTTCTGAAGCCTCCGACCAAACCGTGGCCCGCCTGGAGGCTCGTGGATTGCAGGCAATTGACCATCAGACTACTCTCGCCTGGTTCAAGGACTCAGCGTTCCATCAAGAACTGACCATTTTTGTCGATGCCCGCGACGACCAGAACTATCAGGCAGGTCACATCCCCGGTGCTTACCAGTTGGACTATTACCGGCCGGAGAATTACTTGCCGTCGGTCCTCCAGGCAGCCTCCCTAGCTCAGAAAATCGTTGTTTACTGCAACGGTGGCGATTGCGAAGACAGCGAATTCACCGCGCGATTGTTGGCGACAGTGGTCCCAGCGGAGAGAATCTTTGTCTATGCGGGCGGCATCGAGGAGTGGTTTGCAGCGGGGCTCCCGGTGGAAATTGGAGCCCGCCAAAGTGGTGCCCTCAGGACCGCACGATAGATTCATGCTGACCAAAACTCAAAAAGCAACGGCGACTAAAATTCGGCCCGGCGAGAAGCCGTCGTTGCGCGATTGGTCTGGCGTTCTCGCTCGATGGATCCTCGGTGCGCTTTTTATTTATATGGGCATGACCAAAGCCCTAGACCCCGTCGCATTTCTGAAACTCATCCGCCAATACGAGGTGGTGTACAATCCTTACCTCCTCAACTCCATTGCGGCGGCCCTGCCCTGGTTCGAAATGTTCTGCGGAATTCTTCTCCTTCTCGGTGTGGCGGTTCGGGGCTCGGCACTGATGCTCATCCTCATGCTCATCCCATTCTCGATCCTGGTTTTTTTACGTGCTCAAGGCATCGCCGAAACACAAGGGCTAGCATTTTGTTCCGTGAAATTCGATTGCGGCTGTGGCACAGGTGAGATTCTGATCTGTAGGAAGCTCACCGAAAATGCCGGCCTGTTTTTAGCCTCCTTGTGGGTCGTGTTCAGCCGGAACCAACCCCTGTGCCTCCGTTTCGATCTCTTCAGGCCGCGTTCACAAACCACCTGAAATCGGATGGAGTGGTCCTCCACACGACGCACCAGCGATGCCTTCGCACCGGAGTGACTCTCAACGGATGCGCAACTTACTTCAAACGCTGTCGCGCAGTCTGTGAGGTTTTCCCTCCCAACTCTGCCAGCGTCGGGAAGTTCAAATAGTGCCGGGCGTTCTGGTAGCAAATGTTTTTTATCATCGGCCCGACCATTTTCTCATCATTTGGAATCAGTCCGTTCTCTACGTCATTGCCAATGAGATTGCAGAGCGTCCGGCGGAAGTATTCATGTCGCGGATAGGACATAAACGACCGGGAATCGGTCACCATGCCGACAAACCTGGAGAGCAGGCCCAGGTTCGAAAGCGCATTCATCTGCCACTCCATACCCTCCTTCTGATCCAGGAACCACCAACCCGACCCTAACTGGATCTTTCCGGCAATGGTGCCATCCTGAAAATTACCCAGCATAGCAGCAAACATGTAATTATCGGCCGGATTCAGGTTATAGATGATGGTTTTCGGCAGCGCGTTATCTTGATCCAGTCGGTTCAGATAGTTGGAGAGGCTGACTGCCTGAGAAAAATCTCCGATCGAATCAAAGCCTGTGTCCGGCCCCAACTGCCTCAACAATCGCGTGTTGTTGTTCCTTAAAGCGCCCAAGTGCAGCTGTTTCACCCATCCCTTCGAAGCATCCAAATGACCAAAGAACAACATCATGAAACTCGCAAATCGACAGTGCTCTTCGCCGGACACGGGTCTCCCTGTCCGCGCCTTGACGAAAATCCTAGCCGCTTCCTTCTCGGTCGGAAATTCCGCAAAGCACTGGTTAAGTCCATGATCTGAGAGGCGGCAGCCATTCTGATGGAAGAACTCATGCCTAGCCTTTAATGCCTGGAGAAATGAATTCAAGTCTTTAATGTCGACGTCCGCGGCGCACGCCAAGGCTTCAAGCCATGGCTGAAACTGTTTTGGCTGATTCACGCCCAAGGATTTGTCTGGACGAAACGCAGGCAGGACTTGAGTGAAACCTCCTGACGCGGCCAAAGCGTGATGATACTTCAAATCATCCGCTGGGTCGTCCGTGGTACAGACATGGGTCACCTTGAACTTTCTGCAAATGCCAAGCGCGGTAAACTGCGGCGTCGCCAAAAGCGCATTAGCCTGTTTCCAAATGCGGGAGGCATTTGCTTCATTCAGAAGTTCGTCGACCCCGAAATAACGTTTCAATTCGAGGTGCGTCCAGTGGTAAAGAGGGTTCCTTATTGTGTCAGGCACCGTTGCGGCCCAGGCCTTGAACTTTTCGAAAGGTTCGGCGTCCCCGGTGCAATAGCGTTCCGGCACGCCGTTGGAACGCATCGCTCGCCATTTGTAATGGTCTCCCTCGAGCCATATTTCGAACAAGTTCTTGAATTGCCGGTTCTCCGCGAGGTCTTTTGGAGGCAGGTGGCAGTGGTAGTCAAATATCGGCTCAGGTTCTGCGAACTTGTGGTAGAGCCGCCGGGCCGTCTTGGTTTGGAGAAGAAACTCCTCGTGAATGAATTTCATAAACAGATCGGGTCGGTATTCTCGTGCTAGGTCTGTTGAAGGAACAAGGGCTTCAAGTGTCGTTCATAAAGATTCTCGGTTACGTTCCTTGCCACCGAAGTTTCGTGCGTTCTCAAGGCCTGCAAATACCGGTTACCCATCGTAGCCGCAATCTTATATCCCACATGGAGCAACTGGCGTAGATGCGGGTTGTAGGCCGGATTATCAGGATCGTGGCGTAAGGCGCCCACGAACTGCTCTCCACTCCATTTCGCCACTACATCGCCGGACGGAAGCATGCCAGGAACGATATCAATAACACTGGCGTAGGGTGCACAGAGCTCCTCGACGTGCTCAAGCGCGCCGCCATAAATCTCCTTCGCCAGTTCCAAACCGCTGCCTCCCGCTTCCGCCAAGCCGATGACCTCCTCCAGCCAGGTCGTTCCCGCCGTTTTTAGATGCACCCCAGCACCAAACCTGGCCAACCCGCGCCGAATCGCACCGTAGATAGAGAATTTATCACTTCCGGAATGCACGCTCAGTTTTAGGGTCTCCGGCAAGCCGTACTGCTTCACGGCAAAAGCGATTACCGCCAGGTCTTCGGTGAATTCCTTCTCAAACTGTCCAACGTCTCCCACGTAATCGACGCCCTTGTTAAAACGTCCAGTGAATTTGGGTGCGATAGTCTGAATTGGAACCTGCTCGTCTGCCAGGGCCGCAAGAATCACCAGCAACTCGGCAGGCGTCTGTGGGCTGTCGGTCTCATCCATCGAAACTTCGGTAATGAAGTCGGTTTCCCCCTTGCCCTTTAAAATATGCCGGTAAATCCTTCCTGCCTCCTGAACCGCCAGCAGGTACTTGGCAGCGATTCGTTCGGCTTCCTCCTTCGAAATCTGAAAAGGCTCACTGATGCCGGGGATGGCGATCGCGCCCCACAACTCCGGATGCCTGCACACAAAATCCTTGATTGCCGCGAAGTCCGCTCGCTTGGCAATCCAGTCCGCCACATCGATAGTGTAAAAATCTGAGTGAGCCAAGAACCGGTCCACGGTTTCCTGGCGGATGTGATCGGCATCGACGTGATAGCCTTTGGTCCAGCCCAATGTCTTAACCGCTCCGTCAGCCGCAACTCGTGTGCTGCCCGGTTCCGAACCAATAATCAGGTGTTCCCGGTTCGACTTGTTCCAGACCGGGATTACTTCCGCTCCTTGTGCCGCAGCCATCATGCAAGCGTGCAATTGAGCTTTCGCCTGATGTGCAAATCGATCCCCCACTCCGAAGGTGTATTTCTCAATTCTCAAGAAAGCAGCCATAACTTTTGCAATGCAGAATTTAACTGGACTGCTTATACACCGCCAAGGTGAGGTCTGCACGCTTAATTACACTTAATCTAGCGCTTGAGTCCTGCTGCCCCCGCAGCCGTTTCGGCCTCGTCATTGAGAGAACTCATGGGCCTTGGAACGACCCGCGGCGCGGCTATTCATGACCTTAAACACGCGAATCCAGCAACGCCTAATGAGGATTTCCCCTCATCGGGCGATCCACCCGCCACCAACGACCAGATCGTCGTCGTAGAACACAGCCGCTTGCCCAGGTGTTATCGCACGCTGTGGAATCTCTAATTCCACCTTTGCGCGCCCGTTTTCGAGGGGCGTAACAAGCGCCACAGCGCCGGGATGATTATAGCGGATTTTCGCGGTTACCTCCAGGGGACCACCGGGCGTCTCGAAGGGGATCCAATTGCAGCGGTCCACGAAGAACGTGGTCCTTTCGAGGCGCGATTCATCTCCAACAATCACGAGGTTGGTTCTCGGATCCAAATCGACCACATACAGTGGGGCAGCGGCGCTGATGCCTAATCCTCGTCGTTGCCCTATGGTAAAGAACTCGATTCCGTTATGGTGGCCAAGTGTGCGACCGTTCAAATCCCTAATCTCTCCACGATGGCTTGCGACCAATCCGGCCTGCTGCAGGAAACCCGCGTAATCGTTGTCAGGTACGAAGCAGATTTCCATGCTCTCCTCTTTGTCTGCAGTCTTGAGCTGACAGTGCCGGGCAACCCCGCGGGTGTCGGCCTTTGTCTTTTCTCCTAACGGAAAAATGGCCCGGCTGAGTTGATCCTGACGCAAAGAGAACAAAAAGTAGCTTTGGTCCTTGCTCCTATCGCCGCCCCGCCGCAGCAGCACGCGCCCATCCTCCGCGCGCCGATTCAATCGCGCGAAATGTCCAGTCGCAATAAACTGCGCACCCAGTTGATCCGCTCGTTCGATGAGTCTGCCAAACTTGAGATTCTGGTTGCACACCACGCATGGATTCGGTGTGCGGCCAGCTTTGTATTCTTCTGCGAAATACTGAATCACAAGCTTCTGGAAGTCGGCGGACTCATCGATCAGGTAATAAGGCACCCCGAGCTTATGACATACGGCCCGGGCATCAGTCACCGCTTGAGGCCCACAGCACTTGTCCTCCGCACGGGACACACAATCCTGCGGCCAAAGTTTCAGAGTAACACCAATCACCTCGAACCCCTGGTCTATCAACAAGGCAGCCGCAGCGGAGGAATCAACTCCACCGCTCATCCCTACTACAACTCTCTTCTCAGACCGTTTCATTCCGGAAATTCCTCAGATTCATACCAGGCAATCCACGCGGTCAGACAATCCAAGCCTTAAGGCTATTGATTGCCGTTCCTGTAAAGTCCTGAAGACAGAAACCAACGACTAAGACTACACCATATCTGAGTCAGCGTGTGCTGTAAACGCAGCGCATCACGAATGCGCATGCACCCGAATAAGTAAATGACTCAAGGAAGCTGCGAGAATAGAAACCGGGCCGCAGCGTCCAAATCCCGACCGACCGACTCCAACTCTTCAGACAGAGGGGCCGTAATGACGGCAGTTGCCATGTGTGCCAAGGGCTGACCATTGCCGGAGAATCCGGAAAGAAACGGTGTCCCGGAACCACGGATCAGAACCCTCGTTTGCTTAAAGGAAGAAGAGCCTATCCACGCCACGACCCCAAGAACCAATGCGATACAGCAACCTGCAATGAGTCGGTGCCCTGCAAGCAACGCCCATGTCGACCGCGGCAGTGAGGCACCCCGCACAACGGCATCTAAGGCACACCGATGCAGTGATGGTGGCACCTCGATTTCGGGCACTGTTCCCCGCAGTTCTCTGTCCAGTGCCGTCAATTCCACGTGAAACTGGTTCAAGGCTGGGTCGGACTTGACTTGCCGAGAGAGCCGTTCTGGAAGGGGCCTCTGCAGATCCAACGCAGCAGAAACCCGGAACTGCTTAAAAATCGACCAGGGGTTATGCATTATTAAGTGAGGTCTTGGTTTTTAACGTCTCCATCCGTCCTTGATTAGAGCCATCGGAGGCCAGGGTGCAGCACTGGGCCGAAGCGGGCCTTGGGTCCCGATGGACCTGTTTTGCCAACAGGAGAGATCGCCGAGCTCGGAACAAGAGCACCTTGACGTATGTCTTGGTTTTTTGCAGGGCAACGGCGATTTCGGCTACGTTCATGTCATCAGCATAGCACAGCCAAAGCGCCTGGAACTGCAAAGGGGGCAGTGTTTGCCGTGCGAGTGCCCACAGTGAGCTACGTTCCTCAGATGCTCCCACAACCTCGTCGGGGCTGTCACGTGGGTCAGGTATGTCTGGAGAAAGCTCATCAGGAATCGTTGAAGCCGCCCGAAAATAATCGGCCGACTGATTGCGTGCGATCGCAAAAACCCAGGCAGTGAAAGACCGCTTTGTATTAAAGCTGTTAATCCTATGAAAAGCCTTGATGAATGTATCCTGGGTAATGTCGCGCGCAACTACCGGGTTTGCACACAACTGCAGCACAAAACCGTAGACTCGTTTCTCGAACCGCGACACAAGTTCTTCAAAAGCCCCAAGAGACCCGCACTGAACCTGGGCTGCCAAAGCCTCATCTGCAAGCGCCGAGCGAACCCCAGGGGGCTCGTCCCCCGCGCCTGAAAAACAACGATGATTTTGCTCGACTTGGTCCACGTCAGGGATTCGAATTCTGTCCCAGCTTCCGGGCAACGCCAGTCTTGAATACCTCAATCATATCCGATGCGGCGAGCTTCAGGGTCGCTGTCACTTCGGAATCCACGGTGGTTATGGTAAGAGCATGCGCGATCTTAACCGATTCCGGCTTTTCCGTTTGCAATTTCATCAAGGACACCAGACCCTGGGCAATTGAAGCCACATGGCCAGCAACCTCGGCTCCTTCGGTTTTCAGGGTCAACACAGCGTTAACCTGCCGCGAAGGTTCATCCATTCGAAAATGGATCTCCTTGGACATGCGAAAGATGGCCGCATTGGGATCCTCGGTCAGGTCCAGCTTGGTCGCGGCCGCCTGGACAATAGCACCCGACCTCGCCCCCATTTCCGGAAAGGCGGCACCGGAAGCCAGGTTGGGCGCGTTCCGGTCCAAGACGTCCAATGCCCTGGACACGCCCGATTCAGTTTGGCCAAACACAACCACCCGTCCTGCATGGATAGCTGCGAAGGTCCTGGGTTTGCCAAGACGCCTCTCATCAATCCAATTGTGAATCGTGTGGCTCCGATATGTTGAAGAGTGGTAATCATGGGCACCGCGAACGAGTGTCTCCAAGCGAGCAGTATCGACGTCCGCGTACACCAACGCTATCCCGGCTCGAGGTGAGGCAGGAATAGCGTAGAGCGTCAGACCATGCATCGCGGACCTCGGATCGAAGTTATAAATTGTCTTGAAGACCGCGAACCTGGCCTCTGCTTCAGGCTTGTCCATTTCGTTCGACAAATACTCTCCCAATGCCGTAGACCGCAGAGCGTCACAATCCACATGCAGCACCCACGCCAGTTCCGGAGGCACGTCGGTCCGCTGAAGTGGGCCAGCCAGAACCACGGATGAAACGAGGACGAATGCAGTCGTCAGGGCCAATCCATTGAGCGTTTTCATATTTTGATCAACTAATTAAGCCAGACCTTTCTGCAGGAACTACGGATCAGGTTCACCTAAGGTTACACAGAATCGAACCTTCAACCCATCATCGAATGTCCCGCGAGAGCCCGCCTGTGGACCAGGGGCCGTAACGCAAACTGTAAGCACCATCGCCATTGCCAGAGCACCCCCGCCCCGGTAAAGCACGCGGGCAGCTTGAAAACCGGAATGCGAACGCTGAGTCCGATTGTCAAAAGTCTGAATCAAGCCTGCATCGACAGCGCTCAAGGCAGCTGGGTGCTCCCCATCAAATACAAATCGCACTCACGCGCTGCCGCCCTGCCCTCATTGATCGCCCACACGACGAGACTCTGACCTCGGCGCATGTCGCCAGCGACGAAAACACCTTTGCGGCTGGTGGCAAACTTGCCATAGTCGGCCTTTACATTGGATCGGGGGTCTCGCTCGATCTCCAATTGGTCGAGAAGCGAATCCTCCGGCCCAAGGAATCCCATCGCGAGCAAGACCAGTTGAGCCGGCAGGGTTTGCTCGGTACCCGGTACGGGGACCGGAATCATCCGACCCTGGACATCTCGCTTCCAATCCACCACCACCGTCCGAACGCCCTTGACTTGACCCTGATCGTCGCCAAGGAACCGAACCACTGTAACCCGGTAGCGGCGAGGGTCTTCGCCATAGACTGCAGCGGCTTCTTCCTGGCCATAGTCTACCCGGAAGACCCTGGGCCACTCGGGCCAGGGATTATCATCGGGACGGCTTTCTGAAGGCTTTGGCAGAATTTCGAGCTGAAGCACACTCCGACATCCGTGACGAAGCGAGGTACCCACACAATCTGTGCCGGTGTCTCCGCCCCCGATCACGATAACATCTTTGTCCTTGGCGCTGAGGTACCGGCCATCACCATGCTTCGAGTGGAGCAGGCTTCGGGTATTCGCTGCAAGAAAATCCATGGCGAAGTGAACCCCCTTGAGGTTTCGGCCCTCAACTGGCAGGTCTCGAGGTTTGGTGGCCCCGCCGCATAAGACCGCGGCATCAAAATCCTCCAGCAACTTACCTGCGGGAAGATCCTTGCCCACATCGCAGCTGGTAACAAACTTCACCCCTTCCTGAGAGAGGAGGTCAAGGCGGCGTTGCACCACTGACTTGTCGAGCTTCATGTTTGGAATTCCATACATGAGCAACCCACCTGCGCGATCCGCCCTTTCGAAAACTGTCACCAGGTGACCAGCCTTATTCAACTGGGCAGCACACGACAATCCTGCGGGACCAGATCCTACAACCGCTACGGTCTTGCCCGTGCGCCTCGCCGGCACTTCAGGAACCATCCAGCCATTTTCCCATCCACGGTCGGCAATCGCACACTCAATACTCTTGATGGTCACCGGCGGTTGGATGATCCCAAGGACACAAGCACCTTCACACGGTGCCGGGCAAACCCGACCGGTAAACTCTGGAAAGTTGTTGGTCTTGTGCAAACGTCTCAGGGCATCTTGCCATTTGCCCCGGTACACCAAGTCGTTCCACTCGGGAATCAAATTGTTGATAGGGCAACCAGAAGCAGCGCCAGCGATAATATGCCCGGTGTGGCAGAACGGTGTGCCGCAATCCATGCAACGCGCTCCCTGGGCACGCAATCTACTCTCGTCGAACGGAAGGTGGAACTCATCCCAATTGCGAATGCGCTGAAGCGGGGCAAGTTCGGGAGGCAACTCGCGCCTGAATTCAATAAAGCCTGTTGGTTTACCCATGTACTTCTAACCTTCTTGTAAAAATAGGGTTAATGGTTTCTGCTAAGAATGGTTCTATCCACCGCCTATGCGCGACGCATCGCGCGTGTTCTCGACGAATGCTGCCATCACGGCATCCTCGCCGCTCAAACCGGACTCCTGAATTCTCTTGATGGCGGCCAGCACGCGGGCGTAGTCCTTCGGCAACACTTTCACGAAATGAGGGATCGAGTCGTTCCACGTCGCCAGAATCCTGGCGGCTTGACGACTGCCAGTGTAATGAAAATGGCATTCGATAGCCTGTTTTAGCTCAGACACCTCGCCATCATCCTCAACGCACAACAGCGAGACCATTTCCTGATTACATCGTGCAGGAAACGCACCTTGAGGATCGTAAACGTACGCAATCCCACCCGACATCCCGGCAGCGAAATTACGGCCGGTCAGGCCTAAAACCAGAACTCGCCCTCCCGTCATGTATTCGCATCCATGATCTCCCAAACCTTCCACGACCGCCGTCGCGCCGGAATTGCGAACACCGAATCTTTCGCCAGCAACGCCGCTGATATAGGCCTCCCCGCTGGTTGCTCCGTAAAGAGCGACATTTCCAATGATTATGTTTTCCTCGGGAGCAAAAGTAGCCCCCCTAGGTGGAAAGGCTGCCAGGCGGGCCCCTGAGAGACCTTTGCCGAAATAGTCGTTCGCGTCTCCCTCCAATTCAAAAGTAATTCCCGGTGGCATGAAAGCTCCAAAACTCTGCCCGGCAGAGCCTTTGAATCGGAGCCGGATCGTTTCGTCAGGCAATCCTTCCGCGCCAAACCTCCGGGTCACCTCGCTGCCAAGCATGGTGCCTACGACCCGGTTAGAATTGTGAATCGGTATGGTCGCCCGCACCGGCTCCCGATTGGCTAGTGCCGGCTCGCACAACCGCAACAGCATCTGCCGGTCTAGAGTCTTGTCCAACTCGTGGTCCTGAAGATCCTGGCTGAAACGCTTAACAAACGGTGAGATCTCTGGCTGAAATAGGATGCTGGAGTAATCCAATCCTCGGGCCTTCCAATGCTCGACGGCCCGACTCATCTCCAACCGGTCACACCGTCCAATCATATTGTTGAGTGTCTTGAAGCCCAACTGGGCCATAAGTTCACGCACCTCCAGGGCAATGAATCGCATGAAGTTCACCACGTGCTCTGGTTTGCCTGCGAAATTCTTCCGCAACTCAGGATCTTGGGTCGCGACGCCAACAGGACACGTGTTCTTATGGCACACCCGCATCATGATGCAACCCATGGAAACTAATGGGGCGGTCGCAAAACCAAATTCCTCGGCGCCTAACAGTGCAGCGATTATAACGTCCCTGCCCGTCTTGAGCTGCCCGTCGACCTCGACAGCGATACGCCCGCGCAGGTTGTTCAAAAGCAGGGTCTGGTGAGCCTCGGCCAGACCCAACTCCCAAGGAACTCCCGCGTGTTTGATGGCAGTCAATGGCGAGGCACCAGTGCCCCCATCATGCCCACTGATGAGGACCACGTCGGCATGGGCTTTGGCCACACCCGCCGCGATCGTACCCACCCCAACCTCCGCGACCAATTTCACACTGATCCTTGCCTCGTGATTAGCATTCTTCAGGTCATGGATCAGTTCAGCCAAATCCTCGATCGAATAGATGTCGTGATGCGGCGGCGGAGAAATCAATCCAACACCCGGCGTGGAATGGCGGGTCTTGGCGATCCAGGGATAAACCTTGTGACCCGGAAGCTGTCCCCCCTCACCCGGCTTGGCTCCCTGAGCCATCTTGATCTGTATTTCCTGCGCGTTGACCAAATAAAGGCTGGTCACTCCAAATCGACCAGAAGCAACTTGCTTGATAGCGCTATTCTTTGAATCACCATTGCTCAGGGGTTTGTAGCGTTCGGGATCTTCCCCACCCTCCCCAGTGTTACTCTTACCACCGATACGGTTCATCGCGATGGCCAGAGTCTCATGCGCTTCCTGGCTGATGGAACCGTAGCTCATGGCGCCGGACTTGAAACGCCGCATGATGCTCTCGACAGGTTCAACTTCCTCAATTGGAACGGGCTTGTTGCCCGGTTTCAACTGGAAGAGCCCACGAAGTGTGCAGAGATTCCGGGCCTGCTCGTTGACTGCGGTGGAGTAGTCTTTGAATTTCGCAAAGTCACCGTTGCGGACCGCCTCTTGCAGCGCGTGAATGGTCTTGGGATTAAACAAATGGAATTCCCCGTCGTGACGCCACTGATACTGACCTCCTGCGTCCAGAACATGCCCGTTGTCCTGGCGGTCTGCGAAGGCTGCACTCTGGCGCAGAGCCACTTCCCGAGCTACCTCCTCAATTCCGATTCCTTGAATACGTGACGCGGTCCAAGTAAAGTACTTATCGACGAACTCTGAGTTGAGCCCTACCGCTTCGAAGATTTGAGCGCCACGATAGCTTTGAATGGTCGAGATTCCCATTTTTGAAGCCACCTTGAGCACGCCCTTGACCGCCGCCTTGATGTAGTTCTTGAATGCCTTCTCGCGATTGACATTCTCAAACAATCCTTCGCGGATAAGTTCGTCGATAGTGTCAAAGGCCAAGTATGGATTGATGGCACTTACGCCGTAGCCGATGAGCAGCGCGAAGTGATGAACCTCGCGCGGTTCGCCCGACTCGAGCAGCAGGCTGGCTTTCGTTCGGGTACCAGCCCGAATCAAATGGTGGTGCAACCCAGCAACAGCCAAGAGTGCTGGAATCGGGGCCAGGCTCGGACTAATGCCCCGATCGGAAATAATCAGCACGTTGGCCCCGCTCTCAATAGCCGCGTCAGCCTGCTCGTATAAGCACACCAGCGCCTTTTCCAGCCCCGCCCCACCATCGCTCACCGGGAATATGATGGGCAGGACTGCAGCCTTGAAACCAGGCTGGTTGATACCCCGGATTTGGGCTAACTCATCGTTGAGCAGCAGTGGCGTCTCGAATTGAAGAAACCGGGAACTCTCTGCCGCTGGTTCGAGAAGATTGCCTTCGCCACCGAGTGCGGCGTCGGTAGAGGTAATGATCGCCTCACGAAGGTAATCAATCGGCGGGTTCGTAACCTGAGCAAAAAGCTGCTTGAAGTAGTTGTAGAGCAACTGCGGCTTATTGGAGAGCACCGCGAGCGGCGTGTCGGTGCCCATAGAACCCAGTGGTTCAACACCATCATTCGCCATTGGCAGCAGAATCATTCGCTTGTCTTCGAAGGTGTAGCCGAAGGCACGCTGCTGTGAAAGAAGCGAGGCACCGTCGGGAGCGGATATCTCTGGAGCCGACGGCAAATCATCGACGCGAACGACATGCTTGTTGAGCCACTCCCTATACGGCTTTTCCGAGGCGATTTGGCGTTTGATCTCCTGGTCAGATACAATCCGCCCCTGTTCTGTATCAACCAGCAACATGCGACCTGGCTGCAACCGACCCTTGGCCTGAATCCTCTCGGCGGGAATCTCGAGGACCCCAACCTCCGAGGCTAGCACCAGAATTTGGTCCTTCGTCAGGTAATAACGGGACGGGCGCAGGCCATTGCGGTCCAGCACCGCACCGATCCGAATGCCGTCAGTGAAAGAAATAGAGGCCGGACCATCCCATGGCTCCATCAGAAAACGGTGAAATTGATAGAATGCCCGTTTCTCGTCGTCCATCGACTCATGATGCTGCCAAGGCTCCGGAACCATCATCATCATAGCATGCGGCAAGCTGCGCCCGCTAAGAACAAGCAACTCCAGGCAGTTGTCAAACATAGCCGAGTCGCTGCCGTCAGGACAAATGACCGGCAGCACCTTTTTGAGATCATCAGCAAACAGTTCAGACTTGAAGAGGGACTGCCGAGCGTGGACCCAGTTGATGTTGCCGCGCAAAGTGTTGATTTCACCATTATGGGCGATAAAACGATAGGGGTGAGAACGGTCCCAGCTCGGAAAGGTGTTTGTGCTGAACCGGGAATGTACCAGCGCCAGTGCACTTTGCGTTAGTGGATCTCCCAACTCCGGAAAGTAGGAGCCGAGTTGCTCGGCCATGAGCATCCCCTTGTATACCAGAGTCCGGTGCGACAGGCTCGCAATGTAAAACCAATGCCCAAAATCCAGGCCGCCGTACCGAATCTCATTTTCAGCCCGCCTCCGGATGACATACAGCTTCCGCTCGAAAGCGAGATCGTCCTTGATCGCCGGGTGTCGACCGATGAATACCTGCCGCATGAACGGCTCACTAGCCTTCGCAGTGTCCCCCAGCGTACCATTGTTGGTGGGGACATTTCTCCACCCAAGAAAGGTTTGACCCTCCTCGCGAATGATCCGCTCGAAGGCCGCTTCGCATTGCTCGCGTTGCCCCTTCTCCTGGGGCAAGAACACAAGACCACATCCATATTGCCGCTCACCAGGAAGTCTTATCCGAGCTTCATCGCAGGCCTGTCTCAAGAAAAGATCTGGCATCTGTATTAGAATACCGGCCCCGTCTCCCGTGTTGTTCTCACACCCGCAAGCGCCTCGATGTCGCAAGTTGATCAGGACTGTAAGTGCATCCTGCACGATCGCGTGGGACTTTCGCCCCTCGACGTGCACGACGAAACCCACACCACACGCATCATGCTCAAACTGCGGATCATAGAGCCCTTGCTTGGGGGGCAGACCCGTCCGCGGCATCCCGCCATTCTTACTGCTCATATCTGCTCGTTTCGTCATCTTACCTATGGAATCTCGCTCAACCTTTGGAGTTAACCAAAATTTTTGTAGTGTTTACTTAAACTAAATCAGGTTGCAATAAATGTTTTTGAAAAGTTTTGTTGGTAAAGATTTTTTGCCCAGCTTGAGGCAAGCTTTACCTCCCCTCGTCCGGCCATGCCCCACTTCTGTCACTGATCGCCCAGGATCCCATGTCGACCGATAGAATCGGGCGCCGTCCGGCAATCCGGTCAAGGATGATAGCAGAGGATCCGCCTAGCGGATTGCACCGCTGTACTCGGCGAAGGCCTTCTCAAGCCGGCCGGCGCTTGCAGCCCCCCTGTGAACCCAAACCCGGTAATTGCACACAATAGGCACCCCGGACGAAAATGTCTTTGACTCAACCCCAGGCCATCCCAGACAAAGAACGCCGTAATGGCGCGTTAGCCACATTGGTGGAAAGTCCGGATGATCGGGTGCCACGAAGATAGCAGCTCCAGAGTCCTGGGTAGAGCCCGCAAAACGGGCACTCAGATCCGCCCACGGCAGACGGGCCATGGGCAGGTCTTTATCCTCGTTCCCCAAGGGAGTCGTGATCACCGTAGTAGTCCGGGGGGCAAAACGAAGCGTCAGACCGCCGTAGCTCTTGCCCTCAGCTCCAGCCAAAGTGATCGGGGTTCCCTGTGGCGTCCAAGTAAACTCCAGATCAATGGCCCGCGCATCGTCTCCGACCGCGTGAACTCGCAACGCTACAGTTTCCTGCATAATCTTCTGTTCTCCTGCGTACCAACAGTTCTGAACTCTTAGCATTGCCCTCTCCCCGGAGACGTTGCGGTCAACCCATCGCTCGAACTTTTGCTCAACCCCTTTCAACATCCACAGGTCATATTCCTGGCTGCCGACCTTCACATGCGGCCAAGCCCAGAAGAGACCACGGTGGTGGTAATGATCCTTGGGAAAATCGTCCGTCAGGATTTCCCCGTCTAGCCCATACAGCGGGTGAATATACGTACTACGAGCTCGGTCATTCGGCACACCAGCCTTGTGAATGCGCCCGTGATTGTATACTAGGACGGGCAAATCGTCTTCCCAAAGACCCAACGAAGTGTCGTTGACCGGAGCAAACCGGAAAGTCGCACCTACTGAGGTTCCGGCTACGCCAAACCAAAAGAACCCGACCGCCGCAAAACAAACAAAGAGAGAAATGCTTTTCATAGTTAGCTCACTGCCGAACGACTCCGCTGACCGAGCCCCTTTCGTTGGGGACCTCTCGCCCTTCGGTCTTGACACCCCGCCCGGCAAATGGTCAGTCGACAATACAAATTCAACTATCCAAAGGCAATGGCAGGCATCTTTCGATTTGCTTTTCCAGCTGAAACGAGTAACGCTGAGCCCGAGCCAAAGATAATCAAAGAGCATGAACACAATCCGCCACCACCGCAGTGTTGGTCTCGGAATTGGACTGATTACGTTGATCCTGGTCTTCCGTGTCTTTGCAGCCGAGCCCGCCGTTACTTCCTTTGAGGCACAGCCAGAGCCTTCCAAACCCAAAAAACAACCGGATGTGATCTACGTACCCACGCCGCAGGAAGTGGTGGATAAAATGCTGGAACTGGCCGAAGTTAAACGTGGTGATATTGTATACGACCTGGGCTGCGGCGATGGCCGAATTGTGGTAACTGCGGCGAAAAAGTTCGGAGTGAAAGCCACCGGCGTAGATATCGATCCGCAGCGGGTGAAGGAGGCTCGCGATAACGTGAAAACCAATGGGGTCTCTCACTTGGTGACCATTAAGGAAGCCGATATCTTCGAGCTGGATTTCAGCGATGCAACCGTGGTTACGCTCTATTTGTTGCCGGAGCTGAATGTACGGTTGATGCCAAAGTTGGCAAAACTCAAGCCAGGCACGCGAATTGTATCCAACGACTTTGATATGCGCGGCGCTAAGCCCAAGCTTATTGTGAACATGCCCGGGACCTACGATAGCGAGTTTGCGGACATGCACCGCACCATTTATAAGTGGGTCGTGCCCTGGGAACCCGAACCGAAAAAGGACTGAACTACTGACGTCGTGCGATTAATCCCTCAGCAGATGCGTCGGACCTCCAGGCCCACTAGAGCGCCGAATTTCTCGATTTTTCCGGCCAAGTGGCCAATCCCAATGGCACAGTGATGAGCCGGCCCGGCCTGGGACCATTCATTCATGAATCGGGTCGCCCCCGTTTTGAAATGGTAGCGGCTATTCGTATTGCCGATCTGAAGAACAGGGCCAGGCACGGATTCCCCCTCTGCAGTCAACAGAAAGGCCTTGCCGCCGCCGGTTTGAACAACCGATAGAAGAGTGACCGGCCCATGCTTCACGGTCATCTGGATTGAAAGCCCATTGCCGGGCTTTCCATGGTACACGGGCAGTGGGACCAACCCTACCCTGCCCTCTGCGATCGCAAAATGCGCAGGTCCGTCATGCCCAAGAAAGACCACATCGTCTTTGAAGTCGGCCAAGTAAAACTCGGAGAACGAACCGCCTGCACCAAAGAGATCCATGATCTTCATCGCCTGAACATTCTTGATCTCGCATTCGCCGGCAACAGGCACTTGGTGGCCGGTCAGTAAAGTGTTTCCGGGAATTATTGATGTAACGATGTCCCGATAAGCGTATCCGTCTTCGCTTTCGTAGTAATAGGCCAAGGATCCAAGCCGATGCTGGCGCACCAAAGCGTCCAGCGCGCACGATGTTCGAGCAGCACGGAGCAACTCGGCAGAATCGCAGTCGGGCGATACCTCAAACTCCTCCTGGAACTGATTAATCTTTTTGTCAATCTCGGTCGCTTGGACCTCCTCCCGGCACTTGTACAGCGCGCACATTTCCAACAATTCAAAATGGTTGCCAAATGTGGCAGATTGCTGGGTAAGGTCGCTGTAAACATCTAGCATGCCGCAATAGTAATGCCCGAGCACACCGACGCGATTAGCACGCATCCCAGCACAGACTCGGGCTGCATCCACCCAGTCTCGAATTTCATTCCACGCTGCAGAATCCTGCAAGTAACCCGTGACAAGGTGATAAGAAATCCCGGCGCGGTTGAACACGCAGGCAATCTCCGGGGCACTGCAGGCCTGGCAATGCTCCAGCCAGATGCCAGTCATCAGACCTCGATCCCCCAAGGCATTGAACTTCGCATAATCCAGTTGAGGAACGGGTTGCAGATTCAATACAACAACCGGTACACAAACCTGCTGAACTACTGGAAGCACGGTGGAGGACAGAGCGTACGTCGACACATACAAGAATATGAATCCGACCTCTTCACGACGGAATGTCGAAGCCGCAGACCGCGCTTTGTCTGGCGAGTCCACCATGCCAACATCCACGAGATCAGCACCATATTCGCGAAGACGCTCCGCGATCTGCCCCTGATACCCCGTCAGCCGAGCCAGCAGGCCCTCAAATTGCGGCCAGTACGTGTCAAGTCCTATGCCAAATAGACCAACTTTGGGGCGAACCTGAGGTATGGGATGCTTCATAAATGGCTTATTGTTGTTCCTGCAAGCATACCGGACCGAAAAGTCCGGATTCCATCAATCCGGTGTCCCGAGTCAACTTACGAATATTCGTCCGGGTCAGGCGCTGTTCAGGAGCCAAGAACTGGTCACCGATAATACGGTTCGGCCAGAAGTTGACGACGTCTATCTGCAAATCATTACCGCCTGGCCTCAACACTTTCGACACATCAACGCGAAACGGCGGCGCCCATACGATCCCCAGGCTATGGCCGTTTAAACGCACTTCGGCTAACTCACGAACATTTCCCAGGTCCAGCCAGGTTTTGCGACCTACTGTTGCCAGGTTCGAAGGTAGATCAAAGGACTTTCGATAGGTTGCTGTCCCGGAATAGTACTTTATACCCGGCTCTGTACGCGCCGTCCAACTAACTAATTGACCAAATTCAACTGATGCCGGACCGCCCCACTTCGGGTCGAAATTCACAGTCCAACCTCCCTCAAGTGTAAGGAATGGCTTGAATCGGCGCGAATTGCTGGAACCTGGCGCAGAAGACTTGGCTGCCGGCTCGCGGAACACCACAAACCAGGAACCGCATGGCGAGAATTCAAGGGGGATTTCGGTAAACCTCCCATCTGTCCGGTATGCTTCAGCAAATCTCTGATCACCAGTCACTGCATCCCATAACTCAGGTCGCTTGCCAGAAACGCGGAAACGGCACAGCACCTCTTCCCATCGATTCGATCGATTGGACACAAAATAAATGTCGGCCTGTTCTGTCCTGCGATGCACATAGTCCAGGTCAGCTCCGGCATCGCAGCCGACGAACTCAAAATCAGGGCCACATCCATCGTCATGCAATACTTCCCGCGCGGTTTTTCCACTGATTACCCGACCTTTGCCGACCTTGCGAACCGCCGATATCGAATTCGTCTCACCCCACATTTCCCTGGCAAGCATATTCATTTCAACCTGGGCCTGCTGGTAGTCTCGGAGGCTGCTGGCACCATCTGGGCGCCGGCCGATGATAGTAGCGCCACCCAAAACGAGTGTCTTTAACTTCCGCAACACAGGAAGCGAAATGATCTCGCGCTCTGGAAGAACCAGCAACCCGTAGCTCATTCCATCGGGCAGAACGAGGCGGCCATCCTGCACGGACATCCTAGTGAGGATAACCTCCTCGGTAACCACGTCGTAATCGTAACCCGGTAAAACACGCGCCGGATCAGAACGTTTCAACTGGCTAAAATTCGGCACGTGATCACCGTAGTAATAACAAGCGTCGGCAACAAACAACCCCTGCTGAAGAAGGAATTGTGACCGGTTAATGTAACTCAAAAAGGCCTCTGATCGGGACCACCATGTGGTGTTGGGATTGAAATGCGTGCCAGCAAAATACTGCTGCCCCGGCACGCCCATTTCCGGTGGGGAGCATACCACTGCATGCCATACGAGAAGGTTCATCCCCTCGCACAATGCCTTGTCAAAGGACGGCTTGAGGTTATCCCAGATCGTTTCCTGCCAATGCGGCCCGATTGTAGTGAAACCCTCAGCCAGAACCAGGCGCTTGCCATAAGCATGCGCAGCCGAAGCTGGTTGCTTTGTAAAAAACCGGTTGCCATCGCCAATCCGATGGCGCCATGACCACGCCCAAAACTCGCTCATAGGAGCGTCGTTCCAACCCAGACAACGTTGCGCATCAATGGGAACAGCATGAGGCCCACCCGATTCTGGATGGAATAACAAGCCGCGCTTGTGAGCACGGTCACGAAAAACCCGGTAATGATTGTCGATGGCCAGATCCCCGAGGGTTTTTCGAAAGTCGTGCAGAAACAGATTGCTCTCTATTCGACTGTCCACAATCCTGCCAGCAATGACTGGTAGATAGTTGAGAAGGTCATACCCTCGCCGCTGGTGAAACTCCTCCCGAAGTGAAGGGGTCCAGTTGATGGCTTCGACTTCCCAGCTATCTGTGTGGAGGTACTTCAGTGTGGTGCCCGCCAAATCACCAGCGTCATCGATCAATGGATCCACCACGACATCCCAATACCTTTCGAAGGCCACGGCGTCCAGCACGTCGAGGGCGTAACCCGTCCAACCTTCGCTGGAAGTGGATACCCTGGAATGGTCTCCGATCGTGCATCCAAACCGAAGCACCTGCCACGTTCCCTCCGGCACCTCCCATTCCAACACCCCGCCTTGCCGTAGTCTTGAGCTGAGATCCAGCACTTCGGCAGAAACCGTTTCTTCTTCACCGGGCTCGCAGGGCAACTCCTCGAACAACGGAGCGGTATCAGGCGCTGAAAAATGCAACGATCGGTGCATCGCTTTCTGCTGCAAGTTTTGAATCGGACGCACTCGCCGCTGCTCGGGCCATACGGCATCGGTCCCTGCCAAACGGATCTCGGCGACCTGCACGTTCCGGGGTGCAGTCGGAAAACGGGGATCGTAAGCGCTGAGAATTGACACGCGAAAGTGCTTGGCCGTAGCACCAGGAATTGACACCTCAGTGCTGCCCTTTTCTCCAGCCACAAACGTCTTGACCCGACGGAATGTGCAAGCGTCATCCGATGCCAGCAGTTCACACTCACGGGGACCGTAACCGGTCCTGCCTTCGATGATAAGCCTATTAATTGACACAGGTTCCGTGAAGTTCAGTTGCAGCCACTGAGGCCGCTCCACAGATGGCCCCTGTCCAGCTTCCACGCTATCCGACACCCAGAATGATTCTGATGCCCCGTCCACCGCAAGGGCGGCACCCTGACCAGGCTGCTGGGAACTGGCGGTCACCCCCGAAAACCTGGATTGTCTCTGTAGTTCTTCCTCTAATCGATATGCCACAACGAACAGGTCCTGGTAGAAGTTATCTCGGATCCCGGGCAAGGGCAGCGTTTGCTCCACCCGAGCGGGACCTTTGATTACCGTCTCAGACCAAACGAGCTTTTTGGCAGCATCTCGAGCTTCTACCATTGGGCCTCCGAGATTCCAACCGCTGAGAATGTTCAGACTCATTTCGAGTTCGAGCCGGTTAGCCTCATGCAAACAGTGCTTGTACAACTCGCGCCATTCTGGAGTGAAAAACGTCGGTCCATGCGGCACACGGTCGTTCCCATCCTGCTCGGCCCCTCCAGCATCGCAGATCAGGGCACCGCCGAAACCTTTGGCTTTCATTTCCTCCAGGTCCCGAGTAATGGCCTGTTTGGTGACATTTCCATTAAGCCACCACCAATAAGCACGGAGCCGGGCGTCCTTGGGCGGGGACCGCCACCCCTCGTCCAGGCTAACAGGTGCCCCGGCCAGAAAACTGACCGTAGCACCGATAACCAAAAGGACTGCCAACAACAAGCTTCTGATCATAGCGAGACAGGAATTGGTTGAGTTTCAGGAAACGCGTGCCCAGAAAACAACGCGAGATCCTGTATGGCAAGGCAATTGTGAGAAACAGCAAGTTTGCCGCGCGAATCAGATGCCTCTGGCCAGCCGCATGCCTTTCCGAAGCAGCAGACGTGTTGCCTCCGGAGTGCCCGCCTCAGCGTAAATGCGAAGCACAGGCTCAGTGCCGGAGCTCCTCACCATCAGCCAGGAGCCATCTCGCGCCACCAACTTTACGCCATCATAAGTCTTCACCTCGATCACTGGGGATCCCAAGAGTCTTGCTGGCGGATCCTGCTCAAGACACTGCATTAGACTTGCACATTTCTCCAGAGGAAACTGCATATCAATCCGGTCGTAGTGGTGCGGCCCGTATTCCCTCTCCAATCCAGCCAACAGTTTACCGATTGGCTTGCGTTCAGTCGCCAACATTTCCAGAAGTGCCAACCCCGCCGCCAAGCCATCGCGTTCTGGAATGTGCGCTGGCAAACCGATACCCCCGCTCTCCTCGGCTCCAAGGAGGACCCCACCTTTCACGATTTCCGCAGCGATGTACTTGAACCCTACGCCGGTTTCGACGAGCGTCAGACCGTAAGCGGCACACATCTTATCCACCATGGAAGTGGTAGTCAGAGCTTTAACCACCCTTCCACGATTGCCACGGTTGATAAACAGGTGGCGCAACAACAAACAAATGAGGTCGTGCGTGGAGAGGTAATTGCCACGCCCATCCATGCCTCCGATCCGGTCTGCATCGCCATCCGTAACCAAACAGACGTCGTGCGGGTGTTTGCGAAGATAAGCCGCGCTGAGGCGGTAATTCTGCGCAACCGGCTCCGGATTAATGCCACCAAACAACGGATCGTGCTTCGCGTTTAAAGTTGTAACCTCGCAGGAAGTGCCAAGAAGCAATTGCTCAAAACAATTTGCACCGACGCCAAAAAGCGCATCGTGTGCTACCCGCAACCGAGACTTGGCGATCGAGGGGAAGTCCACATGCTTCTTGAGGGCCGAAAAGTGAGCCGGTCGCAGGTCTCTGACCAAAAGCCGCTTGGCTCTGAGCGCTTCATCAAAAGCCATCCTGCGCACGGGAGTCCGGTCGAGGAAACTCTCAACTTGTTGACAGGTCTGCGGGTCGCAGGGACTTCCAAGATGGGACTTTAGCTTGTAACCATTGAAAGCTGGCGGGTTATGGCTGGCTGTGATCATCACGCCACCAGCAGCATGCATTTGTTTTACGGCAAAAGAAACGGATGGAGTCGGTGTCGGATTTGGAGCCAGGATGACATTATAGCCATTTCCGGCAAAGACCTCCGCCGCGCATCGGGCGAAAGCATTTGAAAGGAACCGTCGGTCGTAGCCCAACACCACACGCTTCTGGGTTCCTTCCGGCAAGGGATTCGACCAAAAATCCGCGGCAGCTTGGGAAACCCGTTCGACATTTTGGATCGTGAAGTCCTCCGCGATGACCGCGCGCCAACCGTCGGTGCCGAAGAGAATATTACTCATTGCTAACTAGCTTGGGCTTTTGAGGAGTGGCTTCAGCACGTGCGCTGGCAACCAGTTTTCGCATCCTTCGGACTGCGGCTCCCAGATTGGGACGACCGAACAATGCCGTACCGCTGATAAAAGTGTCAGCACCCGCCCGGGCACACTCCGGCGCGGTCTTAAAATCAACTCCGCCGTCCACTGCAATCCTGAATGACAGTTTGCGCTCCACTCGCCAGGCGTATGCCTGTTGAATCTTCGGAAGTGTCTCGTAAATAAAGGATTGCCCACCAAAACCCGGGTTGACCGTCATGATAAGCAATTCGTCGATCCGGTCCAGATATGGCTGCACGGCCGTAATGGCCGTCGGGGGATTAATCACCAGCCCAACCTTTTTTCCCATCGATTTGATTTTCCAAAGGAGGGGAGTGACAGCATGCCCCAGTTCAATATGAATACCTATCTGATCCGCTCCGGCACGAGCAAACGAGTCGAGGAGGATTTCCGGTTTCGAGCACATCAGGTGAACGTCGAAGTAGACCCTGGTGAGGGGCCGGAGTGCCTTCACCACCGCGGGACCGAAAGAGATATTCGGCACGAAGTGGCCGTCCATAATATCCAGGTGCAGCCAATCAGCGCCGGAACGGCTCACGCGCGCGACTTCCTTGGCTAGCCGGCTGAAATCAGCGGCGAGCAACGATGGTGCAATTATCATCGATAAAACAGTACCACAATAAGGTTGTGAGAGTCCATACCAAGACCACCGAAGCAGTGCCCCATACCACCCGCCGACCAGATTCGCACGCTCACGAAACCAAAACACCTGCGAAAGTGTAGCTCCACCTGCTGCTTCGGCCTTGCCTTACGGTGAACACTTGTTTCAAGATCTGCCCGATGCAATCGCACGAGATTCTGCGCGAAGTCTTCCAGGAATGCAGTCCAAAGCAGGTCGCGGCCGACTTGGGGCTTTCCTTATCTATGATTTACAAATGGGCGGAGCCACCTGAACCCGATGCCGGTAGTGGAAGCACAAATCCCCTGGACCGAATCGATGCCTTGCTGCGTTGCACAAATGACCGTCGCTTGATCCACTGGATTTGCCAGCGCGCTGGCGGCTTTTTCATCCTTAATCCGAAGCTTAGTAAACCCCACCCCTCTTATCTGATCCCCGCAACCAACGAGATTGTTCAGGAATTTGCCGATTTGCTCGCGGTAATCGCCAGTGCGGCGGCGGACAACCAAATCTCTCAACGTGAGGCCCAAAACATCCGGGCTCGGTGGGAAGAACTGAAATCAGTTACCGAAGGTTTTGTCGCTTGTTGCGAACAGGGCAATTTCACTCCGCTGAGAAACTCTACGTCCTCCTCGAGTGAATCACGATAGTTCCCCACAAGGGTGCCCGCCTCACGCCAGCGGATAGGAAGCCAATCTCACCGTTAGGCTGGTTGCCTTACCCGGCGGTAGTGAGGTTTGATTGGACGCCACGTTGCCCGATTCCACACACACCATCCGTTGATACTCATCATCGCCGAAATCGAGCATCTGTTGCGCTTTGGCAACCCAGGGATTCCACACCACCGTCGAGGCTGACCCCTGCTTCTCGATAACTACTCTCCGGCCCAACCTTGTATCGATGATCTCAACAGGCCCAGTCGTGTCCAAGTAGGTGCGGTCCACTTCGCAGGAGATCCGAATCGATTCTTCATTCTCCGTTTTTCTTGAGAAATTAGCCACTTTGTCCAAATAATCCATCCCTTTGAGTCCCTTAATAGAAATGGCCGTCACATCCCCAACCTCAAAATAGGTGTGCAGACAACTCTCGAAAGTTAACGGCTCATCCTCGGATTCGTTGAGCACTTCCAGGCAAAGCGTGAGCGTATCTTTGACCGTGACAATGTAGTCCGCTCGGAAGGGGGGAAGCGTGGCTGCATCAGGATATTTCGGCAGGCGGAACCTCAGACTCACGCTGCCGTCCAACTCGGTCAGCACCTCCTTCAGTTCCCAGGCACGGTTGCGCGCGAAACCGTGCTGCCCCAACCCCTCCCTCATACCAAACCATGGAAAAATAACGGGGACCCCCCCTCGAATGGGCTGTCCATCTGAGAAACGGCTGCACTGACTCAGGAACAAGAGTGGATGCTCATTCGTCTTCACGAATTGGGTGACATGAGCACCCTGCAGATAGATCTCTGCTCTGCTCCAGGCTGTGGTAATTTCCACAGCCGGCATTTCGTTCTGTCCATCGATGAAAGTGACTCTTCCGGGTGTGACCGGGGCCGATTCAGAAGCCGGTTGCGTGTTTTTCATATTGCCTCTGAGGCCATTCTATAACACCAGGACACACAATCACACCACAAAATTCGCTGGGCGCCGACAACTTGAACCCCTTATGCTCCGGTCCTGATGAATGTTCGTCATTTTTTTCTCGTTCCGTTGCTCACCGTCGCCACCCTGCACGCTGCCGACTCCTTTCCTCTTTGGCCTGGGGATGCACCAGACGCGCTCGGCAATGCGGACAAAGATACCCCCACGCTAACACCGTTCCTGCCGGACCAGCCAGCCCAATCCGGGGCGGCCATGGTAATCTGTCCGGGTGGAGGCTATGGAGGTTTGGCCCATCATGAAGGCGAACACTACGCACGGTTTCTCAATGAACGTGGGATTGCTGCGTTCGTCCTCAAATACCGATTAGGCTCTGGCGGGTATCGACATCCCGTTATGTTGAATGACGCAGCTCGCGCCATTCGAATCGTTCGTGCCCGATCGAACGAATGGAAGGTGAATCCTTCTCGTGTTGGTATCATGGGCTCCTCTGCCGGAGGCCACCTGGCGTCAACCTTATTGACACATTTTGACCAGGGAAGATCAGATTCCGTCGACCCGGTAGAACGCGAGAGCTCACGACCCAGCCTCGGGGTTCTTTGTTACGCGGTGATTACGATGGGCCAGTTCACGCATCAAGGTTCCAAAAACAACCTGCTCGGCCCCACACCACCCAAAGAACTCGTCGAGTTCCTTTCCAACGAGCTCCGAGTCACGAAAGAAACCCCACCGTGTTTTATATGGCACACTTGGGAGGACACGGTCGTGCCTATTGAGAACAGCCTCCACTTCGCTGACGCTCTCCGGAAGCACAAAGTACCCTATGATTTACATATCTACCAGCAAGGAGGGCACGGGATTGGTCTGGGCACTCGCGATTGGAAGTCGGCAGATCGACACCCCTGGACAGCCGACCTAGTGTTCTGGTTTAAGGCCCAAGGTTGGATCCAGTAGGCTTTCCTAATGCGCCTTTGTGTACCCACGTGGAGCCGATTGGAAGGCGGTTATGCGGCATAGGCTTAACGCGTCAGACCCATTTGGCTTTCCGTTGTTTACTTCTACCTCAGCATCGACGAAATCTTGACAAAAGGTGGATGATAGGTTTCCTTTACACAATTGGAAGATGAACTTCATGCGTAACATTTGCTTGAGTGAGCAGCCGGTCATTGGACTGAAGTCCAAACCCCGCTGTTTTTGCGGCTTGGGCATCGTGGGAGGAGTCTTCTAGATCAGAAGAACAGATTTCGAGAAACCCGCGATTGCCTGTCAATCGCGGGTTTCGTGTTATCAGGCCATGAGTAATGGCTACAAATGAAAGAAGATATGAAAAACGCATATAGAAAGCTGCCGGCCCGTTTTGGGCCGGAAACTCGGTTCGAATTGACGCTCGCTCCGTCGGCCCCATTTCGAGCCTTTGTGGAAATCCAATTCGAGGACCTAAAGAACCGGCTCGTGAACCAACGTTTGGAGGAAACCTGGGAATCGCCACACAATGTCGGTCTACGGCGAGCCGCCAACGAGGCAGCCGCCCTCGCGTGGGTAACCCCTTTCCCACTCTTGGTGTTTCCTGTGTTATTCGAGGAAAAAGCGGATGTGGCAATCCTGGTAGCCAAGCGCCAGGCGTACGTTCGTCGCAGCACCCGGGAGCTCATGGCCGTATGATACCTGTCGGAAAAACTGCCGGTATCGTCCATCTGCAGGCCACCTGGCTCAGGGGATCGTCTCCACGGGCAAAGCGTAGTTTCGTCCGTGGAGGCGGTCCCTTGACTGCTTGAGCTCCCACCGCGGTGCCAGCGCGAACAATTGACAGCGGCGACAAACATAATACGCTTCCGTCATGCGCACGCGCCTCCTCTCAGCAAATACTATAATGAAAACCCGGGTGGAACTCCTGATAATCGCTCTCTGGCTTTCCGCAGCCACCGCCATGGCGGCAGACGGCCCTCAACCGATCCGGCCATTCAATGGCAAGGACTTGATAGGCTGGAAGCCCAAGACTGCCGGTAACAACCTATGGGTCGTTGGTTCGGCTCGCCCCGATCCCGCGCATCCTAAACAGTTTTCCGTAGCCCGAAACGGAACCGAGCTGATCAATAACACGGATGGTCACGGCAAGAGTGTAGACCTCCATTCCACTGTGCTACACGGTGATGCTGTCATTCGCTTGGAGGTCATGGTTCCCAAATCATCCAATAGTGGGATTTATGTCATGGGTGAGTACGAGATTCAAGTCCTCGATAGCCATGGCAAGGAAAACAACCCTGGCCCCGGGGACATGGGAGCCGTTTACGGGGCTCAACCACCCAAAAACCCGAGTTACCGGGCGCCGGGAGAATGGAACTCCTATGAAATTCACTGGCAGGCACCGAAATTCGATGCTTCAGGGCAAAAAACTACTAATGCCCGGTTTCTCAAAGTCATTCTGAACAGCAGGCTGATCCATGAGAACCTGGAAATGAAGAGCACGACCCCGGGGGGTATTGATGGTAAAGAAAAAGCACAGGGCCCTTTGATGTTTCAAGGTGACCACGGGCCTGTGGCCTACCGCAACATTGAAATTCTGCCGTTGCCGGCAGCGACAAACTAATTCTATTTCGCCGATACCGAAGAACGCAGGACAATCTGACCTTGCCGCGCGTGATCGATGGACAAAGCCAGAATACGTGCGGCTTCCTGAGGTGCGTGGAAACCCATCGAGTTTTCTGACTCGACGAAATCCACATAAAACTGAGCACGCCGTTGGAACTCCCAACTCCGTTCCAATGTTTCCTGCGCGAGACCTGCCTCACGAGCGGTCTTGATATCAGCAATCAGCTCTGTCAACGCAGTCATCGCGGCGTTGCGCAACTCGAAGGTACGCTCCTGAATCGTGAGCACGCGTGCCTGTAGTTCTGCTTCCGGCCATTTGTGACAGGTCTGGCACGCACGGTTAAGGTTCAACAGTGGGCTGCGGACGTGGTGATCGCTGATCTTGAACGCCCCTTCCCGCTTGTAGGGCATGTGGCAATCCGCGCAGGCAACCCCAGAGCGGGCATGAATTCCCTGGTTCCACATCTCAAATTCGGGATGTTGAGCCTTAAGCACGCTGGCTCCTGTCTCTGCATGTATCCAATCTTTGTGCCCAACCTTCTGATAGTAGTCATATATCTGATCCACTTTCAGACCGTTGGACCAAGGGTAAACCAAACGCTTCTCGGGACCCTTGAAATAGTATTCAACGTGACATTGCCCGCAGACGAATGACCGCATCTCCTGCCGACTGGCCATGGTGTTGACATCGTAATTCTGGACACCCTGTGATGCCTTCAGCGTCCGAATGCCCTCGATAAAACCGGGCCGGGTAACGCGCAATTCCATCGTTTGGGAGTCATGACAATCGATGCAAGACACTGGGTGAGTCACCAACTTCCGGGCTTCGGCAAAGGGCATTTGGTTGAAGAGTTCGAACCCTTTGATCAAGTCCCCGTTACCCGCTTTCTTGTAAGGCACGTAAACAGACGCGTGACAATGGAGGCAAGTGCCAGGCTGTGGGGCCGCCTGCTGCCGGGCTGTGAAGGTCTGGTCGTCGAGCATATACGCATGCCCACGCTCCTCACGGAAGTCCGCAGCGAAAGCGTAACCGGCCCATATCTTCTTTAGTTTTGGATCCTCCTCAAGCTTCGATCGGGCCACGATCGAACGCGGATCGGCCTCGGTAGGTGTGCGCGGCACGGCTTCGCTGCCGCCGTAACGAGTGTGCACCATGTCCACGGTCTGCTTGTAACCTTCGTACTGAAGCGGAAAATTCTTACCCCAAACATCCGGGTCAACAGTTTCGTCGTTCAAATCGACCACCCGATAGAACGGGTTGCGAGCCTCCTGCTTGCGCTCCATAATATTGACCAACAACGCTACCACGGCCACAGCGAGAACGGCCGAGGTTATAACCGCTACCAGCAAAATGGTTGTTAGTCGTTTGGTCTTCCGGATTTGTTCGGTTTCTGAATTCGCATTCATAGGAGATCTCTCTTTTTGAAGTTACTTGGGGTGCCCCACGGAGCCGTGGCAACGCACGCATGAAAATGGCTCCTCCGTTTGCGTGTGCGCCTCGATGCCATCTATTATATGGTTGTGGCATTTACGGCAGGAGTTTTCGGCAATCCGGCGATTATATCCCTTGATAAATATGGGGTCAGGATAATCGCCGGTGGTAAAGGCGAACGAGTGCCAAAAACCATTGTTCGCCTTGGTGGCATACTTGCCGAAAAAATTCTCTGGAGTGTGACAATCGTTGCAGGAGGCAAAAGCGTGGTGGGTTGACTTTATCCAAGCGGAAAAGTGCTCCTCCATGATGTGACAATTGGCACAGGCGGATGGATCATTGGTAAGATAGGAGCCACCTTTCGCGTAGATGAAGGTGTAAACACCCACCCCACAGGCGATCCCCAACAGGGAACCCAGGACCACTAATGCAATCAGTGTCTTTCGGCTCATTCGTGTGCGGGTCCCTGCCCGGACCCTTGGTGGTTTCTATCATTGTGGCTCGACCCAAACGGCTCTGCAACCTGTTTTGTATCATATGCGCGCGCACCTTCGAGCGCGTTGACTTGAGTCAATTCCAACTCAAATACAACCTGCCTCTTACTCCGGACGATCAGCCACTACCGGAGCTCTGTGCGTTAGTACCGACTCTGTCAGGTATGTGACAATACCGAGCCAGCATAGCGAAAAACTGACAAACCGTACCAGATCCAGAGGCTCACGAAAGAAAACCAACGCAAGGAAGAATTGAATGCTCGGGCCGACGTACTGCAGAAACCCGAGGGTCGATAACCTTAGACAGCGGACCGCCGCACCAAACATCAGCAAAGGCACAGCCGTCACCAAACCCGAGAGTGAGAGCAGTCCCAGATTATCCTGCAAAAGCCGGTTGGAAGGGCCTAGCAACAACCATATCAGAGCCGGGGGCAAGAGAAACAGGGTCTCAATCAGCAACCCGTGCAGCGAATGCACGCTCACTGTTTTCCGAACCAGGCCATAGAGAGCAAAGGAAGTAGCCAAGCTCAAGGCAATCCAGGGAAAAGCCCCCGCCCGAACTGCGAGGTTCAGCACTCCGAGGCCGGCAAAGAATAGCGCAAGCCATTGGCCGGGTCGCAATCGTTCGCCCAGGAAGATGAGCCCCAAAGCTACTGAAAGCAGCGGGTTTATGAAATATCCCAGACTCGCCTGAAGCACCTGGCGAGTGGTAATTGCATAGATAAACACCAACCAATTGATGGCTATCAGCAAAGCCGCCATCAGCAGGAAGAGGACGTTGCGCCGAACACTGGCCACGCCCCATATCGGTCTCCATTCTCGCCGCCAGCAAACAATCAATGCCAGGAACAATGATGACCAGACGATTCGATGACATACCACCACGAGCGGCGTTATATGCGCCACGGCGTGAAAATAAATAGGCACCAACCCCCACAGCGTGTAAGCCCCAACGCCTAACATCAAGCCGCGCCGGGCTTCAGAGAAGGGATTGGCGTTCGGCAGCTCTGCGAACGACTGGCCTCGTTTACCGTTCAAGTGTTTATGTCGTCAGGAAGAGCTATTTCACTTTAGCCGCGCGAACACCACATCATAGGTCTGTTGCACTGCCGCTTGAAAATATACCCCGTGGAGTTGGTCAGTTGCGGGGTCATAGGAAAGACTGTAAGTGCAACCCGGATAATTCACATCTCGCAATTCGACAAACACCTTGGTTGTGCCTTGCTCCTGCAAAGCCAGCGCCTTGGAAACCCGAATGGGACCGGGATTGAAGTACGCCGCCTCAACCACGCCGGCCGTATCGACGTTGCGAAACTCAAGAACATACCCTCCATCAGGGCGTTCCCACCTGCCTTTCAGCTGGTCAAACTCCGGACGGGCGACTACTGGAACCGGCGCCTCGTTGGTTGCAGATGCCGGCACGGCCGGCGACACATCACCCTGCCGACCACACGACACCAAAAGACAGGGGAGTGCAAGCGCCACTACCAGGCGCCAACTACCCGCGAGATTCCGAAAAGGATTGCGCACCACTTAAAGGTAGCCTCACAACATTGGGGGTTCAACGACAAACCGGGTCCCCCCAAGGATTCAAGATTCAAGCCGACACTGGGTTACTTCCGAGCAAAATACACCACGGCCGGCGGAAAATTCAGGAATGCTTGGACGGTACGCAAGCCGTTGAAACAGGATTCGATCTTTTTTCTATCCAGCAAAGAGTGCTGAAACTGGATGTACATCCCGCCCGGGGTCAAGGTGCGGTGCACACATCGAATCAGCGCAAGCGCACGCTCCCGATCGAGTGTGCCCAACGGGATACCCGACACCACAAAATCCACGCCTGTCTGATTCCGCTGCAAATCCCCCAGCACCTTCTCCGCAGGCTCAGCCACCACTTGCACCCGTCTATCCAGCCCAGCACGAGCGAGATTCATTCGTGTGTCGCTCGCCAGGACTGGATTAATCTCGCAAGCAAGGATTCGCGCCAAGGGACAACGCCGAGCGAGACGGAGTGTCAGCGCTCCACTTCCAGCCCCTAACTCAACTACCAAACCGGAAAAGTCTTGAGGTATCGGCGAGAGCATCTTCTCCACCAAGAACTTTTGCGAGGGGACAATACCACCAGTCTGCCCTTGTTTGAGAAGTCCGGCAAAGAAGAAATGGATATAGCTGGCCAAGCTCTTTGGGGGTAAAGTCGGAGCGCCCGCCAATCTCACTTCATCTCGATAACGTGCGGAACTGCATCCCGAATTGCCACCAGTCTGAACCAGCTCCGGCGACGACTCACGTTCCACGGTAGTCCGACTGACCCCGGAACGCCCCGTGGCGACACAAGATTCCGACGGCGAGGATGCTTTCAAACGACTCATTCGATGCTTAATATGATATGGTAGGGATTGACACATCCTGAACCCACGGTCAAGGAGCAAAAAGCGGGCACGTACCCCCTGCCCGGCTAAAAATGAGCTACAGCAAAGTTTGATGCTTTGACTTCCGGACACCATCAGCATCCACTTGCTCTATCTCCGGTCCCGAAGAGACGCGGTTGGCATTTTCTCCGAACCCCGGCTATGGTAGGGCTTGGCATGAACTCAAGCGGAAGCTCGAAGCGATTGGGTGAATTGAATTCCACCGATCCTCCTAATTCCGGTGGAAAAAGTGGCCGCACGCGTTACATTGCAGGCTATTATCGAATATGGACCCGAACAAAGTACTCTGGATTTACATAGTTTTTCTAGTGATTGGCGGCCTCATCGGTTTTTTCAAGGCCAAGAGCAAGGTCTCGCTGATTCTGTCCGTTGTTTTTGCGGTGGCACTGAGCTTCTGTGCCGCTGGCATCATCTTCAAGAGTTATGTGGCGGATCTTCTGTTGGCATCACTACTCGTCGTTTTTGGCACGCGCCTGGCAAAAACCAAGAAATTCATGCCAGCCGGTTTAATGTTGGTTGTAACCATCGCAGTTCTTGCTTTGCGTAACCTGAGATTCTAGCCCCGGGGCACAAGCCTCGCCCTAGAGCGGAGTTACTTGCGCAATCATGATCGTCCTCAGCCTCACATGGCGCCGTCAGTTGCATTTGTTCACCACCGCCTTCTACTGCATCGAGTATGGGATCGCCCAACTCGGCGCATTGCAAACGTGGGCCAACTCACGGAGGAACAAGATGGAGGCACTGGCTGCTTATAAAAGGGCACTGGCACTGGGTGGTTACCGTTCCCTGCCCGAGTTGTTCGAGAATACGGGATGCCGTTTCGATTTCAGCCGAAACACGCTGGCGCCCTTGGTGCAAATGCTGCAAACCGAACTGGGAAAACCGGGATCAGCTTGACCCATGCAACGCCGCGTTTTCGTCACCGGAGGGACAGGGTTTGTTGGGCGGGCAGTGGTTCGTGCCTTGCTCTCCGGCGGACACCACATCCGAATTCTGGCCCGCAATCCATGCGCGCTTAGAAAAATCAACCCGTTCGCTTCCGGATCGATTGAGCTCTGGCATGGAGACATTCTGAAACCGTCCACCATCGAGGGCGCCATGAATCAAATCGATGCCGTGGTCCATCTTGTCGGCATAATCAGTGAAGTCGGCAATGTGACTTTTGAAAACCTGCACAGCAGGGCGACAAAGACCATGACGAAGATTGCCCGCGACGCCGGTATCCGCCGCTTCATCCACATGAGCGCCCTGGGAACACGGCCTGGTGCTGTGTCACACTACCATCAGACGAAATGGGCTGCTGAAGAGGTAGTGCGGACCAGTGGCTTAGATTACACCATCTTCAGACCGTCCCTAGTGTATGGACCTGAGGACCATTTTGTGAACCTCTTTGCGCAAATCATCAGACACTCTCCTTTCGTTCCGCTCCTTGGACGACCGACAGCCTTATTCCAACCTGTGCCTGTGGATTGCGTCGCTCGGGCTTTTGAACGGGCACTGGCAGCGCAGACAAGCACGGGCCAAGTTTATGACCTGTGCGGACCAGAGCGACTCACCCTCGAAGCCATGATGAAGCAGATCATAGCAACCATGGGACGCCGGCGCATCCTGGTAAGAATTCCGCAGAGGCTAGCACGGCTCCAAGCGCGTTTACTAGAATGGTTGTACCCTGTCTTGTTCAACAAGGCATCGCCTTTGAGCCGGGATCAACTGGTCATGCTGCAAGAGGATAACATCGGAAACGGCGAGGCGGCTGAAGCTGCGTTCGGTTTCAGGGCAAGCTCATTTCAAGAGGGTATCAAGTCATACCTTGCGCCTTGATAACTTAATACGTCCTCGCCAATGAGACCTCGGTCGAGTCCGCTCGGCGGCCTTGGTCAAACCTCGATGCCGTATGCCTTGATCTTGTTGTAAAGCGTTTGTCGGCCAATCCCCAAACGTTTGGCCGTCTCCAGTTTGTTTCCGCCCGTGTCCTTGAGCATTTGCACGATTGCATTCCGCTCAACTCCCTCGAGCAACGTGAAATTGGTGTCTTGGGACTCCTCACCGATCGTGCGGACACTGGTGATGGAAAGATCGGTAGCATCCACCTCTTCCCCTTCGCACAGAAGTACAGCCCGTTGCACTTCGTTCTGGAGCTGGCGTACGTTGCCCGGCCAATCGAAGGCAGTGAGGCGTTCAATCGCCTGAGGAGTGAATCCTTTGATGACCCGATTGGCCTGCGAGGAGAACCGCTTCAGAAAGGTGTTCGCCAGCGGCATAATATCCTCACGCCGTTCCCTTAATGGAGTCAAGTTTACGGAAATAGTGCTGATGCGATAGAAGAGGTCCTGACGAAGTTTGCCGTCCTGAATGGCTTCCTCAGGCTTACGATTGGTCGCAGCGACGATGCGGCAATTCGTCTTATAGGCTGTTTTCCCGCCAACAGGCCGGACTTCCTGGTCCTGCAGCACACGCAAGAGCTTGCTCTGCGTGTCGATCGGCATTTCGGAAATCTCGTCAAGGAACAGGGTGCCACCCTCGGCCTGGCGAAATAGTCCTTCACGATCGCTGTGAGCACCGGTGAATGCACCGCGAACGGAGCCGAAGAGCTCACTCTCGATCAATTCTCGCGGCAACGCAGCACAGTTGATCTTGATAATTCGAGCTTTGCTGCGCGGACTAAACGCATGGACAAGATCTGCGATGACCTCCTTGCCCGCACCGCTTTCGCCGGTGATCAGCACAGACACGTCGCTCGGAGCAATCCTCTCGACTGTGCGCACCACCTCGCGCATCGAAGGACTCTGAAACACAGGCGAGGTGCCCCCGCTGATAGTCTCCAAAGCACGCCGCAAGGCGCTATTCTCTTCGTTCTGTTCTTTACGCTCGAGAGCACACTTCACATCCGCCAGAAGCTTGTTGGTGTCGAACGGCTTGGTTACAAAATTATACGCTCCACGTCTGCCCGCCTCCACCGCCATGCTCACATCGTCAAACCCGGTTAGAATGATCACCTCCGTGCCAGACCAACGCTTCTTTAGCTGCGGCAAAATCTCCAATCCATCGGCATCCGGCAACTTGACATCCAGCAATACGACATCCGGTTGCTCTCCGGTAAACGCTCTTTGGACTGCAGCCCCAGAATCGGCTTCCATGACCTGGTAGGTTTCGAGGAGCAGCGCGCTCAGCAGAGCACGCATGTCGCCATCGTCATCAACAATTAAGACTTTGCCCTTCATAAGTTCTACAAAACACTAGCTTGCGTTAACGCCTTGAAAATCGCCAGATGTTCCTCATAGCGATCACTCAGCCGTTCCGGGTGAAACTGAACTGCCAGCAGGAAAGGCAACCAACCCGAGACTTTTGGCTTCAATTCAAGACTTTCGATCACCCCATCCGGGCTGAGCGCTGTGGGCCTTAGCAGAGGAGCCACGCGTTCGATCGCCTGATGATGCGTGCTGTTTACACCCAGTCGTTGCTTCCCCGTGATTCTGGCCAGTAAAGAATACGGTGTCAACCGCACTTCATGAACGATTTCGCGCCGCATATCCCGACGTCGATGGTTCAGCGCGCCGGGGATTTGACTGGGGATGTCGATAATCAAAGTCCCTCCCAAGGCAACATTCAGCACCTGCTGCCCCCGACAAATGGCCAACAATGGCTTACCCTGGCGAAAAACTTGGTCGATTAGCAGCACCTCCCGGTAGTCTCGTCGCCCACCGTCTGGCGTAATCGTAACCTTGTCTCGCACATGGGTTGCTAGCTTCCGCCCGTAAATTCCCGGATCGACATCCTCACCACCGGTCAATAACACCCCATCGCACGCACGTACGCATTCCGCAATAATCGCAGGAGACACGGTATCCGGCATAGCTAGCGGAATTCCACCAACTCGCAACACGGATTCCTGGTAGGCGTTAGAAAGGCTGATAGCGGCGTCAGCCATCTCGGCACCACCGGCTTGCACATCCGGGCTGATAAGTATTAAGGGTGGTCGCTTCTTGTTCTTCACTTTGCTTTCAATGCGGTGAACATTAGCCAGTTAGCTCAGCTCTGCCTCGGGAAAACGTTCTCGCATGCCCTTCAACACACGACCTTCCTCCTCGGGCCGCAACATGCCGCGCCCAATCCGGCGGCGCACTGCATCCAACAACTCAAGCCAATCCTCAAGAGGTGGCTCAGTCACGGCCTGCCACTGGTCATAGCGCTTCTGCCGCGCGTAAAAACGCCAATCCCGGCCCACATGCTGAGCATAGACCTGCAGCCTCAAGCCGTCGGCGTCTATTCGTTCCCAACCGATTTCAGCTTTGGGCATGAGCTTGGGGCAAAGTTTCGAGGCTGTGTTCGGGCAGGTCGATTCCCACGATCGCCATAGCTGCAATGCCTTCTTCACGACCGATAAAACCGAGACTCTCATTGGTCGTTGCTTTGATACCCACCTGCCGCGGTTCGATACCTAGAGCCGAGGCGATATTCTCTTTCATCATTTGGACATGCGGATAGATTCGCGGAGCTTGGGCGATCAGCGTTGAGTCGAGATTCACAATCCGACCATGACGCGAGGCTACGAGCCGAGCAGCTTCCTCGAGAAAGACACGGCTGGGCGCTCCCCTCCAGCGGGAATCAGTATTTGGAAAGAAATGGCCGATATCGGGTTCACCTAAAGCGCCCAGAAGAGCATCACAAATGGCATGCAGAAGAGCGTCAGCGTCGGAGTGGCCGTCCAATCCCTTTGTGTGCGGAATATCCACTCCACCGAGGACCAGTTTCCGTCCGGGGACAAGCGCGTGAACATCGTAACCAATGCCGACATGAACCATGAGAAGACTATAGGACCTCAACGGGGTCGAACCAAGGAATTTCCGGTAAGCATCAACCGTTCAAGCTTGGCTTGCAGCATCGATTGGCACAGTAAAAGAGAACGCGGCACCCTGTCCGGGTTCGCTCCTCACCCACACTTTCCCTCCGTGACTTTGGACAATGTGTTTGACGATCGCCAAGCCAAGGCCGGTCCCACCCTCCTCTCGCGAGCGGGCCTTGTCCACGCGGTAAAAACGCTCAAACACCCGCTCCAATGCCTCCTTGGGAATGCCTGGACCATCATCCTGAACAGTGACTTCGGCTTGCCCCGCTGAGGTTATTGTGGCTGATACCGTCACGTGGCCGTCGGCGCGACCATACTTCACCGCGTTACCGACTAAGTTCCCAAGTACTTGCTCCAATCGCTCTGAGTCCGCCCGCAACGTCAAGTCCGGCGCCTGGTTGTCCAATCGAACCCGCCGCGCCTCGGCGCGGCCTGCGAAATCGCTCAAGACCTTGTCCACTAACGACCGAAGGCGAACTGCAGCCAAATTCAGCCGGACACGGCCAGACTCAATTTCGGAGATGGTCAGCAGATCTTCGATCAGCAATCTGAGACGTTCGGCGTTTCGATCAATTATCTGAATGAACTTGCCGGCGACAGCCGGATTGTCTTTGGCTCCGTCCAGGAGTGTCTCGGCGTAGCCCTTGATCAAGGATAAAGGCGTGCGCAACTCATGGCTGACATTTGCTACGAATTCCTCGCGAGTTCGTTCAAGTTGCTTGAGCCGGGTAACATCATGAAAAACCAACATCGTGCCGATCCGTGCTCCTGACGGGCTAATCAGGGCAGTTCCGTTGATTTCCACCCAACGTTCCACCGGCCGGGTGACCCTTAATTCCCGGGCCACCAGTTGGGCTCTGGCACCCACTGACTCAACCACCTCCGCCAGTTCGTGCAACCGAAATACCTCCATTAAGGATTTTCCCTCCATTTGCCCCATCAGACCAAACAGGCTTACACAGGCACGGTTGGCTAATTGAACCCGTCCGGAGGCATCGACCAACACCACCCCTTCCACCATGCTATCGAACAGCGCGGCTTCCCGGGAACGATTTTCCAGGTCCTTTTCCTTCTGGTGATTCCGAAACTGGTCGATTTCGCCTTCGGCTTGTTGTCGAAATCGAGAAAATCGGGATCGCCACCACAGGTGCACGCCCACTGCAGCGATGGCAACGAATAAGGTCAATAATGGCCAGAGCATTCGAGTTTAGGCACCGCTTGGGAGACTGCCTATACGAGTCGCGAACGTACGCACATGGAGCCTCTAAGTTACCACAAAACGGTAGCCAACTCCGCGAACCGT
Source organism: Verrucomicrobia subdivision 3 bacterium UBA6082 (assembly GCA_002428665.1). GTDB lineage: Bacteria > Verrucomicrobiota > Verrucomicrobiia > Limisphaerales > UBA8199 > UBA6082. The sequence continues at coordinate 103,078 of DIXK01000094.1, forward strand.
ATCGAGGAATTTTGCGGCCGGCCCCAGTTTTTCGCGTAACCGACGCATGTGGGTATCCACCGTTCGGGTGTCAATGAGACTGTTGTACTCCCAAACATCCCGCAGCAATTGATCTCGGGATTGGACCCGACCTTTCCTCTGAGCTAAAACCGTTAGCAGTTTGAATTCAGTTGCCGTTAACTCGATGTTCTTACCCCGCCAACTTACGAGGTGCCGCGGCAGATCGATAAGCAATTCACGAAATACCATCCGGTCGACCTCGTCGCCCTGATTTCGTCCCCGGTCCAGAATCTTCCGTATCCGTAAGATCAACTCCCTTGGACTAAAGGGCTTGGTGACATAATCGTCTGCTCCGAGTTCCAGCCCGATAATCCGGTCGATCTCGGCGGCTTTTGCTGTCAGCATGATGATCGGAATCCGGGCGGTAGCCGAATCTCGGCGAAGCAACTTACAGATTTCCAAACCATCAATCTCCGGCAGCATGAGATCCAGAACGATCAGGCTTGGCAAAACCGACCTGGCCTTCTTAAGAGCATCGGTCCCATCTGCGGCGGCAACAACGTCGAATCCAGCCTGACGCAAGTTAAACTCCACCAATTCAACCGCCTCGGGTTCGTCGTCCACGACAAGTATCTTCGATTTCACTCGACAGTTTCCTCTTGGCAATAAGGTTACTCGCTCAGACTCCCCCCACCACTTTCCGACAGACTTTCAGAGCGTTGTCTGTTCATGATGCCGGCTCCAGCCTCTCTTCATAACCGATTAGCTGGCGAACACGAACGAGCAAATTACGTGGGCTAAATGGTTTCACCAAATAATCGTTTGCACCTGCCCCGAGTCCAGTGAACCGGGCCATCTGGCTGGACATTGCCGATAGTATCAAAATGGGCACTGAGGCGGAGTCATCGCTCCGGCGTAAGGTCTCGCAGACCGCAAAACCGTCCAACTCAGGCAACATCAAATCCAGCAGGATGAGGTCCGGTCGCATCGTCCGAGCTTTCTTTATGCCCTCGATTCCATCCCGAGCCGTCCCAACCGAATAGCCCGCACTGCGCAAGGTGAACCGGAGCAACTCCACCATTTCAGGATCGTCTTCCACCACCAGTATCTTCTTCAGCATGGCTTCGTAACTACCTACTGCAGGTTTCGATTTAGGGACGGATATGCTACAATCAAGTGACATCCGCGAAACTGACGGCATCTGCCAAGCCAATTGAAGTCCGCAATAGCAACTATCTCGCAGCATGCCGAATGTCCTGGGCTTCGCACAAGAATACCACCTCTTCGGCAATATTCTTAGCATGATCACCGACCCGCTCCAGACTTTTGGCCACCACGATCAAGTTGAGAGCCCGGGGGACAGTGTCTGGATGTTCCATCATCCCGTTGGCCAGGTCGCGATAGATTTGACGATTGAGCTCATCCACCTGGCGGTCCATTGGGATGAGGTTTCGGGCCGCGGCCGCATCTTGGTTTACGAAAGCGTCCAAGGCCGCCTTAAGCATCTCCAGAGACATTTCCGCAATCTGAGGAATAATCGCCACTTGTTTAAGAGGTGGTTCCTGAATTAGCAGAATTGCCCGCTTCGCAACTTGTGACGCCTCATCGCCCACCCGTTCCAGATTCTGCGAAACCTTCATGGCAACCGTGATCAGGCGCAAATGACTGGCCAGCGGGGCCTTAGCCAGGAGGTGAACGGCAATGTCATCCACTTCCACTTCAAACCCGTCGATAACATCGTCTCCCTTCTTCACACCCTGAGCCAGGCTCTCGTTCCGGGTCATCAAGGCCTCCACGCCCTGGCGAACAGCGGATTCCGCGTGACTGGCCATCGTGAGCAATTTGTCTCTCAGGCCGGATAGCTCTTTTTCGAAGTGGGTTTGCATAGATCAATAAAAAATCATCCAAACCGGCCAGTCACGTAGTCTTCGGTTTGTCGCTTGGCCGGATTGGTAAAGATCTTGGAAGTAGCGCCAAACTCGATGAGTTCACCGAGGTAATAAAAGGCCGTAAAATCAGAGATCCGCGCGGCCTGCTGCATATTGTGGGTGACAATGACGATGGTGAAGTCCTTTTTCAATTCCAAAATGAGCTCCTCAATCCGAGAGGTCGCTATAGGGTCTAGAGCCGAGGCGGGTTCGTCCATAAGGATAATTTCTGGCTTGATGGCAATCGCCCGGGCGATACAAAGCCGCTGTTGTTGGCCCCCTGAAAGGCCCAACCCTGAGCTTTGCATCCGGTCTTTGACTTCATCCCAGAGCGCAGCCTGCCTCAGGCTCTCTTCTACAATTTGGTCCAACTCAGATTTCCTGCTGATCCCCTGCAACCGCAGGCCGTAAGCCACGTTTTCATAGATGGACTTAGGGAAGGGATTTGATTTCTGAAAAACCATCCCGACTCGCTTGCGCAGTTCAATCACGTCCACATCCGGACTGTTGATGTCCTGGGAACCGATCTTGATGAAACCTTCAATACGGACGTTGTCGATGAGGTCATTCATCCGGTTAAGGCATCGCAACAATGTGGACTTACCGCAACCCGAAGGACCAATGAACGCAGTCACGACCTTGTGGCCAATAGTCAGCGAGATATTCTTAAGTGCCTGTGTTGTCCCGTAAAACAGCGATAGCTCTGAAATCTCGATGAGCGGTAGGGCTGGGGCGTTCGCTGCAGCGATTGCGCTGTTCAAAGTGACTTTGGGTATTGGAATCTCAACCATGATCTTTATTGCAGCATCCTAATTTTCCTCCGCATTCGGGCACGGACAAAAACGGCGGCGATGTTTAATAGGAAAGTCAGGATGAGAAGGACCAGCACAGTGGCGTAAAGCAGGGGTTCGGTCTTTTCCACGTTGGGCGATTGCGTGGAAAGGATAAACACGTGATAACCGAGGTCCATAAACTGGTCATGAAGCGACTTAGGAAGATTAGCCATGTAGTAGGCGGCTCCGGTAAACAGGATCGGAGCAACTTCTCCGGCAGCACGACCAATGGCGAGGATGGCACCGGTTAAAATCCCCGGCACAGCCTGCGGTAAGACAATTTTGAGTATTGTCTCCAACTTGCTTGCTCCCAACGCCAGCGACGCTTCACGCAACCCTTGAGGGATGGCCCGCAAAGACTCCTCTGTAGCCACGATCACCACCGGCAGTGTCATCACCGCCAAGGTGGCCGATGCCCAAATCAAAGCAGGTTTGCCCCATACAGTGGCCTCCTGGCCTCCATAGAAGGCGGCATCCATATGCCCGCCCAGGAACTGAACAAAAAAGCCAGCGCCGAAAAGGCCGAACACGATCGAGGGCACCCCAGCGAGATTATTGACCGCACCGCGAATCAGCCGGGTCAATGGCGAGTTGATACGGGCATACTCAGTCAAATAGATTGCCGTCAACACACCTGCAGGCAGGACCAAAATCGTCATAATCAAGACCCTGGCGGTCGTGCCGAAAATCATTGGCAGAATGCCGGCCTTCCCCACATCAAACATGTCGGTGGCGGTCCCAGTGGTCACAAAACGCCAGGAAAGGTACGGCGCCCCGTGATACACAACATTGCCAAGGATGATCCCCAATATCGCAACAATCAGAAGCGTCGCTACCGCTGTCGACGCAGTCCCCGTCACCGAGGCCCAATCACGCCGAACGGCTCTAAACGGACGAACTGATGGGTCACTGGCAGTAAGGACCGAATCAGGCATTAGTGTTTACCCTCCATCTTATGCTTAAGCCGATGCATCACCAGGTCCGCCGTAAGATTCGTCAGAAAAGTGACAACAAAAAGCAAAACGCCAATCAGGAACAGAATGCGATAGTGGGCACTGCCAAACACCACCTCACCGAGTTCAGCCGCAATTGTCGCTGTGATGGTACGCGTCGAATCCAAGAGGCTTGGAGAAACAATGCTTGCGTTGCCGCTAGCCATCAACACGATCATCGTTTCACCAATAGCCCGGCCGAATCCCAAAGCCACAGCTGCGAAGACACCGGGCAGCGCGCCTGGCAGCACGACCTGCCAAGCTGCTTTCCATTGAGAGGCACCAAGTGCTAGTGCGGCTTGCACGTAACTGCGCGGAACGCTGGTAAAGGCATCTTCGGCAATAGAAAACACCACGGGGATCACCGAAATGCCGAGCGCCATGCCAGCCACAAGCGCATTGAGTCGGGACTCATATCCGAATACCCTCTGCAGAGCGCTGGCCATGACAATCAACGCGAAGAAGCCGAGTACTACTGACGGAATGCCGGCTAGTAATTCAATGACAGGTTTAATCACCTCACGCACGCGTGGCCGGGCCAGTTGAGAAACATACAAGGCTGCGCCAAGGGCCAGAGGCACCGCAAACAGCAAAGCCACCACGGTGACTTTCAGACTCCCAATAATCAACGGCACCAGGTTGTACTTGGGGATCTCTGAAACCGGTTGCCAAATGTATTCCGGTTTCGTGTAACCGTTCCATTGCCGCGGGCCAAGCAGATTCCGCCAACCGGCACTGTTAACACCTGCATCCGGGTTCCCGCTTACCGCCTGTGCCGATTCTATCTTCAACTCCATCAGTACCTGCAGCGTCTCACGATCCATCTCCGCATATTGTTTTGGAGAAAGCTCCAAGTATTTCTGGAGTTCTTTCGGCGGCATCCGATCCATCTGCTCGACTGGAATTGGTTGCTGCGCAAAGCCCGAGTTCACCTGCCCCAATATTACTGGCAATGCTTCGCGCCCGATAAACACAAAGATGAGCATCACCATCAGGATTGCCACCAGGGAGACGGCAAAGACCATCCTCTCCACGAGCCATTCCACTAGTTTGGCCCGATGACCGCGCCTAATCCCAATCCAGCCTATGCTGGGTTTGCTAATCATGGTTGTGAATCACACATTGATGGGCTGCTAAACCTTGGCGGTCCTCCAGCACTCCTCCAGCCAAAGCGAAAGAGCCGAAAGGAGCAGAATTCAATCTGGCCTCTTTCTATCATCTTGCGCTACGCGATGGTCAGGTGGAAGGGGGTAATAACCGACCTCTTTAACAACTGCTTGACCTTCGTCACTACGCACCCAATGAAGGAAATCACCTATTTCCCCTTTATCTTTCGCAGGATTCAGGTAATTAAACAAAAAGCGCCATATCGGATACTGTCCACTCAGTATGTTTTCCTCCGACGGCTCGATGGCTGGAGAGGTGGGGGTTTTCTTTATCCTCAAGTGCTTGGCTCCATGCCCATAAGCCGCTCCACCGTAACCAATTCCATTAGGCTCCTTTGCGACCGCCTGAATTACAGCCGCCGTGCCAGGCATGGTCTGAGCCGTGGCAATAAAATCGCGGCCTTTCAGCACATGGGCCTTGAAGAACTCATATGTTCCAGAACTGTTTTCGCGACTGTAGAGCGAGATAGGGCTGTCCAGGCCACCAAGCTGCTCCCAATTTCTTATCCTTCCCGTATAAATGGCGCGCAGTTGCTCCAGACTTAACTCATCGATAGGATTCGAAGGGTGCACATAGACAAGCAAGCTGTCGAGGGCCACTTTGTATTCCCGGGGGTTTCTCCCGAACGCCTTGATGCACGCGGCACGTTCTGCAGGCCGTATCGACCGCGAGGCGTTAGCGATGTCAGTATTGTTGTTTTGCAGAGCTGCCAAGCCAACCCCAGATCCTCCACCAGTGACTTGGATTTTGGTCTGGGGATTCATGCTCATGTAATGCTGTGCCCATTTCTGGGAGAGAATTACCAAAGTATCCGAACCTTTGATCGTGATTGTGCCTGCGGCGGCGGGAAAGTCATAGCTGATTAGACTTGCTATGACCACCACTGTAACAAGGTAGCATCGCGCACTCATTTTAAAAGCCTTAAAACAATGAACCGACGACCATCGAACTTCATTCGCGAAACACTGGTGTGTAACTATTACAGTCTCTCTCAGATTTTCCTCTTGAACTCATCATACGTCAAAATGTTACAGCTCAGTCACAAATAGGTGGCACAAATGTTACGTTCATGTTACAGACACAAACTGACCAAGGTCCGGCCTCACTGAGTTACCGCGTGGACAGACAAATCGGGTGACGTCTTCGAGATGACTCGACAAGTGAAATGTGTCTTTCGACCGTTGAAAGTGAAATTCATTTATTACTCCAACAACCAGACGTTGTTCCAGCACCCGACGTTTCGGTTTGAGCTTTAGTTACGACATTGTTTCGCTGGTGACAGGCAAGCCATCCCCCAATCGATGCAGTGGCAAATCAATTACAGGCTTCGAACCCGGGCGTTTCATGGCAACATTGGACGCTATGTAAAGGGACTCCCGCGCCATGTTGTCGCGGTAGATCGTGATGGCGACGTTTTCGTTTCTGCAGATGCAGTCTTTGATTGCCTCAGGGTGCTTTTCACATTGCAGCAGGGTCTTCCAGGAGTATATGTGCTTTGGCTTGTGAAAATCGCTGTTGGCTAAGAACGCCAAGCGTTTGAATCCGGCAGGCGCAAATAGGTCGTTGCGGTTTGCGATTTCCCAGGCATCGATAATGGGGACAAACATGTTCATATTCTCCCAGAGAAAAAGCGTATTCTTGCCCCACTCACTCTCTGACACGTGAGGATGAGAGGCGACAGCCAGGCCTCCCTGGGCGTGAATGCGAGCGATCATTTGAACATAGTCGAGTGATGGATCCACAGGCCCGGCCAGACCGATTCCGAGCAGATGGCCAGAAGTCTTCCGCACAAGACCCTCCTTGTTGAATTCAAGCCCTGACATAACCAACATTTCGTACTTTCGCCAGGCCCTCCGTCGCTCGCTCTCGATGACCTGAAAGTACTCTTCCAGTTGCCCGGTAGCCAGGGTGTAGTTGAGCAGTTTTGTGAACTTTCCTTTCATCCGTCGAGGGTCGGCAACATGGTCAGTGATGCAGATGCAATCGAATCCGCGGCGGCCATAGAAATCGATTACTTCGGGCAAAGTCATCCGACCGTCCGAGTAATTGGTGTGTATGTGAAAGTCGCACAAGAGAACCCGTGCCGCTCGAGAGCCTCCCGGGCGGGCGGGGCTCCGAGGCCCGAGAATCGTCCCGAAGTGTTCCCTATTAGCCCGAAAGCCGTCTGGATGCTCGCACTGTTTCAGAACGAATCTCGCGATCTGAATCGCGGCGGCGGGCCGGCTGATCTTCTCCAGATTCGCAACCCATTCAGACCACCGTCGGGACTGGTGGGCGAATGCCTTTTCGACCAAGTGTAGAATTTCCTTATCCCTACGAGCTACAGCTCCAAAACTGAAATGTCTTATCAGTTCCTCGTTGCCCTGTTCTTGGCCGGGAATGACTTGGTTGACAATCATTGGACATCGGGCGGCAATGGCTTCCTGCACCAGCGCACCACCAGCTTTTCCAATGACTAAATGATGTGAAAGCAGCAAAAAAGGCATCTGGTTGGTCCAACCAAGGATACGAACTCGGTCTCCGTAATCGTCTAACCGCCGAGCCAACTTCGCCTTGAGGTTCGCATTACGACCTACGGTGATCGTGAGGTCAACATTCTCGAGCCTAAGCAATCGATCAATCGTCTTGCCCGCCTTGGCCTTACCGGTATTAATCACGTAAAGAACCTTTTGCCGGATCGCGGTGTGTGTTGGAGCTAATGCCATTCGGTCCTGCGCAAATGCGCAACTAACTGGAAATCCAAGTACCTCGATCAAACCAGGAGTCACGCCTTTCCCGCAAAGGACCTTCGCGGTCGGTTCGTTAGCAACAACATAGGCATCGCTCGGTGCACTAAACCAAGCCGAACAGATGCTGATCGAATCCGTAACAATCGTGACCAGCCGAAATGGTCGGCTGGCATGCTCCGTGTAGATTTGCTCAATCAGATGGGAGTAGGCGGGATAAGTGGAGACTACCACGTCTGGATTGCTGTCGCGCAAAATTGCCATCAGGCCCTGCCGGACTTTCAGCATCGTCTTCATCTGGCGCCTCACCAAACCAGGTCGGTCAAGCATCGAGAATACTCCTCGCCAAATTAATGGAGCGTAACGCACGATACCTTGGTAGGAACTTCTGAGCACGGTATTGAGCATGCCGTAGGCGGAGGCGAAAGCGTCAACCACGTCGACTTTGACTTCCGGAGCGAGTAATTCAATCGCCTCCCGAAGGTTCAGAGCAGCGGCATTGTGACCGTCGCCAAAACTGGCGGTGAGAATTAAAACTCTTTTCGCGGCTTTCATTCCCGGCCAGGCTAGCGGCACAAGATGGCGAACAGGTGACACCAACGTTAATTCAGAAAGAACACTCCCATTCCTCGCAACCTCCGGTCCACTTCTCTCTTCCAATACTCCAGTCTATGCGGGCATCACGCCACTGTCGTCAACCACCACCCCTCAGTCCTCTGGTCCGACCGACAAATAGAGGTCCAACCCTCCAGTTAGCAGTTTGACGAAAACGCCTCCGAGCACGCTCTGCCATGGCTTGTCCAGCGTCTCCTCCTCCTGCCAGCTGGACCGCACCCTCAGCGTGCCCAACTGGTATTGGATCAGAGGCAAGACTCGCTAATCTGCCAGAGCACGACTCGCGCGGGAGTCCCACGGTTCAACATGGCCGCCCAAACGTACCTCGCGGAACCAGGTCACCGCACCCTGCCAACCGCACCAAAGTCAACGAGGGAGGCAAACAGCCTCCCTCGTCTTCGCTTCCATTGATTCGTAAGTCTACTCCACCATAACTCGGAAGAAACCGGTGGGGTCACTTGTTGCTATGGGTGGAAACTCTAAAACCTGGCCGGTTCCACTCATTGTACTAATTGTATTCCAACCCGATGGGACGATAGTTGCCGAGGTTTGTAGGGAGTAACGGTAGCCAGTCTGCGAAAGGATTGAGAATCTTAAGAATCCACTCTCATAGTTCGCTATCAGCATCGAAGGCGCGGGCTGTGCCGGTGCCAGGTAACCGAGCCTGGCCAAGGTCGTCCATTCATCTGCCCAGTTATCCGTCGGACCTGAAAACGCTCCTCGATAGCTCACCTCCACCGGCGCCCCAGACTTGACATTCCCTAACGCAGGACTCCCCGACTGTGGACGCGGGTCCAATTTCCCATCCGGTAGATAACTCACCCCACCTAACTTCGCATCCTCAACACTGTTCGCAAAACCTGCCGTCGTAAACAAAAATGCCCCAGCAGCGTCCGATCCTGTGTTCACATCCCATAGGTTGTTTTCCACGAATGCCTCCACAAGGCTATTGGTAAAGTGCAACAACCCATCCGTGTCCAGCTTAAGCCCCTGATTCCAACCCGCAAACACCGAATTGAATACGTTGGGCGCCGATTCATCACGCGTGTTCCACGCCACCCCCAATCCCCCGGACGTCTCGGTCTTCCCTCGCCCAATCAACGTCGCATTGTACACCACCCACTTGCTCAAGGGCTGTTCCCCTCTGGCCGACTGATTCAAGTCGCCGTCACTCTCAAAACCACGACTGTCCCCAGTCCCTACCCCGGGGTACTTAATCGCGAACAAAAACTGGTTGGTCCCACGATACCCCTGGTCCGTATCAAAATCGTCGTCCTCGCAAAACGCCGACACCAGGTGGCTGCCGTTAACCGCCCCTCCCCACCACTCAAAACCATCATCCGACCCCGCATACGTCTCCACATATTCTACCACCGTCCCACGCCCCACAGCACCCATCGTCAACGCATTAAGTTCGCTGGCGGGAGCAAACTCGTTGCCCGCATGCCGAATCGATACATACTTCAGCACCCCAGAACTATCCTCGTCGTCCCCACCCCCAAAGATGTGTTCCCCGTTCGGCCCCGGTCCGTCTACCCCTTCATACACGTCGTGCTTCGGACTGGCCGCATTGCCCACCACGTCCTTGGCCGTGTTCAGAAGCCCCTTCCCCATCAGCACGACACCACCCCACAACCCGGTATCGCTTGGCCCATACCTCCCTGCCAAATCGTCCCCCTCCGCCGTGAAAATGATCGGCTTATCCACCGTTCCCTGCGCATCGAGCTTACCCCCGCGCGTCACCCACAACGCCGATACCAAATTCGGAATATCCGTCCGCGCCACCGTCACATTGGTCGCCCCGTATATCACCGTACCAGCCTCAATATTCAAAACCGCATTGCTCTGAACATAAATAATAGTGTTCAAAAGATAGGTGTTGGTGGCGTACCAAGTTTGAGTCGTGCCCGCGGCAATATCGCTCGTCACGGGGACTAGCGCACCGTGCACAGCGGCGCAGCCTAAGAAGCTGCCAAAGACGAGGGCCAAGGTCTGTTTTCGCAAGTGTATCATTTAACAATTCCTGGGTTTACAGTTTTACAAATATGTCCGGGTCTTAGCCCGCTTTTAGGCAATGGACCAAGAACACCAGGGTTAGACTCTCAAAACTCTGTGGAGAGATTACGACGGGTAGGTTACAATCACGCAACGGCCACCTAGAATTCGCAGCCCACTGATAATCCCAACGTGACTCCCTTCGTGTAGCTCCTTAACACTGTCTTGCCCATCTCCGGCCAGGTTTGCGAGATCTCGTGATCTGGGTTCAGCAGATTCTTGGCCGTGAACCGAACATCCCAGTGTTTGCCAATACGCTGGCGAATATAGAGGTTCAGTTCGGGTGCTGGCTGGATGAATTCGTCGGGTTTAGCCAAACCAACCAGGGTCAGGCTTTCTCCCACCACCCCACCAGACAGGGTCACGGTGGTTCCTGTCGCCTGGTGGTCCCAGGTCAAGTCCCCGTTGACGATATAGGAGGGCTGGCTATAGAGGGGCCGTGTTGAGGAGTGTTCCCCATAAAAGGCACGGTTTATCTTTTGATCCTTGGTCAAAGGCACCTCAGACTCAATGTAGGCCCCATTCACGCCGATTGAAAATGCCTCCAAAGAATCCGATACCCGGTCAAGTCTGACCCGAACCTCGGCTTCAAAGCCAAAGACGTCCGCCTGCTCAAAGTTCTCGTAACTGATATTGGAGTTGTCCAGGGTTTCTACTGATTGTTCAATAGGCCCATCAATCTTCTTTGCGAACACAGAAGCGGAAAGAACCTCGCCCGGCCGGGGATACCAGGAGAGCCGCAAGTCATAATTCGCGCTATCGGAGATCTCCAGGTCAGGGTTGCCGGAGATCGTCCGATTCTGCGTTACATCGTAGATGGGCACATCCGCAATTTCGCGGAACGTGGGCCGCACTACTGTTTGTGACCAGGCCGCCCGCAAGTCGACTTTGTCATTGAACCGCAGTATCGCAGCCACCGAAGGCAGCAGGTCGTTCTGCCTGATACTGCCAGAAGGGTTCGGCCGGTTTTGAGTGAGGTTGAAGGAGTCAATGCTGATATGGGTCTCCTCGTATCGCATCCCGCCAATGAATTGCAGCCATTCCACCACATTCCAATCGGTCATCAGGTAACCGGCGTTGATCGTCTGCTGCCCTGTGTAAGTCAGGTTTGCGGGAAAGTTTCTAGCATTCACGTATTCCAGGTTTTCCTCCGCCATCCATTCGTTCGGGTCGCCATCGTGATAGAAGGGATGAGCCGAGGATTGACGTCGAATCGAAAAGCCTCGCTGAGCAAAGTCACGCTCAGAAAGGCTATAGGCAGCCCCGGTCTTGAGGGCATTATCCCGGGAATTGGCGGAGGGCAAGGGGATTGTAAGATCGCCCCGCACATTGTCATTATCCTCCTGAAGATCGCGCCAGTATCGTGTCGGATAACTCGGCGTAGCAGAGCTAATCTCCGGGTTGTAGTAGTCATTTTGCGGGTCCGCATAAAACTGGAAGATACGGTAGTCGGGATCCTCCTGGGTTGTCGTCGAGTGGGAAGCACCCCAATCCAGGCGAACTTGATTCAACTCCGGAAAATCGTGACCGCCCGCAAGCTGAAAGTAGGTGAGGTTTCGCTCCGTCCAACGCAGAATCGATTGGTCCGTGTAGGTCCCGGCGGCAACACTCGTCACATCACCGTCTTGTCCCTGGAGGCGCCGGGCTTCATCCTCCGCAGACTGAATATACATGAAGTTAAATTTGAGCTCGTGCCTTTCGTTCATCTGCAAACTTAGGTTGGCCAAGGCCCCCCACTGATAGTCGATAACTCCGCGAGTGTCGCTTTTGTCGATCTGAACTACTTGTCCGCCTTGATCATAACTGCGCACCAACCCGCCGTCATAAAAGCGGTATTCATTCTTGTAGTTGAACCCGGCCAGGTAACCCAGCTTCATACCCCGAATATCCTCCGAATCCCCAAACAAAAGGGAAAGGGAAGCATCCAGGGGAGAATCCATCGCCACCGGGGCAAATTGGCTGGATTCAAAGGAGTGTTTAACCTCGTTGGGCAATACTTGCGTGCCGCTGGGATTCGAATTGGCCGCCGCGCTGGGCATGGCCCGCAAACCGTCGTCAAAGCCCAGCCAATCAGTCGAACTTCGATCCGAAGATGCGAAATCGTCCCGTAAACTGGATTGGGTGTTATACGCGGTACCCAGCCGGAATTCGAAAACAAAGTCTTCTGGAAAACTTTTGGTCTGGATGTCTATCGAGCCCCCGGCAAATCCGCCACTCATATCCGGAGTGAACGTCTTGTTGACATCCATCTTCTCCATGAAACTCGAAGGAAGCAGATCCAGCTGGAAGGCCTTCCGATCCGGGTCCGCGCTGGGTAGCTCCATTCCGTTAAGCGTCGTAAACGTATAACGATCCGCCAAACCGCGGACAACGGCGTACTTGCCATCCGCGACGGTTGCGCCGGTCACTTTGCTCAGGGCTCCAGCGGCATCGCCGACCGCCAGGTTCTTGAATGTATCGGAGCCGACCGCGTCCATCATGCCGACCGCGTTCTGCCTCTCGATCAGGATCTGCTCCGTCTGCTGGGTAAACTCTTCAGCCCTAACTTCGTACTCCTCCATCTCATAGAATTCCGGACGGAGGTTGCCTTTCACCGTCGTGGTTTGGCCCGGCAGAACCCGCACCTCAGTTGCGAGACTGGCGACAAAGCCAGATCTTGAGAAGCGCAAGATATGATCACCTGTGGGCACACCACTGATCGCAAAACGGCCATCCACGTCGGTTTGAGTGGCCAGCGTCGTGCCTCGAACCGTTATCGTGGCATTGGGCAGGGGGGAGGCATCCCAGCTGCTTATCACGAGACCGGTGATTGAACCCGTTTCCTGTCCGGACGCCGTAACGCCAATGACTACCAACAGAAACGCCAAAAACACCTGCCAGCCAAAACAGAAACCAACCCGTTCACAACGAGCCGACCATTCTTCCAAGCGGTTTCCTCTGCAACGAGGCTGAATGCAAAAGGGTTCTGCTCGCATGAATGTTGGCAATTAGGTAATGTCCTTGGGTTGATCTCATGAGTGGACGGTCCGAGCCAATTGCTCCACCTTCTCCAGGTAGCGCTGCACATTTTCGCGGGACTCCACTTTCTGTGCCTTCCTCAATAATTCCGCGGCTTGCGCGTATTTCTGAGATTGCACCAGTAACTGCGCGTGCTTTACCAGCGCATCTGCTTGAAAACCCTCGATACCCGCAGCCGCTTGGTATCGAAACTCCGCTTTTTCCAGGTGTCCGTTCTTGGCATAGTAATCCCCCGCCAGCATCAGCGCTTCGCCATCAAGAGGATCTTTTTTTACAATTTCCTCCAGAGTTTCAATCGCCTTCTGACCGGCGCCTGTGGACATCGCCACTTTGGATTCGAGCTTAAGCAGTTTCAGTTCATCAGCCCCGGAAGGCACCGCAGGAGCACTCCTGACTGCAGCAAACAGCTTCTCGGCTTCAACCCATGCCCCGCGGCTAACCAGGATCTGCGCGGCACGCAAAGCCCTGGCCGTGTCCTGGTTTTGATCCTTCTTCAAGCCCGCCAGATAGGCACCCAGCGCGAGATCAGACGAATCCTGGGCCATGTAAAGATCCCCGAGCAGATAAAGAGATCTTGCATTGGCCTTGTCAGCGCGTCGCAGCAACTCGAGCGTGATTGCGGCTTTGGCAGGTTTCTCGATCTGGATGTAGATGTTTGCCTGCAATAACCAAAGACTGTCTCGATCGGGATGCTCCTTGATCAGCTCGTCCAGCAAGGCGAGAGCATAGTCATAATTCGCGGTGGCAATCGAACCCTTCACCAGGCCCAGCTTAAACTCGATGTTTTCGGGCTCGAATACCAATGCCTGACGATAAGCCGCCTCCGCGGAAACATGTCGTCCAATACTGGTGTAAACAAACCCCAGCAACCCGAATACCTTTCCATCTCCGCCCCCCAGCGCGATGGTTCGTGTCAGCGGTTTCACCGCTTCTGCATACTTGCCATCTCGGACCAGGGCAAACCCCAGGTTCTGATGAGCCCGGCGGAAATCGGGGAACTTTGTGATCGCTGCCTCGAAATGCTTGACGGCGTTGGTCAAGTTTTCAGCTTGGAAGAAAAGGTTCCCCAGGGTGAAGTCGAAGATGGCGCTCGCGCCAGGTTTAACCAACGCCGTAAGATCCGTAATTGCCTTATCGTGATCGCCACGGACCAACGGCACGACCTTGTCGCGGTAAGTCTGCAACTCCTCTGGTGACATCCGAGGTTCGATCTCAGTCGCAAAACCATAAGAGCCAAGGAGTCGCTTGGTAAACTCTGGATCATTCCAAATCGTCGCCAAATCATCGCCCTCAGGCACAGGCACGAAGGTGGTCGGCGCAGTATTGTTCTCTTTGGCAGGCTTCTTCGCGGCAATCAGCGGCGTGCTCGCCACGAGGCCGAAAACCACGTTCAAAACTGCCATTAGCTTCCAGTATCGTCTCATAAGATTTCGGCTGCCTCTTGGCTCGGCGTTAAGGCCGTCCGCAAGGTCGTTGACATTCTCAAACAAAAGCGAGAAACCGTTTTGCATCCTATCCCGTCGTGACATGGAAACTCATCGGAAGGCGAATGTACGTCCTCACAGGCTGACCATCCTTCATGCCGGGCCTGAAACGCCATTTTCGAATTGCGTCCAAGGCTGGTTTTTCGAATTCGGGTCGTGAAGAGTTTTCAACTCGGGGATCTTCCACCCGACCGGTGTCATCGAGGACAAACACGAGCGTCACCCGTCCCTCGATTTTCGCCTTGCGCAACTCAGGGGGATACACTGGGGCGACCTGCGACACCGCCTCTGGTCGTTTCTCCAACTCCGCCACGTCAAAGGCTTCGTCCTGAATTTCCGTCACTGCCGTCAGGGAGCGGATCTCGCTTCCGAAACCCGCCAAGGCACCCCCTGCCCCGGTCGCCACTTCAAGATCTGCACTTAGTGGAATTTGATGCTGTGCCTCTGCTAATTGGGGTTCAGGCAGCGCCTCTGGGGGCTTCACCTCAGGTTGAATCTCCGGCGGCGGTGCTTCCTCAACCTGCTGGGGCATTTCGATGGCGGTGGTTCTGACGAGCTCAAGGGTCCTCTCCGGTTTGTTGAGCCGGTGCGCGAAGGGAATTAAACCAAAAAGCATCGCTGTGAACGCAACCGAGGCAAAGACAGAAAGAGCCAGGCCCAATCCGCTCTTCTCATGTTCGTAGACTTTGCGCATGCCGGTACCCAATTAGCTCTTCTCAGTGGCGATATTGACATCCTTTGCCCCCCCCAATTTCGCTTCGTCGATAACGCGAATGACCGTGCCGGATCGTGCATTGTCATCCGCTTGAATTACCACTGGCAGTGGCTCTTTTGCGCAAAGTCGCTTCACGGTCGGCCTGACACCTCCCAAGCCGATTTCCGTGCCACCGTAAGCCACCTTGCCATCCGGAGTGACCGCAAAAATAATGCTGTTCTTATCCAGCAGTCTGGCACTGGCCGACCTCGGCTTCGCAACATCAACACCAGGCTCCTCAATAAAACTCGTCGTCGATACGAAGAAGATCAGGAGGAACATAATAATATCGATGAGCGGAATCAGGTTCAGCTCAATCGGTTCATCGGCTTCTTCAAGAGTGCGTCGAAATCTCATGCGGTTGCGACTGCGCTCGAGTGTCTGGTTTTCATTTGATTTCAACCCCGCTCGGCCGCGAGGCTCACATCCTTGGCGCCACCCATCATTGCCTCGTCCACAATTCGCACCATCACGCCCGATCGCGCATTTTCATGAGTCTGAATTACCACTGGCAGTGGCTCCTTTGCGCAGAGGCGCTTCACCGTCGGCCGAACACCGGCCAGACCGACCTCATTGCCATCAAATGAAATCTTACCGTCGCTCCCAACCACAAAGATGATGCTGGTGTTGTCGGATTGCCCCGCGCCGCCGGACGCAGGCTTGTCCACCTTCATCCCTGGCTCCTCCATAAAGCTGGTGGTGGAGACAAAGAAAATCAGGAGGAACATAATTATATCGATGAGCGGAATCAGGTTCAGCTCAATCGGCTCATCCGGCTGGGACAGTGACCGGCGTAATCTCATGCTGGAACGGGCTGGGTCTGTGGCGAAGTGATTCCAATCCGTTCGGGCTGAATTTCCCCGCTAACTGCTGGAACGGAAGCCGGAATCGTGCGGCGGAAGCCAGGCCGGAAATGGCGAAGCGTAATGCCCTCCAGACGCGCGAGGAATGCGACGTACTCATGACGCCGACGCTTGGCCATGGTGGCCATAATCAGGCCCGGGATGGCCACCATCATGCCTGTCTGGGTCGCCACCAGGGCTTCGCTAATGCCCTTCGCGACAACGTCCGAGGTTGAACTGCCACCGATCCCTATGGCCTTAAAGGTCAATAACATACCAAGCACCGTACCCAGCAGACCGAACAAGGGCGCGGAAATGACTAACACATTTAGAAATGCTATCCTGCGGTCCACATCGGAAACTTTGGTCGCTTCAACTTCACGAAACCTCCCCTCGACATCCCGGGCCGAGCGAATGTCGTCCTGAGTGTATCTAATCAGCTCTCTAATGCGTTGGGGAGCTGCCTCAGGCCTCGCCACCCAGCCCCGCACCGTCGTGTCGCCCGCTTTTGTCAAACCCCGGTAGTGCAAATGAGTCAGCAGGTTCACTGCGGTTGCATACATGACCACAGCCAGCAAGGCCATGGCTCCCATCACCAAGCCCCCCTCGGACCAGGAGTGCCACATTTGCTGAATCATTTCATTCATTGTGAGTTAGGATTGAGTGCTATTGTTTTATTGCGCGATCGGATACTTGGACTCGGGAACACCATTGACGAACCCAACGGCAGTTTGCTCCATGCTGCCAATGATTCCTTTGGCCCGCCGGCTGAGAAAGGCGTGGAAAAGCAAGGAGGGAATCGCGACCGCCATACCTGTAGCAGTGCAGATCAGCGCCTCGGAAATACCGGCCGCTAGCATCTTTGGGTCGCCACCTCCAAAACTGGAAATTGCCTTGAAGGTAGCGATCATGCCGGTTACCGTTCCCAGTAGTCCCAGGAGGGGGCCGGTGGTCGCTGCCAAAGCCAGGAAGGGCAATCCCCGCTCCAGCTTCGTGCGAATTCCCAGCATCTTCTCGTATAGAACCTCCTCGATGTACTCCCTTTTGTCGTCGACATGCTCAATCGCCGAAACCAGCAGATCCCCCGCCATCCCGCGGATGCTGCGCGCGTACCCCAGTGCCCGCGGTTGCTCCCCCGCCTCGATATGCTCCAGCACTTTCTGCAGGTCGGTTTCGCTAGCCACCCGAACACGGCTGAATTGCCACCACTTATAGATGCCAAGGAGAATCGCCGCGATGCCCAAGCCAACCAAGGGAATCATGATGACACCACCTTCCTTGAGCTGCTCATACAGGCTTTTGTGAAGAGCGGACATTCTAAAGGCATTTCCCAGAGTCGGATCGAAAACCAAGTCACCTGAACCCGTCGAAACCAGCGTGCGGGTGGCGGTGACGAGGCTTTCATCCAACTGGGCAATCGTCGGGTCGGCTTTGTTCAGTTCCTGCTGCAGTAATCCAGCCGACCCCCCCGCGTTCGCGGAAAACATGGCAACCGGGCCAAACAACGCCACTTTTCCTGGTTGCACCAGGCCTTGCCTGTCCAAAGCCGTGCCTTCAATAATCTCACCCCCCTGGGCATTTTGGATCCTTTCCAAGGCAGCTGTTAGTAGCGACGAACGGCGTGTGAACCGATCCGCAGCCGAGAGGTCGGCTGACGCCGCTGCCACATCGATAGAGTTAAACAAATCGGCATACCGCGGTTCTTCCACAAAATTTAAGCGCGAACGAAATGCGCGCGCATATTCGCTCAGCAACGAGTCAGTGAATTTCACTTCATCTGCAAGGCGCTTGGCATCGGATTTGAGAGCGTTCAGTTCAACCAACTGGTTTTCCTGAAAGCGTTGTGCTTTGGCCAGGTCGGCCCGTCGGCTCACGAGCTGCTGCTCAAGCTCTGTAATTCGACGCGCTAACGGCAAGCGTGCCGCCTCAATTTCAGCGCGCGCATTCGCCAGCTCCTCGGTTGCCTTTTGAAGGTCCGCCGCCGCATCGCTAGCCACGCCAACGATGCTTTGGGCCTCGACCAGCAGCGGCAGACAGACCGAGAGTAACGCAAGTGACCTGGAAAAAAATTGAATTCTCATTGCTCGTTTGGAACTTTCAGTGCAGAACCACGGGTAGCTTTACAAACGAAGGCGCATGTTCACTCCGGTAAATTTTGACGACCTGGCGCACTGTTGCAGCCAACTCCGGATTTGCGGTCCATTCCCAACCAGCAAGGCTAGGTGCTCCCATCCCTGCAAAATCGTTCGCCTCATTGACAAAATAGGCGGCCCCTAACCCGACATAAACGGTGTCAACCGCGACCTCTTCCCCCCGGTCGTTTTTCCGTTTCTCACTAAAGAGGTTCACGGCACTATTGAATTTGTCCAACTCGTTGAGGATGCTGACACAAACCTGCACTCGCTCGGCCGCGAGCATTTTTGTGTCAGCCGGATTCTCAGGCATGCGAGCTATCTCCTTCCTGACGATGCCCTGCAATGGCTCAGGCAGCTGCAGCATCACTTGCTTCAATCTCACCTCGAATTCCACCGCAAATTGTCGTGCCCGATCAATGGCTTCCTCCGATGCCCGCCGGTCCTCCATTGCCTCAGCTCTCTCTTTCAAAACTTGCGCATTATTGGTGGATACATTAGACATTTGCGCCGCCAGGGATGCCAACTCCCGCTCGTAAAGTGTGATAGTCTGCTCAAGAATCTCCTTATCCGTTTGCCAATCGGTTCGCGCCTTGGAAATCGCACCGCGCATCTCCACCCACTTTTCAAGAGTCAATCGAGTTTCCTGAACTTCTGTCTGTGCCAGCGCCATTGGCACCAGGATTAGTGCCCAACAGGCCAAGCAATGCCATCTCCACAAAATCATGCAGCCAGCCTGAAGGTTGGCCGTGGCAACTCTGTGGCGAAATTGTTACAATACAGTGACGGTCGGGAAGCCGGAACCGGCCATGGTATTTCCCAAATCCATGGGCGGGCAGCGCTAGCCCTGGTTACAGGCCAATGTCGTCATCGTGACACTTCAATGCCGAAGATTTTTTCCATTTGACAATTCTGCAGACCTGCGTCCTTTGAACAGCGTGCAACCCGTCGTGCAGACAGTGTCGGCTAATAATGGCGCCACTAGCGGGATCTCCGCTGGTCTTGACGCACGCGGGCTGACAGCATCTCCCATAGCCGGAGCGTCCGCGCACCCATCGAAACCGGTGCCAAAACAGCCCAAAGAACCCGGCTTGCTCCGCGCTCCACCCAGACAAAAGAAAACGTCGGCCAAGTATGAATCCCCGGAGGCCTACCTGATCCGTTCCCTGGAGACGCGCTGGCTGACCTACAGGAAGCAGACGCGGGTCTGCCGGAGGCAACCGTCCGAGACAGCGGTCCATGAATTGAGAGTTGCCACCCGCCGTTTAATCTCTGAATTTCTATTACTGGGGGAGTTGCTGGGGAAATCGAGGGAGGTCAGGTCCTCCTGCAAGGTCCTCAAAGCCCAAATGAAACCGCTGGGTAAGTTGCGCGACGTCCACGTAAAACGTCTGTGGATGGACAGGCGTAAGGCCCGGTTTCCCGAGCTGATGTTGATCTTTAAAGATTTGCAGAGAGCCGAAACCGAGCTGACCAATGCCGCAGCGAAGGCTGTAAAACGTTTCAAGGCGGGGGAACCGGCACGCTGCGTTGCCTTGCTGACGCGCACCCTGTCCGAGGTTGCCTGCAAACGCGGTGCGTCACGACGACTTTGTGTTCGCGCTCATGCGACAGCACGGAATGCACAAGCTCAGGTAATCCGCCGCCGCCGGGCCGTTACACGTGGCGACCTCCGCACGATCCATCGGACCAGAATTGCATTCAAACGATACCGCTATATGGTTGAGGCGCTGTCTCCTTGGTTGACCGGCCTGACACGGCAGGAACTGCGAAAACTTGCTAGTTACCAAAGAAGAATGGGGAACATTCAAGACCTCGATGTCTTGGATCGCTACCTGGAGACCGATTCCGAACGCAACGAAGCCAGACGGATACTACTCTGCCCTTTGCGCCGTTTGCTCAAAAAGAGAGAATCCCAGCTCTTACACGACTTCTTCAGAAGCGCAGACCAGATTTTCAATTTTTGGCCCTATGAACGTCCTCCCGTCCATCATGGGGCGAAAGAGAACCTCTCCCACCCTGCCATATTGGTGGCTAGCAACTCCAGGTGAAACTCGCCCCGTATTATTGAACAGCAAGAGATCGAGCTTTTTCTCAAGCTACGCCCGGTTTGGTCGGGGCAACGCTCTTAGGATCGGGCCCTTGCCCAGACGTAGCTGCGAGAGGTTTGGTCTTGGGTTTTGCCGGGGTCAGGAGTTGTTTGTTGCCCGTTTCTTTCAACGCCTTGGCAACGGCCTTGAACTGCTTTCGCAATTCTTTGCAGAGTTTTCGCGCCTCCTTGTAAGCTTTTCGGGCCCTCTTATGCCGGGCTTTAGCCTCGCGAGCCTCCACGTGAGCTCGCTCAGCCTTCTTCTCCGCTTCGCACAGACGGAGCTTGAGTTGTGCGGCCCCTGTGGTAGCCGGTTTGTTCGTCTTCCGCTTGCTGCCGGTCTTCATAGTATCAATGAGTCGTGGCACGGGCGTTGATTGTGAGTGCCAATGGTGCGCAGAACTATCAGGAATGCCAATCTCAGGGCAAGCGTTCAATTGTTACATTTTCGCACCCCTTCGACGATACCTCCGTCAAGGCTTCATTGACGGCGGGAATTCAAAGCATTAGGTTTTTGAGGATGAGTGAAACGAGCATGACAGCATGGCCGGGGGTTGACCGCTTCGCCCCGCGCGAGCCGATGCCGAAGGAGCAAGCTGAGCCGCTGTCCCGCGAGATTGCGAACCTGAAACGCAGCCTGAATGCGGTGATTCTGGCTCACAATTACCAGGTGCCCGAAATCCAGGATGTGGCTGATTACGTGGGAGATTCCCTCGGCCTCGCCCAGCAGGCCGCCCTCACACAAGCGGAGGTGATCGTCTTTTGCGGTGTCCATTTTATGGCCGAAACCGCCAAGATCCTGAACCCGAACAAAATCGTAGTCCTGCCGGACAAGGACGCGGGTTGCTCGTTGGAGGAAAGCTGTCCGGCGGGTCAGCTTGCCGCACTGCAGAGAACGAACCCGAATTTTTGGACGGTTGCGTACATCAATTGCAGTGCCGCGGTGAAAGAACTAAGCGACGTGATTTGCACCAGTGGTAATGCCGTCAAGATTGTCGAAGCCGCGCCCCGAGACAAAGACCTGCTGTTCGTCCCCGACGAAAACCTCGGGGAATGGGTCATGGAACAGACGGGGCGCCCTATGACCCTGTGGCGAGGAAATTGTTACGTGCACGTCGAGTTTCAACGGGACGTTCTGGCGCAAATGAAAGCGAAGTATCCGCAAGCGAAAGTCGTCGTACATCCGGAAAGCACCCGCGAGGTCCGTCAACTTGCCGACTCGGTTTGCTCGACCGAAAAGATGATCGCTTACTGCAAATCAAGCCCGGCGAAGCAGTTCATCATCGTCACGGAATCCGGCATCGTGCATCGTATGCAAAAGGAGTGTCCAGGCAAAGAATTCCTCTGTCCTCCCGTTTTCAACGCCATGCGGGCTCCCGCCGATCCTTGCCACTGCAGTGAGTGCAAGTTCATGAAGATGAACACGCTTGAAAAGGTGAGGGACTGCATGAAGAACCTCGCACCCCGGCTCGAGTTGCCACAGCAAACCATCAATCGTGCGCGGTTGCCAATCACGCGAATGCTGGAAATTTCGGCGCGCTGAATCAAATCGACTGTAAAGTCAGGAAATTAGTCCAAGAACCCTGAGTCAAGCCCGTCTCAGTAACGAAGCTTGTCCGCTTTGGACTCCCATTCGGCAAAGGCCTTCAAGGCCTCATCGCGCAACAGCGGGGCCATGCGGAGTTTCCGTTTTGACTTCGGGCGCGCAACCTCTTGGTAAATCAGGGCGTCATTGAAGCCGATCCTCGCTGCATCTTTCCGCGTATTGGCGTAGTACCCTTTGCGGAGCCTCGCCCAGTACATAGCCGCGAGGCACATAGGGCAAGGCTCGCAACTAGTGTAGATTTCGCAATCCTCCAGGTGAAAGCGGTTCAGATTACGGCAGGCTTGGCGAATTGCCATGACTTCCGCATGCGCAGTCGGGTCATTGCGGGAAGTGACGGCATTCCAACCGTGCCCTACCACACGGTCGCCGCACACGACGACCGCGCCGAAGGGACCACCTTTTCCACGACGCATCATGGCCACGGAAAGGCGGATAGCCTCCCGCATGAACTGTTCGTTCATGCAAACAGTGTCCCAATCAGGGTCTCACGGGAAATCTGTTTGCCGCCTTCATAAAAGCGCGAAGCCTGGCCCTGGGCCCACCTGCGAAGACGATATAGCGCAGCAAAGGTGAAATCTGGAGCTGCCCCCCCCTGCCCCCCCACCAGTTCACCACCGCGCCTCACGTTGTCCATCATCCACGCCGGTAGCGAAAGGTGATATGGATTTCGCTGCACCTCTCCCACGTGGAAGCTGATAGAGGCGATAAGGTCAGCGACGTCGACCTCACTGACTTCCACCATTAGGTTCGGGTCAACCATGGCACCCCAGAATTCATCCTCGACCAAGTAACACTCGAACTCCCTCGGCATCCTTTTCAACGCATCCATAACGAGGTAATGCGTACCGATATGCGTGCTGTTCCAGTCTGCGTCGTGCGGACACATCACCACCCGCGGACGGTGCGCTTCAAGGATCTTATGAATCACGTCCACACAACCAGCCCAATACGCAGGGTCTTGCTGACGTGTTTTCGGATTAATCCGTTCCAACCCGTTCGGAACAGTTTGCACAAGGCCAAAGCCCAAGTAATCACAAGCATCCTGCAGTTCCTTCCACCTCGCGGCTTGCCGAGCTTTGTTGCTGCCTTGTGTCACCGCCACGTTCGCCACTTTCATGCCGGCTTCACGCATTAGGCGAATGGCAAGGCCACCCCCAATTCCCTCGTCATCCGGGTGCGGCGAGAAGAACAGCGCTTGCGGCGCGTCCGGGGCGAGACTCGGACGAGGTGCCGGAGGAATACCCCCCAGGGGGACGAAACGCGCTTCCCGGGTTGCTTTCGCGATGCCTTGAACATAGTTCTGATATGGATTCATAAAATAGAGTGCGATTACTGAATAGGTGTTCCAAACTCGTGATTAAACTGCCACAATCTGCGGCAGACTGGCCGCAGCCACCGCTTGCCCGTGCCGTTTGTCCTTTTCGCTGGGGATGTGAAACGCGATCTTGCCGGTCAGTTCAGGGAACTCAAAGTTCAACACCTCTTTGGCTCCGTCGATAATGATATCCCCCCCAGGTCCAGAGGTTACGCGGCCGAGAATCAACAAATTCTCCAGGTCGTAGAAGTCAGCAAAATGAGCCACCGCGTATCCAAAATAGGTACCAATGGTCTCATAGATCTTGCGCGCGCGGTAATCGCCCTTATCCATCAACTTCTGCACCATCTTTAGTTTCTCTGGTAGCGGCAGTTTCGTGTCCGCCTCAATTCCCGCCGGTGCCAGTAGCCGCCCAACACACTGCTGGGAGAAATACTGCACGCCACACCCGTAGTCCCCGGACCATTCATCGGTTGGCGCCTTGGGATTGTAGTCCACCGGCACGAACGCTAACTCGTTGAGCCAGGAGGTAATGTTCCCGTCCGCGTTCACGTAACCGCCCGCCGTGCTGGTTCCAAGGGAAATACCCAGGATCCGGTTCTTTCCAAGAGACATGGACCCTGCCAATGCCGTCACCTCTCCGTCATTAACGACTTCGAACGGCACATTATTCCACGCTTTCTTCACTTCAAAGAAGAGGTCTTTAACTCGCGTGTTGAAAGCCTCGGGCGGCACACCACGGAAGAGCGAAGCGACCTTCACCCGGTTGTTGACGTAGACCCCTGCGGCGCTGCCCCCGATTGCGTCCACGTGCGGCAGGTGTGCTGCGGCCTTACGCAACGAATCCATGATCCCCTCAAAGTGATACTGCGGATCTGGTTGGAAATACGGGTCCCACACGGTCTCTTCACTAAACACGACTTCGCCATTGATCACCGCCGCTACCTTGCGGTCACTTCCGCCAAGATCAAACCCGATGCGGTTACCCTCGAGATGGCGGCCTAACGAGGTAGTGCTTCGTTTCTCTTCCGGGACATGTTTTGTGTGCACGACCTCGATCGGGTGATCAAACATGCGTTCGCCCACCAAGTTGCTATCGAAACGACCCGTCGCCGTCTCTTTGTAATACTGTGCCAGCCTCGCAACGAGCGGCGCCGGCCCATCAAAGTGAATCCGATAGCCGCCACGCGACCAGAGCATGAATTTCGCGATTCGCTCCAGGTAGGTAAAATTGGCGTCGGCCTGACCAGCGGACTCAGGTAGAACCTCCGTGTCGAACCTTGAGACGGTGCCGTCGATCTGCTCCAGAGCCAACCGCGCGGGCACCCGGTTGGGATTGGCAGCAACGTGCTGCCGGAAAGCGCGATTGGCCAACACCGCAGGCCGGAAAGCGGGATCAAGCACCGGCGTGACGCGAGGTGCTACCAAAGGAAGACCCAGATTAATACTCATAGCGGATAAAATTAGTAAGGAAGGTCAGCGGAAAGCGCAAGGCTAAGTTGCTTGACGCAAATGCTCCCTCACGATTCCTAATTAAGACTTCGATTGCGACCGGCCAAACAGCAAACGTAGACTGTTCATAACTACAAGGACTGTGCTCCCTTCATGCCCGATAACCCCCACGGTTAAAGGCATTTTACCGAGCAACGCAAAGGTAACCAGCACCACCACGGTACCCAACGAAACCAAGAGGTTTTGGCGAATAACGCCCCGCGCTCGCTGGCTGAGGCGAAAAGCCGCCAGGAAGTTCTCCAGGCGATCATGCATCAGGACGACATCTGACTGCTCCATAGCCGCGTCGGAGCCGCGGGCGCCCATAGCCACACCAATGTGGGCGGCAGCGAGGCTGGGAGCGTCATTCACGCCATCCCCGACCATAGCCACCTTTTCGCCACGCTCGGTGCGAACTCGAATCTCCTCCAACTTCTGCTCCGGTTTGAGTTCTGCCAGCACTTCCTCCAGGCCCAGGGTAATGCGCAAGGATTCCGCAGCGGGCTTCCGGTCCCCGGTCAGCACCACCACGTGCAATCCTTCCGCTCGCAGTTCCTCCACCACCCGCCGGGATTGAGGGCGAATATCGTCCCGCAAGATGAGGCGTCCGGTCAGGTTGCCCGCGGTCACCCAGACTTCGGAATGGCTGGCCTCGGCAGTCACGGCGCTTTGGCCGACGGGGTAGCCTTCGGTTTCCAGCCATTGTCTCCGACCTAACAAGCATATCCGGCCGTTCTCGCGGGCACGCAAACCCTGGCCTGTGATTGACTCAAACTGCGACAAATCGATGGGGCTAATACCCTGCTGTTTTCCGTAACGCACCACCGCCCGGGCAAGCGGATGATGCGAGAGAACTTCCATGGAGTAGGCCAGCCTAGCCACCTCGTCTTCTCGCCCAGGGGGAAAACTCTCGACCTGCTCCACGCGCAGATCCCCGGTCGTCAGTGTTCCGGTCTTGTCGAGCGCAACGGTATCCACCTCCGCGAGTTTTTCGACAGCGGCGCCACCCCGAAAGAGGATGCCGTGGCGTGCGCCCCAGGCAATTGCCGCCAACACGGCCGAGGGGATAGACAGCACGAGCGCGCATGGAGAAGCCACAACAAGAAGGGCCATGGCGCGATAAAACGCGCTGGTCGACGTCTCGTGTCCCGCAAAGGGAGCTAGTCCCATACCCAGCCACCACACAAAAAACATGATCAGGGTAAGACCCAACACCGCATAGGTGTAGATGGAACTGAATCTGTCCGTGAACTGCTGCGAGGGGGCCTTGCGATGTTGCGCTTCGCGGATCAGATGGATGATTTTCTGCAGTGAACTCTCGGAGGCAGGCCTCAACACCGTCACCTCGACCGCACCCCAGAGGTTGATTGTCCCCGCCAGAACCACATCTCCCACCTCTTTTTCGACGGGAACCGCCTCACCGGTGAGATTCGACTCGTCGCTGGCGGTACGACCTTTGGTCACCTCGGCATCAACGGGAAACTGTGCGCCCGGCTTCATCAGCAGTCGCAGTCCGGGACGGAGGGCGTCAACCGGCATCTCCCGCTCCAAACCGGAGGGATCCAGCACTGTGGCGAATTTCGGGGCGGCGCGGAACAAACTGCGGATCTCTCTTTGGGTCCGACCCAACGCGAAATGTTCCAGAGCGCTGGAAAATGAAAACAGGAAGAGCAACATCGTCCCCTCCCCCCAAGCTCCAATGCTGGCACTACCAACGGCCACGGCCAGCATTAGAAAATGCACGTCAATCGTCCGTTTCTGCAACCGTTCCCAGACTTCTTCGAGAGTGTACCAGCTTCCGGCGATGTAAGCCAACGCATAGGCCAGCAGGGAGCCGCCACCTAAGCCCGCGCGCTCCAGAAAGTAAGCGACGATGCCAGCCACCCCGCATAACACGGCCGCGAGCAGTTGGGGTTTCCACTCCTCAAGGTGCTCCTCAGGCTCGAGGAATTCAACTTCCCTGGGCACGACCTTGGGCCATGGAATGCTGCTCCATCGCCAGAACTTCGGCGCAGTGGGGCAGGTCACTCGGGCTATTGTAGTCTGGTTCCCCTCGTGAGAGATCGTGATTCGCTTACGATCCTGACCGTCAAGTGGACTGGCGCAGGCAAGACATTCATCACGCCCCTCGAGTAGGCCGCAGCGGGTCTCAGTCCTTGAGCGCTCAGCCTCACGCAGCGATCGGACGATCCGTTCCTGGAGTCCGGGTGCATCCACCCGGCCAAGGGTCGCAATCGCCACACGCTCCTGCCTCCGATCAATGGTAACAGCCTCCAACGAGGGCTCGTCGGCCAGCACCCGCACGACTGAGCGGGCAAGGCACGATTTCTCACCTGGCTTGCGGCTTGATACCACCCCGGACATCGCACTCATGAAAGCAATCTACAACCAACGGCAACCGCACACCAACCCATAAGCGATGGGCAACTATGCTTTTTTCCAGAAAATCATCATCGTGAAATTTTATGACCCACTAAAAACGCGGTAACGGCAAAACGCTGCTGAATGCTGTTTTGCCCCTCTGTTGCGCTTTCCTGAAAAAGCTTTATGAACTTGACTGAACGATCTTCCCGCAACCCAGCCACCGCACGCACCCAAACTGTTTCGGCCCGCCGCTCCCGCCCCTCCTAGAGGGCAGAGAGCAGAGTTTTCCAACGCTTCCAAGCGTCATCTCGCGCCTTCTTATTGGCAAATGACGCATCAGGCGCTTCACCGGCACGCATAAATCCGTGCCCGGCCCCGTCATACATTACAGTATCGAACTTCTTGCCAGCCTTGGCCATAATTTCTTTGGACTGGGGAATTGTGCTGTTTACGCGAGCGTCATTCTCTGCGTAGAAACCGTAAACCGGCACCTCAATTCTGGTCATGGCAGAACCGTCCTCCGGCCCTGAACCGTAGAAAACAAAAACTGCGCTAAGGCCTTTGGCATTAGTCGCGTACCGAAAAGTCTGGCTTCCACCCCAGCAAAAGCCAGCAACCGCCAGCATTCCATTGGCAGCTGGAAGCGAAGAAACGTATTTTACCACAGCATCAAGGTCCGCGGTTATTTGTTCGGGCGGCAGACTGGATATAGCCTTGCGAACAGCATCACCGCTTCCCAATTCCGTCGTGCCTCCACCACCAGGTGCGCTGCCGGACAAAAGATCCGGCGCAATAGCAAGGTAGCCAGCCTCCGCAAGCTGATCCGCAACGCCCCGAACCCAATCAGTGAGCCCGAAGATCTCGTGGATGATGATGACCGCAGTAGCCTTGTGAGAAACCTCAGGGTAAGCGACAAAACAATTCACCTCGCGCGAACCTTGCTTCACCTTTGCCCATTCGAGGTGACGGGGCGACTTCTCGAGTCGCTCTTTCGCCCAATCCTGACCATTCACAACCACCGCCAGCATCATGAAAAATGCTATCAATGCCAATGACTTCATTACAATCCTTTCTAGTTTAACGACTTTTACTCTAGCCGGCTCCGCGCAGACCGCACGGCTCAATCCTTCGGGATCCACCAGCTTCGCTGATGCGCATCATTATATATCAGAATTTATCCAGTGCCAAATGCTCTGTCAGATGCGTTAAAACAAACGCCTTTGCACTCCGCGCAAAAGACGATTAGGTTCCTGCCTATTGACTGGCATAGTGACCACCATGAAGCTTTCGTTATGAACACTCCTTTGAACCGTAGAAGATTCATCGCCGCCTCTTGCGCCACGGCTGGTATAGCGGCCCTGGCCTCCACGGCCGCACCCGCGCCCGCGGAGTCCGCCACCATGCCTCGCCGCCCATACGGCAAACTGGGTTGGATGGTGTCCTTGGTCGGTTTCGGGGGCGGATCGCAGTTTATGTCGCAGTCGGATGAGACGACCGTGGAACTTATGTTGCATCGTGCCGTGGAATTGGGAATCAACTATTTCGATACCGCTTTCACGTATCTGAAGTCCGGACAACGGGAAAGCATCCGGCGCTACGGCAAATACCTGGTGCCAAGGCATAGGAACCAAATCCATTTGGTGAGCAAATTAGAAGATCGAAACGCCGAATCGGCCGAAAGGAATTTCGAGGTGATGCTGAAGGAACTCGGAACCGATCACCTCGAAGTGCTTCATTTCCATGCTCTCGGGTCCAAGGATGACATAGACAAGATCGTGGCTAAGGGCGGCGCGCTCAAGGTGTACCGCGCCTTAAAAGAACAGGGAGTCATCAAGGCCATCGGAATCACAGGACACGTCACGGCCGCAGTGCTAATCGACGCCATTGAGCGAATCGAACCGGATTGTGTGATGTGTCCCCAAAACCCGGCTCACAGCGGCCAGTTTGACGGGTCGGATTTCGCCCGCGTGATCCCCATCGCCTTAAAGTGCGGCATGGGAATGGTGGCAATGAAGACAACCGGTAGAAACGGGCTGATCGGGAAGAATGGGGTGACGGCAGAACAATTGGTGAGCTACTCTATGAACCTGCCAGTCGCAACGGCAGTGATCGGCATGCCCAGTCTGGAGGTGCTCGAGTCGTGCGCCTCCGTTGCGCGGACCCTCAAACCGCTGGGGGAGGATGAGAAAAAGGAACTGGAACAGAGGCTGGCGAGCGCCCGGACCGATGCTTTCCTACCCTACTTGGCAGCAGGCTATAAGGACGGTCCAGCGCTCACGTAGTTTGAGAGGCAGTCAGGCACGCGGTGAGCCGGCGCTGATAACTTTGCGCAGCCGCGCGATCCGCTCAGGAAGTGGGGGATGGGAAGCGAAGTAAACACCTGGATCGACTCCCTCGGTCAAATGACGCCCCACCCGTTCCAGTAGACTGACGGCTCCATTGCTCTCATACCCGGCAGCGGCGGCGAGACGTGCTCCAAAGGCATCTGCCTGGAATTCCTGATCTCGCGTGTGTGCATTACGGAGCAACTCCGCTCCCTCGCGCCGGAACCAGGACCCCAATTGTCCTGCGCGCATACTTACCGCAGCAACCACCTTCAGAGCGGCATCGTTGATAATGCGGTCCCAGGTATGCCCCCGCACAATATGTGCCATTTCATGGCCTAGCAGGAAGGCGAGTTCCTCCGGCTGGCGTTCACACCAATCAACCATGGATTCCGTCAAGAAGAGATACCCCCCAGGAAGCCCCGTCACACTGGGCTCAGCGCCCACCAGGATTTCGCAACTGAAGGTCCGACGGTTGTCCCGAACACACGCACTCAAACGCTGGCAAATGGCGTTCAACTCGGACGCCAGCACAGCATCATTCGATCCCGCAGAAATCGCCCTCAGTTCGCGAGCCATCGTACGCCCAAGAGATTCCTCAGCTGCCAGGACCTCCAACTCGTCGCCCGACAACCCCTGCCAGATCCATTTCGTCTTGCGCAAGGTCGGAACCGCATTCTTACCGATCTGACGCCCCAGATTGTAAAAAAAACCACTCACAAGATAGGTGCAAAAACGAGACCCCGTCGCAAGCCCAGCATGCGGTCGGGGTGGCGAATAAACTTCGGGCAACACTTCACGTCAGCCATCGCTTGTAACGTGCGCCCGCTTGAGGATCAAGGCAAACGAAAAAGCCCATTCCGATCCCAAAAGGCACTGGCTTAGCATCCAGTCGCACCCAGACCGCGCTTACCACCGCAACGACCGACCGATGCCGGTCCTGGAACCGAACCCAGCCCTCCCAAGGAGGGTTGGGACCCTCCTTAATTAAAATGAATGCTGCGATTGCAACTTCGTCTGTTCTTTAGATAACATTGCGCAACTTGCTCTAGACAACCGATATGAATGAAAAGCCAGACCTGGGCTTAAGCCATGCCCACACCCGCCGCAGTTTTCTCAAGCGAGCTGCCACCGCCGCGACCGTAGCCGGCACGGGAATGCTGTTCCGCGCTCCAGTCTACGGTCAGACCCAAGCACCTTCACCCGGAAAAGTCATCGGGGCCAATGACCGGCTGAATGTTGCTTATATCGGCACAGGAAAGCAGGGGATGTACCACGTCCGTTCACAAAAGAAGTTTGCCCAGGAGAATAATATTGTGCAGGGCGCTGTTTGCGACCTTTACATGAAACACTTAGACGAGGCGCGGGCCGCGACGGGTGTCAAAGAGAGTGATGCGTATCGGGATCACCGAAAGCTGCTGGAGCGCAAAGACATTGATGCGGTGGTGATTTCCACGGTAGACAATTGGCACGCACAGGTGAGCATCGATGCACTCGAGGCTGGGAAACATGTGTTCTGTGAAAAACCCATGAGCCGGTTTCTGCAGGAGGCCTTTGATGTCTATGACACTGTGAAGAAAGCGGGGAAAGTCTACGTGATCGGATCGCAAGGGTGCATGGATGCAAAATGGCACAAAGCAGCGGAGTGGTGCAAGGCGGGTAAGATCGGCCCGTTGGTGTGGGCACAAGGATCCTATTGCCGAAACAACGCAAAGAACAGTGAATGGACGTTCCCGGTGGATCCAGCAGCCAATGAACAGAACCTGGACTGGTATCGCTGGCTGGGGCGTGCTCGCAAGATTCCTTTCAACCCTGACCACTTCTTCAGTTGGCATAAGTACTACGCCTACAATTCCGGGATCATCGGTAATCTCCTCCCGCACCGCTTCCAGCCGATGATGATCGCGAGCGGAAATCCGGAATTCCCAAGGCGCGTGGTGTGCACCGGCACTAGAAAAGTCTCCACAGACCGGGACATCACCGACACGACGCATCTGCTGGCCGAGTTCCCGAGCGGCCTTACGTTGCTTGTGGTTGGCAGCACGGTAAACCAGGTGGGGTTGCCAGACATGCTGCGCGGACGCAAGGCAACCCTTTACTTCGCTTCACAAGGCAACAAAGTGGAGTTAAGGCCGGAGAGCATCTTCACAGACGAGATCGATGCTGAAGAATTTAATGACTCACACCCCACCGAGCGGATTGAGGCGCTGGAGAAGCATTTCTTTGATTGCATCCGCACAGGCCAAACTCCGCTGGCTAACGTGGACCTCGCGTTTAAAGCCATGACGGTTCTGGCGCTGGCGGAAATGTCGGAGCGTCTCGGGTTGGCTCTGTTCTTCGATGAAAAGACGCGGACGGTCAAAACCGGAGACGGTCGGGTCATTCCGCCGCTGAGCTACGACACAGTGGTTCCGGAACGGGTTTGATTTTCGAATTCCTCAAACGGCTGGGGTGAGAGCGATCGGCGTTTGGACACACGCTTGGGCGCACTCCAACTCACCCCACACAAAGTCCGACAGCGAGCTCGATAGCCCGCAAGTGAGCAATCTCATGTGGCGTCAAATTAAGGGCTCGACTGGGGGTTCGGCTTGACACCAGGCAGGGAGGCAGGTGAGATGGACAGCATAACTTGTGAGAGGAACCAATAGCCAGGTGCGTCCGGCAGGCAGATTCCGGAGGATGTGGCAAATGCCGCTCCTCCTAGTGCTGTCGATCCTTGGAGTGTCAACCCATGGTGGCGAAGCTGCAGCCGCAACGAATGCGCCCGCGGTTTCCGCGACTCAGGAAAGGAACCTATGCACCACGAACCTGACTGTCATCTACCAGGCAATTCAACGGTATCGCGAGGATCGACGGGATCTGCCAAATTGGCTTTCCGACCTAGTACCGAACTACATTTCGGATGCGCGCATACTCGTGTGTCCAGTGTGTCGAAGGACCGGGCGGATTGAGCAGCCACCCCTGGCCGACCCGAAGCTACCGAGCTCCTACTTGTTTGAGTTTTGCCCGGTTCCGCTGGGCAGCCTGGCCCCGAATTCACCGCACCGTACACGGCGGGAATGGAAGCGGCGCCAGATGGGCATGTTGGGAGCAGAAGTTCCCATCGTGCGGTGTCGGCACCATTATCCGGTCTTAAACCTCGCGTTTAGCGGACAGATTTATGAGAGCCTTCCGCAATGGGAGCAGGGTTTCACCAACCGGATTTCGACCGAGGCCCTGTCTGCGGGGAGTCTATTTGCCGACGATCCACCGTCGGGCCAGCCGTTACGTTTCCCGTCCCGCGATGGGAAGGCCAAAGCCGGGCAGTTGGATCTCACCCGCTTTTACAACGTTACGCTCTCCGAGTCGGCACATCAGCGAGCCGATGACACCCTAGCGTCGCTGCCCCCGGGGTTGAGGACTTTAGCCGGGGTGGAGTTTGACATCCGCGGACTGATCCAGCTTGGCAGCCGGTCGTTGACAAACAAAACCTTTCCCGAGCAGGTGATCAACATTCCTGTGAGGCAGAAGTGCAAGCGACTGCATTTTCTACACGCAACCAGCATGGGAACAGCCAGGGACGAAGGGACACTTGTGGCAGCTTACGTGCTGAGGTTTGCGGGAAATGAGGCGCGCTTGGAGATTCCCGTGGTGTATGGTCGGGAGTTGCGCGATTGGCACGTGCTACGCGATGAGCCGCCGCTGGGCAACGAGTTGACCGTGGCGTGGACCGGAACTAATGCCGCGAGCACCGCCGAAGGTCGATCCATTCGCCTTTTCAAAACTACTTGGGTGAACTTGGCACCGGAGCTTGAAATCCAGAGCATCGATTTCGTTTCGAAGAAAGCCGGGCCGGCGCCGTTTCTCATCGCCATCACCGCCGAGTAATGACGAGGTCATCCCAAACAGGTCTGGCCGTTCTTCTCCTCGTGGGATGGGTGTCGGCAAACGGTGGGGCCACAAGTGCACTTGGTGCAGTCCCCATCCGGTTTATGAAGGCCGACATCTCAACCACAGAGTCAGTTTACTCGGAGGCGACTCGGCCACTTTTAACCTCGATCCGCAAGGCGGAACCTGACATCCTGATCCTCGCTGGCCTGACTGACTGGAGGATTGCGAATGACCTGGCACGGGCAGTGGGGACGCCAGATTACCGAGTAGCGGTCTGCACGAGCTTCCCGGGATCTTCAAAGGCCTCCATCCCCAAGCAAACAGCCATCCTGACGAAGCACACTGCCTTCTTTTCCTGGACGGAATCCTGGGAGACCAACCCGTCTCACGGCTTTGGGTTCGCGGCCATTAGCCTCGGAAACCGGAAGATTGGTTGTTTTGTGGTTTGCTGTCCGGCGGCAGGGACTTCGACGACGGAACCAGACCAACTGCTAGCGCACCTCCGGACGGTCAGGAATTGGGTCAGCAATCGGCCCGAACTGTTACTTGTCGCGGGCGACTTTGGCGAGCAGACGTCCAGCCACGACGTGTGGGGCGAAGCGCTCCAGACAGATGGGTTTATCGAGTCCGACCACAAAAGCATATCGGGTGTGGCCTATCAACAGGGGTCCCTGTTCACCCGGGATCGGATCTTCTGTGATGCGCGTCAGAGTCAGGTCGCGGTGCAATTCGAACACGATCGGAAATTAGGGCCGGCCTTTCTAAGTTTCGCACTGAAGGATCGGATGGCTGCTCCAGTCGTAACTTGGCCGAAGGTTGAAGTGATAGATTCTGTGCCCGGTGTTGCACCTTCCCAAATTGCAACGATTCCTCAGAAAACGCAGGAAGTTGCCACAGCTGACTCTGGAGTCGAGCCTCCGGCTCTCGTCCGGCATCTCTCAGTGGAGCCGTGGCTGTTGATGGGTGCCGGGACCTTGTTTTGCGTTTCCGCACTGGTTTTTCTGGGGAGCCTGCGCAAGAAACGTCGGCGACGGCATTGCAAGAACGCGGTCACCAAGTCCGCCTACGTTGTGGTGACACCGAGTTCAGTGAGCAGCGGCCACACGCAACCGCCACCATTCGCCTTGGTCCAACCTGAGCCCGATCCCGTCACACACACAGAAACGCGCGCACCGTCACTTTCACACGCAACCGCGGAGACCCTCCCGCAAGACCTAAGACCGCAGGTGCTATCCTGGCTGAAAGAAAAGCTGATAAGAAAACTGTTGCTGGATCGATCGCGGTTGATAGACACCCAGGATGAGCTGACGCGGCGCACCTTGAACGTGACGGAGCGCATAACCAGGATCGAGCGCCAACTGGATCAACAGAACCAGGCCTACCAGGTACAGATCGAGGGGCTGACACGCGAACTCAACGCGACCCGTGAGGAGAATAGAGAGTTGCTCCGGGGGCGGATCGCGCAGGCGAAAATGGAGATGGAAGCGGCGCGTTCAAGGCTGATAGCCTCGCTGAATGATTCGGAGAATCAGCAGGGTTGAAAGGTGAAACTGGTGTGACGCACCGCCGGTTTAGGTCCCCTGCCCGTCCCCCAATCCAAGCACTCGCCTGCCGTTCACCCGAATCTCACCCGAGGCAATCGCCGCAATGCAGGCGGGGTAGAGTTGGTGCTCTGCGGCGTGGATGCGCTGGTGGAGAGACTCTGGTGTATCGACGTCCATCACCACCACCGTCTGCTGGCCAATGATCGGCCCGGAATCAACGCCGGCATCCACAAAGTGAACGGTGCAACCGGTAACTTTGACACCGTAATCGAGCGCCTGCTTCCAGGCCTCGAGCCCCGGGAATGAAGGAAGCAATGACGGATGGATATTGATGATGCGACCTGCAAAAGCCCGAAGGAAATCTCCTTTCAGCACCCTCATGAAACCGGCCAGAACCACAAGATCCACCCGGGCCTGCTGAAGCGCGCAAACGAACTGTTGTTCGGCAATCTCTTCGAGTTTGGTACGAAACCTTCCGGGGGCGATAAACTGTGCCGGCAGACCGCGCAGCCGCGCTTGCTCGAGGATTCCAGAGGACTCCACATCACTCAGCACCAGAACGATTTCCGCAGGTAGTCGGCCCTCAGCACACGCTTCGGCCAAGGCTACGAAATTCGATCCCCGGCCGGAACCGATGACCCCCAAACGTAATGTCTTGTTGGATTGCACGCAGTTTTGATACCTGCCGGAAGGATACCCGGCAAGGTTTTTGGAACCTTGAACCAGATGTCGTTGCGTTAATGCAGCTCTGTGCCATGTTGAGTTATGAAAGCGAGGAAGCATGTCCATTGGCGCCGACAACCGAAAGCCACGACTTCCGACGTTCTCAACCACTCGGCATTTATTGTACCATTCCGTCACAAGGCCGCCTACCGGGAATTGTTGCGACTCCGGGAAAGCCTAATGAACGACCAGATCGATCTGGCAAAGGATGCGAAGGAGGAACAGCCGTCCTTCAGCCGACACATGGCGGATGCGGGCACGGATTCCTTCGACCGCGACCTAGCGTTAAGTCTGCTTTCCTCTCAGCATGAGGCTCTTTACGAAATTGAGGAAGCCCTGGAACGGATCCGCAACGGCACCTACGGAATCTGCGAGGTCACCGGAAAACCCATCGAGAAAGAGCGATTGAAAGTGGAGCCCTGGACCCGATTCAGTGTGGCTGCCAAACGCCAGTTCGAACGTGAGCGAAATGTGGAGAGCGACCGTAGACGCCTGGCTGAGCTCAGAAGACTCCCTCGCGAAAGCGTTGCGGAAATCGAACCGACCGCGTGATACCTCGGAGCCAATATCCTCCATGTATTGGCCGTGTTCAAACCGCCGGGGAGGCCACAGTTTCCGATTCAAGAACCGCTACGGCAGCAGCGTAGGAATCAGTGTGACTCAGACTCAAAAGAACCGTCCTAGCAGATCGAGACTTCAACAGCACCAATCCACCGCCGTGAAAAATCACGTATGGCTCGCCGCTCGGTTTGCGGCACACTTCCATATCGCGCCACCCTAACTCCGCACCGATTCCAGTGCCGAACGCCTTGGAAATAGCTTCCTTGGCGGCGAATCGGGCAGCCAGAAATGGCCCCGGCACTTTGTGCGAGAGACAATACTGTGCTTCGTCTGGGTGCAAGATTCGATTCAGGAATCGGTCTCCAAACCGTTCGAGTGAGGATTGGATGCGCGCCACCTCGATAATGTCAATGCCGATACCAAGGATCATAACGCGCGTAGAAGGGATGGAGTCAACATTCCGGATAATTGGCCATCAGCACCAGCATCTCCTTCACGGCTGAGTTCATGCCCACGGTAATTGCCCGGCTGACGATACTGTGGCCGATATTCAGTTCCACCAAATGTGGCACTTCATACAAGCAGTTCAGGTTTTTGTAATTCAGCCCGTGACCAGCGTTGACTTTCAGCCCGGCTGCATGGGCCTGATTGGAGGCGATGACCAGACGTTGAATCTCCTTTGTCCTGGCCGAGTCGTCATCATATGCCTCGGCAAATGACCCGGTGTGGAGTTCGACAAACTGCGCACCGGACTGGAAGGCAGCGACCACCTGCTTCTCTTCGGGCGCGATAAACAAGCTGACGTCAATCCCCGCGCCATTTATGCGCTTCGTCGTTTCGGCAAGAGCCTGCAGATGACCGGCGACATCCAACCCCCCCTCTGTCGTCACCTCGTTCCGATTCTCTGGTACAATGCAAACAATGTCCGGCTTGAGACGCAGTGCGATCTGAACGATTTCCTCTTTGTTGGCCATCTCAAGGTTCAGCCGGGTGTGAATTGACTCGCGCAAACGCCACACATCGCGATCCTGGATATGCCGCCGATCCTCCCGCAAGTGAGCCGTAATCCCGTGCGCCCCCGCCGCTTCGCTGGCCAGAGCAGCCTCGACCGGGTCCGGTTCCCCCACAGGGCGACCTCGGTGGCGAGCCTCACGAACCGTGGCAACATGATCAATATTCACGCCAAGCTTGAGCATCGAGACCATTATGGTTCAGCAAGGCGCTTTCGCAACCGCTTTTCGTGCTCTCAACACGGACGTTGTCTGGACTCTCGGGATGCAAAACGGGTCACTTCCAGGAACCCTCGACCCTTTAGAAGCAACGGCTGACTCATCTGGAATGGT
>DIXK01000009.1 GCA_002428665.1 Verrucomicrobia subdivision 3 bacterium UBA6082
TGCACTGCGGTGGTGGGTTTGGGGTGCATGGTTGTCGGTCTGTTTCCTGGTATAGCCGGACTTTTTGGGGCGGGATTCCGGACAGACCTTGTCCCGGGGGAGTTTTTTTGGCAGCTCTTTCACGGAGGTTTTAACCACTCATCTCCACTCAGTGACACTAATCTCAGCCGTTGACTGGTCCCAACCGCGAATTGAGGAGGTTTCTGATTCTGCTGAAGATGGGTATCTGGTCAAAACTCGACATCCAAAAACACCACCAAAACACAGCGGGTGCCTCGGAAAAACGCGCCGTTTCGAATTCTAGCGCGAGAGAATTTTCGACACTTTTCCGGCGAGTACGGATCGCGTCCAAAATGTCGGGGCTTTTCAGCAGAATCCAAACTATGGGTGACCTCTTTTAAGGGATTATCAAACCGAAATTCAGAACGCAATCTTGTGCTTAGTGCTACCATCATCCTCAATAATGATCCCTATTCCTTGGATCGGGGTCCCCGAATAGCCGCTCAACCGCATGAACCAAAAACCATATTCAGTCCGGTGGAAGGTAAGGGAACCTCGCTGTTCCAACAGATTCACCTGCGATGGATGCCACTTCAGGCTCGTCACTGCTTTTCGAACAGCCACTTCTGGTCTCAAGCTATTACCGACGCTCATGGATCTCCTAGGCATTGACTGCATCCATTTTTCGGCATTACCTCCGTTCTTTAGCTCGGCTGTGACCGTCCCAGAATCTGAAACGAAGACCAAAAGGTCCGTGGAGGGCAACTCCTTGTAGCCATGCAATTCCACTTTCCAAGCTGTTTCGTTCCTTCGGGACATTTTGATGATACCGTTATCATTGAAGATATCGACCCTGCCACCCAAAAAGCCAAGGGCCTTGGTGAACGCCTCCGTGAGCGCATTGGTGGAAGTGTTGCTCAACATCTTTGACGACATGTGGGTTGAGGGCTCCACAGTATTCGTATCTGTCCCCACTTGAGCAAACGTGAGCACATAGGAGAAAACAGTCACCGCGATGCAACAACTGTACCCGTAATCCTGTCTTGAACAGCCTGTCATAATCTCCTTCTGGCCTATGGACAATCCTTAACCGAAATCTTGAGGAGAATTATAATATTGTCTGCCACGGAGGCGCACTTACCTTTGAAGGATGGCCGCAAACCCTCTAACTGGCTGAGCGACTTTTTGCGTTTCTCGCATTCTTCGTCTTTGAAATCTATCCCCGGCTTCAGATCGGCCGGCCCGGCGGCGTAGAAGCCGCACTCCTTGCACTTCATGTTGATGGCGTGGCCATCCTCATGCTCTTGGAAAACAGAGTCCATGGCTGGGCAGTCTCCAGGATAGAATCCGGTATCATCATCAGGAACGAGACACCCACAAGCCTTCCCGTGGTAGCAAGCCACTCCTCCTCCTCCTACACTCTTAATGGTCCGGTTGATCTCTATGTTCAACAAGGCCATTTTGCAGATCTGACTACACGGAGTCCAATAGCCCAGTTCAGGACAACAGTGCGAGTGGTACTCAGACGGTGCAAGGCCTAGATAATCCAATTTGTTAAAAGGATCATTACCAAGCATTGCCATCGAATTAAGGTCTGTCTTGGTCGGCAGCGATAGTTCATCGCGCGATCTACGCTGGGCACTTTTCGTAAACCTGAACCCGATCTCGTCCACGGGATCCCGGTTCAGCCACCGCCCGTCCATGAGATACCGGTACCCGTAATAGAGCAGGCCGGTCTCCTCATCTTGATACTTGGTGGAGAACCGGAAGGGATTGATTTTGGCCATAGGGCCGGTGACCCGAAGGACCTCTGCGAAGGGGCCTTCGAAGCAAGTCCGTGCGCTTTTGCGATGGGGTTGGACGACAGGGGAATACGCCCTATTCCGCGAAGAGCAGGTCTTTCGGAAAGCTGGCACACGGAGGCCCAGAGGCGCACAAAAGCATTCTGTTTTCGTTTTCATCGTTCGATTTGGTCCGAGCGCACCATCAAGCTTGTCCAAACGTACCAGAGTATGGTCCCTGAAGGGTCCGTATTCGCCTGCGCCACTCGTGAAAGCAGAGCGTCTCGTTTCAGAGTTCAAGGCTTTCTTGTCCATCATCGGCCTTTTTGGCCCTGATTCTTCGAATCGGGGGGGCTGACCTTCACAGCGCCGGAAGGAACTGTTGGTTTCGGATCGTTTGGACCGACAGTGCCATGACGAATTTCTCCCTGCCATACCTGGGCAACCTGCCCCAGCGCGTTATATCGAACCAAATACTGCCACTTTTTGCCCGTATCAAAAAACATCACGGAGCACCCAGCCTGGGGACCCTGAACACCGACACTGATCCCGCACTCCGCAGAATTAGGAACTTTGTGCCCTTTTTGTAGGAGTGTACTAAGTGCGTTTTTTTTAAGTTCCTCCAGAGAAGCCACTTTAGAGGTGCCGAAAAAGATGCTGACGTTTGAGAGGCGTGCCGGCGCGGGCGCATCGCCGCTCAGTGGCTGATCAGATTCCGTAGAAAAAGACAGAGACACGAGCCCCACTGCCAGGACCAAACAGACGATTACTTGATTTGTTCGCATTTTGTCTCCTCCTCAGCCAGCTTAGCCCATGCGCTTTGCTCCTCCTGCACTGCCTGTGCGATCTCGCCACTCCGATAGGATTGGTCGATCAGCAGGTTTTTCGTGTGGTTGGAGGCCAGCCAAGCGACCTTGAGTGGACCGTTAATAATCCGTTGGTAGCATTTGGCTTTAGGCTCACTGTAACAGTTACCAACAAATCGCGAGGCGGAGCCGTTGAAACCGTTGTAGGTGTCGCGGTGCACGTCTACGTGCAGCATTTCATGTTGCATTGCCCTAGGCACGATCACCACCCACCAATAATAGAGATCTGCGTAACCGGGCACTATGACCTTCCAACAACATGATCCATCGATGCTTCTGTATACCCTTGCTTTGGGTTCAAAGGCATTAAACCACGTCAGACCTCCATATCCGGTAAAAGGACCTTTGGTAGGGGGCTGCTGCAGGGCAAATGCGAACTCGCGTAGCGTCATCCTGCCGTCCGGGTCGATTAGGCAGGTGGGTGAGTTCCCAGTGAATCCGTACAGGTTTAATCCGCCTTTTTCTTCGATGGGATCATGTGACAACGACCGCCCCATAGAAGGGCTATACGGACGATAAGGATACATGACAAGGTCGGTCTCGTCATCAGTGTATTTTGTGCTCCATCGAATCGGGTTCACCTTCGCCATCGGACCCGTCGCCCTCAGCACCTCTGCGAAGGGCCCTTCGAAGCACGTCCGTGCTCTTTTGCGATGCCGTTGAACACCAGACGGATGAACGGGACAGTGAGAACGGCAGGCTTTTCGGAAGCAGGCGTCGGGGTGACGATTTGGAAGAATAGAATCACGATCTATAAGTACGACACACTGCATTTTTATACTTTGTACATATTGTTCCCCTGAAAAATGCGCGAGGTGGCGATAATGCGTTTGTAACGGTGTCTGGAGGAGCGGCTTGCCACGTTTCGAACCTCGCGTTTTTGAGGGTGCGAGGGATGTGCGAGGACTGCGAGGTTCAGTAGGCCAGTCTATTCCCGGCATGCTGCTTTGAGAATAAACAACAGAACTCCGCTTCCTCGGCTTGGCGCAAAATGCACTCTGCGGCGGACTGTTTGTTTTGCTGCACGAGCTACTATTCATCGTTTCTGGACCTTGTCAAATTCATCGTCGGCATCGCCCCAGGTCTGTGGCACAGGCGCGCGTGGCCGACATTCTCCGGCGTGGCCTGAGCGCCGCTAGATTCATTCTCACCGCTTGTGCGGGACAATTGGGGTGTTTTCATTTGGCACAAGCGCTTTCACCTCCGATAGGCTCGCTTCGATGAACTGACTTCGGCGGAACTGAATGTTGTCCTTCCATCCGCCAGCGCCAGTCAGCGTTGCCACCAAGAGTGCTTTCTTGACATCGCACTTCAGGAGCGCTGCACTTGCAGGAGAACCGTCCTGCAGGAACTCGCAACGCAGCAGGTTTCCTTTGACTGCCCAATGGGCAATCGTGTTCGTGGCGCTCGTCCCCTCCTG
The DNA here is from genome assembly GCA_002428665.1 of Verrucomicrobia subdivision 3 bacterium UBA6082. GTDB lineage: Bacteria > Verrucomicrobiota > Verrucomicrobiia > Limisphaerales > UBA8199 > UBA6082. Next base: position 4,068 of record DIXK01000009.1, read on the forward strand.
AAAGCGCGAATACAGAACACCGTATCCCCCTTCTTTTAGGATCAATTTGTAACACGTCGCATCCCGGTTGTTGAAGCCGATCCACGAATCCACAAGTTCGTCCTGATCAAACGGGATGCGGACTACTTCCGGGCCAGGGCTCGTTTGGCAGCCAACCACCACACAAGCTACCGTCAACATTGACAAAGCCGTTTGAATGGTCTTCACAATTGTGCTTCGCATACGATGCACCCGCATTCGATAGAAAATTCTAATAGCCAGGAGGCAGCACCACTCCTTTTGGCGGGTCTGGGCAACCAGCACATTTAGCAATCGCATAGGCTTCGGGATGTTTGTATTTGGGCCGTGTATCGTCGCCAACGCCACCAACAGCGTGAGCAGCTTCGTGGAGTAGAGTGCATCCCGGAAGACTACAGCTAATAGTCGGATCTTGCATCAGATCCACGCAGACATGAATCGTGCCTCCCCTCTCCCATCCACACATCGTTCGATTCTTACAATCTTTATCTGTTGAGGCATCATCGCAAACGACCATGGGCCCAGTATTCTTATCTATTTCGTCACACAGTTTTTGCATGGCGTTTTGATACTTCGTCTTAACACATCGGTAACAATTGCCAGCTTTGGCCTTTTGACAGCGGTCTTTCAGTTCTGCCTTCATCTTCTCGACATCGGACGGATTGCACTTCGGATCGAATCTGAGCAATCCAAGCGAGTCGATACTGGCTATGGCATCATTGGCCAAATAGACATAGGACGGTTGTAAGCTCTCATGACGTATCCGGAGTTGCTCGCGCCAAGGCCGGCCTGCTACGTAGGCCGCTGAAAATGCTTCCTCCCCCAACGGGTCTCTGGAGAGCCACCTCCCGGTGCTGGCATTGTAATACCTGTATCCGTGATAAAGCAGGTCGGTCTCATCATCCTGAGATTTGGTCGAGAATCGGAAGGGATTAGCTCTGGCCATGGGGCCGCTGGCGCGGAGGTTCTCTCCGAAGGGGCCTTCGCAGCAAGTCCGTGAATTCTTGCGATGCCATTGAGCAGAAGGAGAATACGTGAGAGGACGGGGACGGCAGGCTTTTCGGAAACCAGGTCCGCGGGTCCTGCCGACCTGTCCAAAACACGGTCGCTGCCTCGCTAGCTGCATTTCTGACATTGTCACTCAACGCACAGGGGACGCCAGCTCAAAAGATCCGTCCTTCTCCCGCGGAACCGACCCCTTTAGGAACCAAGGTATGGGGTGACCCTATGAATGGCCAGATACGCCAACCGGTGCTCTTCGGTGAGCTTCTGGATGTTGACGTGGGTTTGACTGCCCCCTCCAAACCACCAACCTCGTCGTAGATTTACGACTACTACTTCGAGCTTCCTGGCTGGTGAAGGCTGGATACCCGACTCAAAATGTCGGTCGCAGACCGAAGCATCGGCGCAAAATTGCTGGTGACCGTCACAACCCTCGGGTCGTTCCAGTTGCCCTGCCAGTGGTTCGAGCGTTCGAACAGCAGAATATCCTGGCCAAGACCTGCTGCACCCATATATGTGTAGGCACCCTCGTCATCAATTCTCTCCTGCAGTTTTGCAGCGCTAGCCTTGTCAAGATCGGCATCAGGCGGTCTGTCGACGGGGAACAGGAACCTAACGTCCCGTCCGCTGATGTACTTGGGAACCAACTCGGATAGATGATCTGGTAGCCTATCACCGTTGTCCGCACCGTAGTGCAGAAGAGCGATAGCAACCGCAGACGCGTTGCGTAACCTGGCAAGCTGTGGAGCCTCGAGGTTCGTGTAGTTGGTGGGGCGTAGAAGAAGGAAAACTCCTACGCTAACCAGACCGCAAAACAGCACGCCCAAGCCCCATTTTTTGCTATTCAAGATGGTTTGGCTTTGCACGATATGCCTCGGCGCCGATTGACGCTGTGATTCAAAGCCACCGGTCTCGATTGTAGCGAACCGGTTTGGTTTGAGCCTGCTGGACGCGTATCCTGCTCAATTCGGGTGGTCGCATCGGAAGCATTTGCCAGCGCCCGCATCAGGAAAGCTCCCGCTAAGGATGGTGGCAAAATCGTATGAAAACGTAGGTCGCAAAGGATACGTGCCAAGGTCTACGTTCGCTCCAACGGGTCCAGGGATGGAGTAGGTGACGCACGGGCCAATGCCGACAATCTTGACCCCAGGCAGGGTCGGTGGCCCTGCGGGTGCTCCAGTTAACGTCACCGGCGCGGATGGACTCATATCCTGGCAGTTACACCGCTTGATGCAAACCCGACAAACCTCAAACGTGAGACCGTCGAGACCGACGCTTCCCAAGGCGTTTCCGGGCTGATCGGAGAAAAATGGTCCCCGAGAAGCCGGGTAAAGCGGGGGGCAGTTGGCCCTGGTACTCCATAGACCGTGCGTGCCGTCGTCAACAAACGGCCCCCTGGTGCCGGGCAGCGTCCCACCCCCCAGGCCGACCTGGATAAAGGCAGTCTCAGACCCCCTAGGTCCGTTCTTCTCGCAGGGAGTCGGCGCCCACCAGAAAAGCGTGGTCGGTGTGGTGGGGGGAGGGTTAGGCCAATCGGGAGGATCTACGCACCCGTAGCCGCAAGTTGGAATACCGAGGAGCCCAAAACGGTCAAGCGTATCCAACGGATCGTTGCTGACAAACTGATAATGGGAGAACAGGACTTGCTTTAAATGGGACAGGGCGCGCCGAGACATGGCTTTTTTAAGCAGGACACGAAGGAAGCAGATGTCGTTCAGGGGGTCTTTAGAGGTCCACCTTCCCGTGCCGGCGTCGTAATAGCGGTACCCGTAATAGAGCAGGCCGGTCTCCTCGTCCTGATACTTAGTCGAGAAGCGGAATGGACTCACCATCGCCATGGGGCCGCTGGCGCGAAGGACCTCTGCGAAGGGCCCTTCGCAGCAAGTCCGTGAATTCTTGCGATGCCATTGAGCAGAAGGAGAATACGTGAGAGGACCGGAACGGCAGGCTTTTCGGAAACTGGACCCTGAGCGCCAATAACGGCGCCTGAGCGAGTTTGGTTTCACTCCCGGTCTCATCGTTCGGATGGTCTTCGATTCTTCCATGAAATGTCAATCGCTCGGCGGCCACCGCGACTGTGCGGCAGGCGCGGGTGGCCGACTGACTTCGCGCCGGCCTAAGGCGAGCCAGATTCCTTACACCGTTTGGCGGGACAGCCGGTTGGGTTCACTCCTCGCTGATTGGAGGCTCACCACCCTTGCCGAAAATGTAAGCCATGAGGTGCAGGAAGGTTTCCAACTCAATCCAGCCCGCGAGAATTGCGCAAAGAGCCATGACTTTGTCGTGTTGAAGCCCCCAATCGCACTCATGCGCTCGCGCAGCGTCAGCGACGACACACGCCGAAAAGGCAGCTGCTGCAACTTGCTGGTTGGACATCTTGTGAGCCGTCACCAAGTAGAAGCCCAACATTTCCGAGAAGGCGAACCTCGCAATGTCCCAGTTTTCCAATCCCTCTTCATCAAGCAGGGCCACAAGTGTTTCCAGCGTTAGACCTTCAGCATCGTGGCCTCCATCAGTTTGAATACGGTCAAACAGGTTCTCTGGAGAAAGCAAACCGCGGTTGCCCGAACTCCAAATCTGCCCAATGAGTTCCCGCAATGACACTCGCTTCATGGGGCAGCCTTTGCTGTGCATTCCACCATCGCTGCTGTCTTGTTTACGAGTTCTAACTGGTGACTCTTCTCTTTGCCAGCGCTCCCTGCTCCAATGCTCCCGGGTAAGAAGTAGTCACATTTCAAGCGAAGGTATGTTGCGCGAAGCCCCACCTCTTGAGCCAAGCATGCTGCGCGTTTTGCGGCTTCGTTCCTCGTCAGGCAGCCCCAACCCCTACAGCCTTTGCAATTCAAGGCTTTGTAGGCGGCGTGAATTGACGAACAAAGTGAAACTCTCCTGATAACCTGCTGAACCGACATCTTCATGTCGGCGGCGATTATCTCCAGCATCTCCTCCCACAACACTTGCTGCCCCGCAGGAGTGTTGATTGAAAGCTGCCCGTCGGTGTCGATACGGTTTACCGGGTCGTTGAAGTTGAAATGGTAAAGGTTGATTCCTCCCCGTTCCTCCAACGGGTCTCTGTTTGGCCATCGCCCCGTGGAAGGGTCATAGTAACGATAGCCGTAATTGTAAAAGCCCGTCTCCCAATCGTAATACTTTGTGGAGAACAGGAACGGGTTAGCCTTGGCCATGGGGCCGGTGGCGCGGAGGACCTCTGCGAAGGGGCCATATTCGTACTGTGCCGACAGGGTGCCGTCGGATTTGACGAGGGCGGCGACGTTGCCGTTGCCGTCGAAGGCCGGGAAGTGCACCCCGTTGGCGGTGTCATTTACCATCAGCAAGCCGCCCACTCCGCCCGCGCCTTGCAGGCTGCCGCTCAGGTCCAGGCCCCAGGTGAAGGAGCGGAGGACGGCGGACTGTGGACTGAGGACGGCAATCAAGTTCCAACCATCATAAACAAACCGCAGGTCATTCGTGGCGCTGCCGCTCCAGGCGGCATTGCCCCACACCTGCTTGCGAATGCGCCGACCCTGGGCGTCATACTCGAATTTCAACGAAATCTGGGGGCCAACCCCGGTTCGCGCCGCCATCGCGACC
>DIXK01000083.1 GCA_002428665.1 Verrucomicrobia subdivision 3 bacterium UBA6082
CGTTCTTCATCATCGCTCCCAGAGGGCGGCGCTCTCCCAAGCCGTCGCCACGTGCCTGCATCACTCGCGCCTGCCATGAACACACCCTTACCATTCTTCCTCGTCGCCGGAGTGCTTTCGTTCTGCTCCGGCCTCCTCAGTCCTGTCTTCGCTGCGCCGGTGCATCTCGTCGAGCAAGCCCCCACTGCCATCACCAACGTCGCTCCGGGCGTGATTCTCGTGGACTTCGGGCGCGTCGCTTTTGGCAATCTCCGACTGTCGCCCCCCGAGCACGCGACCGGCAACATTAAGGTCCACTTTGGCGAAGCGATTGCGAACAACCGGGTTGACCGCAAGCCGCCCGGCACCGTGCGTTACGCTGTGACCGACACCGCGTTGACGGGCGGAAAATCGGTCGCAGTCGCGCCGCCGCGGGACAAGCGCAACACCGAAGGGCAGACCAGCAATCATCCGCCCGCGGTTCTTACGCCCGCCGAATGGGGTGTGGTGCTGCCGTTTCGCTGGGTCGAAATCGAAGGCTGGCCGGGAGAACTGCGTCCGGACCACGTCCGTCGCCTGGCGGCCTTCGCCTCGACGTGGGACGACAACGCGGCTTCGTTCCGGTGCTCCGACGAGATGTTGAATCGCATCTGGGAACTGTGCCGTTACTCGATCAAGGCCACGACCTTCGCGGGCGTTTACGTGGATGGTGACCGCGAGCGGATTCCCTATGAAGCTGACGCCTACTTGAACCAGCTTTCCCACTATTATACGGACCACGACAAGCAGATGGCGCGCGACACCTTCGACTGGCTGATAAAACATCCCACCTGGCCCAGCGAGTGGTCGCCGCACATGGTCTTCATGGCGCACGCCGACTGGATGCACACCGGCGACACGCAATGGCTGGCCGCGCGCTACGAAGCGCTCAAAACCAAGCTCCTCCTGGAACGCGTCGGGGCGGACGGCTTGGTGCGCAGCGAGGAACGCCACGTGAAGCGCGACGACATTGTGGACTGGCCGGTCGGCGAACGCGACGGCTACGTCTTCAGACCGGTCAACACCGTGGTGAACGCATTTCATCTTCGGGCGCTGACGCTCATGGCGGAAATGGCGAAGGCTGTTGGAAAAGACGCTGATGCCGCGGACTACACCGCTCGCGAGCGCAAGACGCGGGCTGTATTTCAAGAGAAGCTGTTCGACGCCGCGCGGGGCTTGTACCGCGATGGCGACGGCACGGAACACACCTCGCTTCACGCGAACTTGTTCCCACTCGCCTTTGGCCTCGTGCCGGAGGCGCACCGGACGCGCGTCGCCACCTGGCTGGCGAACCGTGGCATGAAGTGCTCGGTGTACGCCGCGCAGTACTTGTTGGAAGGCTTGTTTGAGAACGGGCAGGGTGCGGCGGCGCTGGGCCTGATACTCGCACCCGGTGACCGCAGTTGGCGGCACATGATCGAGAGCGGCACGACCATCACCTGGGAAGCGTGGGACATGAAATTCAAACCGAACCAGGACTGGAATCACGCCTGGGGCGCTGCGCCGGCGAACCTGCTGCCGCGCTACGTGCTCGGCGTACAGCCGCTTGCGCCCGGCTGGAATCAGGCGCTCATCAAGCCGCACCTTGGTCAGCTCTCATCCGCCGCTGGCGAAGTCCCCACGCCGCGCGGACCGGTACTGGTGGATTGGAAGCGCGACCAGGCTTTCACACTCTCCCTCACGTTGCCAAAGGGGATGACCGCCCGAGTTGAGTTGCCCGTCGTGGACGGCACGAACAAAGTGCTCGTCAATAGTCAGCCGGTCGCTGCGACACTGGCAAACGACCGTTGGATTCTGGTGAAGGAAGTCTCCGGCCGACTGAAGATTGAGGTAAAATAAACACGCCGCTGCGCGTTGGGTGGTTGTGTTTGAAAGCCGGTGATGCATATGACTGCACCACCGGTGTGAGACCTCACGTGAGGAACAGCTTCCAGTCGTCGACCTCGGCTGTGTTCCGAATGAGCGCCGAAACCGGCATCTCCTTCGGAGCCCGCGGAACCGAGAGCAGTTTCAGGCCGGCCTCGTGCGGCAGGCGGTCGGCCTTACGCTGGTTTGCTTCCTTGGCCGACCAGACCAGGTTCTCCCACGCGTCCTTGCCACCGCGCGAGCGGGGCACGACGTGGTCCAGGCTGCCTTCATTTGGGTGCAACACACGGCCAGTGTATTGGCAACGGTTACCATCCCGCTCGCGGATGGCCTTGGCGCACAGTTTCGGGCGCTTCTTCGGCACCTTGGCGTAGTTCACCGCCAAGATGACGGTCGGCACGCGAATCTGGCCGCGCACGGTGTGCACTGCCTCGTCTTGCTCGCGAATCGGCAGAGCGATCCACTCCTCCCAGGAGACCGGCCTGATGTGGTCTTCACCCTCGATCTCAAGGCCAGTAGCCACGTTGGTGGCCATCATGCAAAACGCCTCTTGCGGCGTGCGCACGTTAATGGCCTGCCAGTTGCGGTTCAGGACCAACACGGTCGCTTTCGTCAATATGTTGCTCATACAGATCTTTCGCGCTTTCGCAGAGGTGCTTGTTCATTGTTGAAAACCGTCCCAAGTTCCGGGTTGACGGTGACACCATTCTGGTGTCTATTTTGGATATGACGTCTATCACTTCCAAAAAACTTCACGAGCAGACAGGCGCATTGTTGGACCGCGTAAAACAGGGACAGCGCTTCCGGGTGTTGCGGGGAGGGAAAGCTGACGCTTTGTTAATCCCTGCCAATGAGCAGGTGGACCCGACTTGGGATGAACTTATGGTGGATGTGCGAAAAGCGCGGGCGCAAAGCCATTCGTGTCAGCCAAACCCCATTTTGGCGGAAAGAAGGAAGCGTCAATATGCCACTCGTCTACGCTGATAGCTCCGTATTGTTCGCGTGGTTTCACCCACGTGATGAGTTTTCAGCCGCGGTGGATACCGCCGTGCAGAAGCATTCTCCGGATTTCGTTTACTGGCCATTTCTCCGGTTTGAATTGCGCCACAACCTTCGGCTGTCACGTGTCAATTCCCACGGCGAAGTTGCTTGGCGCGCCTTAAGGGCGGCTGAGAAGACAACATCCCGACTGCGTTGGCAGCCGGAGTTGACGGCGGACAAGATGTTGGATGCGGCGGAAGAACTCAGCGCGGACAAATCGAACAAGTTTGATTGTGGCAGCGCCGATTATTTGCATGTTGCCGCAGCACGTCGGCTGAGTTTATTGAACGAGATTGACGAATTCTGGACGTGCGATGCGGCTCAGGCTGCCCTAGCTAAGGCTGCAAGTTTGAAAACACGCTTGTTTGAAAGGAGACGTCCTGCCCAAGGGTAGGGCAGTGAGCGCATCGTTTTGTTTCGAAATCCTGTTCTTAGAATTGGCTGCCTCGCCTGGTTTTGCTCCAGGGTGCTAGCGCACGGCCACCATCGGTTTCAGAGACCGACGCGCTTCTGATGTGGCTCCCGCCCCCACAAAGGGTTTCCCTGGCTGTGGACGGTCGCTATCGCGACAGGAGGTCACCACGAGGCAAATGAAAGATGGTCGCTCGGGAAGGTGCCGCCCCTCCGATTGCTGGGTGTAGGCCTGCCGTGATTCTAATTCACCACCGAGCGGGTCGAAGCTCGACTTGCCAAATTGGCTGCGGGGGCTGGGTTCGCACCAACACTGACGCCTTCAAAGGGCGGTGTCCTACTCATTAAACGACTTGGCAAAAAGTGGTGGAGCCGGAGGTAGTTGCAACCTCACCATACCGGATTAAAAGTCCGGTGCTGGTCTGCTGTGGCTTCAGCTCCAGGAAAGTGGTGCTCGCGGCAGGATTCGCACCTGCACTGGCGACGTTCTCAACGTCGTGTCTCTTCTGTTGGACTACGCGAGCAAAGACAAATGGGGCCTCCCGCCGGTGCTGCCCCGGCACGACTTTCTTACAAAGGAAGCCTGCAGGCTGCCGCGAGGAGGCGAAATGGTCGCAGTCTCCAGTGCTGCCCTGGACACGGCGGGCTTATGAAACCTGCTTGAGCGCTGGCTCGACTGCGTATGAATTAAGGAAATGGATCCCCCACCTGGAGTTGCACGAGGCTTGCATGATTACCGAGCAGATACATCGCGGACAATGCTTTGGAGGCTTTGGAAATGGTCGGCGCGAGACGAGTGGGCTTCCCAAGCCTTCCAAGAGGGATGCCCCAAGTGGGCTAGCTCGCTTTCGCGAGCAGGAATGCACGTCCAAGGCTGCCTGATTCTGAGTCAGGTGGGTCTGCTTTTCCCCGTAAACCACGCGCCGATGAAATTGGAGTCCCTGACCCGCCTGCGCGCTGCGCGCTTCGGCGCGGCAAGCCCGCGTAGTTTTACCGAGCCGTAGCTCGGAGAGCGGAGGCTCGTGATCACTTAACTGCGGGGCGCTTGAGCTTCTTCGCGTTCAGGGGTTCAAATAATTGGCATATGTAGCTCCGGTTGCATCGGAGTTGACAAAATCCGCCAGGTAAAACATAGTATTACGTATGGTTAAGACCATCAGCAAAGTCGGGAATTCGCACGGCATCGTGTTCGATGCTGCGCTTATGGACTTGGCTCATCTCAAGGCCGGCGATCAATTGAACGTAGAGGTTCACGAGGGGGGGACCATCACGCTGACACCCCTGAGACCTCGTCCCTCAGCCGCCGAAGTTTCCACACTTATTAAGTCCACCATGAAGGACTATGCCCGCACGATGAAGAAACTGGCATGAGTGCCTCCCCCGAGAACTGCTTCCACTTGAGCGTGGAAATCGTGCGAGAGGTTTACGCGGAAGCAATCGCGAAATTCGGGGGCTCAAATGGTGTACGAGATAGTGCCTTGCTGGAATCTGCGGTCGCAGCCCCTCAAGCCAGTTATGGAGGCAGGTCGCCCTATCAGGACCTGACCGAAGTCGCGGCAGCTTACTTATATTATCTCTGCCGGAATCATCCCTTTATTGATGGCAACAAAAGGGCGGCGCTCGGTAGTTGTATTGTTTTTTGTCGCCTGAACGGGATTGAGCCGAGGCCCGACGGGCCAGAATGGGTAGAACTCGTTCTGGCGATAGCGGCCGGCAGTCTCGACCGGGAGCCTGCAACGATGAAACTTCGTGAACTGTTGCCCACCGGCAAATAAGCTCTTGAAGAAAAGTGGTACGCGCGCCCGGCCCACCCGCCGAGGCCTCAGAGCAAAGGCGGGTAAGGCTACCGCCTTCGTCAAAAGCACTCCGGCGGGACAGGCCGGGTCCAGGCACTCATCTAGTGCGATGCGAGGTATAAACTCGCCGGTTCTCATTGAACCACGCGCGCAGTGGTAGCCGTTCGCAAAGGCTTGGGCCAACGCGGCCAAATGGTACTCCCGGCAGGAATCTCACCTGCATCTCCGACGTCCGAAGCGTCGCGCTTTGTTAATTGAGCTACGGGAGCAATAAATGGAGCCAGCGGAGAGACTCGCACTCTCGTGGGGCGGTTTGTCCGGCAGTTTACGAAACTGCTGCTGTCGCTGCTGAGCCACGCCGGCCTCATGTCGGCCGGATAGGCTGTGATCATCCACGATCGCATTGTGCGAAACCTCTGCTGGTCGGCCGAATGCCCCTATCCCACCGGGGCCATAAATTCTAAGCATAATGGATATTTTGCCGGGTTCCGAATAATGCCGAGTTGATCGAGCGGATACTGCAAAGCCCAAAAGGGACGTCGTTTTCGGCTCTCGTCACTCGCCATAATCAAATGGCTCTAAATTCTCTTAGATGTCGTCTTGTATTCGTCTCACAGTCTTTACCTTTCGTTTTCCTGGTTTACTTCATTTGTTCATGGGCAATAAAAACCCTGCTCACGTCGCGGTAAGCAGGGTTGGAAAATCCTATTGATCCTATGATCGCATCACCTGCCTACCAAAAGCCTATCGGGGTTGCTATAACCGGACCGATGCAATTGCCACGTAGTGGCGCAGGAGCCTTCCGGGAGTATCAATGGCGATTCTTACTATTGCTTGAAGGAAAACCCCGAATTGTCGAGACAACCGGTGGCTGGGATCGTTGAGGACGATGGTCGGAACACGCACGGACTCTAACACAAGACGTGCAAATCGCAGGCATTTCGGGATCAAGTCGGTCGTGGCAGTCCCGCTTTCGGCGGGGGCAAGTCACCTGTGGGCATCCTGGGATATGATACGACGCGGGCAGAACGCGAATGGCCGAACGCGCTGGTGAAACGCCTGCAATTGATCGCAAAGATCTTCACCAATGCGCTGGCGCGCAAACAATCCGACGAAGCGTTGCAGGAGAGCGAGTGACGAAAACCTCGCGAGCGGGCGGCAGTGTCTCCGATTGGAACTGGCAGAGTTTCAGCGCAAAGAAGCAACTCCGCTGCCTGCTTGCGATTACCAAGTGCCGGCCAGTTTTCTGGCATTGTCTCGTTCCAGAAAACAACCATACTCTTGAGGAAGATTACTCCATGAACATACCAAAACTCCTTCCGGCGTGTAAGGCTGCTGGCGCCGGGCTTTTGGCGCTTGCGCTGTTTCCGCCCACCGCGTTCGGCGAGTGGCAACGCGACGACCACAGCCTGGCGTGGGTCCGCGACACGAATGTATTCTGGCGTTTCAGTTTTGACCCCGCCAGGGGCAAGCCGTTCTTCCATCCCCTGGCCCCAGGCGGGATTACGCCCCTGACCAACTTCAGGCCCGCGGACCATCCGTGGCATTACGCGCTTTGGTTCTCGTGGAAGTACATTGACCGTGCCGATGACGCCAAGCACGTGAATTATTGGGAGGAGAACAGTGCCGGCAACGCGCAGGGCAAAACCCGCTGGGACCCTCCGGTTATCGAGACGCAGCCGGACGGGCGGGCGACGATCCGCTTGAAACTCCGCTACGTGAATCCTTCTGGCGAGATCGACATGACGGAACTCCGGGAACTGCGGGTTTCCGTGCCTGCCGCGGACGGCGGTTTCTCAATTGATTGGTTGGCCCGCTTCACGGCGGGCGAGAAGGACCTGGTGCTCAATCGGACGCCGATGCCGGGCGAGCCGGGCGGCGCGGTAAACGGGGGGTATGCCGGCTTGAGCGCGCGCATGGTGCCGCTGCCCATCACCCTCTCGGTGATCACCACTGCCGGACCGGTGGAGCGATTTGTCAGCAATCGCGCGCGACCCGATGCCGCGGCGGTCGCCTGCAATTTCACTGACGGTTCGCATGACGTTGGTGGGCTCGCCTTCTTTTCCGATCCGGCCAACACCGGCGGAGACGCGCCCTGGTACATCATTGATTCGCGGCAAATGCCGTTTATTTGCCAGGCCCTGCTTGCGCCCAAACCCCGGCCAGTGCCGGCACACGGCGAATTCACCCTGCGCTACCGAATCGGTGTGAGCCCCAAAGCCTGGACGCAAGCCGAGTTGACTGCCGGCCAGAAGCAATGGCTGGAGACCCCTTGAGAACAATCCAGCGACCCTCAACCTCAACCATGACGCTAACCGTTGTCTAGGGATGGGCAATGGTGAAGGCCATCCGCGCAAACAAGCGCGTCCTGCAGGTGGGCAGCCAGCAGCGTTCTCAATCCAGCTTCCACCGTGCATGCACGCTGATCCGCAACGGGTACATCGGCAAAGTGACCAGGGTGATCGCCTCGTTCGTTCGGCTTTTGGCCGTGCTGGGCGGCCGCAGTGAAGCAGACATCGCTCTGCAGATGCGCTATTACGCTGATGAGGAGCAACGCTTCGATTTGGCGTGGTGCCGCTGCGCTGCGTGAGGGCATGCGCCCTGTAGTCCAGGTGCCTTGCCCGGCGTTCGGAAACGCCAGCCAAAGGCGACCCAGCTTGAGCTGAGGCCTCAAAAGGAGGACTTGAATCCGCTGGCTAGAAGGAGCGTTTTAGCTCAGGTTGTTTTTGAACGCAGTCATGGCATCAACCATTCATCAGCGTTTCCTTTCGCGACTCCCGTCGCTTGAGCAAGAGATGGGCGAGCAACTATTTGTTTCGGGTTTAGTTGGGCCCTACCGAGTTTTCCAACGAAAAAATGGGCACCGCCACGGGCTCGATGACGCCACTACGGCTTGGTATGCGCTGCAGCAAGCGCCGTCAGCGAACAAGACACTCGATCTGGGAACTGGAATTGGAACGGTCGGCCTTGCCGTGCTTTGGGGACTCGGCATGGGGGCGGAGTTGACGTGTGTCGAAGCCCAGGACATCAGCCACACACTCCTTTGCGAGAACATCCTGGGCAACGGACTAAACGGGTATGTCCGAGCCATTCACGGGGATATCCGGGACCTGAATTTAGGGGAGCGCTTTCCGTTGATTACGGCAAGCCCTCCCTACTTTCCCATTGGGACCGGATCGTTGCCGGAGGACTCACAAAAAGCCCATGCGCGGTTCGAGCTTCGAGGCGATGTGGGCGATTACGCCCGGGCTGCCAAACGGCACCTCACCGGGGATGGTCTGTTTGTGTTCTGTTTTCCGTTTCAGCAGAAAAGCAGGTGCATCAAGCTGGTGACTGAGGTCGGGTTCAGGCTTATAACCATCCGCGATGTGTTTCCAATGAAGAGTAAACCCGCGTTGTTCTCGCTCTATTGTGCTTCGCTCAATTTCACAGGCACGGTGACACAAGAGCCTCCGTTGATCGTAGCCTTTGAAAACGGGAAGTACACGCCGGAGATGCTGGCGATACAGGGCACACGCGGGTTTGGGCCTGAAGGGACAAACGTGATTGCGTAGCGGGCGCGCCACCTTCAAAAACCCCACGCTTCCCCGTCTTCCCGCAGATTTCTTCAATGCAATGCTCCGTTCATGCGGGTTTGGCTGGCTGCGCCGAATTCATCCCTGCGTCATGGGGCGTCTTGTTTCCGCGACGGGAAGTTTTCCAACAACTTCCGGGTGGCGCGGGTCGCGGCTGCGGCGAATCGGTCCCGGTCTTGAATCTCAAAGCGTCTGACTGTGCGCGAGCCTGCCGATTTGCCAATCGTGATTGCGGCTTGGTTATCCACGGCCACCTCCACGGGCGAGAATCGCACGATTGGTTTCCCCTCGTAAGACAGAGGACGATCCAGCGCCAGCCCCAACAACGCGCCGCACCACAGGTTGCGCTGGCCGTTCATCAGCCAGGCACGATCTTCCGGGCTCATGGGTCGTGCCAGCGAGGCGATGGGATCATTCGTTTCATGCCGCAGCATGTAGAGGAAGAACTGCTGCAACGGTGCGGGCGCATTCTCCAGCACGTCGCCATGCCGGATGCGCCAAAACGAAGCGTGACCGTTGTTGGTCCAAAGCCCCCCGTCGAAACAGGGTATCCAGTATAAGGGAATATCCGCGCGCATGAGGCGGACGAAGGCCTGCGGGTCGAGGTTCACGTTCCATTCGCGGAAACCGGGCGTACTGGCCTCGCCAATAAATCCGTGGACGCTGCGGACTTTCAGGTGAAACAGGTCGGGACGCCGGTTGTAAGCGGCTACGACATCACGCGCACTGCCGACGAAGATGATGCTGGCCTTCTCCCGCGTGTCCTGGAGCGTTTGCAGGATTAAGTGCACTCCATTCTGGTATTCGGCCGGTTGGTCCAGGGCGCGGTCTTCGGGAGTTTTTAGCGGATCGCGCAGACCAACGGCGGCCGGTACATGCCGGCCGGTGAGGTAATTCAGCTGCCACACCGGCTTAAACCCGGGGTGCTTGGACTGGCGCTCCCCCTGGTCCAGGATGATCGCGCGCACATCCGCTTCCGGCATGGCGTACAGGCAGACCAGGTCGAAATGATCATCCGGATCAACGTGCGGGTGCATCAGGTCCGTGCTGTAGATGACGGGCACACACGCCGCAGCCATCGCACTGGAGATGCACCATGACAGCCAGACAAGGGCGAGCGTGATTTTCATGCCGCACAGCGTTGCCAAAGGGGGTGGAGGTGGCAATGCGATACTTGCTGTGGGTTTTGCCTTTCAACAAACCGCCGATGAGGGGAACAGTTTTGACGTCGCAAATCGTGACCTCAAGCGCATGGTGAGGCTTCCGGACGGGTGGCAAATAGCTTGGAGAATTGCCAGCCATGGTAATCTGCCGAGGGTTGAACGTGACAAAACCAGGCCAGCGCCTTCAGTATGGCGTCATGAAGCTTTCGCGTCGGGAGTTTATGAAGGCTGCAGTCCTGGCTCCAGCGCTCTTGAACTGGGACGTGCACGGGGCATCCGTCTCCGAGCTAAGGATTGGCGTTTGTGCCGATCCGCACCAGGACATCATGCACGACGCCCAGGAAAGGCTGCGCCGGTTCATTGACACCGCCAAACAGGAGCGTCTGGATTTCATCATTCAATTGGGCGACTTTTGTCGGCCCTACGAAAAGAACCGCGGCTTTCTGGACATCTGGGAGGCGTTCCCGGGGCCACGCTATCACACGCTGGGCAATCACGACAACGATGGCGGCTTCAAGTGGTCGGAGGTGCTCGCTTTCTGGAAGATGCCGGAACGCTACTACTCCTTCGATCGCGCCGGCTGGCATTTTGTGGTGTTGGACGGCAACGAGATCAAACCTGGAACGCGGGCTCCGGGCTACCCTCGCTATGTCGGGTCGGAGCAACTCAATTGGTTGCGCCTGGACCTGAAAAAAACCCAGTCTCCGACCATCCTCTTTTCCCACCAAAGTCTCGAAGATCCAGGCGGCGTGGAAAACAGCGCGGAGGTCAGGGCGATTCTGGAGCAAGCTAATCAGGAAGCGGGCTGGCAGAAAGTAGGCGCAAGTTTGAGCGGCCATCACCACATCGATTACGCCACGCAGATCGCCGGCATCCACTACCTTCAGATCAACAGTATGTCGTATCAATGGCTGGGCGAGAAGTTTCAGCACCTCAGATACAGCGCCGAGGTGGACAAGGCCTATCCCTACATCAAATACACCGTGCCCTATCGCGATCCGCTGTTCGCCATCCTGAGCCTGTCGGCGGAGGGCCTGAAGATTACGGGGCGGCGCAGCGAGTTCGTTGGACCTTCGCCGTGGGAATTGGGGATGGCGGAAGTCAAGGGCACCTCAAAATCCAAAGAGCGTTTGGTGCCCAGGATTTCAGACCGGTCTTTGCGCCTGGACACACGAGGTTGAAGGCTGACGGGCCGGGTCTATCGCTGATTTCTAATCGATATGCCAGTGCGGCGCGGCGTTGGACTGGAGATGATGGCCCAAGCGGGCGCGCAGCCCGCCGGCTCCGAAAGCACTGCCAACGTAGGCGTAGCAGCCGGGAACGAGGTCAAACGCACCCAATCGCCCGACCTCCAAGCGTTTCTGTAGTGAAACAGAGCTCAACAGAACGTAAGTCCCTTTGGCGTCGGGCAAGTTCATCGCCATCCGCCGGAGGTGTCCTCGTTCCCGCTCGGGAGGGAGGCAAGCCGGCAAGGGATCAGGTTCACGGTGCTTTTCTCCCTTTAATCCCGAGCCGAAAGAAATCAATCGCGGTTTTGGTTGTGGCCTCCGCAACCTCATCGAGCGGTTTTCCCAGGCTTTCGGCGACAGCGCACAGCACATAAGGCAGAAAGCCGGGCTCATTCCGACCATCCTTTGGCCTGGTGGGCATCGTTCGCGGCAACAGGAATGGGGCGTCAGTTTCGATCATCAAGCGGTCCAAGGGAATCTGTCGGACCAGTTCGCGCAGATGCAGCCCGCGGCGCTCATCGCAAATCCAGCCCGTGATGCCAAGGTGCAACCCCATGTCGAGGTAGGTCTTCAACTCTTCCGCTGTGCCCGTGAAACAGTGGAGCACGGCTGGAACCCGCTTGCGGTTGGCGGTCAAGATTTCGCCGAAGCGCACACACGCGTCGCGCTCATGGAGAAAGAGCGGCAGCTCCAACTCCTCGGCGAGCGTGACCTGTGCCTCAAACCATTTCTCCTGGTCGGGGCGGGGGGAGAAATCGCGATTGAAATCCAAACCGCATTCGCCAATGGCAACCACCGTTTTTTGGCTCGCGAGCTGTCGCAGTTCGGCGAGGGTCGTTTCGGTGCAGTGCCGGCTGTCGTGGGGATGAACCCCGGCCGTGGCAAATAGCTGCCCCGGGTAATCGTGGGCGATATGGATTCCTTCCTCGCTGCCGGCAATGTTGGTGCCGGTAATAATCATCGTCCGCACTCCCGCGGCAAATGCGCGTTCGATGACGTGCGTTCGATCCCTATGGAACGAACGGTGCGCCAGGTTGACTCCGATATCGATTAGATTGTTGGAACCTTGCATTGTCTTAACCACAGGTAACCCAGGAAAGGACCTTCACTGCGTCCGCAATGTCTTGAGCCAATCTTCGGTGCCGAGCACCACCGCCCGCATCATCTCCTTCCGAAATTCCGGATCGAGCATTTTCGCTTCGTCTTCCGGGTTCGACATGAACGCCTGCTCCACAAGCATCGACGGCATCCACGTATTCACGCGAATCGGGTAGTAGTTGAAGTTCCCCACATTGCCGAAATCGTCCAGCCTGGTATGGGCAAGCAGGCGCTCATGAATCGCCGCGGAAAAGTCGCGGTTGAACGACCATTTGTAGTAGGTGCTGGTGCCGGAGACCCGCAAATAACCGCGGTCCTGGCTGGCCGCATTTGCGTGCACGCTGATAAACAGCTGCGCGTCCGATTCAATGGCCCGCCGCGTCCCGGCATCCAGCGTCAGGTCCTCATCGCCTTCCCGGACAACCACAACCGCCGCGCCCGCCGCGCGAAATTGTGCCGCCAACGCTTCCACCGCCATGCGGTTCACATCTTTTTCCAGGCTGCCGCTCACTCCGCGCGCGCCGGTGTTGGAACCACCATGTCCCGGCTCGAGCGCCACGGTGAGACCTTGCAGTGGCGAAGCGGGTGCTGCGGCCAGGCTGGGCGCGCGCCGGACACGCAACCGGAACGCGTTGTTCGTTATACTCCAGCGGTAACCCCAGAGCTGCCTCTCCGCCAATTCCACCGTCACCCGCAAATGATCTGTAGCGACCTGTTCCAGCGATACCTCCCGCACGACCTTCGCGCTTGCCTGGTGGCTGAGCCAGGTGGCGGCGTGATGTGCGCCGTAAAAATCGATGTGAATTGCACCCCGCCCGGCCGGGCTGAGGCCCGGGGCCACAGAAAACGGAACCGGCGAAGCATACGGAATGGTAACCGAATCGCCGGAAGCATCCCCGGAGACCGACACCGCTGTGAACGCGAGGTGGGGCAGGGCCGTGTTGTTGGTCGCCCACTCGACGTCGCGACTTGAAATCCACACGTCCAGCGCGGGAGTGAGCCGCACTCGGTAATTGTTGCCCCGCACGCCGACCACCCGCAGCAAGGTTCCCGCCGGCAACTCCGCCAGATACGGGCCGCCCAGGCGCACCTCGTGCACGCCGAAGCTCAATCCCGCTCCGTCGTTCTTCACCACGCCGACTTTATGCTCGGTCTCGGGCCACAACTCTTCTTGCGAAACGGCGGACCCAGTGCCCTCGGCATTGCGAGCGGAAAAGTCCGCTTCTGCCGTCCGTATCATCGTCACCATTTGCTCGGCTCGCGTGCCATTCGCGCCCGTAGCCACGATCTGAATCCGGTTCTCACCCATCTGAAGCGACACCTGGTCGCGCACAAAAATGCCGGTGGCAAACACTCGAGCCGCTTCCCCGGCCACCGTTACCTGGGCATCCGGCGAAGTGCGCCCAAGAATATTCACTCGGGCGCGAGTGGTAGAACCGCTATCCGTCCGCGGATCCAAAACCTGGAGCGGCAACTCCGCCGCCGCAAGCGCCAGGGGCCACGGGGCAAAGCCTAGCAACATCCCCAGACCCACCCACGCGCACAGCTTCGGAACGCGCCTGGTACCGTTGTAAAAAGAAATCATGCGCAAAAAGTTAGACCCAACCGGGCCGTGAGCAAGCCTGATGGCATTTAAAGGACGCGAACGAGGGTTACTGCGTCGCAGGTTTCGCAGGCCTGCCTGCCTTCACATCATTTACCGTCGCTTCCGGCCAGCCGTCTGGGTTCCACCGCAGAGGCATTATCGCCAGGGTGGCTTTTCCATCCATTCGCAGGTCACCCTCGAAATCTGAGGTAAACCAGGTCTTCCCCTGCGCGCTCAAGGTCCCCGCGTGTCCGGGGCCGATCAATGGACCGTTGGTTGTCGCCAGGAACAGACTGCCGCCGCGCTGAAGCATGTCCAACCCTGCCTTGTCCACATACGGACCCGCAACGGATCTACTCCGCCCGATACGAATGTTGTAGGTGCTCTTAGGCCCCCGGCAACAGGAACCCCAGTTCACGAACAGGTAATAGTAGTCCTCATGCCGGCACAGGTACGCGGCTTCGATCGAATCGTTATAGGCAAGGGACGACATGGTTGAATCTGGCGCGATGCGTTTCCCCGTCTGCGGGTTTAATTGAATCAGTTTGATCCCGGACCAATAAGAGCCAAACGTCATCCACAGGCTCCCATCACTGTCGTGAAACAGCGCCGGGTCAATGGCGTTGTAACCGTCGCCGTCCTGCGTCCGCACCACGAACCCTTGATCCGTCCAATGATAGGCCGGATCAGTCGGGTCCAGGGTGGGATTGGTTGCCAGGCCAATGGCCGAGGTCATTTTCCCCATCGACGAAACCGAGTAATAAAGGAGGTACCGGTCGCCCAGCTTGATGATGTCGGGAGCCCAGTAGATCATGTTGCGGTTTTCCGGAACGATCGCGGCGATCCATTCCGGTGGAGCGTTGAACACAGCCGGCCCACGTTCCCATTTCACCAGGTCCTTGGAATGAAACGACGGCACGCCTCGGCCGGTGTAGAAGACCCAGTATTCGTTCTTGCAAGCCACGATGCTCGAAGGGTCTCGAGTGACCACGCCGCGACTTGCGGATTGTTCCAGAGGCAGGACGGTGAAGGTCTCGCCAGAGGCTGGCTTGGCTGATTCGGTTTGTGCCTCCGCCGCGACCGAATAGACCACTGCTCCCAACAAGATTGCTGTGGCCAACAGGTGCCGGCGAAGAGCAAGTCGCCAATGCAAAACACAGGCCTGTATGAGGGGTCGATCCTGTCCGGTTATCATGCGCGTCAGTTTGAGAGAAAACCCAACAGTATTCAAGCTGGCAACAACCCCCAGCCAACTCGAACCGGTCTGAAGACTAAGGAGGCGGATGCTGCTGCTTAGGGAAAATCAGTTTTGTTGCGTCGAAACCCAGTGCAGTTGCCCTGGAAATCAGCTTTTGTTTAAGCTCGGGCTCGAGTTCAGGCCTTCGTGCCAGCATCCAGAGATACGATTTGTTCGGCCCGGAGATCACCGCGTATTGGTGGTTCTTGTGATCCAGTTCGAAGATCACATAGGAACCGTAGAACGGCCCGAAGAACGAGACCTTCAAGTAGCCCTGATCAGTTCCTTTGACGAAGTAAGCCTTTCCCTCAGCAGTTTTCCACTCCTTCTTTTTCTCGGAATATCCGCAGTTCAACACGCGCACGCCGCCATCCTTCCGCATGGTGTAATCCGCAGTCACGTGGCTCAGGCCTCGTTCAAACGAATGGTCCAGCCGGGCGATTTCATACCAGCGCCCCAGGTAACAATCCAACTCGAACCCCTGGACCGGTTTCACACCCTTGGGCACCCCCACGCATCCGGTCAACAGGCAGGCGATTATCAGACCCCAGGCGGATTTAATTACTGTTTGCACCTTCAAGGTAGTAGTGGCCTGAACCATGCACCAGGACGGTGATGAGGAAAACCAAATTCCTGTCCAAGATGATCCTCGTGTCCAAGAGGCCGCAGCCACATGCTCCGGGTGCGATGATGATCACAACCCGGGGAATTCCTCTTCGATAGCTTTTTCTTTCAGGTAAAGACGGCTCAAAGTGGACACCGCTGGGTGACGGTCCCTGGCCTGCCTGGACAAGAGGGCGTCGTCGGCGGATTCGATGCGACATGATTGCAGGACGTTTGGTATTTGAGAGCCATCGCCTACGTTGCAAACACGGTTAAGTCGCGAGCCGCGGGGCGACGCACCCCTTCACGGTCTTACGGTTGCGGCCAAGGAAATCATCCTGTCGCCTAACGAAATGGAGCATTGTTGGCCGGGGCGAGCTACAATTCGTGATACCGCCTGTTCGGAAAAGGTGCCGTCAGCCTGAATGACACCCAGCGTGATCTGCATGGTGTTGTTTCCGTCGGGCAATGCGGTGGGAGTCACGATGCAATTCGTGCCCCCGCCCAAGTCAAACTGCACGGGCACGCCGTGCTGAAGCTGCAGCGATCCCAGGTCCGTCGTTTCCCGAGCCGGGCCGGCCCCCGCAGGTTTCAGCGTTTCCGTTATTGCCGTTATGCGCCCCTGTTCCGCCGCGGCGGCGGCTTGAGATTGCTGCATTTGCAGGGCTAACTGCTGGCGATCCGATCTTATTTGCGCATTCTCCTGCTCCAGTTGACGCAGCCTCACGGCCTGTCCGCGCAACCGCAGCAATTCGCTTTGATTGGTCTGGGAGGCGGCAATGGCCGCTTTCAACTGGTTAGACAAATCTTCATTGGTCTCCTGCAACACGGCGATCTGTTCAAGTTGAACCCGCAGTTCCGCGTTCTCCGCCGTCAAACGCTTGACCTTCTGTTGTTGCATTTGAATTACGACCACAAACCCAATTACCAGGGCCACCAGTGCCCCAATCTCCAGTTTCGAGCGCATCGCCACCTTATACTGTGTCCGGCGAAGGTCGTGAAGTCTTTTAGCTGGCCGACGCCAGGCCAATCCCATAATCCAATGCGGATCGATTAGTGCCGGGCTGACTTCCGAGACCATTCTTCCAAGCAAGGCCATTGGCGAGATGGTGGCAACGACACCTGTGTTTTGCCGACGGATTCCAATGCGTGGGTCCTGACAATCCAACCGACAATATGAGAATCCTGATCTCGAGCCAATGGTCGCTAAAGAAAGGCCGGCACTCTCGTAAAAGTTTTGAACAGGCGATGTTCCTTGAGCTCCCTTCCATGATAGAGCGCTTACATCTGCTCTCCCGGCTCACTGCTGTGCTTGCGCAGGAACGGGGCAGTGGCCGGGGAGACCTTTTGGTCGGTGTTGCCTTAGCCAACCGCGAGCGTCCCGCATGGGTGATTTGACTCATCACGCAGGGCGCTTGCGGGTCGGGGAGCTATTTGCAGCAGGAACCGGCTTCTTTGACGGCCTTTTCGATCGCTTCGCGGGTTTCGCCGGTGCGTTTCTGAATGCGGCCCAACAGTTCCTCCTGCTTGCCTTCGGCAAATTGGAGATCGTCATCCGTGAGCTTGGCCCACTTCTGTTTGAGCTTGCCCTTGGTGATGTTCCAGTCGCCCTTAATTTCGAGTTTGTTCATAGTATTGCGATTTATTGTGTTTCGTGTTTGTTCGCCGCCAACGTGACGGCAAAATTGTTCTCGCGGTTGGTGTGTTGGATACCCGTCCGATAGTTCTTCGTTCAGATGCCCTTCAGCGGGTCTCGACTCCGTTCAGGCGGCTTTCTTGGGATTCACAATCAGCAATGCGATCCCGCCGACGGCCATAAGCGCACCTACGACGAGAAGGATGACGTGACTTTCTGCAGTCTCGAACTGAATTCCAGGGAAGTCCGCAAGTTGTCCCAGACCCGAGAAGAACATGCCCGAGCAAGCGAGCACCACGACGCCTAGAGCAACAAGGTTGACCGCAATGATGTTCATTCCGAATCTCCGATCTGTTTTCTTCGGCGGAATGCCTAGCGGCGAACCAACAGAACTACAACGACGATCAGGAGAATCAAACCAACCGTGCCGCCGCCGATGTAGAGAGCACTCGCAAGAATTGGTGCAGATAATAATAACATAGTGTGTCTTTCGTTTTTGATGGCAACTTGTTCACCATCATGTTTTCGGGTACTCCTGAGCTTGGCACGTGCCACGGAAGCCAGGCGATGGCAAGCAGCGCCTATTCAGCGCGAAGCGGCCAACATCGAAAGCTCCACAACCGCCCTGCCAGTAATCACCTGCAGAGCAACTCAGACCAACCATGGGGAGCACCGTGATGAGCTGAGCCTCGCCTTATGAAGTCGGATCCGGCCCTTGCCGGGTGTGCAAACTGCACTGGGCGCTATCCGGCGGCATTGCAAATTCAAGATTCCACCAATTGAAAACCCCAGACCCTCAGGAAGATGGATTGCTCGTCGATGAAGGCATCCTCTAGCCCCCACATCATTCGCCAAACCGGCGAATGACCCAGGTCTCTACCACCTGGGTCACAATCGCATACCCCACCAGGGCCGGGTTGAGCCAGCAGTCGCAAATGCAGAGCATCATGAAGAACGGCAGGTAAGCGAAGTTGGAGCTGGTCGAGCCGATGAACAGATTAAACCGCAGGAACTTACCAATCATCGACTCACGCGCGCAACGTTAAGCTACTCTTCATCCAGGAAAACACCAGATAGCAGCGCCGTTATCATTCCAGCAACCCGCATAATGCACGAGGCATCATGCATTATGCGCGGCAGCGGGGCACCAAGCGTGCTTAAAGCGTTCAGTACCGCACGGCACACTTTAAGCGTGGTAATCAGCAGATGGTGATGGATGAGCCATCATCAGTAATGAAAGTTTTATTATGTATATTTCTCTTGGCGTCATTGTCCTCATCATCGTGCTTGTACTGATTTTTCGGGGGTAAACTTCAAGCGGCCAGTTGAAGCCCGTTTTGGACGTTGGACGGCGGCATGATTAGCTTCCGCGCCATCGTCCGGATGGCGCTTACCCTGCCGCTTCAATCTGCTGAGTTCGTTCACCCGGCTCTGAATAGCACGAAATCACCCAGATACGCTGCAGTAAGCCGGGGTTGAAGGGTGTAGGACGCCAATCGTCAGCTTGGCTCTCCATTAGCTTAGAAAGAATGTGGACAACCAACTGGAGGTGAGACTCACCACCAGCACCAACAACTAGTTCGATCACTCAATAGACAGAAGTAAACAAAAGAGAGTAGATCATATGTCGAAGAAATCTGTATTCTGCGTCGCCACCTCGCGCGGGCAAGCCGATCAGATTGTTGATCAGCTCAAAACGGCATGCGGCCGAGGAATCGGCGATCTGCGCCAGGTCGCCTAGTCAACACCAACTGCCCTGCGACCGCCGAGCGGCGGTTGCAGGGCGATCACAACTTTTAATATGAAACACAATAAAAACCATGATAACGTTCCCAACGTCGGCCAATTGGTGCCCGTTCGCTTCGAATTCACTCATCCCACCGCCACCACCGTTTGCGTTGCGGGAACTTTCAACCACTGGCAGCCAGAAGCCAAGACTCTCCATCCTGACGGGGGCGGCCGCTGGCACAAGGAAACGGCTTTGCTGCCCGGTACCTACGAATACTGTCTCGTAGTGGACGGCCAATGGATGCCCGATCCCCTGGCCAACGAGACCGTGCCCAACCCGTTCGGCGGGGTAAACTCGGTTTTGAAGGTAGCCAGCCCAGCTGAAGCATCCCCCCCTCGCCAGACTTGAAGATTACTCATCCAGCCCAACTATGAGTTCATCATCCCGACACAGCGTGATTTGCACGTTCTTGATGGAGAATTTCGTCTAAGGCCGATATCCAAACCCAGGGGGGGTGGTCGTACGTGGTCACGGTTTTTCTGCGCCCTGATCTCTCGCTGACTGCCGAACTTCTCCTGGGATTTCCGGCTTTCCTAACGGCGCCCAGCGGAAGTAAGGTCAATGACCGATGAAGTCCAAACGCCAACAGAGCAGCAGATGCAGTTCTACAAAAAGCAGAACGGCACAGCGGGCCGCCAGAAGTCCGGGCAAAGATGTCCCCTCGTTGCGTTTCCGACCCACCACTGGCAAACCGCCGCCGAACGCTCCGCAGAGGGACAACCCCTCCTCCCGCCCCTCGGAACGGACAGTCTTGGCGCAATCGCACCGAGAGGCGTTTTCGATCGTTGGGATGGGCGCGTCCGCGGGGGGGTTGGAAGCCTTTACGGAACTGCTCAAGCATCTGCCGGCCGATTCGGGCCTGGGCATCGTGCTGGTCCAACATCTCGACCCAACGCATGAAAGCGCGCTGACCGAGCTTCTGGGCCGGGTCACGGCAATGCCCGTAAGTGAGGTTGCCAACGGCCAGACGGTCCTGCCCAACCACGTTTATGTCATCCCGCCCAATGCGAGCCTGGTCCTGCGGCAGGGAGTCCTGACACTCCAACCTCGCCGGCAGATCGGTGGGGCACAACGATCCATCGATGATTTTTTCCAGTCGTTGGCCCAGGACCAGGGTGAGCGGGCCATCGGCGTGGTATTGTCCGGCACGGCCACGGATGGGACGCTGGGATTGGAGGCCATCAAGGCAGAAGGCGGAATAACTTTTGCCCAGGATGCAAAGTCGGCCAGATATGACTCCATGCCGCAGAGCGCCGTCGCGGCCGGATGCGTGGATTTTGTCCTCTCCCCGGAGAATATTGCGCGCGAACTGACGCAGGTGGCACGCCATCCCTATATGGCGTCGGCGGGGAACAGCCCCGTAACGGTCGACCCCAAGGCCTTGATGAAAATCCTGCTGCTGTTGCGCAACGGTTTTGGGGTGGACTTCTCCCTTTATAAGCCCAGCACAATCCAGCGGCGTCTCGCCCGGCGCGTGGTGCTCAAGAAGATTCCCACGCTGGAGGCTTACGCTGAGCTTGTCCGGGGCGACGTCGCTGAACTTGGAGCGCTGTATGCCGACATGCTGATCAACGTCACCAGCTTTTTCCGCAATCCGGAGGCGTTCGAAGCGCTGAGTAGAACTGTCTTCCCGGAGCTTATTGCCTCTGCGCGCGAGGAGCCGGTCCGCATTTGGGTGCCGGGCTGCTCGACAGGCCAGGAGGCGTATTCTCTGGCGATGGCATTTGAAGAGCACTGCGGGCGGACTCCGGGCCGAGCATCACAGCTGCAGATCTTCGGCACCGACCTGAACCAGGCGCTGCTGGACAAAGCCCGCCGCGGGTTTTACCTCAAGAACCTGGTGCAGGAGGTCCCGCCGGAACGGTTGCGGCGTTTCTTCGTGGAGGAAGCCGGCGGTTACCGCGTGAGCAAACACCTCCGAGAGCTCTGCGTGTTCGCACGCCAAAGTATCCTGAGCGACCCGCCGTTCTCGCGTGTGGACCTGATCAGTTGCCGGAACCTGCTGATATACCTGGAGCCGGTGGCGCAGAAAAAGATTCTGCCGGCCTTCCATTATGCGCTCAAGCCTCACGGATTCCTGTTCCTCGGGGCGTCGGAGTCGACTGGCGCATTTTCCGACCTGTTCGAGTGCGCCGACAAACAGCACAAGATTTTTTCCAAAAAACCGAGGCCGACGCCGATGTTTCGTTTGCCGGATTCCCGCAGTTATTCGGCGGTAAACTCACAAGTTTCCCCCGTGGAAAGCAGCGACGTGCCGGAGGAAATCCGGGCCGAACCCTGCGCGCAACGCGAGGCCGACCGCGTAACTCTCAGGCAATTCGGTCCGCCCGGGGTGCTGGTAAACGCAGAGTTCCAAGTTTTGGAATTCCGGGGTTCGGCTGGCGCGTATTTCGAATTGCCGGCCGGCAAGGCGAGCTTCGACGTGGTCAGAATGGCGCGCGAGGGATTGCGACTGCCACTGCGCGCCGCCCTCAACAAGTCGAAGCAGAAAGATCAGGCCGTACGAGAGGGGAAGGTGCAGGTTCGTCAGAATGGAGGGACGCGGACGGTGGACCTTCAAATTATCCCGCTTAAGAACCTCAAGGAACGCTGTTATCTGATTCTGTTCGAGGGGGAGCAGAAGTCAGAGGTTAGTGTCCAGACGCCGGAGACCAAAGGTCAAAAATCCCGCGTGTCGCCTTTGCATCGCCGCATCGCTGAATTGGAGCAAGAGTTGGCGGAGACGCGCGACGAGCGCCAATCCATCCGGGAGCAGAAAGAAGCCACGAAAGAGGAACTTCAGGCGGCTAACGAGGAGCTGCAGTCCGCCAACGAGGAACTGCAAAGCATCAACGAGGAGTTGGAAACCTCCAAGGAAGAACTGGAGTCCACCAACGAAGAACTGACCACCGTCAACGAGGAGATGACAAATCGCAACGCGGAGTTGAATCGCCTCAACAGCGATCTCAACAACCTGCAAACTAGTATTCACCTGGCAGTGGTGTTGCTCGGGAGGGATTTGACCATCCGCCGTTTTTCGCCGCTGGCGGAAAAGGCCTTTAACCTGCGGGCCAGTGACGTGGGACGACCGATTGGCAACCTCAAACACGACATCGACTTTCCCGGCCTGGAACCATTCCTGGCCCAGGTCATTGACACTGCGCACTCGGAGGAGCGTGAGGTGCAGGACAGGCAGGGTCGCTGGTATCTGCTGCGGGCACGCCCTTACCTCACGCTGGATAACAAGATTGATGGGGTGACGCTGGTGCTGGTGGATATTAATGCGCTGAAACTGAGCGAACGAGCCGCTGAAACAGCGCGCTTCGGTTTGGAGCAGCTTGCGGAAGACAAAGATGAATTGATGGGGATTCTCACGCACGATCTGAAAAACCTGCTGAGCGGCATGCAGATGAGCGCCGAACGGCTGCAAGAATCGAGTGGTTCGCTGGCGGATCCCAAGCTGCATCTAATGGTGGAAAACATTTCGCATTCAAGCAGCCAGATGCTCGCGTTCGTGAAAGAATTTTTGACGAACGCTTCGTTTGGCCATGGGCTGACTATAAAAATCGAACCCATCAGCCTCTCGGAGGCGGTCGCCCGCGCCCTTAGCCAATATCAGGAGGCGGCCCGGCGGAAAGAGCTGATTTTGCGGGGGGTCCTGCCCAAAGACAACGCGGTGGTGCAGGCGGATTCCGCTGCGCTCAGCCAGGTCCTCGGTAATCTCATGTCCAACGCCGTAAAATTTTCGCCACCCGGGAAGGAAATTTTCATTGAGGTGCGTGCGGATGAAAGCTGCGTGGTGTGTTACGTTCAGGATCAAGGCCCCGGTTTCACAGAAGAGGACAAGGCGCGGATGTTCCAGCGTTACGTCAGGCTCTCGGCGCGGCCGACGGGAGGGGAGCCTTCCGCTGGGTTGGGCCTGAGCATCGTCAAAAAGCTCGTGGAGGCGATGGGTGGTGCGCTCGCCTGTGAGAGCAAAGCAGGGAGCGGGGCGAGGTTTTCGGTCCGGTTGCCTAAAGCCCTCCAACGCTGACCCGATAGGGGGTCCCTCGACGAAGGCCATGGCTCGCGCCCGATGAGCCAAGCCAGAAAAGCAAAAACAACGGCATACAGGATGGCACTCGGAAAGGTGGACGGATCGGCAAATCCCCTACGAATGATCTTATCAAAGATAATCATAAACACCCGATCGCCCGCGCGGGCTCATCCTCAAAGCTTGAAAGGATGATTGGCTTAGGAGTTCCTCCTTGGATCGAACGTGGATTCGGCCGCCAACTGTTTCCACAAACGCTCTGCCTCCTTGCTGATCCGGGGCGGGACTTGAATGGAGACCCCGACGTAAATATCGCCGCGCTTGCCCCCGCCGGCAGGAAGTCCCTGGCCGCGAATGCGCAGTTGATGTCCCTGCTGAGTGCCGGCAGGGACCTTTAAGGAGACACTGTTTTCCAGAGTTCGCACCGGAACCGTTGCTCCCAATACCGCCTCCCACGGAGCTAACTCCAGATGACCCACCAGGTCGGCGCCGCGCGCTCGCCAATCCGGGTGCTGAGCATATCGGACACGCAGATAGATGTCTCCCGCACGGCCTCCGCCCAGCCCCTCCCCACCTTTGCCCGGCACCCGAATAGACTGGCCGGCCCGGACGCCAGCCGGGATTCGCACGGAGTAGGTTTGCGTCTCCTCCCGGCCCGTACGGGCATTGGTTCGCCGCACCGAAATGGACCGCATGGCCCCCGTAAGCACTTCATCGAGCGAGATGAGAATGTCCCCTTGAATATCCTGACCTCGCAGCGTTGGAGCGTCCTGATCATCGGACCCATTGGCGCCCTCCGCGGCCCCGTGCGGGTCGAACGGCGAAGCCCTGCCAGGTCGTGCAGCACGACCGCCAAAGAACTGCTCGAAGAAATCACTGAAACCCGTGCCTTCGAATTGAAAGTCGTATGCCTCCCCACCGACACCCCGTCCAGAGTATCGGCTCTCGGCTTGGCCCGGCGGCGGCTGCGGACGTGTGCCTGGTTTCCAATCAGCGCCTAACTGGTCGTACTTGCTGCGGCTTTCCGGATTGCTCAAGACCTCATGGGCCTCGTTGAGTTCCTTGAACTTTTCCTCCGCCGTTTTTTTATCCTTGGCGACGTCGGGATGATACTTCCGTGCAAGCGTTCGGAAGGCCTTCTTGATTTCTTCGTTGGTTGCCTTGGGGGGTACACCGAGTACCCGGTAATAATCTCTGAATTCAACGGCCATAGCGGGCGTGTTTAAAATGCGTCAGGTCATACGATCACAAACGACTACGAACTTGCCTCCCTGCGACCTTCACCAGCTCCAATACCAGCAGCGGGATAGCTCCCAGCGCAAGCAGCCAGAGGCAATCGGTGAGCGGCACGAACGACGACTTCAGAAAGCGACCCAGCATCGCGTTGTGCTGACTCCACACCTGAAGACAAATGGAAATGGAAACCACAATGACGAGGTTCATGTTCGTGTAAAAAGGGATGCGCCAGACGGGCTTAGTTTTACTTCGGGCACCGAAGGAGCGCAAGAGCTCGGCAAAGACCAGAACGGTGAAAGCGTAAGTGCGGGCCGCTTCCGTCGTGCCCGTCTTCAGGATATACACGTAAACCGCGAACGCTACACCCGCGGTCAGGAAGCCGGTGAAGAACATCGTGCGCAGAAAACTGCGGTCCGTGATGCGTTCAGAATGCTTGCGCGGGTGGCGTTTCATTACATCAGGGTCAATGGCGTCGGTGGCCAGGCACAGCGCGGGCACGCCGTCGGTCACGAGGTTGATCCAGAGTAAGTGGATCGGCAGCAGCGGCGCCGGGAAACCCACGACCACGCAGAGAGTCATCAGGAGCAGTTCACCGGTGTTGCCGGCCAGCAGGTATTGCAGGGTCTTGCGAATGTTGTCGTAGATGCCACGGCCCTCTTCGACGGCGGCGACAATCGAGGCGAAGTTGTCATCCGTAATGATCATGTCCGAAGCTTGCTTCGTGACTTCTGTGCCTGTTTTCCCCATGGCAATGCCAATGTCGGCGCCCTTGATGGCTGGCGCGTCGTTCACACCATCGCCAGTCATCGCCACCACCGCATCGTTCGCTTTCCAGGCGCGAATGATGCGCAGTTTATGCTCGGCGGTGACACGGGCGTAAACGGCAATCTTGGGAACGCGCTTGTGGAGCTCTTCGTCGGACATCTGGTCCAGCTCGACACCCGCCACGGCCACCTCGTTGGTTGAAGCGATGCCGATTTCCCGGGCAATGGCCGTCGCGGTTTCAGGGTGGTCGCCGGTAATCATCACGACGCGAACGCCCGCAGCGCGACATTTCGCCACGGCGTCTTTGGCCTCAGGTCGGGGCGGGTCGTACATCCCTGTCAACCCAACGAAAACAAGTTCGCGCTCCACGTTGTCCGCCGTGAGGTCGCCGGGCGAAGTGTCGTCCAAATCGCGATAGGCCGAGGCGAGCACGCGGAGAGCTTGCTGTGCCATCGCGGTGGTTTGCGCCAGAATGCGCTGGCGCTCTGGATCGGTTAGGGGGCGGATCCCGGAACTGGTGTAAAAGCTGGTGCAGCGCTCCAGAACCACTCCCGGCGCGCCGTTGAGGAAAGCCCGGAGCTTTCCGTCCAGCTTGCGGCGGATAACCGTGCTTCGTTTGCGATCGGAGTCGAACGGGATTTCTTGCTGCTTGGGGAGTTCATGCTCGATGCGTTCCTGGTTGCCGCCAGCTTTGGAACCAGCGGCAAGCAAGGCGCCTTCGGTAGGATCGCCGACGACTTTCCACGTCCCGTCTTCGTCGACGAGATGCGCGTTGTTGCAGCCGAGGAGGATGGTTGCCAATTCGAGCAACGGCGCGGCGTGCGACGCTTCCGCCCTCTTGCCCTCAAAGCGCACCTCACCGTCCGGCCCGTAGCCCTCGCCGGTGACTTCGTAAACTTGGTCGGCCACGAAGAGCGTGCGCACGGTCATTTCGCCGACCGTCAAAGTGCCGGTCTTGTCCGTGCAGATAACAGTTGTCGAGCCGAGCGTCTCGACCGCGGGTAGTTTGCGCACTAGCACGCGCCGGCGCGACATCCGTAACACGCCGAGCGCGAGCGCAACCGTGACGGCCGCCGGCAGCCCTTCGGGCACAGCGGCCACAGCGAGACTAACTGAAGTCATGAACAGCTCGAAGGGCTTTGTTCCGCGAAGCAGTCCGAGGCCGAACAACATCACAACAATGCCCAGTGTCGCCCAGACGAGGACACGCCCGAACGAGTTGAGTTTCTGCTGAAGGGGTGTGCTCGGCTCGGCACCCGCCTCTTCAATCAAACCCGCAATGCGGCCGAGCTCCGTGTTCATTGCCGCCGCCACGACAACGGCCAGGCCGGTACCCGCCGCTATGCTGGTGCCCATGAACACCATGTTCTCACGGTCGCCGAGCGGGACATCGCCGTGCGCCAGAGTCACGGGCTGCTTCGTGACCGCATCCGATTCTCCGGTGAGAGCAGACTCGATACACTTGAGCGAGGCTGCCTCGATAAGCCGGGCATCCGCCGCGACCAGATCTCCGCCTTCCAGCGCAAGGATATCACCGGCGACAACCCCGGAGGCGGGAATCGCAATCACTTGCCCATCGCGCCGCACTTTGGCTTGGGGCGAGGTCAGCTTTTTGAGCGCGGCGATGGATTTCTCAGCCTTGAATTCCTGGTAAAAGCCGATGACGGCGTTGAGAACGACAATGGCCAGGATGGCGATGGAGTCCACCACTTCACCGAGAAGGCCGGAGATGACACCGGCGGCGATAAGAATCCAGATGATGAGACTCTTGAACTGGCCTAGAAAACTTTGGAGGAGACTGGTGGGTTTACCCTCCTTGAGTTCGTTGGGACCGTTGGTCGCCAGCCGTTGCGCCGCTTCCTGCGAACTGAGTCCATCCGCAGTGGAAGCGAGCTGGGCCAGAACCTCCTCGGGCGACTGGCTGTGCCAGGCTTTGCCCTTCGGCTGCGGGGCGAGGGCGGAGGTTGTCGAGAGCTCTCTATTCATGACGCCGGGCGTCGATCAGATTGAGTCGAGCGGCACGTTCCGTTGGGTTTGATCCTCACTTCTTCGAAGGGCGATCATGCATCAGGATGCGAATAATAAGGAAGAGACCCCCTCCGCCCACTCCCAGGAAAAACAACATCGCGAAACCCGGATACCCAAAGATCCGAAACGAAGTCTCCACCCGCATCAATAAAGC
This sequence comes from Verrucomicrobia subdivision 3 bacterium UBA6082, assembly GCA_002428665.1. Lineage (GTDB taxonomy): Bacteria > Verrucomicrobiota > Verrucomicrobiia > Limisphaerales > UBA8199 > UBA6082. Next base: position 27,243 of record DIXK01000083.1, read on the forward strand.
TGCGCCGACGATCAACGCCGCCAAAACCAAACCCATGGTGATGCGATTCGCGATCTTCTGAAGTCCCTGAATGATTACGTCTTCGTCAATCGTCTCTACCTTTATTTTCAACTCGTTATGCATGATTGCATCGAGAATCCGATTGAGTCGGCTGGGCAGCCGGGCGAGCAGGTCCTTCATCTCCAACAAGCTGCCGAACAGACTCATCGGGGAAAACGCTTTCCACACCCGCTGCCGTAGAATTTTTTCCGCATTGCGCCGAATCGAAGCGTTGGGATCGAAATTAGGGTCGAGAGTTTGACCGACCAGGTCCAGGTTCAGCAACGCCTTGCTCAACAGGGTCAACTCGGCGGGCACGCGCAGTCCGTTATCGGCCGCGATTTGCGTGATTTCAAGAACGACTCGCCCAACTTGAAGCTGGTCCATCTGCGATCCTTGATGCTCGCTGACCAGGCCCGCCACGCGCTGGCGGAAGGTGCTCTCTGAAAAATCTCCCTTCAGTTCGCTGATTTTGATCGCCATGGCCGCGGCATCGTCGCCTCGGCCAGTGCTCGCCGCCAGCAGCAACTGGAGCAGGTTCTCCTGCAACTGCGGCGCGATGTGACCAACCATGCCCAAGTCGATCAAGGCAATGCGGTGATCGTCCGTCAGGAAGACGTTTCCAGGATGAGGATCGGCATGGAAAAAGCCATCCACCAGAATTTGCTTCAGATAGGCGTGAAAAAGTTCTTCCGCCAGGTCTGCTCCTTTAAAATCCAGACGCGCCAAGGGGCTCAGCTCCGTGATTTTTTTCCCGCGGATGTATTCCATGGTCAAAACGCGCGAGGTCGTAAAATCCTCGATCGGAGCCGGTACGACGATCCTTGGAAACTCCAGCAGGTTCGCGCCTAAAGTGCTGAGATTGCGCGCTTCCAGGCGATAGTCCAGCTCACGCCACAGGCTCCGGCGCAATTCCTCGAGCATCTTGCCGAACTCGTAACGGTTTCCCCACTGGGTGTGTTTGTCCAAAAATCCCGCGATCTCTTCCAACGCCTCCATGTCCTCCGCGATGATTTCTCGAATTCCCGGCCGCTGCACTTTCACTACCACCGCCCGGCCGTCATGCATAGTCGCGCGATGGACTTGGCCCAACGACGCTGTGGCCAGCGGTTTTGCTTCAAATTTTGAAAATGCTTTTGAGACTCGCACTCCCAACTCGCCCGAGATGATGGCTTCCACCTGTTCCAATGGAAATGGATCGATCCTGTCCTGCAATCGTGTGAGCGCATGGATATATGCAGGCGGTAGAAAATCCGCCCGCGTGGACAGAAGTTGACCGATCTTGATAAAGGTCGGCCCCATCTTCTCCAGGTCCTGCGCCAGTTCATCGGCCTTTGACTTGCCTGCCGGTGTCTCCGCCGATGCCTCCAGTTCCAGCGCGTCATGCAATCCGGCATGTTTGACGACATCCGACCTGCCATGCTTGATCAAGAGCAGGGCGATGTCCTTGTATCGTTTCAGGTGTTTAGGCTTCAGAGAGAATTTCATTTATTGCTCCCTGTGGCACCAAGCGCGCGTGCCGGCTCACCTGGCATGCGGATGGTGTCGGGACAATGAGCTCAGGTCTTAAGGAACGCCAGCAGGTCGGCGCTGAGTTGGTCTTTGTGTGTGTCAGCGAGGCCGTGCGAGGCACCGGGGTACACTTTCAGGGTGACGTACTTCACGAGTTTGGACGAGGCGTGAGCCGAGGCGCCGATCGGCACGATCTGGTCGTCGTCGCCATGGATGATCAGGGTTGGCACGTCAAACTTCTTGAGGTCCTCCGTGAAGTCCGTCTCCGAAAACGCCTTGATGCACTCGAACTGGTTCTTTAGGCCGCCCTGCATGCCCCGAAACCAGAATGCGTCGCGGACGCCCTGGCTGACCTTGGCGCCCGGTCTGTTAGCGCCGAAGAACGGTGCCGTAAGGTCCTTGAAGAACTGGGAGCGGTCGGCGGCGACGCCGGTGCGGATGTCGTCGAACGTCTGAATCGGTAGGCCCGTGGGATTGGCGCGCGTCTTAAGCATCAGCGGCGGCACCGCGCTCACCAATACAGCCCTGGCAACTCGCTTGGTACCGTAGCGCCCGATGTAACGCGCGACTTCCCCGCCACCGGCCGAATGGCCGACCAAAGTGGCGCCATGGAGGTCGAGCGTTTCGATGAGCTCCGACAGGTCGTCGGCATAGGTATCCATCTCGTTGCCGTTCGTGGGCTGGCTCGACCGGCCATGGCCGCGACGATCATGGGCGATGCAGCGGCAGTAGTTGGCCGCCAAGGCCACCATCTGGTTTTCCCAGGCATCGGCGCTAAGCGGCCAGCCGTGGCTGAAAACGACCGGTTTTCCTGTGCCCCAGTCCTTGTAGTAGATTTGCGTGCCGTCTTTGGTGGTGAATGTGCTCATGGCTGGGTCTCCTCAGTTGTTTATATTGTGATGTTCATCATTTTGATCGACCTCGCACTGATGCTCGGTTACCAGACCTTGTTTTCTTTAGCCTTTTTGCCTGCCAGAAACGTTTAGCCTCTTCCTCCATCTTGTCCAGGCGGGTATAGTAGTCGGGAAACTCAGTTAAATGCGCCAACGCGATCTTGCCGGTCTTTAGCGGGTCATCGTTGGTGACGTTGGTCGTTTCATTAACGGTACCATGCTCCAATTCGACACCAAGGCCGGCGCGGAATTGTTTAAGATCAAACTCATCCCAGCGGACGCGCAATTGTTCGCCGATTGTTTTTGCCTGATCCAGGGTAAAAACCTTCTTTTTCATAAAGTATTCTTTTTCCATCCCGATGCCGATGTCGCGCGCGGCGTCGCTCGCTGTGAATTGCTTCTCAACGTGTCGCACCATGGGCAGCACCCGTGGTCTGGGTGCCTGCCGGCATATTGGTGCTGCCGCGCATCATGTTGTTGGTATCGCTTACTCTCGAATCGTGAGGTGGCGTTTCCGGTGAATTGCCTGGATTGCTTTGACTACAGCCCCCCAGTGCCAGTGCGGCCAGAAAGGTGATCGCTGACAATGAAATGACTGATTTCAAAAGCGGGTTTTGAGTTAGAAACCGAACTTGCCATGCGAGCCAATGGCCCGCCCGCGCTCAGCGTCCCACGACAAAGCCCACTTTGATGGTTACCTGCCAGTGATCCACCTCTCCCTTGGCGATGCTGCCGCGCGTTTCAACCACTTGGAACCAGCACAAATCCTTGACGGTTTTGTGCGCCCGCTTAACGGCTTGGTCAACGGCATCCTCAATAGAGTTTGTGGAAGTGCCGGTGAGTTCGATGAGTTTGTAAACGGGGTCTTTCATGTGCGGTCTTTCCGTTATTGAGGCGTTCGCAGGTTCGGAATGTCCTCTCAATCGCAACAGCAGGACGAGGCTTCTTTGACGGCCTTTTCGATCGCTTCACGGGTTTCCCCGGTGCGCTTCTGAATGCGGCCCAACAGTTCCTCCTGCTTGCCTTCGGCGAATTGGAGATCGTCATCCGTGAGCTTGGCCCACTTCTGTTTCAGCTTGCCCTTGGTGATGTTCCAGTCGCCTTTAATTTCGAGTTTGTTCATAGTATTGCGGTTTGTTGTGTTTCGTGTTTGTTCGCCGCCAACGTGACGGCAAAATGGTTCTCGCGGTTGGTCTGTTGGATACCCGTAAGTCGATACCCCTTGCGCGCATTATGGCATGTTCCCCACTCGCTGAGCCCGCGGACTCTGGTCCGAGGTAGCTGCAGGGGTCGTGCCTGAGAGCGCCCTTAGGGTCTCTCGGGAGGGCTGGTCTTCTTGGACTCTTCTGTCTTGGTCACGGTGCCATCCGATGATTGGGTAACGGTCTTCTCTGTCGACTTAATCGTGCCGTCGCTGCTGGTGCTGGTGCTCTCGGACGTGGAAACCGTGCGGTCGCACCCGACCAACAGAAATGACAACGCCAAAGCCGACGTCGCCGCTAAAAAAATAACCTTACAATTCTTCATCTTGTTGCTCCATTCTCGACTTTTCATCTTACTCGCTTGCTTAGTGAGTCTTTCGTTCCTGATGAGCACTGTACTCACCATCACTATTCACAGACGCTCTTTAGCGTGCCTCGTGCCAGGGGTGCAGCACGACGCGGCAGGGCAACCGATTCACCTTGAAGATCGTTGCGTCGGAAGTGCGCAACCGACTTGTCAGTAATGGCTTTCGGGCGGATTTCCTCTCACGGCCAAACCAAAGAACCTGGTATCGGTGACGGAGCACCGCAGTGGTTCCGTCGGTCGCTTTCCTTGCGGAATGCACGGCGACTTAACCTCGATTCGGGCATTCTGCAAAGTGGACGCGGGACTTGCATCGGCTTCGCGAAGACCTGCGTCCGATCATTCTTCGCCCCTTGGCCGGGCAGAATTGCCGACATTATGTATTGCTGGGAAAGGCGTTGCGCGTCTTTGTGGATCATCCAGCTCAAGGAGAATTTCCAACCTTGGCTACGCTAACGCAGCCTCGGCCCAAGATACGCTAAAGATAGTTCCAAAATGAACCGAAAGGAAACGCATGTTGTGGACAATTGCCGTGATATTATTGGTTTTATGGGCGTTGGGGCTGGTAAGCAGCTATACGATGGGAGGGGTGATCCATGTTCTGCTTGTGGTGGCCGTCATCATGATACTGTTCAACCTCTTCCAAAAACGATGATCAGGGTGATGGGCAGGACTGAGAAACGGTGGACAGTGACGATTGTTTTTCGCCAGTAACGCCAATCGTTCGGGCGCCCGCCTATCCCCCCGTCCACCGAACAATCCCCCCGTTCAGCACACGGGCCGGGCGACTCAGCCCGGCCCAAACATTGAGAACTGGAGGCATCTTACCTCGCCTCGCCATTCTCGCCAGTCACCCGTCCTGGTGACACGCTCGCCCTGACGCCGCCACCGTCTTCGCCAGAAACGCCACGATCCGCGCCTCCCGCTCCCGCTCGGCCTGCTCCCGCAGGCCCTTCGTGCTCTCGTGCGTGACGCTAATGCACGATGCTTCCCAGCACGGGGTCACAATTCGGGCAGGTCCTTCCCTTGCTCTCGCCGTTGCCTTTCAGGCAAAGGCCCGGCAGAAATGCCAGCCAGATGAGGCTGCAAGGGAAAAACAATCCCCCGATGAGTGCCCAGACTAGAGGGTTTCGGTTCTTACGATCCGCAACGATGCTGAGAATCAAAATGGCCAGGCCGTAAGTGATGATAAACAGCACGTCCTGGTAACCTTCGAGATTCATAGGTTGAATTGCTTAAAAAAACTTTATTGCTCAGTTCGCCGCCACCGCTTGCTGTTTCTGCCAGGGCGCAGCCTTGCGCCAGACGGCAAACAATGCCGGCGCACTTTCTGAGAAACCTGCCGTTCCGTCATCTTGGCGCTCGTTTCGTCCCACACTTCCAGTATGAGGTGAATTACCAGGGCCCTACGGTTAACCTTCATCTGCCGGCGCCGCGCCGCCTATCCACCGCCCCGGAGAAAACGTCACCGTGGCCGCTACACAGGTTTGCTGTCGGCGGAAAACTGGCGGGCAAACGCGAGCAAGTGGTCGGCGATCTCCTGATTCGCCTGTGGTCTTGCTTCCTGGCCGTCCGCGAAACGCTCAAAATGTCGGGCGATGGTTTTCACCGACCGGATGCTGTTTGACGAGGCGGCGGCAATGGCATTGTTAAGGCTCAGGCTCCAGGGGGTGAGCGCCAGGGCCTCCAGGAGATCGGCGGCCGCGTGGTACGCATCGATCTTGGCCTTAACTTGCTCATCGGCTTCCAGGATTTTCGCGGCGTAGGCCTTTCCGCCGAATTGCGCGTTAAACTTGTCGAGCCTGTTCCGGAGCTGTGTTTCCTCCGTTGCCGGCGAGCCGATGAAGGCCCGTTCGAGCCGACGAAAAGCGTAAAATGCATCGCAGTAATCTCTATTTTGCAGCATGTGTTCAAAAATGGGCATGCCGAAAAGGCCCTCCTGCATCATGAACGACATCAGGTGGTCTCGGTCAACCTCCGTTCCCAGAAGGAACAAAGCGGTAGAGAGAAAAGAGCGGCTATGCTCCTTGCTGCCGGTAAGCTCGTTAACCAGCGAAATGTTTCCCTGCTGGGCGCTGGAGAGTGGCATGAAGCCCAGCATGTGCTCAAAGACCGCCCGGAAAAGCCGGCAGGTCAACGGCGTGTTGCCTGCAAGCACGGGTTTCAAGCTGCCGAGGCGGGCTTCCGGCTCGACGCCGGGCTGTGCCCAGGCCGTAGTCGCTTCGCTCCCGGGTGAAGGAGCGGCCATGGCGCCCCCTTGCCCAACGGTTGCATACTCGTAGCTCTGGCCGGTGAGTAACCCCGTTAAAAGCACTCGTGAGTTATCGAACACACGAGCGACGTGATCGGTCACCGAAGGCTCTCCCCAAATCATGACAAACCTTTGGGTGCCGATCAGGGCTGCAACGGTCTGAGCGTCTTTGAACACGGCCTCCTCCACGCCGACCAGTCTGCTCGTCTCGAGCAATCCTTCCTTCAGCGTCCTTGGGTTGTTAGAAACCGGCAGCCTCCGTTTCAGCTCCGACGGGTTCTCGAGCAGTTTCAGGTAATTGTGCAGAGCTTTAAGTGTTGTTACGGCCATAAATTTCCTTCCTCTCCGGTCATTTCAATATGGGGTGACGTCGCCTCTCAGCTCTCGTCACCAGTTAGGTCTTGAGCTCGCGCGGTTTCAACTCTCCACCACACGCATGATGCCGAAGAAAGCCCGGACCAGCCACGATCTCGGCCTGATCTTCGTCTCGCGCGCGGATGTCAGTCTCGCCTGGTTATTATACTCGAGCACTTCGTGGCAGTGCGGACACGCGTCCGAGTAGAGGAACCTGCCGAGTTTGACACCGCAGTGAGGGCATCGTTGTTTGAACATAGCTTGTCTTTCGTTTCAAAGTTGCTCTTTTGTTTCGTTGTGAGCGCACCTGCCCTCGCCCGGGAAAACTCGTAGAGCTCTCCCAGACGTGGATCTCAGAGCGAGCCGATCAGGCGATGAGCACACAGTTCTCGGTGCCCATCGAATTCGCTGTCTTCTGCGGCGCGGCGGGATCGTCGCACCAGGCTTCGTCCGCGAAGAACCGGTATTCGTGACGGCCCGGACTCAGAGCCACACCCAAATGCCACACGCCGTCAGGCCCTTTGTGCATCGGGCCGGCCTTGGTGTCCCATTCGTTGAAGTCGCCGGCCAGGGACACGTGCCGGGCGGTCGGAGCGCGAAAGCTGAACTGGACCATACGGTCAACCTCCGAGAATTTTTTACCTTTGAATAAATGTGCTTTTTCGAATCGTGATTTCATTTTTATTTTCGTTTTTGTCTGAATCATTGGTGCGGGTTTCGGTCCTGCCGCAAGGCCCGGCCGAAGTCGCCCGCTTAGGCGACCTTGACCTCGATATGCGTGGGCTTGGCCTTCTGGGTCTTGGCCAGGTGCACGCTGAGCACGCCGTCTTTAAACTCGGCGCTGACCTGTGCAGGGCTGGCATCATCCGGAAAGGTGAAGTTGCGCACAAAACTGCCGTAGGAGCGTTCGACGCGGTGATACTTTTTGCCTTTCTCCTCCTTCTCGAACTTGCGTTCGCCCGTGATAGTCAGCGTGCCCGCTTCCGCCGTCACCTTCACGTCCTCTCTCTTCACCTCAGGCAACTCTGCCTTGATCAGGTATTCCTTGTCGTCTTCGCTGATGTCTACCAACGGAGCCCATTCGGGCACCGCTATTTGTTCCTCCTGGCCCTCGGGCCACTGGGCCGGGGACCTGGTGAACAGGCTGCCCAAACCGTGCTGCAGGGCTTCCAGTTGTCTTAACTGATTCCAACGTGTTAACGTATTCATAATTCCATTTATTCTTGGCGGGTATGTTTTGGGGCCGCCGCGCCTGCCCGCCAACGGTTCGGACAGCGACGGTCGTTTTATAAAGGCATGAACTGGAGGAACCTAATTTAGCGATCATTCGTTTATTCCTCCGTGATGCCATGCGCCCACCTGCCCAAGAAAATCGCGGCTGATTTGCACCGCCACCACTAGCACAGTCCCCGTGCTCAGGAGTGTTTTATTCGGGATCCAGGTCAGCAATTTAGGCGAACGATCCCGGTCTGCGATCGTCTCGACCGCGGCGACGGGCCAGGACAACTCGGCGTAAGATTTTATAACGTGTGACATGATTTCATTTCTGGTTGGCGGGTGCTTTGCAGGCCGTCGCGCCTGCCTTTGCGTGGCTAAGTCCATCTCGCTGATTGCGCTTCGCCTTTCCAACCAATTACAGTATCCAGCCATCACTGAAAACGTTCCAATACTTAGTTAGCATCCGCGCGATAGCTCAGGGCTATTCTTCAAGAGATTCAACGCGATGTGGGGAGATGCTTGCCGGAAGCCTATAGTCTAAAGGTATCGCCAGGGCACTATCTAAGTATTGGCGCGGGTGCATTCAGGGGACGACCTTGCGCCTAATGAAACAATATACCCCGATGGCGTCAGTTCTTTGGCGGGGGACTCGTCAGCGTAACAAAGTTGCCATCAGCACACCGAGCGCCGTGCTGCAGAAAGCGCCCTGCGCCTCCGGCAGTGACCTCAGGCGGCGGGGCACCAGCCTGCTCGAGTTGATTGCGGTCGCCCACGCCGGCAACTTCTCCATGACGCTGGCCAATGAGCTCGGCGAGGCGGGCTATCGCCCGCGTCAACCTGATTTCACGAAGCGTCCGCCGGTTAAATTTCGGCGGAGCACGCGCCTTCAAGCAGCGGCATGAGGCCTTGCGGCCTGCGGTTAAAGAAAAAAACAAATGATATTATGACAACAAAACTTAGACCCATCGGTGACAGGGTTCTCGTGGAGCCGGTCGAAGAAATAGAAGCGAAAGGCAAAAAAGGCGGGATAATCATCCCCGATACGGCCAAGGAAAAGCCAATGACAGGCGTGGTGGTGGCGGTCGGCACCGGCAAAACCAGCGACGATGGCAAAAAGGTTCCCATCGAAGTCAAGAAGGGCGACCGCGTGCTCGTTAACAAATATGGCGGCACGGAAATCAAATTGGAGGGCAAGGATTACAGGATCCTCAACAGTGAAGACATCCTCGCCGTCCTCGAATAATCAACTCTCAACGATCAACGAATTTTATTATGGCTGCAAAACAATTACTCTTCGACGAGCAGGCGCGTCAGAGCCTGCTCAAGGGTGTCTCCAAACTGGCCAAAGCCGTCGCGGCGACGCTGGGCCCCAAAGGTCGCAACGTCGTGCTCGACAGGAAATATGGCTCCCCAACGGTGACCAAGGACGGTGTCACTGTCGCCAAGGAAATCGAATTGAAAGACCCGTGTGAAAACATGGGTGCCCAGATGGTCCGCGAAGTCGCCAGCAAAACCAGCGACGACGCCGGCGATGGCACCACCACCGCCACGATCCTGGCGGAGGCGATCTTCCGCGAGGGGCTTAAGTATGTCACCTCCGGTGCCAACCCCATCGGTATCCAACGCGGCATCAATAAGGCGGTCGCCGCCGCTACTGAGCAGCTCGACAAGATCGCCAAGAAGGTGAAGGACAAGGAGGAAATCAAACAGGTCGCCACTGTCTCCGCCAACTGGGATACCACCATTGGCGAGATCATCGCCGACGCGATGGAGAAGGTTGGCAAGGACGGCACCATCACGGTGGAGGAAGCAAAGTCCATCGAGACCGCGCTCGACGTGGTTGAAGGCATGCAGTTCGACAAGGGCTATTTGTCGCCCTACTTCGTCACCAATGCCGAAACCATGGAGGTCCGCCTCGAGGATTGCTATGTTCTCAATTACGAGAAGAAGATCAGCAGCCTCAAGGACCTGCTTCCACTGCTCGAAAAGGTGGCCAAAGCGGCCAAACCGCTCCTGATCATCGCTGAAGATGTGGAAGGCGAAGCCCTCGCCACGCTCGTGGTGAACAAACTCCGTGGGACAATCAATGTGTGTGCCGTCAAAGCCCCGGGCTTCGGCGATCGCCGCAAGGCCCTGTGCGAAGACATCGCTGTCCTCACGGGCGGCAAGTTCATCAGCGAAGACCTCGGCATCAAGTTGGAGAACCTGACTTTGGAAGACCTTGGCTGCGTTACCACCGTCACCGTGGACAAGGATAACACCACCCTCGTCGAAGGCCACGGCAAGAGCTCTGACATCCATGGCCGCGTGAATCAGATTCGCCGGCAGATCGAAGAGACCACGTCCGATTACGACAAAGAGAAGCTGCAGGAACGCCTGGCCAAGCTCGCGGGGGGTGTCGCCGTCATTAACGTTGGCGCCGCCACCGAGACCGAGATGAAGGAAAAGAAAGCCCGAGTGGAAGATGCCTTGCACGCCACCCGCGCGGCGGTGGAAGAAGGCATCGTGCCGGGCGGCGGCGTGGCGCTGTTGCGGTGCCTGGCCGCGATGGATACCGTCAAGCCGCAGAACGACGACGAGCGCATCGGCGTTGAGATCGTCAAGCGCGCCGTCGAATACCCGACCCGCGTATTGGCCCGCAATGCGGGTGTGGAAGGCTCGGTGGTGGTCCAGGAAGTCAAGCGCCGCAAAGGGAACGAAGGCTATAACGTGGCGACCAACCAATACGAAGACCTGGTCAAGGCCGGTGTGGTGGACCCGAAGAAGGTCACGCGCGCGGCCCTGCAGAATGCGGCCTCGATCGCCGGCTTGCTGCTGACAACCGAGTGCCTGGTCACCGAGATTCCCTCGGAGAAAAAACCCGATTCAGCTCCTGGCGGCCAGGGCGGCATGGATTATTGAGCCCATGTGGCATTCCGGGAGGAACTGTGAAATGAAAAACTACGCTATCCATTGGAAATCCAACGTCACCGGAACTACCGGGACCGGCACGAAGCGCTTCGAGAAGAAAGATGCCGAGCGCTTGGCGACTGAGTTGAACCAGAGTTACCCGGACATCGATCATGAGGCCGTAAGCCCGGCATCCCCCGCCGCCGAGTTGGCCGGCGTGCAACCCTCCCGGACGGCGAGTAGTTAGACGCCGCGAACACGAAGAGAATCCGCCCTTTAAAGCATCCTGAGCGCGGGAGAATATTCCGCGCTTTGCTGAAGAAATCGAAACTGTATGCGTCGTCCCAAAGGAATTAAGACCAGGAAATCAGTAGCGAAGCGTTTCAAGATCACCGCTAACGGGAAAGTGCTCTTTCACGCCGCCGGCCGGCGCCATTTGCTTCAAGGCAAAAGCCCCAAACGCCGCCGGTCCTTGCGCAAGGCATCTATTCTCGCATCAACCGACGTTTACCGCATCACCCAGAATCTGCCGTTCAGCCATTGAGAGAGCATGACGCGCAACTGCATTGACCGGCGCAGGAGAGTGAAACTTGTGTTCGGTGTAATTGCTGTTGCCATCGTTATGAGCATCCTCCTCGCGCTTGGGCTGATCTACCTGGGACAGATGCACCCTCGCTTATAAATGGCACCGTAGCCGCGGCAACCAGCCTGGATGCCAACAGTGGAGACCTGGCCTGGCAACGGCGGCTTCGTCGTCTCGTTGCCAGCAGGGAGAAGTGACTACCTCCGGACCTACTTCTTTTTGCCGGCCACTTGTTTTGCGGCGATGGCCTGCTGCTTCTTTTGCTGGCTGCTAGTAGCCTTGGTCTGCTTTTGCGTTACGTGCTTGCCAATGGCTTTTGGAGACTTGTCGCCCATAATGTCCGTCTTTCGTTTGATGGTTTACTCACCCGCGGCGTGACCAGTTGCTCCGCAGGGAACATAACCATGCCGCTTTATGGGAGACTGTGCAACTCCTTAAGATCCTGTGCGGTCCGCCCGGTTGCGACCCTGAGGATCAGCAATTCGCGGCGGAGACAGGCCGCGCACTGTAAGACAAATCCAACTCCAGAGGAGCGCTATTCTTATAGCTTAACGTACCCCCGAAGAACCGTTTCAAGCCCCAGCGGGGCGGCATGGTGCGACTGTGAGAGCGCACA
>DIXK01000010.1 GCA_002428665.1 Verrucomicrobia subdivision 3 bacterium UBA6082
CAAAAACCAGATGAATCACCCGTTGCCCTGCAGGCTTCCGGACGCGAATTAATGTTGTGGTTCGAACCCGAAAGGGTTTACAGAGGGACGCCCTGGCACATAGAGCATCCCCAATGGCTCCTCGATATCAGCTGGGACAGTCTGCTACTAAACCTTGGAAATCCGGAGGCTCTGAAGTTCCTAGCCGACCTCATCTGCGCTCGAATCACGGAGTTCCGATTGGACTGCCAACGCGGCAACAAGCTCACCCAGGATGGCATTGTGTGCGCATCGAATCGTGCCCGGGATCGGGGCTTTGGCTCCTCTAATCCGCGTAGACTTGAAATCCAGACAAACCATATCACATGGAAGACGACGTAGCCTCTCATGGAACGAATATGAAATTTGGTCCGCCTTTCCCACGCCATATCCCTCTATTAAAACTCAACAGCCTGAAAGGCTAATTTGCTCAATTCACTTCGCGTGAGTTTTTTGGTGGCTCAACTTGCCATCGTTACGCTAGGATGGCTGTTGCACGTGGACGCATGAGCGAAGCTCTGATGATCGAAGTCGAGAATCTTACCAAGCGGTATTCGGGACATACCGCTCTCTCAAACATTTCCTTTACGGTCAACCGTGGGGAAATCGTTGGATTGCTGGGGCCCAACGGCGCAGGCAAAAGCACCACGATGCGCATCCTCGCCTGTTATTTGCCTGCCTCATCCGGCACTGTCCGGGTCGCCGGCCTTGATGTGTATCACGACTCAGACGAGGTGCGCCGCCGCATCGGATATATGCCCGAAAACAATCCGCTGCATCTGGACATGCGCGTTCGGGAATACCTCAGGTTCCGTGCGCGTCTCAAGGGCCTGAGCCGCAAGCGTACCAACGAGAGGGTCGATACTGTTATGCAGCAGTGTGACCTTACCGAGGTGTCGCGACGAATTATCGGCCAACTCTCCAAAGGTTATCGGCAGCGGGTGGGCCTGGCGGACGCCTTGGTGCACGAACCCGACCTCATCATCCTGGACGAACCGACCATTGGCTTGGATCCGCACCAGATCCGGGCCGTGCGCCAGTTGATCAAGGATTTGGCCAGTTCCCACACCGTACTAATTTCAACCCACATTCTTCCCGAAGCGGAAATGACCTGCAACCGTATGGTCATCATGTATGAGGGCACGATTCTAGCCGCAGACACGCCCGAGAATCTGCAGCGGCTTATGAGTGGCAAAGGCCAGGTGCTCGCGGAAATCGCCGCTCCGGTCGAAGACCTCCGAGAGTGTTGGACGCAAATCCCCGAAATCGAGTATTTCGACGTCTCGCCTGCAGAAGGCGATTATTTCCGGTGCGCGCTTACCCCCCGGGACGGATTGGATTTGCGCCCCCTAGTATTCAACCTCGCCCGCGAGCGTGGTTGGGCACTGAGAGAACTCACCCGTAATCGTCATAGCCTGGAGGATATTTACGTGCAGGTAACGCGCCCGGACGAGGAGGAGGAATTATAATGCAGCCATTCCTCACGCTTACACGCCGCGAATTGGCAGCTTATTTTCTTTCAATGACCGGCTACATCATCATTGCGGCCGCGGTTTTCCTGATGGGGTTCAGTTTTGTGGTGTTGCTCGAGAAACTGCAAATGGAGCCCACCCCTATGCCTGTCACCGAGGTGTTCTATATCACCCAGTTTTTCTGGCTCATTCTGCTGCTGGCAGCCCCCGTCATCACGATGCGCTTGTTTGCCCTGGAAAAGTTCTCCGGCACTCTCGAAACGTTGATGACCACACCGGTGAGCGACCTCCAGGTGGTAATGGCAAAGTTCCTGGCTGCATTGGTTTTCTACGCGATTATGTGGCTGCCACTGGTTGCCTGCCTGCTTGTGGTCCGCCATTACACTAGTGATCCAACGGCCTTTGATTTTGGGGCCGTCGGCAGCACGTTCCTCGGCATCTTGCTGCTCGGGTGCGTCTTCATCTCTCTAGGTTGTTTCGCTTCGTCATTAACCCGGAGCCAGGTCACGGCCGCCATGATCAGCCTGGTCTTCGGAGCTACCCTGTTTTTCGTGGGCGTGCTCGCCAACCAGTTGCCCCTACGTCCCGGTTGGCAGGCTCAAGCCCTCGACTCGCTTTCGTTCTTCGAACAAATGCACGACTTCGCTCGTGGAGTGGTAGACACCCGTCCGGTAGTGCTCTATCTCTCCCTGACAGGCTTCTTCCTTTTTCTAACCCTCCGGGTCGTGGAAAGCCGCCGCTGGAAATAGTATGTCTACCCCCACCACGAAGCCGAGTTTTTCTCCCTATCGACGCTGGGGTATCGGTTTGCACGTTTTCTTGGTGGCCGTGTTGGTGCTGGCAGCTGTGATCATGGTCAATTTCCTAAGCTGGGATCACTACGTTCGTGCCAACATCAGTTCCCATCCGCGTGACCCCATTTCCCAGCGAAGCGTGAATTTTGTGCAGTCGATCACTAACCAGATAAAGGTGATCGTCTATTACGACAAAGAAGAGCCTTTCTTCACGACGGTCGTGGATCTACTCAACGATTACCGTCAGGCTAACCCGAAATTGTCGGTGCGTGTCGTCGATTACTTGCGCGATCCCGGCACTGCTCAAGAGTTGCAGTCCCAATACAGCTTTCTCGCCTCGCCCGCAGCTAAAAACATGGTGATATTTGATTGCGAAGGCCGTGTGAAGTTTGTTGATGGCAATTCCTTGACGCGCTATGTGCTCGAACAGGTCCCAAGTGAGAAAGACCGTGAATATCGGCGCCGCCCCACCGCCTTCGAAGGCGAAAAGGCCTTCACTGCCGCACTTATTGCCGTAACCAATCCGCGGCCCCTGAAAGCCTTTTTCCTCGCCGGTCACGGCGAGCACGACGTCGATAGCGGTGACAAGAATGTCGGTTACTCGAAGTTCGCCTCGATACTCAGGCAAAACTACATCCAGGTGGAAAAGCTGTCGTTGCTCGGGACGAACTCCGTGCCTATGGATTGTAATCTCCTCGTCATCGCCGGCCCCACCACAGCCATCTCCGAGTTTGAACTCCAAAAGATCAGCCAATATCTCGATGAGGGCGGCCGCCTCCTGGCGCTTTTCAATGTACTCTCCTTGAGCCGTGGGCAAACTGGCTTAGAGCAAATCCTAGCTCGCTGGAATGTAAATGTTTCGACCAACATAGTTAAGGACCCCGAACATACAACGTCCGGCTCCGATGTCATTGTTCGAATCTTCGGCAAGCACCCCATCGTGAGTCCCATCGCCCATCTTGGGCTCCACCTGATATTGCCCCGAGAAATCAGCAAAATTGAGCCCCCTAATAAGTCCGCCGAATCACCTGTGATTCAGGAAATAGCCTTCTCAAGCCCCAACTCTGTGACCGATACCAACATCCGCGAAAAAAAATCACGACCGATGATCCTCGCCCTCGAAAAGGGTGCCATCAAGGGGGTCATTACCGAGCGCGGTACTACCCGAATGGTAATCACGGGAGATTCCATCTTTCTCGCAAACCATCAATTTGACTCACTTGCCAACCGTGACTTTGCCACGCATGCCGCCAACTGGTTGCTGGATCGGACCGAACTCCTGGAAGGCTTGGGTCCCCGTCCGGTAATCGAGTTCAAGCTCGCAATGTCCGAACGGCAATTGCGGGCCTCCCGGTGGCTTCTGCTGGCGGCCATGCCTGGAAGTGTCTTGTTGCTGGGCTCATTGGTTTGGTTTCGCCGTCGAAAATGAGTTCTCGCCAGACATGGTTTTGGGTCATTTTGACTGTGGTGCTGTTGGCCGCCATCATGGTGTCGCGCCGCAACCACCCACGACCAGGTACGGGACCAGCGGTATTACTACCCGATCTCAGGCCTGATCAGGTCACCAGCATAGTCTTTCGCCCGCCGGGCGAATCCAGACTTGAAATCCGAATGGACCGCAGCGTCAGCGGTTGGCAACTCACCGCCCCACTCCAATACCCGGCTCAAGTCAGTACCATTGAGCGTCTGCTGAGCGACTTGGCACGTCTAACACCCGCGACGTTCATTAGCCCCGCCGAAACAGATAACCAGGGTGAGGCTGAAAACCGCTATGGATTCACCTCGATCCAGTCATCCGCAATCATCATCCAACAGGGTGAATACCGCATTCACCTCGTTCTTGGCATCAAGACTGCCCCGGGCGATCAAGTCTTCTTGCAGGTCGTCGGGCGCCCCGGTGCTTATGTTGTTGACTCCGCCATCCTGAATTCTCTCCCAGTATCAGCCAATAACTGGCGGGATACGAGCCTTATCAATCTCAACGCCTTTGCCTTCGACCGCATCACAGTCACTAATGGCCCCAGAGTTCTGGAACTCCAACGAGGACCCGAACAGAGTATCTGGCAAATAGTGCGGCCGTTTCCGACTCGCGGGAATCATGCACGCATCGAGGAATCTCTGAACCGACTGCAGGCGCTGCAAGTTCAAGAATTTGTCTCTGATAGTGCGGAAACCGACCTGGAATCCTTTGGGCTGCAACCGCCTTCGCTGGCTGTCTGTTTTCATTCCGGCACCAACACAGCTGCTTTACTTCTTTTTGGCAAGAACCCTACTAACGATCTGGAGAAGGTCTATGCCTGCCGCATGGGGGATAAAGCCATTGTGACCGTGCCCACAGATATTCTCACTCCATGGCGCGCGCCCGTGACGGACTTTCGCGATCCCTATTTGTTGAGAGTAACTCAGCTAGTCCATACACTCGAAGTTCAGGCCGGTGAAAAATTCCTCGTCGAACGGACACGAACCAATTCCTGGCGAATCCTGCCTCAGGACATGCCCGGAGATTCGGATTCGATTGCTAATATTATTACATTATTGGACAGCTTGCAGATCACCCAGTACGTAAAGGACGCGGTTACGGAGGCCGACCTCCCAGCCTACGGCCTTCTGCCACCCTCCAGCCGTTATCAATTGCGCTCGGGACCGATAGCCACGAATGTCGCCGAATCAGCTTCGAATACTATCGCCACCCTGGAATTCGGTGTCGCTACGAACTTTGCCGATAGGGTTTACGCCCGGCGGATCGATGAAAGTTGTGTCTACGCCGTTTCCACCTCTGACTTCAGCCAACTCCCATCGCACAGTTGGCAACTCCGCGACCGCAAGCTGTGGCACTTCTCCATTGGCGATGTAGCTGGAGCCACCATCCGGCAACAGGACCGACAGCGCCAGATCACGCGAAAGGGCGTCCACGATTGGGCGCTGGCTCCAGGCTCATCCGGGGTGATCAATGACCTGGCAGTCGAAGAAACAGTTCGTGCTATTTGTGAAGTCAAGGCAGGCTTCTGGGTGGCTTATGGCGAGCAACATCGCGAACGATTTGGCTTGGCCAAACCACACCACCAAATCACTCTTCTTCTCCAGAACGGCCAGAGTGCCGCAATCGATTTCGGCCTGGAATCGCCCTCTGGCGGACCATTTGCCGGCACAACCCTGGATGGGAACTACTGGATATTTGAGTTTCCCTGGCTTCTCTATCGTGATGCGGCGAGTCACCTGTCGGTGCCACCGTAACCCCCTGGCCTACCCCGAGGTTGCCCATGACTCACGACATCACTGTCTACGGACGGACAGGTCTTGAAACGCGGCGAGGATCGAAATGAGCGACAAGGCAAAAAAATCCAGGCTTTGGCACCGCCTTCGTCTCGCCTTCCGTTGCTTTCGATTTATCGCCTGGAGTGCAATCCTCTTGCTGCTGGGAGCATTCCTCTACTTCAACCAGGTCGGCGTGCCGTCTGTAGTTAAGAATCCCATCCTGGCCGCCCTTCGCGATCAAGGCATCGACCTCCAGTTTTCACGGCTTCGCTTCCGTTGGATTGAAGGCCTGGTCGCCGAGAATGTCCGTTTTGGAGGTGCAGACAGGCCAACCGGACCGTCGCTAACCAGCCAGGAATTGCAGGTCAAACTCAATCACGACTCGCTCGCCCGGCTTCAACTCCAGGTAGATTCATTGCGTTTGAAGCAGGGCACGCTGGTCTGGCCCATCATCGAAACCAACCGCGAACCTCGCCGCCTCGTCCTTCAAAACATCTCTAGTTACATTCGTCTCTTCCCGGATAATCGCTGGGAAGTTGATGGCTTCAACGCTGATTTTGCTGGGGTCCGGTTTCAAGTTTCCGGACGGATGACCAATGCCTACCACGTGCGCGAATGGCCGTTCTTGCGGCCTGATGCAACCAAAACACCTTCTCGGGGTCCCTCGCCAAGCTGGTTGTCACATCTGGCTGAAACTCTTGGGCGGATCACTTTTTCTCTCCCTCCGGACCTCAAGCTTGACTTTTCGGGAGATGCCAGGGACATAAGCACGCTGAGACTGCACTTGTCCTTAATCGCTACAAATGTGGTTTCTCCCTGGTGCACTCTTGAGCAGGGTCATTTGGATGCTCGTCTTATTCCGGCTGACCAAAGGCACTTAGCCCGGGCCGAACTGCTCCTCAACGCCGCCGCTGTACACACAGAATGGGCTTCAGCAACCAACTTCAGCCTCCACCTACAACTCGCCCAGCATGCCGGCACGAGCAATTTATTCGACGGAATCCTCCGCCTGCAAAGCCAGCAAGCCCACACCAGATGGTGTCAGACGGCCACAACCGAACTCGCTGCGGAATGGGTCCAGTCTATCTCTAAACCCATTCCGCTTTCGGGCCGAGCAACTCTTACCAGCGCTCATCCGCAAACACGGTGGGGCAACGCTGGACGCTTCACCCTTGATGCCCGTTTCCACCATGATACCCAGAATAAGATCACCCTGACTCCAACCGACGCCCTCGGAATATGGGCAAGATTCCAGCCATTTGATATCGAATGGCGCAGCACTCTGGTCGACCTCCAGGCGCAGGAAGTTGAAACCGACGATTTGATCTTCAGCGGTAGCTGGCGCTTTCCCAGCCTGGTGCTCTCAAACCTCCAAAGCCGGTTGTACCAAGGACGAGTCCAGGCTCAAGCCGGACTGAACGTGGACTCACGAAAGTTGTCTGCCCAGGTTGCCTCCGAGTTAGACCCCCATAAAGTTGGCCTGCTGCTGCCAGCGGCAGCCAACAAATGGCTCTCCCAGTTTACTTGGGACTCACCCCCACATGCCGAAGGTGTGGCCTCTGTCACCTTGCCTGCCTGGACCAACCGCGCACCAGATTGGCGCACTGAAGTGCTGCCGACGCTTTGCCTCAACGGCAGTTTCAACCTCCGTTCCAATGGAACCTATCGCCTGGTGCCAGTATCCGCCGCCTCGTCCCATTTTTCCTACTCGAACATGTGCTGGCATTTACCCAACCTGCGGCTCGCTCGCCCGGAAGGGCACGTGGAAGCGGAGCATCACGCCGACGAGCGCACTCACGACTTCTATTGGCGCTTCCACAGCACCGTCGATCCAATTATCGTGCGCCATCTGCTGAGTCCAAACGTCCAGCGTGCGTTCGACCTCGTGTCACTCGGGCACCCTCCGGATCTGGAGGCCGAAGTCTTCGGTCGCAGCCGAGTTCCCGAGTTGACGAGCGTTCGTGCTCGCGTGGCCTTAACCAATTGTAGTTTCCGCAATCAAAGTGCCTCGGCGGTCACCGCGCGCTTGGACTATACCAACGGGCTACTCCGGGTTTTTGATCCCCGCATCTATCGTGGAAATGAGATTGCGACCGCCGATGGCCTGTCCGCCGATTTTGCCCTTGAAAAGGTGTTTTTGACCAATGGCTTCAGCAATACAGATCCCATGGTGATTTGCCGCGCCATAGGAGAGCAGGTCGCCCGAGTCACTGAACCCTATCATTTTGCTATACCGCCAACAGCACGGGTGAGTGGCATAATCCCCATGCGAGGAGAAGCGGATGCCGATCTCCTAGTGGATTTGGAGGGAAGGGAATTCTCTTGGTGGAAGTTTCACATTCCACGCATTGCGGGCCAAATTCACTGGAAAGGAAAGCAGGTCGTGCTCCGGGACATCCAAGCGACCTTTTACGAAGGACTAGCGACAGGTTACGCCACGTTTGATTTTCGCCCTGGATCAGGAGCCGATTTTTATTTCGGTGCAAGCGTCACCAATTCACTCATGCAGCAACTCATGGCCGACCTTTCGACCGCCACTAACGGGGTCGAAGGACGCCTCAGCGGAGCCGTCGCCATCACAAAAGCCAACACCGAAGATTGGCGCACCACTCAAGGTTACGGCCGGGCGGATCTGGAAAATGGCTTGATCTGGGATATCCCCCTCTTCAGCATTTTCACTCCTGTGCTCAACAGTATTTCGCCAGGTCTGGGCAACAGCCGGGCAACTTCGGCCACCTGTAACTTCAGCATTACCAACGGCGTCGTCTACTCCAACGATCTGGAAATGCGCTCTCCCCAATTCCGGCTGCAGTACCGCGGTTGGGTGGACCTAGAGAGCAATTTGGAGGCTCGTGTGGAGGCCGAGTTATTCCGCGATGTCTGGGTGCTCGGCCCACTGGTAAGCACGGTCTTTTGGCCGGTTACAAAGCTGTTTGAATACCGGGTCTCCGGGTCGCTCGAAGCCCCCAAGAGCGAACCGGTCACTGTGATGCCCAAGCTCATGCGCATGCCGCTGCGCCCGTTTCGCACTCTCAAGGGCCTGTTCCTGGACGAACCGGGATCATCCCAAACCAACGTCACCTCAAGCCCACGATGAGCCGGCCGACTGTTTGCTGATTTTCTTTTGAGCACGGCCAGTTCTGGCTGTATCTTGCAGCGATGTCTTCCGACGACCTTTTCTCTTCAAGCCGAGTTCCTCCAGCGGCGGAGAGCCCACGAGCCACGCCAACCCGCCACCAACCTCTGGCGGCCCGAATGCGCCCACGTGACCTCGGAGAGTTCGCCGGCCAATCTCACCTCCTTGCTCCAGGCCTGCTGTTGCGCCGTGCGATCGAGGCTGACCGGATTCAATCCTTGATCTTTTACGGTCCCCCGGGTACCGGGAAAACGTCTCTGGCCCAGATAATCGCACTTCAAACACGCAGCAAATTTGAGCGGCTCAGCGGCGTTGAGTCTAATGTCGCCGATATGCGTCGTGTCCTCTCTGGGGCAGCCAACCGACTCGAAAACAAAGGCCGGTCCACCATGCTGTTCATTGACGAGATCCATCGCTTCAACAAGGCGCAACAGGACGTGTTATTACCCGACGTGGAAGCTGGAGTGATCCGCCTGATCGGGGCAACGACTCACAACCCGTTCTTCTTCGTTAATTCACCTTTGGTTTCAAGGTCGCAGATCTTTGAATTGCGCCCGCTTACAGAGAAAGACCTGCTGACCCTGATGCACCGGGCGCTACTTGATCCGGAGAGGGGGCTCGGGTATCTGAGAATCGAAGTTGAAACAGCCGCTTTGGACCACTTGGCTAAGCTTTCGGACGGCGATGCGCGCAAATGCCTGAACTCACTGGAAATCGCCGCACTGACGACGCCGCCGGATGTCGCAGGAGTGATCCATGTCACGCTCCAAGTTGCCGAACAGAGCATCCAAAAGAAGGCCGTCGTTTATGATAACGAGGACGCCCATTACGACACCATATCGGCTTTCATCAAATCCATGCGGGGGAGTGACCCAGATGCCGCCTTGTACTGGCTGGCCAAGATGATCCACGCGGGGGAGGATCCGCGATTCATCGCTCGTCGCATCGTTATTCACGCAGCTGAAGATGTAGGTTTGGCCGACCCGATGGCTTTGGTGCTGGCGAACGCAGCCCTCCAGGCAGCTGAGTTCATAGGTTGGCCAGAGGCCCGGATTCCCCTTGCCGAAGCTACCATATACATTGCCACCGCCAACAAAAGCAACAGCGCGGTCAGCGCCATCGACAAGGCCCTGAAGGCCGTCGAAGCAGGCCGGACTTTACCGGTGCCGGAACACCTGCGTGATGGCAGTTACGCGGGCGCAGCCCGCTTGGGCCATGGCCAGGACTATAAGTATGCTCATGACTATCCAGGTCATTTTGTCGCTCAGGATTATCTCGGAGCTGACCGACACTTCTACACTCCATCGGAAGAAGGCTCTGAGAAGAAGATAAAGGACCGCCTCGCAAAATGGCGCCAAATAGCCAGCCGATCGCAAGCCGAGCCGCCGAAGGATGACGAACAAACCAAAATACCTGCTTCCTAGCACATGCGATTGAACATTGCCATGACCAAGGCAGCACTGCGGCAAAGCGTCAGACTCCGGCTCGCTATGATGACGCCAGCACTCCGACAGGCGGAATCTTTCCAGGTTTGCAATCGAGCGAGAGCACAAACGTTGTGGCAAGAGGCAGAATCTCTCCTGCTCTATGCCCCTATGCAGGGGGAGGTCGACATCTGGCCGTTGGTCAACGAGGCCGTGGCTGAAGGAAAGATCGTTGCTTTGCCGAAATTCGTCCCGAGCGCGAGAAACTACGTCGCCAGCCAGATCCATGACCTTGATTCTGACCTCGTGCTGGGTTCGTTTGGCATCCGCGAACCGGCAGACCACTGCTCACAAATCCCGTTAAACCAGCTGGACTTTATCCTGGTGCCTGGGATAGCCTTCGACTTGCATGGTCGGCGACTTGGCAGGGGCAAGGGATATTATGACCAACTGTTGAAGGACGTGCGCGGTCACAGCTGCGGAGTTGCGTTTGATCAGCAGATCGAGCCGGTAATCCCAGTGGAACCGCATGATACTTTGGTAAATTGCATCTTGACGCCGACGCGGTGGCTGGGTCTTTAAGGCGCTGCGCGGTTATGGAATGAGTTGGCTGGCGAATATTTATGAGCACGCGGCGGACATCGCCGTCGGAGCAGGCCTTACCTACTTGCTGCTCTGGTGGAGATCCCGCAGCCTTCGGAAACTTCGTGCCCTGGAAGCAGCGGCTATTTTGGAACGGGCTCGCAGCGAGGCAGAAGTCGTCATCCGCGACGCGCGGATTGCAGCCACCAAAGAGGGCCAGGAACTGCGGGCTCAGATCGAGGCCTCTTTCAACTCCCGCCGCACCGAGCAGGCCGAATTGGAGAAACGCCTAAGTCAACGCGAAATCCTGATCAATTCCCAACTCGAAAGAGTCACCGACCAGACACAGGCCCTGCAAGAGCAAAAGGAGGCGCTTCGGGAAAGGTCGGCAGCCCTTGCCCGTCAGGAGCAAGACGCGGCGGCAAAACTCGCCGCCGCAGAGGACCAACTACAAAAATTTGCGAATCTTACTCTGCCAGAGGCAAGGGAGACCATCCTGAAGAAAGCTGAGGGTGCAGCACTCAAGGACGCTAACTCTTTGGCCCGGAATATTCTGGACGATGCCAGAAATCGTGCAGAGGAGAAAGCGCGTCAGATCCTGGTCACTGCTATCCAGCGTTACGCTGGCGAGCTGACTTTCCAAACAACAACCACTTCCATCGCGCTCCAAGGAGATGAGATCAAGGGCCGGATAATTGGTCGCGAAGGCCGCAACATCCGCGCCTTCGAAGCCGCAACGGGAGTGACAGTGTTGATCGATGACAGCCCCGGAGCAGTACTCCTGTCCGGATTCGATCCGGTCCGTCGTGAAGTCGCTCGCGAGGCAATGACTCGATTGATCCAAGACGGGCGTATCCATCCAACTCGAATCGAGGAAGTCGTAGCCGAGGTCAGCACAGAAATGGAAGAAACCATTGTTCGACTCGGTGAGGATGCTGTGGCCAAAGCTGGACTGCCCCCAATGAATCCCGAAGTTGTAAGGTTGCTCGGGCGCCTGCATTTCCGCCACAGTTACTCGCAGAACATCCTCGATCACAGCGTGGAAGTGGCCCAACTCATGGGCCTTATGGCGGCGGAACTGGGGCTTGAAGTTTCTACAGCCAAACGCGCTGGCTTACTGCACGACATCGGCAAAGCTGTAAACCACGAGATCGAAGGGCCTCACGCTCTCGTAGGGGCCGAGATCCTTAAACGCCAGGGAGAATTAGACTTGGTGGTCAACGCCGTAGCTTCGCACCATAACGATATCCCCTCCAATGGTCCATACGGGGTCCTCGTCAGTGCGGCCGATGCAATTAGCGCTTCCAGACCCGGCGCGCGATCGGAAACGATGACCACTTATTTGAAGCGGGTCGAAGACCTTGAGCGCATCGCCTCCTCACTGCCCGGGGTCGACAAGGCGTTCGCTGTTCAGGCTGGGCGAGAATTGCGAGTTTTCGTCCAACCCGACAAGGTGGACGATGAACAGGCTTTTGCCCTGGCGAGGTCTGTGGCAACTCGTATTGAGAATGAACTCCAATACCCCGGTCAGATAAGGATTGTTGTCATTCGCGAAATGCGTTGTATCGAAGTGGCGAAGTGAGGCTGCTGAACTCTGGTCAGCGCGCAGTCAGGTCAAGAAAAAGCCAGCCTCTCGGCTGGCAACATACTCTTACCGTAAACCCTTGGTGAACCTATCGCCCCTATCTTCCTTCCGTCATCATGCTGGGTAAACCTGTCTCCCAATTCTTGGGAGCATTCCAGGGCCTGACGGAGGCGTTGTCCGTATCAGGGCTGGCGCAACCTGGCGTCATCACCGCTATCACCGCCAATAATAGCAACAAGGTCGCAGACTTCCGAATCAGTGCTGTCTTCATGAGGCCGGATGCGCGGGAATCACCATGTCACCCTCCATGACCTCTCCAAGTTCCCACCCGGGAAGCACGTTGGCGATGCACCGGTCCTTCTGCACGCTACGTACCACCACCTTGGCCACTAGCCTACCATCCCGGTTGACTAGCATCTCTCCATACTCCAGAACACCCTGATCACCTCCGATACTCAGAACCACAAAATTCCATTTCGGGTCGGTTACCAGGACTTTACCCTTAAGGCTTGCTGGAAGGTAGACGGGCTTTTCTGGCGTCACGTAACGGGCCAACTCCGTTTCCAGTTTGACAATCTTTTGCGCCAAAACCTTGTTCTCACCCTGCGAGGCCGCCAACTCGTCCTGCAATCCCTTGTAGCTCTTCTTGATTGCAAGAATCTGGTCTACCGACAAATCGGTCCCGCGGTATCGAGCCAATTCCGCCTGGGCGTCGTCTCGCTCACGACGGGTGTTGTTCAACTCCGTCGTTAGCTTATCTGCTCGGCGGGTCTGCGAAGCCACTTCAGCCAAGGCACGATCTTTTTCCTCGGTCACCGCCGCAAGATTCTCCTCGGTTGTCTTGAGCTTGGCAGTCGTCTCATCCAGCTCTTTCCGAGTCTTAGCCAACTCGTTCTGAGCGGTTTCCTTGAGCGACCGCTCATTCTCGCGCTCAGCCTGGATCGTCGTGATCTTCTCCTTGACCTTGACGAAATTTAAACCGGTTACCGCCAGTCCGGCGATAATTGCCACGATTAAACTGATTCGAATCAACATGGTCTCGTGTAAGAATTAATCTTGCGGGAATCGTAGAGGTCGCCCTTGAAGCTGTCAACGGTAGTTTGCGGATGTTTCGTAAATCATGCCCAGCCGTGTTCAAGGTTCAGGAACGACTCTAATCGTATGACGGACAGGGACGAACGCCTGACGGATGGCCCGGGCCAAAGGAGCGCGTTCGATCTCTGTCTTGCTCACCGCAGCTTCCATGTGCGCTTTGCCCTCTGCACCGTGAAAAACCTCCTTGACCTGCCGAGTCTCGAAGGCCTGTTTTGCCGCCACACAAGTATCAACTTTGGCGAACGCCTCGCAGAAGGGGTTTTCGGCAAATTCCTCTGCCAGGTTGATGCCGCCGAGAATTTGGGCCCGTGTGAACACCTTAGACTCCTTGCCCCAGGTCACACGATAGTTCGGCGCCACCGCGTTTCGCCCCACCAGCATGAAGCGGTTCAACTCTTGCTGGAATGGCACCAGGGCCATTGCGGACTGGATGCTGTCATCGGAACGCGGGTCCGCGGTTCCGCAAACAGGGTACCCCGGTGAGGGATTTGTCGCCGGGACACAGACGCAAAAAGGATACCGGACGCTCTCCAGTTCGTACTCCCCTTCCCACTCGGAGATCACGGAATGCCCGGCACTGGACCTCATCCGGTGGCGTTTCAGGTCAACGGAGAAATTACCGATCTCGCCATCTAAGCCAAAAGCACGCAGAAAACTATAGGCCATCACCACCTGCCCTGCCCAGCCAGGATGCACCCCATCCTTGCCAGCAATAGCGTAATTCGTACCGTACAGCCTTTGCCCCTCAAACCCAGCTTGGAGCATCGTCCAGAAGACGTCGGCAAAACCGACCCCTTCGTCGGCAGCGACCTGAACCCCAATATTTCTCAGGACGGAAAGACTCAGGTTGAGGTCCTCAACGGTGCCAGAGGCAGTCTTAACCCAGTGCGGCATCTTGCCAACACAGCCGGGCGCCCCATGAACCACCCTCACCCCATTGGCTTTGAACGCCCGAACGATTCCCTGGGTATTCTCCCGGTATTCCATTCCTATGCGCTCCTCATATGGACGATACTCGTGATCGTTCATACCATAGCACGTCGTGGCAATCGTAGGCTCAAACCGAAGGCAGTCGTTCGTCATGCGTCGCAGAAACCCGGAAGCCCGTTCCCCGCTCCATCCATATTGTCTGACCTCGATTGCCAATTGGGGCGTGCTCATCGTCAGGTAATCCTCGATGATCCGCGAATAGAGTTTCTGTTCCGTAATAGAATCGCCGCAGATCGCCAAACGGTCGCCGGTCTTCAACATCGGTTTTGGCTCTGGGACGGTTAGGATCAGGTATTTCTGATAAACCGGGTCCTTTGGTTTCGTCACCAAAATCTCCCGTCCGGCGGAGTGCCAGACAAGGCTCATCAGAATGGCCACGACAAGAACGGTTTGTTTCATAGTTGGCATCACGAATCGTCGGTAAGTCTCACTCGAGAAGGCTGGTCTTGGAGAACTGCCCGCCACACCGCCGGTTAAATGCGACTGCCTCTGCATACTTGACGCCGGTCCCGCCAAAAATGTCAAGCGCTGAACCAATAGTGAGGTCGATTCGCTGGCGTCCGATTTGGGTAACCTGCTCCAGGTCCGAAATCGAACGTGCTCCACCCGCATAAGTAGCTGGTATCGGGGTCCATTCGGCGAGCATGGAAACCAATTCCAGATCTATTCCCCGGCAGAGCCCCTCCACGTCCACGGCATGAATGAGGAACTCCTGGCACCACCCAGCCAGTTGTTCCAGGGTTTGCTGCGAAAGTTTCAACGTTGTAAAGGTTTGGAAACGGTCCTTTACCACGAAGTAATCGCCATCTCGTTTTCGGCAACTCAAATCGATGACTAATCGGTTCCGTCCCACTTTATTCTGGAAATCCCGCAATCGGCTTGCGTCCAGATGCAGGCCACTGAAAAGCGCTGATGTGACTATTACATGGGAAGCTCCCGCCTCCAACCAAGCACCTGCATTCCCGGGAGTAATCCCGCCCCCAATTTGCAGCCCTCCAGGATAGGCTGCCAAGGCACTGCGCGCAGAATCCTCATTCCCAGGACCTAGCATGATTATGTGGCCGCCGCTCAACTGATCCAGCCGATAAAGCTCTGCGTACCACACCGCCGGCCGATCGGACACGAAATTCGTACGTAAGCCCGTGGCACGGTCATCCAGCGTGCCACCCACGATTTGCTTCACTTTGCCTTCGTGCAGGTCAATACAAGGTCGAAACATCAAGTATCAGCCTACCCAAACGGCTGATTGTGCCAACGGAAATTCAATTGCCTGTCAGAGATTCGATTGTCCGCTCAAAGTTCACCTACGGACCTGTGTGCAGTAAGAAACGCCGCCCCCATCAAGGAAGCACCCCCTTGCACCCATCCGCCCACCCACGATCCTGGGCGTCCGAATCAAACTGAAATCAGCATTCAAACAAGACCGCCCCTTGCGGGTGCCGAGATCCTGTGCGATATATTAAGTATACCCCCGCCCTTCAGCTGGACTGCGATCAAATCCGTCCGGCCATGAAAACAGAAGTATTACTCTTCGAGCGACAGAGAGCCACGCAGGCACTCGAGGAAAGCGAGCGGCGCTACGCGCGGCTACTGGCAAGCACAAGTGACTATATCTACTCCGTCAAGATTGAGGACGGGCGCACCGTCGCAACGGAACACGGTCCAGGTTGTGAGGCGGTCACAGGCTTCACCTCAAACGAGTTTGCAGCTGACCCGTATCTCTGGTACCGCGTGATCCACGAGGAAGACCGAGCGGCGGTTCTCGCTCATGTAAACTCAATATTCACAAATCAGACGCCCCCGCCGCTCGAACATCGTATCATCCATCGCAACGGCGAGGTCCGCTGGATTCAAAACACATGCATACCGCATCACAGCCACGCCGGACGGCTGCTGGGCTACGACGGGCTAATCACCAATATCACTTCTCGGAAACAGGCGGAACTCCTGCACCTCGTGCAATACAGAATCGCACGAATTCTCTCCGAATCAGACAACTTGACTGCAGCAATCCCGAGCGTGCTCGAGGCTCTGTGCCAAGTGATGCTCTGGCATTACGCGGCCTTTTGGAAGCTTGAACAGCCCTCCGGAAGAATCGTGGTTTGTGGTGATTATTTGCGCCTTCCCTTTGAGACGCCTAACGGACGTCAACAGAGGATCCGCTTTCCTAACCGGACGAGTGCATTCGCCCAAAGTTCCCTGCTCAGGGAGGAGCCTGTATGGTTTGCCGGACGCCCTCAAACCGATACCACCGACCTGGTAAACAACTCCGAACTGGCTGAACTCTCGGGCTGCTGTTGTGCGCTCAAATTACAAGCAGAGCACAGAATAACCGGGATAATCGAACTACGCCGTCGGGAGATGCTTGGCAACCATGAGCAATTCACCCAGGGGTTGGGCGGCGTGGCCGCCCAACTAACCCGGTTCATAGACCGGGAGAACTTACGCGAAAGGTTGGAGCAAGAGCATTCTTTGTTGCGCACGCTCGTAAATCATCTTCCCGATTGCGTGTTCATCAAGGACACTTCGACTCGCTTCGTTCTGGTCAACCCAGCGCACCAGCGGATTCTCGGGGTCTCAGCGGCTGAGGACGCTGTGGGAAAGCGGGATGCTGACTATTTTCCACCCGAACTCGCCACCCGTTACGAGGCAGATGACAATAAAATCCTCCAGGATGGCGAGCAACAGCTCGACCGCGAAGGACCGATTCTCGACAGCTCCGGCATGACGCGATGGTTCCTGACCAACAAGGTCCCACTGAAGGACGCTACAGGACAAGTCACTGGCCTGATTGGAATCGGCCGTGATATCACCGAGCGGCGAAGGAGATTGCAGTCCCTTCGGGAAAGCCGGGAAAGGCTTGCACTCGTAATCGAAAGCAGCAAGGCCGGAATCTGGGACTGGAACATCGTAGCGGGCACCGCCTATTATTCACCTCGCTGGAAAACCATGCTAGGCTACTGTGTCCGCGAAATTGAGGCCACATTCGCTGGCTGGATAGAACTCCTGCATCCCGAAGACCGCGAGCGGGTATTGCACACCATAGACCTTTGCTTGCAAGGTAAGACACAGCGACTGCATGTTCAGCAGCGCTTGAAACACAAGGATGGGAGTTATCGGTGGATCTCTACCGTTGGAATAACTCTGTTTAACCCCTCCGGTTCGGCCATCCGGATGACGGGATCAAACCTCGACATTACCGAAAGCAAGAGCGCGGCGGCACGCCTTGAAGAGGTCAACGTCAAACTGGCCCGTAAGGGCGCTATTCTCAAACGCATTATCAGCAAGCTAAAAGCCTCCAATCGGGAACTGGAGGCAGTCCAGCTCCACCTCATTCAAGCCGCACGCTTCGAATCCGTGGGTACCTTGGCTGCAGGCGTTGCTCACGAGGTTAAGAACCCTCTGCAAATGATCTTGCTCGGTCTTGACTACATCACCGAAAAAGCCAACCCCTGCGACCATGATCTGGCAATGACTCTTCAGGACATGAGGGAGTCTGTGAATCGAGCTAACTCTATTGTGCAAGAATTGTTATCCTTGTCTGCGCTGACTCGCTTTGAATGCACGCCTTGTTCTTTTAACCAGATTGTGGAAAGATCCCTCTTGTTGGTCCATAACCGGCTTGTAGCGGCGCACATCTCTGTGAAGTTCCAACTGGGCGCTGACATCCCTCCTGTCCCGATGGATGCAAATCGAATGGAGCAGGTGTTCGTGAACTTGCTGATCAACGCGCTTCAGGCCATGCCCCAAGGCGGTGCACTGTCGATAAGGACGTTCAAGATCCAGTTCGAGAAAGAAAGTGTGTCACCTGGTTTGATTACACCCAGGTTTAACAAAGGAGATGCGCTGGCAGTCCTTGAAATACAAGACACCGGCCCTGGCTTGCGTCCTGAAGACCTAGAACGGGTCTTTGACCCTTTTTTCACTACCAAACCCCCGGGAGTCGGAACCGGCCTGGGTTTGTCTATCAGCAAGAGAATTGTGGATCTGCATTCTGGCGCAATTAGCCTGAGAAACGTACCCGGTGGCGGTGCCATCGCGTCGGTCGCGCTCAAGACATGAAATGGAGGAATTATGACAACCGAGAAAAAAAGGATCCTGGTCGTTGACGACGAAGCCTGCGTCACTCGCCAGATAAAACGGAACCTCGAGCAGACGCAGGAATTCGTCGTCGCCGAGGAAAATCAAGCGAACAACGCTCTTAAAACCGCCCGGAACTTCAAACCTGACATGATTATACTGGATGTCATGATGCCCGAGATGGACGGTGGTGCCCTGGCCAGTGAGTTCCAGTCCAGCGCGACCTTCAAGAATGTGCCTATCGTGTTCCTGACCGCTGCAGTGACCCGGGAAGAGGAAGGCATGCGAGGAGGCGAGCGTTTTCTGGCGAAACCCGTGAACACGTCCACTCTGGTGCAGTGCCTGAAAGAAAACCTCAGGTGACGCTACTGGCGTTGCTCGCATCCCGTATCCGGCAGGACCGGAAGGCTGCCCGCTCGTGTGGGGCAAATCGCCTACACCCCGGGCCAGAGAACCATCGCCTCGGTTGTTGTCTGGCGCACAAGGAGGGACCTATTGTTTGCACCCCGAACGCACGAAACCATAGCACTCCCGATCGCTGATTCCTGCCTCACTGAGTTTTTTCGTGTCTGAAAAGTTGACACCCCGGGCCCAGAATCGGATGTCGTGGCCAATCCAGCACTCCGGCTTGGGAAGATATCGGTTTCTTCCCATTGGGGTTGCGCGAAAACCAACACCATTTCCGACTTGTTGGCAGCATCCCTGCTAGAAAGCAATACGGCTAGAGCAGCCTGGCTGTTATTCCGATGCCATCACTGTATCAACGGCGTAACCGCTAGCTGCAAACACAAGTCCTGAGTATCATGCTTTGGTTCACTGAGCGAAAACTGAGATCCAGCGAGGCCTCCGCCCGTGAAAAGGCGGTGGACAGGCTCTGTTGCGCCTCAGAAAACAGGGCACTGAAGGCCTTCAAAAGAGCATTGAATCATTCCAATGCCGAGGTCCGCAAATCAGCGGCCGAGGGACTGAGCCGGATGGCCTCCGATGCTAGTATTGCGCCGCTGATCACGGCCTTGGAAGACAAAGATCCAGAAGTAGTTCGAACGTCGATTCTCGCGTTGCGGCCCAAGCCAACCGATGAGGTTAAGGAGGCGCTGACAAGGTCATTGCACCATACCGATCCCAACGTGCGCGGAACTGCAGCTCATGTCCTCGGCCTAATGGGATGGACGCCGGTCACCCCCGAAGACCATGTGTGGTCTCTCGGGGCTAAAGGTCTTTTTATGCATGCGGCCGAGTTTGGCGCCGAGGCCATCCCGATGTTAACCATGGTTCTTCAGCACGGGCCATATAACCTGAGTGTGCGCGCCGTGGAGGCAATGGGAGCGATCGACGACCCCGCGGCCTTGCCACCATTGCTGGAAGCCACAAACTCCGCAGACCCTGGTGTATGCACTGGAGCCGTGGACGCGCTGGGCACGCGCGGCGGCCCTGAAATCATTCAACCGCTGATCGGCATGCTCCGCCACACCAGTGGCCATGTACGGGCGATCGCTGCGGAAGTTCTCGGAAAATCTCGCGCCGCAGTCGCTGTCGATCCCTTGATCCGGGCGCTGAGAGATACTCAGTGGGACGTTCGCCGGGCGGCTGTTGAGGGCTTGGGCAGGATTCGGGACACCCGTGCGCTGGAACCGCTGGTTCGAATCTTACGAGACCATGATAAAGACGTTCGGGAGGCCGTGGCCAGAGCACTCGGCAGCCTTCGCGAACGCCAGGCCATAGGTCCGTTAGTCGTCACCCTTTGCGACAAAGACACCAGCGTGCGACGCATTGCCGCATCGGCTCTCTCCAGAATTCTCGAAGACTGGCCCTCCTCGCCGGAGGCCTTCGCCGCCACTGACCAGCTCAAGTCATTTCTAAACGACGGTGAGATGGAGGTCAGACGCCGAGCCGGCGAATTACTAGCGAGCATCATCGCTGCCCAACAAAGCAAGGCTATCGCCGACGGCAACCAGTCGAAACTCGCCTCCTCTCAATTCCTGCAGATCCTCCGTGATGAGGATCGAGATCTGCGCCTGGCTGCTGTTGAGGCGCTGAGTGTTCTCGGTGATGAACGCGCCGAATCGGCACTGGGTCAAATCCGCCAGGATCCTGATCCAGATGTCCGCGATTCCGTGTCACGCGCGCTGCAACTGCTCGCCTGCAAAATGCTATGAACTCCGAACGGTTAACCGGATCGCTGCGGCCGCACTGCCGCCACCAGTCCGTTTCCACACCTTATGGAAGCTGAAACAGCCAAGGTTAAGCACTTTCTCTTTGTGGACGATGATGCGGTATTCCTGGAAGCCGCCGCCAGTCTATTCAGGGAAATGTCCGGCAACCATTGGGAGATCGCAACGGCGCTCAATCATGCTCAAGCCTTGGGCTACTTGGCTAAGGGACGGTTCGATGTCGTCGTGCTTGATGTCGGCATGCCGGGGGTTGATGGCATCCAGATGCTCCGTCTCCTCGGCAAAGCCCACCCG
Organism: Verrucomicrobia subdivision 3 bacterium UBA6082; assembly: GCA_002428665.1. Classification (GTDB taxonomy): domain Bacteria; phylum Verrucomicrobiota; class Verrucomicrobiia; order Limisphaerales; family UBA8199; genus UBA6082. Next base: position 20,897 of record DIXK01000010.1, read on the forward strand.
GGGCTCCAAGTGGTTATGCTCTCCGGTATCGCCACGGAGGAACGCAGGAGAATCTGCCTTGAGGCCGGAGCCTTGCTTTTCCTCGAAAAACCTTCTTCGGCAGACGGCTATGCCTCGATTTTTGCCACCCTCGACACCTTGGCAGAAACTGCGGCCGACTCCGGATTTCATGGTGTCATGCGCCAAGTGGGGCTCCAGGAAATCCTGCAACTCGAGTGCCTGAGCAAAAAAACATCCATCCTTGAAGTTATTACGTCCAAGATCCGGGCTCGCATTTTCATTTCCGACGGATGCATAATCCACGCTGAGGCTGGCACCTTGCATGGCGAAGTCGCCCTCTATTCAATTCTCGCGCTTCGTGGCGGGCAGTTTCGCCTCTGCCCTTACTCGGAACCCCCGGAGCGCACCATCACAGGCCAGTGGGAGTTCTTGCTCATGGAGGCTGCTCGCATTTGCGACGAGAACGCCCACGAAAACCTCGAGTCCAATGTCGGATTCTCGCAGACCGACGGGATTATCGCGCCAGGCATGGACGCGACTGCCGGCATGGGAGGGCAAAGGAGAAAGAATGTGCAAATCGAAGAGATCGTTCTCTGTTCTGGAAACGGCGAATTGCTTTTCGATTCAAATTGCCCTTCGATCGAGAACCGCATGCAACTAATGCAAGTGCTGCGCGAGCAGGTCGAGGAACTAACCGGGTTGGCTCCGGTCGGATCCTTTGATCGGCTGGAAATCACGGTTCCGGGATTCCGCACCGTCTGCCAGGTCAATCCAGAAAGACGCTTTCTTGTCACTAGCCGCAGCCTTGGCCAACCCGAACTTGCGTCATGACCGAACAATTGAACCAATTCGTCAATCAGCGACTCCCCTTGCCTGGACTGCTGGCATGGGGCACACAGCTTCCCGATGGTCAGATCGCCAGCCACGGTTATAATGACCGGTTCCGCGGTTCTCAAATAAGCGAGTTCCTCCGCTCCATCGGAACTATGACCCAGGCTTTGTCTCAGGGACAATCGGAACCACCTCGGTTTTGTTGGAAGTTTCAGTTGGCCCGTGTTTACGTTGCCACAGCACGGGATGGAACTAACCTGGCGTTATTCTTCAGAAATGAAGAAAAGTTGATGGCCGAGGCCATTGCCTCTTTGCTGTCGGATTTCGAACAACTGCCTCTCGATACTCTGGCCTAGTCTGATAAGAACCTGGCGCTGATTGCCACGCAGGTCCAGCCTCGCTGGGCTCACCTCGCTCACCCCACAGGATTCCACGGTTGCTCGGCCGGTCAACCCGCTTTCAACCAGCGGTGAACTCCACCGTTTCTCCCGCCGGATCCCGCAGTTGGCGTAGCGCCCAGGTTCTCAATGAGTTTTCCAGCTTTCCATGGAAGACCCAAGACTGTAGATTTGCCCCCCGGCCCGCAGGCCGCCAGTACCGGAAATAAACCGGTTAGGTCTCGAAAGATTTACTATGTCTTCAACCATGCAATCGTTGACCACAGTCATACTCAAGCCCGGTGAGGCGGATCGTATCGTAGCCGGCCACCCTTGGGTATACCGGGGTTCGGTGCTCCGACTCACTCATCCGGCTGCCGATGGCGATGTCGTTCAGGTCAAGGATCACCGCCAACGTTTGCTGGGATCGGGCTTTTACAACTCCAAGTCCAAGATTAGCGTGCGATTGCTTTCCGCGGAGAGGGTCCACGTGGATGAACCCTTCTTCGAAAATCGCATACGAGTGGCCCTTGCGGTGCGCGAACGGCTCACACCGGGGGCCACTTCCTTCCGCGTGGTCAATGCCGAAGCCGATTTCTTAAGCGGTTTGATCGTGGACAAATATGAGGAGGTGCTTGCAATCCAAATCTCATCTCTCGGCATGGACCGGCACAAATCGTTGATTATCGCTGCATTAAGAAGAATTTTCTCGCCTCAGGCTATCGTGGAACGCAGCGATGTAGCCTCCCGTCGGTTCGAGGGCTTGGAGGAAAGTCATGGGCTGCTTGAAGGAGACCTGCCCGAAAAGGTCATAGTTCGCTTGAATGGGCTAAGTTTCGAAACCGACCTCTTGGCAGGGCACAAGACTGGGCTGTACCTGGATCAACAAGCCAATTATCAGTCGGTCAGTCAGTTGTGCGCGGGATCTCAGGTCTTGGACTGCTTCAGTTTCATGGGTGGCTTTGGACTTCATGCGGCCCGCGCCGGTGCCAAGCACGTGCACATGCTGGACCAAAGTGCTGAAGCCACCACAGCTAGTATCCGCAATGCGGAGCAAAACGGCTTGGCTGCCTCGTGCTCCTTCGAAACGGTAAACGTTTTTGATTGGCTAAAAGCTCAGACCGCAAGCCGGCCACACGAGAAAAGCATCCCCCGTTGGGATGTTATTATCCTGGACCCACCTTCGTTCACGCGCAACCGTGCCTCCGTCCCGGACGCCCTCCGCGGCTACAAGGAGATCCATTTGCGTGCACTCAAGCTCCTGAGGCCAGGAGGCAAACTGGTCACTTTCTGCTGTTCCCACCACGTGTCGGCTGATCTTTTTGAGGACACTGTGCTTGCCGCCGCTTACGACGCTCGGAAGCTCCTACGGCGCACTGCCGCCTATTCCCAATCCCTCGACCACCCCGTAATACCCATGATCCCGGAAACCGAGTATCTCAAAGGTTTTGCCTATGAGTTGGCTGGGTGATTTCCAGCCCAGGAGCCCTGCTTCACAACCGTTTGGAGAGAATTACCCGCTGCCAGTTCATGAGGGTTTTGGAGTGCTGCTCCCAATTCTGGGCCAACTCGGATAGCATTCCCCGACTGGCAATCAGGGTCGGATCAAGATCGAGTTCGTGCGCAGCAGCATCCCGCCTTTTCTGAAACTCCATAAACCGTTTCCGCTCCGCCTCGCTTGCGCGCCGGCTGGAATTGCGCACTGGGAGAGGGTGTTTCTCCGCAGGCAAGCTCAGAGCGAAATCAACGGCATGCATCAAACCGCGGCGGCGGCGGTCGGACAAATGACGCGGGAGTTGACTCTCTATCGCTCGCCCGCTAGTGGCAGCCGCAGCAATATCCACGAGCAGATCGTGGCTGAGAATGAAGAAAGGAGGCTTATTGGCAGAAATTGCTTCCTTTTCCCGCCAAAGCCATAGCTCCCGAAGCACGGCCATGGCAGCACGGCTAAGAGCATTACTGCCTTTCAACCGCCATGCAGACTCCCGGTTTTCGCTTCGGTCTCGCTGGGCCTCCCCAATAAGCTGAATGCACATCTCGCGGTGCCATCCCAAGCGACCTTTTTGCTCAAGGTCGGCGCGAAGCCGATCCGAGAGGGGCTTCAAAAAATGTGTATCATTCCGGGCGTAGTCTACCATGCGCGGAGCCAACGGGCGTACCGCCCAGTTGGCCTTCTGTGGGCCTTTTTCCAACTTCACTCCTAAGTACCTCTCGACCAGATGGCTCAGACTGAATTGCCTCAACCCCAATAGCCGTGCCGCCAGCATCGTGTCAAACATGGCTCCCGGCACGAAATCATGATGCTTGCGGAGCAAACGCAAATCGTAGTCTGCCCCGTGCATGATTAACTCGTGACCGGAGAGCGACTGCAATAACGGCCCCAAATCGATCTCGGCGAGAGGATCGATCAACTGGTCGTTGTTCGGAGTGCTTATCTGAATAAGGCAGATCTTCTCGGGGTAGGCGTGCAAACTGTCTGCCTCCGTGTCCACAGCCACCCACGTGGCGGCCCGGACCCTAGGCAGAAATGCCGCCAACTTGTCATCAGTATCAACCACAGCACGAATATAGGTGTAGCCGGACAAACGGCTAGGCAAAAGATGTTGGTTCAGTTAACGACTCATCTCGACTGCGATTCCCCCCAAAGCCTTGATGGCTGGCGTCTTGATTTGGCTCCAATTGCTTTGCTAGTCTCTCCGCATGAACCTCTCGCAAGCCTTCGCCCAGTCTGCCGCAGACCATGCGCATAAGACCGCCGTCTGCTGGGGAAACGCGGAGTATTCCTATGCGGACCTCGCGCGGCAGACTGGATTTGCCAGCCGAAGCCTGAAGGACCGCTTCGGAGTCCGACCCGGCGACCGCGTTGGCATTTGGCTCAAGAATTGTCCTCAGTTCATGCCAGCTTATTTCGGCATCCTCCACGCTGATTGCGTCGTCGTTCCCATCAATAATTTCCTCAAGCCAGACGAGGTGAACTATATCCTTAAGGATGCCGGAATCGATGTTCTCATCACCGATGCGGAGTTGGGTAAGCACCACCGCTTGCTCGAGGCTGCCAGACCACAATTAAAGCTCTTCCACATCGAGGAGTTCGACGCCGGGCAAGGTGAACTGGACCCCCAATTCAGTTCCCAGCCTGCAACTGCTTTGGCTGTCCTGATTTACACTTCTGGCACAACCGGCCATCCGAAGGGCGCCATGCTCTCCCACGCCAACTTGCTTCACAATGTTAACAGCTGTCGGATCGTGCTGGAGACGGTTGCTGCAGACCGTTTCGCCGTCATCCTGCCATTGTTCCACAGTTATATGATGACGGTGGGAATGCTTCTGCCGCTACTCCTAGGAGGTTCAATGGTACTAGTGAAGTCGTTACACCCGATCAAGAACATGCTCCAGGAGATTCTTCAGCACCGGGCATCCATCATGCCGGCGATACCGCAGTTCTTCCGCAGCTTGGTTTCGTTTCCGGGCGACCTCGAATTGCCCATGCGCATTTTCATCAGTGGTGCCGCTCCGCTCCCGGCTCAAGTCCTTCACGATTTCGAAGCTCGCTTTAAAGTCCCTTTGATTGAAGGTTACGGCCTCAGCGAGGCAAGCCCTGTGGTCACCAAAAACCCCCTCCGAGGGATCCACAAACCGGGTTCTATTGGCATTCCCATCGCGAACGTCGAGGTCTCCGTTCAGGACGAGAAGGGCGCATTTCTTGGCGTTGGGCAAATCGGAGAAATCTGCGTCCGTGGAGGTAATGTGATGATGGGCTATTGGAATCAACCTGAGGAAACTGCTCGGGCAGTGCGCAGTGACTGGCTTCTAACGGGGGATATCGGTTGCCGGGATGAAGATGGCTATTTCTACATCACCGACCGCAAGAAGGACCTTTTACTGGTTAATGGCATCAATGTTTACCCCCGCGAAATTGAAGAAGTGCTTTACCAGTTTTCTGGGATCAAGGAAGCCGCAGTCATAGGCAAGCCGGACAATCGAAAAGGGGAGCGTCCGGTCGCCTTCGTCGGAATGCTCGAAGGAGAAACACTTGATCGCCATGCTCTTGACAAGTTTTTGAGGCACCGACTGGCCGACTACAAAGTTCCCCGAACCGTCATTGTCCTGCCAGCATTGCCACGAAATGCCACAGGGAAGGTCCTCAAAACGGCTTTGCGTGAATTGCCAATTGAAGGCTGATCCTGCCACAGCCTCGATCCACCGTCTCTTTCCGCTCCTTATTCAATTCGTAAGAGTATATCCATAAGCATCTTAAAAACATTTTAAGTAACCCTTTGTCAAGCGATAAAACGCTTTCATGGTTGACGCTGTCCTGCGTCACCTCTAGGATACCTCCTAAATCGCCCGGCGTTCTGCGCCGTTGGCTAACCACACTTTTTTATGCCCGAAGGATACTGCGTCAAATGTAAATCCAAGAAGGAAATCGTGGATGCGGTCGAGGAAACAATGAAAAACGGGCGCAAGGCCATTAAAGGCAAATGCCCCACTTGCGGTACCGTTATGTTCAAAATTCTCGGCGGCAAGGCCAGTGCCGCTGTAGTTGCACCGACACCGGAGCCGGCCAATCCTAATGCTGCAACCTAACCAACATCTATGTCCCAACAATTAGCTTACGTCATCATTACCCCCTATTCGCTGTACAAGTCCCGCACTGGGGGGATTCTCTCGCGGCTCATCACCCGCTCAGGTCTCGAACTCGTGGCCGCCAGAATGTTCGCTCCCAGCCCGGAACTCGTGAAACAGTACGCGGCTGAAGTCATTTCGGCGAACGATCCCCAGGATCGTAAGATTCAAGAACTCATTCATCGTTACATCATCGAAAACCTCTCTCCTGATCCTAAAACGGGTCGGCGGCGGCGCGTTATGGTGCTCCTGTTTCAGGGCGAAGATGCGGTTCGCAAAACTCGCTCCGTCGTGGGCCACATCAGCTTGGAACGCCGTGGCGGAGAAACGATCCGCGACACTTACGGAGACATGATCCTGGATGACACCGGTAATGTCCGATATTTTGAACCTGCAGTTCTGGCCGCGCCAACCCCCGAAGAAGGGGAAGCAAAGCTGAAACTCTGGGCAAAGTACTCTGACAGTGACGGTGGCGTGCTGGAAAACGTAATCGCCTATCAACCCGGAGAAATCGGTCAGAAGACTCTGGTCTTGATTAAGCCAGAGAATTTCCGCTTCCCCACTGGGCGCCCCGGCAACATGATCGACTTCTTTAGCAGGACCGGTCTGTTCATCGTCGGAGTCAAACTCCACCGCATGAGTGTCGCCCAGGCTGTCGAGTTCTACGGCCCCGTCCGCGAGGTCTTGCGGTCCAAACTCAAGGATATGGTCGCGGCCAAAGCCAAAGCGGCTGTGGAAAAAGAGATGGGCTTCGCGGTGACGCCGGAAGTGGAAAAACAACTCGGAGACGTCCTGAGCCCAAGTTTTGGTGACAATCAGTTTGAAAATATTGTGCGCTTTATGTCCGGACGCGCCCCATCCGAATGTCCCTCGGACCAATTGAATAACCCGGGCACTGAAAAGTGCATCGCACTGGTTTATGAGGGCGTGGAATCCGTCAGGAAGATTAGGGATGTCCTCGGACCCACAGACCCCTCCAAAGCACCTCCAGGCTCCATCCGCCGCGAATTCGGCCAGACGGTCATGGTCAACGCCGCCCACGCGAGCGACTCCGAGGAAAACGCCCGCCGAGAGATGGCTATCGTTAAGCCTGCCGAGAACACTTTCCGACAAATCGTAGAACAGTTCTATGGCAAGCTTCAGTAGAAGTGCGCCTGCCCGGGCGTTTGTCCGGGCAGCCCCTCAGCATTGCGCCCCTGGTACTGGATCCACCGTTTCTCTATAGGTCCCTGTCCCAGACCCAGCCCTGCCCCTTCAGCTTGTCGAGAAGCAGCGCATCTGCCGCTGGAAACTGGAACAGAACCATTTCTTCGGCGGTTACCCACCGAAAGGCCTTGCAGCCGAGCGCTTGCGGTTCGTTTCTCTTCCACCGGCAAAGGAAAAATCGAAGTTGAACCGTTTTCTCCGGGTAACTATGCGTGATCGAATCAAACAAATCGCCCACCTCAACCTCGATACCAAGTTCTTCGCGCAACTCTCTCGCCAAGCAAAGCTCAAAGGTCTCTCCTCTCTCCCGTTTACCACCCGGAAACTCCCACAATCCGGCCAGATGGGAATGATCACATCGCTGGGTAATCAGCACCTTCCTTTCGCGAAAGACAAGGGCCGCAGCAACGTCGACGATTTTCACGGAGTCTCTCGGTTCGGTCATGCCTACGACGTCCTGGTTGCCTATCTCCAAGCCATTGCTGACGTCAACGGCCAATACTTTTGTAGACAAATCCCAGCCGTTCCATTTCCTGCTGATCAAACAGGTTGCGGCCATCAAAAAGGATAGGATGCGAAAGCTGGCGGCGCACCCGCTCCAGATCCAGCCTCTTGAACTCCTCCCACTCCGTGGCGACCACCAAAGCGTCGCACCCCTCGGCCACAGCATTCATGTCTTCAACGTATATCACGTCGTGCAAAACACTGCGCGCCTTCTCCATCGCTTTCGGATCGTGAACCCGCAATATTGCACCCTCTTTTTGCAACCGGATGCAAAGCTCCAACGCCGGCGACATGCGGACATCGTCCGTATTCTGCTTAAACGCAAGTCCAAGCACGCCGATCTTCTTGCCTTTCAACACCCATAGAGTGTCCGTAATCTTCTGAAAAAACCGCTCCATTTGCTCGGCGTTTATGCGCTGCACTTCCTTCAGCAGCCGAAAATCGTATCCGAGCTGCTCAGCTATCTTGATGAAAGCGCTCAGGTCCTTGGGAAAACAACTGCCACCAAAACCAAGTGATGGGTTCAAAAAGCGCCGCCCGATGCGTTCGTCCATCCCCATCCCGTTGGCGACCGCTTGCACGTTGGCCCCTGTCGCCTCACAGATAACGGAAAGGGCGTTAATATAGGAGATCTTCAGTGCCAGGAACGAATTGGAGGCGTGCTTGATCAACTCCGCAGAATTGATGTCGGTTACCACCACGGGAGCGTTGAATGGCGCATATACCTCCCTCATTGCTGCCACCGGCCGCTCCGAGCGAACGCCAACCACAATCCGGTCAGGGTGCATAATGTCTTCAACCGCGAATCCTTCTCGCAGGAATTCCGGATTGCTGACGACATCGAATTCGGCTCGCGCCTTGCAATAGCGCTTGATCGTCTCAGCCACCTTATCGCCAGTCTTCACCGGGACTGTACTCTTATCGACCACGATCTTGTAGCTAGTCATGGCCATCGCAATCTCTCGGGCTACTTTCTCCATGAAGCTGAGGTCTACCGATCCGTCCGGCAGAGGTGGGGTGGGAACCGCGATAAAAATTACGCCCGAGTTTACCACTCCGTCCTCTGTGCTGGTAGTAAACCGCAGGCGACCGGCGCCAACATTGCTACGGATAAGGCCCTCCAAACCAGGCTCGTAAATGGGAATGCCCCCATCCTTAAGCATCTGAATCTTCCCCTCGTCGCTGTCCACACAGATAACGTGATGGCCAGCCTCGGCGAAACATGCGCCAGTCACCAAACCAACGTATCCCGTACCGATCAAGGTGAGCTTCATAGAAAAGCCCGCCAACCGCTTAGGGAGTCGGAGCTAAAGGGGATGCTGAACCTGCGGCGTTGGTGCCAGCAGGTGCGTTAGTAATAGCCGTTATAGCGTTCGTCGCAACTACAGCCCATTCAGGATGCTTGGCCTTCAACTCCTCCAACCGGATGCCTGCCTCAGAGCCCAGGGAGCTAAAACGATCGTCGCGATTAATCTCCTCAAACAGGTCACGGGCCAATTCCGGCTTGTTTTGCGCCTCATACAATCGGGCAAGAGCAAACCTGGCCTGCGGAATAATCGGTTCGTTCGGTCGCCGTTGGATTAGCTCGCTGTAGGCGCTTACTGCTTCGTTAGTCTTGCCCTGAGCCTCCAGAGAGGCGGCCACACCCAACAAGGCTTGGCCAAGGAATGGGCTGCTAACATGCTCACGGGTAAATCTCCGGAACTGTGTCTCGGCTTCCTCATATTTGCCCTCGGCAAACAAAGCTCCGGCTCCAAGAATCAGCGCCCGTACACTGGCACTGGACCCAGGAAACTCAGAGGCGACTTTCAAATAGGCCTCCGCACCTCCTGCCGTTTGGCCTGAAACACCCATTTGAGCGGTATGCGCTTTCGACAATGCATGTCCCGCAGCCGCTTCCTTTTGTGCGCGTTGCCAAAGAATAAAATAAACCACCAAGCCTAGGGCGGCCACGGCGACAGCGCCGTAAATCACCTGTTTCTTGCGGGCCTCGAACCAGGCATAAGCTTTCCAGAAAGCCTGTGACTGCGTTAAATCAGAATCCATAAAGGAAAAATGATCCGGGGATGACGATCAAAAGGCAAGCCTGAATCAGCAGTTTATGCTCGGTGCTTGCGCTTTACCTTCAACTGGGCCAGGGATTGCGCCAGCGAAGCATTCACTAACGCCGCCTCGTCGTCACTGAGTTTCTCACGCAACCGCGCTTCCGCCCGTTGGCGCGCCTCCTCAGCTTTTGCCTCGTCAATGTTCTCCGCGAGAATTGCCATATCGGTCAGCACCGCCACCCGTTCCCCAGTGATTTCTACAAACCCCTCCCCCACCGCCAGGAAAAGATCCCGGCCGTCCTTGCGGGCAACAATTTCCCCGGCAGCAATCTGGGTCAGCAACGGAACGTGGTTCGGAAATACCCCCATTTCCCCCTCGACACCTGGCAGCGTAACCATGTCCACACTATCCGAAAACGTTGTCGCCTCCGGGGTGACGATCTCCAATTTCAGTTGATTAGCCATTCAGGATCGCAAGTTGGTCTGCTGTGCTTGGATTCGGGGGTTATCCCTGGCGAATTTCTTCAATGCCGCCCTTCATGTAGAAATTGCCTTCGCCAACATCATCGTGCTTGCCGTCGAGGATCTCTTTGAAACCGCGAACGGTTTCGGCTACTGGCACCTGTTTGCCCGGCCGGCCAGTGAAAACTTCAGCCACGCTGAACGGTTGGCTCAGGAACCGCTGGATCTTACGGGCTCGGAACACGGTCAACTTGTCCTCTGGCGATAATTCGTCCATCCCAAGAATCGCAATGATATCCTGGAGATCCTTGTAACGCTGGAGCACTCGTTGCACGCCGCGAGCAACTTCGTAATGTTCCTGACCGACAATTTCCGGAGCCAGCGCACGCGAGGTCGATGCCAGGGGATCGACCGCAGGATAAATGCCCAACTCCGCAATCGACCGCTCCAAAACGATGGTGGCATCCAGGTGCGCAAATGTCGTCGCCGGGGCGGGATCAGTCAAATCGTCAGCTGGAACGTAAACCGCCTGAAAGGAGGTGATTGAACCTTTCTTGGTCGAGGTGATCCGTTCCTGAAGATCGCCCATTTCGGCCGCCAGCGTAGGCTGATAGCCAACCGCACTCGGCGTGCGCCCCAGCAAAGCCGAGACTTCAGAACCCGCCTGAGAGAAGCGGAAAATGTTGTCAATGAAGAGCAGCACGTCCTGATTTTTTTCATCCCGGAAATACTCCGTTATGGCGAGGCCCGAAAGCGCGACGCGCAGACGAGCACCGGGCGGTTCATTCATCTGACCGTAAACCAACGCAATCTTTGATTCGCTCAGATTGTCCTGCTTGATAACGCCAGCCTCTGACATCTCGGTGTAGAGATCGTTGCCTTCACGCGTTCTCTCCCCAACGCCTGCAAACACCGAAACACCGCCGTGTAGTTTGGCGATGTTATTGATCAACTCCATGATCACAACGGTCTTGCCCACACCGGCACCACCAAAAGCACCGACTTTGCCGCCTTTCAAAAACGGACAGATAAGGTCGATAACCTTGATTCCCGTGGTCAAAACCTGTGGCGAAGTGGATTGGTCCGTCAGCAATGGCGCGGGCCGATGAATTGGATAACGCTTTTCGGTCCGGACTGGACCCCGTTCATCAACTGGGCTTCCGGTCACGTCGAAAACCCTTCCCATAACGCCTTCGCCAACCGGCATCGAAATGGGCGCACCAGTATCGGTCACCTCATATCCCCGCTTGAGCCCCTCGGTGCTGGACATCGCCACGGTGCGCACCCAGTTATCACCCAGGTGCTGCTGAACCTCCAAAGTGAGTTCCACCGGCGTCCCTTCAATGGAGTAAGTCAACTTGAGAGCGTTGTAAATGGCTGGAAGTTCAGTGGCAAATTCCACGTCAACCACCGGACCGATTACTTGAACTATCTTGCCTTTATTCATGTTGGATTAGATGAGTCTTGAGAAATATTAACCGAGGGCCATGGCTGCAGAGGCAATCTCGAGCAATTCGTTGGTAATGGCGGCCTGCCGCATTTTGTTGTATTCCAGCGTCAAATCCTTGATCAACTGCTTCGCGTTATCGGTTGCATTCTTCATTGCCACCATGCGCGCGCTGTGCTCACTAGCTTTTGCTTCCAACAGGATTTGGTAGATTTGGTAGTTCAGATAATGCGGAAGCAACCCTCCCAGAACCTCCCCAGCCGAGGGTTCAAACAGAAACTCCGTCGGGCCCTTTAGCAAATCATCGGACAACGACTCGCCATGAACTCCCGCGCTCACCCCCTTGATCTCCCCAACTGGAAGCAACGTCACCACTGCCGGTTGCTGCGAAAGGGTGGAAACAAAGTTGGTGTAGAGAATATCCACTTGGTCGACCTCGCCCGTCACGAACATCTCTCGAGCAAATTTTGAGATCGCCCGCGCCTCGCTGAACATGGGCGCATCGCGATACGTAAACTCAGCAGCCAGCGGCCGACGGGTTCGCGCCACGAACTGCGATGCTTTCCGGCCGGCAGTGATGAATAACATGCCTTCCTTGGGCAGTCTGGCGGCCTCGCGAAGGAGGTTGCCGTTCAAGGCACCGCACAGACCCTTATCACTGCTCACTAAAATTACTGCCCTCTTGCGCACTTCCCGCTTCTCGGTCAGCGGGTGCGTGAAGTCACCCACATGATGTGTCACCTCCGCCAGCACATTATTCATCAGAGAAGCATACGGCCGCCCGGCGGTCGCCGCTTGTTGCGCCTTCCGCATTTTGGAAGCCGCCACCATTTGCATGGCCTTGGTAATCTGGGCAGTATTCTTAACCGACTTGATCCGCCGGCGAATGTCGCGCGTGCTAGGCATGAGGGTCTATTTCAATTTCAAGATTGATCGCTCTGCCGTCTTGTACCCTGCCCTAACCACATGGCGGGAGTCACAGTGCGGCAACCCGCTGTTTCTCATTTATATGTCTGCTTGAATTCGGTAATCGCTGACTTCAAATCGGCAATCAGGGAGTCGCTCAGTGCTTTCTCCTTCGCGATCCGACCCATCAATTCCACCTTGCGGCTGGTGAGATGCTCCGTCAGCTTGGCTTGAAAATCCTTAATTTTCTCCACGGCTACGTCGTCCATGAAACCGTTCTGCACGGTCCACAAAACCGCGGCCTGAACTTCCACCGGGATAGGATTGTACTGCGGCTGCTTGAAGACTTCCACAATGCGCTTGCCTCGCTCGATCTGGGCTTGGGTCTTGGCATCCAGGTCTGACCCGAACTGGGCGAAGGCTGCCAATTCGCGGAATTGGGCCAAGTCCAGCTTGATCCGACCAGCCACCTGTTTCATGGCTTTAACCTGCGCTGCCGAACCAACGCGCGACACGGAGATACCCACTGAAATGGCCGGGCGAATGCCCTGATAAAAAAGATCGGTTTCCAAAAAGATCTGACCGTCCGTAATCGAAATCACGTTAGTGGGAATATACGCGGACACGTCACCTGCCTGAGTTTCAATAATCGGCAGAGCTGTCAAAGAACCATTGCCGTATTTCTCACCCACGCGGGCAGATCGCTCCAGCAAACGACTATGGAGGTAGAACACGTCTCCGGGATATGCCTCGCGACCCGACGGACGCTTTAAAACCAGCGACACCTGACGGTAGGCGACTGCATGTTTGGAGAGATCATCATAAATGATCAACGCATCCATCCCATTATCCATAAACCACTCGCCCATCGCCGCCCCAGCGAAGGGCGCCAGATACTGGTTTGTGGCCGAGTCCGAAGCCGGTGCTGCAACCACAATGGTGTAGGGCATGGCGTTAGCCTCTTCGAGAACGGAGATGACACGAGCGATGTTCGACTGTTTCTGGCCGATAGCCACGTAGATGCAGTACAGGGGCCGGTAACTCTTGTCGTTAGCCGCCTCGGCGGCTCGATTGAGGTGGGCCTGGCTGATAATGGTATCCACGCCAATGGTCGTCTTACCGGTAGAACGATCGCCGATGATGAGTTCGCGTTGGCCACGTCCGATGGGAATCATGGCATCCACCGCCATAATCCCGGTTTGCACCGGCTGGCTTACAGATTTGCGTTTGATGATGCCCGGCGCGATTTTCTCCACCGGATAAGCTGACTCGGCGTTAATCGGGCCTTTCCCGTCAACCGGGAGGCCCAAGGAATCCACCACTCGACCGAGCATAGCCTTTCCCACAGGCACCTGCAGCAGCTTGCCCGTTGTGCGCACCTCATCCCCCTCGGAAATCCGGGTGTAATCACCCATGATGATCGCGGCCACCTCCGTCTCTTCGAGGTTTAGCGCCAGACCGATCACGCCATCTCCAAAATCAATCATCTCGTTAAGCATCACATCGGTGAGGCCCTCAATCCTGGCGACACCGTCGCCGATCTCTCGAACCACTCCCACATTCTGCTTTGAAGGGGCGATCTTAAGTCCGGCAATTTGGGCTTCAATCTCCTGTAATACGTTGCTCATAATTTCAAATCATCTCAAAAGCTCGCTTCCAACCGCTCCAGCCTGGCCTGAACGCTTCCATCGTATACATCGCTACCTACCTTAATTCTCACTCCCCCGATTAAACTCGGGCTGTGTTCGAAGGAAAACGCCAGCCCCGGCCCATAGATCCGAGCCAGGTCGGCGCGCAGCCCATCTTGAATACCCGGTTCCAGCGGTAACGCGCTTTCAATCGTCGCCATCCGGCTCTCCAACTCCAGTTTAACCAGGCGCTGAAAATACCCCAGTATACCAAGGTAGCCCCGCGGCTTGCCTTCAGCCACGCGCCGCACAACCTCCCTCACTCGACCTTCATCCAGCGTACCATCGACACGGCAACTGCGAAACAGCTGCTTAGCATCCCGACGGGCTTGTTTTGTGCTCTTCATCCGCAGTAACCTTATTTCGTCACCTGCTTGGCGGTCTCCTCGGCTAAACGACGCTGATCCTCGGGTGTAAGAATTTTTCCGGTCACGGTGGCCGTCGTTTGAACCACCAGTCGACCAACCTCGCGCTTCAACTCACTGAGCATGCGGGCATGGTCGAGGGCCGCCGCCTCGCGAGCCTTGGCAACAATCTGCTCAGCCGTGGCAACGGCTTTCTGAGTTTCCTGTTCCTGCAGTCTAGCAGCCGCAGTCCGCGCTTCCTCAATCAACTGCGAAGCGTGAACGTTAGCTTGAGTCAATATTTCCTGACGCTGCGCCTCAGCTTTGGCCAATTCCGCTTTGATCTTGTCGGCATTAGCCAAACCCTCGGCAATTCGTTCACGCCGTTCAGCCAGCATCGCCAGCACACGCTTGTACGCAAAGAAATACAACAGCGTGGCTACGATGATGAAATTCAAAACCTGAGCCAGAAAGAGTGGCCACTTCACACCAAAGGTGTGCGCCGTGTCCTTTCCCATCTGCGCGAGATCACTACCGATGCTGGCTAGCACTAGTATGTCGTCCATAAACAATCGATAATAGCGGGGCGCGGAGCCGGATGGGGCTCCACGCCGCCGCTGGTTACTTCACTAGGAAGATGGCGTAGAACACAATGGCTTCCGCAAAAGCGATCGCCAGAATCGCCTGCACCAGTATCTTGGTAGCTGCGCCGGGATTTCGCCCGACCGCTTCAGCAGCTTTCATACCGATGAAACCCACGCCGATCGCGGCGCCCAGCGCTGCCAAACCAACGTGCAGGTTACCTGCCAACTCCGCCAACATAGGCATCAACATATACATTTCCTTTCTTTCTCCAGCAACTCCCGCGATTGAACACGGTCAAGGTGCCGAAAGTCTTGTGTCATGCTCCCGCACCAGCGTCATTCGCTCAGTGAGGAGTCTTGGCATGACCTTCATCATCGTGCTGACAAATCAGCATCGTGAAGACCGCCGTCAAAAGCATGAAAACCATCGCCTGAACCAGGCCAACCAGAAGTTCCATAAAATAGAACGGCACTGGAAGCAGCCACGACAGGGCTGGCACCAGCACCATCATGGATTCCAACATATTCTCTCCGGCAAATATATTCCCAAAGAGACGAAAACTCAGGGAAATCGGCCGAAACAGAATCGAAATAATCTCCAAAAAACCAACCGCAATGAAAACGACAACCATCAACGCCTTCAAGAAACCC
The DNA here is from genome assembly GCA_002428665.1 of Verrucomicrobia subdivision 3 bacterium UBA6082. Taxonomy (GTDB): domain Bacteria; phylum Verrucomicrobiota; class Verrucomicrobiia; order Limisphaerales; family UBA8199; genus UBA6082. The sequence goes on from DIXK01000010.1 coordinate 36,568, forward strand.
GTGGTATCACCTTTCGGCGCAAAGAGGTGTTTCACAAAACCACCAGCCCCGTTCGCCTGCAGCGCCCAATACGTCCAGCAGGCAAAAAAAATCATCGCCATCGCCAGCGTCATGTTTAAATCCGCATTTCCACCCCGCAGCCACGGAGTCTCAAGACTAAAACCATGCGGCCCGTGCTGCCCCCAGCCCAGTGTCCCCACACCGGGAACCAACCCGGCCCAGTTTGTGAACAAGATGAATATGAAAATGGTAGCAAAAAACCAGAACGTGTGCTTCACCAGTTCTCCGCCAATAATTCCCTCAAGAAATTCATACAGGCTTTCCACCAGCCATTCCCAGAAATTCTGCAACCCTGACGGCACCATCTGCATCCTCCTGGTGCCCAGTTGCGCCAGAACAATAAGTCCCAGGGAAACAGTCCAGGTAATCACCATTGAATTCGTGATCGGCAAACCTGCCACCTTCGCAATCTCCTGCGCGTCCGGCGGAAGAGCGTGATGCTCGCCGTGGCCGCCCTCCGCCACGTGCGCATCTACAGCACCAGCATGAACCACTTCTGGGACTTCTCCCCCGGCAGCGCCCACCGCAATCACCGGTGAAACGGCCATCAGCAACAAAACCAAAAATAGTCTGTACATGTACATTTTTAAAAACGGCCTCGAGAAAAACGCACACCCGAGACCCAAAACCCAGCAGACAGTCACAAGGCGCGCAAAAGTGCATCAGGAATTGGCCTTTAACAAGAAGTTTTTGCAGCTTCAAAAGGCAAGAAATAGCCGATCAGCCAATACCGAGTTCGTCAGCTACCCTTCTGGAAACAGACTTTCCGTGAAAGAGTAAAGTTAGCCACGCTGTTTCTCATGAGAGCCAAGGGGTATTGAAGTGGTGCCAGAGGAGGGAATTGAACCCCCGACCAAAGGCTTATGAGTCCTCTGCTCTACCCCTGAGCTACTCTGGCACTTGATGTTAGATGTTCCCGGGAATTTGCAAGATCCCTCGAACAATCGCATATTCAGTCTGGCGGCCTCAGCCGATTTGTCAATCTGAGCCAACAAACAGGGCCGCTACTATGCCGAATTCCGTCACCGTGGCAAGCAGTTTTGCCAATCCTCCAAAAATCAGCATCCATCCGCGCCTTGTCACTCCTCTTCCGTTCGGCAGGACTTCTTCATTGCCAGCCCGCCGCCAACCCTTCCACCGGGGCATAATCATCAGTCAGGAGCGTACTTCGATAGGCGTTCGGAGGCGGCGCCGTCTGGAGCACCTCCAGGCGTTGCATAAAACCCGGCAACGGCGCTCTTCCGGCTTGCACCAACTGCGCCGCCCTCTGCCGCAGAGCGGTCGGCTGTGCCGGAACGCCCGTTTTGCTCGCAATCATCACCACATTCAAGCTGCTCTTGGCGGGAAACATATAAACCTGAGGAAATACGCTTTTGAGCGTGCGATATAGTGAACCCACCAAGCTCGCCCGCATGCCACTGACGGTGCCGATAACATTGTATGCCAGCACCCCATTCGTCGACATCCGCTCGGAGGCCAATTCAAAAAATTCCTTCGTCGCCAGATGCTGTGGCAGCGACGACCCATAACGCCCCTGCACATACGCATCCAGGATAATCATATCGTAGCGCGCGCTGCTTCGGCGCAGGTACATTCGTCCGTCTGCCACGTGTACCTTTTGTCGCTCGGACTCCTTAAAGAAGAAGAAGCTCCTGGCAATCTGCAGCACTGCTGGATCGATCTCCACCGACTCAACTTTGATGTTGGGATAGTAGTGTTCAAACGAGCGCTGGGCACTACCTCCGCCAAGTCCAATCATCAAAACGCTGGTCATCTGCGTATTCCAAAGCCAGCCCATGTGAAAATACTCCGTATACTCAAAGTGCCCTTTGAGAGGATCAGCCAGCGAGATGATGCTCTCCTGGGCATCATCGAAATATAGCGTCCTCAGACCGCTTGCATCTATTACCCGGATATGATGGTACGGCGAAGTGTATTCATGAACGACAGCCGCCCCTCCTGGCATTGGAACCAACAGACAAGCCGCCAACGCCAAAAGCATGGTTAACCCTATCATGCCGGTCAGACGACCTGGCTTACGCCAAGTCTGATTTAGCCGCCAAATGTGAAAACACGAGCGGGAGTATATCATAATCGATTTGGTGTTAAGGTTACCTTCGCCCAACCCACGCCGCGCGACAAGTCACCGCTCATAGGCCACGGCCAACTTCCGGTCCAGCCCGATACACAGAATCCCAAGCAAGACAGTTAATCCGCCGGTAATCTGAAAGATGCTCTTCAATCCAAAATGGTCGATCAATATGAAACCGGAAACAAACACGCCAGCAATGCTGCCAACCGTGCTAGCGGCGATAATCGACCCACTGGAGCGTCCCACCATCGCCAGGCTCTGAGTCGCCATTCGGATCATGTAAGGCGACAGGCTCGCAAGCGCCACACAGGGCAACAGGAAAACGAGCGCGCTGCCAAGAACTGGATCACACTTCTGCCAAAAAATCGGAATTGCCGCACCTTCGGGATGGCGTGTGATAATCCAATCGATCATTCCGCCGGATGCTTGCGGAATGAGAAATACCAGAACTCCCGCCGGGATCAGCAGAAACCCCATAACCGAAAGCCGGCGCCATCGATCAGCCAACGCACCACCAAGGTAATATCCCAGCGCCAACGCGATCAGCACGACTCCGATCTGGCTCACCCAAACATGAAATGAACTCCCAAAATCCCTGGCCAGGAAACGCGCGCCAACGATCTCCAGGACCATGATGATAAAACCCCCAAGAAACACGAGGACCGCAGCAATGACGCTTCTCATCTCGTGAGCATAGTCGTGAGAATCGCCTGGGTCAAAGAGTTGAAATCCAAGGGAGTGAAATACCCCTCAGCGTCCACTGGCAATTTGCATGGGGTCAGTTACATTGTGCTCGTTAATCATCAGCCAGTTCATGAACGACCGAAAATCAACAGCGGGACTCGAAGCCCCCTGCCTCGTTTTCTGAGACGCATCGACTCATCGCCATAAACCAAACCAACCAATAAACCGAAACTATGCCTCTTCAAAATGCCCCTGACCTAACGAAACAACCACCCCGCAGCCCCCGCGTAAAGCTCGGCGGGTATGTGATCCTGCCGCGAATGCTTGACAAGGCACGGGCAACTATTGCTGGAACCAACGGGGAGTACATTTATGCCTGCCCCACCGATCAGCACTTCCTCCAGTTCGCCGGCATTGATCCCGAAGCCTTGAAAATCCAGTTAGCCGCTGGCAAAGGAGACGGTGAAATACTACTTTGGATTCAAGAGAATTCGCAGCACAACCGGACCGAATCAGAAATCGCTGCTTGGTCTACCCTTTGCGAATCTCGCGCGCCTGCAGATATTGAGGCCCGTGAATTCTTCCAAGGCGTCCATGCAAAAATCGCCCCCCAAAGGCAGGATATTGCCACTTGGTTCGACCTGTTAGATCTGGACGACTACGCCAGCTTTGGCGGAAAACCTTAACCAGCGATAGGCCAGATACCACTCAGGGCCCACGCTGAATCACGCCGCTTGCCGAACTACGCCGTCCCAGCCGCTGGCTTGGCCTCAATGCCAGAAGGTTCTGCTGCTAAAGCCGAAGCTTCCGAAACCACCTCGGCAGGCATTGACCTCTGGCATGCGCTAATGGTATCTATCCGGTGATGATGCTGGACTCCATGCACCTCGAATTCCACCTCGTCGCCAACCGCACGATTCATCAGCGCTTGAGCCACAGGTGACAGGTAGCTCACGACTCCCTGCGCCGGGTCCGAATCCCATGCCCCAAGGATGCTGAAGTGTTCCCGTTCCCCCGTCTCCAGGTCGATTGCCTGTACCGTCGTCCCAATGCTCACCACATTTGTCTGCGGGTTTGCAAAATCGGTGCCGCGCGCTCGCACCAACTGCGTCTCCAACTCAGCCTTGCGCCGCATCAACAGCTTCTGCATTTCTTTCGCTGCCTTATATTCGTGGTTCTCCCGCAAGTCTCCATAGCTGCGCGCAATCGCAATTTCCTTCGAGTTAGCCGGTATCTTCTTCTGCACCAACTCGTGGTATTCGTTCTTCCGACGCTCCAGGCTTTCCCACGAGACTACGAGGTAGGTCTCCTGCCGCGGTTGGTCTCCGGTGATCAGGGACTGTATTGCTGGATAACTCTTGACGATTCGCGCCAACAGCGACCGCTTGTCCATGTCGTCAAACGATGGCGAATACTGCAGCGCTCGCGTTAAATCTTTGATTACTTCCAGATCTGCGGACCCGATCAGTTCCACCAGGAGTTGCTGGTCATCAAGTATAAAGTCGCGGAGCTTGTTCGACCGCTTCTCGTTAAACTGATCTCGCTCCATGGCCGTCAGCATCGCCCTGAACACCTCAGGACCCAGGATATCCGCAAAGGAGTCGTTGCGATCTCTCGCCAGCCATAACAACAACTCTGTCGAAGCGGTATGTTGGCTGATCCTCCGTGCCAGTGTCTCTTTGAGTTCCTCAAGCTTGCCCTCGTGAATCAAAACCGACGCTATTTCCCGAGCCAGTTTGGCCGAAATGCTGTTGAGCGATCCCATGAGTATCTCGCTCCAGTCTGCCGGATGCGCTAATTTGAATGATTCCAGCGCCTTGCGGTGCCGCGCCGCGGGTAATGCCTCCAGGATACCTCCCAAATCTGCTTCCTCACTCCAGATCGCCATGTGCTCTATCTCCCCTGGAGTCGCTTCCAAACCGGCCTCCTGTTTGAGTTCGTCGCGTATAAAGATGGCCTCCAGTGCCACCGAAGGTTGCGTGCGTTGGTAGCTGCCCACTTCGCCGTTCAACAAGTCAATCACTTCCCTCGCGGTGGCCTGCTTGTCCGCTATATCCCCCAGGTTCTTGAGCAACTCTGCCGCTACCACCAACCGAGCCTTCAGCCCTTTTGCAGCCTTGAAATCCCCAAGCAACCGGCTCTCCAGTGATACTTCCTTCACCTCGTAGATAACGGGTTCCGCCTTCTTTCCTGGCACCTTAAAATGCCCATCCTTCTTCAGTTCCCGCTTGGTGGCTTCCCACCACTTTTTCCAGTCCTCCCCGATCACATCCGGCACCAGTATCTGCTGAATCTGGTCTGCCGTCGCCTGGCCTCCAAAGCTCGTCAATACCAACTTAATTAACTCCTTCGGCGCGGTGACCGCCATCTCTCGCAATTGACCCGGGTCGGCGGCTTTGCGCGCCAAAACATGTTCTTTGCTGATGGGTTTAAGGGATGCCGCAGCAAAGGCTAAGTCCATGGTGTGACCCGGCTTGCTGCTAAAGTCGATCGTGAACCGGGCAAAAACTGTGTCCACGGTCCGAATTCGCCCAAAACCCCAACTCCGGTGCATGCAAAATCCGCTGTCAGTAAGCTCTACCAACGCGTTAACATGTTGCCGCTCCAGCTTTCCAGCCGCCACCATTTTCTCAAATTCTTCTCTCATAGTACGTTTCGCACTCGCATCCCCCGTCAGGGCATGGGAACATTAAAGGTCGTGAGCGGACAAAAACCAAGAGAAATTGCTGCCCGGGTCTTAATCCGGCGTGCCAGTGGCGTCTATGTCGAGGACTTGTTGGAGCAGGCCTTAGCTGTAGAATCGTTATCTCCAGCCGACCGCCGACTCTGCCAGGAACTTGTCTACGGCGTGGTCCGGTGGCGAACCACACTGGATTGGCTCATCGACCGCAAGACTCAAAACCGCCAGCAAAAGCCTCTGCTCAAAATTTTGCTCCGCCTCGGCTTATACCAACTCTTTTGGCTGGACCGAATACCGGAACACGCCGCCGTGCACGAAATGGTCGAACTCGCCCGTCACCTCGGTTTCGGCCAGCAATCGGGTTTCGTTAATGCCCTGCTCCGGGGGTATCTCCGGGAAAAGGCTGAGACGCGTCAGGCTCTCCAAGCCTTAAAGGTTAGCGACCCGCCCACCGGGTTCTCCCACCCCCAGTGGGCAGTCGCTCGCTGGCTGCAGCGTTGGGGCGAACCCCGCACCCGTCAACTCCTCGAATGGAATAACACTCCCCCAAAGACGTTTGCTCGGGTAAATTCTCTGAGGTCCGATCCCGGCAAGCTTCTCGATCTCTGGCGCGATGAAGGTGTCGATTACGATTTTTTCCGCCGCGACTGGCTCGAGGAAAACCTGGTCTTCGAATTGCGAAACCACCCCCCCTTGAGTCGTCTGCCCAGCATGCAGCAAGGTTTTTTCTACGTTCAGGATCCCAGTACGCTCCTCGCCGTCCAAAAACTCGATCCGCACCCTGGCGAGTCGGTCCTGGACTTATGCGCCGCCCCAGGCGGCAAATTGTGTTACATCGCCCAGAAAATGGCCAATCAGGGTCGCCTCACGGCCAACGACTCCAATCCTGACCGCCTCAAATTGGTTAGGCAGAATTGTGCGCGTCTGGGGGTTAAGTTGGCTGACATCACCGCTTCTGTCGGGCAAAGCGGCTCTCCTCCCGCGTTTGACCGTATCCTGATCGATGCGCCCTGTTCCAATACCGGCGTCATGCGGCGCCGCGTTGACCTTCGCTGGCGGGTCCGCTTGGAAGAATTGAACGACCTCCGCCAAACTCAATTGCGATTGCTCAGTCAGGCCAGCGCTCTCCTCAAATCGGGCGGCGTGCTGGTTTATAGCACTTGCAGCCTGGAACCAGAGGAAAATGCTGAATTGGTCCGCGCATTCCTCCAGGAAAACCACGAGTTCACTCTCGCCAATGAGCAGGAATTGCTTCCCTTCGTGGATGGTGTGGACGGCGCTTACGTCGCCAGGCTCGAGAAATCGCCGTCTCGCTGACGCGCCAAACGGCTCTCGCTTCACATGCCCATGATCTGGTACCCGCAATCCACGTAGATAACCTGGCCGGTGATCGCTGCCGCACCGTCAGTCGCCAGAAATGTCCCCGTCGCACCAAGTTCTTCAGGCACCAAGTTCCGCTTCAGCGGCGCTCTGTTTTCGTATTGCCGTAGAACTTCGGAGAAACCGGAAACACCCCTCGCTGCGAGCGTGTTCACAGGTCCGGCACTGATGCAATTAACCCTTATCTTGCTCGGTCCTAAATCGTAGGCCAGGTAACGGGTGCATGCCTCGAGCGATGCCTTTGCCACTCCCATTACGTTGTAGTGCGGCACCACTTTCTCCGCTCCATAGTAGCTCATCCCCAGGATGCTGCCGCCTTCGGTCATCAGCGGCGCCGCTTCCCGAGCCAGCGCTACCAATGAATAGGCGCTCACATCATGCGCAATCCGGAACGCATCTCGTTGGGTATTCAGAAATCGGCCTTCCAGCGCCGCTTTCGGGGCAAAGGCCACCGAATGCAGCAGCAGGTGCAACTTCCCAAAATGCTCTCGCACCGCGCTGAACACGCTGGCAATGTCATCATCCCGCGTCACGTCACATGGCAGAATCAGCGTGTCCCGACCAAAACTCGATGCCAGTTCCTCAACGTTGTCCTTCAACCGCTCCCCTTGATAGGTAAACGCAAGTTTGGCTCCAGCGTCCCGCCACGCCTGGGCTATGGCCCACGCGATCGACCGCTTGTTCGCAACACCAAAGACAATCCCAAGCTTACCGTTCAATTGTGACATGTGTTCGTTTAGTCTCGTTCGCCATTTCTGAACCAAAGAAGCAGTAAAACCGATCGTCTGCTCCGGAACCAAGTAAAAAATGAATCGCTTCCCGGCTCACCCGCAGGTTATCCCCGCCCCATAAAGTCTCATAGCTCTTACTATAAGATACTTATATCTCAGCCCCAACCCACCCGCGCTCATGCCTCGCCCACGGTCGCGCGCTTGGAAGCAAATATCAGCCAACACCAACCCACAATAAAACTCAGGCCTCCTATCGGGGTGATCGCTCCCAGCCACCGCTGGTTCGTCACGGCCAATAAGTAAAGCGTCCCCGAAAACACCAGTATCCCTCCGAGAAAACTCCACCATGCCCCCGCCCTGAAGGGTGCCCGCCCGCTCAACACGTACATCATCACCGCATGCACAAAATGGTAAAATACCGCTTTCTCCCAAATGTCCGTCGTCCCGTGCGCTTCCAGAATCCCCTTCAGCCCGTGCGCCCCAAAGGCGCCCAGCACCACCCCCATCATCCCCAATAAGGCCGCAATCCGACTGGCGGTTGTGCCGTTCATTCGCAAGTTCATCAGCGTGGCTATCGCACCCCTGGCGGTCTCATGCGCGCGGGGTTACTCGCAAACCATGCTTCTCCACCGCTCCCGTAAACGTCAATACGCCTTTGTTCTGCTGCACTCCTAAATACGGATCGTTCGTGATCAATATGTTCCCGTCGATGTCCAGGTAGTCACAGAGTTCCGCCAGTTGTGCCGCGGCTGATATCAGCACGCTGGATTCAATCATGCACCCTATCATGGTCTTCAGCCCCGCCTTTTGCGCCGCTCGCAACGCTTCAAATCCGCCACTGATGCCTCCCGTCTTCACCAGTTTCACGTTCACGCCATGAAAACACTCCGCCGCCACTTTCACGTCACTGGCGGTGTGATACGATTCGTCACCAAAAATCGGCAAGGGCGAGCGTTCTTTCAGCCAGGCCCAATCTTTCACCGCGGTGGTCGTCGGCATGGGTTGTTCAACAAATTGCACGTGCCCGTCGCGCGCCAGCCATTCAATCATTTCCAAGGCCTGTTCCCGCGTCTTCCACCCCTCGTTGGCATCCACGCGCACCGGTTTCTGCGGCGAAATCTCCCGCAATGCCGCCATGTTCTCGCGGTCTCCGGCCACTCCCACCTTCATCTTCAATACCGGGAATATCTCTGCTTCAATCACTTTCTTCCGGATAACTTCCGCCGTATCGATACCTATCGTAAACGAGGTCACATGGTGCTGATCGCGAAATCCAAGTCCCAGCAGGTCATAAATCGCTTTCTCCTCTCGCTTCCCGGCCCCATCCAGCAGCGCGATATTCAACGCACACTTCGCCGCATGGTCGCCGGTGGACAATGTCTCCAAGTAGGTCATGCTTCCAGGCACATCCCCAAAAGACAACCCACGCGCATCCACCTTCTTCAGGAATGCCTCCACGGTCTCCACAGATTCCTTATACCGCGAAATCGGCGCTGCCTCCCCTCTCCCCACCGTTCCGTCCGCTCCCGTCACCTCTACAATCACCACCTCGGAAGTGTTAGTACCCTCGGTTCGGGCAATAGTCCACGTATGCGCCAACCGCAATTCCACCCGGCGGAAAGTCAGTTTCATTGGCATAGAAATACCCAAAACCCCGCCAAACGCAAGTTCCGCCCAACCCCACCCCTACCCCCCAGCCCCGACGTCTGCCGCATTTAAGCCACTGCCACGGTCAGAACTGGCGCCAAGTCCAAGGGTGTTACCGGCTCGCAACCTGTTGCTATTCATGCGGGAGCTGGGATTTGGGTGGAAAGGGCGTCCTTACACAACCCTGGCACCGGCCTGCCAGCGGCGGACGACGTGGGCGTGCGAGGCAAGCGCGGCGGCCCAGGCGATATCGCAATGACTTGCAGCGTTGAGAGTGTTGCGTCCTTCAGTGAAAGTCCACTTTGAGCCGTTGTGCCTCTTGCGCAGGGCAAAGAGATCGGCAGCGACATCCTGTTCGTCGCGAGGGAATCGTTTGGCGGCCGTGGCGAGTTGGTTCATGAGGGAGAAACCGAGGTCATGTTTTTTCGTGCCAAAGGTTACAGAGGAAAAGCGGCCGGAAAACTGGCGGGCGGCTTCCCAGCAGATTTGACGGCCGAGGCCGGACTCGTCCCCGGCAGCGGAGAGGGAACTCAGGCCGCGCAGGAAGGTGAAAAGGACGGATTTCAGAAAGTGCCAATCTTCAGTGCGGCAGGTGAAGAGGCCACGCAACCAGAGTTCGTCGCCGCGAGCCTCGTCGATGTAGATGGCGGCGAGGTCGCCCTGACCGCTGGCGGCGACGTCGAAGCCGAGACGGAACCGGGAGCGGCCGGTTTTGGTGGGATCGAAAAGGGTGGAGAAGTTCTGGTGAATATATTTTTTGATGGCCTGGTCACGCTGGGAGGTGGCCTGAGGTGAGAAGTCAGCGAAGAGCTGAATAACCTGATCGGCCTCGAGGTGGACGCGTTCGATCGAGTAATCGAAGCGGCAGCGTTCAATGGCGGACCATTCGACGATATGGTTGGCTGCCGAGCCGACGGGGTTGCACATGTAGGCCTGCTCGAAGATTTCAGGGTCGCGAGCGCGAGCGCGACAATCCTGCACGAACTGGTCGGGCGAGAGGCTGGTGCCGCGGACGCGGTTGATGGTGTCGACGAGGCCCATTTGAATGGCCTCCAGGAGGGTGACGCGGGCATAGATGTTCCAGGGACCTTTGGCGGCACGGGCTTCCTGGGCGAACTCGTTAAACAAAGTATCTTCGCCATCGTGCGATGACCAGATAGCGAGGTCGAAGCCCCAGGCGACGCGGCCCTGGGCAGTTTCCCAGAGGAGCCGGGCATGGGGATGTTTGGCAAATTCGTCGAGGCCGACGTCGCCGCCGTACACGGCCATGGCCTGGGGGCTGGCGGAGAAGGCAAGGATGCGGGAACCGTTGTCGAAGCGGATGACGCCGACCCTGACTTCATCCGTGAAGCTGGAGGGCCGGGCTTCAGCGTCGGGACGATTGACGGAGAGGAACTCCTCGCCGTGGCTGGTGATGGCGCGGGTGAGATTGTAGATCTCAGCGAACTTGTAGCATTGGCGGACGTATTCGAGAGCACTGGCATAATCTTTGGTGGCGAAGAGGTAATCGCGGTCTTTGAACCAAAGGCGTTTGCGGACGTTCTTGAACGCGTCGGCGAAAGTCCAGCCGATGCGGACGGATTTCTCGGCCAGGGCGACCGCGTGTTTTCCCTGGGCGTGGATAGGGTTTTCCGCCTGGATCCATGCCGCCTGGTGGGGCATGAAATGTCTCAGGAGGGCGGGTTCGGAATCGAGGGTGCGAGTGTTCATAGGATCAGACACCACGACATAGGTTGACCAGGGCACGGGGAGGACTGCCGGTTACCAACCGTCGATACCGCCAACAGACTGTAGGCGCTACGGTTTCGGAGGTTCGCATGGAATTGGATCATCCGGTTTAGTGAGTTATTCGTGGGTGGTGGTGTGGGTTAATGGCCATTGTTTAAGACCAACTGCCGGCCAAGATCGGATCTGGCGGGGCTGGCTCCGGTGCGGGTGCAGGGGAGGCAGGCTCGGGTGCCGGTGCAGACGGCGCGGGCGAGGGGGCGGCGGCAGGAGCGTCGCCGGAAGCGGACATGGGGGCGGGGGCCGATATTGGGGCAGCCTCCAGACGAATCGTGGCGATGCCGAGGGGATTGGGCTTACCGGCGAAGCCAAGTAATTCATCGACCTTGAGAATGAGGGAGTGGCGCTCGCTTTCGGTGAGTTTGCGGTCGGGGTCCCTGAGTTCACGCAAGGCGACACGAGCCTGGAGGCAGGCCTCGCGATATTTTTGGAGCTGCATGGTTTCGCGGCTGGCGCGGGCAAGGGCGTTGATGAGGCGCACGAAGGCGGCGGTGTCACCGCCGAGTTTTTCGTCCAACGACCCTGGCCCGAGGTCGCGGAGCGCCTCGAACATCTGAAGGGTGCCGAGTTGAAGGGCTGCGTGGCTGACTTCGGTGGCGTCGTAGTCCTGGGCTAACTCGCGCGGGGTCTCACGGAGAGCGCGCATGCGTTCGATGAAGGATTGCTCGACCAACCAGTCTTTATAGCCGCCGGCTTTCCATCGGCTCAGGTTCATGAGGTTGAGCCCTTTTCCTTGGGCGCCGAGTTTTTTGATGATATCGGAGTACGGGAGGCCGTCCTGGATCATGAGGTTGATCTGGTCGCGGACGACTTTGGGAAGGCGGCTGATTTTGCCGTGGTGCCGTGTCTGAGCCAGGGCGGTTTCGTCCGCTGGCGAAGCCGGTGTTTCGAGGTTGGTGTTGGCTTCCATTTTGGGGAGGTGTTACGTGAGGGTTTAAAAAAATACCGTTAGCCACCGTTAATCACCGATATTGACCGATAGGGCGGACGGGACTATGGGACTATGGGACCGTGGAACGGTGCGACGGTGGACGGTGAGACGGTGTGGCGGCGGGACGAGGCTGGAACTCGCAGGTGGGGATACCTGCGCTATGGTGGTGGTTTTAGTGTGCATGGTTGTCGTTCTTTTACCCGGTATAGCCGGACTTTTTGGGGCGGAATTCCGGACAGACCTTGTCCCGGGGAGGTTTTCAACCGCTAATGTCCTTACGCTTAAATCAAATCAGAAGCCTGAACATCCAAGACCTGCGACTCCCAGGGCGTCAGGCGCCGCGCCTACGTTCGGTGTCCGGCTTCAGCCGATTTACGGTCTGCTGTCGGCAGTGCGCAGTCTGAGGTTCTATCGTCTCATGGCCTCATAGTCCCAACCACGGTGTTTTATCATAGTAATAAGCTCCACTAAAAAATGCGGATCTCATAAAAACGTGCTTGCATTCACGGAGCGCTTGCGCTAAAAGCCAATTATCGCCGTTTTTTCTTTCGGTTCTCGTCAGGAAATGGGGATTGGCCCGAGGAGGTCAACGCCGGCGGCGAAAAGGCAGCCACTATGCAGCGCGGCACTACAGCTAAGACGCTAAAGGAATGCGGCTCCGACACTGGCGGCGACGATGAATGCGCAGATGTTTGCGGCATCCTTATCGCGGTCTATGACACAACAATAAGTCAAGGTGCGTGTCTCACGACATGCCGTTTGGCATATAAGAAAAGATGCGAAAGGTAGCCATGAGAAACCTCCACGTGGGCCTTACTATGATCTTAGGCATGCTTTTGTCCTGCACCTCTGTAGCTGAGGATGAGGTAACTGTAAAGCGAAGTGAAAGAAAACGGGACGGTCAGGTTGTCCGGACGACGGAGTCCTTCTTCAGGAATGGAAAACAGATCTTGTTGGTTGTAAAGACGCGTGGTACGAACGGCACATGGAAAGTAACGAGATCTTATGAAATCGGAAAAGACGTTTCTCTTTCCGAAAGTGACGAGGATAGTGATGGACATTTTGAGACGCTCATCATTTTCCAGGAAGGGAAATCATTGGAAGCGTTCGACCGCATGAAAGAAGGCAATGTTGTTCCATTTTCCCCCGCGAAGCTCGACGCTCTCCGAAAGCAATTCTCGGAGCTCAGTGAGTTCTTCGAGGATACCAATGGAAAGGAAGAGAACAAATAGAGGATCCAGAACTCCCGGTTGTAATTGTTACGAACTTAATTGGCATCATATTTTCCCCCTAATTGGCATCTGAATGATTTGAGGGATTTAATCGCACTGGCATCCGATTTTTTGGCTGAATAGCCGCACTGTTGTCATAGTTATGATTGCCTGAGGTGATTTTGGTTTTGCTGGGAAGCGGCGGGAGGGTTTTTGGCCAGGCTGCAATCATAGAGTGGTTAAACATCCACCCTTGTGAGTGGGTTGGCCGTGCTGGCATCACACGGTCATGATGCCAGAGGGCGTTTGGCAGTTTTTCTCCGCCGGTTTATTTCCCGGTAATTTCGCGCATGGCGTGGTGGAAGGACCAGCCGAGCACCTGGACAAAGAAGTCGATGGTGTTGCCGGCGAGGTGGCGCTGGGGCCAGCGCCAGTAGGAGTCCTTGACGATGAGACCGGGGAAGGCTGGCAGTTGGAAGTTGCCGACGTCACGTTCGACGAGCGGGAGCTTTCGGTTTTGGAGCAACGGAACCAGGGCCGCCTGCCGGGCCGCCCTGATTTGTTCGCGGGTCCAGCCAGGAGACGCCGTGTTATACGATGGGGTTGTCAACGGTGGGTTCAGACCGTAGAGAACTCCCCGAGTGAAAGCTCCTGGTCATGCTCACAAGTGTAAAATTCCGTGTTGACCCGCCAGCGATTAGAGCGCAAGACTCAGTTTATGCCCCGGAAGGTGCGAGTCCAATATCCCGGCGCCATCTATCACGTCATGAGTCGTGGCGATCAGCGTGATGATATTTTCTTCGACGATGTTGATCGGCATGACTTCATCAAGACTTTGGCCGAAACCTGTCAAAAGACCG
>DIXK01000060.1 GCA_002428665.1 Verrucomicrobia subdivision 3 bacterium UBA6082
AGTGTGTGGATGAGGCCGGCAAAAGAATTGTGAGTATCTCTTGCTTGCTGCTTTGGTTGATCGGGCGGTAAATTGAGATGATGTCGCACGCGGACTTTGTTCATTTACATCTGCACACCGAGTATTCCCTGCTCGATGGGGCTTGTCGTTTGGATCGATTGATGGCCAAAGCGCGCGACTTGAAGTTCCCGGCCATGGCGCTGACGGATCACGGCGTGATGTATGGGGCGGTGGAATTTTACCAGGCGGCGCGCCAGCACGGGATCAAGCCGATTATCGGGTGCGAAGTCTACGTGGCGCCCGGGAGCCGGTTTGAGAAGAAATCGAGCACCGGGGGGCGGGATGTCTACAACCACCTGGTCTTGCTGGCCAAAGACGAAACCGGTTACCGGAACCTGGTCAAACTCTGCACTGCCGGCCACCTCGAGGGCTATTACTATAAGCCGCGGATCGACAAGGAACTGCTGGCGAGCTGCAAGGAAGGGCTCATCGTGCTGTCGGGCTGCCTGGCCAGCGAGATCCCGGAGGCCATTCATACCGAGCAACTCGATAAAGCCCGCGACGCGATTGATTGGTTCAAGCAGGTTTTCGGTCCGGAGAATTTCTACCTGGAACTGCAAAACCATGGCATCCCGGAGCAGGCCAAAGTGAACCGTCACCTGATTCCCTGGGCGCAAGAATTCGGGTTGAAGCTGGTAGCGACCAACGACGTGCATTACGTCGAAAAAGCTCACTCTCACGCCCACGATTGCCTGATCTGCATCGGCACCCAATCGCAGCTCAGCGACACCAAGCGCATGAAATACGCCGAGCAGCAGTTCTACCTGCGGTCGGCCGAGGAGATGAAAGCAAGGTTTGCCGAGGTGCCGGAGGCCATTCGCAACACGCTGGAGGTGGCCGAAAAGTGCAACGTCGAAATCGAGTTCGGCAAACTGCATTACCCTGTGTTTCATCCGCCGGAACACTTCACCCGCGATGGCTACCTGCGGCACGTGTTGGCCGAAGCGCTGCACACACGCTATGGACTCCACGTCCGGGTTGAGGGAATAGAATTCCTGGCCGACGGCGTGGACGATCCGAACCGTTTACCCACCTACCAGGCACCCGAAACCCCGGTGTCACCGGCTCCATCGACCCCGGGCGAGTGGCTGGCGGTCCCGGCGGTCGGCGCGGCGGTGAAAGCCGTTATCGACCGGTTGCAGATGGAGCTTAAAGTTATCGAGAAAACGGGCTTCGTCAGCTACTTCCTGATTGTCGGTGATTTTGTCCGGTACGGGCACGAGAAAGGCATCGCGTGTGTGGCTCGTGGTTCCGCGGCAGGATCGTTGGTCACCTATCTGCTCGAAATCTCCAACGTCGATCCGATTCGCTACGGATTGCTCTTCGAGCGCTTCCTGAATCCGGAACGGGTGAACCCACCCGATATCGACATCGATTTTGCCGATGACCGGCGCGCCGACGTGATCGAGTACGTGCGGCAGAAGTACGGGCGGGAAGCTGTGGCCCAGATCATTACGTTCGGCACCATGGGGGCCAAGTCGGTCCTGCGGGATGTGGGCCGAGTCATGGGCCTGAGCTATGGCGAGTGTGACCGGTTGGCCAAGCTGGTGCCGGCCGACCTGAAGATGACGCTCGAGAAGGCGCTCAAACAGGCGCCGGAGTTGAAGGAAGCCTACGATACGGAAGAAACCACCCGGGAGTTGATCGACACCGCGCTGGTTTTGGAGGACCTGTCGCGCAACGCCAGCGTGCATGCGGCCGGGGTGGTGATTGGCGATCAACCCCTGGTGAACCTGCTCCCGCTGAAGCAGGACGAGGAAGGCGGGATTGTCACGCAATACGCGATGGGTCCTGTGGGCGATCTAGGCCTGTTGAAGATGGACTTCCTGGGGCTCAAGACCCTGACCGTGATTCGCAACACCTGTGAGATGGTGAAGCAAACACAAGGAATCACCGTTCCCATCGACCGCCTGCCCCTGGATGACGCCAAGACTTACGATCTGCTGAACAAAGCCAACACTCTCGGCGTGTTCCAGTTGGAATCGGGCGGCATGCGGGATTTGTGCCGCAAGTTTCAAATCAGTTCGGTGGAGCACATCACCGCCTTGATCGCGCTCTATCGGCCAGGTCCGATGGACCTGATTCCGGAATTCATCAGCCGCCGCCATGGCGATGTGAAGATCCAGTATGAACATCCTTTGCTCGAGCCGATTTGCCGCGAGACCTACGGCATCATGGTTTACCAGGAGCAAGTGATGCAAGCGGCCCAGGCGCTGGGGGGCTACACCCTCGGCGGCGCGGATCTCCTGCGCCGGGCCATGGGCAAGAAGAAGGCCGAGGAAATGGCCAAGCACCGCGATATTTTCGTGAAAGGCTGCGCGCGGGGGAACAACATCCCTGCCGCCAAGGCCAACGAGATATTCGACTTGCTGGAGAAATTCGCCGGTTACGGGTTCAACAAATCGCACGCGGCCGCATACGCGATCGTGGCCTATCAGACAGCCTACCTAAAAGCGAACTACCCGGTGGAGTTCTACTGCGCCATGATGACCAACGACATGGCGGACACAGCCAAGCTCAGCCAATACATCGAGGAAGCCCGGGGTATGGGAATCGAGGTCCTCCCGCCCGATATCAACGAGAGCCGCGTCTTCTTCTCTCCGGTGGCCGCGCCCACCACCCGGGGCAATACCACGGCGGCGGCTCCGGGTCAAAATGGCAACGATCCAAAACCGTCCTGCAACGCCATTCGGTTTGGCTTGGCGGCGATCAAAGGCGTCGGCGAAGTGGCGGTTCAAACCATGTTGAAAGCACGCGATGAGGGCGGGCGGTTCAAAACGCTGGCCGATATGTGTGAGCGTGTCGATGGGCGTTCGGTCAACAAGAAGATCCTGGAAGGTCTCATCCGCTCGGGCGCGTGCGATAGCCTGGGGCGAACCCGGGCCACGCTGTTTGCCCATATCGAGCGCACCCTCACCCGGGCTGCCAGCGTCATTTCCGACCGGCAGCGCGGTCAGAGTTCTCTGTTCGGGGCGTTGGCGGATAATTCCATGGCCGAGCAGGAAAACCAGGTCGACATGGCGGAATGGCCAGAGCACGAAATGCTGGCCCAGGAAAAGGAGTTGCTCGGGTTTTACGTCACCGGCCACCCGCTGACACCCTACGCCTCCATTCTGGAAAAGTACTCGCTCTCCACGACCAAGACCCTGGCGACCCTGCCTCCCCGCAGCCTCACCCGGCTGGGCGGCATGGTGGCTGCTGTCCAGGCCGGTGTTTCAAAGAAGAGCGGCAAACCCTATTGCCTGGCCACCCTGGAGGATCTCGAAGGAGCCGTCCAGATTCTCTGTCTGAACGAGAACTACGACAAGTACCGCGATTTGCTGGTGCAGGGCAACGCCATCCTGGTCGTGGGCGAAGTGAACACCGGGGATGAACGGCCCAAGGTGTTTCCCCAGGAGATTATGCTGCTCGACGATGCGCCCCGGAAGTACACGAAACAGGTTCACCTGCGATTGCACACAGCGCACCTCGGGCTGGATAGGCTGCAGGCCGTGCACGAGCTGGTTTGCCGTCACCCGGGTCGATGCCCGCTGTTCCTTTGTTTCATGCGTCCCGCCGGGGAGATCGTTTTTGTGGAGGCGCACGAGAATTTTTTTGTGACGCCGTCGCGCCAGTTCCAGCAAGCCGCCAACGAGCTGTTTGGGGACGACACCTATTACGCAAAGGTCGACACGACTTTGCCCGAGCGGGCGCTACGGCGCTGGGAACGCAAGCCTGGAACTGATGACGAATAGCGGGGCTTCAGCCCTGCGGAGAAGCGCCGCTGGAGAACGCCTCGAGGACCGCTTGTTCCACTTGAGCGGGCGTGATGGAGTGCATGCAACGAAAGTCTACCGGGCACTCCCTCAGAAAACAGGGCGAGCACGGCACATGCGTGCGTAACAAGTGATGCCGGGAATCTCCCGGCAGTCCGGGCCCGGTGAGATCAGGTGAGGTGCTGCCGAAAGGCACCACCACCGGGGTACCAAGGGCGGCGGCCACATGCATGGGACCGGTATCGTTCGTTACCAGCACCCGACAACAACTCAGCAACGCCATGAGTTCTCGCAGCGACGTAGCTCCAGCCAGGTTCACCGGAGACTGCCCGGATCCTGTGCCGCCGGGATTCAACCGTCCCTGCGCTTCGATGGCTTCAACCAGGCTATTCGCCAGCGGCACATCTGCCCTGGCCCCAAAAACCACCCACCGGCAACCGGTCTGGCGCTGTAGCGCTACCGCGACACTGGCGAAGCGGTCCACTGGCCAGCGTTTCGCGGGACCGTATTCCGCCCCGGGATTGAGCCCGAGCAGGGGTTGGCCGCCTGAGATTCCGAACTTCTCCACTGCCGCCCGCGTTTCTCCCGGTGTGACCCGCAACTGCGGCGGCGTGGGAGCCGGGTCCGCACCCAAGGCGCCTGCCAGATGCAGGTATTCGTTCAGTTGATGCGCCCCAGGGCCGGGTGAAACGTGGGGAGCGGGAGCGTGGGCTTTTTCCAGCAACGCGCGAATCGCTGCGGGCGACCGTTTAATCATGCGCTGGGAAGAAGGTCGGTCGGGAACCGCATCGGTCAGGAGCCAGCGCCGCCAGGACCGCACATAACCGACACGGCGCGGGATGCCCGCCAGCCAGGGCTCAAGGGCCGAGCGGGCGGAGTTCGGAAAAATAAGGGCCAGATCGAAGCGCCCGGCTCGAAGCTCACGCGCCACCTCGAACAACCCGGCCGAGACGGGCGGCACGTAGAGTGTATCGATCGCGGGATGATGCTGCCATAGCTCGGCGAGTTTCTGTGGCGTGTACAGGGTTATGATCGCCTGGGAAAAGCGCTGTCGCAACCGTACCAGGGCGGGCGTGGTCATGACCGCATCCCCCAACCAGTTGACCCCGCGCACGAGGATGCGCTCGGGCTGAACCGGGTGTGTAGCAGGAGCCGCCATGGCACTTAAGGCGACGACCTATCGCCAGCCTGCATTGCGCGGGATGCCGTCGGTCTTACCGGGCGCCGTTTGGAGGGCGGTTTCCAGCGATTGTGCACCCAAAACCAATTAGCAGGATCCCTCCGAATCGCCACCTCTAGCGAGCGGTTCACATCGAGCATGATGGCCGCCGCCGTCCGCGGTTTGCCATCCTGGTGCGTGGGGATTTCTTCGCCCACTTCGAACCGCCAGCGAGCCAGACCGATCCGGAAACAAAACGCCGTGACCAACCGGCAGTCGTATCGCAATGCCAGCACAGCCGGAGCCGCGGACGTGGAGCTATCCAGACCGAAGAACGGCAACCGGAGACCGTTGCGGCCGGCGTGTTGGTCCGCCAGGAGGCCGAGAGCGACCTTGGGTTGGGCCATGAAGGCCTTGAGCGCGTCGCTGCCGGACCGCCGCTCAAAAAACAGGCATCCTGACTTTTCCCGCAGGGATTTCAGCAAGCGATCGAACCCCGGCTGTTTCAATCCGCGATAGGTCGTGGCCATTTGGTAGCCATTCAAAACGTGCCCCAGGCGCGCGTATAACTCGAAGTTGCCAAAGTGTCCGATCGCGCCCACAAGCTTGGGAGCCGCTCCATCCGGCTCCGGGCGCAGGATGGAATCGGGTACCGAAACCTCCAGGTGCGGCTCAAGTGCCTCCAGGGGCATGACGGCGGTTTTGATCGCGCAGCCGAAGTTTTCGCCAATGCGCCGGAAGTTTTCCCGGGCCAGCTCGCGGATGGCCGCGGGAGTCCGTTCCTGGCCAAAGCAACGCTCCAGGTTACGCTGCGCGACCTGGCGGTGACGGGCATCCAGCCAATAGATGAGCCCGCCGATAGTGCGGCCCGTGCGGGCCACCCACAGCAGTGGCAGTGCCTGCACCAGGGTGATGAAACCCCGGGCCAGGTGGTAGAGGAACGCGTCCATGCCTAGCGGAAACAGATCTTGCGAACGCAATCCTGGAAATCGTTGGCGCCCGTCAGGATTTTGATTTCGACCCGCATGAAGTAGATCGGCAAGTCACGCCGATCAATCTTCGGGAATCGGACGGCATCTTTTTGGGTGGTGATAATGGCTTCGGCGCTGCGTTTCTTGCTGCGGTTGATGGCATTGATCACTTCCTGCTGGCTGAACCGGTGGTGATCGGCGAAGCGTTTGGAATACACCAGGTCGGCCCCGATCTTCACCAGGCTTTGCTCGAAGCTCTCCGGCTGGGCAATGCCGCTCAGGGAAGCCACCCGGCGCCCTTTGATGGCTTCCAGGTTGATCCGCTGGCCCGTGAAGACGTCTTCCATGTAGAGCGGATGGTGAATGCACTCGATAATCCCCGCCACAGGATTGTGCTGGGCGATACGACGACGCAATTCGGCGGTATTCCCGTCGCTCTTGGTTATGAATATCGTGTTGGCACGGGCCAGGTGCGAGGGAGGCTCGCGCAGGGTGCCACGGGGCAGGAGCCGCTCGTTGCCGAAGGGCTGCTGGCAATCGACCAACACAATGTCCTGGCGGCGGCCGCGCAATTTCCAATACTGAAACCCATCGTCGAGCAGCAGGGTGTCGCACCCGAATTTCTCGATGGCAAAACGGCCGCTCTTGACCCGGTCCTTATCCACCAGCACGACCACATCCTTAAGATTGGAGGCCAACATGTAGGGCTCGTCGCCGGCCATTTCCGAGTCCAGCAGCAGCGATTTCCCATCCGAAACCACGCGCGGTGGGGTGGTGTCGTCACGCAAAAACAGTTTGTTCAAGAGCCATTGGTGAAACGGCACCGGTTTGGAACGGTAACCGCGAGAGAGAATGGCCACATTGCGGCCCTGGTCCCGCAATTCACGCGCGAACTTCTCCACCACCGGAGTCTTGCCCGTCCCGCCCACCGTCAGGTTCCCAATGGCGATCACCTGCACACCCAGGGTGGAATCGCGCAGGATCCGCGAATTGTAAAGAAAACGGCGGACTTTGATGGCCACCTGGAAAACCCTGGAAAGCGCCAGGAGCAGCCCGCGAACGATCGCAGCGCGTTTCCCGCGCCGCTCTTCGAGGATCACTTCCAGCAGGAAGGTCTCGACATTTTCCGTCCATGTCCGCAGCCGTTCACGCATGCGGAAGCAATGTGCCAAGCCGCAGCGGACAGGGCAAGCTTGCCCAATTTCAGCCGAGCAACTGCACCAACCCCTGCGCGAGGATCCGGGCCGCCATGTCGCT
>DIXK01000049.1 GCA_002428665.1 Verrucomicrobia subdivision 3 bacterium UBA6082
TTTATTTATGACGCTGTGTATAGTTCGCCATGATGCCGCGATTCGTCAGCAGGTTCTCGATTACCATGCTTTTGGCGTTGGCAGGCTGCGCACAACAGAATGATTCTTCAGGATACTCCGCGATGAAGAAACAGAACGAGGACATCGAGGCGATCAAGCAACTTGCCGAGACCTGGCGCTCCGGGTGGCTGGCTGCCGACGCGGACTTGCTTCTTTCCCTTTATGCGGATGAGCCCGTGTTGATGCCTCAGGATCAGCCGGTGGTCGCGGGAAAGGGTGCCATTCGCCCACTTTATGAGGCGGTGTTGAAGAAGTTTGATTTCCGGAGTGAGGGCAGCGTGAAGGAAGTCGTGGTGTCTGGCGACATGGGATACTTTTGGTCGGCCTATACGCTGACGGCGACCCCGAAGGCTGGCGGCGAGCCGATGAAGGTCACCGGGAAGTCGTTGTTTATTGTGAAGTGGGAGCCGGGAGGCGCTTGGAAGATCGCACGCCTTATGGAGAATAGCGACGGGGTCATGCCTAGTCAGGACAAACAACAAAAAGGCGACAAGACGGTCCAGCGAACGGGAGCCAGCCGTTCAGATCCACTGTGCAGAAGACAACCGGCGCATTGGGCCCGGAACCCCAGGAGGAATGACGATACCTAAGCCTTACCTTTTCGAGATGAAATTCTCCAAGGTCTATCCGCTGTATGTGCAAAAGGCGGAACGCAAACAGCGTACTAAAGCAGAGGTTGATCAGATCATTTGCTGGTTGACGGGCTATGACCAAGCGGGATTAAACCGCCAAATCGAACAGGAAAGCGATCTTGCAACTTTTTTTGCTCAAGCACCGGGTATGCATCCGAATAGCGGGCTAATCAAGGGCGTCGTGTGCGGTGTGCGCGTGGAAGAAATCGCAGATCCGCTGATGCAAAAAATACGCTGCTTGGACAAGCTGATTGATGAGCTCGCAAAAGGAAAAACGATGGAGAAGATTCTGCGGCAATGATGGTTTTGCGTCACCGGCGGCGCATGAGGATAATCCCACCGAAGTCCTGAAAGGACGATAACCTACGTGCCCAGGGCCAGTGAAACGCCGCCCAGGGTAGGGCCGGGAACGACCCAATCTTGGGCTGAATGAGTCAATCCCTTCAGGATTGTTTCCCTCAGGCGCCGTTGGGTGTCCACGCTTTAGCGTGTTGGGATGCGGGAAACACCCTGAAGGGTGGACACCAAACGGGTTGCTTCCTTCATATTGCCAGAAAGTCCGTTCGTGGGCAGGATACGCGCGGACATGAGTTTGAGCTTATGATGACACTGCCAGTTGGTGCTGCGGGCGCTGGGGCGCCGGAACCGGATTCCAAAGGAGCTGCTTGAGCGCGATCGAAAAAGAGACGCTTGCCATTCTCATCTTTTGTTTCACCTACGTCCTGATCAGCGGGCGGCGGTTGAAGGTGCTGCCCTTAAACCGGCCGGCGGCAGCGCTGCTGGGCGCGGTGTTGATGGTGGCGTTCGGTATCATCACGCCGGAGCGGGTGTATCGATCAGTGGACTACGACACGCTGGTGTTGCTGCTCGGCATGATGCTGATTTCCGCTTACCTGTTCCTGGCCGGGTTCTTCGACTGGGCGGCGGACTGGATTTTGCGCGTGGCCGGAACGCCCCAATCTCTCCTCCTGTACTTGATCGCTACTTCGGGGCTCCTATCGGCCTTGCTCGTGAATGATACGGTGTGCCTGATGATGACGCCGCTGGTGGTGGCGGTCATGGTGCGCGGCAAGCTGCCGCTGCCGCCGTATTTGCTCGCGCTGGCGATGAGCGCCAACATCGGCAGCGTGGCTACGCTCGTGGGCAATCCGCAAAACATGATCATTGGTCATCTCTCGGGAATTCCCTTTGTGCGGTTCTCGGCGTCCCTGCTTCCCGTGGCGTTGGTGGGGTTAGCGATCCAATACGCCCTGCTGCGCCTTGGGTTTCGGAAGGTGCTGCGCCAGGCGGTCATCCAGCGCGCCGAAGGCCTGCCGCCCAAAATGGATCGGCGCCTGTTGACGATAACAGTGGGGGTATTCGTGCTGGTGTTTGCCGGGTTCATGGCTGGTCTGAACCTGCCCTGGACCGCGCTGTCGGGCGGCGCGTTGGTGATGGTGCTGGCCCGGCGCGACACGCACGAGGTGCTAAAGCTCGTTGACTGGCATCTATTGCTGTTTTTTGCGGCGCTGTTCGTTGTCGTGGAGGGACTGAACGGAACCGGCCTGCCGGACCAGATTTATGGCGGGGTGCGCGGGGTCTTCGGCAGTTCGGTGGAGAGCCAGGCGTGGAACCTGGCCTGGTTTTCTGCGCTCGGTTCTAATGTCTTCTCCAACGTGCCCTTTGTGCTGGTGGCCGGGAAATGGATCGCTAACTTCACCGACCCGGAGTTGATGTGGCAGGTCCTGGCCATGGCCACGACCTTTGCGGGCAACCTGACCATCCTCGGCTCCGTGGCTAATATCATCGTGGTGGAATCGGCACGCGGTCACGCCGAGGTGGGCTTTTGGGACTACGCCAAGTTTGGCATCCCGGTCACGATTCTCACAACCATCGCCGGGGTGGTGATTCTATTGCTGATGCATGGATAAGTGATGCGGTCAGAAGACCCCTGCCAGCAAGCCGCCGACACCGGGACAGCGCCCGCGGATACATCGGCCCAATCAACCCGTTCGCAACGCGCATCCGGGATTCCCCTATTGCGGGAGAGCGGGAGTGGTCTATGTTGTTAATGTTCCCTCGATGAAAGCCGTGTCTCATGGCAGTAGAGGAGGGGTGAAGGTCTCTCTAAAGAACCCCCCGGCTGATTTCTGCAATCTGCGATCGGCATTTATTGCCGGTGCCTTCGCTGCCAGGAAAATGAAGGCATGGCCTGGATTCATGACGGGCCCGCCCGGGCCTCGTGATGCAGACATGGCGTTTACAAGGGACGCGCCCCACTCACATCAAGCCTGAGAAGGAGGTAATATGAATGCAAATGTCTTTCGCAACGTTGTCGTGTTTGCCGTGGCAGCCCTCAGCATCCCCGCCGGGGTGATGAACGCCCAGGAGTACCAATACAAACTCAGTGAGGGCATGGCGACGATCACAAAATACATCGGCAGCGGCGGTGCCGTGTCCATCCCGAGCACGATTGCTGGTCTGCCAGTAGCCTATATCGGTGATGGGGCTTTTGCCGGTTGCACCACTCTAACCAGCGTCACATTTCCCGACACCGTGTTTGGCATCGGGCACACCGCGTTCAATTCCTGCAGCGCGTTGAGCCAGGTCAGCCTGGGCAAGCAGCTTTACAGCATTGGGGACGCGGCATTCGCTTTCTGCTTCGGCCTGGAGAGCATCACGATCCCAGCCGGAGTGACGACGATTGGGATAAATCCGTTCGCCAGTTGCACCAACCTGGACGCAATCACGGTCGAGGCACTCAATCCGTCTTTCAGCAGTATGGACGGGGTACTAATCAACGACGTGGAGAAAAGATTGATTGCCTATCCGGCGGGGAAGATCGGAACGACCTACACGATCTCTGACGGTGTCCAAAGCATTGGAGACAGTGCCTTCTCCGTCTGCAGCCACCTGGCCACCATCACGATTGCGAGCAGCGTCACGAATCTCGGCAATTCTTCATTTGGCAATTGTATCGGACTCTCGAGCATGGTCATCCCCAATAGCGTCATCAGCATCGACGCAGCGGCATTTGCCGGGTGCACCAACCTGGCCGTCGTCACGATCTCCGACAGTGTGGTCAGCCTTGGGTCCTCGGTGTTCTCTGGCTGCATCCGTTTGCGCGAAGCGTACTTTCAAGGTATCGCCCCTCAGGCTGGTGGGGGGGTCTTCCACGGCAATGAACAAGCCACCGTCTATTACCTGCCTGGGACCGCCGGATGGGGTGCCACCTTTTGCGATCGGCCGACTGCCGCGTGGGTGCTTCCTGCACCGATCATCCTGCGCACAGGCCCGGATTTTGGTTTCCACAACGGCGCCTTCGGTTTTGTGATCTCCTGGGCGACAAATGCGTCGGTCGTGATCGAAGCCTCTCCGAGCGCTGCCAATCCTGCATGGTCTGCTGTGGGAACCAATGCGCTGGTCGGCGGCTGGTCGCATTTCAGCGATCCCCAATCGGGAAGTGGTTCCAGCCGTTATTACCGCATTCATGCACATTGAGCCGAAGACACTTTCACGGGCAAGCTGACCCTGTTTCAAATCCTGGAACCCGGCGCAGGGCACTTAAGCGGGGCGTAGATCAGCGTTGAGTGCCACGCCCTGGTCTTGCCATCTCCGCGAAATCTGCAAAAATAGGTCAAACCGATATCCTGGCTATGTCAGACTACTTAATACTTTGGCTTATCGGCATCCCTGCGGCAGGTGTCGTTCTCTACATTCTGTTCACCAAATTCTTCGGCGAGAAGCGGCCGCACCATCGGCGCGGAGAAAGTCGTAGGCCGGTGGTTTCCGCGGCACCGAGCGCGTCCGAGCGGCGGGCAAGGCAGAGGTGAACCGAGCGGTGCCGAGGCGACGCTCCTGGCAGAAACGCTTCATCGGGCCGAGGAATGGCCTTAAGGACGCCGAGCCAGGCCTCGCTGATGTGCCGTGGCCCATGGTTAAGGGTTAGCGCTTCGTGCCGCCACGCTGGCGCGGCGAATTCCCTGGCGGAAGAGCACTACCGAGGTCTTCCCGGCCGTTAGGATCCGCCACCAGTCGGGTTCGCTTCTTTTAGCCCTTTCATCCCATCCATCATCAAGCGGGCCGCATCAGCCATCTGCTTCATCGAGGCCACAGCCTGATCTAATCGCTCCAGTTCCATGATCGGGATCTGACCGGGCTGGAACGTCGTTCCCGCGAGGTTTCGATTGGCCTGCCGGGCCTGGATTCGCTGCGCCATGGAAGCCGTCATCTCTGCCAGCACAGCCTGCTGCTCCGGTGTGAGGATCGCATTGATTTGCGCAAGCGTTTCCTCATCCATCAAAAACTGGGAGGGGTTGCCACCGGCCTGTCCCGTCACGTAGCCCGCGATATTCTGAAGCATGGCCCGCGTTGGTTCGGCAATGCGATCGTATTCCTGCTGCGTGATCTGGTTTCGAGCCAACGCGTCTCCGGCGAGAAGCATCTCCATGACATGCTCAGGCTCAAAGCTCATGGCGGACGTCAGATCCGATACGGCAGCGATCCGTTTGTTGACCGCGGACTGGATCACGGCGGCAGCCTGCTCCTGCTGCTCACCGGTGAGAGCGAGCCGGCTTGCCGTGTTGCGCAGGATCTCCTTGCTGGCGGCTTCCGCGATGGAACCCGATCCTGAGTTTCGCGCCGCGGTATTCGCCAGGTCAACGCCCTGGTTAATCAGGCTGGTCAGGTTGGAAGTAACCTTGCTGGAGAGGACCGTCTTCTCCGGGGTGTATTTTTCGGCCAAACGAGCCCAGGCGCTGACCGGAGGAGGCGCCGCTGCCAGGGCCACTGGCTGCGGAACCAGCGGTTCACGAGCCAAAGAAGAATCCTGATTGAGCGGAACTTCCGGGCTTGGAGTCAGTAACGCGTCTTCAGAAATCAAGTCAGCCGGTTCGACCTCGGATGATGGGTGGACGTTCTGTGGGCCTTTGGAAAGCAGGTACACTGTGGCCACACCGATCAGGATGCCAGTAGCAAGAATCAATAGGTTTCGGTTCATGTAAAAATACTTGGGTTTCCGACGTTCAAAACGCCATACCATGTGCTGGTATTACGCAAATAAGTGTCGGAAGGTTACTGACTTTTTGGTCTTTTGTTCAGGGGGGTGGTGCCTAGTCATTCGCGCTCGATCCGATGCGCATTTTCCGGATCAGTGCCCACCCCCGACACCACCGAGTACCGTGTCCCCGCCGGGCTTGGAGCTTGCGGCAAGGTGGGCGTCTGCGCTTATAATCCGCACACTAAACCCGTGATTATGAAGACCCTTTCCCCACGCCTTTCCGCGCCTGCGGCAAAAATCGTCTTGCCGGCCGCTGCGACTCTGCTGCTGGCCGGGTTCTTCCAGACCGCAGCCGCGCCGGCAGAGGACAGCGCCTTACGCGACCAAGCTGCCGATGCCTTGCGGCGCGCGGTGGCGTTTTTCCGCCAGGAGGTGGCGGTGCACGGCACGTATCTTTGGCAATACAGCGAGGACCTCACGAAACGGGAAGGCGAAGGCGTGGCCAGCGCCACCCGCGGCTGGGTGCAACCTCCAGGCACGCCTTCCGTGGGCATGGCCTTTCTGACCGCACATAACGCCACCGGCGACCCCACGTATCTGGAAGCAGCGCGAGAAACTGCCTATGGCTTGATTCACGGACAGCTCCGGTCGGGCGGCTGGACATACTTCGTAGAATTTGATCCCCGGGAACGGAGCAAGCTCGCGCTCCGGTCGGGCGGCAAGCCCACGGGCCGCAATGTCACCACACTGGACGACGACACCACGCAGGCGGCCCTGCGGTTTCTCATGCGCACGGACCGGGCGCTCGAATTCAAGGACGCCGCGATCCACGAGAGTGTGGTGTATGGACTGACCCGCCTGCTCGACGCACAGTATCCGAACGGCGCGTGGCCCCAAGGTTTCGACCGCCCGCCGGAGCCGGAAAAATACCCGGTCAAAAAAGCCGCTTTCCCCGAATCGTGGTCGCGGACCCACCCCGGAGGACAGTATTGGCAGTGCTACACCTTCAACGATAATGCCCTCGCCACCACCCTGGACACCCTCTTCGAAGCCGCGCGGATTTATGGCCACACCGCGCCAGGGAACGACTTTGTCGATCTGGCCACTCGCTGCAGTGCCGCCGCCGAGAAGGGGGGCGATTTCATCCTGCTGGCGCAACTGCCGGAGCCGCAGCCGGCCTGGGCGCAGCAATACGACGCCAACATGAATCCGGTCTGGGCGCGGAAGTTCGAGCCCCCTACAGTCACAGGCGGGGAGTCGCAGGGGCTGTTGAAAACCCTGCTAAAACTCTACCGGGAAACGGGAGAACGCCGGTTCCTGGAGCCGGTCCCGCGTGCTTTGGATTACCTGCGGCGCTCGCGTCTGCCGGATGGACGATTGGCACGCTTCTATGAACTGCGCACCAACAAGCCTCTTTATTTTACTCTCGATTACCAACTCACCTACGATGACAGCGACTTGCCGACCCATTATGCTTTCAAAGTCTCCGATGGCACGGCGGCGATTGCCCGCGAGTACGAGCAGCTCAAAGGCATGTCCGCGGATCAACTCGCCGCCTCACGCGAGGAGCCGCTCGCGAAGGCGAGTCCTGCTTTGGCCGCCGAAGTAAAGCGCGTCATCGCGGCGCTGGATGCGCGGGGACGTTGGGTTGAAGGTGGCGGGTTGCGATATCATCGGCCGCCAGACCCGCAAGCGAAAGTGATCCGCTGCGAAACGTTCATTCGCAACACCGAAATTCTGAGCCGCTACTTGGCGGCCACCGCCACCGGCCGGTGACACACGGATACCATTGAGTTTATGAAAGGCCCGAAAATGATCTGGCGAGCGCTCGCAACCTGCGGCTGTCTGGTATGGGTGACCTCTGCCACGGCGGCGCTCCCCAAACCCAACTTGATTCTGATCATGGCCGATGATCTCGGCTATGAAACCATCGGGGCCAATGGCGGCACGAGCTACGCCACACCGGTGCTCGACAGATTGGCCGCCACCGGGGTGCGGTTTACGCACGCTTACGCGCAACCGTTGTGCACGCCGACGCGCGTCCAGTTAATGACCGGGCTCTCGAATGCCCGGAACTACCTGCGTTTCGGTCAACTGGATCCTCAAGCCACTACCTTTGCCCACCGGCTCCAGCGGGCGGGATACGCCACGTGTATCGTCGGCAAATGGCAACTGGGGCAGGCGGTGGATCTGCCCAAGCGATTCGGCTTTGATGAGCACTGCCTCTGGCAGCATACGCGGCGGCCACCGCGCTACGCCAATCCCGGGCTGGAAATCAACGGGGTCGAAAAGGACTTCACGAACGGGGAGTACGGTCCGGACCTCGTGAACGATTACGCCCTGGATTTTGTCACCCGCAAAAAGAGCGGCCCGTTTCTCCTCTATTACCCGATGATCCTTACCCACTCGCCGTATCAGCCCACACCAGACAGCAAAACCTGGGATCCGAAAGCGCAAGGAGAGAGCGTCAACGTGGCCCCGGCGCATTTCGGTGATATGGTGACGTACATGGACAAACTGATCGGCAGGGTGGTCGCGAAAGTCGATGCGCTCGGCATCCGCGAAAACACCCTGATCCTGTTTCTCGGCGATAATGGCACCGGGCGGGGCACGCGTTCGCTGATGGACGGGCGCGAAGTCATCGGTGGCAAAGGCACCACCACCGTGGCCGGTATGCATGTGCCGCTGATCGCCAACTGGTCCGGCCAAATTCCCGCCGGCCGAGTGTGTGCCGACTTGGTGGACACCACCGACTTTTTACCTACGCTATTGGAAGCCGCGGGCGAACCCTTGCCTGCCGGGTTGAAGCTGGATGGCCGCAGCTTTCTCCCGCAACTTCGCGGTCAGCGAGGACAGCCGCGCGAGTGGATTTACTCCTGGTACTCGCCGCGTCAGGGCAATAATCTGACCATTCGCGAATTCGCCTTCAACCATCGATACAAGCTGTACCGGAACGGCAATTTCTTCGACCTGAGCCAGGATCGTGAGGAAGCGCATCCGCTGAAGTCCAGCGCCCTCGACGGAGAAGCCGCGGCTACAGCCAGGAATTTGCAGGACGCCTTGGACCAGTTCCAGGATGCCCGACCGGCGGACGTCGAACGGCGCAGTGTCCTGGGATTGGAAGACAGACCCAATACCAAGGCCACCAAGAGAAAGAAGAAATAGGTGCGCCGCATTCCTGCGCCCTCTTATCCGCGCCGCATCCATTTGCGCCTTATCCCTGTTTACCGCAGCCTGGCGATCCTCGCCTTTTTGCTGATGGCATTTCCCGGTTTTTCGGCATCTGAATGGGTGCGGGCCGGGGTGAATACCAACCAGCCGATCTGGGGGTTGCGCGAGGGTTTGCTTTGGGCCATACCGCCCGCCGGTTTCCGGCCGCCAGAACCACGCGGATTGATTCGCCTGGGGGCTCCCATCCTCCCTGGTGGCGGTCATGACCTGGTGAACTTTATCGCCATCGAGCCGATCGTGCGGAGCCATCGCGGTTACAGCGAGCTGGAACGCAGCCAGGCGGATCGACGCTCCGGCAAACGCATCCATGCCCGACCTTCGGAGGGAGGAGCAGCAACGAACCTGGTGCCGGGATCGGTGCGGCAACTCCCCGGGGGCCATGAAGAACTTGAGGTGGTACTCGACGTGGAGAAATTCGAGAACGGGGCGCATGTGCGGCTCGTTATCCGCCAGCGCAGTGACCGGCCAGACGAGATCGAGTTGGGTGTTTTTAAACAGCCAGACAGTGCTGCTTTGGATGAATGCATTCTCACTGCCACCATGGGCAACATGGCTCGAACTCGCAGACTCTGGCTGAAGGACGAGGTGGTGAATAGCCTGGAGCTGTACCGGGATTACAAAGGCACGGCCTTCGCCCCCACGAAAGAATTTCCCCTGGCGCGGCTTCATCGGACGGTGTCTGGCAGCGTGCTGGTGGCCGTGACGAACGACGAGGAAGCACCTGCCACCGTGTTTCCATTTCCCAGGTCGCGCCTTTGGCATTACGGCGGACGCCCGGTGACCCAGTATTGGGCGAAGCCGGCGGGAACGTTTCGCGACGATTTGCGGGCTGCGGTGAATGCGCGCTACACGTACTGGCTTTCGGACAAGCCGATTCCCGGGGGGATAGCGTTTGAGAATTTCGAGTTGCGAGAGCGGTTTTACGACGGACAAATCTTTGTCTTCGGGATCACGGACCGCACCCCAGAGGCATTGGGGTTTGTGAAGTGACGGTTTGATCCCCGTGAAGCCCGTTGCCCATTAAAGAGGGGCTGGATGGTTGTGGCCATCCAGCCCATTGCTTATTCGTTTGAGCCAGCCTCCCGCTCAGGAGGCGCTGACTCTGAAGTTCTGTGTCTTCTCGACCTACGGCACCTGGAGCCGGAAGAACCGAACGGGGTCGTTCGGCTGAATCGGCAACGAGATGTTGAAGGCGCCGCTGGCGTCAAAGGTACCAGTGCTGGCCACAGTCCAAGCGCTCACGGGAGCCGTGGCATCTGCGGAGGACAACACCGTGTAACCGGCGCCCGGGGTGCCGCCGGTGCCAGCCAGGATCAGATTCCCGTCGGCAATCGTGATGGAACCAACTGTCGGCGGCTCCACTGACGCTGAGGCCGTGCCAAACAGACCGATTTCGGCATACCCGGACCAGCCGTTTTCTCCGGTGGGAGTAGTGAAGTCAAATCGCACTGCCGCGACGTTGACTGCCATGGGGGCTGCTGTAGCCGAGGTGATCGTCACACGATCGGCACTTGGCAAACCCGCGGCGATGTCGGGATTGTAATTCGCGCTCACCAGGTTTACGAACGTAGCTGGATCGGCCACGGTCGAATAAGAGACGGTATAATGTTGCTGATCGCGCCCGTTGTCACCCCAACCGCCGTAGGTAACAATGCGAGTCAGATCATAACCGCTCGGAGAACCCGCGAGGGTGTAGGTCACCGAGGTCCCGGTACCGACACCGCAGCTTGCGAGGGTGGAGTTGCCACCACCCACCGAGCCAAACACACCGTCAGTGAGCACCGGGACGCCGCGGCAACCTTCGTTGGAGAAGTTGCCGGCGCCGACGCTGCTGGGTAACACGCCGGCGAGTAGGCTGCCCGGGGCCACGGTCCAAGTGGGTGAGAAGGTCTGGCCGGAGCTGGTCTGGTTGGCATTGGCTACCAGAATGCCGTTGACTTCCGTGGGCGCGGGGTTCACCACGAAGTTGTTGGGTGTGCTCTCGGTCATGCCATAGTCATTGGCTGCCATGACACTATAGGAACCACTGTCCGAAAGCTGCAGGTTGCTAAGGGTCAAGGTAGGGCTGGTGGCGCCAGCAATGTCGACCGCGCCGCTGCCGGTGTTTTTGCGCCATTGATAGGTGATCGGGGTGGTGCCGTGAAACACCGCGGTAAACGTCACCTCGCTGCCCACCACGTCGGAACCGTTCGCGGGCAAGGTATCCGTGATGACGACCGGCGGTGCCGGGGTCGGAGCCGAGGGCGCGCCGTAAACGGAGATCTCGGCATAACCGGAATACCCGTTTTCACCGGCGGGACTGGTGAAGTCGACCAGGATTTTGGCCACATTGACCGCCAGCGGCAACTCCGTGGACGACTTGAAGCTCACGCGATCGGCCGAGGGCACAGCCCCAGGCAGTGTGGGATTGTAATCCGTGAACGATAGCGGGATGAAGTTATTGGGATCGAGGATGGTCGAGTAAGAGACGGTATAGGCCTGTTGATCGCGGCCACCGTCGCTCCAGCCCGCGTAAACCACGATATTCGTGATATCGAATCCGCTCGAGGAACCGAGCAGGGTGTAGGTGACGGAATGGCCACCGGCACCACTGCCGCAGGTCGCTAACGTTGCATTGTTCTTACTACCCACCGCGCCGTACTGGCCGTCGGTGAGAACCACCAAACCACCCGCGCCTTCCTGGAGGAATGAGCCGACGCTGCTGCCCCTGGCGCTGGGCAGAGTGCCCGCGATCAGACTGCCCGGGAGGAGGGTCCAGGTCGGGGAAAAGGTGGAGCCGGTGCCCGTTTGGTTGGCCGGCGAGGCAATCACGCCGTATGCGTCCGGCGCCGGGAGCGGATTCACTACAAGGGGACTCGAACGGCTCACGGAGGAACCGGAGGCATTGGACGCTTTCAAGCTGTAGGAACCACTGTCGGTCACCTGCAGATTGTTGAGCACCAGCGTGGCGCTGGTCGCCCCGGAGATATCCACCGGGCCACTGCCTTTGTCAACGCGCCACTGGTAGGTCATCGGCGTCTCGCTGGCAAATCCGGCCACAAAGGTCATCGTGCTGCCTTCCACGTCCGAGGCCGTAGCGGGCTGAGTATCGACAGCGAGAATGGGAGCCGGGGCTGAGGGTTGGCCAAAGACCTGGAACTCCGCATAGCCGGTGTAGTTGTTCTCGGTGGCCGCTACGAGGACATCAAAGTCGATTTTCACGGCTGCCACGTTCCGAGCCACTGCTCCGTTGAGCCCGGTGAGGGTCACGCGAGTGGCCGACTGGGCGTTCACGTCGTTCGTCGGGTGGAAGTTGACATAGGCGATGAGGTTGGCGAAATCCGTGGGATTCGCGACGGTGGAATAATAGATGTTGTATTGCTGCTGATCCCGCCCCGCATCACTCCAGCCACCATAAACCACGACATTGGTGAGGTCATAACCGTTGGCGGCGGCCGGGAGTGTATATACCACCGAAGAACCGGCGCCCACCGCGGAACGTCCGCACGTGGCGACTTCACTGCTGGCATTGCCTTCCGGAGGGAGGGTGCCGAACTTGCCATCGGTCAGCACAGGGGTTCCACCAGCGCGTTCCAGCGCGAAATTGCCCACGCTGTCGGCAGGAGCCGCACCTTCAATCAAACTATCGGGTGCTACTGTCCACGTGGGAGAAAACGTGTTATCACCACCAAATCCAAGCTGCGAGGCGCGCAGAACGTAAACGCCGCTGACGTCCACCGGACGGGGGTCGACAAAGAGCGAGGCCGCAGCGCTCTGCACCGTGCCATAACTATTCTGTGCCTGGAGATAATAGGAGCCCGAATCCGCGACCTGCAGATTACTGAGTTTCAGTGTGGCACTGGTCGCACCCGGGATGGCGATCGGCCCGAAGCCGGTATCCACCATCCATTGATAGGTCATGGGACGGCTGCCATCCACCACGGCGGTGAAGGTAACCTCACTGCCCTCGACATCGACGGCCATGGTTGGGAGTGTCTCGCGCACAACAACCGGGGGCCCCTGAATCGCGGTCAAAGTGACGGCGGCGCTGGTGGAGGTGCCCTGGCTGTTGGCCACTACGACCCGGTATTGCACGGGCGAACCGACTGCGAAGCTGGTGGTATCCACCACGTACGTGGCGCTGGTGGCGCCCGCAATATCTGCAAAGGAAGTGCCTCCGGTGCCATTATCCGACTGCCATTGATACGTGAACGGAGGGGCTCCCGCGGGCGATTCACTCAACGTGACCTGGGTTCCCTGGTACACCGTACCCGATGGCGTGGAGAGGCGAGGCAGCGCAGCGGTGGGCGACTCCGGCAGCGCCGTGCCATCGAGGCGGACGTTGTCATAGACAATCTGGGCCCCGGTATTGCCCTGCATCAGGATCGTGAGGTTTCCCGTGGCTTCGTAACCGGCGGTGTAGGTGACCGTCACGTCGCTAAAGGTTCCGGGATTGATCAGTGTGGAATCCACCGGGGTTTCCGCTAACACGGAGTCAAACGGCGAGGTGCCGTTGATCAGCGCAATTTTTCCCACGCCGCCGCCATCGGTGTAGGTCTGGCCGACGGCGATGGTAAGGGTGTAGGTAGTATTCGGCTGCAAGGCGCCGATCGTTTGCCAGCAGTAGGAGGGATGGCCGTTGATGATCTCTACGAAGCAATTCGTGCCGTGCGCGGGCGCCGGCAGCGTGTCCGTGCCCTCAAACAACGTGCTGGTGAAATTCTGGATCCGGGATCCGCCATTCCCCGTAGCTAACCAGTTCGTCCCGGGACCGCCTACGTATCCGCCCGGGATGTTCGTGCTGACCTCCCACGAGAAGTCAGGCACCGTAATGGAGGCCGCGACGGCGTTTCCGCACGTTGCACTCACCGCTATAACCGCTGCCAGCAGGCAGCGCCACCTTGTATTCAATCTCATACGTCCAATATTTCTATGTTTTGTGACTACGCAGTTTGCGGCAGGAGAATACATCCAATCCGTGGGGCATCATCAAAGCAAAGGCCGCTCTCGCGACTGCTGCAGAAAAGCGGCCTCGTCAGAAATGACACGGATAGATTTTCAGCTGTCAGGGGTATTCTGGAATCTTGACACAGCCATACAAGAATAAAGTGAAACTGTATTGATGCCGCTGCCGCCGGTGCAAGCTGCACCTCAGCAAGAGAATGGGCCTTGCGCGTTCCAGGATCCGCTTCCTAAATCAAAATCACCGTCCTTGTGGGAGCGAAAAGTGCCTTGCCGGCTCGAGGTTCACGGCGCTCCGGTTGACGGCCCTGGCTCCCGTAACAGGTGCGTGCGCCAGCTTCAACACCCCACCAACCCGCGCGAGGTCCTGAGTCTGGCGCAGCCGCAGCAGCGCATACAGCGCCACTTCTAACAGAACCGTCACTATTAAGACTCCCCAACTCATACCTGGACTTCAGTTTTCCGGTGGTCACCTCGTGAACCACCTCATGAAGAAACGGTACGCCCAAGCCTTCACATTCGCCATTCCGTTGATTACGTACTGAAATCCCGGGGATTCTATTAGACCTGTCCGTACTCGACCCGCCAGGCAGAGTATCGGCACAGCGGCGAGATCGCGCGCCTTTTTGCGATGCAGTCTCGCGATTCGTGATGTTCAGGCTGCAAACAGGCTGGGCTACAGACCTTCAGCAGAACCCGTGGGTCAAACGATTTTTTTCCCTTCGCAGAGGTTAATGAGTTCCGTGTTAATGCGCTGGCAGGGCGGCAATCAGTTCTCGCCAAAAGTCAGCGCCGCCGGCGCCATTCGTCATGATGACGATGCCTGAGCCGCGTTGGGGATCGAATTCGCAGTAGCAGCGAAAGCCGATCCCGTTCGAGCCGCTGTGGTGAATGCGATCACCGGAGGCCATCGCGTCTATGGCCCAGCCCAAGCCATACCATGTGGGTCCGGTGGGCGACTCGCCAGCACGGACCAGCGTAGGGCGGCCGGTCGTCATGGTGGTGCGAGTGAGCATGGCCTCGATAGAAGGGGCGCTGAGCGAGTGCGGGGCGGAGCGATCTTTCCGGAGCATCTCCTCGAGAAACAACGCGTAGTCCATCGGCGAGCAATAGAGCGAGTAGGCGCTATTGGCGTGGTGATAAAGGGAGCGGCCCGGCACGATCTGCCCATTCGCGTCGTGTGCGACAGCGGCTTGAGGCTCCAACTCGTGGTTCCACGTGTAGGTGCTGGCCGTCATTCCCAGCGGATCCAGCAAGGTCTGTTTCACGTAACGCTCCAGGGGTTCGCCTGTGATCCGCTCCATCACGTGCTGCAGATAGGTGAAGCCTTCGCCGGAATAGGTGTACTTCGTGCCGGGCTCGGACTGCACCTGCAGGGATCCGCCGCCGCGCCATCCCCCTTTGCGCCAGTTGGGAAAACCGGTGGTGTGCGAAAGCACCATCCGCGCGGTGATCTTGAGATGCAGCGGCTCGTTCGTGAGGTAAGGTTCATCCAGGTATTCACAGAGGGGCCGGTCCAGGTCGAGCTTGCCTTGCTCCACGAGTTTCAGCGCGAGGTAGCTCGCGGGCAGCTTGCTCATGGAAGCCGCCTCGAACACCGTTTGGGCATTAACGCGCTCCGGTTTGTCCGCGCGGCGAACACCGTACTGGCGATCCCAAGCAATGCGCCTGTTTTCCAGACCCACGATGGAGACTCCAGGCACTTTGTGTTTTTCCATCAACGCCGGCGCCAGCGTGTCGAGACTGCGCAGCCGGGAAACCGGAGTGGCGACCGAAACCGCCGGGGCAGGTTTTTCCTCTGATGGCATGGCCTCCACGATGAGTTTGACCAGCGTACCGAACTGCTCCCGTTCAACCCTGGACCCGTCATTTTTATCCGTATCCACGCGATGCACGATGACCAGGTCCCAGGCTGGCACGACGAGAATGTAGTGGCCGCGGGCGCCGCGCGCCGAGAAGGTGCCCTTGGGCAGATCGACGTTTTCCAGGTGGCGACCGTAAATCTCCGTCCACCACAAGTAACCATAACCGCAGTGGACCTCTCCGGATTCTGTGGGCGCCGGTGAGTAGGACGTGGTGCTTGCCATCACCCAATCCGCCGGAATGAGTTGTCGCTCGCCCCACCGGCCGTTACGAGCGAACAGCAGCCCAAACCGGGCCATGTCGCGCGCCGTCATGCGAAAGGGATAGGCCGGGTGGATGGAATCTTCGCCCCGCACATACCGCGTGTCTTCGAGTTGGAAATCCTCCAGGCCCAGCGGTGTGGCCAGTCGTTGCTGGAAGGCCTCGAAGACGCTCAAGCCGATGCGCTGTTCAAATATCGTCCCGAGGGCATTGAAATCCCAGTTGTTGTAATACCAAAACGTGCGCGGCGGATGGCTGCCCCTTGCAGGACGGCGCTTTTTCATCGTCTCCGTCTCGTAAAGCGCCGGGTGGTAGATGCCAGACCGCGCTTTGAGCAGGTCCGCCACGGTGGCTTGCTTTTCCATGACGGTGAGGCGCGGTTCATTGTCGTCGATGCCCAGTTCCGCCAGGGTCGCATTCAAGTCGATCTTTCCTTCCGCCACGTAGATTCCGTAAAGCGCGCTGAGAAAGCTTTTGCGGATGGAATGAACGTTGAAGCGCTTGGCGGTTTCACCCCATTCCGAAACCACTTGCCCACGATGCACGATGAATACCGCTGCCGAGCCGATGGCCTGGGCGTGCTGCCGAGCCGCGGCCAGTTTCTCCGGCGACCATCCGGCTTGCTCGGGCTGTTCCAGCGTCTGCCAGTGTGCTCCGGGAATGGCTTCCGACTGCGCCTGCACAGCGGCTGGGCAAACCCTGGACGCGCAAACGGCAATCCCGCACAGAAGCGCAACGCCGAGCAGTCGTGCGGATAGCCGTCGCCCCTGTCCAACGAGTTGGATTGCCAACGCAGCGCCGCCATATTGTCTTTCGCTTTTTGATTGATTGGCAACGGGGTGCGGTTTGCGGGGACGTCGGGGTTCGTCAAGCGCCAGTAGGGCGAGGTCTTTTGGCGAAAGTTGCTCCGGTTCAAAGGACTTCATGGCCGCAGCTTTGTGTTAAGCACGCCTGAGATGATACTCGTTTGTATACGGTGATTCATGTTTTAGTTAAAATAAATTCCTTTGTGTCTGACAGCGTGCCGGCGAATCGGTGAGACGGACGGAGGGCAAGTGTGCACGAACGTGCGAAGCGTCGTGCCGTGCGGCGGCCCTCCGACGCTTTTTCGGTGGGTGAAAGACCAAAAACGGCAGCCACCGTCCTCAATCAATCACACCTCCATCGGCGGTTCTTCTGATGCAGTTAACCGCAGAGGGTGCAAAGAGCGCAGAGAATCGAAAACGAAATAACTGGCATCCCTCCAGGATGGGGACGGTAATAGGACGCAAGACCGGTGGTATTGTGGCGGAGTTCCTCAACCGCCACCCCTCTTGCAGCCCGCACCGGAACTCAATCTGGATCCAGCGCCCGGATTTCACCCGTCTCCGTCACCATGACAGCATAGCCCTCCACTTTTTGTGGCAACTTGGCGGCAAGGTGCTTGGTGAGTTTTGCTACCAGCAGAGTGATGCATGGCTTGCCCCTCTGCGCACCAATCCCGCATCCCACAACGCCGGACAGTGACATCCACTCCGACCTGTGTTGCTTCAGGACTATCTCAATAGGAGGGGGAGCCATCAGACACGTTTCGGATTTCTGCCTTGCTTTTTATGGTGTTGAACGACTCAGGCACGCCACGCCAGGAAGACCTCACCGTTCTCGAACCGCGAAAATACAAATACCCCAGTGCTTCCGGCTTCGGGCAAAGTCGCCCCTGCCCGCCTGATTCATCAGGCAACTTTGACGCTATTCTTCGCCATCGATCGTGACCTCAAACGCTTCAAGAACTGCGGCTATCCGATTCGCAATTCCGTACTGGCCAGTCGCGGTACCGGCAAACAGCAGACCTACCGGGCTCCTGCCCGGATTAGTAACCACCAGAGAGCCTGAATCCCCTGACTTAAGGAATGCTTTCCTGGAAAAGACCACGATCTGGTCATAAAACAACGCCGTCCCGCTGCCATACCCAACGGACACGGTCGCATCCACAGTGCTCACCGTGCCCTTTGTCAGTCCCGTGGTCCGACCATACTTCTGAACCGCCTGTCCGACAAACGCGCCAACTGGAACAGACTTAGGTAAACCATAACCGTTGGCAGGTGTTGCGTTATCCACATCATCCGCTGTTGTCTCCGCAATCGCGGCATCGACGAAATTCGCAGCACCGGAAAAAACGAGTGGTATGAAATCGTTAAGTGCGCCTATTCTGTAATCCTCGGAGACGAGACAGCCGGTGTCGTAAGGTCCAGGCTGCGCTACTGGCCAGCCAGATTCCGCCTCATTTTCCAGCGCGTACACGTGGTTATTGCTTAACGCGTAAAGAGTTCCACCAGCACCCTTGACTCTGCACCCGATCGTTCCGGCGGAACATATTTCTCCTGGCTGAGCGATCCCCGTCGAGACACCGATGGGGACAGGCCGTGGAAAAACGGCTGTGGGATCGATCTTCACCGATTTTTTGTCTGCCGGCGGTGCGGCGGCCACTACGTCCCGCGCCCCGAGAGCCCGGATCTCCCCCGTGACGAGCGCCACCACCGGCACCCCATCCAGAGCCCGCGGCATTCTTGCCGCCGCGGCGTTATCCATCACCAGGATGTGCACGGCCCCCAAGCCTGCGTTATCCAGCCCCACCCCGGCACCCACTACTCCTTGCATCCCGAGGAGTTGCGCAACCCGCGCCGCCTTGACCGCCGCCGCCCTTTCCAACCCCAAAGCCTGCGGTTGCGCTATGACACTGGAACCCAGCAGGACTCCTGCAAGGAGCACCACTGCCGTCCGAAATAATTTCGCAAGTCTCTTCATAATGTTTCTCTCATGTTCGCGGCCATAAAGGCACCGCGCTTTTATTGGATCGTTACGTGGAGGTTTACAACGAAATGCGTAATCCCGTCGGCCGCAGAAGTCAATAAAATAATCATCGGTGAATGCTGGCCCACATCCAGACTCACCCCCCACCTGGGCGCCCAGATTCCCGAAACCGCCTGGAGGACCGTGGTTTCCCGAGGAAGAAGGGAGACTCCGTTGTTTCGTCTCAAATGGGGCAAAAAGGAATGGAGCGGGCGATGGGAATCGAACCCACGTGTGAAGCTTGGAAGGCTTCCGTTCTACCATTGAACTACGCCCGCATTGAATGTCATACTAGTTCGGCCATCGGTTTTGTCAAACCCAACACTCGAGGATGGGCGTGCCCGACACGCTAAAGCGTGCACACCAAACTGTTGGGTGCCCACCCTGGAGAGTGCTTCCCCGTCTCATTTATCGGTTGCGCCCGGAAGGCGCGAGGCGTTCAATGGGCGGCGGTCATTATCATCACTTCCCTACTCTGTATGAAGACGAGGTTCGCCTGCTGTCTTATCGCTGGCGCGTGGCTGGCGGCCGGGGCGGCGCCGGATACGGCGGAGGCCCCGGTTGGAGCCCTCAACGTGAAGGTGGATGCCCGGGTGGAGTTGATCTCGATTATCTATCGGCTGGCGGGCAACCCGGAGTATTCCCAGGGCCGGGTGCCGGCGTACCTGAAGGAGCTCAACCGGCATTTTGGGCTCGCGCAAAGCCATCCGGCGGTTTTGCTGGCCCGGAAGCTCCGCCAAACCCGCGGGGTGAGCTACGACGCGCCGATGAGCCTGGCGGTGCACCTGAAGGACGCGCAGAGCCTGGAACTGCGGACGCCGTTGGAGCCCTGGCCTGCCGGCTTGGACAGCCGCTGGCGTCCGGATGAACTCGAGCTCTTCCTGGAACACGCCCGGCAGTTTGCGCGCGATACCAAGTTTGAGAGATTCTGGCAGGCGCACCAATCGCTGTATGAACAGACGGAAGCCCGGGCGCGGCAGTTGGTGGAAAGCGAGGGACACCTGGATTGGTTCGACCGGTTCTTTGGGGCGCGACCCGGGGCTCGATTCCACCTGGCGCCGGCGCTGGTGAATGGGGGCTCGTGTTACGGCCCGAAATTCCAGCAGGGGCAGCAGGAGGAGCTGTACTGCATTTTGGGGGTGTGGAGTTGTGATGCGGAAGGGCAGCCGCAGTTCACGCGGGAAGCGCTGCCGACGATCATCCACGAGTTTTGCCATTCGTATGTGAACCCCGTGATCTACGCCCACACCGCCGAACTGGAGCCCGCGGGAACAAACTTGTTCGCCCAGGTGCAGTCCCAGATGCGGCGCATGGCTTACGGGAATTGGACGACGATGATGCACGAGTCGGTGGTGCGGGCGGCGGTGGTGCGTTACCTCCAGGCCACCGAAGGCGAAGCCGCGGCAGAACGGCAAATCAAACAGGAAATCGACCGGGGTTTCGTTTGGATGCGGGAACTGGCGGAGCTGCTGGCCCGTTACGAAACCGAGCGCGAGAAGCACCGGGACCTGGCCGCGTTCATGCCCGAGATTATCCGCTTCTTTACGCGCACCGCAGAAAAACAGAAGGCGGAACGGGGCGGCTTATTGTCGATCGCGCTGCGCCAGGATGAGTTCGCGCAGGCCCCGGGGATCCGGAATTGAGCGGATGATTTCCGCGCCCTCCACTGTGGCGGACGTGGACAGGGTGATATCGCCGATGCCCACGATCCGCTTGAAGAACGGCTGATCCACATCCACGGACCGGATATCCCGCGTGTTATAGTCCTGGTAACACTTGGAGAAGATCCCGCGCTCGATGCTGATCCGGGTGGTGAACACGCGGATGACCGTGGCGGAGCGGCGAATTGCGCCGATAATGGGCGGGATAATCAGGAAAAAGAAGAACCAGTACCAAAAGAAACCCCAATAGGAAGGATGGACCTCGGCCAGCAGTGCGCCGTGTGCGGGTCCCTGGCCGGAATCCGGGCCGGCCTGGGCGGCGAGTTTTTCGGCGACGGGGTATCCACAAGCCGGGCAGGCCCGGGCCTCGGATGAAACGGGCTTCTGACAATCAGGACATTCGATGAGCGCCATGGTATCTTACAGACCTAATACGCCCCTCGTCGGGATTCCGCAATCCCTTTTCAGGATCCGGATCGGGCATCGCGCAACGGCGGTTGCGCGCCACCACGGCAGGGGCGGGAAAGCATCGCCCCCAATAAGAGTGGAGCCGCCCCGCCGCGTGGGGGCACCCGGCCTACAACCGGAGGCCACTATAAGCTTCCTGTAGGCCGGGTACCCTTACCCGGCGTCCGGCAGCCCAAACCAGCATCCGCGCCGCGTGAGGGCACGCGGTTTACAACCCAGAGACCACCGCGCGCGTCCTGTGGACCGGGTACGCATACCTGGCGCTCGGAAGCGCAGGCCAGCGACTCTGTTGCGGCCTTGCGCGGGAAACGATTTGCCAAAGCGTCGGCGTCTGTTACTCGTATTACTGTGCAATTTTTTGTGCAGCGCAGCAGCTTGCGCGACCTTTATGAGAAAGTGGCGGCTGGAGAGCGCATCTCCGAGGCCGACGCGCTGCGCCTTTTTGAGAGCAAGGACTTGAACGCGGTAGGCGCGATTGCAGACCTGGCCCGGCAACGCCGCGTGGGGGACCGGGCCAGTTACATTCTGAACCGCTACATCAATTACTCCAATTACTGCATCCTGAGCTGCCAGTTCTGCGCGTTTGCGCGAAAGAAGCGCGACGCCGATGGCTTCCAGCTATCGATTGAGCAGATCGTGGAGAAGGCCCGGGAGGCGCTGAACCTGGGGATCACGGAGCTGCACATCGTGGGCGGCCTGCATCCCTCCCTGCCGTTCAGCTATTACACAGACCTGCTCAAGGCGCTCCGGGCGCTCGACGCTCGCCTTCAGTTAAAGTGCTTTACCGCCATCGAAGTGCTGCACCTGGCGTGGCTCGCCCGGAAGAGCATGCCGGAGACGCTGCAGGAGCTGAAGTCAGCAGGGCTGGACTCACTCACCGGCGGGGGGGCGGAGATCTTCCGCAAAGAAGTCCGGTCCGCCATTGCTGTGGGCAAGGAATCCGCCGAGGAATACCTGGACGTGCACCGAACGTGGCATCGCCTGGGAGGCCGCAGCACAACGACGATGCTCTACGGCCACGTGGAATCGCTGGCCGATCGCGTGGATCACTTGCGCCAATTACGGGAACTGCAGGACGAGACGCATGGGTTTGTGGGCTTCGTGCCCCTGGCGTATCAGCCGGATAACAACCGCCTGGAGGTGACCCACGCGCCCACCGGGTTCGACACGCTGCGCACCTTGGCCGTCAGCCGAATCTACCTGGATAACTTCGACCATTTCACAGCCTATTGGGTGGGGCTGGGAATGAAACTGGCCCAGGTGGCGCTCAGCTACGGGGCGGACGATCTCCACGGCACCATCGTCGAAGAACACATCTTCCACATGGCCGGGGCGCAATCGCCCCAGTTGCAAACGGAAGCCGCCATGATCAAAGCCATCCGCGAGGCGGGCCGTGTTCCGGTCCAACGAAATACCTTCTACGAGCCGATCAAGGTTTGGGATCAAGAAGCCACGGCAGATTGCCCGGAAGCCCTCGCGCCGGCCTGACGCCACGGAGCATTTCCTCCCCAGCCGGAGCAGCCCTCCCACCCCAAAAGAAGACCGGGCTGAAAGACGCGCTTCCAGCCCGGCTGAGATGCAAACAAATTGAACCTTAAGCGATGGTGACTTCCTTGCTCAGGTAAACGTCCTGAATCGCCTGGAGCAGGGCGGCGCCATCTTTCAACGGCCGTTGAAAGGCTTTGCGGCCCGAGATCAGGCCCATGCCGCCGGCGCGCTTGTTGACCACGGCCGTGGCCACAGCCGCTTCGAGATCGCCTGCGCCCTTGGATTCGCCACCGCTATTGATGAGGCCCGCACGGCCCATGTAGCAGTTGGCCACCTGGTAGCGGCACAGATCGATCGGATGATCGCTGCTCAGCTCGGAGTAGATGCGCTCGTCATACTTGCCGTAGCTGACGCCCGCCGCGTTCAGGACTTTGAACCCGCCGTTATTCTCGGGGAGCTTCTGCTTGATGATGTCCGCCTGGATGGTGACACCGAGATGATTGGCCTGGCCCGTGAGGTCGGCCGCCACATGATAATCCTTGTCCTTCTTGAAGGAGCCGTTGCGGAGGTAGCACCACAGGACGGTAGCGAGGCCGAGTTCGTGCGCGGCGGCGAACGCCTGGGCCACTTCCACAATCTGGCGGCCGCTCTGGTCGGACCCGAAGTAAATGGTCGCACCCACGGCGGCGGCGCCCATATCGGCGGCCTGCTTGATGGTGCCGAACATGATCTGGTCGAACTTGTTCGGATAGGTCATCAGCTCGTTATGGTTGATCTTGACCAGGAACGGAATCTTGTGCGCGTATTTGCGCGCCACGGAGCCGAGCACACCGTAGGTCGAAGCCACGGCGTTGCAGCCGCCTTCGATGGCGAGCTTCAC
Organism: Verrucomicrobia subdivision 3 bacterium UBA6082; assembly: GCA_002428665.1. Classification (GTDB taxonomy): domain Bacteria; phylum Verrucomicrobiota; class Verrucomicrobiia; order Limisphaerales; family UBA8199; genus UBA6082. Next base: position 23,293 of record DIXK01000049.1, read on the forward strand.
GATGTTTTCGGGATCGAAATAGTCGGGATTCTTGGCAAAGCTGGCGCCACCGGAATGCTCGATGCCCTGGTCGACCGGCAGAATCGAGAGATACCCTGTGCCGCCGAGGCGCCCGGTGTTCACGATCCGCTGCAGGTTACTCAACACCCGGTTGTTCCGGTCGGACACGGCGTAGAGGCGATCCACGACATCCGGACCGGGAAGGTGCAGACGGTCTTTGGAGATTTTCGGGTTGCTGAAGTTCAGCAGGTAGTCGGCTTTATCACCGAGCAGTTGTGCGACAGATTTCATAACGTTCCAGTGTTCAGTTGCGATGTTTGGTTTCATGCCGGGAACCGGGATGCGGTCTGGCAGACCAGGCTGCCAGCGGCAAAACCGGTACATCGGCGCCCGGATCCTACCAGAAACCGCCCCGGCAACGCCACTGCGATTTACGCCCGTTTTCTACTTATGGCGCAGCCTCATAAACAGGATTAGTGATGGGTCGAGTGGCCATGAAAAGGTTGCCGCCCGGCAACCGCTCGCGTAAACCTATGGCGTGAAACACAAATCAGCCGCCGCTGCCGGGGAAACGTTATCCCCCGGGCTGCGCCGGTTCCTGTACGGAACCGCGGCCACGACCGGGGCGGCGATTATGATTGTGCAGATCCTCGGCGCGAAACAGCTCAGCCCGTTTGTCGGGACATCGCATTTTGTGTGGACGGCGCAGATCGCGGTGACACTTGTGGCGCTCGCGTGCGGCTATTACGTGGGGGGCACGATGGCAGACCGCTCCCCGCGGCCGCTGCGCCTTTATGCCGGGTTGATGGTGGCGGCAGTTTACCTGGCCCTGACGATCCGGATGGTGGAACCGGTTGCCTACTGGTCGTTGCGTTTCAGCCTGCCGGTAGGCACGTTTCTGGCCTCAACGGTGCTTTTTTTCGTCCCGTTGGCACTCCTGGCCATGACTGGACCCTTTGTAGTGCGGGTGCTGGCGAGTTCGGTCAGCACCGTCGGGGGCAGCGTCGGACGCCTGACGGCGATCGGGACCCTGGGCAGCTTTTTGGGGACAATCCTCATCGGCTATTTCATGATCCCGCTGCTGTCGAATTCCGTGGCGATGTACGTAACGGTCGCCGCCCTGCTGCTAGTGTGCGGAGGCTATTTTCTCTTTACGCCCCAAAAGGGGGCCATGGCGCTGCCCGTGTTGCTGGCCGCTGTTTGCGGCATTATTGCCCTGCCGGAATTGATCCAGGCGCCTCGATTCAAGTGGGTGAAGGAACAGTATCGCGCGAACTCCCATTTCGGCACTTTGCAGGTCCTAGACCGTCCCGATGGCACCTGCCGATACTACCTTAACGATAACTTGATCCAAAACACCTATGCGCCGCTCACCCGGCAGAGCGCCTCGACCTTTACCTATATGCTCTCGGGCCTGGCGCGCGCGTACACTACAAATTTGAGTGACGCTTTGTGCATTGGCCTGGGCATCGGCATCGTGCCGCGGGATTTTGCCGGACAGGGCATCCGGGTCGATGTCGTTGAGATCAACCCGGACATTGTGCCGATGGCGGTAAAATTCTTTGACTTTGACCCCAGCCAGGTGAATTTGATGATCAATGACGCACGTTACGTGCTCAACCAGACACGCAAACAGTATGACGCGGTGATTCTGGATGCCTTTTTGGGTGACTCTTCCCCCTCGCACCTCATGACCCAGGAAGCATTCACGGCCGTGCGCCGCGTGCTCCGGCCGGGGGGAGTGCTGGTCATCAATGCGTTTGCCGACATAGATCCCGGAAAGGACTTCTTCGCCGGTTCGCTCTACAAAACGCTTACCGCGGTGTTCCCGGGAGTCAAGCTGCACAGCAATGGCGACGGGGCGATCTTTGTGGTGGCCACCGACCGGCCAAACCCGGAATTCGTGCGCGCGCCAGACTTTTCCCAGGTGCACCCGGACGCCCTCCGGAGCACGGAACGGGCGTTTGCAACCCTGGTCACCACGGCGCCGGAAAGCGGACGTGTCTTGACGGACGACTACAACCCGGTCGAATTTTACGACGCCCGCAACCGGGAACAGGTGCGGCGCCGACTGGCCGAGGCGGTAAAAGACATGTAAGCGGGCCGACTGAGAAGCCAAAAAGCTGCCAATTGCGCTTGCGCCGTATCAGGGTGGGGCTTTAGATTAAGCAAACACGAATTGCATAACACGTCCATGAAGTTATCCAAGGACTGGCTCCACGCGGAGCGATCCCTCTCTTGCTCGTGCAAGACCCTTTGGCTGGTTCATTGGTTCGAGTCGCTTTTCGTGCTTGCATCTCCTCATTACGGAGGGTGACCGATTAAGTCGTCGGCCATCTAAAGGAGCAGACTCAACAAAATAAATGAACACCCCCTCAGTCTAAGCGTATGAGAATCCCAAAACCTCTGAGTAAAAGAATGGCTGGCAGCGCCCTGTTAGGGCTCGGCCTGAGCCTGTTAACGACGCTGCCGGCGGATGCCGGCACGTTTACCGCGGACTTTGCCGCAGGCATTCCGCCGGGTATGAGTATATATGGCAGTGCCACTGGCTACGACCACACCACGGGCGGCCGCGCCGGCGGCGCGCTCAAGCTGACCACCGCCACCGCCAGCCAGTCGAGCAGCGCCATCGTTGAGGCCTTCGATTCCTGGGACTTCATCGTTGGCGGCTTTGACGTCACGTTTAACGCCTACGTCGGCAGCGGCAACGGCGCGGATGGTTTTTCATTTGTTTTCGGTGACTTCTATGATGGGACCTTTGCTGAGGAAGGTCCTGGGACCATCCGTGGTCTGACAATCGCATTCGACGTCTACAACAACGGAGGCACCCCTGCCGAAGCTCCCGCCATTGACGTCAAGTGGAACAACACGACTCTGTTCCACCGATTGGTGGGCGCGGCGAGCGCGACCTCGCCGGCGGCGCCGATCGGCTCGGCAACCACGATCCGCACTCAAACCACCTCGGGCGGCGCGGCGGTTTGGTGGCCGGTGAAGATTCATGTGGACCCCGACGGCACCCTGGACCTCGTTTACAACAACGTGGTCATCTTCACGAATCTACCCGTGTTTCGACCGTTCCTGCTGGAAACGGAAGGTTACCCGCAATACAGCTCCGCCTACCGCTTTGGTTTTGGCGCGCGCACGGGCGGGTCTTATGACAATCACTGGATTGACGACCTGAACATCGTCACCTACCCGGTCGAGAACAACGTCTCCGGGCAGCCGGGACTGACCTCCGTGTCGCAACAGCCGGCTGGCTACAACGCCGGCGCAGCGGGCGGCGCCATGGTCGTGCTGACCAATTCCCTCTACTCCGTGGACCCGGCCAGCGTAACCATGCGCTATAATAACGCCACGGTAACCCCGACGGTGACCCAGGTCGACGGCCTCACCACCATCTCTTATTATGGCACCGATGGGGTTCTGCCGGCCGGTGCGGGCAAGGTCGATGTGAGCTACAGCACAACGAGCACGCCCCCCTTCGCCAATACGTTCAGTTACAACTTCGTGGTCGATCCCTTCGTTACCATCGACACCAACGCGGTCGTCACCAGCGTGGACACCAGCAAGCCTGGGTTCAAAGTACGCATCGTTCAGAACGATGTGCGACGGACCCCGGGCAACAACACGGCCCAGACCATTCAGGCCGAACGTCAACTCGCCTTGGGCTACATCGATCCGTCGACAGGACAGCCTTATCCCAACACCGCGGAACTGAGCATGGCGGAACTGGATGGAACCTTCATTGAAACCGGAGTCATTAACTACAATGTTACCGCTCCCGCAAATGCCGGTGGTTTTAACGGTGGCAGCAACCCTCCACGGGAAGACAAGCTGTTTCCGGGCATACCGGGACTGACCACGGTCCTGCCCGCGAACGAGAACTTCGCGATGGAAGCCACAGCCTTTATTCAGTTGAAGGCGGGCGGACACCGCTTCGGCGTCAACAGCGATGACGGCTTCCGGGTCACCCTGGGAACCGGCTTCGACGCCGCGGGCACTCAACTTGGCGTGTTCGCGGGCAGCCGTGGCACCGCCGACACGTTTTTTGACGTTTTGGTTCCTGCGGATGGCTACTATTCCGTGCGTTTGGTTCATTGCCAGGGCGGCGGCGGTGGCAGTTGCGAATTCTTCTATTTCAATCCGGCAACGGGTCAGAAGGTCCTGGTGAATGACCCCGATAACCTGGCTGCACCCCGCGCTTACCGCGAGAGCTCGGTGTCCAACCCCTCCCTCACCCGCGCTCTACCGGTCCAGAATTGGATCGGCGCCTCCCCCGACGAGGATGTGATTGTGGATATTACCGACGGTGCCTATGCCGTGACCACGCCAATCGCGCTCTACATTAACGGCGCGCTGCAAACGACGACCGTGACGAAGAATGGCAAAGTGACCACGATCAAGCGGGCTGGTTCTCTGGACAACCTCCTGCCATCCGGCTTGAACAACGTGCAGGTCGCTTATTCCTTCAACAAGGGCGCCACGCCGGTTACGGTCACCAACAGCTACTCGTTCTCGGTGGCCCCATACTACGGCGTGCTGTCGCCGAACTATCGCGTCACCGGAGTCTCCGAGCCTGGTTTCCGCGCCAAAGTCCACCAGATGGACAAATCGGGCGACGCCAACCAGGGCAACGGCGCCCGGATCAACGGTGGCAGCGATTCCAACCGCATGCCGTTCCCGGAAATTCAGCTCGCCGAAGGTATGATCAATCCGACCAATGGATTGCCGTATCCGAACCTCGCCCAAGCGGGTGCCAATAACTTCCTGCACGACTTTGACGTCATCAATTGGCAGTACAACAGTGCCAATGCAGATACTGCCCAGGCAGGGTGGGTTCGTACCGACAGTCCGTTTGCCCCATTCCTGGGTGCCAGGTCGGATATTGGTGTTCCTGGATTGCCGGGCACCGGCACCTCCTATGGCGGCTTGGAAAATGCCGTGCTGGAAATCACCACGCACCTCGAACTCAAACGCGGGGCCCATGTGTTCGGGTTCAACAGTGACGACGGATTTGTCGCCATGTTCGGTCCGGATGCGCATGATACGCTGGGCACCCTGGTAGGCTTCGACAACCGCGGCAAAGGCGCTTCGGATACGATGGTGGCTCCCACCGGCGGCAACCCACCGCAGATCACTCCGTACGTTGCCAGCGGCAGCATGTTCTTCAGCGTGATTGTGCCTGAAGACGGGATTTATCCGTTCCGCATCCTGTTCTGGCAGGGCGGCACGGGCTTCAATGCCGAATTCTTCAGCATCAACAAGACCAACGGCGCGTTTGTGCTGGTGGGCGACACTGCGAGCGGCGGCATTCCTGCCTACCGCACCTACAACGGTACGCCTCGTCCGTACGTGAAGTTCTCGGTTTGTCCTTCACCGTGGGACAACGCGGTTCAGCAAGCCGGCCCCGGCCCCATCAAGATGGTCGGCCGTACGCGGAATGCGGTTAACTCCTCCGATATCTATAACTATCCCAACGTGGGCTTGGGCATCATTCCTCGTCCGTGGGCCAATGCCGCCATCGGTGGCGTGATCGCCAATGGCACCAGCGACCCCAACATCAAGTTGCTGCTGAACGGCGTGGAAGTGCCGGCAACCAAGACCCCCAGTGGGACCGACGTGACCGTGGCTTACACCCCGGAACCGCCGCTGCCTCCGGGCTCGACCAACACCGCCAGCCTCGTGTATGCGGGAACCACCAACTCCTGGACCTGGATCACCGAGACGTGGACCACCCTCGATGCCGGAGTGGCACTCCCCGCGTCCCAAGCTGACGCCGATGCGCGCGGGTTCAAGGTCACGATGCATAAGCTGGCCGCTGCGCCGGCGAATGCCAATACGCTCGACACGGCCGAACGCCAGTTGGCGGGTGAACTCGGGGCCAATCAAGCGATGCCCGGACCTGAAGCTGATGGTTCGTTCATCTTCACGAACATCATCAACTGGAATAACAACGTGAACCCCAACCGGACAGGCGTGCAGTTGGGCAACTTCCAGGCCGCTACGGGCTACGCAGCCGGCACAGGCTGGCCGTTCGCGTTCCGCGCGGATGAGCCGGTGCCTGGCGTGCCCAACACGACCAGCAACCCGGCCAATAACAACACCGACTACCTGGCCGCCGAAGTCTTCGCTTATCTCGAATTCCCGACCGCTGGTTTCTATCGGTTCGGGGTCAACAGCGATGATGCGTTTGGCCTGAAAATAGGCACGCCAGGCGTGCAGAACGGCATGGTTATCCGGGCTTACAACACCGGCAAGGGGGCCTCGGATCTCACTGCTTCGTTTGTGGTGCCGCAGGCGGGTTTGTATCCCATCCGCCTCGTCTACTACAACGGCACGGGCGGCGGCAATCTCGAGTACTTCTCGTACGACGCCAACGGCACCAAGATCGCGATTAACGACCGCGACAACCCGGCTGCCATCAGAGCCTATTACGCCGTGTCCACCGTAGCGGCCCCAGTGATTACGGGCAGCACCATCACCGGCGGAACGATCACCGTCACCTGGGACAATGGGGGCACGCTTGAATCGGCTCCTGCCATCACCGGTCCGTGGACCAGCACCGGCGACTCCGATGGTTCGTTCAGCGAGCCCGCCACCGGCGAGGCCAAGTTCTATCGCGTGAAGCTCTAATTCGCTGATTCTATTCTGAACTCACGGGGCTGGAGGCAACTCCAGCCCCGCTTTGTTTTTCACGGTATGACTTCATTCTGAGCCCGAAATGGGTCTGCCGCTTTCAGGGAGAACTGCCTGAAGCCACGCCTCAATTAAGAGTGGGGCCGCCCCGCCGCGTGAGGGCACGCGGCCTACACCTGCGCCAGTGGGCGGTGCGACACCAACACGCGTTCGCATATAATTAGCTACATCACTAGCATACATCACTTTTGTAGATAATAATATTTGACACCATCGCTGGTCGGCGGCACACTCAGGTTACTTTTCCAACACAAACTGAGACGGTGGCTCCAGGCGCAATTCCAGGGAATGCGGATACACCGGATCGAAAAAACAGCGAGACCAGGATGCTTATGAAACAAGTCTGTTTGCCGTCGAACTACCCAAGAACCCTGGGCGCAACTAGGTTGTGCCTCAAACCCGGAATCCGCGGGTTAATTGCAGGCCTGCTCCTGGCTTTGGGCTCCACCGCCCTGGTTGCACAGCCCGCGTTGCGTGTCACGCCGATTCCGGAAGGATTCCGAGTTTCCTGGCCGCTGTCGGCCTCGGACTACATGCTCCAGGGTGCGGCCTTGTTGGATCCGCAGAGTTGGCGGGACATCCCCGGCTCGCCCGAGATCGTCGGGGAAGAATTCACCATGGTCATCAACCACGAATCGGAAGAGCGTTTTTTCCGGCTGGCCAACCTGCCCTTACCGACGCGTCTGCCAACGTTGCGAGCTGCCTCGGACACCGCGTTTTCCGCGGCCCAGCTAGCCGCGCTGCTCGAGGCACTCGGAGCCGATCCTCGCCAGACTCAATCTGATGAACGGGGATTGATTTTCTTTTTGGACCCGCAGCGATTTCAAGCGATCCCCTCGCTGGAAGTCACAGATCCGGAGTTGATCAAACGATTGCAGGCCGAAGGCGAAGACCAGGGGGAAGGTTTCCTGGTGGAGGCGTTTGATATGGAGGGTTTGAAGAAACACCGCCCCATGCCGGCGAAGGCGGCCATCCAAGCGGCGCTGGAGAGTTTCAAGTCGGCCGGTTTGTTTCCAAAAGAGGCACGGTCGGTCCCGAGCCACAGCCGGTTAGCACTGCTGGACCTGAAAGGGGAACCACTGATGGATGAGGTTTTGCTCGATACCCAAGTCAACCTGGAGATGTACCATAAGGGCATACCGCTCACCGGTCCGGGTGCCCGAATCGCCATGTCCTTTGATGGCGCGGGAAAGGCCACCCAATTACTCTTCTCGTTTCGCCCCCTGGAAGAAGGACCCGAGGTACCCTTGCTTGACGAAAAGACCGCGATGGAGCGGTGCGCGAGCCTGTTTCCCCGTGGCGCCCGGGTATTTAAACCGCGGCTGATGTACTACACTCCTTCAGTTCTGGAGAGTACGGGCCAGGCGATTATACCCTGCTACGAGTGCGCGGCGTCGGTAAACCAGCAAGGAATGGAAACGGATTTGGTGCGCCGCATGATTCCCGCTACGGCGGCTGACGCTTTCCTGCCGGCAATACAACTCACCGCAAAACTGGATGGCCGGACGGTCACCGCCCAAGCCGTGGTCACCGGGGGACTCCCGCCGTACCGGTTCCATTGGCTTTCCACTTCCGCCGACCTCGGTGATTTGCCGGAAGACGCTAGTGAAATTCAATATGTCGTTGGGTCGCTCAATGAGAGCCGGGGTACGGAACGCCTGACAGTCGTGGTGACGGATGCCAACGGCGTGGAAGCCAGCGCCTTTGCGGACCTCGGCATGGCCGGGATCCCGCCACCCAGCGGTGTGGTCATGGGTCCCGAGCCCATTGGCGGCGTCACCGATTTTGGCGTGGAGCGGGCCGTATCGGACCTGGGGTCCGGAATTCAGAGCGGATTCATCAACCGTTTCAAAAAATCCGCTTTGCTGCGGTTCAACTGGAGCGGCACGAGTCCATGGGAGCGCGACTTCAGGCAGGGAGGCACCGGCCTGGATCACCTGTATGTGGACAATGTGGACCTGACTTTATACATCGGCCACGGTTGGCCGGGTGGGTTCACCTTTGAAAGCACGCAGGACGATGACGCGATTGTGCCCAGTGACGTAGTGGGCGCCTGGGGCAACAACGATCTGGAATGGCTTTGCCTCGTCTCGTGCCAGGTGCTGAAGTGGAGCAGCGACGGGAAAAATGTGGTGCAGCGCTGGGGACCGGCCTTTGACCGACTCCACATGTTGCTGGGTTTCGACACCAACGCTTATGATTGGTCCGGATTTGGGGGCCGGTTTGCCAACTACGCCCTCGGATGGGACCTCGGGTTTGTTACGCTGCCGCCATTGCCCGTGCGGCAGGCGTGGTTCTTGGCGAAGCGCGATGAGCAGCCCGCCAGTGTGGTGGCAGGAGCCATGGGACCGATCGGCCCGTCGAATGTCAGCAACTGCAACGAGTATTTCTGGGGCAAAGGCCCCACCGGACCAGACATCTCGAAGGCGAACATCCAAGGCTGGTGGGTGCTCTATTATCAATAGGCCCACCCGTGCGTCGTCCTGCCTGCCAGGGGATAAGCGAATGCTGATTCTCCTGGTTAGGCCTTGCCATGAAGTCTGGTTCTCCACGGCACACGGTTTTACACCCCGGATCTGGCCGCCATTCACGTAGCTTGGATCGGCGGGGACTTAGTTGCTTCGGCCGGCCGGGTCGTAAAACGGAATCACGAGCTGACGCGCCAGTTAGAACCGGCCTCCGAGGGCCAGAAAGAGCATTGCGGTCATTGAGTTGTTCCTTCAAGAAACCATGGATTTAGCCCCTTTCTTTGGCGGCGTCCACAATTATTCTAATCACCGATGCGCTCGAATCGTGCCCAGGTGTACTGCCCGGAGTAAGCGGGGATCACCAGGATCATCCCTTGTTCCTCGGTGTGGATCTTCGCGATAAGCGAACCATCGCCGCCCTGGGTTAGGAATACCCGCGACTGACTGGAGCTGAACCCCAGTGCGCCCGCACTGCTGCCGGAACTTCGCAGCACGTAAAGCAGGGCATTCCTACGGCTCGCGGTCCCCACTTCGTATGCTTCAATCGATGCGGCGGTCTTGATGGTTGCCTGCAATTTCGGGTATGGCTGCCATCGCGTTGCCGGCAGAACGGCCAGCGTCACGGACTCTGGCAGTGTTGATGCTCCAGGCCGTATCGCATGCTGGTCGAGCGGTTTGTCGCGTGGAATCAGGCTCACGAGGGTAATAGGCTGGACTCCGCCATTGGGGGCCGTGGCGATGCCTTGGTTGGCGTAGGTGCCTCTCAGTTCCCCGCAACCTTCACCCAGCCTGGTGAGTTGTGGCCAACCAGCGGGGTAGCCGTGACTCGCCTTCAGCGGGGTCTGGCAGGCAGTCAGAAACCACCCCAGGCACGCCCCCGTCGCCACTTGCAACGTGAGACTGAAATATCCACTCGGTTTCATCTGGTTTGGCTCACCGCCACTTCGACTCGAAATCTGCCTGAAAAAACGGGCATTCAGGAGAGGTGAATCTTATATGAAAACTCTCCGGCGACAGCCGGGCCGTGTCAACCGGGTTTAGTCGATCCGTGGCATAAGCGCCGGTTTGTGACCGACTTTGGTTGGACGAATTACCTCCTCATTCGTGTAACCTGCCGCCTCTCAGCCACGGTTGGGACTTGGAGCGCCTACTGAGTTCGGCCACTTTCCTGACAAGTTCGGTGCGGCGGCGGCGGTGCTCATCCTGGCGATCCAGCCGGCTTGCAAAAACGGACTCATGCTACAACCCCTCCTTCACCTCTCGACACACGACGGTCAGGCATTCGGGGAGCATATATCCATAACCAAACCCGGATTCACACCTGTGCCCAGCACGCCCGCGCCGTGCGCCTGGCAAACCTAGTTTAACCCCGCAATTGGCGCCAGGCCGACGTCCACCTTGCAAATGCCTGGTAGTGTGGTTTATTGAATTATTGATCCACTATAGCTCCTTGTCCCGCTGCGTTCACTGGCGGAGGAGTATTTCGTATTGTTGTCGGCGGCACCGGACGCACGGAACAGATCGCTATAGATATGTGCGTGCGAGAACGGAAAAAGAACCATGCAAAGCATTTCGATGAACGAGAAACCCAACTTGAATGCGGGAATCAGAAGACAGGCGTCGCGCAGAGTTTCTGCTTCAACCCTTACATTCTTGGGCCGAAAGGGGTCATTCCGGCGAATGCGGACGTTGGCCGTTCTCGACGTTATTTTGAGGCCGTCGCGTGCCGCCACCCTCGCGGTGTGCCTATTTGCGACAGACCTCGTTGCGGAGTCACCAGTGGATTGGCGTTATACCCTGTTACCAAGCAGCCAGTTGGTCGATGACTGTTATTGCGGCCGGCCAACGCTCCTGCTTCCACTCCGCGGCACGTTCGACCTCAAGTCGCAGGTCGTGCATCCGCTGTTCGTTCGCTATGCCGTCACCAACATCGCCTGGGAAGCCTCCACCGGCGGCGGCACCGCTTATAAGATCAGGGGTCACGGTTGGTATGAGGTCGGCGGCGAAGTTGCGGTGGTGCAGACGATGGCCCTGGACCTGCAGATCGATAACGGGTTTACGAATCGTCTCTGCTCATTCACCAACAGCAACTACTCGCCCGGCCGGCTCTGGCCCATGCTGCAAGTCCACTTGGACGAAACCAACCAGGCCGTGATGCAGTTTTACCGGCTCGACCTCGACGCGGCGCCATTCCATGAACTCTGGTTTTCCACGGCAAACGGTTTCACACCCGGAATCTGGCCGCCATTCACGGAGCATGTGTCGGGCGGGGACTTGGTTTCTTCGACCGGCCGGGTCGTAAAACGGAATCACGAGCTGACGCGCCAGTTGGGCATCATGCCCATGGTGCCCGACCTGGGCCTGGATGCCCTGGAAATGTTGCCTGGTGGAGAAATCGCTTTTTCTGCGGAGGACGACATCTTCAGCGAAACTCTGGGCGCGTTGCATCATGGAGACCTGCTTTCGAATCGCGGCCGAGTGGTTACTGCGTATGACAAGCTGAGCGGCGCCTTTGGCCCGGAGCCGCCGCCGGCGAACCAGGGACTCGACGCCGTGCAGGTGCTGGCCAATGGTGAGCTGTATTTCTCGGTGGAGCAGGATTTCTTTTCCGAAGCCCTGGGGCGCACGATCCGCAAAGGCGATCTGTTATCGAGCCTGGGTGTGGTGATCAGGTCGAACGAGGAATTGATTGCCCAGTTCCAACCGGCGGACCCGAAACAGGATTACGGATTGGATGCGCTTTACGTGTGGCCCGGCGGCGAGATCTGGTTCTCGGTGGAGAACGGGTTCCATGGGCCACATTTCGAAAATTACGGCCCCGGCGACCTGTTGAGCGACCAGGGCTATGTGGTCTATCGAAACCTGGATCTGATGCAGTCCTTTCAACCACTGGAAGACCTGGCGGACTTCGGCCTGGATTCCCTGTTTATTATCAGTGATGCCGACATTCCGGAAAGCTCCCAACAACGCCCGGAGTCGACTCGTGTAGCGATTGCGCCTGGCGGCGCCGATCTGCTCATTACCTGGAAAGCGGGTGGCCGCGTCTTCCAGCTCGAGAGAGCGCCGAGCATCGTTGGACCGTGGGAGCCCATCAGCCCGATCCAACCCGAACCGCCCGTGCTCGATGCCGGAGCCCTGACCAACGCCCCCCAAGGTTTTTATCGGTTACGACAATGGTGAAGCATTAACGAACGTCGCTCGCCCATTCCAAAGCGGTGCCTCGGCACTCCACGAAGCTTCGCGCAATGGGGTGGTCCCGTTCGTAAATCAATCACACCTCCATCGGTGGTTCTTGTGATTCGTTTTACCGCAGAGCGCGCAAAGAGCGCAGAGCATTGAAGCCGAAAAACTTTGGCGCCTTCGCTGCTTGGCGTGAAAACCTCCTGATGGCAAACCCATCGCACTTCCCTGGCTGAAGCCAGAGGCAACAACCTTGAAAGCCAATCTGGTGAGTGGGGCGAAAACGCTACCGGGCCGTGCAGGATGTGGCTGGGTTGCCCGGCAAAAAGCACAGAGAGAGGTTGAGATTTGTGCCCAGACCCATAATCATGGATCAGAATGAAACTCCAAGTGGCCGTGTGTTGGGCGCTGGTTTGTGTTGCTGTGGAACTGTCATGCGTCAACGGCATGTCGGGCGAACCGGCTAATCCAAAATCCAACCCCGCAACGCGCACTCTCCTGAACTATTTCCATGAGTTGTCCGGCCGCACGGAAGGGAAGCGGATTCTATCGGGCCAGTTCAGTGATTTCGGCAACGGCGCCAACCTGCGTATCATGGAGCGGGTTCAGGAAAAGGCCGGACACTGGCCGGCGCTGATCGGTGTGGATTACGCCGATTTCCCTTGCGGCAGCTTGACCACCAAGACCCCGAACCAGGCGGCCATCGATTACTGGCGGCAAGGCGGTCTCGTGACGGTCATGGCCCACATGTATAATCCGGCAAATCCCAAGGGCGGCGGGCTACGCGACAAGGGAGTGAACCTGGCGGACCTGCTCAAGGAGGGGACCGAGACGCAGCAACGCTGGATGCAGCAACTGGACCTGGCGGCCGAGGGTCTCATGGAACTGAAACAGGCCGGGGTCGTGGTCCTCTGGCGTCCTTTTCATGAAATGAACGGTGGCTGGTTCTGGTGGGGCGCCCAGGACTTCGACACGTTTATCAAGGTGTGGCGGCATATGTTCCACTACTTCAGCGACACCAAGGGGCTAGACAACCTGCTCTGGGTCTACGGCCCAAACCATGGTCAGAATACGGCCAAATACTACCCGGGCGACAACTACGTGGATATTGTCGGACTCGACGCCTACACCGACTCCATCGATCCGGAACACATCAGGGGGTATAAAGAGATCGTTGCCTTGCCCAAACCCTTCGGTTTCACCGAATACGGCCCGCATGGACCCCAGAACCCCCCGGGAGATTATGATTACCGCCGGTTCCTCCAGGGTATCGAGAAGCACTTCCCCAAATCGTGCTTTTTCATGTCGTGGAATGGCAAGTGGAGTCTGGCAACCAACCAGTACACGCGAGAACTGCTCAAATCGCCCTCAGTCATTAACCGCGAAGACCTCCCCAAGGCACTCTTCCGCTAACCTTCGGTCCTTTACGAAGTCACACAGTCCGAAGTGCCATAGTCCCGTCGTCCGTAGTCCTATAGAGTCCGCTAGTCCTCTACCTCTCCGAGCGTCTTAGCGGGTCCCAGAAGCGCGAGTTGATCAGGCCGCGGGCGTCGCCGAAGGCGGGATCACGAATCGGATTGATTTGGCTGTTCTTGCGCGCCTCGGAATGACCGTCGTTGAAGAGAACCACACCATTGTCCCGGTGCCGTTTCATGTCCACGCCCTCAAAGCTGCGGTACTGGCTGTTTTGCGGGTCCATACAGGCCCAGGGCCACCAGCAACTGCTGCTCCACATGCCATCGATCTTCGGCATGGAATCGCCGAGAGCCAGATTGTCGGCAGGGCGGAGGATGCTCGTTCGCTTGAACCACGGTTTGGTCTCGAAATAAATGCCCCCGACCGTCAACCCCTGGGCACCGTAGGGCCAGATACCGAGAAACCAGGCGTTCATGCCGTAACCGACTTTGTGGGGGTCGAAATTCCAAATCCACGTCACGCCGTTGTCGAGTCGCTTGCCTTTGATGGCCGGGCACCGGAAGAGATTGCTCTGGTTTCGGGCGTAACCGACGATGCTGGTGCCCCACCAGTTGGTCATGGAGAGGTTGGCATCGTCCGTGTTCAGCCCCAGGTTGCGGTGCGCGGGGAAAACATCGCGGTTTTCGTCCGTGTAAAACTGCATGAAGAACCCGATTTGGCGCAGGTTATTCAGGCAGGAAATCCGGTTGGCCTTCTCCTTAGCCATGCTCAGGGCCGGCAACAGCATCGCCGCCAGGATGGCAATGATGGCGATGACCACAAGGAGTTCGATAAGGGTAAAGGCCTTGGGTGCTGCCTGCACAGAAGGTAACGGCGCGCGCGATGTGTCGATGCGGTTCATGAAACCACCCCGTCTGGCTGATTCGTCTTTGGTAACGTACCCTTGCTACGCCCGGAGCGCCGCCTTGTCAAGCACCCAGAACTATCCCGATCTGACCCCTGACCGATCTCGCGAAAACTGGGCCGCTCCCCCGGAGCTTTTTGCGCATGCTGGCGGTCTGCAGAACCGTCAGGGCGAGGGACAACCCGCTCCCCGCGAGATTGGCCCGGTTCCAGAGGAGCGGCCCTAAATTCTTAACTCACGTACCACTGCCTTTGATCCGGCATCGCTGTTTCACCCTGCCGTTCAGGGCGCCCAGCGCAGCCGGTAAAACCGGCTGCCCGCCGGCGGACTCACCATCACCTGCTGATCCTCACCCACGACAACGGGAGGCACGGCCACATCGGTCCAACTGGCGGAGCTCACGTCACTGCTCTGTTGCAAGGTGAAACCGGTCGAAGGATTCGGCCAGGCGATCACCACTGTGTTTGTTGTGGTGTAGAAGACCCGCAGCAGCGGGGCGCCCGGAGTTTGGATTGCGGCCACTACACCCCAGAAACCTCCCGTCAGTGTGTAGTTCCCACCGCTCATGGTCCCGGCATCGTGCTGCCCGATGGTGCCGCTGAGGGTATAAACACCGCCCGTGCTGGTCCCACCGCCGCCATCAATGGTATGCCAATCGATCGAGTAAGACTGCGCGCGGACCGAGACGCTGCCGGCAAGCAGGCCCAGGACTATAGCGATGCTAGTGTTCGCGATGTTCATACGTCGTCTATTTGCGCCCGATGGAGACGGGTCCGTTATACGTCTCAATCTTCATGGCCTTGGTGACCGTTCCCGTTTCCGAGCTGGAGCCGGTTTTGATGTGCAGATTACCTCCTGGGTACACCGTGTTGACCCCTTCCGTAAAGGTGTTGAACGGAAGGTCGAAACTCCCCGTTTCTGTGCCCAGGTGACCGAAGTCGACCCAGGTGTCGAAATCAGTTTGGAGTTCCACGGTTATTTGATCGGCGCCAGATTTGAAAGGACGCACGACCAACCTGGCCCGGGATTCGGCTCCGTCGTAATAGCGCAACAGGGGAGTCGTCTCGCCGCTGCCCCAGGCTGAGCCGCGTCCACGGGCCAGGTCGGGCGAGCCAGCCGTCATGATGGCGGGTAATTCCTGCCACCAAAGAACGGTGTAGTTTGCCGTCCCAAGCTTTGCGTGCGTCCCTCCCGCCGCACAGGCGCCCCCGCCTCTAACCAGGCACTGGCACTTGCTGCAATGCCACCAGCCACGGTGACCGAGGGCTTCGGGATCGGTGTCGAGCCGCAAATGGTAATCGCCCGTTCCCCCAACGTGCCGCCCTCCTGCCTGGCAGACGCTGGTTGCCACGTTGGGCAAATAAAAAAGCTGACTGCATTTGGTGCACCAACGCCAGCCGGAGACGCCACCGGCGGATGGGTCGTTATAGGGCAAACAAATGTGGCCGCTGACGGCCTGGTGACCTGCATTTCCAGAGGGACACGGCCGGTCAGTACCATCCGCAAAGAAGAGGCCCTGACAGTTCTCGCAACGACGCCAATCGCGTTCCGCATTCGGAAAGTAGGTTTGAGTATACTCGACCGGGTTCTTATCGCTGTTGTGGCGCATGTGCCAGATCACCAGACCTGCTTTGGGAACGTTCTGATCGTAGCCACTGTCCGCACTGATAGAGGATGTGCGATATTCCAAAATGAAAAACTCCTTGGTATTGCGCTGCGGATCCGCGGGATCATAGAGAATGACCGGCCCATTGGTGCGCATCAACTGCGCGGCGGGTAGCGTTAAGAGCGCACCCTCCCGCATCGACTGAATGCGGGGTTCACACCATGCTATCTGCATTTTGTGCCAGGCATCGGGGTGCACTATCAGCGAGCCCCCGCTCATCACCGTATAGCCGTAACTCAGGTCCTTGTCTGGTCCATAAATGTCGCGCGAATAATCGCCTTGCATGACGTGCACCAACTCATGACAGACCACCGCGAGATTACCATCTCCAGCGTGCTGAAAGGTGAACTCGGAGAACCACCGTATGGAACTGTTTGGCAACGCAAGCTCATAAGGCCCACGTTGGCCGCCGCCGGCGAGGGATCGGTCATTAGTGAGCAGCACCAGCGTGCATTCATCGCTGGTGATCCAGCGGTCACGATTCGCGTCGCAGTTGGTGACCGTGGCAAAAGAAGGCTTGGAAGCGGCGAGCCACAAGAAGTTGGATGCATAAAGCCGGTCTGCCGTGGGCCCAGCTCCCACCCGCGCCGCGAGGCTGCCGTAATTGAGATTGGTGTCCAGGGTGAGCATCGTCAAACCAGCCATCCCGCATCCCATCCGCCCATTGGAGGCCTCGAAAAAGTAACCATTCACAGTCGGGTTGGCCGCGCCACTTACCGCGAAAAACCAATTGGAGTAGTAGCGTTCGGCGCCCGGGTAATCTGTGCCGACTAGGGCATCTCCCATCGGGTAAGGGAACGCCACCGTATCGGCAACCGGCTGGTTGGTAAAATTGACTAGAATTACGGCGAGCTGGATCGTACGGTCAGTTCGCATATGGCCGTAGCCAAAGTCCCGCAACGGAGGCGTCGCCGCCGGACAATGGTCGAGCGTTCCGCTGATCACCACTGCGGCGATGCCGAGAGCCAAAGATCGGGTTAATCTGTTCATGGCGCTGCCTTTTTGGGCTTCCACATGGCGCTCTTTATTGCAGGGTTACCAGGACCAACACCAATCCCCGTCCCGAAGGCAGGGGTGTCATGGCTTTCCCCAGAATGGCTCCCTGGGCCTGGGCCGGATTCTCCACTCTCATGGCGTGGCCTGGGACTTCGGAGGTCGTGAGCAGGTCACCCGGCTGAACGCCGCCCGCCGAGGCATCCACCAGCGCAAAGACCCGCCCGCTGAGCGCCACGTTGCGGCCGCCTTCCAATTGGTCCTCCTGGATCATGCTGATGCCGGGTTGCACGCCGCCTGCACCGCTTACAATGCCGGCCACTTTTCGGTCATAAGCGCTGGTGCTGAGCTTGAGTCGGCCGGGGTGTTCCGGATCGATCACCACCACGGACCCTGCCGGAACCGCGTGATCCGACATCGCAAACGGTTCGGCCAGGTCGGCACCACCGCGAATCGTGAGCGTGGCACAACTCATCTCTGATTCCGTCCAGAAAGCGTTGGTGCCGGTCATGAACCGGGCGCCGCCTGTGGCCCGCACCCAAAACACGTTCGACTGAGAGGTCTGCGCCACAAAATCAACGTTCTGGTTGTCGGCCCAAACGAAGGATCCATCTCCCCAGGCATGTGCCCGTCGGCCCGCGGCAAAACTGTAGTCGCCGTAGGCGTCATTCTCGCGGCCCCCAGGCACCGTGGCATAAAGCCCTCGCGCACGGTTATCCGCCCCGCCTCCGATGGTGGCGTAATTATCTTCAGCGCGGTTGTAATAGCCGCCACCCACCGTCGCGAAGCTGGCGGAGGCCGAGTTGGTTTGACCGCCGAGCACGGCACTGGCAGCGCCGGAAGCGGCGTTGTCCTGGCCGCCCGCAATGGTCGAGAAGTTACCTGTACCCAGGTTGCGCAACCCGCCGCCGACCGCACCATGGTCGGCTGCCCGATTCCGTTCTCCGCCACCCACGCTCGAATAGGGGCCCGTCGCCTGGTTGAAGGAGCCCCCGCCGACCGCTCCTTTCGCAGCGTCGGCGCTAACTGCATTCGCCTGACCGCCGCCAATGACCGCGTCCCCCGCATTGCTGCCAATGATGTTGAGCGAGCCGCCGCCGATGACCGCGTTGCCGGAACTGGTTTGCACTTTGTTATCCCTGCCGCCGCCGATGGTGGCCCAGGTGGAAGCAGCCGCGTTGCCGGAACCGCCTCCCACGGTGCCAAAATTCGCTGTCACCTGGTTGGTGCCGGTGCTGCTGCCGCCGCCCGAGACCACCGCGCCGGAGATTCCCGCTGCAGCGAGGTTTCCGATATACCCGCCGACGATATTTGGGCTGGCACTCTGCGGTTCCAGCCTCAAGGCCGACATATTGTTGACGCGCAACTCCAATGGCTTGTTGTCGGTGGTGCCCAGGAAGTGGGCGCCGGCGGTAGTGCCCGCGTTGCCGGTGAGCGACCAAACGCTGTTCGCGCCGATGTTGGTAATGTTGGCCCCGTCGCCGTAATAGGTTCCCAGAAACACGTTTGAGCTGTTTCCGAACGTGACCTTTCCCGAATAGTTGCCTTCGAGTGCGCTGGAGGTTAAAGGCGTTGTCACCGCGGCAGCATAAGGTGTGGGGGTGAGGCGTTGGCGCGGGGCAAGGGTCTGGTAAGTCTTGGTGCGATTGGTGCGGACCTGGATCTCGAGCCATTCGCCCGGGCCCACGAACTGGCGCGGCGGGCTCAACACGCGGCGGAACGAATTCGGCCCAAAATCCAGCGTATGCGTCGAGTAACCCTCCGTGACGGACACCGCCAGGTTGGTAATGTTGGCGCCGACCTGTTCGCCGGCATCATCATACAGGGCAAAGACGAAATCATAAAGCCCGTCAGCCGGGCCATTGGTCGTGGCGAGCTTGCCCTGGTAAGTGAAGGTGGTGGCGAGCTGTGCCGAGGCGGACAACAGGCCTGTAGCCATCAGGAGAGTCGTGAGCAGGTATTGAAAGACTTTCATAGGGCGCATGATCTGGTGTTCGTCAAGCATGGTTCTGGGCCATCGTTAAACATCATTGCGGAAGGTGGCCGGAAACCAATGGGCGAGTGGCGCCCACCCCCGCGGACAGAGAAGGGCGCCGGGCGAGGAATTCAGGTCAAAGAGGGCAGGTCAGCTTTCCGTAACGGCTTCGGGAAACACGGCGGGGTCCAATTGCCCCCGTTGCACGAGGTCGTGGAGGTCGCGACGAATGGTCTTGCGGTCTACGTGAAATTCTCCGGCCAATTCGGTGATGTTGGGCTTGGCACCCGAGCCGCGCAGGCGTTTGAGCAGCTCATGCTGGCGGGCCAGGCGCTCGGTGAAGAGGCGCTCACGCTCGCTGGTCTCGATCAACTCCGCTCGTTCCAAGGAGCGCAGTGACCGCACGGTTTGCGCCAGCCCACACTCCGTCAGCGCCGTTTCCACGGTGCGCTCCAGTTGCTCGACATCCACCGGTTTCTCGATCGCGTAATCCGCCGAGAAAGGCCCTTGCAATACGCCCAACTGCCCGGTGATATCCAGCGTGCCGGATACCATGATCACGGGCACGTGGGCGGCCATGGTCTTGAGTTTGGGCAGGAACGCCGCGCCCAGTTCGCCCCCGGCCAGCACATGATCCAGGATGATCAGGTCGGGCACACGCTCCTGCAGCGCCTGCAACGCGGCGGACCCGGTGCTCACACAGGTCAGGCGGTAATGACTCAACACCTGCGCGTAGAGGCGGATCTGCCGGGGATCGTCCTCAACAATCAGGATGGAGCCGGTGAAACTGGCGGTCTCTGCCATGTTTTGTCCCGTAACGCTACCGAACTTGCCGGCGCTTGCCTAGTGGGCAAGTGGCGCCCACATCTTTAGCTGAGGCCCTGCGACCAGGCCGCCAAATCGTTTTGCTTCCGTCGCCGGGGTGACTAAGCTGGGCGGCATGAGAACATGCCTGCTTTCCCTGTTGGTGCTGGTGAATGCCCTCGCGTGGCCGGCGTATGCCGAAGTGCGCCTGGGCAATGAAGTGCTGGCCGCCTCCGGCTTCAAAGCGCTTCGTGGCAAGCGAGTCGGCCTGATCACCAATCCTTCAGGCGTAAACCGGAACCTGGAATCGACTATCGATGTCCTCCACTCCGCGCCCGGCGTGCAGCTGGTGGCGTTGTTCGGACCCGAACACGGGATTTACGGCGACGTGCCGGCTGGGGACAAGATTCAGAGTCGCACGGACGAGCGCACGGGTCTGCCGGTGCATTCACTTTATGGTGCCACCCGCAAGCCGAGCCCGGAGATGTTGAAAGGTTTGGACGCGCTGTTGTATGACCTGCAGGACACCGGCTGCCGTTCCTACACCTACATCAGCACCATGGGCCTGGCCATGGAAGCCTGCGGCGAGGCGGGCGTGGAATTCATAGTGCTCGACCGTCCAAATCCCCTGGGCGGCTTGCGCGTGGAAGGGCCGCTGCTGGAAGAGGCGTTCCGCTCGTTCGTGAGCCAGTGGGAGGTGCCTTACGTTTACGGGATGACGTGCGGCGAAGTGGCCCGCATGATCAACGGCGAAGGGTGGATCAAGAAACCGTGCCGGCTCACGGTGGTCCCGATGAAAGGTTGGAAACGCCGCATGGTCTGGAGCGACACCGGCCTGCCCTGGGTGCCGGCCTCGCCGCATGTGCCGCACGGCGAATCACCGTTGTTCCAGGTGGCGAGCGGCATGCTTGGAGAAATCGGGGGAATCAGCACTGGCATCGGGTACACGCTCCCGTTCCAGTGCATCGCCGGCCCGGGCATCCGGCCCCAGGACCTGGCTGCGGCGCTGAACGCGCATAACCTCCCCGGCATCCGCTTTAAGCCGATCACCTACAAGCCTTACTACGGGGCTTTCAAAGACGAAGTCATCGGCGGCGTGCAAATCTTCTTTACCGACCCTGCGCGGGCGCCGCTCACGGCGGTGAACTTTTACGCGTTGGAAACCTTGAAGAAAACCGCGGGGCTGGATCTCTTTGACCAGGCGATCAAGGCGAAGAAGAGTTTTGCCATGTTCGACAAAGTGAACGGCACCGATGCCACGCGCAAAGCGCTGCAAGCCGGCACCTCGGCGACGGAAATCGTTGCCGGCTGGGCTCCGGGCGAACAGGCCTTCCGCAAGCAGCGCCAAAAATACTTGATCTATTGACCCGCTATTTTCTGCGTTTCACCTGCAGCTTTGCGCCGCTTTTTCGTGGGCACCTGGATGGACTGCGGCGAGAACGCTACTCCGGTTTGAGCGGGGTGAGTTCTACCTTACGGAATTCGACCTCGGTCCCCTCGGCTTGAAGGGCGATTTTGCCGTGGTCGGCAGTGGCATTGAACCCGTGGTTTACCAGGTCGTTATTGACCCACACCTTAATGGTGCGGCCGCGGCATTCGATCCGCATGTGGTTCCATTCACCCAGCGGTTTTTCCGAATTGTCGGTAAGGTTGCGGATGTGACGCTGATGTTTCTCTGAGCCGCCCCAGTCGGATTTGGGGCCGTTGCGGCGTTTCTCCATGTCCGGAACTTCGATGTCTTCCTGGATCACCCAGAAATCGCCGGCATTGCCGGACATCATTTGCACCTCGATCGACTGCGGAAACATGCCGTAGAGGGCGCGCGGTTTCGAGGCATGCACCAGGACGCCACAGTTGCCACCGCCCTTCGTGAAACGGTATTCCACGTCGAGCCGGTAATCGCGGAACTCTTTCTCAGTGAGGAGGTGCCCCCCGGGTTTGCCCAGGCTAACGAGGTTATTATCGCGCACGATGAATACGGGCGGCAGATTAGGGTTCTTATCCGCCTCCGGGATGTCCGCCACCCAGCCCTTGAGATCCTTGCCGTTAAACAGGGGAATGGTCTCCTGGGCAACGGCGATCAGTGATCCGCACACCACCAGGGCGAGAGACAAAATCAGTTTTTTCATAGGCGACGGGTGCAAGATAAACCGCTTTGCCAAAGGGTCAATAGCTGCTTCGGTGATGTGCGAGGTCCAGGTCAATCAAACCCTACGTAAGGAATTACGAGGCATCGATGATGATCGATGCCTATTCCCGAATAGTGCCGTAAGCAGGATGGCGTTTGTTGTGGCGGACCACGATCACGCGAACGCGACCCACGGCAATACGAAAAAGGATGTGATAGGGAAAACGCCCCATAGAAGCCCTGCGCAGTCCTCGGTTCGCAAAATGAAACCGTTCCGGTTTTGCTGCCACAGCCTCCAATAGGCGCGTCAACTCAGCCCAGAATTCATCCCCCAGTCGGGTTGAGATCCGGTCATAGTATCGGAGTATCTCGCTGACTTCTGACTGAACGCGAGGGTGATAGACGAGCTTCATCGGCCGCGGTCCTGGTGAACGCGGCGCACGAATTCTTCATGGAGCATAGGTTCCACGCAGCCAGATTCCAGTTCGGCATCGCGCCGGTAGACTTCCTCGTCGGAAACCTCTTCTGCGGGGCCCCCGAGCGTGTCCAACAGCGACACGACTAGCTCGGCCCGCTCGCCCTGGCTAAGACTGCGAGCTTCCTGTTCAATCTCCTGAAGCTTCATACGCATGAAATTACCCTTTGGGTTGTTGGAGTGCAACTCACGCGGCGCGAAAAGAAAGCGAGAGTATGCCGGCTCCTCGCGTGCGGAAACCCGGACCCGAAGCGATCACAGACCGACGGTGCGAATTGTCAGACTGGCGTTCACCAGCGGAAGAAGCGATAGGGATCGTCCCACTCCTGCGGTTGGTCCAGGTAGAAGCCATCGAGCCAGCGTTTTTCGTTGGCTGCCGCGTCCACGGGTTGGCGGAACCGCTCCAGCAGCGGCGTGGCGCCACTGACGCCAAGGTTCGCCACCAGGCGCGAGACCAGGAAGGAGACGCGACGGTGCGTGCGTCGGAGATGCAACTGGTCGCCTGGAGCAAACTGCCAGGGAACGAGCTGGCAAAGGACCACGTTCATGTTTCCGGCCACGGCCAGCACCCCATTGCCTGTGACCTGCGCCCCACCGGTGACGAGTGGCAACTCTCTTGGATCACGGTTGTGAACGTCCGCCGGGCCCACTCCTGCCAATGGAGAGGCCAGATGAGGCGGATCAAACCAGGCCGCAATGTGCTCTGTCTTCCTCAAGGTTACCGTCCCCGGCACCACCGCGCTCACCGCTTCCTGGTTCAGGCCCAGCGCCAGCAGTTTTCCGCCGGTCCCAGCCCAGTCCGCAATTTCCGCAGTGCGCCCGGCCAAGGCACTCGCGCCGCCGGGCCCGACCACCAGCACCTGCGCCGGTGACAGTGACGCGGCGGCGAGAGCGGTCACGGGAAAACCTGCGGCTTCGAGGTGCGCCTTTCCCTCCGGCTCGCCGGCATACACGAGGCTCCGCTGGGCGCCCGCCCTCCAGGCAGCCACGTGGCGCAGGAGGTTTCGAACCAGGGTGTCGGCCGCAGGATCCGCTTCCGTTCGCCCGGTCACATCCAGTTGACAAAACAGCACGAGTCCGCGGCCCTCGTGATACTCCAGCAGCGGACTGTATTGCAGGCTGTATCCGCCATCGACGATCGGCAGGAAATCACCCCGTACCGGTTTCTCAATCAGGACCGAGGCCACGTTGCCGCGGTTCCCGCACCGCCAAAGCCGGGGCACCGATATGCCGCACCAGGTGGTGCACGCCGCGCCGTTGAATTTGGGGTTTGGTTCGAGCTTGGACTGCGGCGACAAGAGGGTGGCCTCGCCCTGCCAGTCCCGCAGGTGTGCCGGCGCTAGACCGGCAAGCAGCGGGTGATCTGGCACCCGGGCAAAGATTTCCCGCAACCCGTATTCCTGCACGCGGAAGCCGAATCGTTGCTCCAGCACTGCGGACGATTGTTCAAAGAGGATGACTTTCAAACCCTCGCGCACCCGGCGAATGTCGGGCGCCGGACCGTTCGCGGTCAGCGCGGCTTTACCGACGATGAACAGGTCGAATTGCGCTAGATCCGCGCCGGCGTCGACCGGCTGAGCGGGCACGTCCAAGCGTCGCAGCAGCTCCGTCGTCTCGCCCCGGGGATCGAACAGGGCGATCTTCAGGTCACGCGTCAGCCGGGCCGGTTGCGGTCGTAGGAGCGTGTGAAGGGTGAACTGGTCGGTCTGGGTCTCGCCCGTGCTGAACTTGAAGATCGCTTTCAAATCATACGAGCCGGGGGCGAGGTCTGAGGGGAGCTCGAAACGCAAGGCGACCCGCTCCTGCTGGCCGGCAGCTACGGTCACTTTCCGGCCGGATTTCTGGACCGGGTCGATGCCGAGTGTCCATTCCCAATGGCAGTCTACGGGTTCGCGCGCGTTGTTGATGATAACCAGTTGCTTCTCGACCGTTTGACCGGGGAGGAAATTGTGGTCCTGGCTCGTGAACGCGGCGGGTTTGCCGGCGATGTAGGCGAGCAATGGACGGTTGTTGCGGAGCAGCGATTCGGCAGCCGCGGTGGGAATCCAGTCCGAACGCTCGAAGGCCAGGTCCATGCGTTCGTAGCGTTGATCGACGTAATCGGGACTAAACCCGGGACGCTGCAGTTGCGCCCAATCCACTGCGAGTCCCTGGCGGCGCCGGTCGACACCCGGACGCAATTTCCAAAAATGGCCATGTTCCCAAGGTGACACCGCGGACACGCCCCACGTGCGAAACGCGCGCCAGTTGGCGGTGAGATACTTCTCGAATACCGGGTACCGTTCATCGAAATCGGTGGAGCCAACCTGGTGGGGATAATCCCAGCGATGCCAGAGCCGCCCGGCGCGGAACTGTTTCGCTTCCCAACGCAGGTTGGTCTTTTCCGGTTCGCTGATCTGGAACGCACGGTCGCCAAGGAACTGCGAATTCCATTCGGCCACGCAAAATTCCCACGGCACCGCGGCGCTGCCGAACTCGCGTTTGCCGTCGAACCACCCGCGATACATCGTCCAATCCCAGGAGAACGGCGCCCCATACTCGCAAGTGAACACCGGTTTAACACCGGCGGTGGCCCAGTGGCCAAACCAATCGGACAGTTCCTGCACCGGCACAAAGTTCGGATAGAAATTGATGACGTGCATGGAGCCGAGGTTCCCGGAAGCGTGGTGATAGATGATGCGGCCGGGGTCTAAGCGCTTCACAATCGCTTCCGCGCGGTTGGCGCGTTCGACATTCCGCAGCGCCCAGGTGTCGCGCACGGCCTGAATGCCATCGATCAAGTCCGGGTTCATGTCCTGGTTGTAGCCGGTGGCGTTGTGGCTCATGGAATACATCACCACGGCCGGATGGTTTTGAGCCGCGCGCACATAGAATTCGGCGTGACGGGCGTAGCCGTTGGTGGCATCCGCGCCCGGTGCCTGCCAATCGTAATGGCTGAAATGCGGCTGGGAGAACCCCACGAGCATGCCCACATCGTCGGCGGCTCTCAGGATTTCTGCAAAGCTGAGATGTGACCCCGGCTCACAGCCGTAGTTGTGCGTGTAGACGTAATTAATCCCAAAACTCTGGAGGCGTTCCAGGCTTTCGCGAGCGGCGGCGTAGGTAGCCATGCCGGCGCTGATCTGCGCGTTGTCGAACGGCACTGCCGAAAGGGAGATGCGCGTGCCGTTCAAAATGAAGTCCCGGCCCTCGGTCCAAAACTCACGGAACCCGAAACGCTCGGTCCAGGCGGTGTCGAGCACCTGGCCGGAAGTGTCGAGCAGTGACAGCTCGAGGCCGAAGGTGTTTTGAGGCGTGTGAATGTCCCACAAGTGATCCGGCAGCCACGGGGACGTAAAAGCGAACCGGCCGTGGTTCAACGCCCCCGTTTGAAACGGCTTGCTGACGAACTCCTTCACGGTGGCGCCCTCTCGTATGACCCGCGCCCGCACGGTGTAAGTTGCCTCCGCCACCATCCCTTCGAAGCCGGCCTCGAACGTGATCTCGCGACGGCGCACCGATGGGTGAGTCTGCACGTCCCGAACCCGCGGCCCCGGCGGGGTGCTGACCAGGAACACATCACCGCACAGGCCGCGCCGCGCGACGGAGCCTTTCACCTCGCGAGCCGAGGCGCTATCGCTATAGGAGAGCATCACGCCCTTCAACGGCATCGCCACCACCAGGAGACTGAGGCGGTGCGTGGCCCCGGGCCGGCATAGAGTCGTGATCTCCAGCTCGCCTCCGGGAAAGTGGATCTCCCCCACCGGCCGGTCGTCGAGGTAGATCAAGGCGAACGAGTTGAGGTAGTCGGCGCGAAGAGCGATACGGCGCCCCGCCCAATCTTTGGGGACGGTGAACTGCCGACGGTACCACGAGGCGGTGATCCCACCAAGCCGCTGTCCCGCCCAGTCCGGATGGGCCAACACCGTCTGGCAATCTTTCTGCATGTAGTCGGTGATCCCCGGCCAGGGTCCGGGCACTTTGAAGTAACCCCAGTTGCCGGCGGGTGGGTTGGTCGCCTGAGGTTCCGTCGGTTGCCATTGCCAGAGCCCGTTCAGACATATCCGCTCGCGGGTAGTTGTGGTTTCGTGAAATGCCGCAGTCGTATCCCAGACAGCCTTCACCTCGGACGGCAGGGTCACGGCGGAATTATCCGCAGCCCATCCGGGCGGTGCCGCCACCGTGATCGCCAGCAGCGACATCACGACGCCCCGCCATCGAACCAGCCACCCACGCCAGTCCTGTAGCGCAGGGGAGGGTTCCTTTGATAGCCGAGACAACGGTAAACGTGTGGCAATGCGACATGATGTGCTCAGCATGATTCTCTCAGCGGTTGCCCATGGTTAGGTTGTTGGATGGACCGAAGGGTGAAGCAATGTAAGCCGGAGTCAACCCCGCATGACTTGGTGCGGCTCAGCGTTTCCGGGCGAGGAGGCGGTGGAAACGGAGGCGGTTGTAACGCTGGGCGAGGATGCAGGGCACGTTGGCGGCCACGGCGTAGATCACGATAATGAGGTCCGCCCACCACGGGTTCCAGAGGAAGAAGATCGGGACAAACGCCAGCGCGGCCCAATGGCAGAGTTCACCGCGCCAGGTTTCCTGGATGAACCGGCGGAGGTACTCGCCGTCGCGCCTCGCCAGGGTTCCTTTCTGAAACCCGCCCGCAAACCAGCGGGCACCATCCGGCAGCCTGTCCTTCCAGTGTTTGATGGCCAAACCGCGCTCGTAGAAACGGCCCTGTTGCTCCCAACGCCAGGGCACCCCGGGCCGAAACCAGGCGAGGGGCATGCGCGTGAACGCCCAGGCCAAGCCCACCTGGATCAGCGGCCAGCCGGCCACATTCAGCAGGACGACCCACCCGATGGGCAGTTCAATCAGCACGGATCTCCCGTCCCTTCCAGGTGACCTGCTTGCCCGAGCGCATCGCGGACCACGCAAAGACCCCGAAGAAAAAAATCAGCGGCACGGGGTAAAGCAGCGCTGTGGTCCAACGAAACGCCCCGAGCAGGCGGCTGAAACACCCCACTTGGGCAGCGCACAGCAGGTACACCGCCGACCAGGGCAGCCAATCGCCCGTCACGATGCCGCCGACTGCCGCGAGCATCAGACCCGTCATCCATGCCACCAGCAGGAACAGGGTTCCCCGCGGCGTTTGCCCGGCGCCGGACGCGAAGCCCTTCGTCCAGCCGTGCACTACCTCGCGCACACCGTTCGGATACATGCGAAAAGAAAACACCCCCCGACCGCACGCGCTGCGCACCGGGATGCCCGACGCGCGGAACCGGGACGCGAGCCAAAAGTTTTCCAGGATCCGGCCGCGCACGGCCTCGTGGCCGCCGACACGCTGGTAGCTCGCGCGATCCACGAGCAGCATTTGGCCGAATAAACCGCCCGGCGCCGTGCCCACAGTCATGTTGAGATTGAAGAACAGGGACAAATCTTCATAAGCCCGCCGAACCGCGTGAAAGGGACCCACCGAGAACGCGCCACCGGGATAACTGGAGAGCACGTTATGGAGGCCGCCGGGTTCGAACCACGCATCGGCATCCACAAACAATAGCAGGTCGCCGCGCGCCGCGAGCGCCCCCTGGTGACAGGCCCAGGTTTTCCCGCGCCACCCGGCCGGCAACGGCGCGGAGGCGAGCACCACGGCGCCCCGCTCCCCGGCCAGTTCCGCCGTGCGATCAGTGGAACCGTCGTCGACTACCAGGACCTCCAGGGGCCTGATCGGCTGGGATGCCAGGGAACCCAGCAGCGTGGGAAGGTTATGTTCCTCGTTTCGGGCGGGGACAATCACACTGAGATTGCCGGGAGACCGGGGTTGCGGGACCAGCCGGCAAGACCTCAGCCGACACAGCAGCAGGAACCCGATCGCTGCCAGCGCGAGCGTCAGCCCCAACAAGATCATGGATGGTCCCATGCCACCACTTTCTTCGCCACATTTTGCCCGCACAAAACCACCATCGGCATCCCGCCGCCGGGATTCACCGACCCGCCCACAAAGAATAAGTTCGCGTACTTGGTGCTTTGTTTGGGCGCCTTGAAGGCGAGGTTCTTGAAACGATCACTCACCACGCCATAGATCGAGCCTTTGTTGGAGTAATACTGTTGCTGAATGTCGAGTGGGGTCCAGCAATGCTCGAAGACCACGTGCTGGCGCAGGTCTTTCAAACCCATGCGCTCCAGCTTCTCCACGACGCGCTCCTTGAACGCCAGGTAATCCTCCCGGGTCAACGGGTTCTTATCGTCGATGAACGGAATGTGGGGCAGGATTTTCAGGCAGTCGCAACCGGGCGGAGCCACGGTCGGATCGGTCCGGGACGCCGCCACGAGGTAGATCGTCGGGTCGGGCGGGAGCTGGCGTTTGCGGAAGACGGTGTGGAAATGCTCGCGCTGATGTTCGGAGAAAAAGAAATTGTGGTGGGCGAGCTGGGGGTATTGGCAATCGAGCCCAAGCTCCAGCACCAGGCCTGAGCAGGCCGGTTCATATTTTTCGAGTGTGCGCAAAAACTGGGTGTCTTCGCGCAGCAGTTTCTCGTAAGCGGGAATGACTTCCATGTTCGAGACGAGGATGTCCGCGGCGTGAAACGCGCCGTCTTTGGTCACAATCCCGGTGACGCGCTCCCCTTGCTTGCGCACCTCGGCCACCTCGCTGTTGAGGTGCACCTCTACGCCCAGTTCCGTCATGAGCTTGCCCAGCCCAATGGCGATATTATACAGGCCGCCGTCCACGTACCACAGGTCGTAGCGGAACTGAATGTTTGGCAGGCAATTCATGAAGGCTGGCGAGTGATACGCCGATGAGCCCACATACTTGATGAAGTAATCGAACACATCCTGCAAGTAGCGGGTTTTGAGAAAACGCTTCACCCCGCCGTGCATGGTGCGGAAAAGGTCGAACTTCGTGAATTTCCAAAGCCCGTAGAACTTCGCAAAGTCGTCGCTGGTATCCAGGCCTTGCTCAAAGTAGCCGTCGTTGACGAGCTCGTAGAGGTCGGCGGAATACTTCAGGAAACGTTCTACATTGACCGGGTCCTCACCGACCTTCCGCGCTTGCTCCGCCATCTTTTCCGGCTCGGGGTACAGGTCCACCACCGTGCCGTCTTCGAAGAAGTTGCGCCAGTGCGGGCGCAGGGTGCGGATGGGAATGTAATCCTCCAGTTTCCGGCCGGAGCGCTCAAAGAGGCGGCCGAAGAGATGCGGCAGGGTGAGGATCGAAGGGCCGAGGTCGAAGCTGTAGCCCTGCGCTTTCAACACGTTCAGCTTGCCGCCGATCTGCGCGTTCTTTTCGTGAATCGCGACCGCGTAGCCTTCCTGGGCCAGCGAGATGGCGGCCGAGATGCCTCCCAGCCCGGAACCGATGACAATGACGCGTTTTTTATTCATGGGAACCTCATTTATTACCGGTGACCCGCTCCAGCCCTTCCCGCGCGAAGTGATCCGCCGGGTGCAGGGCCAGGGCTTTGCGGAAGTATTCCACCGCGGACGCGGTCTCACCAAGTGATTCGTAACTGCGGCCGACAAAGGTCAGGCAACTGCTGTACCCCCAGCGGGGTTCGAGCGGTTCGGCGGGCCGAAGGGATTCCGTCTCGAAGAGTTTTTCGGCTGCCAGCAAGGTCGCCAGGGCCTCGCGTTTCGACGCCGCCGATTTTGCCGTGTGAAATTGGCAGGTCCCAACGAGGTAAAGCACGCGGGGGTTCTGCGCGCCAAACTCCAGGGCTTGGTTGCGGTGTTTTTGCACGCGTGGGCCGAACCTCGCGGCGCGCAACCAGTTGCCGTTGATCTTCATGCCGTAGAGCGTGCCGAGGGCGGCGTGGCTTTCGGCATCCCGATCATTGAGTTCGAGCGCGCGTGCTAAGGCTTTCACGGCGGCATCCATGGCGGCCTCCATCGCGGCTTTGCTGGCCCGGTCGGTGGGACGGCTCTGAAAATGAAGCACATGATGGAAGTGAGCCGCGCCCAGCCAATAAGCGCACCGGCTCGATTTGGGGTCTTGGGCGCTGGCCTGGCGCAATTGCTCGGCCGCCGCGGCGAAGCGCACCCCGTCCCACGCCTGGTAAGCGGCGTTGAACTCCGCCACCCCGGAAAGGAGCAGCGGGTTCGCGCGGTCATCTGCTCGCGCGAACGGGACACAGAACAGCCCCAGGATCACGAACCATCGCAGCATGCTTGACACACTTATACGCGGGAGACGATGGTTCTCCAAGCCGATTATGGATTTTACCGCTGCCGTAGCCCGCCAACGCGCCTTCTTCCAAACAGGCGCCACCCGGGCGCAGGCGTTCCGCCGAGACCAACTACAACGGCTGCACGATGCCGTGCAACAGCGGGAGGCCGTGTTAACCGCGGCTCTCCACACCGACCTGCGCAAATCACCGACCGAGGCCTACAGCACCGAGATCGGGCTGGTGCTGAGCGAAATCCGCCACGCGCTGCGCCACCTGAGCGCCTGGATGGGACCCCACCGCGGACGCATTCCGCTCCTGGCGTGGCCAGGGCGCGGGTGGATCCAACCTGAGCCTTACGGTGTGGCGCTGATCATCGGGCCGTGGAATTACCCACTGCAATTGGTGTTATCACCGTTGGTGGGGGCTATAGCTGCCGGCAATGGCGCGGTGCTAAAACCTTCGGAACTCGCGCCGGCCACCGCGCAGGCCGTGACCGAGCTTGTGCGCGACACGTTTCCCGCGGAATACATCACGGCGATTCCCGGCGAACGGGAGGTGGCCGAAGCGCTCTTGCGCGAAAAGTTTGATACGATTTTTTTTACCGGCAGCTCCGCCGTGGGCCGGGTCGTCATGGCCGCCGCGGCGCGGCACCTTACCCCGGTGACGTTGGAACTGGGCGGCAAATCCCCTTGCCTGGTCTGCGCGGATGCCCCCCTGGAAACTACCGCCCGCAGGATCGCCTGGGGCAAGTTCCTCAATGCCGGCCAAACCTGCGTCGCCCCTGACTTCCTCCTCGTGGACCGCCGCATCCGTGCGCCCCTGGTCGAAGCGCTGAAACGCGCCCTGGATGCGTTCTACGGTCCGGATCCCCGACAGAGCGCCGATTACAGCCGGATCATTAACTCCCGGCATCACGGCCGACTAGTGGGGTATCTCAGTAATGGAACGGTGGAACGAGGTGGCCAGCACGACGTCAACGATCTTTATCTCGCGCCCACCATTCTTACCCAGGTGTCGCCGGACGCTCCCGTCATGCAAGAGGAGATCTTTGGCCCGATCCTGCCGGTGCTGGAATTCGATCAAATGGAGACCGCCCTGGGCTTTTTGCGTGATCGGCCTATCCCCTTGGCGCTGTATCTATTTACGCGCGACCGCCAGACGGAACAGACCGTGCTTGCCTCGACCCGGTCAGGAGGCGTATGCGTGAATGACACCGTCACCCACATGGTCGGAAAGCATTTGCCGTTTGGAGGTTTGGGCGAGAGCGGCATGGGCGCTTATCATGGCAAGGCGAGCTTCGACTGCTTCACCCACCGCCGGTCCATCATGCGCCGGCCTTTTGCCGTAGACCTGCCCATGCGTTACCCGCCGCCGAAGATAAAGTTGCAGACCCTCAAGCGGGCGTTTGGGTTCCTGGCAGACTGAGCTGTGCAGGCTTAAGTCTGCGGCGAGGGTGGAGCCGAGGGAAGGGTGGCCACGATCTGCGCTGGTGTGAAGCGGCGCAGATCCGAAGCGTCGAAGTCGGCGTCGAAGCTTACAAACACCAACTTGTCGCGTTCGCAGAGGACGTACTGGTAGGCATCGTCAAAATCAAGACGTTGCGTCCGCATGGCATTCGTGACCTGTTCTCAATCACCCCGCCATTCACTGGCTTTGTGCTGGAGATCGACTGAGGAGATCTTCTCATCGAGGTCACTTAGTCCTCCTGCCCAGTCCTGGTCTAAGCGGGGGCGCGAGCAGGCACCGCTCTGCTTCGAGGCCTGCGGTTCAAATAAGACGATGACTTTCACGCGGTCGCCGGCTTTTAACTCGGGATTCCGCACGACCAAGCTTCCATCAGCTTGCACCGCAGTGGTTTCTTCGATTGCGATCATGGCTTGCTGCAATTCTACTGCCATACTTATGGTTACGCTTTTAGTAAGCTTTTGGAAAGCGGGATAGTGTCCCCGCTCCAATAACAACTCTATGTCGGAAACCGGGGTTCGTCAAAAGCCCCCTTCCAGAGAATAGGTCGTGGCCATGACGGTTCAGGGATTTGGTCCACGGATTACCAGGGCTGAAGTTGCCGTCGCCAAAATGGCGCACACACGACGCGATCTGGGGCTTCGCCCCAAACTCGCGACTAACATTGCCAAGGGACGGGTGTTTCAGTTAACCTGCGGCATGCCCAAACGTGTATTAGTGGTCGGCGCCGGCCCCGGCGGACTGGCGGCTGCCATGTTACTGGCCAAGGCCGGTTTGGAAGTCACGATCATCGAAAAGGAGTCGTACGTTGGCGGACGCACCTCCGCCATTGAGGGCGACGGCTTTCGCTTTGACCTCGGCCCGACCTTCTTCCTTTACCCCCAAATCCTGGAGGAGATCTTTGCCGCTGTCGGACGGGACCTCAAACGCGAGGTGCCGATGAAGAAACTCGATCCGCAATACCGGCTGGTTTTTGGCGCGGGCGGCGAACTGTTATGCTCGGCCGATGTCGAGCGCATGGTGGCCGAGATCGCCAAGATCGCCCCGGCCGACGCCCCACAGTTCCGCAGGTTCATGACGGAGAACCGGGTGAAGCTGGAGAAGTTTGCGCCCTGCCTGCAAGCGCCCTTTCTGGGTTGGACAAGCCTGTTGCAGACGCGGTTGCTGGCGGTGTTGCCTTACCTGAAGCCGTGGAAGTCGCTGCACGCGGAACTGGCGGGCTACTTCAGCGACCCACGGCTGCAGCTCGCCTTCACCTTCCAATCGAAGTACCTCGGGATGTCGCCCTTCCAGTGCCCGAGCCTGTTTTCCATCCTCTCCTTCCTGGAATACGAATACGGCATCTTTCACCCCATCGGCGGCTGCAACGCCCTGACCAAGGGCATGGCCCGCGTAGCCACCGAACTGGGCGTGACCATCCGGCTCAATGAGCCGGTGAAGGAAGTCCTTTTTGAAGGACGCCGCGCGGTGGGCGTGCGCACCGGGCAGGGAGAGCATCGCGCCGACGCGGTGGTGTTGAACGCCGACTTTGGCCACGCCATGACACACCTGGTGCCCAACCGCCTGCGCCGCCGCTGGACCGATGAAACCATTGCCCGCAAACGGTTCTCCTGCTCCACCTTCATGCTGTACCTCGGTATCGAGGGCCGGTGCGATCAACTCCAGCACCACAACATTTACGTCGCCAAAGATTATCGTCGGAACCTGGACGAAATTGAGAACCAGCACGTGCTCACCGAGGATCCTTCGTTCTACGTGGAAAACCCGGGCCGCACTGATGACACCATGGCGCCGCCCGGCCACAGCGCGCTCTACGTGCTGCTGCCGGTCAGCCACCAGCATCCAAATATCGATTGGTCTAAAGAGCGTGCCCGCTACCGGGGCATCGCCTTGCGGCAACTCGCCAAACTGGGTCTGGACGACATCGAGAAGCGCATCCGCTTCGAGCGCGTGGTGACCCCGGTCGAGTGGGAGCAGAAAGTGGGCATCTACCGCGGCGCCACCTTCAACCTGGCGCATAGCCTCGGCCAAATGCTGCATTTCCGCCCGCAAAACCGGTTCGAGGAATTCGACCGCATGTACCTCGTGGGCGGTGGCACGCATCCCGGCAGCGGATTGCCGGTGATCTTCGAGTCCGCCCGGATCAGTGCCAGCCTCTTGCTCGAAGACTTCGGCGTTCGCGCGTAGGAAGTGATTCCCCCGCTGCAATTAGCACCAGTTTCCCCGTGACAGACCGGGTGGTTTTGGTTATGCGTGGGGCGTCCTTTTTGCATCGGGCTTATGAGCGAAGGATATTTTCCTACAACGCTTTGGACTGAGGTCGAGCTCGCCGGCAGCGGCAACGGTGACGCCGCGTTGGCGGCCTTGGACAACCTGTTGAAACGCTACGAACGCCCCCTGTTGCGCCATCTGTACTGGAAATGCGGCCTGGAGGAGGACGACGCCCGGGATATTCTGCAAAGTTTTCATCTGGCCAAAATCCTGCAGAAGCATCTCCTGACAAAAGCTTCCCGGGCAAGGGGTCCATTTCGGGCCTTTCTGGCTGAGGCGCTGGTTCATTTCGCCACCGATGAACGGCGCAAGGCTTACGCCCAGAAGCGGATGCCGCAAGGGGGCCTGGTGTCCTCCGAAGACCTGCCCAAGACCCGGAACGAACCGGTCTGCGAGGATCGTTATGCCGAGGATTGGGCCGATGTCACGATTCAGCGCGCGCTGGAATTGATGGAGGCGAACGCTCGGGCGGAAGAGAAGGAGCTGCACTGGAAACTCTTCCGGTGTTGCGTCTTCGACCCCATCATGGAAGGCAGCCACAGGCCTGACGTCGCCCAATTGGCCCAGGAGCATAACCTGCCCAGCACCGGTCACGTTCACAAAGCGGTGTTCGACGCCAAAAAGCTCTTTGCCAAGGCGCTCCGGCAGGCGGCGACGGAATCTGCCGGGCCGGGCGGGGATGTGGAAGAGGAAATTCGTGCATTAATACGCGAATTATCCAGAAGAAGTCGCGCCGGTTTGCGTATCTAATCATTGTGGGGGCGTGTGTGCGCTCGCCAGGGTGCGATGGTTTATGACGAAATTTGCAACGCCAGACAGTGCGATGAGCAGCGGGGGCGACCGAAGCCACCGGCTGGCGCGGGTGCTGCAATTATACGATGAGCCGCAGCGGAAATACTCCGAAACCGAGCTCCGCGACATCTTCCAATACCAGATGGTGCAGCCGGTGACGGCGGACCTCTCCGAGCTCGGGCCCCTCGTGGCGGGCCAGGTCCGGCTGCTGGCGGATTCGCAGCGCCTCTTGCTCAAGAGCTTTGCCGATCTCCTGAATCATCCCTCGCCGCCGCTGGAACTTCTTGTGCTCACCAAAGACTTCGCCAAAGCCAACCGCGAAGCGGCCGGTAGTTTCCTCCCTAAAGATGTCGCCACCGTACTGTATTACGCTGCCATTGCCGTGGCCCTGGTGCGCTGCCACAAACGCATCACCGAACTCAAAGACGACCAATTGGCCCAAGGCCTAACTTGGGCCGTCCGCCGCCCCTGGATCGATGCGCCCACGCGAGAGATTTTCGACCGCGCCCTGAAATCTCTATCCGCCCCAGCCCCTTGAATCCCGAAAACCCCAGCAACGCCGCCGCTGCCGATCCACCGGGTTCCTCCTTTTCCGGCCCAGTTCAAGAGTTGATCACGCAGGGGGTTCTGACCGCGCCGCCTCACCTCGGGGTGCTCGCCCAACTGGACGAATTTGAGATCCTGCAACTCATCGGCCGAGGCGGAATGGGAGTGGTCTTTCTCGCTCGCGATTCCCGCTCCAACCAGCAGGTTGCGATCAAGCTCATGCGGCCCGACCTGGCGGCGGACCCGGAACTCACCCAGCGGTTTATCCGGGAAGCCAAACGCTTACAGGGGCTTAACCACCCGCACCTGCTCCCCGTGCTGGAGATCCGTGAGCGGGCGCGCGGTCCGTATTTTGTCATGCCCTGTTTTGACCAGGGCAGCCTGCGCACGCTGCTGGCGGAGCGCAAACCGTTGCCCAGGGAACGGATTCTGGAGATCGCCGGGCAACTGGCCGAAGCCCTCCGGTTCCTGCACAAGACCCCGGGGCTCATTCATCGCGACGTTAAACCCGAAAACGTATTGCTCGACGAGAACGGTTCCGTGCGACTCGCTGATTTGGGCCTCGCCCGAAGCGTGACCAATGATTCCTTTTTGTCGCTCGACAAAACGCGACTGGAAGGGACCGCCCCCTACATGTCGCCCGCGGTCGCCGCCGGCGAGGAAGAGGATACGCGCTACGATGTCTATTCTTTCGGAGCCCTGCTCTACGAATTGCTGACCGGCCAACCGCCCTACCGCGGCGGCGATGCCAAAGCGATCCTGGACCAGGTCAAAGCCGGCCCACCCCCCGCCATCCTGCGGGTCAATCCCCAAGCGGACAAATCACTGGCCCGCGTGGCGGAGAAGGCGATGGCCCGGACCCTGCGCGAGCGTTACGCCGAAATGGCTGACGTATGCGCGGACCTGGAGCGGATCCGGTCTGGCGGATCGGCCACCCACCGCGGCGCGCGGCAGGGAATTCTCGTTGCCGGCATCGTGCTCCTCCTGGCGTTTGCCGGGGTCTGGTTCGCCCGTTCGCTCCGGCCCTACCAGCTCAAAACCGTGCGGAGCATCCCCGCCAACGATGTCTCTGCCCACATGCATTACGTGGAGCCGGGGGATTGGGACGGTGATGGCCGGACTGACCTGGTCTTTTGCGAACCCCGGCAGGTGCGCGCGATTCTTAACCATGGCTTACTCACGCCACAGCACGTCGCCTTTAGTATCCCCGATGGACCTTTAGTGCTGAGACTGTTGCAGGACGTCAACAACGACAATTTGCCGGAGGCGTTGGTCTCGTGGTGGGTGCTGGATCCTGAACATCGACGTTCAGTGGCGCACATCGCCGCAGTGGATCGCTTTAGCCACCTGTTGAAGCGTTTCTCCTTTGAAGGCGGGTTTAGTGAGACAGGGGAGTTTGGCCAGGAGGGAACGTTATTGTTGGCCAGAAAAGCGGCCGATCTCGATCGCGATGGCAGGCCGGAACTGCTGGCGGAAGTCACCAGCGGTCGTCCACGCCGTCCTCGCGGACTTTGCTGCTTCGACCTGCAGACGGGACAGCAAAAATGGTTCTTCGAGACCGCTCCTTTTGCCTCGCGGGTGGCCGTTCAGGACGTCGATGGCGACGGTCTGGACGAGGTGCTTCTCGGCAGCGATTCCCCGAACAACGGGGCTGCGGTGACGAATGCGCTGAGTCTTCACGAGGTCACCTGGGACACGAATAGCTTCTTTTACCTGCTATCTCATGACGGCAAGCTGCGATGGCAGAAGCAACTGGGAGGCCCTTACAGCTCTGCCAGGCCTTTGCCCACCGCCGACACCGCGCCGTCGGTTGAAGGGGTCTGGGTGTTTGTGTGGTGCAATCCTTTCTACGAGAAGGACAGCGGAGAGTCTATCGAGAGCACCATCTCCCATTTCGACAGCGACGGCAAATTGCTGGCCCAGTATAGCCCCGGGCTTCAGTTGCAGTCGGCCTTGCGCCTGGACCTGGATGGGGACAAGCGAAGTGAAGTGGTCGCGGTGGACCGGGAAGGCTTTCTCCACGTGCTCGATCATGAACTCCAATCCACTCGCCCCAAAATGCTGCTCATGAGCAACGTCAGCAGTTATGTGGAAGCGGAGATCATCGGTGCGTCAGATCTTGCCCGTCCCCCGGGGCGCGAATTAGTCATCAGGATGGCCCAGGTGCTTGTGGAGTCCGACACCTATCATCCAGGCGACGAACCCTTGAGCGTGCCTGTTATCACGCGTCGGAATGAAACCCTTCTGGTCCTGAGTTCCCGCCTGGAGGTTTTGGCCAGGCGCGTCATTTCCGAACGCATCACCGATGGTACGATCATCAGACCCCGTTGTTTTCTCCTCCCCTCCTCCGACCCCGAACCGATTCTCGTCGTCCGCGACCCGATTGAGTTCATCAAGCTGGAGCAATGATCTCGGCGTCCTATCGTCCGCCAGTCTCATAGTCACATAGTCCTGTAGTCCGATGGTCCCATAGTCTTATGGTCCGTAGTCCCGTCGCCCCTCGCCTGCCCTCCAAAAACTTTTTTGAACATTTTTTAGAAGATTTGAACTGCGCCTGCGTAAAGAGATATGGGAAGGGGTTCTGTGCGGTGGACCACACCGCACCGGAAACACCTTTCCGGGATCAGACAAACGCAGATGAATGTCAGAACGGAAATCCGAGACGGGACCAAGCCGCACATGGATGATAAACAGTTTCTCAACCCTAACCCCATGACCACAACTCCGTTCAGAATACCGGGCCTGCTCTTGGCCATCGTATTGACTCAATCTGCTTCCGCAGCCTTGAACACCGTTCACTTGGGAACCGGTATGCTCGCCGGTCAGGCGGTTTCTGCTGAGAGCCGGGAAATTACGGTAGCGCCAGGCGCCGCGTTGCAAGGATCCTTCAGTGTAATTGTGAGCAATGGGATGCCCGGCGGGGCTATCGCACCGGTGGCGGTGACGCCGACCTGGGGTGAGCCAGAGACTTCTTACTGGGTGGAGAACGGTTGGATCGGGACGGGGGTAAATAACGAGACGGTGGACGTGAACCTAATCGCGCCGCAGGTGCCTGGGACAT
Organism: Verrucomicrobia subdivision 3 bacterium UBA6082; assembly: GCA_002428665.1. Lineage (GTDB taxonomy): Bacteria > Verrucomicrobiota > Verrucomicrobiia > Limisphaerales > UBA8199 > UBA6082. The sequence continues at coordinate 62,279 of DIXK01000049.1, forward strand.
ATTACTTGGTGGTGGCGATGGCGGGGACTTACAACGGGGCACAAATCATGTCAGGCACACATCCTGGCTGGGCGGCCAACTGGCCTGAAGGTAATACCGTGGCGGAACTTCCTGCCTCGGACTTCGAACTGGGTGCGGCGCAAGGGTGGATTCCGTTCGCCTGGTGGTCGCCCAATGGACCGTTGCATCAGGAATTGGCACTGACCTCCGTGCGGATCATCGTGGATGGGACCCCGGCTTTGAACACGGTCCGCCTCGGAAGCGGGAGTCTTGCGGGGCAAACCGTGTCTGTCACCACGCGGGAAATTACAGTTGAGCCCGGCGCAGCGCTTCAGGGAAGCTTTAGCATCATTGTGAGCAACGGCATGCCGGAGAGTGCGATTTCGCCAGTGGCCGTCACGCCGACCTGGGGCAATCCCGAGACCGCTTACTGGGTACAGAACAGTTGGATTGGGACGGGGGTAAACACCGAAACGGTGGACGTGAATCTAACGGCGCCAACGACGCCCGGGATCTACTACCTGGTGGTGGCGATGGCGGGGGCCTACGACGGGGCACAGATCATGTCGGGCACCCATCCTGGGTATGATGCGAACTGGGAACATGGGAACTTGGTGGCGGAGCTTCCGACCTCCAACTTTGAATTGGGTGCGGCTCAGGGATGGATACCCTTTGATTGGTGGTCGCCGACCGGGCCAACTCGCGGCGAGATGGCGCTGACTTCCGTTCGGATCATTGTCCGCACGTATGTGCCATTAAGCACCTTGAGGTTGGGAACGGGCATGCTGGCTGGTCAGGCGGTTTCTGCCGAGATCCGGGAAATTACGGTAGCGCCAGGCGCCGCGTTGCAAGGATCCTTCAGTGTGATTGTGAGCAATGGGATGCCCGGCGGGGCTATCGCACCGGTGGCGGTGACGCCGACCTGGGGTGAGCCGGAGACTTCTTACTGGGTGGAGAACGGTTGGATCGGGACGGGGGTGAATAACGAGACGGTGGACGTGAACCTGATCGCGCCGCAGATGCCCGGGACATATTACCTGGTGGTGGCGATGGCGGGGACTTACAACGGGGCACAGATCATGTCAGGCACACATCCTGCCTGGGCGGCTAATTGGGCTGAGGGAAACACCGTAGCGGAACTCCCTGCCTCGGACTTTGAACTGGGTGCGGCGCAAGGGTGGATTCCGTTCGCCTGGTGGTCGCCGAACGGACCGTTGCATCAGGAATTAGCACTGACCTCCGTACGGATCATTGTCGGCTCTACGGTCTTGCTGACCGACTCAGGTTGGAACGACGGGGGTTTTACGTTCGTGCTTAGCGGCACCGCGGGGAGGCAGTGCCTGGTCGAGGCGTCGTCCGATTTGAAGCAATGGACGTCTGTGGCGACGAATACCATTCCGGCTGAGGGGAGGCTGATTTTCAAGGACTCGGATTCGGGCAGCCACACCAAACGGTTCTATCGGCTGAAGGAACTTTGATGGGTTGTGCGTCGTCGCTTTGCGTGTCCCGCCCGGTTTGCCTGGCGGAACACGAATGTCGTGAGAGGGCCTACTGCCGCGACAGGTCTGACGAAGAGGAGTCGGCCAGGATCTTCCATAGGTGAGCTTGCCCCAGTCCGTGCCTTGCACGGCCGGGATGTCTGTTGGAAAAAAGAATCTTGACTTTTGCGTTTAGATATTCTACAAACCTTGCCATTCACCAACAGCAGCGCCCGGGTTTGGTCTGGGGTTTGCTATGAAGACTTGCGACGACTATTCGACGTGCAGGAGTAATTCCCGATCCAGGAATCCCCTCTTCTATCTCGTGCTGCTGGTCGTTTTGTTGCTAGGTGTGGTGGTGCCCGGGTTTTATACCATGGTGCGGTCGGTGGCGGTGGGGCCTGGGAGTGGGTCTGCGGAGCCTGAAGGTACCGGTTTGACGGGATCCGCCTCAATTCCCGCTGACAGCCCAAGCGACTTTGCCTCGGTGGAGCTGCTGGAATCAGGACCGGGAGTTACCGCAGCGGCATCCAAACCGGCAACCCCAGGTGAGCGTGTGCGCGGATTGGAGAATCTCCTGACCGGGAGCACTGGAGCCTCCCGCGCCGCGGCGGAGGCCCTGATCCGTTTTGCCGCCGATAGAAAGCTGTCCACGCTGGATCAAGTGGATCGGGACGACATGAAGGTGCTTGCGCGGGAACTCGCCGAACGCTTGCCGCCGGAGGAGGTGGCCAGCCTGCTGGAAGATGGGTTCCGGATTCCACGACAATTCACTTTGGCCCGGGAGGACAAGGCGGCTGCTGTGATGGAGGTGTTTGACGCCGTGCGTGGCGACACTGCCGCTGCGCCACTCCGGTCCGGGTTGATTCTGACCGATGCCTGCGCGTCGGACGGGACGGTGACTGGTTCCACTCACGTCATTCCCGCCGGGTCTCAACAGGTCTACGCGGTGTTTGAAAACGCGCGCGGCCTGGAAAACCTGAGCCACGTTTTCGCCGTGTGGCGCAATCCGAAGGATGATCGGATGGTGTTTGCCGAGCTGGAGAAGGTGCGGCCGGGAACGAGCTACAACTATGTTTGGCTACGGGTCAACGACGGCTGGCCCGCGGGCACCTACCAAGTGGATCTGTATCATCCGGAGCGACAATCGGTGCGGCTCGCTTCAGAAACTTTCAACGTTCGCTAACCCCGCAATCAGGATTACCATGAAAACTAAAAGCAAATCCGACCTCAATCTGAAGCGCAGAGTGCCGCTGCTGGCGGCCCTCCTGGTCCTGGGTCTCATACCCGGATGCGGCGACGACGGCGGCGGGAGCGGCGATGATCCCGACAACGGGCTGCCTGCGGGCACGCCTTATGTTTACTCCGTGGAACTCGGCGTCCCGACGTGTTCCATCGGCAGTCCGGTCGAGGTCTCGGGCCGGGTCTTCCGGGGCAATGCGGGGTCACGCGACGTAATCCCCACGTGCAGCGCAGACGATGCGCACATGCAGCTCGAGCTGAGCGTGCAAGTGAAGAACGCCTCGGTGGTTTACTACGATTGGCGCATTGTGGGATGGAATGACCAGCCGCCGCACGGCACGCTGGAGAATTATGTTCAGGCGGTGGACATTGACCCGGCCAGCGGCCAATACATCGTGCGGACGTCAAAAGGCAAGGTGAGGTATGCCAGCACCACCATTGGCGTGTTGGAGGCGCTGACCAGCCTGGTCGAAGAGCAGGTGGAAGTGACCGCCTGGACCGCCGACGGCAAATTCACCAAAGGGTATTTCACGCTCAGGCTGGGCGAAGGCACGGTTCAAGCCGGATCGTTCGTCAACGGCACCCTCACCGATTCGGATCCACCCTCCCACGGCCGAAGCGGCGCCTTTGCCGATTACTATCTGCTGACGGGGTCCGGGGCCACGACGATCGAAATGACCGGGTTTGACACCTACCTGATTTTGTATGACAGCCAGTTGCGGCAGGTGGCCAGAAAAGACGATGGGGCGGACAATGGCGGGTCCAGCATGTCCGTAGATCTGGCAGGCGACACCATCTATTACTTGGAGGCCACCTCGTTCGACCCGAATGAGACGGGGATTTACCAACTGAGCACCACCCAAGGCAGCCTTTCGTTAACCCCAAGCCCCTGGAGCCAGTGGGGGAACTGCGGTAGTATTGCCGGCAATTATTCCGTCGAGGAATCGATCACCTTGACGATTGCCTGGGGGGGCGCGGCTGAGAGCTTCTCCGCTACCGGCACGTCCGAGGCCGTCATCACGCAGGTGGGCTGCAGCTTTGGCTACCTGGCCATCGACCCCTCCGGCCATATTCCGCCCCCAAGCCGTGTCGGCATCATCAGCGGCAACATCCTGACCGTCACGGGCGAGGCCTATGTGACGCACGACCCGGACTCCATCGTCAGTCTGAGCCTGGTCGATGGCGGGGGGACGATCACGGCCACCGGGTTCACTCTAGACACTTCGGGATATTTGTTAGGAACAGATCAAGGTGTGCCTTACCGCATCGATTACACCAGCCAGGCCATTTATACCCGGCGGTAGCCATCGCGGGCGGGAGATACGCGTCACCTCGGCCGAAACTTTAGAATCTCCAGGCGGTCGCTCAGGAGAAGGATTTCCTGGGCACCGTCATCGTCCACATCCGCGGATAGGGGTGTCCAATGGTGCTCAGCAGACGCTTTTCTGGCCAACAGGTGGTGGGCGACGACCCGGAGTTCCTCATCCAGCATGAGCAATTGCACGTTTTTGGGGTTGGTCGTCGAAGGCTTTTTCAGATTGCCGGGATTGAAGTCCTTGCCTTCAGGGAAAATGGCCGACTTGGCGAGCACGTGTTTTCGACCCGACGCATCGAAATCAGCACATTGCTGAAACTCGATAATAACATGGTCCAGGCTGTCCGGTCGCGGCGTCCAGCCTTTGATAACCTGAACCTTGCGCAGTAACTTTAGCTCGTCGTTCAACACGTGACTCCAGCCCTGACAATCGCTGCAGAGAATCTCCCGGTTCCCGTCCTGGTTTAGATCCGTGATCAGGAAACTCTTTAGGCACGCGTTGGGATTATAGCTCTGCAACTCGTTGCCCTGGGCATCCATCCAGAAAACCCTGGAAACATGCTTTGCGTGGTCCTGCTCGTGGGTTCGCACGGCCGCCAGAATTCTCGGCACGCCGTGCGCATTAGTTCCAGCCCAGAGAAGCGCGACGCTGCTGAAGACCCCTCCCAGTTCCTTTCGCCACAGCAACTTTCCTGTGTCAGACCACGCGAACAGCGCGGAGACGGCATCGGTAAAGCCCATGGCATCGGATCGAATGTTGTTGTTGGCGGAGCTGCCAGTCAGAACTTCGAGAATGCCATCCTGATCCAAATCGAGGGTTGCCAGCGAGAAAAACTGGCTGGCGCCTCGGAGTGACCAGACGTTCGTTCCCGTTTCGTAATCGTAGCAGTCCAGCCCTCGAGGACCAGAGCCATAGCCCGAGGTTATGGTGGAAATGACTTTGCGGCGCCCGTCGCGACTCTGAGCGGGTGGAATTACTTCGACAAGATCGAATATTGCACCAAAGTATTTATTCTTCTCAAGAAATTCACCCGCCGGCGTCGCAAATCGAGCCAATTCGAGCATGTTCGCATTGATCACGGACAAGGCGCTATTGGTGCCGTCCACCCATGTGACGAGGGCTTCCTCCGTTCCATCGGCCTCCACGTCCATGGTTTTGACGACTCTGATGTCCTTGGCCTGGCCTTGCCGTAAAGGCCATCGGGATAGAACCTGGCCCTGCATGTCATACACCAGCAACCGGCCTTCCGAAGGCACGAGCACCTTGGGGCCTGAGAACCCCTCCCAGGTGCTTACCTGGCCGGCTTTCCACGACGGCACGAGCGGGGTAATGATGGTCTGCACGCGCTCGAACTTGGGTTTAGGCCATGCCAGCCAGCCAACGAGCAACACCAAGCCTGCGCACCCCGCCACCGCCAGCCACCGCGCCACCCGCGGGGGCACCGCTTCCAGCAATGCTTTCGGATGCCACACGGTGCGCCCGGGGCCGAGGGGAGCTTTGCCCTGCTGGCGCCGCTGCAGATCCGCCACCACGTCGACCATGTTTGCGTAACGGTCCCGATGTTCCCGCGCCATCGCTCCCTCCGCAATCGCTCGGAGCCCCGCGTCCGCCTTCGGGTTGAGCTTCTCGATCGCCACCGGCGGTCCCGCCACGATCAGTGGGCGCACCGCATCCGCGCTAGACCCCCGATAAGGCGCCTGACTGGTGAGCATCTCATACAACACCGCCCCAAATGAATAGATGTCGCACCGCGTGTCCTCCGCCTGGCCCGCCGCCACTGCTGGAGACATATACGGCACCGTGCCTTCCCCCTTTTCGCGGCCCACTTCTTTGATCGCTTCGTTTGAAAATGGTTTGGCCAGGCCGAAATCGCCCACCCACGCGGTGCCGTCCGAGTTCAGCAGGATGTTACCCGGTTTGAGATCGCGATGGACGATGTTCTCCGCATGGGCGGCCGACAGGGCCTCGGCCACCGCGAGGGCTATAGGCAGAATGGTGGCGGTGTCCAGCGGGGTGCCGGGCTGGAGGAGTTGGGCCAGGCTGCCACGGTCGCAGTAAGGCATCACGAAGTAGGAGCCCTGCGGTCGTTCGCAGACCTCCAGCACGGGGAGCAGATGGGGATGCTTGAGCTGTTGTTGGAGCCGGGCTTCATGCAGGAAACGCTCGGCGATCCGCGGCTGCTCGCGAAACTCGGGCCGCAGCATTTTGATGGCGACCAGGCGGGCATCGCGGGTGTCGCGCGCCAGCAGCACGATGCCCATGCCGCCTTCGCCGAGGGGACGGAGGATTTCAAAGCGGTCGAGTTCCCCACTCAGCCCGAGGCGGGAAGGGGGTGTGAGACCGCGCTGCTGGATGAGGTCGGCGATGGAGTCGGAGAGGAGTGAGACGGGGATATCGGGAGAAGTCAAAGCCTGGTCCGGCGGGTTAGGTGGTTTCCCGCTGGCAGCGCCACTTGGTGTTCCGGAGTTCGGTTCCATTCCCATTGTAGCCAACATGATATGCTGACTTCAGGTTACGCTGCCATTCTTTGAAATTTGAGCTGCGGAGAAAAGACTAAATGTTTGCCACTCCGCACAATGGCCTGACGATGCTGGTGATAGGACTGGCCCGCTGACTTAGTTAGTTTCCAATGAAATCCGAATCAAAGGCTGGCGGCGGTAAGCTCGATGATCTTGCGGAGGGACGTGGCGGGGCGGAAACCGGTTACCCTGGCCAGCTTGTCGGTGACGGGTTTGCGTCGGCGCATGTCGTCGAAACCGGGGGCGTAGGCTTCCGTGTAGGGAATGAACTGAATGGAGGACTTGGACCCGAGCAGCTCGATCACCAGGCGGGCGAGATCCAGAATGGAAATTTCCTCGGTGCCGCCGATGTTAAACACCTGGCCATGCGCGGCCGGGTTGTCCAGGAGGCGAATGACCGCTTCCACGGTGTCGAGCACGTAGCCGAAGCAGCGGCTTTGGCCACCGTCGCCGAAGACCGGCAGTGGCGCGCCGGATTTGGCGGCGGCGATGAGACGCGGGAGCACCATGCCGTAGCGGCCGGTCTGGCGCGGGCCCACGGTATTGAAAAACCGGGTGATGACCACGGGCATCCCCTGCTCGCGGGCGTAGGCCATGGCCAGGAATTCGTCCATCAGCTTAGAGCAGGCGTAACCCCAGCGGGCCTGGTGCGGTGGACCGATCAGCAGGTCGTCCTCCTCATCAAAGGCCGGTTTCGCGCTCTTACCGTAGACCTCCGAAGTCGAGGCAATCAGCGTAGGCACGCGGTGCGGAGCTGCCGCCTCAAAGAGCACTTCGGTTTCGTGGAGGTTGGTCTCGAGCGTGTGGATGGGCGATTTCACCACGAGGTCCACACCCACCGCGGCGGCGAGGTGAAAGATCTTCTGCGCGCGGGCGACCAGATCCCGCAGATCCGGGCAGACGGAGACTTTGCTCTCGATGAATTGCAGTTTGGGGTGACCACTAACTGCCTGGAGATTCTGCAAGCTGCCAGTGGAGAGATCGTCGATCACCACCACCCGGTGGCCCTCACGCAGCAGGCGTTCGACGAGATGCGAGCCGATAAACCCGGCGCCGCCGGTCACGAGGATGTGGTCCCCGGTACGGCAGGGAGTGGTTTGCGCCGTGGCGGCGGTGGTGGAGGCAGGATGGGTAGTGGCAGTCGTCGTCATTGTCCGGTGATCGCGCGGGCGGGGGCCGGTTCCGAGGCGGTCTGGCGGCTTCCCAGGAGCGCGCCGGCGAGTCCTTCAGCCAGTTTCTGGCGAAAGGCGGCCGAAGCCACTTGCTGGGCCTGGCTCGGGTTGGAAATATAGGCGGCCTCAACCAGGATGGCCGGGCGGTTCTGATTGCGCAGCACGCCCAGGAACCGGGCGCGCCGGATGCCGCGGTCGGTCATGGTCGTGGCCCGCAGCAGGGCGCGGTGAACCCGGGCGGCCAAGTGCAGGTTCTCCACATCAAATGCGTTGTTGGGCCAGACTTGCGTGAGGTCGTCCGCATAACCCCGCGTCAGGTTCGACGGCAGCCCGGCGGGGGTGAGGCAATAGGTTTCCAGCCCCGATTCCACCTGGTTGGGGGCGAGCGAATTGAAGTGGAGGCTTACGAAAAGGTCGGCGCGATGCCGCTCCGCAAAGGCGACCCGGTCCGCCAAAGACATATCCACATCGCGCGTGCGGGTGAGATGCACCTGCCATCCCGCCGCGGTCAGCAGGTCGCGCAGACGAAAGGCCAGGTCCAGGGTGTAGGATTTTTCGTAATACGGTCCCAGCACGCTCTTGGCGCCGGCATCGGTGCCGCCGTGGCCGGGATCGAGGACAATGGTGGGGCGTTCCGGCAAGCGTTGCGGGGCGGGGCCAGCCAGCAAGGGTTTCACGGTCTTGGTCAGGTCCAGCGCATGGAGCATCGGTTGGTCATTCGCCATTTGGGGCGCGTAGCCCAGCCGGATTTCCAGCCCGTCCCACGTGGCTACTTGCGTAGCGACTCGCACGGTGAATTTACCGGTCGCCCCGTCGATGGCGTACACCGGCTGCGCCCCGGCTTCGACCAGGCGCGGAGGCGAGCCGTTGTTGGTGGCGCACCAGGCGGCCAGGGGAATCCAGACGTTCGCGATCTCCGCCGATGGCGCGGCGGGCAGGGCCGGCTTCAATGCGGGACGGGTAACAGGAGCCGCAGTTGTTCCAGGGGAGGTCGAAGGAGTGGTGCCAGGCGGTGCCGCGAGGGCGGTTGGATCCTGGAGAGTCACTTGGTCGGCAGAGCCGGAGGTGCCCACAGCGCTGCCGTTGCGGGTTCTGGCAGCGCACCCGGCCAGACCCAGCGCCAACGCCAAAACCAAGAGGTTGCGCAAGATGAGCACCTTGCCATTGTGCCGAATCAGGCACCTGACTCAAGCTGGATTTGGCGTGTCTCGTTGCTCGCTCGGCACGCCAGAGCGTGGACCCCAGACGGACGCCTGTGAGACGCACAGCTGCCAGCGCCTGGTCGGAGAGCTGGTTTCAACTTTGAACAAACACATCACTTTGACGGAGCGGATTCGCTTGGACGATTGGTCTGGCTCGCTCCGCTTGTATGGAGGGCGAGTGCCCGGCGGATAGATAGGATTGAAAACACTCCGCAGCAATAAACCTCTTGGGGTTAGGCCCTCTTTGATCGCGATATCGTCAGGGCAACGCTTAATGCGACGAAACTCATCAAGCTGGGCTCTGGAATCGGATCCGCTGTGAACTGAATGTCATCCAGCTTTTCGTAATGCCAAGTACCGGGAAAAGATGCATCCGTAAAGCTCAGAGACTGAACAGTCCCCGGAAACTCCGCAGGAATAGTGGCGCCATACAGCGTGTAATTGGCCCCAATCGAAAGGGGATAATAATCCACGCTGCGGCCTCCCATGAAAACGGAGAACAACCCGTCCGCAGGTCCGGGGGTAGCTTGATCGTATGGTGCAGCTTTGAACAACAATGACCTGGCAGAGAGTGGGATCAGTCCTGTTTGGGACAGGGATGTGGTGTGTCCAAAGTCATCGCCAAAGCCTGCGCTCAAGATGACCGTTTGGCTGCCCTGAAGAACGCCCCCTACTAGAGTAGCTCTTTGTCCCCAAATGCTGAGACTCGGCCCGCCTTGCGTCCCATTATTGTTTAGAACTTGTGTGACTTGGACTCCATCAATAGCACATGTCCACCCCGGAACAGCATCAGCGATGGGAACATAGTCTCCTCCCCATTCTTCAGGAGACAAATGCGGCACGTTTGCAGACTCAAAATCCAAGTTGATGAACTCCTGTGCGAATACGCCTGGTGCGACAAAGGTGGAAACACTCAACCACATGCTGAAACATTTCATAGAGTTTATTTTGCTGGCCTACCTCCCGGCTCACCGACACCGGGCCAAGCGCGTGAAGATGTAAATAGAACTGACCACCCCAAGTCCACGCTAGGTCGTTCGTTAGGCGGCTGGTTTATCGTATGAATTAAGAATCTCTCGCGCTTCTGCTGCCTCTGCCGTTGGCACACGCACCGGATACTCGATCTCCGCACCTGCGAACGAAAAACTGCTGGCAGTATCCACGCTGACTGGATGAAGCCCCGCATTTTCTAGGATGCTGATAAACAGACCGGCCTCCATCGGTGTCCGAGTCGTGCGAACTGTGGTGAATGCTTGAGTATTCATAAAGTGTGTGAAACCGCTCAACGACAGAACTCACCGACGCGGGCGGCCCATACTATCCGAATAGGAAACTGACGTGGGCCGCCCGCGTTCGGTGCAGTGATTCTAGCCGCCATGTATGCCCTTATGTTTAATCTCATCAAGCAAGGCCGCAGCATGAAGAACCGCCGAAGCGGACGGCAATTCGCCAGGACCGTACTGATCCTTAATCCCAATCTGGTCCAAAATGACCGACCTGCTCACACCATACTTGTCCGCCATGTGATTGGCACACGAACGCAAATGCGAGATCCGATGGCGCAAGGGCAAGCGCCCGTCGCGCACGTCACGCATGTGTGCGGAGTATGACATTTTGCTTATTGGCAACGACTGAGCTCACTGGCCGGGAGCAGCCGCCAGCGACCTCGCTACTGGAACCAAAGTGAACCGGCTGCTCCCGGTCCAGTGCAGCGAAAAGTTGGGCCGCACGTTACTCGTTCGGACGCATACTTTCTGGCCGCCAGGTGTCCTTCGGAGCAGGAATAGTGTAGAGCTGCCAACCAGCAGCAGAGTAACCGCTGAGGGCTCAGGAATAGGTTGGAACGCAAGAAATGTCGGGAGATTCAAACCCGAGGCAAAGGTGCTTTCTACTCCATCAGGCGAAAACTCGAGGATTCGGCCATTCCATGTGTCCGTCACATAAAAGTTCCCTTCGGAGTCGAAAGCGAGACTGGTAGGGCCGAACATGCCCGAAGCGATCATGGTTCTAATTCCAGCTGGGGTGATTCTATAAACAGCGCCAGAATCATGAAACACCGGGTTGCCGTTCTCCACGACAAACAAATTGCCTGCACTGTCAAAGGCCAGCCCTGAAGGCCTAGTAAATCCGGAGGCAAAGGTGCTTCGCAATCCGCCCGGCGTGAACTTAACGATGTTGCCGCTGTTCCACTCAGACACAAAAAGATCGCCGCTGGCGTCGAATGCCAGTCCACCCGGACCGCTCAAACCCGTGGCAAAAACCGTTCGCACCCCCTGCGGGGTGTATTGGTAAATGTTGTTGTTGTAATCATCCGCAAACAGAACTCCTTGGCTGTCAAAGGCCAAACCAGAAGGTGCCCACAGCCCAGAGGCGAAAACGGTACTTGATCCGTCGGGCCTGAATCTGAGGATTCTGCCTTCATTCCACCCCCCGCCGCCCCCATCTCCAGCAAACAGATTTCCGGCATTGTCAAAGGCCAGTCCGGTGGGAGCCAACCCTGTGGTGAAGGGGCTTGGCGCTCCGCCGGGCGCGAAGCGATTGATAGTGCCACTGCCATAATCGGACTCAAAGAGAATCTGACTTCGTGTGCTAGGCGTGAACAATAAGACAAGTCCAACGATTATGGCCGCAATTCTCATAGTATAGCCCAACGCCAGCGTGAGCCACCGCCGGCCAATGACTCAAGAATAAAACCCAGGGCCCAACCGGCGGTTGGCTCCACGCAATGGTTCGGCTTCAGGTTCAGTTTCAGAAACCCCGTAAACGCAGAGGGTCACTGCAACGCCAAGCTCACCCGCACGACGCAAAAAATCGGGGGGAAAGGTATGGAACTGAGACAGCGTGTCACTCCACCAGAATACGCCAATCCGAAACTCCAAGGATTCAACTCCAGGAAAAGCGTATAGGCGCTCGATCTCGGCACGCTCCTGTTCGAGAAAGTCCATTGCGTCGCGAATCTGCGGCTGCAAACGATCCTCATCAGAATCTGAAATCTGGACGCTAAGGCTTGACACCTGCTGAACGGGTGGGCTCTTCAGGTTCGTTGGGTCGCCCCGGTGGTAAACAGATGCCAAGTTCCGCCACGCCGAGTCGCTCATGAAAGCGTCGACGTCGAACTCGGCTCCTGCAGCGGTTAGGACGCACCCGGGCATATTACAGTTGGCTCTGCGTGCTCTTCAGCCGAACGTTTTGCCTCAGGAGCGCGGGGCACAGGGCACAGGACCTCGCTGCGCGCGTTCCCCCGCGTCGCCTGCAGGCGGGTGAAACTTCCATCCAAGCCCTTTGT
>DIXK01000022.1 GCA_002428665.1 Verrucomicrobia subdivision 3 bacterium UBA6082
AAAAAGATGTGGGTAATGACAAGGGCTTCAACCTCGGGCTGCCCCATCTCTCCCGAATCAAGAGCCCGGCGCAGCGCCTTTCAGCCGGCGCCCTGTATGAACTCCATGCGTGCCATACGGATCGGGCGTTCGCCCACTTGCGAGCGCTGGCCCGTCTGACCTCCGTTTCTTGTGACGAGCCCCTGATGATTTCCGAGTTGGTGAGAATTGCCATATCGGCCATCGCCCTGAACACAACCTGGCACGCCCTGCAAACGCAGTTGCTGTCCGAAACCCAATGGGCACAACTGCAACGGGAATGGGAACGTCTGCATTTCGCCCGCCAAACCGAGGCGGCTTTCGCCATGGAACGAGCCATGGGAGAACTTACTTTCAGGGAGCTGCGGGAAAAATACCAGGATTTCAGCAACTTTGGCACCGCCGGCGCCAACACAGGGCTGGCGGAACTGGCGGCCATCGGGGTGGAAATCATGCAAGATCCCATGGCAGGACTACGCCAGTTTGCCCATCGTTACCCGGGCTATTGGGCGTGGGTCTGGTGGGGCTCATACGAGGATGAACTCCTTTACGCAAAAACAACCCAGACCGCCATTGAAGCGGCCCGCGCCTCGGCGGTCGAAAGGACGTTGCGCGCCACCGGCAAACCGTTTCAGGAACGCCTGGCGCTGGTCCGCAAACAACATCCCAAGGCCGGACGCTGGTTAGGCGAGGATTTGATGATTTCCGGCATGATTGAGCGACTCTTCGAACGCGTAGCTTTGATGGAACTGCAGCGGTCCTTGCTTGTTGGCGCCATCGCGCTCGAGCGCCACCGGTTGAGGCATGGCACCTATCCGAACTCCCTGGAATCTCTTGCACCCGAGTTTGTGGCCTCGACGCCGATCGACCCCATGGACGGCAAACCGCTACGATACCGAGTCAGCACCGATGGCACGGTTCTACTCTATTCGGTCGGGATTGATGGTGAAGATCAGGACGGCAACCCCACACTCGATCCCAAGAAAAAGGGCTGGTGGTATGCTCGCGATGCCGTGTGGCCCAGACCCGCTTCGCCTGCAGAGGTGGCCACGTACCTGGACGGACTGAAGCATTTCTCGCAAAAGGCAGCCGATTACCGCCAACGTCACAACTTGCCGCCCGCACCTGCGCTCGAAAAACCAGCCACTGAGTAGCGGGATTCGATTTGTCGCCGCCCCTGCCAGACCAGAGTCATCGGCTCCTGGCGGTCTCGCGCACCAGGGAGTCGACCAATTGCTCCAGGAGGGCCAAACGTTGTCTCAGCTCGGCAATCTCTCGTTCTTTTTCTTCCACCTTTTGATTGAGTCCTTGAATCGCCGCCAGCGCCACACCGTCTGCATCGACGGTGGTAATGTGCTTCTCGTCCTCACCTACCGCAAAAGCGGCGTAGAAATCCTGGGCTATGGGACCCATGTGTCGTATCGAAGCATCCTGGGCATTCCAGTTCCAGGTCTGGATCGGGATCTCCGCTAACTTCTCGAGCACGCTCCGGGTATCCACGGGGGCAAAGTTGGATTTGGAGTCTCGGTCGCTCAGGGTTGTCCAGGTGCTGCTGCCCGAGACCAAGCGCACTCCTGCAGTCTGCAGGCCGGCGTCGTCAATCCCAGTTACAAACTTTACCCCTCCGACTGCACGTGCATAGAAACCGTTGGCCACGGTGGATGAAAAATCAAAGTCATTGGAATCGGCCCAGACGAAGGTACCGTTATGGCTGGCCCTGGCCCGGTTCCCTGCAGCCAAGCTGTAAGATCCTGCGGCCGTGTTGTGGTTGCCGCCCGGAATAGTCGCATAATACACGTTATTGAGAATGGCGTTGTCGTAGCCTCCCCCAATCACTGAAGAAGACGCGTTCTCGCCCACGGAATTGTTCCACCCGCCAGCAACGGCCGCGTAAGCCGAGCGGGGCCCAATGCTGTTAGCATTGCCCCCTGCGATAAACGAACCACCCGAGTTTGCATTGATGACATTCATGCGGCCCCCAGTAATCGTCGCGAAGAACGTGTTACTCCCGATGGTGTTATAGTATCCACCAGCGACGACAGCGTTGGTGGATTTGTCTTGGATGTTGTTCCTATACCCACCCCCAACGACACTGGAGTTAGCCCTTTCACCAATTGTGTTTTGGTTTCCACCAGCGATGCTCGTAGACATCGCACTATCCGCAATCTCGTTGTACATTCCTCCTCCAACTGTTGCACCCTGGGAATTGGTTCCCACCAGGTTGCCATAACCTCCCCCTATTGTGCTGTACATCGCGTTGGTGCTGATTTGGTTTCGTTCTCCTCCTCCAATCGTGGCATCCGGCGCATTACTCCGGATTTTGTTGTCCTTGCCTCCGGCTATCGTTGTCGCCCAACAGTTCGTCTCGATTCGGTTGTATTGCCCCCCGCCGATCGAAGCGTAAAAGGACTGACTTCCTATTGTCCCGTTATAGCCACCAGCGATAACCCCATGGCGAGAAGCGTCGAGTATTGCGTTCGCAGAACCACCCCCAATCGCACTGTTCCCGCAATCAGTGCCAATGCTGTTGTTGTAGCCTCCGGAAATTAAAGCCCCATCGGATTCATTCGCAATGCTGTTGTCACGTCCGCCAACAATGGCGCTATATTCCGAATCTCTTGCGATGATGTTGTGGATTCCTCCTCCGATTACGGCTCGATTTGAGTCGATCTCGATGCGGTTCTCGCTGCCACCCGAAATTGTAGCTTGAAAGGAAGCTATCTCGTTTCCCAACCCACCGCCAATCACGCTCCAACTGGACAGGATTGAGTTTCGGATCACAGTTCCGCCCGGGTTAAGCCACCCCCCGCCACCAATGGTTGACCCGACGACATCGGGGCCTATAAAATTCGGCGCGGCGCCCAGCACGACGTTTGGTGCTCCCTCGGCATTCGGCTCAAGCCTTAGTGCACGTAGGTTGTTCACTCTAAGCTCCAACGGTTGATCGTCGGTCGTACCCAGATAATCCGTGGAAGGGCGGGTCCCTCCATTTCCTTCCACTCGCCAAAAGGTGCGATTCACCAAGGACAAACTCAAATCGGCCGCAGTGATCGTCCCGTCCACAATCTGACTCGAGGTTACGGCGTTAGTCCGCAAAGCAGCCGTGTCTATCGCGCCCGCTGATACACCGTTGGCCGTTCTTGCCTCACCGGCATTGTGGGTGTAGAGCGCGTAAGGGGCGGGGTGCAGGGGCTGGCGAGGGGATAGGGTAAAGAAGTTTCCGCTTCCGTTGGTGCGGACCCCGATCTCCAGCCAGCGTGCTTCGCCGGCAAATACCGCGTCTCCAAAATCCAGCGTGGTCGTAAAGAGGCCATTACTGATTGCTAAAGCGCTTTTCGTAAGATCACCGCCAACCTGCAGGCCCCCAACCGCTGCGTCGTAGATGCGGAATCTTAGGTCATAAATACCACTGGCGGGATCACCAACGTCATACAAACCAGCTTGGTAGGTATAGGCGGTGCCCATGGGCGCCGCGTTGGTCAAAGCGCAAACCAAGCTCAGCAGTGCAGGAAGACCGAAGAGTGTTTTGCTTTTCATAATTCTGATGTCGTTGGGGTGGGTATTGTTCGGGTGGATCACGACCACGCAGGGAAAACGGGAGGGAAAGCCAGTATGAATAGGGCACGTTCAAAGCCAAGCGACGGACTCTGAACGCCGGGGCATGCCAGCTTCGAAAAAGCCGTCTTGATTTCAGATGGTCCCACACAAGCGCCACGGCGACCGCCACGTTCCTGCCACCCCATGCCGTCAAAGCAGGTTGGAAAGGAGGTGGTAGTTATTGAATGAAACTTATGTAGACCTATGGCGCAGCGTTCGTCAATAACAAACCCGAGTTCAAGAGCGATGAGCCTGCGGCACGTGACCTTCTTCGTTGGACCGTCACAAAGAAGGGCGCCCCGCGACCGGGCGATCCCGGCGCAGGGCGCTTTGCACGTGCTGATAAAGACTACTGCCGTTGTGGGGCGGAACCGGCCGGGAGACGCACCGGCTCGGCTTTGTCCGCGAAAGACCATCCCGTTTTCAACCCCAGGACAAACCAAGCCAGGCCGACCACGCCCATCGCGAAAATCGTGTCGCCAACCACCCGGAGCCAGCGTAGCTTGTCCATCAGGGGCGTTTGCAGAAAGTCAGCCGAGCGGGCATACCACATGCCGTGCTCCACGCTCGCCCAGGTTTGCAGCAAGCCGACTGGCAACACGCTCAGCAACACCATCGCAGCCAGGCCCAAGTTGATCGACCAGAAACTGAAGGACAAGGTGCGCGACTTCCATTCACGTTGCCGAGTCAGGCCCCGCAGGCAGAAAAGCATCAACCCGATGCCCAACATGCCATAGACCCCAAACAAGGCGGTGTGCCCGTGAACTGGTGTCGTGTTCAGACCCTGCATGTAGTACAGCGCGATCGGGGGGTTGATCAAAAAGCCGAACAGGCCCGCGCCCACCAGGTTCCAGAACGCCACCGCCACGAAAAAGAGGATCGGCCAGCGATAGGTCGAGACCCACGGACGCGCCCGCGTGTGCGTCAGGTTTTCGTAGCCTTCGAAACCAATCAGCACGAGCGGTACGATCTCCAGTGCGCTGAAAGTCGAGCCGAGCGCCAGCACGGCGGTGGGCGTGCCGCTGAAGTAAAGGTGGTGCATCGTGCCCAGGATGCCGCCGCCCAGGAAAATCGCGGTCGAGAAGATCACCGCCGCGGTCGCCGTTACGGCCCGCAGCAGCCCCATGCGGGTGAAGAGAAAAGCGATGACGACGGTGGCAAACACCTCGAAGAATCCTTCCACCCAGAGGTGAATCACCCACCAACGCCAGTATTCCGCCATCGCCAAGTGGGTCTGTCGGCCCCACATGAGCCCCGCACCATAGAACAAGCCGATCGCGGCGGAAGCAATAAGGAACAGGGCCAGCAAATGCCGGTTGGGGCCGGGGTTCTTCAAGGCTGGTAACAGCGCACGGCCCATCAGGAAGAGCCAGAGGAACAGCCCGATGAACAGAAAGATCTGCCAGAACCGGCCCAGATCGACATATTCATAGCCCTGGTGACCAAACCAGAAATTGGACACGTAGCCCAGCTTCTGCTGTACTCCCATCCATTCACCAGCGAGCGAGCCCACCACTATCACGAGCAAGCACACGAACAAAAAATTCACTCCGGCACGCTGCCAGCGCGGCTCATACCCGGACACCGCCGGCGCCACAAACAACCCGGTGGCCAGCCAGGCGGTGGCGATCCAAAAGATGCCCAACTGCGTGTGCCAAGTCCGCGCCACCGAATAGGGCAGCCACTGGTCCAGCGGAATGCCGTAGAAACCGTCGCCCTCCACTCCGTAGTGCGCCGTGATACCCCCCAAGCCGACCTGCACCACAATCAGCGCGGCCACCACCCAAAAATACTTGAGCGTGGCTTTCATCGAGGCCGTCGCTTTCAGGCTCAACAACGGGTCGGTCGTCGGCACTTCGGCATGCTCTTCGGGAGAGTTGTGTCTTTGATAGGCGAAATACCAGCACATCGCTCCCACCCCGGCGAGCAGGACGATAAAACTCACCACGCTCCACAGCACAATGGAACTTGTCGGCCGGTTGCCGATAAGTTCATCCGGTGGCCAATTTTGCGTGTACGAAATCTTGGTCCCCGGCCGTTCCGCGGCGCAACTCCAGGCTGCCCAGAAAAAGAACGAGTTCATCAATTCGCGGCGCTCGGGAGTCTTCACCGCATTGGCCGGAATAGCATAGGCATCCCGCAGTTGTTTCGCGGAAGCATCCTCCCCGAACACCGCGGCGTAATGTGCCCCGACCGCTTTCATCGCCTCAACTCGCACCGGTGAGACTACCAGGTCCCCTGTCTCAGGATTGTAGGTATTAGTGCGCAACTCGGTTTGCAGCCGCTGCCGGAGCCGAGCCTGGGTCTCAGCATCTACTCCCGCGTAGGGCTTTCCTGCATCCGCCTGGGCCCAGTGGTCCAGCAGCCAGACAGCCTCCCGGTGCAACCAGTCCGCCGACCAATCCGGAGCGACATACGCCCCGTGCCCCCAGATGCTACCCACCTGCTGCCCGCCCATCGATTGCCAGACGTTCTGTCCGTCTTTGATGTCCTGGCCGGTGAAAAGCACCCTGCCGTCGGCAGTCATGACTCGCTTCGGAATGGGTGGGGCCTTGCGATAGATTTCGGTACCGTAATAGCCCAGCACCAGGAAGGAGAGCACAATGACCGCAAACAGGCTTATCCAGAGGTTTCGGTAAGATGGATGGTCAGTTTTCATAGTTAACAATTCTTGTTATCCATAAAGCAATATCTGACTTGCGTCTGACTGGAATTGACCTGGATCAAGAACCTCGCAAATTGGTGAGGTTGAACGATTATCCCGCAGTTGGTCTCACCGTGAGCTCTGCCCCGGAGGCATCAGGGCGGCAGCAAGCTGCTGCCGTTAAGCGGCAGGTTTCGAGTCGGGTTTACTCTTGGCCGCAGCCTTGGCGCGCTCGGTTGCGAGATGCGCATCGACGGCTGTGGCTTCGGTGGGGTGAATTCTGTGGTAGTAAGCGTTGGGCCGGGCGAGATCCGACTTGCGGAGCAGGAGTTGACCAAAACGATCCGCGGTGCTCAGCTCGTATTCCACGTCCATTTTGATGGCGTCGAACGGGCAGACTTCCACGCAGATCTGGCAACTCATGCAGACCGAAATGTCGATGTCGAACACCTTCGGCTGGAATTGGAGTTTACCGGTGTGATCCGGTTTCTTGGTGACATCCTTGATGATGTAGATGCACTTGGGAGGACATTCCTTTTCGCAAATCTGGCAGGCAACACAACGCAGGCCTTGCTGCCAATCTTCGCCATCATAGACCAAGAATGGAAAGTTGCGCGCGGCCTCAATTTGAGCAAGCCGTTCTTCCGGGTATTGGACCGTCACCAGGCGGTCACCGGAAACGTAGCTGCCGGCGAAGTTCCGCGCGGTTTCGACCATGCCTTGGATAATGCCTTTGCCCAGCATAAGCTGATTCAGATTTCGCGGGCCGGTTTGTTTGTCCAGTGAGGAGCCATGTTATCGGTCCACCTCCCCCAGCACGATATCGAAGCTGCCTAGAATAATGACCACGTCGGCGACGTGGTGGCCCAGGCACATATCCTCCAGGATAGTGAGGTTGATAAAACTGGGTGCGCGCACCCGGTAACGGTAAGGGTTGGGGGATCCGTCGCTGATGAGGTAGAAGCCGAGCTCGCCCTTCGGCGCTTCAATGCGTCCGTAGGCTTCGCCCGCCTTGGGCCGGAAACCACGGATCTTGGCTTTGGGATCGACGATGGGCCCTTCCGGAATATCCCGCAGCGCCTGGCTCAGGATGTTAAACGATTCGCGCATTTCGAGAATGCGCATCATGTACCGGTCGTAAACATCGCCGTGATCGCCCAGTGGGATGCGGAACGAAAAGCGGTCGTAGATGCCGTATTTGTCCACCTTGCGGAGATCGTAATTGACGCCGGAGGCACGAAGCATCGGCCCGGTGACGCCGGCGTTGACGGCCAGGTCGCTGGACAGCACGCCCACACCCTGGGTGCGAGACATGAGAATCTCGTTTTCGTTGAGCAATCGCTCGAATTCATCGAGGAACCGGGGAAACCCGGCCAGCACTTGCCGGGTCTGCTCCAGCCAGCCGTCCGGCAAGTCGCAACGGCACCCGCCGAAGCGCATGTAGTTGCACATCATCCGCGCCCCGGTGAGCGACTCGAAAAGATCAAGAATTTTCTCGCGCTCCCGGAAGGCATACATCAAAGGCGTTCCTGACGCGCCCATGTCCTGTAACAGAAACCCGCCCAAGCAGGCGTGGTTCTGCAGACGGGTCAGTTCAGCGGTAATCACCCGGATGTACTCCGCACGTTCCGGCACCTGGAGACCCGCCAGTTTCTCCACGGCAAGGCAATACGCCCAGTTGTTGGTGAGTGAGCAGAAATAATCGAGCCGGTCCGTGTAAGGAATCGACGCCAGGTAGGTAGCGTCTTCTGCGATCTTCTCGTGGTTACGGTGAAGGTAACCAAACACCGGCTTCAGTTTCACCACACGTTCCCCATCGAGCACCACGTCCATGCGGAACACCCCGTGCGTAGAGGGGTGGTGAGGGCCCATGGCGATTTCGAGCAACTCCCCGCCAAATTCGCCGTTGGCGCCAGATTTGGCTCTGACTTCGTAGCCGGACACGAAGGCTGCCGTTTGCGGTGAGTTCACGATGACACCTCCGGGTGATGCCGTTGTGCCTTCTCGAGCACTTCATCGTGAGGGGTCGGCTCGAATTCATAATCGTCGGGCTCGACGTAGTCCCGACGCATGGGAAAATCCTCGAAGCCGTCCCACATAAGAATGCGGCGCAAATCGGGATGTCCTTCGAAAACGATGCCGAAGAGATCAAACACCTCCCGCTCCTGAAACTCGGCGCTGCGCCACACGGGAGTTAGCGACGGAACGGAGACCTCGCCGGACCGGTTTCCGGTTCGCATGCGCAGGATCAACGGCCCGTGCTTCAGCTCCATGGAGTAGAGATGGTACACCACTTCAAGAAAGCCGGGGATTAGGCGTTCGGTCTTTTTCTCGATCAGCCGCTCGACACCGTCGATGACCTGAACAGACTTGGTGCTTTCCTTAACAGTCGTGTCCAGCCAGTCCACCCCGGTGACATTGGAGGCGTAATCGAACCGAAGGGCGGGGTCATCGCGCAGCCAGCGGGCGATAGCGAGGGCCTGCGCGGAATCCATCCACAGCGAATCCTGGGCAGCCGGACTCCCGTTCGGCACAATCTCCAGGCGCGCCTGGGGAAAGGCGGCAGCGAGGCGGTCCCGGATTTGTTCGAGCGTTTCCATCACAGAGGTAGCAAATGGAGTGAACTCATGATTTGCCTCCACGAATCACGCTGGGGGGCTGCCAGATCTGGGAATTATGGGGCGGCTCCAGATCGTGGGCGCCAAACTGCGGCACAGGAAACTCGCTGGGGAGCTCCGCAACCAGGTGCCGCGGACGATCCTGTCCCGTAAGCGATTGCTCGTCGATCTTCTGCTGTAAGGTCATGAACGCGTGGAGGAGCGCCTCTGGACGCGGAGGACACCCGGGAATGTGGATATCGACCGGAATAAACCGGTCGATGCCCTTGAGCACGTTATAGCCCTGCTTAAAAGGGCCGCCGGAAATGGCGCACGCGCCCATCGCGATAACGTACTTGGGCTCAGGCATCTGGTTGTAAAGCCGCACTACCTGGGGCGCCATTTTCTTGGTAACCGTGCCGGCTACGATCATCAAGTCGGCCTGCCGTGGCGAGGGGCGGAACACCTCGGCTCCGAACCGTGCGAGGTCCCAGCGGGCCATTGACGTGGCAATCATTTCGATGGCACAACAAGCCAGCCCGAAGCTCAGGGGCCAGAGTGAATTCTTGCGACCCCAGTTGTAGAGCTCTTCAAGGGAAGTCACGAAAACCCCCTGCCGGCTCAATTCGCGCTTAAGTCCCTCGTCGATCATGCGGTGCCCCAGGTCTATTTCCAGGAGAGGACCCCCTTCTGCCAAGCCCATACTAACCCTTCGACGAGCAACAGCAGGAAGATCATGATCGCAACGAACGCGCCCGCGGATAATCCCCCAAAGGAAACCGCGAACGGCAGCAGAAAGACGGTCTCCACGTCAAAAACAAGGAAGATGATCGCGTAGATATAATACTGTGGGCGGAACTGCACCCAGGCATCGCCTTTAGACTCCAGGCCGCATTCGTAGATGGCGTTTTTCTCTGCACCGGGTTTCGGCGGGGATGCGGTAAGAGCCCAGAGTCGTGCCAGACCGATTGGGACCAGGGCCAGCAAGAGAGCCCCCACCATCAGGACCAGCAGCAGCAGATATGGACTGGTGTCGGTTTGCATTATTCGAGCCGGCGATGGCGTCAGTGCGTGGGGTCAAGCTTCACACCCGGTGACATCGATCAGAACCCGGATTCCCCACTCTGTGGAGGCCGGAACCGAGTTACCGGGGCTTTCATTTTTGATTATCCGGGCGGAGGCCGACCGACCGGGCAATATCGTCGAATTCCTCGTGGCTGACTTCCTCAAGCTGTTTCCCTTTGGCCGCGAGCTTCTCGTTGATTTTGATCACCTTCTCCGTCATGACGTCGTGGGTCTCTTCCGAACCGCCCATGAGAACGAAGTTAGGCCCCGTGGTAAGCCGTTTGTGGCCATCGGAATCAAGACCCAGGCCAACCATAAGGCCCTTCCGGGCTCGTTTCCGTTTGCTCGTTTTCGCCATTCCGCAAAAACAGTAGAGTCACCCTACAGCAGAGTCAACCCCGGTTCGGCGACTTGCGCGAGCACGATTTGACGCAATGCTAAGCAAGCCTGGCCGTCGTTACCGACCAGGCTTTCTTGATGGTATCAAATCGTACCGACCCCGACCGGCGGCGGCACAGCGCCAGGGCTGACCGGGAGTGACTTATCCGCCGACCTGGGCGCGAGCCTCCGCAGCCAAAGGCGTGCTGAGATACCGCTCTCCGGTGGAGCACGCAATAGTCACGATGGTTTTGCCTTTGTTTTCCGGGCGCTTGGCAATTTCGATAGCCGCCCAGACATTCGCGCCAGAGGAGATACCAGCCAGAATACCCTCTTCTTTCGCCAACCGGCGAGCCATGGCAAAGGCGTCGTCGTTTGTCACCTGCACGCACTCGACAATCTGCGGATTGCCTTGGGAATCCTTTAAATGAAGGTTTTTCGGGACGAATCCGGCGCCGGTGCCTTGAATCTTGTGGGGCCCCGGTTTCAAAGGTTCTCCGGCCAAGGTCTGCGAGATGACAGGGGAATCCTTCGGCTCGACCGCAATTGCCTGGAACGAGGGTTTCTTCGCCTTGATCACTTCGGCACAACCGGTGATCGTCCCGCCCGTTCCGACTGCCGCGACGAGAATATCCACTTTACCGTCGGTGTCCTCCCAAATCTCAAGAGCTGTGGTCTTACGATGGATCTCTGGATTGGCCTCGTTTTCGAACTGTTGCGGGATCCAAGAATTAGGGGTTTCTTTGGCGAGTTGCTCGGCGCGGGCAATAGCGCCCTTCATACCCTCAGTCCCCGGAGTCAGCACCAGGCGAGCCCCCAGCATTGCCAGCAGCGTGCGGCGTTCGAGCGACATCGTCTCGGGCATCGTGAGGATCAACTGATAACCTTTGGCCGCCGCCACGAAGGCCAGTGCGATCCCGGTGTTGCCGCTGGTAGGCTCGATGATGACGGTGCCCGGCTTGAGGATGCCTTTTTGTTCCGCGGCCTCAATCATCGACGAGCCGATACGGTCCTTGACACTGCCAAGTGGGTTGAAGAACTCGCACTTAAGAAGAACCGTGGCCGACAATCCGGCGGTGACCTTGTTTAAACGGACCAGCGGGGTGTGTCCGATGGTCTCGACAATGTTGTTATAGATGCGTCCCATAATATCTTTGTAGCGAATCGCTATGTTAAAAATTAATGATTTGAATGTTGTCCAAACATGACGGTTGGGCAAGTGGAAATAATGCGTAACCTGAGCGATTTACTTGTCATTTCCAAAATAAGCCCCGTCTGATCTATTTGAATTCAAGCCGCAATGGCGAACGGGCGGAGCAGAAATGCTGGGGGCTGCTGGTGTCTTGAGTGTCGCTAATCAGGACTTGGCAAGTCCCCGTGCGATTGCGAGTTGAACGTGTTTGGGTTGCGGCGCACCGCTCAAGGTCTCATAGAGCGACCTGGCGCCGGTCTTCTCTCCTGCATCAGCCAGGTGCTCAGCACAGGTTAGCATGGCGTCAGAGATGCGCTGCTTCACCGTGTCACTGGCTTCGGCGTAGCATGCACGCAATGCCCGCGCGCAGCGGCGTGAGCCGATCTCGCCCAGGGCGGCTGCGGCTGCGGCCGCCACCTCGGCGTCGGCGTCCCGCAAAAGCCGAGCGAGGGGTCGCACCGCGGTTTCCTCGCGCCTGGCGCCGAGTGAATTGATGGCACCCACTTTTTCATTGGGGGCGGCAGCTGCGAGGTTTTGGATCAGGGCCCTTGCGGCCGCGAGACCGGGTATCGCTTCCAGAGCGTTGCGAGCCCCCGTGGCGAGGTGCGGATCGTTCAGGAGCGGTTTCAAACGGGGAACCGATGCATCGGAGCCGACCACCGTCAGCTTCGCGCAGATGTATTCCCGGGCCACCGTGGATGCGCCCGCTTCCAGCAGGGTGCCGAACCGGTGCTCCAACTCGCCCCGCGATGCGGGGTTATTCACGGCGGCAGCTACCGCAGCATCGATAGGGAGTAAGCTAGCCCGCGGTGAACCCGTGTCATATTTGGCGAGAGCCGCAAAGGCCCTCTCCAAGGGGGCGTCTGCAGCGCCGTGCGTGTTGGGGGTGGAGGTGGCTTGGGCGGGGTTATTCATAGGATAAAATCAGGTCAGGGATTATCAACGGCTGGAGGGAACGGCGGAACGACGACTCTCCTGCGCCAAGTTCAGGGAGGTGAGGTTAAAAAACTCGATGGATTGGGCGATTTTCGGGATCGATTCCAGCCAATCGTAGGAGTATTCGAGCCCGAACATGGTCGGCTGGATCCCGAGACGCTGGATCTCGGCGAGAAACTCGGCCGTCCGCCCCACACCAGTACCCCACGGCACATCGTGACCGTCCGGCCCGCGATCATGCAGGTCGTGCATTTGGATCGTGAGGAGGCGTTTACCCAGCGTGCGGGCGGCCTGGATCGGATCGATGCCGCTGCGCATCCAATACCCCAAGTCACCACAGGCACCCAAGCGCGGGGTGCGGCCCTGGCACAGTTTTGCGATGTTCTCCGGGTTCCAATACTGCGGTGAGGCTTTCTGGTCATGATTATGCAGCGCCACGTTGATTCCGTATTCGTCACAGAATCGCGCGATGACATCCAAGGCCTCAGGTTTCGGCTCGGAGACAAAAGTCTCAATACCCATTTTGCGGCCGAACTCGAAGACCTTTCGGCAGGCGGCTTCGTCGGCCGGAAGGTCATGGATATAGTAGGTGAGCAGCCGCAGGCCGGCTTGCTCGAGCTTCAGCCGGATCGATTCCAGTTCAGCATCGCTCAATTGCGGGTCGAAATCCTTGGCCAGGTCCCGGCTCACTTTTTGAAAGCTCAGGCCGCCGACGTATGGCAAGCCGAGTTGCGCGGTTTTTTCGATCGTCTCGTAGAATGTGAACTTGTGAAAGGTGTAAGCCTCGATACCGAGTTTCCATCCGAGCGTTTCCTGCGCGCGAACCGCGGGCGTGAGGCGGGCGCTCGGCGTGGTGTGGACGGGCAGGTCCCCGAGCGCAAACTGAGCCGCGGCCAAGTAAAACTCCAGCATGCGGGGATCCCAAAAGACGTATGGGTTGTGGGCGATGGTACTGTAAAAAACACGGCCACGACCGTAGTTGCGAATCCACGCCAGCGCGTAATCGTTATCCACCCGCATCACGTTACCCCGCGGATCGCCCCGTTTGAGGTCCGTCTTCGCAGTGTCGATACTCAACAGGATGCGCAACCGGTCCCGAGAATAGGGTTCGTGCACCCGGAAAAACTCGTCGCGGTAATCGAAGGGCCCCGTCCCGAACACCTTCGTGAGCGGGTTGGCTGGATCCTCGACGTTGATCCAAACGTGTTCGTCGCTTTCCTTGTGGTTCGCACCCCGCCCCCCAATCATATAGCCGAACTCAGGCCAATCCTCGAAGGCGCCGGGCCAGCGCGTGAAGGCCACGGTAGTGCCGTGCACGCCCATCAACCCGCCGCCGCCGGTGATAAACTCCTGCAGGTTTCGCCTCAGGTCCGCGTTGGTAAAACAGTTGCCCACATTATTATTGAAAAACACTGCGTCGAACCGCTGGAGTCGGCTGCGTTCGAACACTGCGGGGTCGCTGCTGACCTCCGTCTCGAACGCCCCGGTTTTTTGTCCCATTAAGAAGAATGCTTCATTGGCATAGGCCATGGAGGGATGACCTCCATATCCGACGTTCAGGGTGAATATGAGCAGCCGTCGTGGTTTTAGCGGCTGGACCATGGCTTTGCCCGGAACCGCCTTCTCGATCCGAGCCCGCGCTTCGGCATCGTTCACAAAGGAGTCTGCGGCCATCAAGCCAGCGAACGACGCTACCCACAACACCGTGCTTAGAAATAGTCTCATAGGCGCCTTTCACATTCTCCAGGGCGACCGTAGTGCCCGGGACAGATACCGATTCGCCGCGTCGTCTCCGATAAAACACTCCGCCTCGGGATCCCACTTCAACGTACGACCTGTCCAGCAGGCGATGTTCAAGAGGTGTCCAAACGCTGAGGCCCGGTGCCCGATTTCCTCGTCCGCGCTAGGAGCTATGCGCGAGCGCATGCACTGCAACCAGTTGGCGTGATGATCGTTCGACCCGATGTTTACTTCCGGCGTGCGTTTGAGGCCCATCTCCTCGAAGAGCGAATCCGAGCTGGCTTCGAGTTGCCCGCCCCCGGACATCGTGGTGAGCCAGCCACGCTCCCCAAGAATCAAACCGCCGAAATTGCCGGCCAACCGGGTCGAATCAGGCACCGCCTGGTACAACTCCTTCACCTGGCCCCAGTGATCCACCAGGTGCAGCGAGGGGCCGTTGGCGTAACGGCAGGTGAGCGTCGGAAATTGGCCGCTGCTCGGGTGAATGATCTCCACGGGACCACTCCGTTCATAGCCCAGCGCCCATTGAATCACATCGACCGCGTGCGACAGGAACCAAGTGGAGGAAGTCACGCCGAACGCGTCGCAAAACGACCACGGCACAACACCGGGAGAGGGATTGATGTGGTAGAGCCGGTTATAGGGCCGCCAAGGGGCGGGCCCGACCCAGAGGTCCCAATCCAGGCCTTCAGGCACGGGATCGGCTGGCAGGGCAAAATCGAGTGGCACATACGATTTGCCACATTCCTCGAGGCTCATCGTTTGCGCGCAGACGTTCCAGCGATCGCCGCCCACGAAATTGCGCAGCGGCTGATACGGGGTGAACACCGACTTGACCTTGCCCAGGCCGCCGTCGCGGATGAACTGGCAGACTTTGCGGATCGCGGGAATGGACCGGTACTGGGTTCCGGTTTGGAACACCCGTCCATACCGTTGGACCGCCTGCACCACCCGGCGCCCTTCTTCCATGGTCACCGAAATTGGCTTCTCGCAGTAGATGTCCTTGCCGGCTTTGGCCGCTTCGATGGATTGCAGGGAGTGCCAGTGGTCGGGGGTCACGATGACTACGGCGTCAAGGTCGTCCCGGGCGAGCAACTCGCGGTAGTCATTGCAGGCATCGCAGCCTTTGTAGCTGCCGGAAGCCCGGGCGGCCGCGTATATATCGTTTGCCGTTTGCTGGCCAGCGTCCCGGCGAACTTTGTCGACATCGCATACCGCAAGCAACTGGAAAGCCGGATCGTGCGCGACCCGCTGCAAATGGCCTCCGCCCATCGCGCCTTTGCCGATGAGCCCCACAGTAATCCGCTCGCTCGGCGGCACAGCTCCTTGAGCGCCAAACACTCGCGCTGGAACAAATTCCGGCAGAGCCAGGGCCCCAGCGGTCAGGACCAAAGTGCGTCCAAGGAAATTGCGCCGGTCCATGGTTTTGGGGCTGGGGGAAGTGAGTTGACGTCGATGCATGGAAAAGGGCTAGCACGATACCGGCTCCCGGGTCAAGGCCGAGAGGTTGGGGCTCAGAAACCGCAAGCATCCGGAGACGAGGAAGTCCCCGGGTGCCGAAATGGCCAGGTGGCGTGGGTCCGGGTGATATTGGGCGAGGTCTTACTGTTCGTCTCCATCGCAGCCACCACCGCAAACCAACCGGCCCGCCAACAGAACGCGGGATTATCTCGACACCGGTTCCCCCAATCTGCCGCAGCGCTTCTCTCGTGCCTCCCCCGCGCCTTGAGAGCATCGCAGAGAGGAGCACCACAGGGCCCGCCTGGCCCGAGATTTGCCTGGAGAACCTACGCTATACTCCCTGCCCTGTGCTGGAAGAAAGAATCCGGGCACATCGCATTGCGCCCGGGGCAGTCGGGTGATCATTTCCGCGCTGGCGTTTGGCGGTGGGTGGGGTATGTTGCGCCGTCGCAGTTCCAAATTATTACCATACTTTCAGCATCAAACAGACCGTTTATGAATCGCATACTTGCTTTAGTCATGGCGTTCGCGTGCGCGTACGCGCTCACCACCCAAGCGGCCACGCTCAAGGTCGGCGATCCCGCCCCGAAGCTGCAGACCGGAAAATGGGTCCAGGGAGACCCGGTCAAAGACTTCGACAAGAATCATGCCTACATCGTGGAGTTCTGGGCCACGTGGTGCGGCCCTTGCCGGGTTTCCATCCCGCACCTGAACGAGATTCACACCAAGTTCAAGGACAAGGGCTTGATCGTGATCGGCCAGAACGTGTGGGAACGAGACGAGAAACAGGTGCAGCCATTCATTGAGAAAATGGGCGACAAAATGACTTACCGGGTCGCCATGGATGACAAGACCACAAGCGAGAAAGGGACCATGGCGGAGACGTGGATGGAAGCGGCAGGTCAGAACGGAATCCCGGCTGCGTTTGTCGTAGGCAAAGATGGCCGGATTGCCTGGATCGGCCACCCCATGCAATTGAAAGAGACGATCATCGAGGAAGTGCTGGCCGGGAAATTCGATTTGAAGAAGGCCGCCGCCGAGCAGGAGAAACAGCAAGAACAGGAAGCCGAGCAGCGGAAGCTCTCTCAGGAACTGAACAAGCAGATCCAGGCCAAGGATTGGGTCAAGGCCGAAGCGGCGTTGGACGAGATCGCCAAGACCCTGCCTGCGGACGAGCGGAGTCGGGTGGAAGCGTTCCGGTTGCGCATTTTGCTCATGTCTGAGAACTACGAGCGGGCCGGCAAGTTGGCCGAAAAAGTCGCGGAAGGCGAAAAGGAAGCCGAGGGTTTGAATGGCATCGCCTGGATGCTGGCCACGACCAAGGGAATCAAGGGGCCGGCACTGGATGCCGCAGCTAAAATTGCAGCGAAAGCCAACACGGCTGCGGACGGCAAAGACGCGGGGATTCTCGACACGATGGCTCGAATTGCGTTCATGCAGGGCCAGAAAGACAAGGCGATCGAACTGCAGCAGAAGGCCGTCGGCCTGGCCGAAGGCGACACGAAGAAGGATTTGGAAGCCACCCTGGCCAGTTACAAGGAAGGCAAACTGCCGGACGTCGATTAATCGGTCACCGATAAATAACGATCAAGTACATCACCGCCTCGGTCTTCCCCACGTTGATGATAGCGTGGGGAACATCCGCCCGGTAACTGGCGGAGTCTCCGGCGCGCAGTTCTTCGGCATCTGCCGCTGATTCCACCCGCACCTGGCCGCGCTGGATGGTCAGGAACTCGCGGGTCCCCTCGAAATGCGGTGAACTGCGCAACGCACCTTGGGACTGGAGGGTCAACTCGTAAAACTCCACGTCCTTTTCCAGGTTCAGCGGGCTCAACGTCCGGATCCGGCAGTCTTTGTCCGAGCGATAATGATAGGCATGGTCGTTGGCCCGGATAACTGTGACGCCGGAGGAGGCACCCGGCATCTGGAGCAACTCGCCCAGGGCAAGACTGAACGCGCGCGCAATGCGGAGCGTAACGGCCAGGGTGGGATTCGCTTCCTCGCGCTCGATCTGGCTAAGCATCGAGCGGCTCACGCCGCTGGCGGCGGCCAATGCTTCCAGCGACCACCCGCGGGCGCTGCGCAGTTCCCGCACCCGGCTTCCCAAGTGTCGATGGATCGCATCGGCCGCTTCGGGAGGGAGGTGTGAGCCGGGTACCAGGGCGGCAGGTGGGCGTTTCATATTGTTCGATATAATGGAAATATTTCTTGCATACTGGATATTGCCTGTCTAGTATACAGGAAATTGATCCGCTATAATAGAACTTTCTGACGGGCAGCGGCAGTTTTTTTGGCCTCGCCATGGTGGTGGGCCGAATTGGCGGATTGCGCATTCCTGTCAGAAATCGCACTAACAGAAGACGATGAAAGCATTGGTTAAAAAAGAATCCCGGCGCGGCCTTTGGTTGGAAGATGTCCCTGAACCGGAGGTTGGCATAAATGATGTGCTGATCCGGGTGG
Organism: Verrucomicrobia subdivision 3 bacterium UBA6082; assembly: GCA_002428665.1. GTDB lineage: Bacteria > Verrucomicrobiota > Verrucomicrobiia > Limisphaerales > UBA8199 > UBA6082. The sequence continues at coordinate 18,089 of DIXK01000022.1, forward strand.
ACCGGACCGGCATTTGTGGGACGGACCTGCATATCTACAAATGGGATGAGTGGGCGCGCAAGACGATCCCGGTGCCGATGGTGGTGGGTCACGAGTTCGTGGGTGAGGTGGTGTCAGTAGGGGCGAACGTGAAGGACTTTTTTCCGGGGGAGGTTGTGAGCGCGGAGGGTCACGTGGTGTGCGGGCGTTGCCGCAACTGCCTGGCGGGGCGGCGTCATTTGTGCAAAGACACGCTTGGCATCGGGGTGAATCGTCCTGGAGCCTTTGCCGAGTTGATCTCGGTGCCGATGACCAATGTCTGGCATCACCAGAACGGAATCGACCGGGACGTCGCGTCCATCTTCGATCCCTTCGGCAACGCGGTGCACACGGCACTCTCGTTCCCGGCGCTGGGAGAGGATGTATTGATCACCGGCGCCGGTCCCATTGGCATCATGGCCGCGGCGGTGGTGAAACACGCGGGCGCCCGCTATGTGGTGGTGACAGACGTCAACGATTTTCGCCTCGACCTGGCCAAAAAGATGGGAGCGACCGTGGCGCTCAATGTCAGCACCGGCCGGCCATTGCGCGAGGTGTGCAACGAGTTGGGCATGAAAGAAGGCTTCGACGTGGGCCTGGAAATGAGCGGAAGCCCGGCGGCCCTCAAAGAAATGATCGACCACATGTGCCATGGCGGAAAGATTGCTATGCTCGGGATTCCCTCCGAGCAAGTGCCCTTTGACTGGAACAAGGTCGTGTTCAACATGCTGACGATCAAAGGTATTTATGGCCGGGAAATGTACGAGACCTGGTACAAAATGACGGTGATGCTCGAGACCGGGCTGGATATCCGGCCGGCGATCACACACCGGTTTCATTACACCGAATTCGAGAAGGGATTTGAGGCCATGATGAGCGGTCGCTCGGGCAAGGTCATTCTGAACTGGCGCTAACCGTTCGCTTCGCTCAAGGCAGCAGCAGGCCTATGTACAAGCCGATTTCGCCGACCAACGCCGACTCGGGGATCATGGCGCTGGTGGGTGACACCCCAATACTGCCCCTCCGCTTCGAACCGGAGGGGAGGACGGTGCATGCCAAGTGCGAGTTTCTGAATCCCAGCGGGAGCATCAAGGATCGGCTCGCGCGCTCCATCATCATGGACGCAGAAGAGCGCGGACTCTTGCGCTCTGATTCCATCATCCTGGAGTGCACCAGTGGCAACACCGGGATTTCCCTGGCCATGCTCGGGGCAGCCCGGGGTTACCGCGTCACCATCCTGATGTCTCGCAGCGCCAGCGTGGAGCGCCAGCACCTGATCCGGGGATTCGGCGCGGAACTTATACTCTTCGAGCCTGGGCGGGGTTATGAAACCGGCATCGAGATTTCCCGGGAGATGGCCGCGCGGGATCCGCGCTACTTTCTCCCGCGCCAGTTCGAGAACCCGCTGAACGCCCTGGACCACGAGCACGAAACTGCCGTCGAAATCGCCGGCCAGGTTCCCGGCCCCATCGCTGCTTTCGCCTCCGGATACGGCACCGGAGGTACGCTCGCGGGCATCGGCAAAGGCTTGAAACGCCGTTATCCGGACTGCAAGATTATCGCCATGGAACCAGCCGAAGCCGCCCTGCTCTGTGGGGAGATGCCCTGCTGCCACTCCATCGAGGGCATCAGCGGGGGGTTCATTCCTCCGCTGCTCCAGTCGGCCCCCATTGATGGGGAACGGAAGGTGAGCAGCCACCAAGCCCTGGAAATGACCCACCGGCTCCACCGCGAGTTTGGCCTGATGGTGGGCACCAGTTCGGGAGCTAACGTCGCCGCCGCCCTCTCCGTCACCCGCGAACTGGCTGCCGGTGCCTGTGTCGTGACCATTCTGTGTGACCGCGCCGAGCGTTATTTCAGCACCCGCTTATTTCAATCATGAGACCCTGGGTCCACACCGTTAACCTCAGCTGCGCCGCCGCCCTGTGGGTCGCCGCCTGCGGTGCGGCCCCGGTTTCCCGATTGAACCTCAATCTGGACGCGCCAATTCGCACCTGGGACGAGGCGATCCCCCTAGGGAACGGCTCAATGGGTGTATTGCTCTGGGGCGAGACCAACCTTCTAAGACTGTCCCTGGATCGAGGGGATCTTTGGGACGAACGCCCTTCCGCTCAACATGTTCAGGTTCGCGACCGTTTCAATTACGCCACGATGCAGCGCTTGGTGGCTCAGAACAAAATGTCGGAGTTCAATCAGGTGTTCGACTCCAACTACGATTACCATGGCCCCCCGTCGAAACTCCCAGCCGGCCGCCTGGAGATCCTGGTTAATCCCTGCCATGTTGCGCAGCGTTTCGAACTCGATCTGGCCAACGCCGAGGGCATTGTGCATTTCCGGTCAGGCGGCGAAGCGCGCGCGTTTGTCGATGCCGCTCATGTGGACGAGCCCGTCGCGTTGCTGCGTATTCCGGGCTCTGGGTTGCAAACGCTCCGCCTGATGCCTCCCGCGTCGGTCGCCAAGCTCGGCTATCCGCCCGCCCAGACCGGCCAAGCCGCCAACCTGCATTGGTTCGTGCAACCCGGTACCGACGGCTTCGAATATGCCGTTGTCGCCGGCTGGAAATCAGAGGGCGACTCCACCTTGGTGGCGTTTACTGTCACCAAACCGTCTAACCGTGTTAAGGCCCTGGCCATTGGCCAAAGCCGTGTCCGCAGGGCTCTTGCTGGGAGCTTCGAGAAACGCCTCCGATCCCACACAGCCTGGTGGCGGGGGTTCTGGTCGCAATCCAGCGTGAGCCTTCCGGAAGACCATATCCTCCGTCATTATTACCTGGTCCGGTATTTCTATGGGGCCGCTTCCCGCAAAGGTGCCCCTCCAATGCCTCTGCAAGGGGTTTGGACGGCCGACACTGGGGAGCTTCCACCCTGGAAGGGAGATTACCATAATGACTTGAATACACAGATGACGTACCTGGCCTACCTCGCCGCTGGGCATTTCCAGGAAGGGTCCGCCTTCCTTGATCTTCTGTGGGATCTCCTGCCACGGTTCCGCCAGTTCGCCCGGGAATTCTACGAGACGCCCGGGGCTGCCGTTCCCGGTGTGATGTCTTTGGCCGGGCAACCACTTGGCGGTTGGGGCCAATACAGCCTCTCGCCCACCATGGGTGCCTGGAATGCACACCTTTTCTACCTGCATTGGCGCTACACCTCTGATGATCGATTTCTGCGCACACGAGCCTACCCCTGGTGTCGCGAAATCGGGGAATGTCTCGTTCACCTGCTCAAACCAGATGCCTCAGGCATTCTGAAACTTCCCCTCAGCAGTTCACCGGAAATCTTCGATAACACCCGGCGCGCCTTCCTGCTTCCCAACAGCAATTACGACCTCATGTCGCTCAAAATGCTGTTTCTGTCCCTCGCGGAAATGGCCACGGCATGCGCAGAGCCCGATGCCGCTGAAAAATACCGGGCAACTGCAGTCGCTTTAGGGAAATATCACGTGGGCGCAGACGGCACGCTACTGCTGGATGAGCAGACTGCGTTGCCTGGAAGTCACCGTCATTTGTCCAACCTCATGGCACTGCACCCGTTTAACCTTTTGACGGTGGAGGGCACCGAATACGACCGCCAAACAATTGAGGCTTCACTGCAGCAGTGGGACCGTTTCGGCACCAAGGCCTGGTGTGGTTACAGTTTCTCGTGGATGTCAGCTCTGCGCGCGCGGGTCGGTGAACCCGAGGCAGCGGCGCGCTACCTGGACACCTTTGTCAAAGCCTTCATCTTGAGAAATGGCTTCCACGCGAATGGTGACCAAACCCGCTCCGGTCTCAGCGATTTCACCTATCGTCCCTTTACACTGGAAGGTAACTTTCTGGCCATGCAAGCGGTGCACGAAATGCTGCTACAAAGCTGGAATGCCCACCCGGGCACCAACAAGCCGGCGGTAATCCGAATATTCCCCGCCATGCCGGAGCGCTGGTCCGAAGCCGAATTCAATGACTTGCGCGCCGAGGGCGGTCTTAAGGTTTCCGCCCGGCGCGAGAAAAGCGCCACAACCTGGTTCCGAATCGTCGCCGGCAGCCGCGGCATCGTGAGAGTGCGTGACAACTTTGGCGGCCGCACGCCGCAGTGGAGCGTGCAGCCGATTCAGAAAGCCGGTGACGATTTTGTGTTTGAACTAAAACGGGGACAGGCTGTCGAGGCACGCCTGTCCAAGCCCACTGCACGGGAGCCAGGTGCGCACCCCGGCAGTGAACCGGTGAATCAAAACTAACGCTAGAACAACAACCACCCAAAGATCCTATGATCGGAAAATTCAAAGCACACCTGGCCGAGCAACTGGGGGCCATTCAAGCTGCCGGCACCTGCAAGAACGAGCGCGTCATCGTGACCCCGCAAGGGACGACCATCCGCGTGGCGGACGGGAAACCGGTCCTGAATTTGTGTGCCAACAATTACCTCGGGCTGGCGCAACACCCCGCCGTCGCGGCGGCGGCCAAAGCGGCCCTGGATCAGTGGGGCTATGGTCTGGCCAGCGTGCGCTTCATCTGCGGCACGCAGGGGGTGCACAAACAGTTGGAGGCGGCGCTCAGCGATTTCCTGGGAACTGAGGATACGATCCTTTATTCCTCCTGCTTCGATGCCAACGGCGGGCTGTTCGAGACATTGCTCGGGCCGGAGGATGCGATCATCTCCGACGAGTTGAACCACGCCAGCATTATCGACGGGGTCCGACTGTGCAAAGCCCAGCGTTATCGCTATAAGAACAACGATATGCTGGATCTGGAAGCGAAGCTCCAGGAATCCAGTAGTGCGCGCTTTCGCATGATCGCCACGGATGGCGTGTTTTCCATGGATGGCTACATTGCCAATCTTCCAGCCATCTGCGACCTCGCAGAAAAGCACCATGCCCTGGTGATGGTGGATGACTCACACGCAGTGGGCTTCATGGGCCGCCACGGGCGGGGCACGCATGATTATCACGGCGTGATGGGTCGGATCGACATCCTCACGGGCACCCTGGGCAAGGCGCTGGGCGGGGCCAGCGGAGGATACACGAGCGGGCGCAGGGAAATCATCGACTTACTGCGTCAGCGGTCCCGGCCTTACCTGTTCTCCAACACGCTGGCACCGGCGATCGCGGGGGCCTCCCTCAAAGTCCTGGAAATGCTTAAAGCCTCCACTGAGCTTCGCGACATGCTCGAAAGCAATACCCTGTTCTTCCGAGAAGGGATGGCGAAACTGGGTTTCACCATCCTGCCAGGCACCCACCCAATCGTACCCGTGATGCTAGGGGACGCGGCTCTGGCAGGGAGATTTGCCGACGCCATGCTGACGAAAGGTGTCTACGTCATCGGGTTCTCCTACCCGGTGGTGCCGCAAGGAAAAGCGCGGATTCGGACGCAGATTTCGGCGGCCCACAGTCGGGAAGAACTTTCGTTTGCCGTTGAGAAGTTTGCTGAAGTCAAAAAGGAACTGGGAGTATAGTATGCGCCTATGAAGAGGCTCCTGGTCGGATTTTTAGGTGCGCTGGTCTGCGCCGGCGCAATGGTGACTACAACGGCGGCGATCGCACCGCCGGAGCCTTACGGCCCGGTGCCGTCCGAAGGCCAATTGCGCTGGCACGAGATGGAGTTTTACGGGTTCCTACATTTCACGGTGAATACGTTCACGGACAAGGAATGGGGCTACGGCGATGAATCCCCGTCTGTCTTCAACCCCACGGATTTTGACGCCGACCAGATCGTCACGGTGGCCAAGCAGGCCGGGATGAAAGGCCTGATCCTCACTGCAAAGCACCACGATGGTTTTTGCCTCTGGCCGAGCCGTTATACGGAGCACTCGGTGAAAAACAGTCCGTGGAAAGGGGGCAAGGGAGATGTGGTCAAGGAAATCTCTAGTGCGTGCAAACGTCACGGGCTCAAGTTTGGCGTTTATCTTTCGCCCTGGGACCGCAACCATGCCCAATACAGCCAACCGGAATACATCGATTATTATCGCAATCAACTGCGGGAGTTGCTGACCCAGTATGGGGAGATCTTTACCGTCTGGTTCGACGGTGCTAACGGCGGTGATGGCTATTACGGCGGCGCTCGGGAGAAGCGCCAGATCGACAACCGCACCTATTACGACTGGTCCAACACCTGGAGTATTGTCAGGGAACTGATGCCTTTGGCTGTGATGTTCAGCGATGGTGGGCCCGACACACGTTGGGTGGGCAATGAGCGAGGCATCGCCAGCGATCCATGCTGGGCGACGATGAACGCGGCCGGGCGTTACCCCGGCTGCGACAGCAAAGGCCTGGGCACGGGCGACCGGCCGGGCACACATTGGATTCCGGCCGAATGCGACGTTTCCATCCGGCCCGGATGGTTCTATCACGCCAAGGAAGACGCGCAGGTCAAGACGCCGGCGCAGCTTTTGGACATCTATTATAAGTCGGTAGGTCGAGGAGCCGGTCTGAACTTGAACCTCCCGCCCGATCGGCGCGGCCGAATTCATGAGAGCGATGTGAAGTCGCTACGAGAATTCCGGCAGATCCTCGATACCACATTCAAGCGGGACCTGGCACGGCAGGCCGGGGTCACCGCCACCAATACGCGTGGTGGCAAAGGAGGCTTTCGACAGTTCTCCGCCCGGTTCCTGGTGGATGGCGACCGGAGTACTTACTGGGCCAGTTCCGATCCTTTCACCACCCCGGAGATCGTTCTGGCCTTCCCGCACAAGGTGACGTTTAGCGTGGTTAGCCTGCGGGAATATCTTCCCCTTGGACAACGGATAGATGCCTTTGCCCTGGACTACTGGAAAGACGGCCACTGGAAGACGTTCGCCACGGGAACCAGCATCGGAAACCTGCGCCTGGTCCGCGGCGAACTCATCACTACGGAGAAAGTGCGGCTGCGGATAACCGGGGCCCCGGTGAGCCCGGCGCTGGCAGAGTTTGGCCTGTTTGCCGAACCATCTTCGCCCGCCGCTGACGCGCAATAACTACCCGCACGGCAGGACCGTGCCAATGCAACCTGGAGGGTTATAGTTATGGACAAAGCCTCGCTAACAAACCTGATTGCCGGCTTCAAGCCCGACCTTGAGTCGTGCTATTCGGTAACTATGCAGAAGGCAATCTTCCTCACTCGACACCTCCTGCAGCGTGCCGCCTTTCTGCAGACCGCCCCCGAAAGACGCCAGCAGGCCGAATTGGAACGTCTGCTCCAAACACCCGGTGATAAGGCCACTCTGGCGCAGATGACCGACCAGGCTTTTCGTTCCTGCGATCCCTCGCGCGCGGTCGAGCACTTGATCCATATTCTCGATGTCCAGGGGGTGCCGCGATTTTTCAATCCGTGGGATCGCACTCTCATGCGCGGTTTCCTTTCGTTTGGCGGCTATGTTCCGGGCGTAGCGTTTCCGCTCGTGAAGGGCCATCTGCAGAAGGAAACGGCCAACGTGATTCTTCCCGGGGATAAGGACCGGCTCACCCATCACCTGCGGGAGCGCACCCGTGAGGGAGTGCGGATGAACCTGAATTTCCTGGGCGAAGCCATTCTCAGCGAGGCCGAGGCCGAACGGCGGCTACAACAGTACCTGGCCGGCTTGAAGTGGCCTGAAATCGAAGTGGTGTCGATCAAGATCTCCACGCTGTACTCCCAAATCTCGCCCCTGGCCAGAGCGCATACGGTATCGGTGTTGTGTGACCGTCTCGAGCGCCTGTTCCTCGCCGCGCAACGCGAGCGGTTCACCTGCCCCGATGGGCAGGTCGTACCCAAGTTTGTTTACCTGGACATGGAGGAGTACCGGGATAAAGAACTGACCGCGGAAGCCTTCATGCGCACGCTCGATCGCGCCGGTTTGGAGACCGTGAGCGCCGGAATTGCCCTGCAAAGCTACATACCCGACTCCTTCCGCACCTTGCTGCAGCTTCAGGCATGGGCACGGAAGCGGATACAAGATGGCGGAGGCCGGATCACTGTCCGGCTGGTCAAAGGCGCCAACATGGAGAGTGAGCGGGTAGAAGCCTCGCTGCGCGATTGGCCCCAGGCGCCCTTCAAGACCAAGCTGGAGACCGATGCCAATTTCAAACGGATGGTCCTTGAAGTGATGAAGCCGGAAAACCTCGCAGCCATGAACGTGGGGATCGCCTCGCATAACCTGTTCGATCTGGCGTACGGCCTGGTTCTCGCTCATGAAGAAGAGGCCATCGATAAGGTCCAGTTTGAAATGCTGGAAGGCATGGCGAACCATCAACGGCGGGCTCTTTTTGAATTGGCGTCCAATGTTTTGCTCTACGCGCCGGCCTGCCAAAAGCAAAACTTTATAAACGCCATCGGTTACCTCATCCGGAGATTGGACGAAAACACGGGGCCGGAGAACTTCCTCCGGCATACGTTCAAACTCAAGTCCGACAGTCCGGAGTGGGAGATGCTGAAGCAAGGGTTTCTGAACTCGTTCGATGCGATCCCTGCGCTGGGTGATACACCCCGCCGCACCCAGGATCGCCATTCGCCCCCGCCCCCCTCCATGGCAGCCGCTGCCCAAGAATGGACGCGGTTTATCAACGAGGCGGACACGGATTTTGCCTTGCCTCAGAACGGGGTTTGGGGAGAGGAGCTTATCGCACGGTGGAAACCGCTATTCGGCGACCATGCGCCATCCATCCCGCTGGTGATCGGCGGGGAGGAGAGACATCGTGAAGGCGCCGGACGAGATTGCCTGGACCCGTCACGTCCTGGAGTCGTGGTGGGCCGGTATCGCAGCGCCACGGGAGCGGAGATCGAGGAGGCGATGCAGTGTGCTGTGGCGGATCCGGATGGGTGGCGCACCCTCGACTCCCACGTCCGCTGGGAGTTGTTGGGCAAGGTAACCCACGAGGTTCGACTGGCTCGTGCCGATCTCATGGGAGCGGCGCTCGCTAATGGCGGCAAGACGCTGCCAGAGTCCGACCCAGAGGTCTCGGAGGCTGTGGATTTTGTCGAGTTTTATCGCCACACAGCCCGCTACTGGCAGGAAATGCCGACCCTGAAAGCCCGCGCCAAGGGCGTGGTAGTGGTCGTTTCCCCCTGGAATTTTCCTATCGCGATTCCCTGTGGAGGCGTGTCCGCAGCTCTTGCGGCCGGCAACACGGTCATTCTGAAACCTGCGAGTGAGGCCGTTCTCGTTGCATGGGAATTGTGCAAATGTTTCTGGCGGGCGGGCATCTCCCGCAAGGTGCTCCAATTCGTGCCCTGTAGCGGCGGGAACGAAGGGCGAAAACTCGTGGGGCACCCGGGCGTCAGTGCGGTAATTCTGACCGGTGGAACCACGACTGCCAGAGCCATGCTGAAAGAAAACACCGGCATATTCCTGTGCGCGGAGACGGGCGGCAAGGATGCGATGATCGTCACTGCTATGTCGGATCGGGATCAGGCCATTAAGCACATTCTGCATTCCGCGTTCAGTCATGCCGGGCAGAAATGCTCCGCCACGTCGCTGGTGCTCTTGGAGGCGGAAGTTTACGATGATCCAGGTTTTCGCCGCGCCTTGTGCGAGGCGGCAGAAAGTCTGCGAGTCGGGTCGGCCTGGGAATTGGACACGAAGATGGGGCCATTAATCCGCCCCCCCTCGGACGACCTGGAAACCGCGCTCACAGTGCTGGAGCCGGGAGAGGAATGGGCCTTGAAGCCGCAACCGTTGGCCGGCAACCGGAACCTGTGGACGCCGGGAATCAAGTACGGCGTGCGCCCGGGGAGCTATACCCACATGACGGAGTTTTTTGGTCCCGTGCTGGGCGTTATGCGGTTTGAAAAGCTGGCCGAGGCCGTGGCGCTCGTGAACCAGACCGGCTACGGACTGACAAGCGGGCTGCAGAGCCTGGACGAGCGCGAGTGGGACTACTGGAAAGAGCATATTCACGCGGGAAACCTCTACATCAACCGCGTGACAACGGGCGCGGTCGTGCTGCGTCAGCCGTTTGGCGGCTTTGGCAAATCTGTGTTCGGTCCGGGGCTCAAGGCCGGAGGGCCCAACTACGTGACCCAGTTTATGGAATTTGAAGACGCCGGAGCAGTAGCTCACGACGTTACCTTGGCGAATGGTGAACTGCAGGCGCTATGCGATGGGCTGCGGTCCCGAAACCTGCCGGAAACGGCGCGGGTGGCTGCCGCATTAGCCAGCTACGACTGTAGCGTCCAGGAGGAGTTTGGCAACGCCCATGATCACTTCAAGTTGGTGGGTCAGGACAATTTCCGTCGCTACCTTCCGGTCCAGAACGTTCGGGTGCGGATCCATCCTGACGATACTTTCTACGACACGGTCTGCCGGGCTGCGGCGGCACATGTAGCCGGAAGCCACGTGGTCGTCAGTTTGCCCCTGGGAGCAGGTTCGCCAGCGATACCCGTTATGGAGGAATTGACTGAAACCTGGGCCGGTGCCATTGAATTCGTCGAGGAGACCGACGAGCAGCTTGCGGAGGCCATTCGTGAAAACACCGTGGGCCGGGTCCGATACGCTGCTGCGGGAAGAGCGCCCGAAGTAATTCTGCAGGCGGCCGCGGAAAGCGGTACTGCCGTCCTGACGGCGCCCGTCTCTGGAGAAGGCCGGCTCGAACTACTGTGCTATGTCCAGGAGCAGAGCGTCAGTATCGACTACCATCGTTATGGAAACCTGGGCACACGAGCGTCGGAAGTAAGGGCAGAAGTGCATTAAAACCACATGATCACGCGATGAACGACGAGAGCATTATCCGGCTTTCATTTGATGAACTGCGACAGCATTCGCAGGCCATGAGGCTACGGTGCCTGTGCTGCGGGAGAATCGGTGATTACGATGTGGGAGTGGTTTTCATGGACCCAAAAACCACTGGATCTCTGCAGGAAATAACCCCCCAGTTTTCAAAGTACTTCCGGTGTTCTCACTGTTCCAGAGGCGGTCCGTGGGACGTCGAAAATCAGCAAGTCCTGCAGGATCTTCTTACCCGAAAGCAAAAGGAACCGAATTTTGAGGGAGTGGCGTTGGGCAAATGTCAGCTATTCGATGGCACCCAGACCATGAATCCGGCAATGTCCGAGGATTACCTTCGCGCCATGATAGCGAAGAACCCAACCGATGCCTTTCTTCACACCCGGCTGGGGAACCTGCTGCGCAGCTGTGGGTTCCAGGATCAGTCTGCAGAATGCTATACCACCGCGTTGGCACTAGACCCTGGAGACATAGAAGCCCGGTACCACTTATTCTCCTTTGCCGTCAGCGAAATGCAGATGGAACAGGCGTGTTTTCACTGTCGCAGGTTAGCACGCGCGCTCCTTGAAGGGCGAAACACGAACCGGCCCGAGCTTAGAGAAGGGATCGCATATTATCTGATCGATCAAATTCGCAGTGCACCGGAAGAGTTTTCTCGGAATTTTTTCGCCTCGCTATCCTCTGGGTGCGAATCCAAGGAAGATATCTTTATACGCGACACCTTGATCCGCACGGGTGACGAGGACCGAATTGCCGACGAAGAGGTGAACCGCCTGCTCGGGATGGATCTCAGCATCACGGAATCTACCTCCACAATAATTGAGAATATGAAAGCTACGTCCCTGACCAACTTGTCAGGTAACCCGGCCTACGACCCGGTGCCCACTCTGAAGGAATCGCTCATGCTCATTGGATCGCCCGAGAATTACCGTGTCGCGTTTGAGGCCAGCGACCGGGGCAATATGCGGGTGGTAGACAAGCATGTAATCCAGGTTTCCGATGGGGCCAAGATGGCTCCATGGGCGGCGGAATCCCTCACCGCACTGTTTCGGGGAAACCGCCCGGCGCCTCCGGACATAGAGCAGTACCCAGAGGAATACGCTCCACATTTCTGGTTTATCGAGAAACACGTGTTGGCGGTGAGCGATTCGATAGGCGATCGCACGGACCAAGAAATGGAAGAGATTTATGCCGCTTTGCGCCGACGACCCGAGGGCCGCAGCCTCGGAACGCTTCACGACCTCATGTGGCAGGCTATGGCAGTGCTGCTTGGGACTTTCCCGTTAAGCGAATCGGAGTATGAAGGAATCCTCGGTGCGCTCGTTCGCTCGACCCGTAAATGGAGCCAACGACCAGTCTCCCGAAACTACGTAGCTTTCCTGAGGAATCCGTCTGATTTCATGCGAGATGAGGACAACCGCTGTCTGTAAACCGAGGGTCTAAAGGCGATTTTGGGGCAGTTTTGCGCGCCGAAGAGGGGCTGTTCATCCCGTGTACATCCGAGCCCGCTCTGGCTGCCGCCGCGGGTTTTTTTGATTTCCACGCCGAAATCTGCTCGTGCGAATTAGGCGCCAGCAGTTATGGTATTCTAATCGTATGACCGTGCTGTCACAAAACCAACCGCCTGCCCCCGGGGCCCGCAACCGGCAGGGATTCACCGTAAATTATATGAAGTTCACCGCGTTCTTAGACTATCGTTTTGCCGTTTTCCTTTCGGTTGCGTGCTGTTTGATCTTGACCCGACCGAAGTCCCAGGCAGCCGATTTTGATGCTCAAATCAATGCGTTTGAAGCCCAGGATGCGGTCAATCCACCGCCTGCAGACCCAGTCCTCTTTGTTGGTTCCTCCACCATCGTAGGATGGACGACGGTCGTGTCTGATTTCCCGCATTACCCAGTGATGAACCGGGGCTTTGGCGGGTCGCAAATGAGCGATGTGCTGTACTATTTTGATCGCGTGGTAGCGGCCTACAGACCGGCGCTGATCGTCCTTTATGAAGGAGACAACGACGTGCTGTCCAAGACGGTCGACCAGATCTTCGCCGATTACACCAACTTCCTGGGGCGGGTTCGGACGGAACTGCCGGGTTCCGATGTGGCCTTTATTTCGGTCAAGCCGAGCCCGTCACGCGTCTCCTATCTGGAAAAGATGCGCGAACTCAACACCCGCATTCAAACGCTGTGCGACGGTCTGCACACGCGCTACATCGACACCTTCACGCCTATGCTGGACACGAATGGGCAACCCCGACCCGAGTTATTCAATAGCGACATGCTACACCTGAATTCACTAGGTTATGCTCTGTGGAAGCAAGTGGTTGGACCGCAGCTCAACTATTGGAATCTCAGCCGGGGCCAGTCCTTGCTGGTCGATTTTGGAGCCACTGAGCAGCCTACCACCTTTGGTCCCTCGCCCAATGATCCGTTGAAATTCTGGAACAATGTCACCGCCACTATCGGCACTTCCATCACGGGAACGCTGAGTAACCTGATGACCGACCTGAATGTGCCGACCCCGTTGAATCTCGCCATGGTTGAACGCTTCACCGGGCCAAACACCAGTGGCTCGGCTGAATCAACCTTATATCCACTGAATGCGGCTCGTGATTCGCTGTACGGCAATACCGAGGCCTGGACCGGCCTGTCGGACATGTTCCCTAGATTCAAACTCACGAACCTGGATCCGGTGCTCAAATACTATTTCAGTTTCTTCGGTTCCCGTGCGGGTTCCACGGACAACCGGGAAACGGTTTACACGGTTCAAGGCACGGCCAGCGCATCCGCAGCGCTCGACGCAGCGAACAACGTTTCAGCCACGGCGACTGTGCCAGCCATGGCTCCAAACCAGGCTGGTGAAATCACCGTTTCCATCACTCCGGGTCCGAACAACAACAATGCGAACCATTTTACCTATTTGAACGTCATGAAAGTGGTGGCCGCACCACCACAGACTCCGATCGTCTTCACGCGTCCTCCCACCAACCAGGAAACAGTGGCCTACACGGCGGCCCGCTTCATGGCTGAGGTCTCGGGAGCCAGGCCCTATACCATTCAATGGTTTCACAACGGCGAACCCATTCCGGGTGCGAGCCGACTGACCTACGAGGTGATCGTCACCCCAGAGATGGATCAGTCTGTTTTTACTGTTAGCGTAAGTAACCTGGGATACAGCGCGATGAGCTCGGCCGCATTGCTGACCGTGACGTTGGATACGGTTTCGCCAGTCCTGGTTTCGGCAACCAGCGAGACTGGGGAATATGTCAAAATCACTTTTAACGAACCGCTCGCGCCCGATACGGTCGCCGTCGGGAATTTTACCATCAACAACCAACCGGTCACGGGAGCGGTCCTCGGCACTGATCCGACGACGATTATTCTCACTCCCAGTGTTCCTTTGACGGGACAATTCACGGTCGAAGTCACCCAGGTGAAGGATCTGTCTGCGAACGCCGTTGTCGGTGTAGTGTCTATTAGCGGCTCTGTGGCTTCTCTGGAGCCCCGGATGTACTTAATCGACTTCGGCGGAGCGGATGCACTCACTAGTGAAGCGACGAATACATGGAACAACCTGACCACGGCTGTGGGCTCATCGGCCACCGGTGTACTGCCCAACCTCGTGAGCACCCAAAACAAGACCTCGAACATCAGCATCCGCATGGTGCGCCGTTTCAATGGGAACAACGCCAATGGCACCACTGCATCGGGCATTTTCCCAGCCAATGCGACCCGCGACTCGCTCTATGGCAACACCGAATCATTCGGTGGGCTCAGCGCCGTTTATCCGAGTTTCGCGCTGACGGGGTGTGAGGCCTCGTGGCGCTACGACCTGACGTTCTACGCTTCCAGATTGTCTACAAGTGACAATCGTGAGGCGGCCTACACAGTGGCAGGCGCCACGACGAATGTTGTCGTGCTCAATGCCGCGAATAACGTTTCGCAAAGGGTCACGGTGTCGGGTATGGTGCCCAGTTCCGCCGGAGAGATTACCGTGAGCCTCGCACCGACGCCGAATAATAACAACGCCAACCACTTCACTTACCTGGGAGTCATGCAGGTAAAGGAGCAATTTCCGCCGAAGCTACTCCCCCCGATGATTGTGGATAATGAGATTCAACTTCAGTGGATTGGGACCGGTATGCTACAGTGGGCGCCAACAGCCACAGGACCCTGGACTGCAATTTCCCCGGCACCGAACTCAACGCATACGGAAGCCATGCTGCCCGAAGAAAACCGTTTCTATCGGCTGGCATTTCCCTGAGCCCGAGAACCGTGGGGTGGTTGGTTCCCATTCAGACCGGCCGGGGTCGGCGGCATGCACGGCCGAGAAATGTTGGCAGCAGTGGCTGCAATATGCCCTTGCGCCGTTGGTGAAAACACCGCATAACCGTTGAGCATGATTGACCAACTTAAAACCGCCATGAATCGCCGGCACTTTCTCCAAGCAGCGGGAGTGGCTTCGGCCGCAACCGCCCTCGGCTGGCATTATACCGCCAAAGCGGCCACCAAGGCTGAAGTCCTCGAAACCCGGGTGATTAGCTGGCAACCCCAGTATTACCATGGCTGGCCAACGCTGGCTCGACGCCGCAACGGCCACTTGTATGTGGTTTGGTCTGGCGGACGGGAGGGCCATGTTTGCCCTTTTGGACGCGTCGAAATGATGGTTTCGAAAGACGAAGGCAAGACATGGGGCTGGCCACAAGTCCTGGTCGATGGCCCGATTGACGACCGCGATGCGGGTGTGGTGGAGACCGCAAGGGGAACACTCCTGGTTAGCACGTTTACGTCGTTAGCCTATGAACCATCGCTTACCAAGGTTCAGGGGAAGAAACCGGGCGAGGCTGGTGCCTGGTCTGCTGAACGCTTGAGTGCCTGGAACGCAGCGCACAACCGGGTGACGGACCAGCAGCGCCGCGCCGAACTGGGGCAGTGGATGATTCGCTCCACAGATGGCGGGGTCACCTGGTCCGCGCGCTACACGTCCATTGTCAACAGCCCGCACGGACCGATTCAACTGGCCGACGGCCGGTTGCTCTATCCGGGAGTGGAATTGTGGGACGAAGCGCGACGCGTTGGCATCTGTGAATCGACCGATGACGGCATGAGCTGGCACTGGCTGGCGGGCATTCCGGCGCGGCCTGGCGATGACCTCAAGCAGTATCATGAATTGCACGGCGTGGAGACCAACGATGGTCGAGTGGTGGTCCACATCCGAAATCACAACCAGCCCAACGCGAATGAAACGCTTCAGACAGAATCGACGGACGGGGGAAAGACCTGGTCCGTGCCGCGCGCCATTGGCGTGTGGGGCCTGCCCTCCTTTTTATTGCGCCTGCGCAACGGCCACCTGTTGATGACCTATGGACATCGACGCTCCCCGCTGGGGAACCAGGCCCGGGCAAGTAGCGACCACGGACGCACCTGGTCTGAACCCCTAATCATCTCCGGAGATGCCACCTCGGGAGACCTGGGGTATCCAAGCACTGTGGAATTGAGTGACGGTTCGTTGCTGACCGTTTGGTATGAGTTAATCAAGGGCTCCTCACGCGCGGTCTTGCGTCAGGCACACTGGCGGCTGCAGGCATAACTCCGGTTCGCGCGCACCTGTGGGCTGGGCGTGCCCGAGACTAACTACATGGCCCGAAACTTGAATGCTGATGCAAGCCGCAGGGTCAGGGCGACGATCCTGACGATGTGGGGCTAGATGAACCGTTGGGACACATAGCTATGATGAAGGAAGTTGAAGAGCGAATTAGTTTTATCTTCGGGCGCAGGAGCATCCGCGCCTACACCGCGGAAACCGTAAGCGACGAGGCCGTGCAAAAGCTGCTGGAAGCAGCCATGGCCGCGCCCTCTGCCGCCGCCAAAGATCCCTGGAGGTTCGTGGTGGTGAGAAACCGGGAGATGCTTAAGGCCGTCAGGACCGCCCTGCCCAACGGGCAGATGCTTGGCTCCGCAGCGCTCGGAATTGTTGTGTGCGGAGATCAAGACGCCGCGCACGACCAGCAAATAGGCTACCTGGTCCAAGATTGCGCGGCGGCAACAGAGAATCTGCTGCTGTGTGCGCAAATCCTGGGGCTGGGCGCCTGCTGGCTCGGGGTTTACCCGCGGGAGCAACGGATAAAAAGTATACAGAAGATTCTTGGGCTGCGGGATCCGGTGCTGCCGATTGCTTGCATCGCCATTGGGCATCCGGCGGAAAGGAAGGAGCCCCGCACCCGATTCAATCCAGCCTTCGTGCGCACTGAGCGATAAGTGGCAGCGAGATGCTCTATCGAGGGTCCCCCTATGCCTGGTCCGCATTAGCCTGACCGACGTACATTTCCTTGCAGTCAGCCGTCGTGACACCAGGCTCATATTTGCCTTCGCTTCCTAATCCGGGCGGAGAGAGTCCACTCCTTATTGCGGCGGGACGTGTTGAATGCTTGATTTAAGGTCATCGCACGGTACTCATTGGAACATGGAAAATGCGACCCCGCACAACCTCAGTCCGGCATTTGAGTTTTCGTCGATAGGCGGAAAACTGGCGGGGCATAGTGGCATTCTCGAATTAATGGACGATTTAGGTCGGGCCATGACGACCGACCCAAATATGCGCATGCTCGGAGGTGGCAATCCGGCGACAGTCCCGGAGATGCAGGCTTTGGTGAGGCAGCGAATGCGGCAGTTACTCGAGGAAGGAGAAAGCTTCGACCGGATGCTAGCGAATTACGACCCGCCACGAGGAAATCCCCGCTTCATCCGTGCGCTGGTAACCCTGCTCAGGCGGGAATTCGCGTGGGACGTGGAACCGGATAACATTGCCATCACGTGCGGCAGCCAGAGCTCCTGGTTCTATTTATTGAACTTGTTGGGAGGGCAGTATGGGAACCGACGGCGCCGCAAGATTCTCTTGCCGCTGACCCCGGAGTATATCGGCTACGCCGATCAGGGGTTGGAGCCCGATTTGTTCGTCTCGTGCCGCCCGAGGATCGAGTGGCCATCCGGGCGAGAGAATTGCGTATTCAAGTACCACATTGATTTTGCAGGTGTCGAAGCGGTGCTGCGAAAAGCGGATATCGGGGCCATTGCTGTATCACGCCCGACGAATCCGACCGGTAATGTGCTTTCGGATGACGAAATGAGCCGGTTATCGGCGCTGGCCCGAGACCACAACATCCCGCTGCTTGTGGATAATGCCTACGGCAATCCGTTTCCCGGCATTATTTACGTGGCTGCACAACCGTTTTGGGCGCCGCATGTGGTGCTCACACTCAGCCTGTCGAAGCTCGGTTTACCCGGCACCCGCACCGGCATCGTGATCGCCCCGAAACCGATCGCGGCGGCCGTCAGTTCACTAACGGCTGTCGTTGGCCTGGCCAACGGGAATGTCGGCCAACAACTGGTCCTGCCGTGGATTGAAGATGGAAGTATCTTAAACATCGGCCCCCGAATTCTCCGCCCGTTTTACGAGGCCAGGAGCCACCAGGCGCTGGAATGGGCGCGGGAGAGTTTTGAGTCTGCCGGCGTGGAATGGGCGATTCACGCAAGTGAAGGAGCGTTCTTTCACTGGCTATGGCTGCCGAACCTCCGAGTCACCACACGGGAACTGTATGCACGGCTTAAGGCTCGCGAAGTGCTGACTGTGCCGGGCGAGTATTTCTTCTTCGGCCTACCGGAAGATTGGTCGCACCGCCACGAATGCCTCCGCCTCAATTTTTCCGGCCCGGGCCAAGCCGTTCGCGAAGGGCTGCAGATCATTGCTGAAGAAGCTGCGAAAGCGCAGCGCTAGCAAGCGAGAAGTCCTTTAATCAGTTAGGCCCAATTGGCGCTCCTTGGCGAAATCGTAGTCCCCGATGAACACCCACCAGTTGCTGAGTTTCACTCCTCGGAAGGTCAGGCCATTGTCCGGCCCCGGCAGGTGCTGCATCCAATAGATGAACCACCGCAGGCTGTCGCCGCCCCAAGGGTCGGAATTCATCCGGCGTTTGATCCCATTGCCGTCCGGCTTCCAGTCATCCATATCCGTCTCGACGAAACGAGGATTGGCCCAATCATAGTCTCGCTCCCCGTTCGGCGGGTAATGGGCCCAGCCGCAGCCGGGTTGGACGATTCTATGGCTGTGATCACTGCCCACAAACCGGCCCCAAAAAAGCAGGTTCGGCCAGCGTTCCGGCGGAGAGGTGTCCCGCCCGTCGATGTGGTTGAGCACCGCTTCGATCTGGTGCATGTGGTTCTCGACAGCTTCAGAGGTGCCCCTCTGGTAGTTATAGTGGTAAACCGTGTACGTCTTGCTGAGCACCGGCAAGTCGTCTGAATTGCGGTCGCTGTTGCTGACATCACCAAAACGACTGGCCATGTTGGACTCCCATAGGTGCACTTTTCCGCCGTGATAACCCCATATCCAAACTTCTTTGACGCCTCGCTTTTCGACCCATTCCTGGATGCCGATTCTTTGAACAATGGCCTTGTAATCGGTCATGGGAACGTTGTTGTCAGGCCTCGCCCGAACGGGCAGCGGTTCCAGAAACTCGGAAGACCCAACGATCTGGTATTGGAGACAAGCCCGAGATTGCGGTGACTGGAAACCACGGTAACGTGACCCGGTCTGCAGTGCTTCGATGATCTCGATGGTTTGCCTCCGGGTCTTTTCCCGTGTGCTGGCAAGCGTCTCACCCCAATCGCCTGTCACGCTAATGTCGATTTGATCATTGGTGGTTGGGAAATAGTGAATTAACAGAACAGGGATGACGAAGCTGTCTGGAATGGGATCAGCGGCAGCTGCGCGATGAGCGGTCGCGATTACCGAGGCCCCCAGTGCCAGGAGGTGCAACCAGGCCCAAACGCGACGCGAGGGGTTATCAGGGAGAATCATGGCATTGCAGTTGAGCGGGGCGGTGGTAAATGTGCCTTTGGCTGCGGGAATTCCAGGAGGTGATAGGAAGACACCGTCAGAACGAGCTCCCCAGATTTTCCCCGCTTTAGCCAACCGAAAGAAGTTCGACCTCGAAAACCAAGGTTGCTCGTGGGGGGATGGCTCCCGGGTATCCCTGCTCTCCGTAGGCCATTTCATGGGGAATGGTCAGCCGCGCTTTCTCGCCGATGTGCATAGCGGCCACACCCTCGTCCCAACCTTGGATCACCTGACCGGTGCCCAAAACGAAAGTAAACGGCTCGTTACGGTCGACCGAACTGTCGAACTTGGTGCCATCCGTTAGCCACCCAGTGTAATGGACGGTGACGGTCTCTCCCGTTTTTGGCTTGGCGCCTGTGCCTATGGTCAGTGTCTCGATTTTCATTGTCACTCACCACTACCATGGCCACCGCATTTGCGCACAGAAAAAATCCCGTCTGCGTCGGTTCAACCCTCATTTGTTCCGGTTAGCTGCCAATCGCGTAAGGGGATGAGGATGATCCCGCCCCCCTTCGACCGTCACCGCCGCGAGTTGTTCTGAAGCGAAGGCAGCCATGGCCGCAAAATCGCCCCGAACCCTGGCGACGACGAGTGTCCTGTCGTCCACTACCATGATGCAAGCCTTGAAGGCGGTCGACTTAGCAGGCTTTGAGGGCACATATACCGCTATCACCTGGTGCTCTTGAACCACACCCGCCAAGCGCTCCCAACCTCTCGATTCCATGGCGCTGTCCCCCGCTGAGAGTATCCTTCCTCGATGAGTGCCCGCCGCAACGTCCAACTCGTAGACTCCCACCTCAACCCCGCGACCGGATTCCAGGCCGACGCGGGCTTCGTGAGGCATCTCCACGAAGCGCGCTCCCAACCGAACGGCGCTAAGCGTCAGCCAACCGGTATTGACGTGGAAACGCCAGCGAGGTTGAGTGTTGGCAACCACAGCCACGCTGGAGCACAAAGCGCGCAGGTCGCCACCGGGCCAAAACAAAGTGGCGAGCACTGCCAGACACGCCAGCATTAATCCGCAGGGCACCGCGAGAAACCACCACCACTGGCACCGGCGAGAGGATTGGTCCGGGGTCATCACAGATAGCTCCAGTATTCAAGTTAACTGCGCGGTGCTTTACCACTCGCTCAAGACTGCCCCGGCGCTTCTGCTTCTTTGTTCGGGCGCGGCGGACAGACTTCCTTGAGTGGTTCCAGGTGAAACCGCTCACCGATCAACGCGAGTTGCTCGGGCTTGATGTCGCCGTCTACGTTAATGAAGACCGCTTGTTTGGTCCCTTCCAACATAACCAGAGTCAGCCCTTCAACTACCTCCTTGGTGCGGGCCTTCAGAAAGACGCCAACGTCCTGCCCTTGCTTTTGCACGGACACAATGCGTTCCCACCCACGATCAAGCAGTTGGCGGGTAACAGCTTTGGCCCGATTCTCCAACTCGACGCGGTTGCCATCATCGATTCCGATCACGGCAACCTTTATGGAGCGAAGGCCGCTAACCAGGCGAGCTACTTCGGGTTCCTGCTTTTCCACAAGCGTGGCCGCCATCGAGATAACAGCCGACCCAATATTTACCTCGACGAACTCACCACCTGAAGCGGGCGGGGTGAAGACGCCGAAGTCGACCCGACCGGAACTGCCGTTTTGGGCAGCGTGGTTTGGGGGTGCAGAAAGCGCAAGACTGGCAGCGAGGGGCACCAGGGCGAGTAATGGAATCAATTTCATAGTGTAATTCTGTTGATTTGTTTGCTTTGGTTCAGGCGAACCCACTTGGCCGCCAAGTCCAGAACCCAGCAGGGCAGGCAAAAGTTTCAGGAATATTCAGGCCAACGCTGTTGTGTGGCAAGATGCGCTGGAGAGAGCCATGTCTGGGCGCAGAACGGTATCGGCCTGGGTCCTCCCGGCCGGAAACCAGTGTGCTGGCCCCGATTCTGCTACCAGAATGAGGCTGTCGCTGTATGAGCCAAACGAAACGCCAGGTGCCAGGACCCCGGAGAAGCTTTTGCGCTACCGAATGTCCAAACGGGTTCCTGGAGGTTGTACCACTTCTGGACAGGAGTGGGAGGATCGGGCCGCATTGCAGCAGGGAAAGACAAATATGATTGGTTTGACCGTGTTCAGCGTGGTAGCAGGCCTGGTTCAGTTGGCAGTGCCGTCGTATGCCCTGAAATTGGTGCGAAAATGGGGAATCCGGCAAGTGGGCTGGTTCCTGGCGGGTATCTTTGCGTTGCTCGCGCTGCTGCACCTGGCCAACCCCATGCGATCCGGCACTGCACCGGAATTGCTTCGCGACGGACTGTTCATGAGCGCGTCACTGGTGCTTCTAGCCGGGATGATCGCCGTGGAGAAACTCCAGGTCCGACTGCGACGCGCGGAAGAACAGGAAAAGCAAACGCTTGCCGCCTCGGAGCAACGGACACAAGAACACACGCGGCAACAGCTTCAGAATCGTGACCACTGGAGCCAGGAAATCGCTCGTCGAGACGAAGAGATAGTCCAACTCAAGGAGGCTGGCGAACAGTATCGGGCCTTGTTCCACGAAAGCCCGCAAGCCCTGTGGGTTTTCGACCTCCGCTCCTTGCGCGTACTCACCTCGAACCGAGCAGCCCAGCGCTTGCTCGCTTATCCCGCCCACGAACTTCAGGGCCGAAACGCCCGAGATTTGTTTGCCGAGGAGGCCGCTACAGCCTTTCTCGATGATGCCTCACGGCCTTGCATTGGGACCGAACATCGTGGCACTTGGCGGCTACGAAAACGGGATGGGGAAGGGCTCACAGCGGAAATCATGGCGACGGACCTGATGTTTTGCGGCACGCCCGCGCGAGCTATACTGACGACCGACATTATGGAGCGTCACGTGCGCGATGCTCAACTCGGCCGGGACGAGCGACTCAGGGCGTTTAGCCGGGTAACAGAAGGGGTGGCCCGTCATCTTGGTCCCATGCTGACAACCATCGACGACCATCTGAGCGCTATCATGGCGGAGTGCATGGACGAGGGATCGATGACGCGGTTGATGGAAATTCTTGGCGCAGCGAACCGCGCCGCAACCATCAACCGTCAGTTGCTTTCGGCCTCGGGACAGGAGCAACTGCGGTGTGAACCACTCGACCTAAGTCGGGTATTGAGCGACCAGGAAATCGCCCTAAAGCGCCTACTGGGCAAAACGATTGCGCTTCGGCTACGGCTTGATACAGAACTTCCGCCCGTCCTATGCAACACCGGGGCTTTGCAGCAAGTGATCATGAACCTGGCAACCAATGCACGTGATGCGATGCCCCAAGGAGGCACCCTCCAGGTCAGTACAGCCGAGGTGAAACTCAATCCGGCCGAAGTGCCTGCTGATCTGCGCGCCAGCGCTAGCAGCAGCTATGCACTCCTCTCGATTCGGGATACGGGATCGGGTCTGACGCGGGAGACCCAGGAACATCTGTTTGAACCGTTCTTTACGACCAAACCGAAGGCTACAGGACTGGGCCTGGCCATGGTCAAAGGATTGATTCGTTCGCATCAGGGCTGGGTAGAATACACCACCACACCAGGGACCGGAACCGAGTTCCGGATCTTTTTGCCCCTGGCGCCGGCGAACGCAGGTCACAACTAAACCAAAGAATCGCGTCAGTCGACTTCAGGCGGTCTGCAACTCACCCACGATGAACGGGGCAAATTCGCCCCGGCAGTGTGGAGGAATGCGCGCCTTAAACCGCGCCGTCTCGCCGTCGTAGTTGCGCTCCACCACCTGTCCGATCTCGTGCAGCCGGGCAATGACGTTGTGCCGATCATGCGGCACAGACAATTCCATAAAGTCGCGGATCGGCCGGAGCTGGCTGCCCAACTCCGCCCACAAAGCCGGCATTCCCTCCCCCGTCAGAGCCGATACCGCCACTCCGTGAGGGAATCGTTCCTGGAACCTGGCAAGCGCCGCCTGGTTGCCGTTGAGCCGGTCAATTTTGTTAAACACCATGAGCGTAGGTTTCCCCTCCGCACCGATTTCCTGGAGCACTTGCTCTACCGATCGGATCTGCTCATCGACCTGTTCGTGGCTCACATCGACCACATGGAGCAGCAGGTCAGCCTGGACGACTTCCTCCAGCGTGGCTTTGAATGCTTCCACCAACCCGTGCGGCAGCTTGCGGATGAATCCCACCGTATCGGTCAGGAGGACATTTTGATTCGTCGGCAGCCGCAAACGGCGGGTTGTTGGGTCCAACGTGGCGAACAGTTTGTCCTCCGCCAGGACCCCGGAGCCGGTTAAGGTGTTTAACAGAGTAGATTTGCCCGCGTTCGTGTAGCCAACAATCGAAGCTAGCGCCCAGTGGTTCCGCTGGCGCGCCTGGCGCTGGGTACCACGCTGGCGCCGCACCACCTCCAATTCCCGCTCGATCCGCGCGATCCGGTCCTGCACGCGGCGGCGGTCCGTCTCCAATTGCGTTTCACCTTCACCACCACGCATACCAATGCCGCCTTTCTGCCGGGATAAGTGGCCCCAGAAACGGGTCAACCTCGGGAGCAGGTGCTGTAGTTGCGCCAATTCGATCTGCAGTTTGCCCTCCCGCGTGCGTGCGCGCTGGGCAAAAATATCCAAAATCAGGGAGGTCCGATCCAGCACCTTGCAGTTAAAGAGCTTTTCCAAGTTGCGGCTCTGGGCCGGGGATAGCTCGTCATCGAATATGACGGTGTCGACATCGGCCTCGCGACAGTGGTTGCTGAATTCTTCCGCCTTGCCCTTGCCGATGTAAGTGCTGGCGCAGGGCGCCTGGAGCTTTTGCACCCCCTCGCCAATGACCACCCCTCCGGCGGTGGCCGCCAGTTCAGCGAGTTCATCCAGAGACTCCTCCAGTTCTCGAGCCTGCCTTGACTTCAGTTCTACACCGACCAGAAATACCCGTTCGGTCCTGCGGTTCCGTGTCTCTATCAGTGCTTTCAATCTATCGCGTTATATTGCTCTTTTATCTGCCTTCAACCTACCACAACCAAAGCTAAAGAAAAGCGCCAATAATTTCGGCTAAAATTAGACTTCTGCTTTCGGGTGTGGGAGCTAGACTCCTGAGGTATGCCATCGCTTCTAAGGTTTCTATTGGTTTCCGCGCTCGCTTTTCCGGTTCTCGCCGCGTCCACGACAGGTGCCACTTTCGAATTCGGTTCGGAATGCACTCCCTCCGCCTGGACGGTTCGATGTGACGGACAACCCGTTCTTGTTTATGCCTATTCCCCGCGGACTTACAAAGCCTATGTCCGCGAACTGCGCCTGCCCGGTGGCCGAGATATCCTGCGGGACGCACCGCATGATCACCTGCATCACCACGCCCTGATGTATGCCATTCGGGTGAACGGCCTCAATTTCTGGGAGGAAACTTCCGGGAGCGGTGTCCAAAAACCCGTTCACACCACAGACCCTGTGCTCGACAAGACTTCGGGTGGCTTGCCTCGCGCCCAGCTTACGCAGACGCTCCATTGGCTTGCCCCACAGGATGCTTTCCTGCCGGATAATCCGGCCCTGGCGCTGCTCGTAGAGGAGCGCACACTTACTTTGGTCGCCGACCCGAAAGACAAGCAGTTGACTTTGGAATGGCACAGTCTGTTTAAGCCGGGCGGCAAGACGAACACGGTGGTGCTCACCGGCTCCAGCTATTTCGGGTTGGGCGTCCGGTTTCGACAGGAACTGGATCCGGTGGCGGCGCATTACCTTGGAGGCGAACTACTGCCCCTTCCCGAAACCACCCAGGTGATCAGGCGTGCTCCCTGGGGCGCCGTCTCCTTTGATCTGCCCGGCGACCCTACCATCCTGGTCATCGCAGGGCATCCGTCGAATGCCCGGGGCGACGCCCATTACTTCTGCATGGCGAGGCCGTTCGCCTACCTCTCCGCCACCCAAGGACTCGAAGCCGAACCGCTCACCTACAAAGCCGGAGAGCAGTTTGAGCTGAAATACTTAGTGGTGGCCCGCCCGGATAAAACAGTGACGCCGGCTCTGAAGGGGGTCATTGAGCAGTGGCGAACAAGGCCTTGAAGAACTCGGATGGGTGGTGGATGACTCGTTGTGCTCCCGATTTCGTGAGTTCTTCGGCATCTCGAAATCCCCACAGCACACCCATCGGGAACATTCCCGCTGAAACTGCGGTTTTCATGTCCGTATTAGTGTCGCCCAGGTAGACGAATTCGTGCGCTGGCAGGTTCAGCGTCGCCGCGATGTGCCGTGCTGCGGCGGGATCTGGTTTGGGCGGGTAAGCCTGGGAAGCGCCCTGCACGACAGCAAAGCGCCATTTTGGCAGGAACTCGGCCACGCAGCGACAGGTGAAGTCGTCCGGTTTGTTGGACAGGACGGTCAATGCGATTCCGCGAGCCGTCAATTGATCAAGCAACTCGGGAATCCCGTCGTAGGGCCGGGTCGTCGCATTCCAGCTTTTCTGATACTCCTCGCCGTAAGCAGCCGCGACATTCGCGAGCGTCGCCGTCGTTTGGTGTTGGCGAGGAACAACGCGGGAAATCAGCGTGGCCACGCCATCGCCGACGAAATACCGGTAATCCGGCACCGGATGTGCCGGAAAGCCGTGCCTGGTCAGGGCCGCATTGCACGCATTGGCAATGTCCTGCAGGGTATCGAGTAACGTGCCATCCAGGTCAAAAAGGACCGCCTTCATTGAAGGAATACTAAGTGGAGCCCTGGGGCATCGGCAATCTGGAACATGGCTCCAAGCAGGCTCTGATCGAGGTTTTCCGTAAAAGGATCGCCCTACTGCGGACGCTTGCCTGGTTGGCTTATTGCCCGAGCTCTCGAGACTACCCCTCGACAGTCTGGTTCTTCTTCTTTTTCTTCTGCTTGGTTGCCGGAGGTTGGGATTTGGGTTGGTTTGCTGTAGGCATCTGGGCATCGATTTGTTTGCGCCAGGCGACAAGTTTGGCGTGAAGTTCTTTGGCCTTGTTCGGCATATCCGTCGCGAGGTTCTTGCGTTCGCCGATATCTTCGTTGATCCGGTAAAGCTCCAGCCTTCCATCTTCGAAGAACTCCATGAGCTTCCAATCGCGGGTCTCAATCACCCCCACGGGTGTGGTCCGCCACGTGCCACCGCCGGCACCGAGGTAGCCCGGACAATGCTGATAGATGGCTTCGCGACGCAGTGTCGCGGAAGGGTTTCGCATAATCGTCACGAGGCTTTCACCGTCCAATACCTGGTCTGGAGCCGCCGCTCCCGCTATTTCCAGAAAGGTGGGGAAAAGGTCAACATGAATGGTTGGCTTCTCACAGATCGAGGCCGGTCGGGTCACGCCGGGCCACCGCACGACCAGGGGCACACGCGTGCCGCCTTCGTACAGGCTTCCTTTGCCGCTGCGCAGTGGTGCATTGTCAGTGATATCTCCTGCCTTTTGGATGCCTTCGCGTGCGTAACCTCCCACGCCGCCGTTGTCGCTGGAAAACAGGAGCACGGTGTTGTCCGCCAGTTTTGCTTCCTCCAGTGCCCGCATCACGCGCCCCACGCTCTCGTCCACCGAAACGATCATGGCCGCGTAAGTCGGGTTGTTGTGCCCACCCACACCCGGCTTGGTCCGGAATTTTTCGATGAGTTCCGGCTTGGCATCATGAGGCGAGTGTACCGCGAAATGTGGAAGATAGAGGAAAAACGGTTCCTCTTTGTGCCGCCGGATGAAGTCCACTGCGCGATCGGTCAGAAAATCAGCAAGGTACTGGCCTGAGGGATAATCGGTCTGCGGATTGGTGTTAAAGTCGAAGTGCTTGCCCATGCTGACGATGGCTTCATCGAAACCGCGTCGCCCCGGGTGATGGTCTCCTTGTTCGCCCAAATGCCATTTGCCGAACATACCGGTGGCGTAGCCAGCCCGCTTCAGGGCCTGGGCGATGGTCACCTTGTCAAGAGGCAGAGCCACGATATTGTCCACCGGGCGGAGCGACCGTGTCCACCAGGGAAACCGGTCGATGTTGCCCACGGTGTAGACACCCGTTCGGGGGCCGTATTGGCCGGTCAAAAGTGCCGCTCGTGTGGGCTGACAGTTTTGGCAAACATGGTAACGATCGAACTTCAACCCCTGTGAAGCCAGACGATCGATGTTCGGCGTTTCGTAATATTTGCTCCCGTAAGTGGCGGTATCGCTCCAACCAAGGTCGTCCGCGAGGATAAAGACGATGTTGGGCCTGCGGGGAGCTTTCTCAGCGACCGATGCAGTCACCGAACCCAGAGGCAAGGAGGTCAGCGCGGCCAGGGCCAGAGCGAAATGGGTCTTCATAAGGTTCGCCAACAGGAGACGATTTCCCGGTTCCCGTGTCAAACCGTTCACAGCCCGAGCCGACCCTCAGTCAAAACGAATGGTGGTGAATGAATGAGGTGGAAATGTATAGGTGCACTGGCCGTCTCGCGACTCATGAGGCCATGCGAAGGCATAAGGTTTGATGCGCCCGGGAGCCACCGCCATGTTCACCGCATGCAATGGACCGGATAATTCCTCCACTTTGGCCACCCCGTTTGACGAAACAAAGCCCCGCGTCTGGATTTTGGCTCGCAACGGCTGCTCGGCAAAAACCACCACCCGGTGCCTGGCACCGTCGGCAAGCTGCTCCAACGCATCGATGTAACTCCAGGTCCCGCCAAAGTCAGGACGCGGGCTGTCGGTTCCAATATGGACGTCGAACCACACTTCGCAGTTATGCGCTTTGGCCAACTGGAGTATCTTTTGATGCGCTGCCAGGCTAGTGATTCCCCAAGCGGCGCCTTTAAAGTCGAACGGATCAGTGATGGGCTGTTCGTAGGCAAAATCACCGACCACCAGGATGATTTCGGGATCTTTTGCCCAGACAGCTTCAGCGATGGTTTTGAACTTCCTCCAGTAATCTTCGTTCACCCGCTCTTCGTTTCCGATTTGCAGGTGTTTTAAGCGGTAGGGCTTCGGGTGCCCGTCCGCAGTCCGTTTGCGCCCCCATTCGCTATCCGCCGGGCCATTTGCGTATTCGATGAAGTCGGCCATGTCTTGCGGCGTCTCGTCGATGTTCACATCCGGGATCGCGAGGAACCGGGCGGCCTCGCAAAAGTTGAGGAAGTCGAAGATCCCCCAACCGTTCGAGGAATGCGGATACAACCAGCCCGTATAAGGCGACCGGTGCTCGCGCGGACCGATCATTTTTTTCCAGCGGTACTCTGCTGCATTGACGATGCAGCCCCCATGGCGCAAGACCGTGATGCCTTGATCGATCAGCCCCTCCGCCACGTCCTTCCGGACGGGTAAGCCCTGGAACCGCCCCCAGGTGCCGGGTTGGAGAAACGCGTAGCCCACCGTGACCGAGCCGGGCCGCTTCAACTTGAGCACGAAACGCCCTGTTTTGTCTGCAGTGTCCGGCTTGAGGTTGAATTTGAGTTTCTGCCAATCGCTGGCTGGCACCTTAAGGCGTTTTTCGGCATAGACCTTGCCCTCATCGCGGCTTTCCAAGGCAACGAACAGGTCGGTCGATTGAAGTGAAGAGGACGATCGAACCAAGGAGTGATTTCATTTTCTGGGTGCGCGTATTTAGGACTTCGCGGTGCGTAGAACGACAGGATTCAATTTGGTTACTCCACTTTCCACTCAAGGATGCCACCGGACCAATCGGGTTGGAGTTGGACCTCGATACGAAGGGCTTGAGCTTCGACAGGTTCAAAGGTGACCCGGTTGAAGCGGTCCATCTCGACGCTATAGGCTAACGCATTCCGGACGGGTTTCCATTCGCCGCCGACCTGACAGAGCAACCGCCACGATTGAGGCACGCGGCAGTGCGCGTGGATACGTCTTTCGTCCCACCAATAGACCTCCACTGCGTTGATTCTTACAGGTGCGTCAAAATCGTACTGGACCCACTCCGCCGTACCACGATGGTCCCACCAAGTGAAGCGGGGAATCTTCGCGTCGTCTGAAGCTGCCGGATCGATTTGGTCGTTGAGCGCTGACACGGTGTCACTCTGCCAGCAACGGGATGCGGACGTTCTGGCCCGTGACGCCAGGGTGGAAGTGGGCAGAGCCTCGGCGCGCTCCGGGGATTCCGCCACCCAGACTGTCATTTCGCCGGGTCGCCGGTTGGCGTTCGCAAAATAAGGGATAGCAGTGAATTGGACCTGTGTCACCCCCGGCAGAGCGGCAGCAGGCAAATAGAGTTGCTCAGGCCAATTGACTCGATGCAACGCCAAGCCAGCCCCGGTGATCACGGTCACACCTCCGAGCAAGTCTTGCCGGTGTTGCGCTGTCAGGGGTAGATCGGGTGGAATCACCAGGTTGCGAACATGACCGCCGTTGTCCTCTGCCTCGAGACAATAGACCAACGGCCCCCGCTGCAGGGCCACTCGTCCCATGTTGGCTTCCACTTTTGGGTGCGCCTTGATGCGTTGGATCGGCATGGGAAGCGAGAGTTCGACAACGTCACCAGCGCGCCACTTTCTTTGGAGGCGGGCGTAGCCGCGAAGCGTCTCGACGTTGGCCACCGTATGTCCATTTAACCGGAGCTTCGGCTCAGCGCACCACCCGGGCAGTCGGACATGAAGCGCAAATTCCACGTCGCTCTGCGGTGTGACAGCAAGTTTGACTGTGCCGTCCCACGGGTATTGGGTTGTCTGCTGGAGAGTCACCCTGGTTCCATTGATGGTGAGCGTTCCCTCGCTCCCGACAAACAGGTTCACGTAAGCCGCGCCGGGTTCCTGGGCGTAGATATAACCGGGCAGTGCGGCCATGATCTTGAGAAACATCGGTGGGCAGCATGGGCAGGGATGCCACGACCATCGCGCGCGCTTGGGGCCAGCTTCGAGGGGGTTTTCGTAGAAGTAGCTGTCCCCTTTGAGCGATACGCCGGGAAGGACGGCGTTGTAAAGCACCCGCTCCAGTTCATCGGCATAACGGGCGTCGCCCAGCCCCAGATTCAGGTTGTGATGAAAGAACCCGGCACCGATGGCGGCGCAGGTTTCAAGATAACCATTGTTGGGAAGTTCATAGTCTGGCCCAAATCCCTCATGGCCGGCCACGGCTCCGAGTCCGCCGATGACATACATGCGGCGCTGCACCATATTGTCCCAAAGCCGACGCGCGGCGGTGAGGTAATCTTCGCGGCCATTGACCTCCGCGGCAGCCACCAACCCGGCACAGAGCAACGTGGCGCGCACCGCGTGGCCTTCGATGGTTTCCTGCTGCAAAACCGGCTGGTGGTCCTGGCCGTAGGGACCGTAGCTTTTCCGGCCTTCATGGTTACCGCGGTTCTCGATCCAAAACTCGGCGAGCTTGAGGTAACGCTGCTCATCGACCGGCATTGGCATTTGCGATTTTAGCTGCGGCTGCTCGCGGAACAGAAGATACAACTTGACCAGTGCCTCTTCCCCGAGGGAGTGGCCGGGAACGACATTCTTCCTGGGCGGCGGGCCCATTACGTCGGCCATATGATTAGCGAGTTTCGCGGCTACCTGGAGCAGGCGCGTTTTTCCCGTGGCGCGGTAATAATGAACGGCCGCCTCGACCAGTGCGCCCGCATTATAGACGTCGTGCTGCCAATTATCGTCGCCGCCATTCAATCCCCAACGATGGGTAGGGCGCTCTAAATCGGTATAGGTGTTGAGATAGCCTTCGGGGTCCTTGGCTTGCGCAGCAGCAATACGCTCAATGTAGCCGTCGAGACGCGCTTCAAGCGCGGGATCGGGCTTCGCTGCCAGGAAATCGGCGCAACCACGGATCATCTCATAAATCAGGCCGTCATACCATGGCGGGCCGGCGTGCTTGCCACCGGTGCCATCGCGAATCGTGTCGAAATTCGTGAGCGCCCCATCCTTTTCGAACTTGGCGAAGCAATCCGGGATGGTGACCTCGCGCCACACTTTCAATTTGGGCGACCAGAACGGGTCGTCGACCACCACCTGCTGAATGGGGGCTGGCGTTAGTGAGTTCGACCTGGGTCCCCCGGCGAACGCCGCAGAGGCAACGGCAGTCGTTAGAATGGCAGTGTGTAGGAATACTCTCATAGATGCACCGATAGTGCGCCGACCAATATCTGGTTTTGGTACGCTTCGTCGAGCTCGCAAAAATAACCGCTCCGGCCCCACCCGCGTCGGACCCGGTGCCAGAGGCGTTCACGTCTGATATGAAATACCGGCGAATTGCCAGTGCCGATTAATGCTGGCCACCGGTTCTTTCCAACACAACGGAGTATCGTAAACTCAACCCCGGGCAAGGCCCTTGGTTCCGTGGTTCACCGATCCAAAAGCCGCAGGCTGCACCCTGTTCGTGAAATCCTGGCGACGAGTCCCATTGGTGGCTCGGGCAGCACATGCAAGGGTGCCGGAAAAGAATCTGCAAACCCTTGACTGGAAGACTGATTTGGGAGTAAAAACTCAAGAGTTTTGGGAAAGGCATGAGATTCTGCCACTCTGAACCCTTAGCCATTTAACTTATATGCGCAAACAATCGTATGTTCCTGTCGGGTCGGTCCGCTCGCTCTTGGCCCTCGCCGCCGCTGTCACGCTTTCGCAAACCGGCCTCGGCCAGACCCTGGTCTCGGCCAACTTCGCAGGTTACGCCGATGGCCAACTGGTCGGGCAGAACTCATGGTTGCAGTACGCCGCAACCGACGCGCGGCCCCTTACGCTGTCCGGCGGTGCGGTGACCTGGGCTGGCGGCAACACCACGGACGGGCAGGACGCGGTTCTGCTCTTCGACTCGCAAATCTCCCAACCGATCTCTGGCGCCGCTATCCTGCATTACGACCTCCAGTTGAAAATCAGCAACGCGGGCGCCAACCCCAGCTACTTTGCCGCTTTGAATGGTCTGGCCAGCACCGTAACCTCGGGGAATTTTCAGAATGCACGCCTGGTAGCCAAATCGTTTGAAGACGGTTTCCAGTTTGGAACACGAGTGAATGGCCAAGGCGGTTATCCCTTTACCTATGGCGTATCGAAACTGAGCTACAACACCTCCTACGCCTTGCGAGCCGAGATCTACATGATTGCGGGCAATGCCAACGATTATATTCACCTCTTTGTGGGTCCGGACTTCGAGAACCTCTCCCTTTACGCAAGCGCCTTCTACGGATCCGGCACGGTCACTGACCCGACCTACGGCGGCATGCTGATCTCCCAGTTTGGCAGTGCCAGCACACAGGAAGCTGGAGTCAGCATCTCCTCCATGAGCGTCACGCTCGTGCCCGAACCCTCGTCAGCCGCCCTTTTGGGCCTGGCTGCACTTTGCTTCGGTGTGACCCGCCGCCGCCAGTAGTCCTCGGGATACAGTCGGCCCATTAAGCCGTCCCGGTCCTGCGGTCTGGGGGCTGAACCTACTCCCCAGTCCCGGCAGGAAAAACCGGTCGGTTCCTGGGGAGTTGCCGCGCCTACGCGACCGCTGGGTTTCAGCAGGGACTGGCAAGCTGTCCGGCTCGGCACATGAGACCTGTCCCGAGCTGGAGAACTCAGTTGCCAAACCTGGCATTCGTGTATCTACTATTCCCCGGCGTTTTGTAAATCTGTGCGCATAGCCGAGATCAATTCAAGTACACACCGCCGCACCCAAACGGTGCCAACTGTTTGTGCGGAGTTGCTTTGTTCCCGCCCCGGTCCATCATGAACGCGTTTCCCGCTATTGACCCCATCCCTTTGCCAGCCCCAATCTGGCTGTTTAAAGCGCTGCACATCGTCACGCTCGCACTGCATTTTTTTGCGGTGGAATTGCTCCTCGGCGGCCTGCTGGTTGCCGTGTGGTTGAGCTTTTTGGGCTCACGCAACCGGAGGCATCCCGCCGCCACACTGCGGCTGACGGCCGCCGCCGCACTGGGCCGGCGCCTGCCCATCGTAGTGACTTATGTGATCAATCTGGGGGTACCGCCCCTGCTCTTTGCCCAAGTGCTTTATGGGCGCGCGCTCTATACCAGCAGCGTGCTGCTGGGTGCCTACTGGATCGCGGTCATCTTTCTCTTAATGGGTTGCTACTGGCACATTTACCGTTTTTCGGCGTTCGCGGAGAGCGGCCGGAACGCCGCCTGGGTGAAAGGGCTTGTCGGCTGGGTGCTGGCCATCATCATTGCCGGGATCTATTCCACCAACATGACTCTAATGCTGCGACCCGAGGTCTGGGCCTCGATGTATGCAGCGTCGCCCACGGGCCTGCGACTGCCCCCACACGATCCCACGCTGCTGGTGCGCTGGTTGTTTATGCTCACCGGCGGTTTTTGGGTGGCTGGCATTTGGATGATCTGGCTGGCAGGCCGCCGCGTCTTCGAGGATCCGGTAAGGCGTTATTTGTCCGCGACCGGCGGTCGCTTGGCCGTGGTTATGTTGCTGGTTCAGGGGGTGATGGCGTGGCAAGTCCTTGCCACTCAGACGCCGGGGGTAAGAGAAACGCTTTTTGGGGCGCCGCTGTATCTGGGCTCGGCATGGGCCTGGGCGGGCTCGGCCGCCGCTATTTTGATCTTTGCGGCGTGGGCGTCCATCGCGAAGCCCGTCTCCAAGGCTGCCGGCTGGACTGGCGCGGTCTTGACCCTGGTCTGTCTCCTCGGCGCCGTGCTGGTGCGCGACGGTATCCGGGACTTCACGCTTTTGGCCAAGGGCTATGATGTTTGGGAAAGAACCGTAGTAACGAATTGGCCGGTGGTTGGACTGTTTCTGGCGCTGTTTGTGGCCGGGCTCGGCGCATTGGCCTGGTTGATCTCCGTCATGATGCGGGCCCGACCAGTTGCGGAAAGGGCGACCTGATGAGCAAACCCAATAAACACAAAGAGCCGGTGGCGCCGCAGCCAGAATCCATAAGCCGACGCGTTTTTACCGGGCTGGCCCTGGGCGGTGTGGGTATCTGTTATGCAGCCGCTGTGGGCTATCCTGTCTATCGTTACCTCATGTCGCCGGTCGAGAAAGCCGCCGAGGTGGCGGCAGTTACCGAAGTCGTGGTCAAGGACGCCCAGAAGTTGCCGGTAGGGAGCGGGGTCATGTTCAAGTTTGGGGCCGAGCCTTGCCTTCTGATCCGCCAGGCCGAAGACAAATGGACAGCCATGAGCGCGAAATGCACTCACTTGGGCTGCACCGTCCAGCACGAACCCGAGCAGAACAGAATCGTCTGCGCCTGCCACGGGGGCGTCTACGATCCGGAAACCGGCGGCAATATCAGCGGACCTCCCCCCCGCCCTCTCAGTCAGTTGGTGGTCAAAGAGGTCACAGAGGAAGGCGTGCGGGTGGCCCGAAACTGAGGGATACGGATGAAAACGTTCATCAATTCAATTTACGGGTGGGCGGACGCGCGACTGGGGCTTGAGGAATTATCGCACTTTGCCCGCAAGAAAACGGTGCCCGAGCACGCTCACTCTTTCTGGTACTACTGGGGCGGTCTCTCCCTTTTCTTTTTTCTGGTCCAGGCGTTTACCGGGATTTTGCTCCTGCTTTATTACCGGCCTGGTCCGGAAGCTTTCGAATCGGTGCGGCAGATCACCTACGAGATGCACTTTGGCTGGCTGATTCGCTCGACCCATTCGTGGGCGGCAAACCTGATGGTGTTCGCCGTGTTTGTCCACATGTTTTCGGTCTTCTTCATGAAGGCCTACCGTTCTCCGCGCGAATTCGGATGGTGGAGCGGGCTGGTGCTGCTCATGGTGGTGATGGTGTTTGGTTTCAGCGGGTATCTGCTGCCGATGAACGAGTTGGCGTATTTCGCCACCAAAGTGGGACTGGAGATCCCGGCCTCGACGCCTATCATTGGGCCCAAGATCGCCGAGTTAGTCAGGGGCGGTCTCGAAGTCAATGAAGTCACGGTCCAGCGCTTCTTTGCCCTGCATGTGGTCGTGCTGCCCGCGGTCTTTGCGGTCCTGCTCGGGTTTCATCTCTGGCTGGTCCAAAAGCATGGCAACGCCCTGCCCCCGTCCGAGGAAGCCAAGCCGGCGCAGGAGCGAAAAACGGTGCCCTTCTTCCCCAATTTCCTGATGAAGGACCTCGCGGTGTGGCTCGTAGCGCTGAATATTCTGGCGGTCCTGGCAGCGGTATTCCCGTGGGAATTGGGCCAGCCGGCCGACGCGCTCAAACCCGCGCCCCAGGGGATCCACCCTGAATGGTATTTCATGAGCCAGTTCCAGGTGCTTAAAGTTCTCGGCGACTGGATGCCCGGGGCCGTCGGCGAAATCGCTGGCATACTGCTTTTCAATGTGTGCCTGGTGCTGTGGTTCCTTGTGCCGCTTTACGATACCTCCCGCGAATCCGGCCGGCGCGCCCGGCGTGTGACCTGGCTTGGCCTCGTGGCCCTTATTGCACTCATCATAACCACAATTTGGGGTTATGCCGTACTCTAACATCCAGCTTGAACTTCCGACCTCCTGACAGATGAACTACCCTTTCTGGATTGTCCCGCATATCGGCAGTGGATGGGTGATCGGTCTCATCGCCATCTTCCACATCATGATTTCCCATTTCGCGGTCGGTGGCGGATTGTACCTGCCGCTGGCGGAACGGAAGGCCCTGCGTGAGAACCGCCGCGACTGGCTCGAGACCCTTCGTGGGCACTCTAAGTTCTTCCTGATCCTCACCGGCGTTTTTGGGGCGGTGTCTGGCGTGGGCATATGGTTTTCCATCGGCCTGGCAAATCCGGAAGCTACCAGCACCTTGATCCACAATTTCGTTTTTGCCTGGGCCATCGAGTGGGTCTTCTTCATGATCGAGCTCTCCACCGCGGCCGTGTATTACTACACTTGGGGTCGGATCCCGCACGAGCTTCATATCAAGGTGGGCTACGTTTATGCCGTTACCTCGCTCTTCACCCTCATCATCATCAACGGCATTCTGGCGTTCATGCTGACTCCCAGCGATGCCTGGCTGGCGGTGGCGGGTACGGGGGCCGAGGCCAGCCGGTTCTGGCAAGCGTTCTTCAATCCCACCTACTGGCCCAGCCTGGTGTTGCGCACCCTGGTCTGCATTTCCCTAGCGGGGATCTGGGCTCTGGTAACCTGCAGCCGCATTGACGGTGCGAAAAACCCCAGTCTCAAGACCAGCCTGGTGCGATGGAGCGCCAAGTGGCTGATTCCCTCTTACCTCCTGCTCCCCTTCGCCCTGGCCTGGTATCTCTGGCAGGTGCCCGAATCCCAGCGCTTTCTGCTGCAATTGGGTATGAGCACGGCAGCGCCCGGCATGTTTACCCAGCTCACCCGTATGTCCCTACTAATTGTGCTAAGCTCGGTGACATTGGTGGGGGTGGTCTATCTCCTGGCCTGGCGAACGCCGGAGAAGTTCCGTTTTTCCCAGGCCGTGGTGGTCCTTTTCCTGGGCTTAGTAGCCACGGCGGCGGGCGAGTACAGCCGCGAAATGCTCCGCAAACCCTACGTGGTGGGCCAGCACATGTTCTCGAACGGCGTGCGCCGGGGTGACGTGGACAAATTCAACCAGGAAGGCTACCTGACCCATTCGCCCTGGGTCACCACCACTTCCAGCACTCTCGATCAGGGCCAGATCATGTTCCGGGGCCAGTGCATGGCCTGTCATACTGCCGATAGCTACCGCTCCATGCGAGGATTGCTCGGAGAACGGAACCGCGATTCCATTGCGAGCCTGTTAAAGATCCTGCACGATTACAAACCCGACTCCCCCTACCGCGCCTACATGCCGCCCCTGGTGGGCACCGCTGGCGAGATCTCGGCCTTGTCTGACTACCTGACCACCCTGGGCAGCCCGGCAAAATAAAACAATTCGCGTAATCATGCTCGGCGGATGGCGTGGTTCAAATCCGCATGCGGTCAACCGCGATATGATTCGGTTTTCGTTGCGCGATTTGAAGTCCGCCAAGCGAATCGAGTGTTTGGGTCGCGGTCCCGGAGCGCAATGGCGAAAGAGGGTAAAAACGCGATTGAATAGGTGGCAAATCAGGTATCAACCGTCCGTCCGCCCGCCGCGGCGAGCTGTCCTTACGTGCTTGCCGCCAGTTTTGAACCGTGCGAAAATAAACCTGGATGAGACGTGGTGGAAAAAACGTTGAGACCTGGTTAACTTCCAGCGACACCGCCCTTCATCGGCTTGCCTGCTTTGACTCAGGCATACCAGAACAGGTTTCGTTCTGTTTCTTGGGATGCGGCCGACGATTTCGGGGTGAGATTTCCGAAATCTCAAGAGCAGCATCCCAAGTGTTTGATTTTCAGGTTGCGCCCGTAGCTCAGTTGGATAGAGCATCTGCCTTCTAAGCAGAGGGTCCCGCGTTCGAGTCGCGGCGGGCGCGCCATTTTTGGAAGAGTCGGAAAGCGAAGCTTAACCAGGAAACTTCGCAGGGATCTGAGCAAGCCTTACGAGCGCTCAGATCGCTTTCAAGCGCACGGACAATCCAGCTTTCACGGATTCGTGGATGTATTCAGGGAAACCGCGAGGTAGATGCTTTTCAACGGTCTGGATCGCCCTATCTGCGGCTTGGGCGACCTCCTCCAGAACCTCGCGTGCAAGCGACCCCGGCAAACCGGATCGTTCCGTGGTCTGAACAAAATGGCGTCCCTTGATCTCATCGAGACGGTAGTGCCGACTATCTCGGCTATCGTCGCGCGGCGCTGGTGACCCTGCTAAAATCTAAGTAGCAGCCTACGACTTTTGCCCAGTATCCCGTGCGGTACATTTAAGCGGAGAAGCTTCTGGGTAAAGGGTGCTCAGATTGTTCGAAAACTGTCTTTTTTTTGTTTTAAATTCTTATTTATCAATATCTTCTGACATATTCCCGAACGGTAACAATTGGCCAGTTTTCGCCCCAAAAAGGCAATTTAGTTCCCGATCGGGAATATTCCGCTTGCTTTCAGGGCCTTTTCCGCTCAATGTTCCCGAACGGTAACATGGTCGCAAATTTATGAAAACAACCGCCAAACAGATCGGGGAACTGGTAAAGATTACCCGCAAAGGCCTGGGGGTGACGCAAAAGAACCTGGCAATGACATCCGGCACAGGATTGCGGTTCATTATCGAACTGGAACAGGGGAAGCCCACTTGCCAATTGAGCAAGGTCCTCACCGTCCTAAATACGTTGGGCATCGCAATAAAGCTGACCCCGCCCCCGACGGACAAGAACGCGGGTCATACCTCGAAGGAAGGGGTCTAAGCCATGCCACGGACATTAGATGTTTACCTGCACCGGCATTTGATCGGTAAGCTCGTTCAGAATGACCATGGCCATATGGTATTCGACTATGTCGAAAGCTGGCTCAGGAATCCGACCGCAATCCCACTTTCGCAATCGCTGCCCCTCACGAAGAAGCATTTCACGCGCAATGATTGCCGAGGGTTCTTTGCGGGCGTTTTGCCCGATGAGAGCAAACGGGAAATTATCGCCCGCAATCTTGGGATCAGCGCGAGAAACGATTTCGCCATGCTGGAGCGAATCGGGGGTGAGTGCGCCGGTGCCGTAACATTCATACCGGAAGGCGCAACCCTACCAGAGCCTGATAACGCTCACCGCCAGCTCAGCCCGCCGGAGTTGGCTGATATCATCAAGAAGCTGCCCCGGCGGCCACTTCTTGCTGGCGAAAATGGCATCAGGCTTTCCCTGGCGGGAGCCCAGGATAAAATTGCTGTGCATGTATTGAGCGGTCAGATTTCCGTCCCACTAAATGGAGCGCCCAGCACTCACATTCTCAAACCGGCCATCGAGCGGTTCGAAGGGGTGGTGTTCAATGAGGCTCTATGCATGCGCCTGGCCCAAGCCGTTGGTTTAAATACCGCCAACGTTGAAATTGGCCAAGTGGAGGGCATTGATTATCTGCTGGTGCAGCGGTATGACCGAGCCATGAATGCGGAGTGGCCAGGAGGTTCCGAACGCTTGAGCCGCGAACACCAGGAAGATTTCTGTCAGGCGCTGGGAATTGTGCCTGAACACAAGTATCAAAATGAAGGCGGGCCCTCCATTAAACAATGCTTTGAGCTGGTTCGTGCTGCATCGTCCACGCCGGTCATCGATTTGCAGGCGTTGCTCGACGCGGTGATTTTCAATTGGCTGATTGGCAACAACGACGCACACGGCAAGAATTTCTCTCTGATTTACCGTGGGCAGATTAGCTCAGGGCTGCAAACCCGTCTTTCACCACTCTATGACCTGCTCAGCACGGTCTATTACCCGGAACTGTCGCCAAAAATGGCGATGAAGTTGGGCAGCGAGTATCTTTCTGACCGCATCGCACCAGCGAACTTCGAGCGCATGGCAGAAGAGGCCGGGCTCGCCAAACCGATGATGAAGGGACGTGTGGCGGAGTTGGCTCACGCCGTGATTTCAAAGCTGCCCTCGGTCACCACCGATCATCCCGTCACTCTCAAGGTAGCCAAAGTTATTCAAAGCCGCTGCGAGCAGAAGTTGAAGAGCTTCATGCGATAACCGACTCAGTCTCCCGGCCCACTGGTGTCTTACGAGCCTGTCAGCGACCTCCGGCGAAGCCGGAGGTCGCTGACAAATCTCTCTCTATGCCCAGGTCGCCTTTGGAGCGCGGGGCGATCCGCAACTCCAGGTCCAGGGCGGAAAGCACTCTCAAGATCGTCTCAAGCCGTGCGGCCGCATTCCCGTTCTCCAGCAGGGAGACGGTTTCCTGTCGGAGGCCCGCCTTGGCCCCAAGCGCCCCTTGGCTCAATCCTTGGCGCTTCCGGGCGCGGCGGATTAAGTTGCCGATCTGCTTTGGATCTCGGGCCAGATCACTCACAGGAACGAATATGCGCTAGAGACCATAAGCAGTCAGTATCGGAACCAACACATAAACGGAAGGTATGGCCGGGGCACATACCCACGGGATGCGGCCCAGTAAGTTTCGATGCGGGGGCACTCTGGCCACACCCTGCGGAATAGCTCAATTGAGCCAGAGCCGCAGGTCGGGAACGTAATAGCGACGCTCCTGGCGGGTGCCTTTCCCAAGCATCAGCTTCCTAAAGCGCACCTTGCCTTCGGGGCATTTGTGAAGTTCGATTTCATCTATCGGTGAATCGAAATACACAGCACGACGCAGGATCGTTGGCTTCGATACATCCACAAACTCCGCGGCTTTGGCCAAACTTACCCAAAGATTTTCAATCATACCCTGTATTATAGGTCTGTGAGATTTGCACAGGGGGAACTTTTTCCTTCAATGGACGTTGCCCGGTGTCGGGAATCCCGGCGTGGAGCACCTCCGCGGATTGGCGGCATCGCCAGGAATGGCGGCCGTCCATTTGAGGTTTAAAGAATAGGGGTGGTCCCATCTTTCATCCGGGTCGTCCAGCGACCACGGCCCACTGCGCGAGCACTCGGCAAGCTACAAATGCTTGAAATATTACCGATAGATGAAGTCATGCTTCATCTATTCATCAAAATGCGATCAGCGAATACCCAAGTTAAATCTTCAGCCCATGTTCCTTGAGTTTTGCCAAGCCTTCCGCGTTTCCTCGAGCATCATCAACTGGATTATGCAAGGGCCGAAAAAACAGGGAGTTGCACGAAACCCCTCTCGAATAAGGGCGGAGTTTAGGTCTCCTGAGGATTTCAGAGGGTGGTGCCCGCGACAGGACTTGAACCTGTACAGTGTTACCTACTAGAACCTGAATCTAGCGCGTCTGCCAATTCCGCCACGCGGGCAACCTGACTCACAATTACTTACGTCTGCCAAGAGGAGCTCAAAGGTCGTTTGTAGCGACAGAACCACTTCGTGATGCGAACTGGCCTCAAGCTCACGCTCCTACAGATACACGAAAGTCTATCATATCCGCAAGCACTCAGTTAGCGCGGGTCACCATTCGCACCGTTGAGACGCCCTGCCAGAATACCTCCCACAAACTGGATCTGGGTGGCAGCCACAGTCTGCTCGGCTTCGCCTTTATTTAGAATGCGCAGTGGTGACAACGCTTGCTGGGGCTTGCGAATTCGGATGTCGACCCTCCCTCGAACCTCGGCTTGCGAGTCTGCTCCTACGTGTGTACTCGTAGCCGGCTCTACGTGTTGACTCGTATTCCCAGAGCGTCTGAACTCTGATACAGACCTGATCTCAAAATGACGATTAATTCCCTGTGACCTTACCCGCGCGAATGATCTGAAGCCTTCGACCCGAATCTCGCCATGAAAAAAACGGTTCTCTACATCGCTCCAGTGCTGCTCTTTTATCTCGCTGCGACGTGGCCCTGCTGGGGGCAATGGCGTGACCAGAGTGTGGTGCTGCGGTCTGGTTGGAACGCGGTGTATTTATCGGTCAAGCCGTTCCCGGATGACTGCGATACACAGTTCTCTGGTCTACCGGTTGACGAAGTTCACCGCTTCAATCAGCACCTGCGGACAGCCCAGTTCGACACGGATATGCAAGAAGCGTTCACCCGTCCGCTGGAGTGGCTCTCCTGGCGGCAACCCGATGACACGAACATTTATATTCGAACACTCGAACGCCTGGTGGGCGACGCAACCTACCTCGTTCACACAGTCAGTGACTGCACCTGGACGGTGCACGGGGAACCAGTCATTCCGCGTTTCGAGTGGGTCCCGGGGCGGGCGAACATCGTTGGATTTCAAGTTAATCCCTCCCCAGACCAGCAGCCGACTTTCACGGATTTCTTCCGCTACGCGACCGGGATCGACGGGTCGCCCGATCCATCGGCGGAGCGGATTTTCGAGATCGGGCCCAACCTGGAGCACACGAATCTGACCAGCCGGGCGAACCGGGTGACCATCGCGCCCGGCAAGGGCTACTGGATCGAGGCCCAGGGCCCCAGCCAGTACGTCGGACCGCTCGATGTTTACGCTGGCTCCCCGGAGGGGCTGACCTATGGATCCACGGTTAGCGAACTGATCCTGCGAGTGCGCAACGTTTACGGGACGCCGCTGAGCGTCACGGTGCGTCATGTGGCCTCGGCAGCTCCCCCGGCCGGCGCGCCGCCCCTGGTAGCTGAAGTACCCTTGCTCTGGGCAGATCGGACCAACGGCAGCTACGCGTGGGGGGCGTGGCCGATCACGGTGCCCCAACAGCGGTCACTGGGCACGAATGAATCCTGGGACATTCGCCTGGCGGTCAATCGCGGGATGATGACGGAACCTCCGTTCACCAATGCGCTCTGGCAAAGCCTCATCGAGGTCAGCACGACGAACGGTTTTCTGACTTACGTACCGGTCTCCGCCGCCTACGCCAGCGGCACGGACCAGGTGGCCGCGTTTCCTTACGGCCTATGGGTGGGCCAGGCCAACATCTCCGCTGTGAGCTTCGTCGAGTTCAACACGAATGCCGCCGGCGAATCGGCCACCGAGCCGGTTCCGGTGGCAGGCGCCTTCCCTCTGCGGTTGATCGTGCATGCAGGCAGCGACGGGTCGTGCCGCTTGCTGCAGCGGGCGATCGTGGCTGCCGTAGAAGACGCCGCCAACAATCGCTTCACCCGGCTCTATAGCGACGAGGCGCGTGTACCCGCCACGGCAGCAGTGATAACTCGGATCAGTTCACCGGCTTTTGGGCGGATGCCACCGCTGATGCTTTCCGGAGAGGGCTTCCTCAGCGAGGTGTCGGGGCAATATGTTTTGGGCTACGACGACCCGCTGAATCCGTTCAAGCACCTTTATCACCCGGACCATGACAACAAGCCTTGGGGCACAGGAACCATCCTGGCTGAAGGGGCTGAGAGTTTCAGCATTACAAACAATGTGCGGCTTGTCTGGGGCACCAACACTACCTCCGGCAGTTACACTGCTCTCTGGAATCCGGACGAGACAGTCACCGGCACGTATGAGCAAACTATCGGCAATTTGCGGCGCGTCCCGATCCGTTTGCGGGGCGAGTTCAAGCTGAGAAGAATTGCCCGCACAGGAACCATCGACTGACCTGGACCCTTACCTTTAACCAAGCATTCGCGAAACAACCAACTCCATCGAACATGAAAAGAACCGTCCAAGTACTCCTCCGAGCCCTGTGGGCCGGAGTCTTCGTCGTGGCCACGCAGCTTGGCGCGCCAACTCCGGGACAGGCGCAGCAAGTCCCCGATCGTTTGAACTACCAGGGCATGTTGCGCAAGGGCGACGGAACGCCCGAGCCGGCTGGATACAAAGACATCGAATTCCGCATCTACAACACGCCCACCGCCGGCACGCTGCAGTGGGCCCGTACTCACCGGGTCAGCCTGGACGCCAATGGACTGTTCAACGTCGTCCTAATGGAGGGCGGATCACCCATCACCCAGGGCAGTCCACTATACAACGACTTGACCTCAGTGTTCACGGCTGCGGATGGC
This sequence comes from Verrucomicrobia subdivision 3 bacterium UBA6082, assembly GCA_002428665.1. GTDB lineage: Bacteria > Verrucomicrobiota > Verrucomicrobiia > Limisphaerales > UBA8199 > UBA6082. Next base: position 61,791 of record DIXK01000022.1, read on the forward strand.
CAGGATCGCTATATCGAACTTACCGTAGCCGGGTCTACTCCGATCCAGCCCCGACAGCGCTTTGTCACGGCGGCTTACGCCTTTCTGGCGGCGGACGTAACCCAGGCCAAAGAGAACTTCACTGTGATGGGCAGCCTCACAGTCCAGAATAGCGCGCGGGTGCAGTCGCTGACCGTTGACACGACCGCAACCCTGAACGAGGCCACCGTTCAGTCTTTGACCGTTGGTTCGAGCGCGACGTTGAATAAGATTACACCCGCCTCGACACTGACTGTGGACGGGGACATGGAGATTGGACTTGGCAACACCGATTATCACCACTTGCGTCTGGGGGGCGGCAACTCCTCGGGCTACCTCTACGGAAGCTACCCCGCGCTGCCGGACGGAATCCACCTGGGTTACAACTACTACAAAGATGCCAGCGGAGTTGACCACGTCCGGAACCTCGGCGGCCCGACCAGCCGGTTGTCGCTCGGCTATGGAGAGATCAAGCTGGCCACGGGCGGAATCAACACCCCCCCGACTAACCACATGATTCTAGACCAGTACGGCAGGGTGGGCATTGGCACAACCAGCCCAGCCCAGTTGCTCCAGGTAGGGAGTGCCAGCGTGGAAAACTCCCAAGGCATGATTCGCCTGGGCTCACGGTCGGGCACCGAAAGCTACATGCGCACTTGGGACATCGGGGTCCCGCAAACCGGCTCAGACTTGAGCGGGCAAGGTTACAGCTTCGTTATCGATGATATCCAGCTAGGTACGACGCCGGAGTTCATGATCAAATATGGGAGTGGCAACGTTGGCATTGGGACCACGTCCCCGGCCGCAAAACTGGATGTCAACGGTGATGTAAAAATCAAGAGCCAAGCGCCCATCGCCATCCATCGCTATCCCCTGCCGGATAAAACCGTGTACGTGGATATCCCAAACTATTACGACCCCCCAAACGCCTACTCTATCAACGAGTGGTCAGCGGCAGTGATTGGATTCACCTGCAACGGCGACTTTTCTACATCAAGTATCGGCCAACTGCTCAACATCGCAATGCAGAAGAATACCGCAACGGGGAAATGGCGAGTGCAATTTGATGTGCGGCATCATTCGACCCTGAACAACATCGTCGTCGATGTGATGTATATCCGGAAGGAATTGACCACCGATGACCGGTGAAGGAGGGATCCAATGCCGAGTGTTCGCCAAGCGTTACCATTGCCGAAGGGATCTCCTATGAAGATTTCACTACTGGTTCGGCTCTGCCTGACGTGCCTGCTGCTGTGCGGCAGCGGGGGTGTGGCAAGAGCGGCTGCCTCGACCTCTTACCGTATGGTTTTTCCGGAGCAACCGCTGCCCGTTGGGCAGACGAACGACTGGGCCCGGTCGAACCTGACGAGCGTGGTTATTTCGGCAGGTGGCAGCGGGGCCTGGAGCAACCAACCAAATTCGCAACCGGTGTTTCCCGCCACAGTCCCTCCCCACCCCGATCCGGATTACACGCCGGACTACCTACTGGTCCAAAGCACGTTTGGCCAAACCGTGAGCGGGGATCGACCGGACATCTACCTGGGGCAGCCGATTGACCCGCCTCTGAACGAGTTGCCTGCGGGTTGGTCCATCTACTGGGCCGGGATGACCAATGTGCAGATTGACCCCTCAGGGCATGCTTTTTACGAGCCATCGGTCCGACAACTCTACGCGATCGCAGGCGGGGCCATGACGGTGAATTGGGTGATTACCGATGGCCAAAGCGTATCTAACGTGAGCCACACCTACCTGGTGAGCAGCGCACCGGCCACACGACCCTACCGTGTCTATTGGACCGAAGAGCCCTATAACGCCCCCACGATTGATCTCAGTGACCGGTTTGTGCGGTTTCTTTGGAATGAGGAGATTCCTGCCCCGGTCATTGTTGAAACCAATATCAACAACGTGACGCAGAACGTTGTGGTGCGGGGCCTGTGGGTGGACCATGGCCAACTGCATGTCCAGCCCGGCGCGCCCGGCACGTCCCAACTTCAAGGGTTGGTGGTGATGCAATACTTCAAAACGGGAGCGCTCAAGGAACAGGTCCCGGGGGGGGTCATCGTGGTGCAGGTTTCTGAACCACAGGTGAGTATTTTGGACGCGGAAATCGGGAGCCGGCTCCTGCCGCGCGATGGGCCGTTCGGACACCAGGGTCTGACCCCCATGATCAAACACGGACTGGAAGATCCGGCGACCGTCTATCAGCACAAGGGCCAGTACTCGCACAGTCCGAAAAACGAATGGGTTTTTCCTATCCGTCGCACCGACGAGAGCCCGTGGGAGATTGAAATCTACTGGGAGGAAGCCGATTACATGGGCACCCTCTGGCCTTACGAAGTGGATTGGTACTCCGCCGACTGGACATCGAGGCCCCAGGTCTTCGTGCGGGGCGATCCGGAGAACCTTGGGGCCAGCGTCTTCATCCCCAGTGACTTGGGGCCGGCCATGCCGTTCCAGGAACCACCCGGCCACGCCAATTTATCCCAAGATGGTGTATTCTTGACGACCGAGGAGGGCTATACGCTCCTCCGCTTTCAGTCCCAGGACAACGTGTGGTTCCAGACCGTCCGCTCTGTGTCTCACACCAATCCGTATTTCGACCGGGAACCGCGTCCGTGGACCATTGGGGTGGAGATCGGGCCAAACGTGAGCTCGGACGCACTACTATTCAACGGGGTATCTGACAGTGTCACTGTGTCGAATCTGCCTTCCCTCGGCACCCATTTTACGCTCGAAACCTGGTTTCTCCTGGACCATCCCGATGACGGCTATCTTAAACCGCTCCTGGCCCGTCCGGGTCCGCAGGGTTTTGCGGTCCCCGAGACGATGCCTTTCCTTCTGGCGGTGAATGGAGAAGGACGATTGATCGCAGAAATGGGGAAAGGCAATACAGAAGGTGGCACACCTTACGGGGTGTCGCTGGCCAGCCTGCCGGTTCAAGCGGGGCAATGGTATCATGCGGCTTTCACAGTCGAGACCAGTGGCGAAGCCACGCTTTACCTGGATGCCCAGGGTATCGCCACCGCCACGTTTACCGGGGGGGCGATCCAAACCGATGCCGGACCGCTCTACATAGGCTGGGCGGGGCCCGACGCTCTGTTCCGCGGTCAACTGGATGACATACGGCTCTGGACCACCTGCCGCAGCGCTCACGAGATTGTCATTGGGCAGGTCAACTTTCTACACGATTACGCCACGGTGGATGGATTGCTGGCCTATTTCCCGGTGGAATCCGATGTTGAAAGTGGTTTTGCCGACCTGCGAAATAATTACGAGGCTACGCTCGTAGGTTGCCAGCATGTGGAGCCAGGGGCCACTGGCCTGCTCGAGCGCTACGGCTTCTCGGAATACCACGGCTACATCTACGACCCAACGGGACTGGCTCCCTACAACCCGGGGCGTTACGCATATCCCACCACACAAGATCCGCTGGCGGAAACTTACATTTTTGGGGTCAATTCAGGGCTCATGGAAATCTGGTGGTCTCACAAGGTGCAGCAAGCCGGCATGCCCGTGCCGGTCTATTTTCCTGCGTGGGCGCAAGTTTATACCAACGTGTGGCCGGCCAATGCCCCGGAAATTGTGCTGGCTTCCGGCCAGGGCTCGCCGGCGTTTCTCTCGGCCAGCATTCCTACCATTTATATGCAGAATGATCCTGAGATGCCGGGTTATAATCCGAACGAAGAGCACGCGCTCATTGGTCAGGCCCACAATGGCTACGCCGCCTTCGCGTTGCGTGACGACTTGAACGCCGCGGGGGAATCAGAACCGTTCGTCCTGGTGGACTGCAACGATCCCCTCTCGCAGCAACCCGCCATGAAAGTGTATAAAGTTGTCCGCACCAGCGACGAGTATCCCTCCTTCACCTATGGTGCGGAAGCAGGCGACGCTCTATTGGGACCGCACCCGCTGGATTTCCTGCCCTATGTTGATCCCACCACCAGCCCGAGTCCGCAGGCCTGGCGGGATCGCAAACGGGTTTGGTATGCCGTGGGTGCGGGGGCGACAGACACGGAAACGGCCAACATTGAAATGAAAAACTACTACCCGATGCAAGAGGGGTTCTGGTTTCCCAGGCTGACCGCCGAGCAGCAACCCCCGTTCGGAACACCCCTTCCCTGGCTACCGGCCGAAGATATAGACTTCACGCAACCGGATTACTGGGCCGACGGAACGCCCGTGGACGTCACCTGGGTGGTGGCCTGGCCGACCAACGTTCCCCTGATGCGGGTTGGCCAGACGCTCACGAAGGCCGTCGGCGGTCTGCCGGAAATTTGGGGTCAGTTGAGCGTGGACGTGGTCTATCAACAATCCGCCCATCTTCAGCAATCGCACCGCTCCGTGGCGCTTATCGACCCGACGATCGAACGCACTGTGACCCTCACACGGTCGATCGCCGACTATGGCTTCATCACCGGCTCCGCCGGCAGCATCTACAATCGGCACGGGCTGATCTACTTCAATGGCCTACCGCCTGACCTGAGCGGACGCCTTTACTACGACCCGAACCGCGCCACGGACAATCTCCGGTTCCTGGGACAACTGGTCGAGCCCCGCACCAGCTCGCCGTTTCTCCTCATAAACCGGCTCACCGAGGCCCAGCGAAGCGAAATCAAAGCCCTTTGCGCCCCCACCGCCGTGTCCCCCACGCTCAAAGCAGAATGGGACCAGGCTATCGACGGACTGGCGATCAACGTGGTGGAGGTGGTGCGCAACCAACCCTTCGACCACCTGGCCTTGGCGGCGGTGGGCACCGGTGCCGGGTATGTGACCCTCGCCTTCAATGACGCGGACAACCCGGATATGGGTATCTCGCCAGGCGATCCAATTACAGTCCAGTGCATCAAAGTCATCCCGGAACTTTATGCCGGCTTTCTCATTCCCATGACCGACGACCTGAACCTGCTCTCCGATCAGATGAACATGCTCTACAGCGAAAGCCTGGGCGGAGAAGCGGACAAATTCGAGTTCCAGTGGCGAGCCCAGTCCCCCACCATAACGGGGGGCGTTCCGGACGATCCCGACGCCGCCTCGCTGTTCGCGCAGGAAGAAGGCTTGACCCGGCTACGGATCGGTGGACAAGGCGCCACGTTGCTCGACATGGTGAACCGCTTCTTCACCGTGCGCTACCGCGCCACCAATGAGGCTGTCGTTGCGGTCGTTGGCACCAAATGGAGTGAGTACACGGCATTCAACCTTGCGGAGGGCTGGGTTGAGCGGGTGTTGAACGAGTTGACTCCGTTCGAGCAGCGCATGCGCGACCTGTATAACAATCCGGCCGAAACGCAGGCGAGTATGATCGCCCAGGCCGGCACACCCTATGTTGGCGATGTGGCTCTCAACATGGAATCGGTCAGCAGCGCCGGGTTAATCGAGGTGTATCAAACCGTGCTCAATCGTGCCCGGCACTTAAGCCTCGACTTAAACATCAACGACCCGGGGGTAAACCAGCAATTGATGCTGGCCGTCAGCCGCCTTCATGCGCTCTACATGCTGCTGGGCAACGAGGCCTACGCGGACGCGCTCGATCCGACCATCGGTTTTGGCAGCAGCACCGTCATCAACAACGGCGCCGTCTTGCCCGTGGACTACGGCAGCTTTGCCTCGTCGCTTTTCTGCTTCGACAACCAGGTGCCGACCTTGCTGGACGAAGAACTGGCGCTCTTGCGAGGACGCGGCAACCCCGCACTCGCCCCCGGGATGAACCAGTGGCCGTACTACAATCGCCTCGTTTGGAACTTCACAAAGGGCATCGACGCGGGCGAAGTGGCTTATGCAGTGAATTACAACATCCGGGATTCCGCGTCGGTGCTGATTGACGAAGAGACCGCGGCGGAGTTGTATCCGCAGGGACACGGCGATGCCTGGGGCTACTATCTCAGCGCACTCAAGGGCTACTACTCCCTGCTGCGCAACCCTAATTTCAACTGGGGCGACCCGTCCATTACCCCATTGCTCCTGGGATACCAGGTCGTCAGCGCCGATTACAAGGACGAAGAACGTTTTGCCGAGGCGGCGGCGGCTTTGGCGCGCACGGGAACGGAAATAGTACGCCGGGCTTATCGGAAGGGCTACACGGAGAGCCCCAGTCTCTCGCTAACCGCGCTGGGCGATACCGATACGAACCGATGCTGGAGCGCCAGCGAATGGGCCGGGCGCGCCGGGCAGGCGGCTTTCTACAACTGGGCGGTGTGCCAGTCGCTGCTACCGGCGGCCAGCACCAACGCCGCTATCGAAGCGGACATCAGGCGGATTGATCGGGCCACCGTCAAGGCGGTCAATGTCATCCCGGCTAATTACATCGCGTTGCAGCGCGAAGCGGATCATTTGGACCAGGGCCTCAATCCGCTCGGCTTGGCCTCAGGCGCGGTGCCGTTTGACATCAGCCCGGCCCAGGTGGACGCAGGCCAGACTCACTTCGAGCAGATATTCGAGCGGGCCACGGTCGCCCTGCGCAACGCCCAGGCCGCCTTTGACAACGCCCAGCAAGCCGCACGGTTGTTGCGCCAACAATCTTCGGGCCAGGTTGAGTTCCAACTCACCGTGCAGGACCAGGAAACCGCCTACAAGAACCAGCTCATCCAATTGCTGGGCTACCCCTATGCCGATGACATCGGCGCGGGCAAGACCTATGAACAAGGCTACGACGGTCCGGATCTCTACCACTATCCCTACATGGATCTTGAGTCGCTTGGGTTCGACAAAAGTACGGATATTGGTGAAATCTCCGTAACTGAATTCACCTTTACGCCCGAGGATCTCGAGGAAGGAGGGGAGCATGGTGAATTGTCGCACGTTCGCACCAACCTAACCTTCCATTTTGCCGAGAACGGTTTCCTGGCCAAGCCGGACGACTGGACAAGCCGCCGTCGAGCTGAAGGAGAAATTCAGCACGCCTACGGCGAATACCTGACGGCATTGCTGGAGTTCCGCGCGGCTGGTCGTCGATATGATGATAGGTATTCCGAGCTGGACGAGGAATATGACTTCTACCACCAGCAGTGGTACGACCTGAACCAGGACCGGGTTGACATCAACATCGCGGCGACCGGCGCCGGCATTGCGCTGGCTTGGTCGGAGGCCTTGGCGAAATCCTACACACTGGCCTTACACGAGAACGCGGAATTTGCCACCGACATGAAGAATGCCATTCTGGATGGGCTTCCTAGGGTACTGGGGCTCGCGAATGACACAACCTTCACCGTGCGGGGCACGATGCAGTGGCTCGGTTACACCATAACCCAGACCCTCAAGAATATGGGGCTCGTTAAGGAGACGTGGTTACTGGGTCTGAAGGCGTCCACCAAAACCACGGAACTGAACGCCGAGCTCAAACTGGCGAAGAATGAGGCCAAGGTCGCGGATGAGGAGCGCCGCCTGGCTATTCTGGGCCTGGACCGTGAGTTGGATATCGCCTCAGCCGAACTGCTGGCCGCTCTGCAGCGCGTGGAAAACGCGCAAGAGAAGTTCCTGAGCGTGCAGGCCGAAGCCGAGCGGGTGTTGGTGGACCGGGAATGGTCGCGCAGCCAAGCCACGGCACGCATTGCCTCGATGCGCTACAATGACATGGCGTTCCGCATCTTCCGGAATGACGCACTGCGACGTTATGGCGATGCCTTCGAGTTAGCGGCTCGTTACACTTACCTTGCCGCCAAGGCTTACGACTATGAGACCGGACTCCTGAAGTCGGAGACGCAATATGATCCCGGCACCGTCTTCTTCAACGATATCATTCGCGCGCGCACCATTGGTCGCGTGGTCAACGGTCAACCGGCCCTGGCGGCGACCGGCATCGGCGAACCCGGGTTGTCTGACATCCTAGCGCGCATGAATGCCAATTGGAGCGTGCTCAAGGGCCGTTTCGGATTCAACAATCCACAATCCGAGACGGGCCGCTTCTCTCTGCGCACCGAATTGTTCCGAATCCTGCCTGGGGCCAACGGGGATGAGACTTGGCGGCAAAAGCTCGAACAGTGCAAGGTAGACAACCTGCTCAACGACGAGATCTTTCGGCGCTATTGCCTGCCGTTTGTCTCCCAACAGGCACTGCAGGCCCGCGAGCCTGCCTTGGTCATCCCCTTCCACTCGACGATCGACTTCGCCCGCAACTTCTTCGATTGGGAACTAGCTGGGGGCGACAACGCCTATGATTCCACGCATTTTGCCACCAAGATCCGGAGCGTGGGGGTGTGGTTCAGCAATTACGATGCTCTCACCAGCACGGCGGACAACCTATTCCTGGCTAATCAACCGCGGGTTTACCTCGTTCCCGCCGGCTTGGATGTCATGCGCTCGCCCAGCGATTTGGGTGAAAGCCTACGCGGCTGGAAGGTGCTCGACCAGGCCATACCGGTGCCGTTCCCGATTACCCCCGAGGAAATGACCCAGCCCGACTTCATCCCGATCTATGACTCCCTAACCGAGCCATGGGCCAAAGCCCGGCGCTACCCCGGGCTGCGTGCCTACCACGATAACGGTTTCACTACGGCTGAGATGACCTACAACTCCCGCCTGGTGGGACGGTCGGTTTGGAACACCCAGTGGGTCCTCATCATCCCGGCTGGAACTTTGAACAGCATGCGAGACGCGGCACTGGACCGCTTCATCTATGGTCCCACCGGCACCAACGGCGTCAGCGACATCAAACTCCATTTCCAAACTTACTCTTGCTCGGGAAACTAATGCTTATGGCTGCCTACTTGAACCGTCACCGGCCCAGTTCGCATTTCATCGCCGCCATGAAAACCCATATCCCATCCCTTTCGGCCTGCTTGTTCGCCTGCCTCCTGGCCAGCCTGTCCCTTTGGCCAGCCGTTGCACCCGCCTTGCTTCCGCACCCTTCCTTTGTCTTCTTCGGCCAGGTGTTGGATCCCTACGGCTGGCCGCTCACGCAGAGTGACAAAGCCGACATCATCCTCCGCGTCGGTGGGCGCGAATGCGCCCGGGTTCACTGCAACGAGCGCATTGGTCCCGGCCTGGGCTACTTCATCGAGGTGCCCTTGGACGACGGCCGGCTCAAGACCTACGCCGCTTATGCGGCGCGATCTGGCGACACCGTTCAGGTGACCGTGCTGATTAACGGCCAGGAATACCCCATCATGCCCAATGGCAGCTTGCCGCGGATCGGCCGCGCCGGCGGCGCGATCTTCCATAACTTGAACCTCGGCACTGACAACGATTCCGACGGGCTGCCCGACGAATGGGAGTGGTGGCTGATACTAAACTCCTGGGGAGTATTCTCCGCCATTGAGGAAGTCGGTCCTGAAGATGACCCCGATGGCGATGGGGTGAACAATTGGCATGAATTTGTGGCCGGCACCGACCCGAGTTGGTCTGCGGACCGGCCCGTCATCGAGGCGGTACAATACCTTCCCGACAGCGGGCATTTCGGGATCGCGTTATTCAGCGTGCCGGGGAAGACCTACAAAGTCTGGGCCAGCGCCGACCTCACCGGGGGGATGGCCTCCTGGCAGCCTCAACCCATCACCCTGGATCCGGCTAAACCACCGGACAGATTATATTGGACTGGCACGGGCTATTTTACCTGGCTTCTTGTCAAACCGAGTCCTGGCACCACCAACTGGCATATCCGCTTCACCGTGCAGTGAGGCGATAGTGTGTGTTGGCTGTTTAACAAGTTCCTGAGTGAGCCAACGGGTGATTGAAAGTCGTTCGCAACGACAAAAGCGCCTGACTCAGCGAAATGGTCGCAAGCATACCCTGATACACAGGCAAAGTCGGATTTGTCCGCAAGCACTCACTTGATGCTGGTCACAGGCATGGCACTGGGTGCGGCGGGGGCGAAAACCATGGTTGACTGGGGCGGAGCTTTCTGGTTGGTTGCGGCTCATGCTCCGTGAGGTTAAATGCTGCTCGTCTGCCTGCGCGCCCTAACAACAACGTCGTATGCGCACTATAATTGCCAGCTCACTCCTGATCGCCCTGGCGCCCTGCCTCAGTGGTGCCGATAAACCGCAAACGCTTGACCGAAAGACATTAGTCACAGCCGGCGAGTTCGTGAAGATTTACGATCCGAGCGTGGGCGAGAAAGAGAAATGGTATATCAACGATCATTGCTTTGTCCGTGGCAAGGAACAGTGGCACCTCTTTGGTATCACGCACGCTGAGCCGCTCAACCCGATGGACGAAGACCATTTTGCCCACGCCACGGCCGCGACGTTGCTGCAGCAGCCTTGGGAAAAGCAACCCTTTGCGCTCTCCGTGGCGCCGGAAAAACCGTGGAACGAAGAGCACCTATGGGCGCCTCATGTGATCTCTCATGACGGTCTTTATTACATGTTTTACTGTGCTGGGGATAAGGATCACACACGGTATAAGCTGCACCTGGCGACTTCACGGGACCTCAAAACCTGGACCAGGCATCCGCAGAACCCGATGGTTGTTGATGGGTTCGATGCCCGTGACCCCTTTATCATGCGGCATGGTGATGAGTGGCTTATGTATTACACCGCCAACTCCCAAGCTGAAGGCGGCAATCACGTGGTCGCCTGTGTGCGAAGTTCTGACTTGATAACCTGGGGCAAGAAGCAGGTCGTCTACGTGGATCCAAGCCAGGGAACCTATGGCGGGCCAACTGAATCGCCCTTCGTTGTGCGCCGTGGAAAAAGCTATTATTTGTTCGTAGGCCCGCGCCCTGACTACAATGGGACCGATGTGTTTCTCAGCCATGACCCGTTCCGCTGGAGTATTGAAAACAAGGTTGGCCACATTAACGCCCACGCGGCGGAAGTCATCCGCGACACAGACGGAAAATGGTATGTCAGTCGCTGCGGTTGGGGGCAAGGCGGTGTTTACCTCGCTCCGTTAACCTGGAGCGACCCATTAGACGATAGCGACACCAATCTGCCCGGGCCGGTCAAGGAGTAGCAAGAAACGGCAAAGACCTGGAGCGGCAGAACTGCAGTGCAGCCGCGGCCCCTTGTTTCAGGAATTTAATCTTTCCGCCGACGCAGGGCCATGAACCCGAGCGCACCGACGGCGAATAAGCCGCATACAGAGGGTTCCGGCACGGGGATATAGGGGGCGACATCAAAGAAGGTGTCGCCAACGCGAAACTCGTCGTAGAGAACAACCGAACTAATAGTTGCCGCAATGCGAATACGGTCGAAGGAGGCTGTGGGCACGTCAATGAAGTCGAACGGGGTCGTGGGAACGGCATCCAACATTGGATTGTAGTAAACCTCAGCCAAGCCGAGCCCACCTGTCCCGCCCCCGGGCACGAGGCGCAGCACAGCAAAGACGGTGGTGTCGTCGATGGGATCAAAATCGGGACCAGCCGTGGTGCCGATGGTGGTCAAGCGCAGGGCATCACTACTAAGTCGCTGGTCAATGCCAACAATGCTGAAAGGCGAAGAATTGTCATCGCTGCCATTGTAAAGCGTGAGCCCGATAAAATTCCCGGAGGCCGCTGGATCAATGAGAAAAGAGACCCATGTTTCACCGGTGCGTCCGGAGGCCAAGTCACGGAAACCGATTTGGGTGCCGCCGGTATTGTTGACGGCTGCAGCGAGCCCAGAGGTTGTCAAAACGTTCCCATCGAGATCGGTGTAGGAGAGACCAGTGGAGGCCACAAATGGTGTAGCGCCAGTGGTGCCCACGTTCCGCCCCCTCCAACTCCCGCTCCAGCCGCTACCACCGGCTTGTCCCCAGAGATTTGCGCCTGAGGTGTAGTCAAAGCTTTCATACGCGGTGGTGCCGGCCACGACGGGCAGAACTGCTGCGAAACTCGCTGCCGCAACCAATAAAATTAGCCAGGATCTTTTCATGTGCTTCCAGCCGTTTGTACATGCCGCCAAGTGCGACTCACTAGGAGCAGAAAACCCCAGTGCGGTCCGCTTGTCAAGGGCTGGTTTGATGGGTCGGTTTCATGTGGAAATCCCACTGTGGGATGAACAAAACCAACAGGCGAGAGAAGCCGCCGGCTCAGTTGCGACGGCGAAAAAAAGTTTCCTGCAGGGAACCTTGCTCGGTGCGAATGATGGTGCCGACGGAGACCTGGTTACGCTTGAACCAGCCCTGGTTGGTCTCGAGCACATACTGAACCCGGTCGGAGGCCGCATAAACCGAGTTGGTATTCAGCGGGTGAAGGTCGTGGATCTCCAGGATCACCCCATCGGGATCCACGTAAGCGGCAGAGAGCGGCACCGTGGTGTTTTTCATATAGAACGCCGCCTGGTGTGGCTGGGAAAAGACAAAGAGCATGCCGGCGTCTTCAGCCAGATTTGTCCGGAACATCATGCCGGTCTGCTGCTGGCGCCAGTGCGTAGCCAACTCTGCCCGGAGTTCGGCTGCCCCCAGCCAGATCTTAATGGTGGGCAGTGGCGGCAGCGCCTCGGTTGGCTCGCTGATAGCCACGGGCGCGATAGGGGTTGGCGCTTCCACCGGTTTTTCACACCCGGCAAATCCAATGACCAGCGCCAAGCCCAGTATTCTTAACCAGCTCATCCCTGCCAGACTGAAACAACCTGACGGTCTTTTCAACTTGATTCCGAATGGCTTGGAATCCTGCTCTTTGTGCCGAAGTTTCTTTGAGGGATTCTTCATCTTTCAGCGTATATATAACAAAGATTAAATGATGAGATCTATGAAACGAATGAAAAAACTGCTTGCGGCGATTCTCGCTTTCACCCTGATTGCTGGCCCGGCGACGGCCTTGGCCGCTGACACCAAGCCGGCCGCGAAGGCCAAACCATACCCGCTCAAGACCTGCCTGGTATCCGACGAGGAACTCGAGAGCATGGGAAAGCCTTTCGTGTTTATCCAGGAGGGACAGGAGATCAAACTCTGCTGCAAGTCGTGCCAAAAAGATTTTAACAAGGACCCTAAGAAGTACGTCAAAAAGCTGGAGACCCTCTCCAAGAAGAAACGGTAGACTGAAATCGCACAGTGCTGCGCCGAGGCGGGCTGCATCCACGATCCTGCGAAAGGCCATGTGAGGCCTATGGGAAACCGCATCCGTCTGAGGAAGCCCCAGCCAGAATAACCTCTTTTGGGAATGAGAGCTCCGGAAGTCATTCGCGTATTGGTGGCTGGATGTGCATTGATGCACACAGCTGCGCGGGCACAGAATGCGACAGCTGCGGTGGTGGAGTTGACCCCGGCCTGGATCAACCAATTGGCCCAGGAAATGGCGACGACCCACCCGGGGATGAAGGCAGCGTATGCCCGAACCAATGCTGCCGCGCAAAACCTGGCCAGCATTCGCAGCTGGAAAGACCCCATGGCCCGCTTGGGTGGAATGTTGAGCAAGGAGGAGATGAGAGCGGAGGACGGAGATTTGCTCTATGGCATCGAACAGGAGTTGCCCTTGTTTGGAAAACCGCGTCTCGCCCGGGATGTGGCCCACGGGGAATTGTTAACGGAGCAGGCAAGCACGGATTACCGGTTCCAGATCCTGCGGCGGGATCTGACGATCCTCGTTTTTCGGACGGCTTTGACAGAAGAGGAAGTGAACATTGGGCAGCAAGATTTGACCTGGCTTGAGTCGCTGTCGCAATCTCTGGAGACTCGGTACCAGTCAGGGCTTGCGAGTTTGTCGGAAGTCTTGACCGTCCAAAACGAGCGTAGCCGTCGCGCCACTCGCTTGCAAACAGATCGCAATCGCCTGGATCACGATCACTTCTCCCTGAACCGCTTATTGAATCGAGAACCGCAGTCCCGCTGGCCCTCGTTGCAGCTTCCGCCGCTGGCCAGGCCGGTGGCTTACAATCGGCAACTCATCGATCTCGCGCAGCGGCACGAACCCAAATTAAAGGTTTACCGCGAACAGATACGCCAGGCTGAAGCCACTGTTGCACGTACCCGCCGTGAGCGCTTACCCGACGTCAATGTAGGTGTGGAAGGCCGTAACTACACTGGAGACGGAAGTTTTCGCCAAGGGATGGTTTTCTTTAGCCTAAACCTGCCGTGGGTTAACAAACACAAGTATCAAAGCGCGGTACGACGCGAGGAGGCACGCCTGCGGGAAACCGAGCATGAACATCAGGATTATGCCTTGGGGGTGCGGGAGGAAGTGCATGAACTGGTGCAGAAGATCGACGCGGCACGCCGGGAGGCTTTGAGTTATCGAGAGGAAATCATTCCCCGAAGCCAATCGGCGCTTGAGAGCACCCAGGCAGCTTGGCAAGCCGGCCGCAGTAGCTTGCGCGAGGTGCTGGAGGCGAACCGGATGCTGCTCGAGGCCCGGCTGATGTGGGCACGAGCGTTGGCGATGCAATACGAACTGTTGTCTGAACTGGTACTTTGCTGCGGACTTGGCGACCTCGAAGCCCTCGAAATGATCGGTGTCGCTCCGCTCGCCAAGGAGGAACATCTGTTGAAGGACGGTTAGCCGATGAGTTGAAAAAGTTCGGAACGGAATCTGCGGCTCACGGTCTTGGGGGGGCTTGGCTCAGAAAAAACCACTGGCGTGGCAAAAGGACATTTCACAAAGCTCTTGAACTAAACAAAACAATCCGGGATCAACCCTCATCTCTACAAAAAAACCGCCCCTCCCTGGAAAGCGGTTGAGAATCTGTTGGCTAGTGTTCCCTATACACCTTCCCAAGGTTCCAGAAAATGGGGCGATGACCCCATGGGGAGCCGAGCGCGCCGAGGCTCAAAGACGTGGTATGTCGATGCGCACCCTCACCTCAACCTCCCGAACACAAGCCTGCCTAAGAGCAGGCACGGTCGTCAGGGTCCTTCGACGGTGCCACGTCTCTGGAGAAATCGGGCCGCCAGCCAGCAGATCACCGCCCAAAGAGAGCCCATGGTCCAGCCCGCCAAAACGTCGGTCGGATAATGAACTCCCAGGTAGACCCGGCTCAGTCCAACCAGGAATGAGAACATCAAGCCCATGACGAGGACGTAAACCTTGAGTTTCAATGGCTCGACCAGGCGGGCGAGGAGGGCGCCGAGAGTGACGTAGACTACCGCCGATAGCATGGAGTGTCCGCTGGGAAAACTCGCGCTCGTTTCGTGCATCAGGTGGGGAACCACTGCCGGTCGCGACCGGTTGATTAAGTCCTTTAGCAGCAGGTTGAGCAGCAAGCCGCCTCCGATGGCGGCAAAGAGCAGCCATAGAGCGTGAAACTGCCGGCGGATGGCGACGAACCCGGCAACCCCAAGTGTCACGAGTGTGAGCACAGCCACACCGCCCAGGGCCGTCAAGTCGCGCATGAGCCCCTCGATCCAAGGCGGTCCGACTGGATCGGCAAGATTCTCCGGATTGCGCAAAGCACGCATGAGCCGCTCATCGAGACCGAGTGTGTCGCCCTCCCTAACCTCATCGGCCAATTCAATGAATGCCCACAGGCCAAACGCTACTCCGAGGCTGAGTAGCAGCACCAACAGGTCTTGGTTAAGGACCCAGCGACGCCCCTCGTTCCACCACCGCTTCCAGCAATCAATCATAAGCATCTTTCCAAATTCAGGTTCCGATCCTCTGATGTGTGGGGAAAGCATAAGCAATCACGAAGGCAATTCAATCGCGGGCGTGGACCCACGAAGGCATGTGATGAGGCGCACCGTAGCGACGAAGCCAACGGCTCCAAACGTAGTCAGTTGACCACCGTACGATGCGATTATGGTCCCAGATGCTGCTGAAGGCACTGCGTGAGCTCCGCCAGGTCCACCGGCTTGGCCAGGAATGGAAGGCCGCCAATACACCCCTCATGGGCCTGCACCTCCTCGCGCTTGACCGCCGCAGTCAGAAAGACGATCGGCACGTTATTGAGAGAGTTACTGGCCTGGAACTGCGCAGCCAAAGCACCTCCATCCATGCCCGGCATCATCACATCCATCAGCACCAGGTCAGGAAGAAATTGCTTCGCGGCCTGCATCGCTCGAAGCGGGTTATTCTCGGTTCGGACATCATAGTGTCCAGTTTGTTCCAGACTAAGCTGCAGCAAACGCGTAAACGGCGCTTCGTCATCCACTATCATGATTCGCTTTTTGTTCATAGTTGTCCTCCCAGGCTCGGAAGGCCAAGGTTACGACAACCCCTCCTTCCGAAGCATTGCGTACTTCCATTGAACCGTCGTGGAAATCGATGATCTTCCTTACGATGGACAGTCCCAGACCTGTCCCCTGGCCGACAGGTTTGGTCGTGAAGAACGGGTCAAAGATCCTGGCCATATGCTGCTGGGCAATCCCAGGCCCGGTATCCTGAACCTCAGCCAGCACAAGTTGATCACCGGGACTGAACCGGGCGGCCACACTCGGCAAGACCTGCGAGTCCTCGGCCAGGCGTACCGACCACGTCCTCACCTGGAGGGTGCCGTCCTTGCCCATCGCCTGAAGTGCGTTAATAAACAGGTTCAACAATACTTGTTCCATCTTCCTCGCGTCCATCCTGATGGCCGGAAGGCCAGGCTCCAATTCGCAAACCGCATGGATGGAAGACGCGACCAATTCGGAGTTCACAAGCCACAGGGATCGGCTCATAACCTCATTGAGGTCACCCTTGGTCAACTCGAAGGCAGTGTCTGCGGAGAATTGCAGTAATTCCCGAACTATATTGTTCGCACGCCAGACCGCGTCGCGCATGTCATTTAGGGCCGTTTCGACGTTTTCGGACCGCGAGGGCAAACTGCCCTGGAGATAATCCAGTCCGGTAACAATAGTCTGCAGTGGATTCTTGACTTCGTGGGCGATTCCGGCAGCCAGCGTGCCAATGGATTCCATTTTCGCTGCCTGTATTAATTGAAGTTGGGTCTGCTGCAGTTCGTTGTGAGAAGCCTTGAGTTGGCTCACGGTATCCCTGAGGGCTTCCTGGCTTTGGGCGACTTCCCGATATGCCAGACGCAATTGCTCCTCCACTTGCCTGCGAGACGTGAGATCCACGTGCGATCCGGCCATGCGCAGAGGTTTTCCCTGCGCGTCTCGCAAAGCCACGCCCCGCGCCAGGATCCAGCGATAGCTCCCATCCTTGTGCCGAAGACGATGCTCGAGCT
Source organism: Verrucomicrobia subdivision 3 bacterium UBA6082 (assembly GCA_002428665.1). Taxonomy (GTDB): domain Bacteria; phylum Verrucomicrobiota; class Verrucomicrobiia; order Limisphaerales; family UBA8199; genus UBA6082. Next base: position 78,764 of record DIXK01000022.1, read on the forward strand.
CGAAACTTGCGGTCTCACCCGAGAAATAGGCCTGAATCGCCCCGAGTGAAGACTCTCGGTCTTCAGGGTGTAACAGACTTTCCCAGCCGGCAAAGGAGTTTTCCACCTCATGCTCTTCGTAGCCCAGCATGGCTTTCCAGCGTGGCGAGAAATACACTTCGTTGGTCAGAACATTCCAGTCCCAGATGCCGTCGTTTGTGCCTCGCACCGCCAAAGCGAATCGTTCCTGGCTCTCCCGCAATGCCTGTTCGCTTCGTTTGCGCTCGGTGATATCCGTGATGACGCCGTCAAAGTACACTTCGCCTTTAACGTCCGTTCTCATCGTGGCTGTGACGGAAGCCCAGAACCTGCGCCCTCGGAGAGTCTTAAGCTCCAGTTCCACATCTCTGACGAAACCCTGCTCCAGAATGAGTTCGCTGAATTCTCTTCGCCGCTGAGCGTCGATATAAAGATCGCTCACCCTGTGTCTCATCAACTCCTCCCTGGACGAAGCCTCAAACATGGCGATGAGTGAGGGGTTTGCCTCCAGGAATCTTCCCTCGTCGCCCGGCGTATTCCGATACACGCCCACATTGAGATTATCCACCAATTCATGATAGCGCTGTTCGGCGCTGGCGAGCTGTTGCGCCGCCCGCTTGACCTCTGTCACATCCTCCACAATACCCAGGAAGTGAGTTCTTTGCCCCCGCTCACCCAGCACCGGCAGCAACCGGAACTCGGCCCAAAAATCGCTCCCATCTCGGCGGTATTCTCGAACCACCGCATGGTCAGGAGCACCCCCCTCCAACATGGCGTGCACACCGCATAGAGCGGGTCGGTCGGCTCCGTTCCTGGAGAGTGGCAGGGTCTGCTTGCCCGAGGGTTCTGTCATTACATGGCCCGTCATCTCCTGGAACGCAGGGTTGGCGTAGATGATTGGGAGATCTTCGCGTGTTGCATCGAGAATGAAGATTCCGTTCTTCGCAGAGGCCAGGGCATGATGCTGGAGGCGAAGTTTGGAGGTCATTTCGTCAGCCAATTCCTGGGCGCGGCGCTTCGTGCTGGCCAGAGTTCGGGCAATCCCGAAGACCAGCAGGCTAATGCAAACTCCGAGTCCCGCCGCGTCCAGGTAACCCGGAGCAGAAAACCAAGCTTTCCTGGAAAAGCCGGGGCCGGCCCGAAAACGCATGGTCCACGTGCGATTCCCAAAGTCGAGGCTGGCGATACGTTCGAAGGAGGCGGGGGACGATTCAGGTTTTGAGAACCGCCGACCTTCAATGAACTGGGCCTCCGGTGAGGGTTCAGAGCCGTCGAAAACTTCCAAATCCACTTCCCCTCCTCCCAAGGGGCCAACGCGCGCCAATAGATCTTCCACGACGAATGCGGCATAGACCCACCCTGAGAGGTTCGCGCGGCGCAGGCTAATATCTGTTGCCTGTGCCTTCGTGGCATACACCGGCAAAAGGAGCAGGACACCTGGTGCCCGTGTCGCCTGCACCAGTGTAATCTTGTGCGTCATAGTGGCCTTGTCCGCGTCGCAAGCGAACTCCGCCGCCTCGCGCCGGCGAGGCTCGCTCCCAATGTCATACCCAAGCGCTGCCCGGTTAGCATCCATTGGCTCGACCAATCTCACCACGTAATGCTCCGGCGCGGAAGTCTGGGGATAAATCTGGAAACCGAAATCGTCGTGGCCTCCTAATTCGTCCCCGTGCACCTCCTCCACAAAGGACTCTACCTTGTCAGACGGCACCCGCTCAATGTATCCCAGCGCGCGGAGCCCCTGGTAACTATCATTCAGTGTAAGCCTCTCCACGTAGTGCCGCCATTCATCCCGAGTTACATGCGGATGAATGCTCCACAAGGCCCGGGCACCATACAGCAATCGGCCATAGCGATCCAATTCTTGAAACAGCTCATTCCGAATGGTTTCGGTGCGAGCGAAGAACCGCGTCTCGTCCTGGAGGCGCACCTGCCGCCAAGCGCCGACGCTGACCAGCACCGTGACTATTATGCCAACGCCCAAGAGAAACCAAGCGGCCACAGGTCGTGCCAGGATACGCTGGGCTATATGCACCAGCCCAAAAACCTTGTTTCGCGTTTCTGCACCGCCGGTCTCCGCTTTGCTTAGAACTCCCTCTTGTCCGTGTGCCATTGTAGCATTCCCGACAAACCCCGCCTCCCAAAGGAGGACGGAGAGGCCGTGTTTCAGGGTTCGATGTTTGAACGTAATCGATTATTTCTTTTTGTAAAGCGATCCATCACCTTTCCTGCTAATAGCAACTGAGCCGTTCTGCAGGGGTCGTTGAGCTGCTGGGGTTTCCAACTTCGATTAACTCTCAAAAAAGTTAGACGCGCCAGCGAGGCTCGTGGAGGTAAGGTCCCCATCAACGAGCCCCGATTGCTTGTCGTCTATTGGCTCCCATGCGGGGACACCCGGATGGATCGTTCCGGGCGCACCGGACAGACGGCTTCACACGCACCGCAGCCGTTACATTTTGCGCGGTCCACTACGGGCTCGTTCAAAAAACCACCATCCGCACTTTGGACGGACAAAGCAGCGTAGGGGCAGGCCCGGATGCAGGCGGTGCACTCACGCCCGTTCACGAGAAGGCACGTATCCAAATTCACCGTGGCCATACCGATAAGGTGCAGAGACTTGCGCTCAAGCGGCAGCCGCTCGAGGGCGCCACTCGGACACACCTGACCGCACCGATAACAGTCTTCATGGCAATAATCGCTGTCAAAGCGCAGCACGGGGCTCAGGAAGCCCGCCACGCCGCTGGCACCAAAATCGGGATGGATAATGCGCGCGGGACACGCTTGGGCACAATTGCCGCACCTGAGACATACTCCGGTAAACTGGGTTTCGCCGAGAGCGCCTGGAGGACGCAGGGGCGAGGGCGTGCCGCCACGGGCCAGATTCAACGCCAGCACGCCGGCCACGCCGGCGCACCCCCCCAGAAACATTCGCCTCGCCACGAGCGGTCCTTGCAATTCGCGCGTCACCGCATTCGAGCCACCGGCGGCTCGTCGCAAGCGCTGTCTCGGCCAAGCTAGCAACTCCTGAGAGGCGCCGAGGGGACAAAGACGCTGACACCAAACCCGGGGAAAGAACACGTTAAACAGCAATAACAACGGGAGCCCCAGACCCGCCACCAAGTTCATCGCCACCAGCGGTCCACGCCAGGAAGTAAGAAAGCCGTTGAATAGCGCGAGCGGGTCCAGCCAGAGAAACAGCGGATTGCCAATGCATGCTCCGCCAAGGGCAACGGCCACCAACCATTTGCCCACAGGTGGTACTCGCGATGAGACAGGAGCGACTGCTGGATGAAACCGTTCAAGCAACTCCTGCAGTAAACCGGCAGGACAGGCGTAGTGGCAGAACCATCTCGGAAACACCGCTGCCAGGGCGATGACAGGCAGCGCGAATAAGGAGATAACGCCCACGGCTCGCGTAGCCAGGGCTGAGCAAATACCCACAAAAGGACTGAGAGCCGGCAGCAGAACGGAAGTCACGGAGTCGGAACGCAATGGCCAGGCTAGCGCCACAGCGGAGACCAACACGAACCACCGCAGGGCAGCCCGCCAACGGCGCCGCGCGCCATGATACGGCTTTGTTGGAGACGCCAGAATCACACACCCTCATCCAAGGTAGGCCCCTTGGCTCAGCAACAATTTCTGAAGCCGCGCGATCTCCACCTCGCGCGGCCGGCACCCGGTTTGAATCGCCAGCGCCGCGGCTGCCCCCGCGGCGTGCCCGGTCGTTAAGCAGGAAGCAATGAGACGCGAATCTTCGATCAGTTTCTCGTCCACGCAAACGCAGCGCCCGGCAGCCAGCAGGTTATCGAGCTTCTTCGGCAGCATGACTCCGTAGGGAATCGGCCAGCCGCGATGCTGCCCATTTTGCGCGCCGCCGACCGCGATGGTATCGGCAAATTTTTTACCCTCACGCGCTTCGGCGTAAGTGAGCTGGTGTGTGCCGGTCAGTAATCGGGACATGCGCACCCCAAGTTGCGGCGCGGTTTGCAGGAGGAAAAGCTCCTCTCCACCCGGCTTTTTGCGCAATTGCTGGACCCGGTTCCAAATGGCGCGGCGGTGTTCCATCTCCAATCGCGTCAATTCACCCACATCCAGGCAATCCGTGCTGGGCCCGCGCAGGTTGACCCATTTTACACTCGACAGTGGCTCCACCGAGCCGAGGGACTTCACGCCCGCTTCCGCGAGCCTGGTCCGATCCGCGCGATCCGCATTGCCGACGCGATGGACCAATCCAATCGCGTGCAGACGGCGTTCATGTTCCGCTCCCGCAGCGGCGAATACATCACCATCGCCGGTGGCATCGACCACTATCTTCGCCAGAATCGCCTGTCGTCCGGCTTTGCTCTCGAAGACCACGCCGCGAATAACCGGTCCGTCCATGACGACATCGGCCACCCAGCAATGCAGAAAAACCTTCACCCCCGCCTCGCGGATCATTTCGTCCATCATGAACTTCGTGGCCTCCGGGTCGGATGTGGGGTTGAACTTTCCTGGGGCCTGGTTGACCACGGCACCGTCGATCCTAGTTAACCGCTCGAGTAACTCATCGCCGATGCCACGGAGCACCTTCACCAGCTGCCCATTCTCCCGCGCATGGGAACTGATAACCAGCAGCACCAAGCCGCCGGTCCATTGCCCCCCGAAATAGCCGTAGCGCTCCACCAGCGTGGTTTTCGCACCGGCGCGGGCCGACGCGACCACGGCAGCGAAACCAGCCGGCCCGCCGCCTACGACCAGCACGTCGGTCTCGTTCACCACCGTCAGAGGGCGCTCGGGTTGGATGACTTTGCCTCCAATCCACTGGGCAGGATACCTCGGCCCATCCGGCGTCGGTATAAGTTTGTTCTCCGGCACCGTCGCAGCCACCGGTGCAATCCCAACCTCATCTGCCACAGCGTGACGGGAAAAAGCGGCGCCGAGGCCGGCGGCGGAAAGGAGCCTAAGCAAATCTCTGCGAGACAGACGGGTTTCCATGGAACCGCAGCGTAGCAAATGAAAAAGAAAACGCTCGAAAAAAGTGGGTCTCTAATAAGAAGCCGTTTGGTGTCTGCAAACCGGGGAGCATGGACACGCGCGCATGACGCGTTCGCTGTTTTTTGAGTTTTTGACACTTCCCACCCCCATTGTTAGCCTGATGTTCTTTAGGAACTCGATGGATTATAAGAATACACTGAACCTGCCTCAGACGGATTTCTCGATGAAGGCAGATCTCGTCACGCGAGAACCCGAACGGCTTAAGTCCTGGGAAGCACGAGGGCTTTACCAGCAGATTCAAGCCGACCGATCGGGGGCGGCCCTCTTTGTCCTGCATGATGGACCGCCATTTGCCAATGGCGATGTGCATATCGGCACGGCCCTCAACAAAATCCTGAAGGACATCATTTTAAAATACAAATCATTGCGCGGTTTCCGCGCGCCCTATATCCCAGGCTGGGATTGCCATGGGCTGCCGATTGAATTCAAGGTCAGCCAGGAAATGCGCAAGGCTGGCGACACTTCCTCCGATGCGGCCTCCATCCGCACCGCCTGTGAGCGCTACGCCCGAAAGTACATCGACATCCAGCGAACTCAGTTTCGGCGGCTGGGCGTGCTGGGCGACTGGGATAATCCTTATCTGACCCTTAGCAAGGACTACGAAGCCGATGAACTTCGCCTCTTTGCGGACATTGTTGAGCAGGGCTTTGTTTACCGTGGCAAGAAGCCCGTTTACTGGAGCATCCCTTGCCGCACCGCCCTGGCCGAAGCGGAGGTCGAATACGCCGACCACGTCAGCCAGAGTGTTTACGTCAAGTTTCCGGTTGTAGGCCACCCGGGGACTTACGTCGTGATCTGGACCACCACCCCCTGGACGCTGCCCGCAAACCTGGCGGTCGCTTACAATTCGACCTTCAGCTACTCGCTGGTGCGGGTCGGCGACGAGGAATTGATTGTGTCCGCACTGCTGCTGCCAACCATCGCCCAGAAATGTGGTTGGGATGGTTATGAAATCGTCCGCAGTCTCGATGGCGGCCACCTTGCCCAGATTGAGTACCAACATCCTTTCTGCCAGCGCACCGGCAAATTTTTTGCCGGCGACAACTTTGTAGATAACAGTACCGGCACGGGCTTTGTGCATATCGCTCCCGGGCACGGTCTGGACGATTACCTGCTGGGCCTGAAACAGGGATTGCCGGTGTATTCGCCGGTGGATGATGACGGACGGTTCGTTCACACCACCGACCTGCCTGCGGAGCAGCAGATGCCGGCCGAGATGATCGGCAAGTCCATCCTCGAAAAGCACGGCAAGAGCGAAGCCAACGAGGTGGTCCTCCACGAGCTGCGGAGCCGCAAGGTGCTGCTGCACCAGGAAAACTATCATCACAGTTACCCACACTGCTGGCGCAGTAAGACACCGGTGATCTTTCGAGCGATGGACCAGTGGTTCATCCGCATCGATCACGGCAGCCCTGCTTTCAGGGACCTTGCTCTGGAGGAAATTGCCCAAGTGAACTGGGTTCCCGACTGGGGCCGCAACCGCATCGAAGCCGCCGTCAAGGCCCGCCCGGATTGGTGTATCTCCCGTCAACGCACCTGGGGTGTCCCAATCCCGGCCTTCTACGATGCCGCCGGAAATCCGATTCTTCATGCCGACATCGTGCGCCAGACCGCCGCCTTGATCGAGCAGCACGGCTCCAACGTGTGGTTCGAAAAGCCTGCGGCAGAACTTTGGGCGCTGGTCAAACCTGCAACCTGGGACGGCCCGGAGGCGGCCAGCAAATCGAGCGACACGCTTGATGTCTGGATCGATTCCGGCTCTTCCTCTCGATCGGTCATTGCCCGTCGTCCCGAAATCCGTGGGGAGAAGAAGGCGTTCCAGTGCGACATGTATTTGGAAGGCAGCGATCAGCATCGCGGTTGGTTCCAGTCTTCCTTGCTTCTCTCGTTGGCCGGCAACGGCGCTGCGCCGTTCCGAACCGTGCTCACCCACGGCTTTATGGTCGATGCGGACCGCGAGAAGATCTCCAAGAGCAAGCAAGGCCAGGGAGGCTATGAGAAACCGCAGACGTCGGAAGCCTACATCAAGAAGTGGGGGGCTGATATCGTCCGGCTTTGGGTTTCGTCGCAGGATTTTCGCAACGATATCATCGTCAGTGAGGAGCGGATCGCGAAGGTCGCGGAAACTTACCGCGTGCTGCGAAACGCCCTGCGTTATCAATTGTCAAACCTGTTTGACTTCGATCCTGCCGTCCACAGCGTACCAGCGGACCACTTGACCGGATTGGACCGTTGGATTCTTGGAGAATTCTCGGATTTGGAGCGCACCGTTATGGAAGCCTATGACCGGTTTGAATTCCACGTGGGCTACCAGAGAATCAGTCAGTTCGTAGCCGTGGAACTTTCCGCCATCTACCATGATGTGGTGAAAGACCGGCTCTACACGGACGCCGCCAACTCTCCACGCCGCCGGTCCACCCAGACCGCGCTTTACCAAATGGTCACGGGGCTCTGCAAAATGCTGTCGCCCGTGCTCGTCTTCACAGCTGATGAAGCCTGGGAGCATGTGCCGGCAAAAACCACAGATTCGGTTCATCGGCTGACCTGGCAAGCGACCGGCGTAACCCAGACTGAACAAGCACGGGCCGAGTGGAAACGCCTCTTCCAGTTACGCGAACTGGTGCTGCCTTCACTTGAGGCAGCGCGGCAAGCCAAACTCATCGGCAAAGCTCTTGAGGCCAAGGTGACTCTCACCGGCCCTGCCGCCGAACTGGCGGAGGCCAGCCAGCACCTGGCAGAACTCCGGGAATTGCTCAACGTCTCCGAACTCGAAATCCAGGCAGCCACCTCAGGAGAAGTGCAGGTCGCCGTCGGCAAAGCCGCGGGCGAGAAATGCGAACGCTGCTGGCATTGGGAGATGGATGTGCGCGCGCAGGCCGACCACCCCACCTTATGCGGTCGCTGCGTTGATGCGGTTCGCCAATCGACAGCTGCCTAAATCGTCTCCGGCCCTCACATCCAGCGAGGGTCGGAGTGTTCCGTTTTTCAGACCTTAGGCAGCTTGTAGGGTGCCCGATAAGAGAACTCGAGCAACTTGTTGGCAGCGGAGTTATTGATGAACCGCTCGGCCTTGGCATCCCACTGAAGCATGGACTGCGTCTGGTGTGCGATATTGGCGATCAGCGTGGCTGACGTGCTCCGGTGACCGGTCTCGATATCGCACGTGCATTTGTTCCGGGACTTGATGCAATCGAGGAAATTTCGGGCGTGATGCGTTGTGTCGTTACCGCCAGGCCCAGCCGGGACCTTGTGGGGCTCGATCAGCGTCTTGGCGCCTGAACGATAACGGCCATCCTGCTGCCGAGTGATCGGCGATCGGGCTGGGAAGATGTCCTCGCTAACACGTTCCGGAACCACCTCAAATCCGTTGCTCCGGAAATAGACAGTGCCCTTGGTGCCGCGGAATTCGACCTCCGCAGGCTGCCCCGCACCCGGCGCGGCGTTGGCGTTGAACTGGGAAAAGGTCACCAACGTTCCGCCCGGATATTGCCACATGGCTTCAAGCGTGTCGGGAATCTCGCGATTGTCCTGCACCACAAACTTGCCTCCCATGGCGGCCACGGAGATCGGTGCGTTCACGCCCAGACAAGCGTGAATCAGGTCAATATAGTGCACGCCGAAATTGGTCACCTGACCTCCGGAATAATCGTAGAACCAGCGGAAACGATAATAGGCCCGGTTCTGGTTGTAAGGCTTCTTAGGTGCGGGCCCCAACCACGCTTCCCAATCCAGGCCAGCCGGCGGATTCTCATCCGGGGCCATGCCTATACCGTTGGGCCACTCGTTTTGGATGTGGAACGCGCGCGCGACGGTGACTTTCCCAATGCCGCCGCCTTTAATGAAGTCGGCCATCTCATGGCAATAGGCTAACGAGCGGCGGTGAATGCCTACCTGGCAAACCCGTTTGTATTTCTCCACCGCCTGAACCATGCGCCGGCCTTCGGTCAACCGCAAAGACAACGGTTTCTCGACGTAAACATCCTTGCCCGCCTGGCAGGCGTGGATCGTTTGCAGCGCATGCCAGTGGTCGGGTGTGTTAATCACCACCGCATCCACATCTTTCATCTCCAGAATCTGACGGTAATCTTTGCACTGCCGTGGCGAACCACCGATTTTCCGCGACGCAAAGTCCATGTAGTCCTGACTCAGATCGCAAACGGCGACAACCTGGGCATCGGACTGCGCCAGGAACGCATCCAGCACCTGATCTCCTCGATTACCGACGCCGATGAAACCGAGATGGATGCGGTCGTTGGCACCCAAGGCGCTCCAATTCCCCAACGCGGCGGTGGCGCCGGCGACCGCGATGGTTTTGGTGAATGCCCTCCGGCTCCAAAGGTGGGGCAAACGATCCGATGACATGTTGTGCATAAGTAGGGTCATCATAAATTTGCTTGTCTCTGACCGCAATCACTCGTTCGCTTTTTCCCGCCCGTTGCGCTACTTGAAATGTCTTTACCGGTTCGCGCTGTACTGGCTAAGCTCCCGCAAACAGCGCTTGGGCATTAAGCCATGACTAGTTTTTCGAGTCTGCAAGCACGTCTGGTGGGAGCCGTCCTGCTGGCCATTATACCGGCATGGGTGGTGATGTATGTGGTGAATCAGCCCTGGACAGGGCTTCTCGTGGGCTTGTCTGCTTTAGCCGGAGCCAGCCTGGGTGGGGAACGCTTTATCCTCAGACAAGTCCGTAGTCTATGCAATACCGCCCGCCATCTGGCCTCCGGAAATCTTAGTGTACGAACTGGACTCACGCGCGAGACAGGGGAACTGGGCGAGTTGGCCCGGAGCTTGGATTCCATGGCTGAATCCCTCGAGCAACGGGTGCAGGAACGAGAGAAGGCAGCGCGCACCTTGCTGGCTCGGTCCTTCCAGCAAACTGTCGTGGGTGCACTCGGACAATTCGCACTGGTCAGCAAAGACCTGTCCGCTCTGCTCAACCAGGCTGCCATGCTGGTCTCGCAGACGCTTGAAGTCGAATACACTGAAGTCCTGGAATTGCAGGACGAAAACCACCTCCTGCTGCGAGCGGGGATCGGTTGGAAAGGCGGTGTGATCGGCACGCTCATCGAATCGATACCCGAGGGAGGCCTCAGGGCCTATACTCTGGCATCCGGAGAGACAGTGGCAATCCCGTCATTTGCTGATGAGGCCCGATTCCGCATGCCTCAAATGCTGCTGGATCATGGAGCCGCCAGTGGAATCACCGTGGCCATCTCCGGCCATGGACAGGCCTTTGGCCTTCTGGGTGCCTACAGCACACACCGACGTGCATTCACCGAGGATGAGGGGAGTTTTTTGTTGTCGGTAGCTACGGTACTGGCCATGGGGGTGGCCCGGAATAGGGCTGAAGCCGATCTCCAGAAGCTCGCGGCCTTCGCCCAGTTGAATCCAAATCCGGCCATGGAGTTGACCGCAGATGGTACGATCACCTATTTTAACTCCGCGGCAGCCCGGCTGGCCGAATCCCTGGGGCTCGATCATCCCAACGACCTGCTTCCACCTAATATACAGGAGGTGGTCAGCGGGTGTCTCGACTCCGGTAAAAGTGTCATCGGAATGGAGGCCCGCATGGCCAAGCGCGCGTTCTCCTGGTCCTTTCATCCAGTCAAAGATAGCGAAGTCGTTCACACATACGTTGAGGACATCACCGAACGTTTGAACCTCGAAGCTCAGTTGCGCCAGTCGCAGAAGATGGAATCCATCGGCCAACTGGCCGCCGGTGTTGCCCATGACTTCAACAACATGCTCACCATCATCCAAGGCCATTCAGGCATGTTGCTCAACAAGAGCACCGTGTGGCCCGATCTTGCGGAATCCTGCCAGTCGATTTACGGGGCGGCTGAACGGGCCGCCGGGCTCACCCGGCAACTCTTGATGTTCAGCCGCAAGAGCGTCATCCAGCCAAAACTCGTTGATCTGCGCGAGGTGATCACCAATATGACCAAGATGCTCCAGCGTATTCTTGGAGAAACAATCAAGCTCGAGTTCCCTTCACCTCCGGAGATCCCGTTAATCTATGCGGATGCAGGAATGCTGGAGCAGATCATCATGAACCTGAGCGTGAATGCCCGCGATGCGATGCCCAAAGGAGGCCTCCTGACCATCAGCACAGGGGTGGTCACGATCACGGAAGACTATATTCACTCACACCCCGACACCAGCCCTGGTGAGTTTGTCTACCTGCGCGTGAGTGACACGGGGGCCGGGATGGATCCGGAAACCGTCTCCCGCATTTTTGAACCATTCTTCACTACCAAGGAAGTCGGCAAGGGAACCGGCCTCGGACTGGCTACCGTGTACGGCATTGCGAAACAGCATTCGGGGTGGGTGGAGGTAAACAGCGAAACCGGCCGGGGCACCACTTTTGATGTGTTTTTCCCCGCACGCGAGGAAAAACTACCCCTGGGGAAAGAGGAACCCGTGAGCACCTCCAAGGTCGAGGGTGGTCAGGAAACCATTCTTCTGGTCGAGGATGAGCCCGTCCTGCGCGAAATGGCCCAGATGATCCTCGAGGAAGGCGGTTACCGCATTCTTGAGGCAGGTGATGGCGTGGAAGCACTGCGAATTTGGGAGGAGCACCGCGAGGAAGTTGATCTACTCCTGACCGACATGGTGATGCCTGAGGGTATGTCCGGAATGGACCTGGCCCAGTGTCTCCAGGCCAGCAAACCTGAGTTGCGTGTGATTTTCGCCAGTGGCTACAGCATGGACGACCTCGACACAAAGTTCCTACAACAAGGCTACGCGGGCTTCATACAAAAGCCCTACACCCACGTCACCCTGGCCAAAGCGGTTCGAGAGGCCCTGGATCAGCCGGCGACACCAGCAAACCAGGCCACCACCCCTTCTTAGCGATGGCGTTGGCTCCGTTTCCCGCGACGCTCGAACCTCACAGACCCGCGGCGATCAATTCAAGCACTTTGGTAACCGCGTCGTCCGCCTTTACAGGCTGCAATGCTCCCGCGCGCGGCTTGATTTCAACTTCGCCTTTCGCCAACGATTTCTCCCCAATGCCGACACGGATGGGAAAACCAACCAGCTCGGAATCCTTGAATTTGACTCCTGGACGTTCGTTTCGGTCATCAAGTATGACATCGACGCCGCGAGTGATAAGATCGTCATAGATCTTCTCGGCGAGCTTCAGAACCTCACTGCCCGGGGCCACGCTGAGCGGAGTGATGCAAACCGTGTAGGGAGCCACGCTCACCGGCCAGACAATCCCCTGGTCATCGTGGCTCTGTTCAATTACCGCCTGGAGCGTTCGGGTGACGCCAATCCCGTAGCAGCCCATGACCGCAGGTTGCTGTTTGCCGGATTCGTCAAGAAAGAGCGCCTGCAACGCCTCACTGTATTTCGTGCCTAGCTTGAAAACGTGTCCAACTTCGATGGCGCGACGCACCTTGAGCTCCTGGCCACAGCGAGCACAAGGCTCGCCCGCGGCCACAAGGCGGAGTTCCGCCCAGTGCGTTACCTGGATATCCCGAGCCAGTGAAACGTTGCGAACATGAAAACCATCCTGGTTCGCCCCGGTGGTCATGCCCGACAGACCGGTCAATCGCTCGTCCGCATAGATCGGCAGGTTGGTTACACCCACCGCGCCAAGACTCCCTGGACGCGCCCCCAATGCCGCCACAATTTCCGCCTCCTCCGCGGGCCGGAAATTGCCGGTCCCAAGCACACCCACAAGCTTCGCTTCATTTAATTGATCGTCACCGCGAATCAGCACCAGGACGGGCTTGCTGTCAGCCAGGTATACCAGGGTCTTTATCTGGCGCTCAGCTGGAACGCCATAGGGATCGCGTGTCAGAGCTTCGATCGTGACCACTCCCGGCGTAGGAAACCGCTCGATGACGTCGACAGCCTCAACTGCTGGCCCGGGCTTGCCTGCCGCACTGGAGGCTTTCTCGACATTCGCCGCATAACCGCACCCGTCGCAATAAACCACTTCGTTTTCGCCGGTTTCTGCGGGCACCATGAACTCGTGTGAAAACTTGCCGCCCATCACGCCGGTGTCTGCCTCCACCGCGATGGCTTTGAGTCCGCAGCGCTGAAAAATGCGGGCGTAGGCATCATACATCTTCCGGTAGCTGGCCTGCGCCCCTTCGTCCGTAGCGTCAAAGCTGTAGGCATCCTTCATGATGAATTCCTTGGCGCGCATCAGGCCAAACCGCGGCCGGATCTCATCCCGGAACTTGGTCTGAATCTGGTAGAAATTCTTGGGCATCTGCCGGTAGGAACTGATTTCCCCAGCGACTAGCGAAGTGACGACTTCTTCGTGCGTCGGACCAAGCACCCATTCCTTCTTGGCACGGTCGCGGACCTTGAAAAGCACATCACGCGCGGCCTCATACCGGCCGCTCTTCTGCCAGATTTCAGGCGGTTGAAGCGCTGGCATGAGTAGTTCCAGGGCCCCAGCACGGTCCATCTCTTCGCGCACAATTCGCTCTACCTTCCGCAGGGTACGCAATCCCAACGGCAGAAAGGTGTAGAGGCCTCCCGTCAACTTACGAATCAAGCCGGCACGCAACAATAGTTTGTGCGAGACAATCTCGGCCTCAGCAGGCGTTTCTTTGAGAGTTGGAATTAACGTTTGAGTCCAGCGCATATCAAAAATAGAGCCGGACTTTGACTTACCAAGGTGGAAATGTCGATTCCTTTTGCCGCCGTGAAAAGACAACACACAACGGTGGCGCTTCGAAAGCGAAGAACCGCGCGAAGGCTATTTCACCAGGTTGACCAATGGTGCCAAACCCTGAATGCGCACCTCCAGCCGGTCACCTGAACTGATGGGACCCACACCACACGGAGTCCCCGTCAGAATGACATCGCCGGGCAGCAACGTCATATTCGTCGAGATGAAGCTGACCAGAAAATGGCAATCAAAGATCAGATGGCGCGTATTGGAGTTCTGCCGCAATTGCCCGTTCTGGAATAACTGGATGTTGAGGTCATGTGGGTCAAGCTTCGTCTCCACAAACGGCCCCAGGGGCGTAAAGGTATCGAATGATTTCGCCCGAGCCCATTGGCTTTCACTGTTTTGGACGGTCCTGTCGCTAATATCCTGGGCGCACGTATACCCAAAAATGTAACGCGCCGCCGCAGCAGGCGGCACGTTGCGCACACGACGACCGATCACAATAGCCAGCTCAGCTTCATAATCCGTCCGGTGATCGGGAAACGGAACTTCGATCTTGCCGCCATCCGGTAGCAACGAGGTCGTGGCTTTCAGCCAGAAGAGAGGAGACTTTGGCAGTGGTTTGCCGCTTTCTCGCGCGTGATCTGCATAATTCAGGCCCACCGCAATGATCTTTGTCGGCGCAACAGGAGTTAAGGTGCGAATTCCTTTTAGGTTCGTGGATTTTTTATCGAAGGACGGTGCGCCAAAAACATCGCCGCGCACCCGGAACGCTGCACCATCGACGATCTTGGCGTAAAAGATGTCATCGCCCTTCTGGAATCGGCCAATGGCTGGCATAGCGTTAAGAACATGTACCAAAGCGCACCCCGCGCATTCAAGGCCAAAGATGACGCGACGCACTTCATGCGCGTTATAATCGCTAACCACACCATTGCTGCGCACTGCGATTCCGGTTGCGCTGTGTAAACACCAAACGTTTTCGACAACACGAATTCCCATCACGTTTGAAGTGAAACATCATGAAGCGACGAAAAAGATCACGCGCTTGACAGAAAGAGAAAAATTATTTTCTAAATGTGGTAGAAAATGTTGGCATCGAAACAAAGTGCCGCTATTCTAGGTGCAGGTCACCCCGTTCAAATTAACCGGGTCGCCTGTAAGCCGATGTGCAAAAAACATTTTTTCTCCGGCCAGTTCAATGGCCAACGGCTTTACTCCACCAGGAAAGGAGGTGAAATGCATGGCTAAAGCGAAGAAACCCGCTGCGAAGAAAAAGGCTCCCGCCAAGAAGAAATCTAAGAAGTAGATTTCCATTGAGCGCCGGCTGACTCGATGTCTCCCGGCGCAATACTAACCCTTCAAACACTCCGGCATCCTATGGGTGCCGGTTGTCTTTTTTGGAGAAATGCCAATGAATCGAAGGAGATTTGCTCTCAAGACGTTCGCTCCAGAGCAGGAGCTAAAAACCCGTGATTCGCAAAGCAATTGTGATGCGATTAAGCAAGAGGTCTGGAAAACAACCCAGGAGAGTAACCCCAAAGGCCATCGCCAACAACGCGACACTGACCGTAATGGGCACCGGCTCCCAATGTGAAGCATCAGCGGTTTCACCCACATAAATCTGCTTCAGCACCTGCAAATAATAAAACAGCGAGACCGTGCTGGTGGCAAGCGCGAGAATGAAAAGTGCCAGCGAACCCGCCTTAACAGCAGCAGCGAACACGTAAAACTTGCCGAAGAAACCTGCCAGAGGAGGTATGCCGGCCAGGGACAGCATGAAAATCAACATGCAAAAGGCGAGCACGGGAAACCGCCGATGAAAGCCTGCAAAATCGCACAAACGATCGCTTCCCGTGCGCGCTTGCACAATCGAAACCACGCCAAATGCTCCCACGGTCGCCAAACCGTACGTAATGACATAGTAAACCAAGGGTCCGAATCCCTCCGTACCAGCGAGAATTCCCAATAGCATATAGCCCGCATGCGCAATGGCCGAAAAGGCTAGCAATCTTCTCACGCTGACCTGCACCAGGGCGGCCAGATTCCCCAGAATCATCGACACCGCCGCCATAATGCCCAGCAAAATCACCCAGACGGGAGCCGCTCCGCTGCCGACCGCGGCGGGCGCCCCGCCGAAACCAATCACCACCACTTTCGCAAAAACAAAGAAGCTCGCCACTTTGGAACCGGAGGCGATTAAGGCGGCGCTGGGAATGGGAGCCCCCTGGTACACATCCGGAGCCCAGAGATGGAACGGAACCGCCGCCACTTTGAAACCGAAACCCATCGCGATCATCACCAGCGCCACCAGTGCGAGAGGATCGTTCCCGGCCCTGGCTAACCCTGCCGCCACCTCGGGCAATTGCACCGACCCGGTCACACCGTAGACCAAGCTCAGTCCAAACAGCATGAACGCGGCGGAGATGCTGCCAAACAGGAAATACTTAATCCCAGCTTCCGTGGAGTGAGGGCTTTGCTTGTTGAAAGCCGCCAGGATATAGAGCGAAAGACTGGTAAACTCCAACGCCAGAAACACCATCAGAAGGTCTTCGGCGCTCGTCAGGAACATCATGCCCACGCAAGCAAACAACAGCAGCGCAAAGTATTCACCCGGATCGGCCAGCGGTGCGGCGTCAGAAAATGCCAGAAGCACGGTGAATAGAGTGAGAATCACCAGGGAAACCTTGATCAGGACCGTCAACGGATCTGCGACCAGCATTCCGGCGGCAAACGTGCCGTAAACCGGTAGCAGAAAAAGTCCTCCAGCCGCGAGCAGACAACCCGTGGCGGCCACCGAACCACTTAGGATAATTCGGGTGCCCGGGGCTGAACCCCGGCCCACGATCAAATCCACCGCCAGCACCATCAAACCGGTGAGCGTCAGGAAGGTTTCCGGTGCTGCCAATTGCAGAAGTCGCAGGTAATCGATGCTGCTCACCAGTTGCCTCCCTTCTTCAGCGCTTCAAACATCGGCCCCTGCAAAGCCGGCACAATCCACTGGAGCAGCAAGCCCGGAAAGAGCCCAATCAACAAGGAAGCGGCAATCAACAACCAAACCCCGAACCGCTCGGAAACCGAAATCGGATTTCCAACCGGATCCTCAGGCCCTGCCGGAGCCGCCGTCTTGACCTGGTCCGGAAAGAATGCCTGGTGCAGGGCGCGAATGGAATAGGCCACCCCCAGCAAAATCCCAATGCCGGTCATCACCGCCAGCGTCGGAAACGCTCGCCAGGCACCTATCAGCACCTGGAGTTCGGCGACAAACCCGCTGAAACCCGGCAATCCCATGGACGCCATACTCGCCAGGGTGAAGGTGACCGCCGCAAACGGCATGGTCCGGTTCAGGTGTAGCTGCTGCAACTCCGGCAGCAGACGCGTATGGGTCCGGTCGTAAACCATCCGGCCGACTACGGCAAACAAGAGCCCGGCGATCACCCCGTGGGAAAACATCTGCAAGACAGCTCCACTCAATCCCACGCGGTTCAGCGTCATCAGGCCCAGCAGGACGAAACCCATGTGACTCACGCTGGAATAACCAATCACGAACTTCAAATCCTTCTGCACCAGCGCCACCATCGCTCCGTAGACAATGCCAATAACTGCAAGGAGGCCAAATACGTCACGCCATGAACCGATCCAGAGAATCTTTATACCCCACACATCCATGCCTTCAGGAAACAGCACCATGGCCACCCGCAGGCAGCCATAAGCCCCGAGTTTCATCACCACACCCGCCAACAGCATGCTCGCTGCGGTGGGCGCGGCCACGTGCCCTGTCGGCGCCCAGGTATGAAATGGCCAAAGCCCGGCCAGCACGCCAAACCCGATAAACACAACAGGAAACGCCCACATTTGGAAACCGCGGGAAAAATTTGCTGCCGAAAGATCCATCAGGTTCATGGTGCTCGACCCCGCAGCCACATACGCGGCAATCAATCCGATCAGCACCATGGCGCTGCCCGCAAATGAATACAGGGCGAGTTTCATGGCGCCATACTCGCGGCGTGTCGAACCCCAGATCGCAATCAGGAAGTATTTGGGAATGATGGCGATTTCGTAGAAAACAAAGAGTAGGAACAGATCCAGGCTCAGGAATACGCCATACACGCCCCCAATCAAGGCCAGGTAAAGGGCGAAGAACTCATGCGGACGTGTCGCAATATTCCACGAGAACAGAATGCCTGCCACCGCCGCCAACCCGGTAAGCACCACGAGTGTCAGGCTGATGCCGTCCGCCCCCAGGTGGTAATCAATTCCCAATGCTGAAACCCACGGAACCCGAACGATGGTCCGCAGTTCACCCGATCCCATATGGATAGCCCCACCAAAGGCTAAGCACAGCCCTAGCACCGCCGTGACCAACGCCACGATTCGCGGTAGGGATGCATGCTGCCGAGGCAGCACCATCAACAGTGCCGCGCCGATAAATGAGCTATAGATGGTCCAGGCGAGCATATCAGTATCCCACCGCCTTGATCATGGTCACCACGGTCCGGTTGGTAAACCCAAGGATTGCTTGAGGATAAATGCCGATCAGGAACATCAGCCCGATGACGGGCGCCACCTGCCAACGTTCTCCCACGGTGAGCTCGGAAAATCCAGACCAGGCCGGATTCACCGGTCCAAAGAACACTCGCTGAATCATCGTAAGGATGAACACGGCGGTGAGCAACAGTCCCAGGGTGGAGAGCGTGGCCGCCCACGGCGTCAGACCAAAAACGCCTTTGAAGATGAGAAACTCACCGACAAAACCATTCAACCCGGGCAATCCCAACGAGGAAAAGAGTGCGATACCCATCAATCCGCATAAAACCGGCGCCCGGGTTCGCAACCCGCCAAAATCACCCAGCCCACGCAATCCCCCGCTCCGTTTTTCAATGAGTGCGACGAACCAAAACAGAGCCGCCGCTGTCAGTCCGTGGTTGAACATCTGCAGGAAAACCCCGCTCAGGGCCGCCGATTTCTCAACCGCAACCAGTTCTCCCGCCGCCCCGCTGGTGATGGCAAAGAGCCCCAATAGACAATAACCGAGGTGGTTGATGGAGGAATACGCCAGCATGCGCTTGAGGTCGCGCTGCGCCAGGGCGGCGGCAGCCGATACGACCACCGTAATCACCGCCAGCCAGAGCAAGGGCACGCTGACCCAACGCAACGCCTCAGGAAAGATAGGCAACACGATGCGGATAAACCCATAGACCCCCATCTTCGACATGAGCCCCGTCAGCAACATAGTGGTAGCTGTTGGGGCTTCGGAATAGGCCGCGGGCAGCCACGTGTGCAGGGGCACCAGGGGCACTTTGACCGCAAACCCGAGAAACGCCGCGGCAAAGATCACAAATCCTAGTTGCCGCGTTGTCAGGTCATACCACCCAACCGAGGCTGACAACGCCGGGATCAACGTGCCCTGGCGCGCGCGCTCCGCGATTTCCATGAAATCGAAGGTGCCAACGGCCAGGTAGATCGCAAGAAATGCCAGCAGCAACCCGATGCTGCCCACCATGGTATAGACAAAGAACTGGATCGCGGCCGCGCTTCGCTGCGGCCCCCCCCACAGTTTGATCAGGAAGAATGCCGGGATGAGGCTGAGTTCCCAGAAAATGAACCAGTGAAAAAAGTTCAGCGCCGTGAAGGTCCCAAATAGTCCGCTCTGCAGCAGCAGCACCAGGCCAAAATAAGCGGGCCCCCGATCCGGCACCGGGCCGGCGGCGGCCAACGCCATCGGCACCACAATACCAGTGAGCAAAACCATCAGCAGGCCCAAACCGTCGATGCCCAAACGGTAATCTACCGCCAGCGCATCGATCCATCCATAGCGTTCCTCGAATTGCATGGACTCTGTCCCGGTGTCAAACCACCCGCAGAGCAGCAGCACTCCCAACAGCGATACTCCCGAGAACGCCAGCGCCAACCGCCTCGCGAGTTGATGCTGACGCGAGTGCAAACCCAGCAGAATAAGACCACCCACCAGCGGAACCAGCGTCAGCAGGGAGAGGATGGGGAATCCGTTCATGGCCTCCACCTCCACAGCATCACCAGCACCAGCACCACAAAGCCGAGTGCCAGCATCCCAAGGTAATGCCGCACCCGGCCGGTCTGCAGCCGGGAAAAGCCGGACCCGCCAGTAATCAGTTTCCGGCATCCCTGGTCAAACCCGGCGTTAACGACATACTCGTCGAACAAACGGCTCAACCACGACAGTGCCACGAACCCGAAGGACACCAATCGCACCGCGCCCGCCCACAGGGTTTGATCCAGCCAATCGCTCATCCGTCCGCACCAATGGGTGACACGCACGACGGAGAGGTCGTACAGTTCATCGATGTAATACTTGTTCCGCAGCACCGCGTAGCCCTCGGGATAGATCGCCTCCAGGGGATCCGCCGCTTCGGCTTTGCGGGGGGGACGCCGGCCATACAGGCGCCAGCCGGCGTAAATGCCACCGAACACAACGAGGGTGGAAAGTCCTATAAGACCGAGTGTCCCGACCGTGAACAGCCGCCCCGCATCGATCCGCGCGGCACGGCCTTCGAGGAATGATTGGAACCAGGGCCAGACGGGTGTGCCGAAAAATCCGAGCAGCACGGCGAACACCGCCAGAATGATCAGCGGCACGGTCATCACGCGCGGGCTCTCGTGCGGCGTGCTTTCCGCACGCTTGCTGTGGGTTCCGTGACTTGCTGAGTGCTTCAAACGACACGGCCCGAAGAACACGTACGCCATTTGGCGCGTCATGTAAAAGGCCGTCAGCAGTGCCGCCGCCAGCCCCAGGACGAACGGGAGGCTGGAAACCGGCCAGGCCTGTACGGCATGCAGAATCTCATCCTTGCTCCAGAATCCGGAGAAGAGGAGCGGCACTCCGCTCAGCGCCATCATGCCCACGGCATAGGTCATATAGGTCACCGGCATGAATGCCTTCAGCCCGCCCATGCGGCGAATATCTTGTTCCTCGTGGCAGCCGTGAATCACCGACCCGGCGCCCATGAACAAAAGCGCTTTAAAAAAGGCATGCGTGATCAAGTGAAACATCCCCACGGCCACACCTCCGGCTCCGAGACCCATCATCATAAACCCGAGCTGCGACACTGTGGAGTAGGCGAGGATGCGTTTGATGTCGGTCTGCGCCACAGCGATGCTGGCCGCGAAAAGCGCCGTCAGCACACCGGTCCAGGTCACTACTTTCAGCGCGGTGGAGACCGGCGCGCCCCCGTGCTGACCCTCGTGTGACTGGGATGTGGCCCCGTGGCTCTCCCCTGCCCTCTCCGTCTGGCCCGCCACCGCCACCGCCGGGGCCTGGATCGCCGGAGGCGCCGCTTCGGGCGCCGTAACCGCCATCAGCGGATAAACGCGGGCCACCAGGAACACACCGGCCGCGACCATGGTGGCGGCATGGATCAACGCGCTCACGGGGGTGGGGCCTTCCATGGCGTCCGGCAGCCACACGTGCAGGGGCAACTGACCAGATTTGCCGACCGCACCAAGAAAGATCAGCAGGCTGATCCCCGTCGAGGCAGCCATCCCCACGCCGGTGGCACGCATCACCAGGCTGTGGATCGCGGTGGTTTCCAGGCAGCCCTTGCCTGCATCATAAAACAGCAGCGTGCCCGTCCCGGCATAGAGCCAGACCATGCCGATGAGGAATGCCATATCGCCCACACGGGTCGTGATGAACGCTTTTCGAGCCGCAGCCGCGGCGGTCGGCCGGTGAAACCAGAAACCGATCAACAAATACGAGGTCAAGCCCACCAACTCCCAGCAGATGAACAGCAACAGCAGGCTGTTGGCAATCACCACCCCGAGCATCGCCCCGGCAAACAAGGCCAGGAAACAGAAAAACCGGGTGAAGTTGTCGTCGTGCGCCATGTAACCCAGGCTGTATATGAAGATCAACAGCCCCACGAAGCAGACCATCACCAGCATCACCGCGCTCAACGGGTCCAACACCCAGCCCAGCGGCAAGACCTTGTCGCCAAACTGGAACCACGTGAAATTGAACACCTGGCGCGACTCGGCTCCCCTAGAAACCAGCCCCACGGTATGCATGAATGCCACCAACGAAAGCACCAGACTCACACCCATCGACCCGATCGCCGCCCCGCTGGCAAAACGACGGCACCGGCGCGGCGCCAGCGCAATGACACCCGCCGCCACCGCGGGCAGCACCGGAATCAGCCATAGCGATGGCACTACCCAACTCACCGGACAGCCCCTCCTGCCGGTCCACGGGCGAAATATGGCTCGGGCTTGCGGTTCATCCTTTCATCGAGTTGATTTGATCCAGGTCGGTCGTTTTGTAGTGGCGATACAGGGCGATAATGAGTGCCAATCCCACCGCGGCTTCGGCCGCGGCAATCCCAATCGAGAAGATCACAAACATAATCCCCGTCAACGCCTCGGGGTTGGGACCGAACCGCCAAAAGGCGATGAAATTCAGATTCCCCGCGTTCAACATGAGTTCGATGCCCATCAGCACGATGATCGCGTTTCGACGCGTGAGGGCGCCCGCCAATCCAATGGCGAACAGCAGCGATGAAATCAGCAGGCAGATTTGCAGAGGGGTCATGCGTCCTGGTCCTTTGCCGGGTGGGTTGCGCTACCAGTCCGGGCGCTCGCGGAAGGCATCGCCAGGATCACGGCCCCGAGCAGTGCGGCGGTCAGCAGCAGTCCGATCACTTCCAGGGCGAGCACGTAATCGGTCATCAGTAGGTCCCCGATCTCGCGCACCTGCGCCTCCGGAACCGGCACGGCTTGCCCGGCCAGGGCGCGGCTCGACAAAACCGCCAGGCCGAGCACCCCCAGCACACCGAGGGCAATCCCCACACCCATACGCCAGCTCCCGTAAAACCGCCCGACCTCAGCCGTCCCCTCGCCCCCGGTCAGAAGGATGGCAAACACAATGAGGATCGCGACCGCGCCAATATAGACCAATGCCTGGGCAAACCCGACAAACTGCGCGTTCATTTGCAGGTATAGCCCGGCCAGCCCGGCCATCGACAGCGCCAGCGCCAACGCACAGTGAATCAGCCGCGGCAACGCCATCGCGGCCCCGGCACCGCCGAGGATCAGAATCGCGAGAATGCACAGGGTAACGCTCATGCTGGATCAATCCGCAAACCGGTAACTCCGTCTCGCCGGACCCGCCCTGCCGCTCACCGCGCGGCCCAGCGCCAAGTACGCCCCCACCACCACTGCGGAGCATATCACCCACCGGGTCACACCACCCGGCAAAAACCGCCAGAGACCCGCCACCACCAGGTTCACCAGCGCCATCGGCAACATGAATTTCCACGCAAAGTTCATCAATTGATCCATGCGCAACCGCGGCAGCGTGCCCCGCACCCAGATAAACACCGCGATCAATCCCATCAGCTTGGCAAAAAACCACAGATACGACGGTATGCCGCTCAGAAAAGCGAACGGAGCCGACCACCCTCCCAAAAATAAGGTGATGCCCAGCCCGCTGATCGCGAACATGCCAATGTATTCCCCCAGAAAAAACAGCGCGAATTTGAACCCGGAATACTCAATGTAATACCCCGCTATCAACTCCGATTCCCCCTCCGGCAAATCAAATGGCGACCGGTTCGATTCCGCCGCCGCCGCGATCATAAACAAAATAAAACCCGCAGACCCCCACGGTGTGAACACATTCCAGTCGGCCAATCCGTGAGTGTAAACCGCCTGCTGCTCCACGATCTCCACCGTGGACAACGTGCCCGCCAGCATCACCACCGTCACCGACGAAAGGATCAGCGGCACTTCGTAGCTGATCATTTGCGCAATCGCCCGCATCGCCCCCAGAAGCGAATACTTGTTGCGACTCGACCACCCCGCCATAAACACCGAAAGTTCCGTCACCGCTCCCACCGCAAAGAAAAAAAGCAGCCCCGCATCCAGGTCCACTGCCACCATATTGCGTCCCACCGGCAACACCGCCAGGGCCAGAAACACCGGAACCACGAGCACCAGGGGAGCCAGAAAATGCACCACCCGATCCGCCTTCCGGGGCACCACATCCTCTTTGGTCAGCGCTTTGACTCCGTCAGCCAGCGGCTGCAGGATGCCATAAGGCCCAACCCGGTTCGGTCCATACCGGTTCTGAATCCGCCCCAACCCCTTCCGCTCCAGCACCGTCGTCAAGGCAAACAAACTGGCGAACGTCCCAATTATCGCCGCCACCGAAATAACCGCCGAAACCAATGGCTGCCACTGACCCGGCGCAAAACTCACCAGCCAGGTCTTCAGGGCCACAAAAATTTGGTCCAACGTCTCAGCCATGCCATCTCATCCCGTTCGAGCGCGCGATCCAGTGCCACGGGCATCCCGCCCGAGCCATCCGTCCAACCACCAGGACACCACCAACAACCCCGCCTGGCTTTAGTTTAATCAGCAGGAATTATGGCGTGGATGCACCCCCCCGGCAAGATCGTTTGGTCTCACATGCCAACACTCCGAATCCACTGGACAATCGATGGCATAGATATTAATATGCACCATATAATTCATAACACCATCTAAGTCATTGAGGTGAGGGCGCCCTGCCTTCCTTCCACCAATAGCGCTGTGCGCGGGCCGGGACCGCCCTCACCTTCTAATCCCCCCATAAATCTAAATAGTCCGGTAGTCCCATAGCCCCCGCCTGTAGCATCAAAATACAAGTGCGCAGGCATTGAATCCCCCAGGAATAACTGGCTCGATCATGGTATGCATCGCACGGCCAGTAGCTCTAGTCTCATTGGGAGGATCGGCATAACCACCGGTGTCCTCCTGGCAGCCTCCGTCACTTCCTCCCTTGCGGCCGTTGCCAGTTACTCCTCAGGAGTGCTGCCACAAGCCGGCATCACGGGGGCGGCGGATCCCACCGCCCAGGGGTGGGTTGCGTCCACTGCGGCGCCGGGCAATTACAACTGGGGAGGTGATTCACCCCTTGGCGGTTGGCGCATAACGGATGGCACGTCGGCTGGGGCGTTCTTCTACTCCACGAGCCTTTCGAGCAGCGACGCCCTGGCCCTGACCTCGCAAGACTGGACTGCCTCCTGGACGGTGGCCCTGGGGGCCGACGCCGTAAGCAAAGCTGGCGGCGGCGTAGATGACTACTACAGCGGCGCCAACTTCGCCCGGCAGAATAACAACGCTTTCTGGCTGGAGACGGCGGGCGAGTTTGCCTACATTTTAATCCACAAATCCGACGCCAACGGCAACGTTCTGCTCAGCGATGGCACCTCCGACTTCCAAATCACTACCGCAGGAAACCAGTTGGCCCAGGAAATCGGGACCGGTGCGCCGGGCAACGCCAACTATATCACCTTCACGCTGAACTCCGTCGCAGGGACGGTTTCGCTCACGGACAGCCTGGGTGGAATTCATGGTGCGGTCGCCGAATACGCAGGGTTCACACCCACGCAAGACCGCGTCGTCTGGGGCGCTTTCAGCAACGCTGGACAGGGTTCCACCGTGTGGAACGATATCCAGGTGTCCGTGGTCCCCGAACCCACTGCCGTGGCCCTGCTCGGGTTGGGTGCGCTGGTTTGCGGGTTGGCGCGCAGAATGCGAAGGATCTCTTGATTAAAAACCGGGGAACAGTGCATCTCCCTGGCAGCGGATTGGTTACCAAATCGGCGACACGGATGCCCAGAGCAGTCGCGGGCCGCTTGACGGCGGCTTCGAGGTGCAGACTGTCTTCTCCCGCAGTCTGGTTCCTCTTGTTGGCTGCATCGCTTGCCTGCAACACTCTTGCCGGAGTCGGCGCAGCCTCACCGGACGTCAGTGAGAAAGTCGACATCCGTGACCTGGAACTGGCGCGTGTTTTCACCGATAACGCGGTGCTGCAGCGTGATCAACCGTGCATCGTCTATGGCCGCGATATTCCCGGCACCACGGTCACGGTCACTTTCGCCGGCGCGACCAGCAGCACTCTCGCAGACGTAACCGGTCATTGGCGGGTAACTCTGCAGCCCCAGCCGGCAACGACGACGCCTTCGACGATGACTATCGAGGGCAGTCACCGAAAGGTCCTTCGCAATATCCTGGTCGGAGACGTTTGGCTCATCAGCGGCCAAAGCAATGCGGATTTCCCCTTGAGATCAGCCGAAGGCGGCCCGGCGACAGCGGCTTCAGCCACAAATTCCCTGCTTCGCCTGTTGTTGTTGGAAGAGTCGCCGCGGACGGATGCGCGCGCCTGGTCCGCTGAGGAAGTGAACCGGTTAAATGAAAAGGACTTTTTCACCGGCTCATGGGAGGTTTGCACTCCCGCGCGCGCGGAAAAAACGTCAGCGATCGGCTTCTTCTTCGCCCGGCACATTCAGACCAATCAGAACGTTCCCATCGGGTTGATCGATTGCTCGGTGGGCGGAACGCCTGCCGCAAGTTGGATGTCGCCTCAAAGCATTGCGTCCCATCCCGACACCAGGAAGCTCGCTGGGCGTTTCCTCGCTTCAGACACAGTGCCCGAGTTTGTCAGAAAACGGCTGCTGCAAAACCTGGCGGATTGGGATAGCGCAGGCCGGCCATCACCCATGCCCGAGCACCCCTATAAACCGGCTTCCTGCTGGCGCCTCGGGTTTGGCGAACTGGCGCCCTTCGCCTTGCGCGGCATTCTGTGGTATCAGGGCGAGACAGATGCCGATTTCAGTGATCCCGCGGAATTCAAGGCGATGGCGGATCGCTATGTGGAGGCTTTCGCCGCCTTGGTGAATGGCTGGCGTTCGGCCTGGGCAAAACCAAATCTGCCCGTTTACTTCGTCCAGTTGCCGCAAATGAACCGTCCTTCGTGGCCGTGGTTTCGGGAAGCTCAGGCGCGCTGTTCCCAAGTCGTTTCCCACACAGCCATGGCGGTAACGTTCGATTGCGGCGAACCCGATAACGTCCACCCGGCCCGAAAGGAACCGGTGGCCGAGCGCCTGGCACTGATCGCTCGTGCGCTCAGCTACGGCCAGGCCATTGAATGGTGTGGGCCGGTCTACCGCCGGCATCGAATCGAGGGCCGCCATGTCGTGGTTCAGTTTGCTCACTGTGAGGAGGGGCTGATCTCGAGCGACGACCAGCCCCTCAGGTTTTTCGAATTGGCGGGAGAGGACGGTAGGTTCTACCCGGCTCAGGCCAGCATCTCCGGCGACACCGTGAGCGTTGCGTCGCCCGCAGTGCCGCGCCCGGATGCGGTGCGCTACGCCTGGGTACCCACAGGGAATGTGAACTTCTACAATCGCGGTCGTCTGCCTGCCGCTCCATTTCGCACCAAGACCTTTAACGCAGGATTATGAAGAACACGTCACGATGGGTCGCCCTGGCTATCGTATGCTGGGCACCGCTGGCCTCCGCCGCGCACTTTAAACTGTTCGTGCTCACCGGACAGTCCAACTCTTTGGGCACCACAGCCGGCGGCGAGGCCGACCCCAGCCCGGGCACCGACCCGGCCGACCAACACATCCAGTTCTATTGGCATAACCTGGCAAGTGCCACCCAGTCGCTGGGCGACTCCGGCGGGACCTTCACCACGTTACGAGCGCAGCAAGGCGGCTATTATGCCGGCAGCGCCACACATTGGGGTCCGGAGATCGCCTTTGGACGGACTCTCCACCGCGCGGGCGTGCGGAATTTCGGCATCGTCAAAGCCAGCCGGGGCGGAGGCGGGAATAGCTACTGGTATAAGAGCGCTTCGGATCATCATATGTACACCCACGTGGTGAACACAGCCAGCAATGCCGCCGCCATCTTGGCCGACCAGGGCCACACTTATGAGTTTGCCGGCTTGCTCTATTTGCAGGGGGAAAGCGATTCCACAACGGAAGCGGCAGAGGCGGGCAGTCGTCTCAAGACGCTGGTAGATAATCTGCGGGTCGACCTCCCCAATGCGGGCGCGATGTTCGGCGTTATCGGTGGCATCGCCGCGGCTGACACCGGCAACGGGGCTCGCGATGCCGTGCGCGCAAACCAGCAGGCCATCGCCCAAACCGTCGACTACGTGGATTACTTCAGTAACCTGGACCTGCAAAGCAAGCTTTACGACTCCCTGCACTTCAACAAGGCGGCCAAGCTCACGGTAGGCGAACGTTACGCCCAGGCATTCTTTGCGGCAAATATCGTGGTGCGTCACTACGGCAAGCTCGTCTTCATAGGAGACTCCATCACGCAAGGCGGCAACGGCCACCCCGGCTACCGTTACACGGTTTTCAGCCATCTGGCGAATCGTGGCGTGGCGATCAACCCCGCGGCCGGCTATAAGTTCACCGGATCACTCACCGGGGCTTACCAGAACAGCGCGCTCAGCACACCCGGCATCAACGGGCAAGTGTTCGAGAACGTCCACGAAGGGCATTGGGGCTGGCGCGCTGCCTGGGAATGCGCCCGCGTGGCCCTGCCGGCGGGCCGCTACAACGTCAATAATCTCGGGGCCGGCACGTTGTTGAACTGGACCGGCCAATCAGCCTCGTTCGCCACTGCCGACGCTGGAACCCTGACTTATGCCGGGACCACTTACGTCCCCGATACGGTCTCGATCCTGGTCGGCATCAATGATCTGGCCGATGGCCTTGCCCCCACGCAGGTGGCAAACGACCTCGGGACTTTGATCGACCAGCTTCGCACCGCCAACCCGAATGTCCGGATTCATCTGAACAAGGTGCTTCACACCTTCCAGGGCGAGCCGCGCGATACCCAGGTGAATACTCTCAACAGCCTCTTGCCTGCGCTGGTGGCCGCGAAGAACGCCGCCCAAACGAATTCCCCCGTATGGCTCGTGGATGCCGATACCGGCTTCAATCCGGCCACCCAGACTTACGACGGGGTCCACCCCAATGCCAGCGGCGAAACGCATGTGGGCGATCGCATCGCGGCTTCGCTGGGCTTGCGGGTCACACCGGAACCGCCCGGAACCCTGCCCCCGCCTCGTATCGAGGGTGGGTCCGAAACGTTCACCTCCCGCTTCGAAGGCCACGAGATTTGGAGCGGAACCAGTTTCCTCAACAACTGGAAACAGACCGGCACCCTCACCAAGACCTTGTCCGGGGCAAGTGACTTGAACATCGTCAACCCGGGCGCCGGCGGCGCCTGGATGGAAGGGACCGACACTGCCTGGAACACCGGCAACCATGGCGTGTGGACATTCGAAATCCGCCTGAAATTCAATGCCAACCCCAATGGCGTAATACTCTGGCTCGGCACCGATACCAAACGAATCCTGGTCGAGATGTATGCGAGCCGCACCAAAGACCACAATGATGGCGGGGCTGTGTTCGATGCAGCGCACAACAATCTCGACGGCCAGTTCCATAACTTCCGCGTGGCACATGACGCTCCCAACGGCAAATACCACGTTTGGCGGGATGGCGTGCGTCTGAGCCCGCTTCAGGGAGCCGCTTATGATCAAACGGCAGCCGAGAGCAGGCTGATTTTCGGCGATTACACCTCCGGCACGTTTGGGAATAATTTCGATGTCACTGTCGATTACATCCGCTTCGACTTCACCGGCGCTTACTTGCCTACAGGCGCCGACGCCGACACCGACGGCCTGCCCGATTCCTGGGAATATCGTTATTTCAGTGATGTGACTGCCGCAGTAGCCTCCAACGATGCTGACGCCGACGGTCATTCGAATGGCGCTGAATACAATGCCAACACCGATCCGCGAGACCCCGCTTCCGTTTTCAAAGCGAGCGCCATCGAGCGTCAGGGAGCAGCAATTCAGATCAGCGTGACAAGTTCGGCACAAAGAAACTACACCCTCTGGCGCTCTCTCAGCCTCGGCCCCACCGCAATCTGGACCTCCATCGCCGGCCCCAACGCAGGCCTCGACGGCACCCTGATCCTCACCGACAACGAACCCTCCAGCCAAACCTACTACCGCATCTCAGCCTCCCTCCCCTAAACCGCAGAACGCCCTCCGGTTCTCTGGCATTCACCAGTTGGTGCCGTGATGTTATTGGGCGTCACTGATCTCCTCGCTCTGCACGAAGTAGTATGACCCGGTGTAGCGAACAGGTCGGATCCTAAAGAGAACGTTCAGCCAACCACCTGCCCGACGATAGCCCACTGGGTTCTGCAAACGCTCCTTCAATCCAGCCCATCCAGTTCGGCGGAAGAATCATCTCCGGAAATTGGTGTCGTTTTTCAGGACCAGACCCGAATTCACGGGGCTTGAGGTTCTTTGAGAACCGGGTATCTTGGCAGTATGCCGATTTACGAGTTTCATTGCGAGAAATGCGAAAAAGACAGCGAGCTCCTGGTGCGATCCAGCGATTGGAAGGGCACGGAGTGCCCGCATTGCGGCTCCAGGCGGCTGTCCAAGAAGTTTTCGGTCTTTGCCTCGGCAAGCGGCGGCGACTCCCCGGGAGCGGCCTGCGAAACCGGCGGCGGCGGGGGCGGCGGATGCTGCGGAGGCGGCTGCTGTGGCGGCCATCACCGGCACTGAATGCCGCTCCGGGAAGGAGCAGGCCCTTACCCAACAATGTGATCTGGCCCAATGGGCCGCGCACAAGGGCTTTGGAAGCGATCCACCCGCCAGAATCAACCAAAACAAAAATGGGATCGGGGGCTGGATCTGAAATCCAGCCCCCGTATTCCGTGACCGTCAGGTTTAGTTCTAGGGCACTACCACCCGATAATAGAGCTGCGGCTCCGTAGTGGAGAGCGTGTAGGGCGAGGTGGCGTTCGGCACGTTAGCCCAGGGCCCGGTGACAGTCGGGGCGGATTGCAAGGTACCGGTGACCCATGTGAGAGTCAGGTTGTTCCCCCCCGCAGGCGCGAAGCCGATCACGACCGCCGGAGCGACCACGTCAGGGCCGGAACGGTAATTCCCCAGGACTTGATAAGGAGGCAACACGCCCGGATAGATGCGCATTTCGGTCACACTGCCGTTCAGGTCGGCGTCGCCGAAGAAAACGGCGGCACCGATATAGGCTTCGGTGGACTGCATGGCACTGATCGTGCGCCCGCCCATGGACGCCGAGTCAACGAGCACGCCGTCGAGATACATGCTCATGGTATCGTTATTGGCATCATACGCCGTCACCGCATGATATTGGCGGCCGGCCACCCAAAGGGCCGGATTCGCGCCGCCGCGCGTATTCGCCTCGACGGCGGTGGTGGTGGTGTTGATGCTCATGCTGGGAACGTTCCCATCGGCCCCGGCCTGCGGAGTGAAGTCAATGTAGGAGCGCAGCGTGGCGTCATCACTTGGCGCGCCGAACATCCAGGCCTTGGACCAGTTGTTCACCGCGTTCACCGTCAGCCAACCTTCCACCGTAATGCTTTCGTTGGCGTTCAGCGTGGAAACAATGTCGTGGATCGTGCCACAATTCGCGCGGGTCCCGCCTCCAGGCATAATCAAGGAACCGCCGGAGATGCTGGCCCCACCCAGCGGGGTGCACGTGGCGCCCCCTACGGAATCCGTGCCGTCAGTGGTAAAGCTCCAACGATGCGCCAGCAACGGCGTGGTAATGATGTGGAGGGTCGAGGTCACACTGTTGGTGAAGCCCGCCGAGTTGGAGACTTTGACCCGGATCGTCTTGTTGTTATCCGCGGAGCTAAGGTTGACGAGTGAGAAGGTGGAATCAGTGGCCCCAGCGACCGGAGTCCCGTTCACCGACCACTCATAAACGAGCGGCGGACTCCCGGCAGCGGCAATCCGGAAGTTACGGGTAGCGGTCGGGTAATTAGTCACATGCGCCGTAAAGTCGGATAACAGGAACGGCGGCGTAGTGGTGCCGTAGATCGCCATTTGGTAGTGATTAACCACCTCGGTTGAACTGAGAGCCTTTTGATAAACGGCAACCTCATCCACCTGTCCGTACCAGGCTCGAGTGAACCCAGTGGGTCCGCCGATGCGGAACGGGGCAGTAGGATTCGGAGTGTAATAACCCGTGGGGGTGATCGGCCCATAGCGAACGCCGTTCACATACATGTAGGCAACGGTGCCATCAAAAACACCGACAACGTGCTGCCAGTCGAGGCTGGGAGTGCCACCAGAGACGGTAGCGATGTAACCATTGGTGTTGCCCAAGCGGAATTCCCAAGCCGTGCCGCTCATGTAAAAGAGATAGCCGGAACGGTTGGCTGTGGTATCCAGCGAAGACACCGGGCTGAAAAGATCCGTGGGGATGGAGTAGGGCTTGGCCCAGAATTCCACGGAGAACGCCGTCTCGGGATTCAACGCGGCAGAATGGGGCACTTCGACATACGTGGTCGGCACTGCGGTCGCATCCCAACCGGAGTTCTGGAAATCGGTAGCCGTGTCATCAGCCAGCACGCCGGGCATTCCCAGCCCTACGAACCCAACGTAGGTGCCGTTGAGCCCCGCAAAAGTATCGGCCGCGGTGGTAGCCCCAAAGCTTTCACCCAGGCGCCAGTAAGACCAGGGAACGTCACCCATAACCATGCCAGGATAACCCCCCGGCAGCGGCAGGACAGTGAGCGTGGCAACGGAACTTAGAACCCCACCAGCGTCATTGGTAACACCCACACTATAGGCCGTAGCATTGTCAGCCATAGAAACGCTCGGCAGAATGAAGGAACTAGTGGTAGCCCCTGCAATATTGACCCCGCCTTTCTTCCACTGATAGGTCAACTGTCCGCCACCCGCGGTAACCGTGAAGATGGCCGGCGCGCCGACGTAGCGGTTCAGAGAAACCGGTTGCTGCGAAATCGTTGGCTGGATCACGGCGATAGTGATGGGGTCGCTGGCATCGGTAACGCCGTCGACCGTTGCACTCACCGTTGCTGTTCCCGGACCGACGGCGGTGATAAGTCCAGTGTTATCCACCGTCAGCACATCTGTGTTGCTGGAGATCCAGGCAGTGACGGCACCATTCACCGGCACTCCGTTGGTTTGGGCAAAGTTGGCCAGTGCAGTGGCTTGCTGCGTTGTGCCTCCCACCATGCTGGTGCTCGGCACTTGCACCGTCAGCGCTTGTAGTGTCGGGTTCGAAAGCACGAAGTCCGGGCCCAATCCAATACTGGCGGCGAGGTGGGTCACGCTTAAAGCGCGATTCCAGATGCGGAATTCATCAATCGCACCGTTGAACATCGGGTCATTGAACTGGGCGCGGCCTAGCCAGTTGTTCACGGTCACACCCATGTTCTTGGGCCGCACGGTAACATCGGTATCCATATCCACCTGCACGCCGTTGACATACAGCCGTGCCACTTGAGCCAAAGCGTCGATCGAATACGCCACATGCACCTTGGTCCCCACAGGAAGCGGATGCCCAACCCAACTCTGAATCTGGTTGGCTGGGGTGGCGCTGCCGGTCAGCGTGATTTCTGAGAGAAAGTCGCCAGCACCATTTCGTGCCGCCATCATCATATAGGATTGTCCCTCTCCCCCGGTGGCGGTGTTTTCACCACCAACGCTGTTACCAAAATCATAGATACGAGCCCAGCCCTGGCCCTGGTTGTCCGTGACCCAGGCTTCGATCGTGATGGAATTGAGGTCGGATACCAGGCCGTTGGGCAAATCGACATACGCCGCGGATGGATCGCTGGAAAATGTGCCCCCCGGAAGCACAACCTCATTATTCATGATCATTGCAGCCCCCATCAGCGTCCCGTTTCCGGCGGGATTGACGGCATCTACCGCGACCATCCCATCCTCATTCTTGAAGCTGTAACGATGCTGCAAGGCCAGTTGCACATCGGCTACGGTGATGACCGCACTGGAGGACTTGTCGCCACGACTGGCTGTAACGGTCGCCACACCGGGTGCAATCGCCGAAATGCGCCCATTGGAGGAGACCTGCACCACCCCGGCCGGGTTCACGGAATAGGTGACTTCCGTGGAACTGGGCACCGTGATGCTGCCATAAGTGACAGTGTTATACGTGATGGACGTGTCCTGAAGATCGCCGATGGTCACATTCAGAGAATTCACATTGAGGGTCAACGAGTTCAGGGCGATGGCCGTGTCGATTACATCCGCTCCATTCTGGTGGTTTACCGCGATCTGCAGTCCGCCCACAGCCCCGCCATAAACGCGCATTTCGGCGAACGAGCCGTTCAAGTCAGCGTCGCCAAAGAAAACTGCGGCACCGATGTAGGCTTCGGTGGAGTTCATCGCGCTGATGGTTCGGCCACCCATAGGCGCCGAATCGACCCGCGCCCCGTTCAGGTACATCGACATAGTGTCGCTGGCGGCATCGTAAACGCAGACCGCGTGATACTGGAGGCCAGCTTCCCACAGAGCCGGGTCTGTGCCGCCCCGGGTGTTCACCTCCGCTGTTGTGGCGGTATCAATGCTCATGCTCGGCACATTACCCCCGGCCCCGGCTCGCGGGGTAAAATCAATATAGGAACGCGGCGTCGCGTCGGCATTGGGAGCGCCAAACATCCAGGCCTTGGACCAGTTGTTTACCACGTTCACCGTCAGCCAGGCCTCCACTGTGATACTGGCATTGGTATTCAACGTGGAGGCAATCCCGTTGATCTGACCGCAGTTGGCGCGGGTGCCTCCGCCCGGGAGGTTCAGAAAGCCGCCGGCGATGGACGCCCCACCAAGCGGGGTACAGGCCACCCCACCCACCGAATCGGCCCCGTCAGTTGTAAAGCTCCACCGATGGAGCAGGGTCTGGGCCTGGACAGGGAGGGCCATTGCGCAAAGTGCCGCTCCGGTCAGCGCCAGCAACAGAGTGCTACTTAGCCTTCTCACTTGGGATTTGTGGATTGTCTTCATGTTCCGTGTTGAGTTTTTTTGGTTGATGATTTGGTCGTTTTCGAGGGCTTCTGATGGGATACAATTCGGGGGTGATCTACTCCGTGGGTCTGCGGGTCACCCGGAGAACGCTGAATGCCATTCAAAATGGCAGACGAGTTCAGACATGATCAGAAACGTATCCCTGAGACTACTTACCAGCATGTCATATATTTGGATGACAGCCAAAGCTTTGAATCATAAACTGTCTCCATTATCTGGCCTGACGGCGACAGGATGGAAAGCACAACCAAAATGACGTCAGCGACCGTAAGCGTCGTGTTGGTAGATGATGATGCGGGGGTGCGCGACAGCATCGCTCAATTCATCAATGCCGCGAAAGGCTTTCGGTGTGTCCACTGCTACGCCACCGCCAGTGAAGCCCTCCACCATATCCCGCAGGAAAAGCCCGACGTCGTGTTGATGGACATCAGCATGCCCGGAACCGACGGCATCGAATGCACCCGAAAGCTGAAAATGGCCGCCCCTGAGTGCCAGATACTCATGCTGACAGTGTACGAGGACACGGAGTCGATCTTCAACGCGCTGGCAGCGGGAGCCAGTGGCTACTTGTTGAAACGGATGCCCCCTGCGAAACTCCTGGAGGCGATTCGGGAAGTTAAAGAGGGCGGATCGCCCATGACGAGTTCGATTGCCCGCAAGTTGGTTCAGTTCTTCCAGCAATTGCCCCCGCAGGAGAACGAGGGGGGAACCCTCTCGACCCGCGAAAGAGAAGTGCTTCACTGCCTGGCCCGGGGAGACGCATACAAGCAGATTGCTGCTGAACTCAACATAAGTATGGGCACCACACGCACTTATATTCGAAGGATCTACGAAAAACTGCACGTGCACACACGCACCCAGGCCGTGGTGCGGTTCATGGGCAACCCAAAAATGTAAACCCGGTCTGGCCGTGCCAATGTCGACCTGGTCCAACCGGACAATTCGGGATCGAGCAAGGGCGTCGCGGGCTGGTGTAGCGCACAGACTGCGTCCCTGTCATCCAAACATGCGACGTGCAACTGCATGGACAAGATAATAGCGTTATTCAGAATCAATCGGTCCTCGGCCGGAGATCTCGGAGAAGGCTGAGGGCGTCGTTTGGTGGTAAATGCCGCGCGTTGCGGCAAGATTTGAATGGAAAAGCGTATGAATCGCAAAACATGGTTTAGGCCGTCTCGGTTGGAACTCACGAAACTCTCCAGCGTACGCAGGGGATTCACTTTGATTGAGTTGCTGGTGGTGATTGCGATTATCGCTATCCTGGCGGCCATGCTGCTCCCGGCCTTGACTCGTGCGAAAAACAAATCCAAACAGACCTCTTGCCTCAACAACCTGCGCCAGATCGGGATCGCAACGACCATGTACACCACGGATCACCAAAAGTATCCGGGATGCCTCTGGTTGAATGCCAATTTCTACTACGTATGGCCGCCCCGCTTGTTCAACAACATGGGCAACAATCGCAAGGCCTTCTGGTGCCCCTCGGCTAATATTAATTCCTCCTGGGACACCAATGCCAATAACACACTCGGCGCCACGGACCCTTCTGGGAAGCAGGACATTTGGGGCGTGAGTTCCAGGACCCGGTTTTCCTATGGTTACAACGATTGGGGGCTGAAGAATCCTGGCCCCGGCCAACTGGGACTGGGGGGCGACGTCAACGTGGTTGGCGAGGTCAAAGACGTGGAAGTGAAACGTGCCTCTGAAATGATCGTGCTGGCGGACAGCAAGCCGGACGGCAGTTTCGATGGGAATGTTGATCCCAAGGAAGCGGATCAATGGCCCTCCAACCGCCATGACCGGCGCACGGTTCTGAACTTTGCCGATGGGCACTCGGAAGCTGTGTTGCGCAAGATGGTGATCGATCCCAACAACAATCTGTGGCGACGCCGTTGGAATAACGACAACGAGCCGCACTACGAGATCAGTTGGACGGTGAACCCCACCCTCGAAGCACGTATCGACCCTTGAAAAGGGTGCAGAGGGATTCGGCAACCGACATTTCCACACGGACCTGCTTACAGGATTTCGCGCAATGAGGATATTGTTCCCGGTGCAGACCGAACTCCGTCACGACAGAGCAGCAACGTCCTGAAGCCGGCTCGTCTGGCTCCGGTGTAATCGGCTTTAGGCTCATCCCCGAGGTGCAGAATCTCGGCGGATGCCACTCCCAGCGCCACCACCGCTCGCTCGAAAATAAGCGGGTGAGGTTTTGGCACCCCTACATCGCACGACACAATCACCGAATCGAAGAAGGGCCTGAGCTTAAGATTCTCAAGGAGAGGATGGAGCCGATCGTCCCAATTGGAGATCACAGCCAAAGGCAGGTTGCGACTTTTGAGTTCACTCAGGACAAGTCGGACATCATCGTAAACGTGCCAAGCGTCGGCTTTAGTGAAATGCTCGTACAGTTCGTCGAAAAACGAGCGGCTTGGCGGAGGCTCGCAAAAGCCTTCAAAACTTTTGTCGACGAGTGAAGCCCATTCCTCCCGGGAATGACGGAAATCGGGCTGCGCACGCCAGGCGGCTTTGAAACGCTGGTTCAGAACGTCGGGATCGAGGCCCGTGACCCCGCGGCGGGCAGCAATCTGAGCATAGATATGCCCAACCGATGGCTGCGGTTTGATCAACGTGCCACCGACATCAAACGTCACCGCGCGAATGCCGGCAAGCGGGCTGGCATGAGGTGGCCGGGTTGATTCGGTCATGAAACGCTAATTCCCGACGCGGTAGAGGTGGGTGCGCGACCGCAAGAACAGATCCTGGCCAGACACCGCCGGCGAAGCCATAAAGCCGTCGCCAAGTTGGCTTTCGGCAAGCTTCTGAAACTCCCGCTTTGCGGCAACCACCGTGGTCTTGCCCTGCTCGCTGAACAAGTAAACACGGTCTTCAGTGGCGATGGGTGAGGCGGAGTAATTCCCGCCAATCCGCTCGCTCCAGTGCACCTCGCCGGTGAGTGCGTTCCAGCAGGTAAGCGTCCCGTTGTCTTCCATGCCGAAGAGAAGATCCCCGACGAGCTGAAGTGACGGTTTCTTGGGCACACCTTTTTTAGTTCTCCAGGCGATATGCAGCTGCATATCGGCAGGGGCGTTGGTTTTGGCATCGAGCACCTCCCCTTTCTTTCCAGGGCGGATGGCAAAGAGTTGACCGGAGGAAAAACCCGTCGGCAAGAAGATGAGGCCATGGCCCAGCACCGGCCGGGTGCTCCCGGAGTAGCACGTGCGGTCTTCCACCCGCCACCACTCCGCGCCGGTCAGCGGGTCATACGCGTACAGGGCTTTCGATCCCTGGCTGAGCAACGTCGTGCGCCCATCCAACGCGGCCACGTGGCAAGTAGCATAGGCTTTGCGATAATCGCCATCCACTTGCGGCTTGCCGTCGATCCCAAGGTCCTGGTAATCCACCGAACGGTTCTGCTTCCAGACTGTCTGGCCGGTCTTATTGTCGAGGGCGACCATGAACTGAAAATCACTGCCGTCAAAATTCAGATAGAAGAGATCCCCATGAATAATCGGTGAAGAGCCTGGTCCACGGAAATGGTTGCATTCCAGATCGCGCCGAGTCCAGATCATCTCCCCGGTCTCGACGTCCAGGCAAGCGGTGCCGCCGGTGCCAAAGGTGATGTAGGCGCGGTTGCCTTCGAGCACTGGCGTCGGCGAAGCGTAGCTGTTGAAAGGATGACAATACTGGGGTTTCTCGACATCGAACAACTTCTTGTCACGGATGATTTTCCCGGTTTGGGCATCAACGCAGACCACCGCGAGCTCGCGGCCATCTTCGGTGGCTGTGCTCAGCCAGACTTGGGTCCCTCGAATAACCGGGGAAGACCACGCTTTGCCGTGAATGGGAGTTTTCCACTTGATGGCCTGCTCTTCGCTCCATCTCAGAGGCAGGTTCGTGGCGGTGGTCGTGCCGTCGCCGCGCGGACCACGGAACTGCGGCCAGTTTATCTCGTTGGCGTGGAGCATGCCGGCTGCGAGGGCCGTTATTAGAAACAAGGTGATTCGGTTCATTCGGAGGATTCGGAAAGAGTGTTCGTGGGTATCGCTTCGGCAGTCGCCGCATTCGTGCCGGGCCGTGGTGTCCGTGGCTGCTGACTCGATCGGCCGCCGAAAACGATTACCATGAGGACGAGATTGGCCACGATGCAGGCCCCTGCGACATAAAGTAATATCTTCCGCATGGATCATTCCGGCAGCAAGAGTTCGTAGCTGACAAAGGCAACATTCCGGCTGTCGGGCGACCAGGATGGAACATTGATGGTCCCCTGCCCGCCGAAAAGCCGGGCCAACTCCTGGATAGGTCCGCCGTCGGTGGGCATGAGGCGAAGCCAGACTCTCTTGTTGGCGGGATGCCCGGTAACATCCTTTTCATAGGAGAGAAAGACAAGCCATTTGCCGTCCGGTGACGGGTGAGCGAACCAGTTGTTAAAATCGTCGTTGGTGATCTGTTCCTGGCTGGATCCATCGGGCCTCATCCGCCAGATTTGCATGGTACCGGTGCGGTCGGAATTGAAATAGATCCAGCGCCCGTCCGGGGAGTATTCGGGACCGTCGTCGAGGCCTTTGGCGGTGGTTAGCCGACGCTCCTCGCCGCCGTTAACCGGGATGGTATAGACGTCATATTCGCCACCTCGCTCGGCACAGTAGGTGAGTGTGGCACCGTCCGGGGACCAACCGTGCCAATAGCTCGGGCCGAGGCTGGTTACCTGTCGGGGCGTGCCACCCGTGATAGGCAGAACGTAGATCAGGGACTTGCCTGTCTGCGATTGGTCGCTGATGACAAGTTGTTTGCCATCGGGCGAAATCCCGTGATCATTATTGCACCGGTTGGCAAAACCGGTATCAACCGCTTCGGGCGTGCCCCCTTTGACCGGGAGCCGATAAATCCGGCCACGCGAGTTAAACAATAGGAAGCTGCCGTCAGGGGACCAGTTTGGCGCTTCGAAGTGGTTGGTCATCGTGAGAACTACACGCCGGTCTTTGGAAGCGATGGAGATGGTTTCCAGGGTGGAATGCAGCACCGGAGAATTGGTTGCGACCCGCACCTTCCGGAGCAGTTCGATCCCCGAGAAACGAGCTGTGGCCAAGGCCTGATCATTGTGGGAGCATACTCCCAATCCGACATATACCGGACCGTCGAAGGGAAGACGCATGAACGCCCCTGACGGCTGCAGCGGTTGGCCGCCAATGCCAGCGGAAGCAAAGAACGTGTTGCCTTGCCGCGTCAGACCCACCCGCACTGGCGCAGCCTGCGCATACTGAATCTCCCGCGTCATGGCTCCTTTCGCCTCACGATACTGTAGCGAGGTGAGGCCATCACCGTGCACCGCTACGTAAACACAAGCGGCATCCGGGTCGAGGCTTTGCCGAACCATCAGGCATCCTTTGCGATGGGCATGCCCCTCGGTGTCGGGCCAGGTGACGGCTGCGCTCAGGGAAAAATCGCCTTCGACACGGGTCCACGTGAAATGAAACGCATCGTTGGTGAACCACATATTCTCCCCGCCGCCGGTAATTTCATAGGCGCTGCCGCCGGGCTCCATCCGGACCGAACCTGGTTTGGATGGCCGACCAAGGTCACCGCTGTTGTTAAACAAATCCCCAGGTCCCGCCTGCGCACCGGTTGAAACGCAACAGCAGGCAGCAACCGCCAGAACCCGAAGCAGCACCGGGTTAAGGCACGGGATGAGACGACGCGTTTTCACCGCGCCAGTTTATCCACCGTTCCGTTTAATGCCCACCGTTTTCTCGTCGCGACAAAAACCTTTACCCGGTAACGCCGACCGCCCACCATCCAAGGCACACAACCTCCAGTCGCGTTTATGAACACGCATTGCACCTCTCGCGGATCGCTCCAAGCCGGCTATCGTGTCGCACTCTGTCTAGTGCTAGGCACAGTCTTCGCATCTGTTGCCGCTCCGACATACCAGTTTCACGCAACTCAACCTGCCGAGGCCGAAGCATGGCAAAAACAGGCTCGCGCCAAACTGTTCGAGCTCATGATGGGCGGAAGCCCGCCTGCACGCGTGGCGCTCGAACCGGTCGTCGTCCGCCGGGTCGAGGTGGCGGAAGATCAGTGCGTGCTGGAGGAAGTCCGGATCCGAAGCCTGCCGGACCGGGAAGCCCATCTGTGGGTTGCCCGTCCTTTGCAGCCTGATGGCAAAGTTGGCGCCGTGCTGGCTATCCATGGCCATGGTGGCAGCGGAGAACAAATCGTGCGCGGCAGTGGCCTTTACTGGTATGGCCGGGAACTGATCCGGCTCGGGTATGTGGTCGTGGCGCCGGATGTGGGCCAGCATCACCTGCAGCACACCAACTGGACTCTGATGGGCGAGCGAACCTGGGATGCCATCAGGGCCTTGGATTACGCCGTCACGCTCCCGGAGGTGGATCCCGAGCGCCTGGCGGTGGCCGGCCTCTCGCTCGGAGGCGAAACCACAATGTACGTCGCCGCCATGGATACGCGGCTCCGTATCGCCTGCAGTAGTGGCTGGCTCACGACGGTCGCCAACATGAAAAACGGCCATTGCGAGTGCTTCAACTTTCCCGGGCTGGAGGAGCACTTTGATTTCTCCGACATCTTTGCCTGCGTGGCCCCGCGCAGCCTGGTCTGCGAATTGGGTGAGCAGGAACGGGCACCCGGCGGATTCCCGGTGAACATCGGCCGACCGGCCTTTGAAAAGATTCGTGCTGCCTACCGAGTCTTCGATGCGGAGAACCGAGCGCAACTGAGCATTCATCCCGGCCCCCACGTGTTCTTTGGCGAGGATTTCTGGCCTCGGTTGCGCCAGGAACTGGGGTCGTTGGGTCCTCCGCTCCCGAACGATACGGCGGCCGTTGCCTGGGCACGTTTCCAGGACGGCCCCGAGTCCTTCGAAGGCGTGCCCTATCGCTGGCTCGGCAATGCCCAATTGCGGCTTGAGTTCGACGTCGCCCCCACACCTGGTGACGCCCTGGAAATCCGCTGGGGAGCCAAGGGAGACGAACGCACCGCTCTTCTTGTCATCAACAACCACACCGTTCCTCTTCAAGCCAGCGGGCACTGGGGATTTCGCTGGTTACGAGTACCGGTGCCGGTG
The DNA here is from genome assembly GCA_002428665.1 of Verrucomicrobia subdivision 3 bacterium UBA6082. Lineage (GTDB taxonomy): Bacteria > Verrucomicrobiota > Verrucomicrobiia > Limisphaerales > UBA8199 > UBA6082. The sequence goes on from DIXK01000022.1 coordinate 120,212, forward strand.
TCCGCACGCGGAGAACAGTATGTCATTGAGGTGAAACGTGCCACCGGCCGTCCCGCTTTCTTAAGCGAGGTGCGGCTGGTTTCGGCACGCCAGGGCCAGGCACCGTCCGATCTCAAAGCCCCACAACATCGGGCGAAACTCACGCTCGTGGGTGCAACTGAGGCGCCGAGCACTCCCGCATTCCCTGAAATGGAGGCCGCGTGGAACACTCCCAGCCCGGTTCCCCTGGCCCTGGCGGAGGACCTGCGCCAAGCCATATTATTCAAGCAGGCCGAGCAAAACGGGCGCCTGGCCAATCAAGCCTTTTATCGCTGCCGCCGGTTCATCGACGGCTGGCTGTCTCACGCCGATCCGGACACGGGCCTCATCCCACGCAACCTCAACCAAAGCCGCGACTTTTGGAATGGCCGCGATTCCGCCGCCGACAATTACCCTTACATGGTGTTGACCGCCGCAATGACCGACCGGCCGTTACTCAATTGCCGGCTGCTGGAAATGTTGCGCACCGAGACCCGCCTGACCTCACGCGTTGGCCGGTTGCCCGACGATTATTCTTTCTCGAAGAAGGGCTGGCGCCGGGAACAGGTGGACTTGGAGGCCCTGATTTTCGAAGGCGCGGAGTATGTCAAAGACGGGCTGCTGCCGATTACCGAATGGCTGGGCTGCAGTCCCTGGTCGGAGCGCATGATCGGCATCATCGATGACGTGTGGGCAAACGCGCGGGTGGAAACCACGTTCGGGGTGATCCCGACGCGGAATTTCGAGGTGAGTGGCGATCTGTTACAAGCATGCTCACGCCTGTTTTGGTTTACCGGGGAACGCAAGTACCTCGATTGGGCCACGCGCCTGGGCGACTATTATTTACTGGGCACCAACCATCCGACGCGTGACCTGGACCAGTTGCGGCTCATTGATCATGGCTGCGAAGTAGTCAACGGTTTGAGCGAACTCTATTTTGCGGTCGCGCAAACACTCCCGGCCAAGAAAACCGCGTATGAAAAACCCATCCACGAACTCTTCGATGTCATCCTCCAGAAAGGCCGCAATGAGCACGGTCTACTCTACTCCTGGTTCAACCCCAAAACCGGCGCGCACAGCCAGGATCTCTGCGACACCTGGGGCTATGTTTACGACGGCTTTTACACCCTCTGGCTTCTGGACAAAAAGCCCGCTTACCACGAAGCGGTGTTAAAGGCTTTGGGCAATTTGAAAGGCAACTATGTCGGCGCCTGCTGGGGTGAAAAGAACGCCGATGCCTATGCCGATTCGATCGAAGGCGCCATCAATCTCCTGAACCGGGAACCGGTGCGGAGTGCTGCGGACTGGATCGACAGCCAGATCCAAATGATGTGGGCCATTCAAAAACCGGACGGCATCATCGAGGGCTGGCACGGGGACGGCAATTTCGCGCGCACCTCGCTAATGTATGCGCTGTGGAAGACGCAAGGCGTGACCGTTGAACCCTGGCGACCGGATGTGCGACTCGGGGCAGTGAGGGACGGCGATGCGCTGCAGCTTTGCGTATCCAGCACTGAGCCGTGGGAGGGGCGCCTCGTATTCGATCAACCCCGCCACGAACTAAAAATGCGCTTGCCCCTGGACTACCCCCGCATCAACCAGTTCCCGGAATGGTTCGCCGTGGAGCCAACGCGAAGTTACCAAGTGAATTCGGAGGGGCAAGGAACCCAGGTCCACACTGGGGGTGAGTTGGCGAACGGCTGGAAGCTGCAGTTAACTGCCGGCGACTCAGTGTGGATCTCCGTGCGCGGCGAGTAATCCCAGAAAGGCACGCCCGCGACGGGCATAAAAAAAGGCACGGCTCAAAAACCGTGCCTTGGAGAAATTAACCGGGGCTATTGGCGTCGGCGAAACACGAAGGCCAGGCCGCCCAAAAACATCAGCGCAAGGCTGGAAGGCTCAGGGACCATATAGGTCTGGTCGGGGAAAGAGAGGGCAATGTCCGCTGGGGCAAGGTTGTCCAGCACGTCATTCCCGCTGAAATACCAGTCAGCCACATTGAATATCGCCGACGGCATTCGCCCGTTGTTGCTGTATGCCCAACCATCAAGATGCTCCCAGGCCGTGCCAGTCCCGTCCACACCCAGCTCGCCCATCACATCAACCAGCACCTGGCTCCCGGCAAACAGACCTGTCGCATCGTAAAACAACCCTTCCACATCGTCGCCATTGCTGTTTATACCAAAGTTGCGGCTCCGGATTCCGCTATAGCCTGGGAAGATGGTGTCGAACGGCCCTGTTTGATCCGTGAAAGAGTTGCCGACAGCATAGTAAAAACTCCCTGCCGAAAGAGACACCGCGGGAAATATATATTCCGCCGTGATCGGCGAAAACGTAGCGCCACCGTTGGCCGCCACCGAAAGCGCATATTTGCTCAGGTCGGGGACGTCGGAAATCGCATACAACTCCAGGACCTTCGGTTCGCCGCCGGTCAATGTCCCATCCATGACTCCCGTGATCAGGAGTCCGCTCTGCGCCTGCGCTCCCGCAGTCAGGGCCATCAGCCCCGCTACCAATAGGGTCTTCTTCGTCATATGCAAATCCACATTAAGAGTTCTCGTCTACATCTGGACTCTAGCTGGATGTGGGGCTCCGCAACAAGAATTAAATGCTTCCCAATTGTCCTGGCGCCGTTCTGGATGCTCCCTGCCAGCATTGGCCCAACCGGTCAGGAGCCGATAAAAAGAACGGCCGTTTCCGCACCCGTGAATTCGCATTGCTTTTCAAGGCAGAAACGGTACGTTTTCCAGGCTGAAAGCCAAAAATGCGATGAGCGCGCCACTACCCCGCAACGAGCAAAAACGATTGAAAGTGCTCTGGCAATACGAGGTACTGGACACCGTCCCAGAGGCTGTGTTTGACGAGTTGACCGAGCTGGCGGCTCGCATTTGCCAGGCTCCCATCGCCTTGATTTCGTTCGTGGATGAAGACCGGCAGTGGTTTAAATCAAAATCCGGCATTACCCTCCAGGAAACCTCGCGTGACGTCTCGTTCTGCGCCCACGCCATCACCCAGCCGGATTTGTTTATTGTCCCGGATGCGGCGAGCGACCCCAGATTTTGCCGCAACCCGTTGGTGACTTCTGAGCCCAGGATACGTTTCTACGCCGGCGCCCCACTGATAACACCGGATGGGCATGCGCTCGGAACCCTGTGCGTGATCGACAAGGTGCCCCGAGAACTCAACCAGGACCAGCGGGCGGCGCTAAAAATTTTGGCTCGGCATGTGGTGACCCAACTCGAACTGCGCCGCCGCTCGCAAGCCGCTACCGTTAAAATCCAGGGACCTGACCCCACGCGCCAGCAAATCGAGCGCCTGGAAACCGAACTCGCCAAAGCCCAGCGGGAATTGGCGAAATACGAAGCCTCCGCCAAGAAGAAGACGACTAAGATCGCCAAGAAAAAAGCGGCGAAGTAATCGCCCTCTTGGGGGGAGCCATTTTGCCGCTCGTTTCCGAGTCTCTCAGGCCAGGCTTATTCTCGCCCGTTCCTGAATGAGCTGTGCCACAATGCTAACCGCAATTTCGGAAACCGTGCGGGACCCGATAGGCAGCCCCACGGGGCAAATCACCCTGGCCAACTGTTCTGGGGAAGCGATCTTCTCCGCAATAAAGTGCTCCTGAATCGTCCGAGCCTTTCTACTGCTCCCGATCATACCCAGAAACGCGAAAGGCCCGTGAATCCATTCGCGCAGAACCAGGGCGTCGTGCCGATGACCGCGAGTGACAATCAAGCCAAATAAAGGCCCCGCTGGCGTCGGCTGCTTCAACAAGGTTTCCCAAACGTCCGCGACCAAGTGAGTTTCGGCCGGGAACAACCGATGGCTGACCAAAGCGGGCCGGTCATCCATCACGGTCACATTGAAATCCAATTGCAGCGCCAGGGGCGTTACCGCTTGGGCCACGTGCCCCGCCCCAGCGATCCACAGAGCGCAAGGGGGCCGCACCGTCTCCTGATAGAGCCAGTCCTGGCTGGCGCCCGCATGGCCTTCCTGCGCGCAGAAATTGCGGTCGATACCCCACACACGGGTCGATTCCCGCCGCGCCAAGCTCCGCCAGAATCCTTCCCCAGCCGCCTGCGCGTTGGGGAGGATTAGGCCTTCGACCTTGCCGCCGCAGACCAGGCCGTCATCCCAGCCGAAGTCATGATCCAGCAGGAAATCGAATTGCGAGGCCTGCCCCGTTCGCAGGGCTTCGAGGGCGCGTCGCTGCAGTTCCGCCTCCAGGCATCCCCCGCCCAGTGTGCCGGTAATGCGGCTATCAGCATGAAAAACCGCCTTGGCTCCTGTTTTCTGGGGACTAGAGCCATTCACGCGGGTGATGACTCCCAGGGTTACCGGCTTTCCCGTGCGAGCCGCCTCGGCTAACGCCAGGAATATGGATTGATCAGTCATTGGTTTATACCGGCATCAAACGTCGTCTTCGCCCATCTTCTTCCCACGCCTCCAACCGGGCTTTTGTCTTTCGTACAGCCCGGTTACGGTGGAACGCGGCGTTTTCGTGAGAAATTGCCTTGCCCGCCTGGGGACTCGGCACTCTCGGAGAACGCGGCCCTACTTAATTGAGGGGTTAAAATTTGTCATAAATGACCACTTGCTTTCGAGCCTTGGTTTGCTATTTTCTGCCCTTCCCGTCCCGGATTTCCACCCGGGCAACAATTGATTTTATAGACCGAATATGGCAACAGCAAATGATCTTCGCCGCGGTATGGCGATTAATTACAACGGTGATGTGTGCGTCGTTCTGGATAGCCAGCATCGAACCCCTGGGAACCTGCGCGCTTTTGTGCAAGCGACCCTTCGCAGCATTCGCACTGGCAAGTCTTCCGATGTCCGGTTCAGCTCCACTGAACGCCTCGATGTCGTCCCCATGATGACCCGGAAGATGGAATTCAGCTATAAGGATGGCCAGGACTTCGTGTTCTCCGATCCGGAGACCTACGAAACAGTCACCCTCGCTCCCGAACTCGTGGGCGACGCCAGTAATTACCTGGTGGAGAACGGGGTAGTGACGATCACTTTCGTGGAGGAAAAGGCCGTCTCCCTGGAATTGCCCTCCAGCGTAGTGCTGGCCGTGGCAGACGCCCCCGATGGCATCCGCGGAGATTCTGCCAACAACGTTCAAAAGGCGATCACCCTCGAAACGGGGATTGTGGTCCAGGCGCCCTTGTTCATCAAGACCGGCGAGAAGATCAAAGTGGATACCCGGACCGGGAAATACATGGAGCGCGCCTGACCGAGCACAGCCGATAACCTGTTTTCGCAAACCTCAGCCCGGAGCCAACCTCCGGGCCTTTTCTTTTCCAAGAGCAGCGGCCTATTCCGCCCGACGCGGGGTCTTGCTCCACAGGTGCAGAAACTTCAGGGCGAAATGCTCGTAGCTGGAAAGCGCATACCCGTGGGCCAGGATCTCGTGGACGGCCCTCAAGGTCATGCAAAAATCCAGGTCGTGCAATGGCCGGTTCCGGATGATTCGGTTCTTCCACCGTTCAACCTGGGTGATTTCCTCGACTTCCTTCGCTTCCCCGGGCCGGAAATACACCCCCCACTCCGCCTGCCGCAAATAGCCCTCCTGCTCGCTCTTGGACTCAAACCACTTGTCGCACAACATCAGGCAAACCGATTTCCCGCCAGAGCTCCCAAGGCAATAGAAAACCAGCGGTTCCTCGAAGTCCGCGAAATACTCATAAGCCACCCGCTCCGCTTCCGGAGGGGGGGAGGCGAATTGGATTTGGAAACCGAGCTTGAAATCACTGGGTTCACCAGGATTAGACTCGAAGCAGAGGTTCTCATCAAAAATCCAGAGGCATTGCGTTGGCAACCCCCGCTGCTGCAACGCCGCTTCCCAAGCTGACTGAGCCTCGTCAAAACTCGGGCGTTTCCATTCGGATCTGTTTTCCATAGGGTTGTGTATCAAGTCTGAACCGCTCGCAAGGCAAGGTCAATACGCTTTCAGCCTCGTGTCTGTAGCCAGTCCACGAACCGCGGCACTCCCTGCTCGATCCGCACGGACGGTTTATAGCCCAGCAGTCGTCCGGCTTTTTCGATGTTCGCGGAGGTGATGGGCACGTCTCCCGGTTGCACCGGCAGGCGCTCGATTTGCGCCTTCCGCCCCAGCGCTAACTCCAGAAGTTCGATAAGCCGGTTTAGCGTGACCACCTGAGATTCTCCCAGGTTGATCACTTCAAATCCAAATTCCCGACGGGTGCAGGCCAACACGCCTTGGAGAATGTCGGTGATGTAGGTGTAATCGCGGGCAGTAGTGCCATCCCCGTAGACCGGGATCGGTTCACCCTCCCGGATAAGGCGCGCAAACTTGTTGATGGCCAGGTCCGGGCGCTGCCGTGGTCCATAAACCGTAAAAAACCGCAGAGCAACCACGTCCATGTGGTAGACGTGATGGTAAACATGCCCCAGCGCTTCACAGGCCAGCTTGCTGGCCGCATACGGTGAAATGGGCGAGAAAATGGGGTCCGACTCTGAGAATGGCACCTTGGAATTCACCCCGTAGACCGACGAGGATGAGGCCATAATCACCTTCATCGCTCCCCAACGCCGCGCGGTTTCAAGAAGATTGACTGTCCCTTCTACGTTGACCCGCTGATAAAGGGCGGGATCCTCCAAACTGGGTCTCACTCCAGCCCGCGCCGCGAGGTGTATCACCTGGTCAAACGGCACAGAACTGAACAGGTTTTCCAGCACGTCACGATCCACCAGATCTCCCAGGACGAACTCCAAAGGCTGCCCCAGCGCCTGGAGGTCGCGCAGGTTGCGCCGTTTAATCTCCGGATCGTAAAAATCATTCAGGTCATCCAAAACCCAAACGGAGTGCCCTTCCGCGAGCAATCCCTCACACACATGTGACCCAATGAACCCTGCCCCGCCGGTAACCAGAAATTTCATGCAAATACTGAGTGGCCGAAGAACGGCGGAAGTCAAGCGTGGTCGCGGCTGCGCTCAGCCGCCAATACAGCTCATCGATCTGGGCGGTGACTCATAACCCGGTTCCCCGATGTGGTGCCGCTCTTCTTTGTGCCAAACAACTTTTCGCAGCCATTCCACAATCGTTTCATCCGTCGCTCCTCCACGCAACATCGGGCGCATATCGTGTTCCTGAACGCTGAATAAACAGGTCCGGATCTTGCCATCCGCGGTGAGGCGGATGCGATTGCAGTGGCCACAGAATGGCTCGGTCACCGGCGCAATAATGCCTATCTCGCCACCTCCCTCGGCAAAGGCCCATCGAGTCGCTGTCTCCGAAGGGCTCCGTGGCGGTGCCGGGTGCAGCGTGAATCGGGCCTGCAGCCGGTTCAGGATCTCCCGCCCGGGAACCACCATCTCCTTCTGCCAGGCTCGGGCTGAGTCCAAGGGCATAAACTCAATGAACCGTAGACTCAGGTTCTGTGTCCGGGCAAACTCGGCCAAGCTCTCAATCTCCTGGTCATTGATGTCGCGAATGACCACGGAGTTCACTTTCACAGGCTCCAAACCCAGTTCACGGGCCAACGTGATCGCTTTAAGCAGCGCGTTCAAACCGTCCCGGCCCGTCATCTTGCGGAAACGCTCGGGATCCAAAGAATCAAGGCTGAAACTGATTCGGCGCAACCCAGCCTCCCGCAAGGCCGGCCCCTGCTCGGCAAACAGAAAACCGTTAGAGGTCATCGCCAGATCGGCGACCCCCGGGATTACAGACAGGCGGCTTACCAACTGGGGCAACCCGCGCCGCAGCAGCGGCTCACCTCCAGTCAAACGCACTTTCTCTATCCCGAGCCCTACGAAGATTCTGACGACCCGCTCAATTTCTTCAAAGGTGAGGAGATCCTGGCGCCTCACCCACTGCTGAACTATCGGCTGTGGATTCGGCAAATGCGCCCAGTGACCGCGATAAAAGTTGTGGGCGGCCTCTGTTTCGGGAAGACAATACAGGCAGCGGAAATTACAGCGATCGGTAACACTCACCCGGAGATCGTGGAGCACACGCCCCCGGGAATCCACCAGGCCTGCGGGCCTCGTCATGGTTTCGTCTGATTCGTCGAAGCCGGGGCGTTGGTTGGCGGAGGAATCACCTTCACCGTGCCGTCCGCACTGACTTCCACGTTCAAATCGTAGGAGGCTCTAGGCTTCGTTTGCGGGGCCCCGCCAACCTGCATCAGCTTCTGGGCGCCTTTCGCGTCGGGATCCGAAAAGAGCCCACGACGGATCAATTCAATGCGACGGGCGATCGACAGTTCCTCTTTCAGTTTCGCCACCTGCGCCCGCAGGACCGTTAAATCGTTGAACTGCTTTTCCAACTCCACCTTCTCGGTCATCAAGCGCTTCAACTCCGTCTGCAAAAAGGCCTTGTCACCTTCCGAAGCCGCCAGCTTCCGCTCGGTTTCCGCGATCTGCGTTGTCAGATTGGTAATGGCATTGCTCAGATCCAGGGCTTTCTTGTCCAGTTCCTGGTTCTGGCCTTCCAACTCGGTGATGCGCGAATCGCGACGGGCCATCTCCTCCCGGGTCGCGCGCAAACTCGCTTCGGTGAGGTTGAGATTGGATTCGGTAAGCGAGAGGTTGTTGGAGACTTGCTTGATCGTGTTGCTCAGCTCATTCACAGCCTTCTCGTATTCCTGGCGGGTCTTTTGCAGGTCCTGCTCGAGGCCGGCATTCGTTTGTCGCTGGTCCTCGAGGCTGCTGCTGGTCTGCAGCCATCGGTTGGAAATCGACGAAATTGTCTCGCGGTCAGCGCGTTGCTGTTCCACAGCGTTTTTCTTGGTGGTGAGCAGCATCACACCTAATACAATCGCCACTAGGGCGAGCAGAATGAGGCCGATATTTCTCATAAGAACCCACACAATGCAGAGACCAGGGGCATTTGGCAAGCCGAACCGCCGCAAAAAGCCAACGCCTACTTTAGCCCCCGGGCACCTATACGCGGCGCTCGGCAGCGCGATCGGCAGATTTCCCCCCTCAAAACAGACCCGCCCTCCCCCGCTTGCTAAAATGCCAACCGCTTATACATTGAGTCATGCAGTTGCCTCTTCAAGTGCCGATTATGACCTTGCCCAACGCCACCCTCTTTCCGCAGGCGTTGCTCCCTCTATTCATTTTCGAGCCGCGTTATCGAAAAATGCTCGCCGACGCCCTCCAATCAAGCCGGATGTTCTCGGTTGCCATGCAAAAGCCAGGCCGCACTCGTGAGACACCGTCTCCGGTCGCCGGCTTGGGGCTCATTCGGGCTTCCGTATCACACCGCAACGGCACCTCCCATCTTATCCTGCAGGGAATCGCCCGAGTGGAACTCCAGGAGACGGTTTGCTACAAGCCCTACCGCGTCCAGAAGATCCGCCCCCTGGAAACACCCCCCTGCAACAGCGTCGCCTCAGACGCGCTCATGGCCAAAGTGCGCGACCTGCTTGAGGAACGCCTGCGGTTGGGCCTCCCCTTCCCTTTCCCGGTCATGGCTCCAGGCCAGGCAAAGTCCAAATCCGATCCAACGGCCTTCTCTCCCAAGGAAATCCTTAGTTACCTGGATTCTCTCACCGATCCGTCCCAGGTCGCTGACTTGGTCTCCTGCGCCGTGCTGCCCGGAGGCCCAGAACGGCAGACCATCCTCGAAACGACGGACGTAGAGGATCGCCTGAGGCATCTCATCCACTTCCTGGTCGTCGAAATCCGCCGAAAACTCAAGGGCCCCTGAAGACCGGAGGCGAATCCAACCTAATCCAATAAAATGGCCCGGGATAACCCGGGCCTGATAATCGCCATACCACTGCAGGTTAGCGCTTATTTCGCCGGTGCCGGTGCTGGAGCCAGTTCGCTCGGCGCTTTGGGCTTGAGCCGCTCGTCCAGGACTTCCACTCCCGCCTCGTCCTTCAGCTTGGTCATGTGCGCCGGAAGTGAGGACTGAACCGCCTGGCCCTTCAGGTAGTCTCGAATATTGGACTCCACTTTCTCCAACTCCACCGTCTGCGCCGGAATCTTCTCGTGCAGCTTGATGATGTGGTAGCCGAATTGGGTGGTAACCAAGTCACTGATTTCGTTGGTCTTCAAGTTGAAGGCCGTCGTTTCAAATTCCGGCACCATGCGGCCCCGCGGGAAGGTGTACTCGCCCCCCGTGTCCTTCGAACCGGGGTCTTCCGAGTGTTCCTTGGCCAGCTTGGCAAAATCCTCGCCCGCCCGAGCCTGCTTCAACAGGGCCTCAGCCTGCTTTTTCTTCTCAGCCTTCTTGTCCTCCGCCATCTCTCCCCCTGCACTATCGCGCGTGCCGATCAGAATATGGCTCGCTCGAACCATCTCCGGTTGCTCGAACTTGGCCGGGTTTTCGTCGTAGAACTTCTTCACGTCCGCATCGGTGACGTTCACTTTCAATTCCCGTTCCAGAACCGTCTCCGCGGTAAGCTCTTCGTTCAGTTTCCGGGTCAGTTCCGGCATGCTCGTCCCCACGGATTTCAATTGCAGATTCAGGTTCTCCTCCGTCCCCGCGCGCTTCCGGATTTCCGCCAGGCGCTTCTCCGCGTTTTCCTTGCCGGCCGCTTTGTCGGCGTCGGTCGCTCGGTTATTCAGCAACTGGATGTGAATCAGGCGCTCCAGAATCTGGCGCTCGATCAAGTTCATTTGTTCTGCCGGAATGGTCTGCCCCCGCGCCGCTGCGGTGGCCTTGATGCTCACCAACTCCTCGTCCAGTCGGCTGCGCTTCACTTCCACGCCTTTCCCCTTGGCGACCACCTGGTCGGGAAACAGGTCAGTAGCCGATGTTGCTTTCGCCGCGGGCGCAGCTTTCTCCGGGGTGGGTTCAGCCGCCCAGCAGCAGGTAACAAGAAACGCTGAGGCGACCAGCACACCAGCCGCACGGTTTGTAATTTTCATATTTGATGTGTCTTATCTATACTAAAAAGGAATCAGAGCTTTACTACGTTGAGCTTCCGTATGTTCGGATCCTTCCGCAGTTGCTCAATCAAATCTGCGGACGGAACACTGTCGAGATTAAGCACCGTGAGCGCGAATCCTCCCACCACGTCGCGCGTCAGGCTCATGCTGGCGATGTTCACTTTCTGCTGGCCCAGCAGGCTTCCTAGGTAGCCCACTATCCCGGGTCGGTCCTCGTTTTCCACAATCAGGACCACCCCGGATGGCACGATCTCGGTCGGTTGGCTAAACAGTCGCACGATTCTCGGGTTTTCGGGCGACCCAAAGAAGGTGCCTCCCGCCGAGCTGATCTTTTCCTCGCCCCGAAACACCTGGACGTGCAGCCATTCATTAAACGTCACGGGCTCGTTGGATCGCTTTTCTTCAACGGTCAACCCCAGCGTCGAGGCAATGCTCCGCACGTTGACATTATTCAGATCTTTCACCGAGACCTCCGACAGAAATCCCAGCAGCACCGCACGCGTCACGGGGTCGATGTTGGGCAATTCCTGCGCCTTGCCGCCAAAGGTAATATGCAGCCGATCCGCCGCCCCAGGGGTCACTTGGGCCAGCATTTTCCCCAGTTTCTCCCCCAGGTTCAGATACGGCCGCACCTGCTCGTAGGTCTTGGCATCAATATACGGCAGATTCACAGCGTTGCGCACCTCCCCCGTCACCAGGTAGCCCGTGATAACCTCGGCCACCTCGATACCGCACTTCTCCTGCGCCTCCCGGGTGCTCGCCCCCAGGTGCGGCGTCAGTGTGATGCCAGGGTGTTTTCGGTATGGATGCTCCGCCGGCAACGGCTCCACCGCAAACACGTCCAGGGCCGCCGCCGCCACTTTCCCCGAATCCAGCGCCCCTATCAAATCGTTCTCCACCAGGATTTCCCCTCGCGCGCAGTTCACGATGCAAACCTTCGGCTTCATCTTCGCAAAGGCCGCCGCATTCAGCATGCCCCGCGTCTGCTCCGTTACCGGCATGTGCACGGTAATGAAATCCGCGTCGCGGTAAACCTCGTCAAGTTCGGCTGTCAACTGCACGCCCAAACCCTTCGCCCGCGTTTCACTCTGAAATGGATCATACCCCACCACTTTCATCCCAAACGCCACCGCCCGCCGCGCCACCTCCGTCCCAATCCGCCCCAAACCCAATACCCCCAGGGTCTTCCCCGCCAATTCCGTCCCCTGGAACTGTTTGCGATCCCATTTGCCGTCCACCATCGAGGCATAAGCCTGCGGCACTTTCCGCGCCAAACTCAACAACATGGTGAAGGTCAGTTCGGCCGTCGAAACCGTGTTGCCGCCAGGTGTGTTCATCACCACCACACCCCGCTCCGTCGCCGCTTCCACGTCTACGTTGTCTACCCCCACCCCAGCCCGGCCAACCACCCGCAAGGCGGGCGCCGCTTCAATGATCTTTCGGGATACCTTAGTCTCGGACCTCACCACCAATGCCGCCACATCCTTTACCAACGGCAGCAATTCGTCCTCCGACAATCGCTTCGGCAGCACTTCCACCTCAAACTCCGGACGCTGCTGCAACAGGGCAATCCCTTTAGCAGAAACCGGGTCGCATACTAATATCTTCATAAGAAATTGAGCATTCTAGGCCATGCCCCCGCACAGGTCAAACAGCGAAAAACACAAGGAAAAGAGCGACGTTCGTCCGATGGAGCGTCTCACCGTCCTCCGCCCTCCGTCCTCTCGGGGCCGCTCGGCATTCACCATTGGACGTTCGACGTTCGATGTTCGACGTTCGTCCGCCATAGCTTCAGCGAAGGCGGATCCGTCCCACCACGGTTCCCTTCGATGTAAAAAACCCCTGTGGTCGAGCCCCTCTCATTAGCACCTAGCTTCAGCCAGGTGACCCCAGTCGCCGACGTCCCCCGGAGCCGTTTCAACGGCTTCCAACCCCGACCCTCACCCCACCCGCGCGATAGCGGGAGCCAGGGGAAACCAATCCCAACGGGATTGAATCATTCAGCGAAGGGTTGGGCCGCTCAAGGCCCTAACCTGGTTGCAGCGCCACCCCCATAATCATTTTTCAACACTGAAGTGTCAGGTCGATGTCACCCCGTCCCAGCAGCAGAATTTGCTCGACAACTTTTCGCCGAAAGATGGACCAGTTAAGTGACCATCAAGGTGTTTATCACAAAAGTCCGTGAGCAAAAGAACTGGGAGAGTGGAATTGCAGATCTCAGATTTGGAGAATTGGAAAGCCCCAGAGGGATAGGCTGCGCCATCCCACGGGGTAAACCTGAGGACAAAGTAGGACTCTGGGGCTCAAGAAAGGCGGAAGTCAGGGGTGGGGGGCGGAGGGTGGACGGTGGGGGTTGCGCGAATTAGCCAGGCGGCTCCACCCAACACCACAGCCAAGTAAAGGAGCAGCGACGCCACCGGAGGGAGGCCCAGCGCGGTGCCCAGGTTCGGTTGCACCGATCCTTTTAGCAGTGCCGGCCAATGCAGTTCTGTCAATGGGTTGTGGATATTACCAGACGGCGAGGCATTCACGAAGGTGGCAAATGCGGTCAGCACCACGGAAACGCCGGCGATAATCAGGCCTGTCTTCGGCAACCGTTTCACTGCCAGCGCACACGGCAGGGCCATCAGCGGCAGCATCGGTGCCAGGTAGCGCGGTCCGAGCGTCGGGCCGGCTTGCCAATCCCACACGCGCCCGGAAATGACCACCACTTGCAGCAACGGGACGGCGTAGGTGAGCCAGAAGAGGCGGGTATGATTGTGCGCCAGTTCGCGGTAACCCACCAGGGCGAGCGCCAGGAACGGGGTCCAGAAGAACAAGCCGCGCGTGGGGCCGAGCAAGAGTTGCCAGGCAGTTTCCGGATCCGGCCATTTGATGGCGTACAACCCCTCGCGCATGGCGGGGAACGATTGATTCACGCTGTAGGGCAGCAGGAATGGATTGCCAAAACAAAGCCAGCTATAGAGCGGGATCAGCAGCAACGGAGGAATGGCGCCGATGAAGAAAGGCGTAAGGCTAGAGTTCCAAGGCTGAAGTGAACGGCGCTGCTCCAGAATCAGCCAGAAGAGCATTGCGACGACGACGAGGCCGGCGGTGTATTCGCTGGCCAGGGCCCAACCGCAGGCAAACCCCGCCAGCAAAGGCCATCGTTGCGACCGGAACAAGGGAATCTCGGGCGCGGATGCGGCTGCTGGGGCGACTTCAGCGACCTGCTGGCTGTAGCGGTAGATGGCGTAAAGGGCGATGGCGACGCAGGCGACCACGAGGGAATGCGAAAAGAGCATCGTGGCGTAAGGAAGCGGGGCGGACCCGAGAAAGACGGCCAGGGTGGCAATGAGGGCGCTGCGGGGCGGCACGTAATGGGCCAGCCAGGCAAAGAGCACCGCCGCACCGATCGCCGTGAGCAGCGTGAGCGACCCGAAGCAGGCCACCCAACTCGACACGAGCCAGCCTTCGGGCGTGTCGAGGCCTACACCGGCCGCCTGCAATGCCAGCGCACCGGCTACAAACGGCGGCAGAGCCAGCACCGTGGTTCCCGGTGCTTTGTCGCTGTAGCTATGGCCTTCCCACGTTGCTTTGTCCGGCGTGTTATCGTAGGCATCGATCCGCAGGGTGCCGTGGACGAACAATGCATGCAGCAGATCCAGTCGGGAGAGTGGTGTGGGACAGTTTTTTGGCGTTTGATGGACGTACCCGGCTGCGAAGAGGAACAACAAGACCAAGCCAATCTGGGTGCGCAACAAGCTCATAAGGCGGCGTTTGTCTATGTCGTTATCTGAAGCATGAGCGAAGCAAATTGGAAAATCAATGGAGCATGCTATTTCTGGAATTTTGGGTTCTCCACCTTCAACACCGCTTCCTGCAGCCGCCGCAGGTCCGCCAAATCCGCACCGTTCTCCGCCTTCTTCCAATAACTCTGCTTGACCTTGAATTCCTTCGGGTGCCTCCACTTCCACCGCTCCCCGTGCCCGTCCGCAAACGACAGCACCCCCGTTTGCCCGTGCCGCCCCGCCGGCAGATTCACCCACCGATCATCCGGCTTCGGCCACGTCAGAAAATGCGCGTCATCGATGCTGTCCTCGTTCTCGTCGATAAACACAAACAGCCGGCTCGGCTCCGGGATCGCTTGAACCCGCGCCACGGTGTTCTGAACCTCGTTCGTTCGCCCCCCTACGCACCCGCTCATCGAATAACTCCGCGTCCGCAGCATCCCCTTCACCTGCCCGCCCAGCCCCCGCACCCGCGATCGGTCCCCCGGACAATGATACGTCGCGAGCGATCGGTTGTAATCATACTTGAAGAGCAGCCCCTGCCGGATCGGTTCGTGCGTCTCGTCATGCGGCGCGCTGCTCGACCCAATCCACGAATCCGGCGTGCTGCGCCACGCCCTGTTCGTGAGCATCGACCGGTTCGGCGGCACAAACCCGCGGAAATCGTCCGTGTAAAGCTGCCAGCACACCTGCAATTGCTTCAAATTGTTCAGGCACGCCGCCCCCGTAGCCTTAGCCTTCGCCGAGTTCAACACCGGCAACAGCAACGCCGCCAAAATCCCGATGATCGCGATCACCACCAGCAACTCGATCAACGTGAACCCGCGGCAAGGGAAACACCCTCCCACGCAGTTCCGGCGCGCCCGCGCCATCCACCGCTGCCTCTCATCTGGTGCTTTCATGCAGATCTCCACTTTCCGCCTAAATCCGCCTGCCCGGCCTCGACTCCCGGAGCGATTCCCGCCCTCCCGCTCTCACCGCTTCCCGGTACGCGCCGCGCGCCAGCTTCCGCCTCACCCGGACCATCCCTGCCAGGTCCGCCCAAACCGTCGCCGCCACCCGCACGCGGCTGTCCGCGTCCTCGGTCCAGCGCACGGGTTCTTCATGGACCCGATACCCGCATTTCTCCGCAATGACAAGGAGTTCCGTGTCGAAAAACCACCCGGTATCCTCCACCAGCGGCAGCAGCCGCGCCGCCGCCGACCGCGTAATCGCTTTGAACCCGCATTGCGCGTCCGAAAGCTGAATGCCAAACACCCCCCTCACCAGCCGATTGTAACACCGCGACATCACCTCCCGCCGCCAGGATCGCCGCGTCACCGACCTCGGGTGCAGCCGCGTTCCGGTAGCCAGGTCAGCTTGGCCCGACACCAGGCTCGCCACCAACGACGGAAACGCTGCCAGATCCGTCGAAAGGTCCACATCCATGTAGCTCAGGATCTCCGCCTCGCTCTGACCCCAAGCTGCCTTGAGTGCCCGGCCCCGGCCCTTGAGGTCCAGGTGACAAACCCGCACATTTGAAAACCGCTTTTCCAACCCTCGCGCGATCGTGAGCGTGCGGTCCGTTGAACCGTTGTCCACAATGTCAATTTCGCAATCGAAACGGCACTGCTGACGCACGAAGGCCTCGAGCGCGCAGATGCTCTCTTCCAATTGCCGCTCCTCGTTGAACACCGGGATGCTAAGAGTGACTTTCATGGATGAGCCGGCGTTCGTACCACAGCCTGTTCCACCAACGGCGCGCCGACCACCCGGCCAGTACGCCAGAAGACCGGTCCCCGTGCAAACCGCCGCCGGCAGTTAATGCACCCGCTGGGGCGTGCGGTCGGACGAGACCTCGCCGCCACAGCGATGCAGGCGAATTGCGCCAGCAATGCCAGCCCATTTCGCCCTATCGACGGCTTCAGCAGCTTAATCTGGCTTCCTCCACCGACGAGAATGCAATCACAGCGCATAAACGCCCGCAGTCTGCTGACCCACGGCCCCTGGCTGTGGACGGTGCGCACACCCATTTCAGCCGCCGTCACCTTCGGCCGCAGAGATGTGACGATGCACTTGTGCCCGGGCAAACATTGCAGGCACGCCTCGAGGAGCAACTCATCCCCGGCGTTACCCTGTCCATAGGCACCAATCAGCAGGATGTTAGAGGCTTTCATGACGCACTGGTGTGTCCCGTTGCTTCAGGCCACGAGGAGGCCAGGCCACCAGACCCTTTTCCCCGTCCCTCCGCTCCCTGGTCATCCCCCTTCAGCTCGCGCCACAACCACCAAACCCCGCCGATCAGAATCTTATAGACGGTACGATCTTGTTTTTCATGATTCTTGCTTGTGTTGATTACTGAGTTTTTTTCGAACCAAAATGGCGGTTAGAGGAACGACCCCCAAAATGGCGAGCGTTATGAGCACCATACCCCGCCCCAGTTTCTTCGTTGGCGGCTTTTTGGTTTGGCGATAGGCGTTTGCGAGTCTTTTCATCTTGGGATCGGAAACAGCCAACCATGTATCGCCAGTAACCGTATGGTTCATCGTAATCCCGTGAGGCAGGCCAGGTGGGCGTTGATCAATGGCGACCATTGGGGGTGTCGGCTTAAAGCTCGCCAATCCATCCGTAGTTCCATTTACCTCGCGCACCGTCAACCGAATCTCTGTGACCGCTTTCGCACGGCTGTCACCCCTTGAAGACGATCGAGGATACTGCGAGAGCACCGCAGCCTGTGGGTAAGTGACGCCCCCGATATTCGTCGTCGAGAGCACTTCATAATCCCACTCGAGAAACTCTGCATCGTAAGGGTGTGGGGGCCTAGCGGCGGCCCCTCCGGGCTTAAGCAGCATACCGTTATTAGTCACGCTTAATCGAGAGACAAACAGGCGCTCCGGTCCAATGTGTTCTAAAGCATAGGTAGCAGTATTATTAGTATTGCTATATAGTGAGTACCGGACGAAAAAATTACTCATCTTGCCTTCATCAAGCATCGGTAGCTCCGGTTCAGGGCAGAGACATAGCCAAGTGGCCAAACAGCCGAGCAGTTCCGCCATTGGAAATTTAATCGGCAGCACTGAGGCAGCCGTCGCCGCTTCTGGGTACAAGGTCTTGCTCCGGGGGTCCACAAGGAAACAGCGAACCCCATCCGGTATGTTCTTACAGTCGACCACGGTTCCAACCATATTGGATGGCTGCAAGTAATTGTATTGAACTCTCCACCACCCGTTGCTGTAGCTAAAAAGCGCGGACGCCTCCTCGGTGATTCCATGCCCAGCATAAGTCATCAGGACATCTAGGTTCGCGGAGAATCGCCGTTCCGCGTTGGAACCTGAGGATGTCAAGGCGCGATCAGGCGTACGGAGTTCCCTTTCCTGGGCTAATGACACTGAGTACAAAGCGAGGCCAAGCCAGACTACGGGAACCGACCGTACCCAGGATCTGAAGGTCCATCGCGGATGGGTCGACAGCGGTGGAAATCCTGTAGTCTTACGCACACAACTCAGCATATAATAAGCCTTGACAGGACAGGGCTCGCCGACACACCAACATTCGCTCACCAACTTGGGCAGCCCTATCATGCCCGCGATGATAGGGCTGATCGTTGAAGCTGCACAGCACCGTGATGCTGTAGAAATGTATGTAGATGGAATTTGCCCGCAGGACGGCAAGAAATGGAAAGAGGGAAGAAATCGGCCGACGCAGTCATTCCAACTCCTCCCTTTTCTGCAGCATCACACATTGGTTCTACTGAATTCCGAATAACGCTTTTGTCAGGTCGTGCTGGCGATGCACGCGAAGCTTCCGGTACAGGTTGGCTTGATGGGCGCGCACGGTCCCGAGTGCCAGCCCGAGATTCACGGAAATGTCCTTCGGATGCCGTCCGGAAGCCAGGAGGAGTGCGATCTCTCTTTCCCTGTTTGTCAGCGGCTTTGAAGCTTGCTCGCCACCG
>DIXK01000076.1 GCA_002428665.1 Verrucomicrobia subdivision 3 bacterium UBA6082
CTCCGAAAAACTGCCCAGACTGACCTGGACCCCGCAGACCTCCTCCTGCACCCGCGGCAACGCGCTGATCGCGCAGACCCCGCGCAGGCTCTCGAGGACCGGATTGCTTAATCCGAACAAGAACAGCTTGAGATATCGTCCATAGGTCACTTTCCGGCCCGGTTCCTTCAAAGTGGCAGGAAGATCCTTGGCAGAGAACACGCGCTCGACTGCGTCCTGGAAAGTGTCCACCAGCCTCCAGTTATGGAGGTCCCGCTCGGTCACTGCTTTTCCGGAACGTGATGGAGCACTGGCGCTGGTCACGCCTCCACTGAAGCAAAGTGGCTGAATTTGTACAAGTTACAATTGTGTGACAGCCGGGTGACAAATCCGCGCAGCCTGCGAATTGAGGTCAGCAACGCATCGCCAAGGCAACTGGCCGCCTACAAGCATGCCACTTGCCAAACACAACTGATCTCACATGTCAAAACTGCTCTACCAGCTTCCTAAACCTGTCCTCTTTGGAATCCTCGGTGCCATTGGGTGCCTTATCGGCTGGCTGCTGGGTGAACCAGTCCTGAGCACATTGAAAGCCGCCAGCAAGCAGCGGAACACCGGCGAGAACGCACCTGTACTAGTATTTGGCAATGAGTTTCGAGCGCGGCAAGAGCGCGAAGGAGCCAAGTCTGGAGCAGTGCAAATTACACTGATGTGGGACAATTTCAACGACCTCGACCTGCATTGCATTGATCCTCAACAAGAGCACATTTACTTCCAGCACAAGAAGTCCGCGACCGGCGGCGAGTTGGATGTGGACATGAACGCGTCCTCGCCTTACTCAGCGAAGCCTGTGGAAAACATTTACTTTCTGACCAACGGAGCGCCACTGGGCCATTACCAAGTACTCGTCCATCACTATGCCGGACACGGTGCCCCGGACCCAACCGCCTACGTGGTGGGGGTGAAGGCAAATGGGATAGTGCGCGAGTTCAAGGGTACCGTCTCCCAAGGAGACCCGATCACATTGGTGAACGCCTTCGACCTCACACCTCCCGTCCCCCCCACCTTGATGATGTCCGCCCCGCGGGGCAAGGCTGCGCTGAAGCCAACGTTAACCGTAGCCGTTTGGACAGCCCTGCTTGCCACGGCGCTCTCGTTCCTCCTCGTGATCGGCCAGAACAGTCTAATGCGTAGGCGCCTCATGACCAAGAAGGCCGCGTTCACTCTCGTCAAAGGCGGTCTACTCGCAGGGTTGGTAGCCGGCGGTGCCAGCCAATACCTCTTCTCGGCTTGTGCCCATGTTCTGGGGGGCGCTTCGTCCGACTTAGGATGGTTGCTTAAATCCGGACAGGTGGTAGGTTGGATGCTCCTCGGTGGTTTGCTGGGGTGGAGCATAGGTTTGTTTATTCCCAACCTGCCGAAAGTCCGTGGCGGCCTCGCTGGCGTGCTTGGTGTATTCCTTGGGGCCTTGGCCTTCCTCCTTGCCATCCAACAAGCAGGCGAAACGGTGGGACGGATGATCGGTTCAGCGATCCTTGGAGCGGCCATCGGTTACGCCATCGCGTTCGTCGAGGAAATGTCCAGGGCGGCCAGCCTAATTGTCCGCTGGGGTCCCCGCGAAATAACAACGATCAACCTCGGCGCCTCCCCCGTAACCATAGGCGGCGGCGACGATCACGTTTGCTTACGAGGCATCCAACCCAAAGCATATTCCGTCTGGATGGACGGCAGCAGGATTTTTTGTAAAGACCACAAGTCCGGCAAACAGGTTGAGCTGAAGGACAAGGGCACGTTCACGGTCGCCCGTGTGGACTTTCAGGTGGTTATGGACGGTAAGGCTCGCTAGCGGACCCCACTATCGGATAGCCACAGGTACCCCCTTCCTTCTTGTCGCGCTGCAACGCGGCCTGATGACTCAAAATGATAAAAGCACCTCCCCTGGCACACATAAAGCCTCTCTTGGATCGCACGCCCAAATCGAGGGTAATCTAAGCCTGTCGTCCTCTTATTCTCCGATGCTTAGCGCGGGGTGGTCAGATCAATTCTCCACCTCCACACCCTCACTTCGTCCTCTACACTACCGAACCACTTGCTGTATTGCGTTCCCTCGCCGAATTCTTTCTCGTAATCGTCCACCATTCTACGTATTGCATTCAACCTTACAGCCCATTCGACATCGTCTCCAGTGCGTCCAGTGAATGACTGGTCGATTCGGTTTTTGCGACTTTGCGCTTTGCCTAACAACTCTCGCTGTTCACCAGCCAAGGCTTCTGCCCTTCTGGCCAGCTCCTCATCCCGTGCCTTTTTCCTATCTCTCGCCTCGTAGCACCGCCCGAGTATCATAGTCAAAGCCGAATAGGCTTCCTCGTATTCTTGCGCAGCGCGACCGGGATCATTGCTGTCAAACGCCTTAAGCCGGAGTCGCTGCCACTCTACACCGCCAAACTCGTCCAACACTACTCGGTCGCCAGGGGTGTCAATTACGGAGTCGAACCGCTGCTTCCATAAATCGAAGGTCTTAATGTTTTCGATTAGGGTCATCAGGTTTGTGCAAGCTGTTGCATACTGTCTGGTCCCCTCCAAAAGGTCCTCCCCGTCGACCCTTATCTCACGCGCCTTTCTCCACTCGAGGGATCCCCTCTCCTCCAACAATGCCCAATTGGCGTTTGTCAGGTTCTGAAATTGTACTTCCGCTCGCTTAAAAGCCGCTAGTCCATCCCGCTCTAGGCTGACCTTCCAGCTATATCTGCCGTTCGGAGCCATCACGAAATCCCGCCGTTCTGAAGTGTACCCCTTTGCGCTGATCATCAGTGTCCTTGTTCCTGGCGATAATTCGGCTGTGTCACCCTGAAATGAAATAGCTTCTCCACTCGCATCCCTCACTTCGTATTGGAGCCCGGGATTGGCTTCAACTCTTAACGAGGCTGGCTTCGGCTTCAGAACAACGTTGCAGTCGTTTGTGTTCCGATAGAGAACCTCGATACGCTCGCCATGAGGGTAGTAGTCGGCATTTGAGACACTCAGGGAATGAAAACCGATGGCATGGCAGCTCACACCTCCTTCAGCACACGCCGCCCCATCGATGAGAACAGAGGAACCCGAGACCGACGGTGACACAATTACCCGAACAAAGCCCATTAATGGCTGCCATACAACATTCGTCACCAGATCCTCCCCGGGCTTCTCAATCAATAAAGTAAAAAAGTTCGTATGGTAACCAGGCGCGGCGACTTCAACAGGATAGCTCTGGCCCACTTCCGCACCTTGTAGGACCCACATTGTTCCGCCACAGGGCTTGCCGTTAACCACACCATTAATCTTCATATTGTTGATCGTGATCGTGCGGGGTTCAGCTTCCAACCGGAACTCGGCCATCACCACAGAACCCTTGTTTATCTCGACCGATGTCGAACCAGGACGAAACCCCTTCACGCGCAACTCCGCAACAATCGGTCCCGGCCGGAGCCGAATTGCTTTGCCAGAAGCCCATCGCACGCGCTTGCCGGCGATCAGTAATTCACAGTCCGCTCGCCCCATCTTGTCAATTGGCCACCCCTTGCCCTGCCAGACGGCACGCACCTCCATGGTCCCGTAGCCCCTTTTCTTGTGCAGAAAAAATCCGACCAGAGCGGCCGAGGCAATGCAACCCACCGCAATCCAGCCCAAGCACCGATGCGCCCACTTATGTATTGCTCTCATCGCAGTTCATTCAGGTTACCTAGGATTCTCCAAAAAGCTTTTCCGTACATTCCTGATTAGTGCCCGACCAACTCGCGAACCTGCTGGTACAGGGAAATCCCCTTCTGCGCCGCGAAAAATGCCAGTGCCCCACAGCCGCCTACGAGCACCGCCGCTATGACTCCCGCCACCACCAATAATCGTTTCCCGCCGCCACCGGCATTCTTGCTTCTCCCCGTCCGCCGCACCATCAACTTCCGTTCCTCTCTCCGTTCGTGCGCTTCCGCGCGCCATTTCCAAATCCAACTCGGCTTGAAGCCAGACTCCCTATACCAGCGCTCGCGGCTTTCAGAATCCCACACCCGCGCAATCCGATTCACACGGCCAATCGACCTGGTCGTCAGCCCCCGCTTGAACCGTTGCAGCCACCCCGCCAACTCCATCGAGCGCCGGTCGGCGAAGTTTCCACCTTGCTCGAGGAAACACCCTTCCAGACAGAATAAAACAAAAATCCCCGCCACCGCCCCATCCTCACTCTGCCGTTCCAATCCGATCAATTCCTCGATAAGGCCGGGCATAAATCCCCTCAAGAACAGACCCTCATTTCTCGCATACACATGGTTCACAAATTCTACTAGCGCCAGCTTCAATGCCTGCGGAGTCTTGGCAATCAGCTTCAACAGCAACCCGTTTATCTCTGCCCGCATGTCGGCATCGCCCTCCTTGTCCAACGCGACGTAAGACCGGGCCAGCCTCCCGATCATCTCCGACCGAAACTCCCTTGCGTTACAAACCTCCAGCAGCGAGTGCAAGCTCTCGATCCATCCCCTCTGTACAGCGCCGACCAACTGCTTCTCACTGTGCAGCACTTCAATCAGGCCATGCCCGCTCGGGCTCTTCAGAAGGCTGCTCCCGGGCAGGTGCCGCATGGCTATCCGCACCAGCACCTCATAATCCCCCTCCCTCAGATCCTTCGCCACGTTGCTTCCCTCCTGCGCAGCTCCCACGGCCCCATTACCCGCTGCTCTTCCCTCGCTCAGCACGGCGCTAAAGAATGCCAGTAAACGCCGCAACGATTCGTCCTTGCAAGCAACTGGCACTCCCACCATCCGGCGGTGTGCTATCTCCATTACCTCCGCCGCGTTACGCGCCCACTTTTTCTCTCCAAACCACTCCAATGCTCGTTCGAAATCACCCACGTTCCCACGGCTCAGCAGCCTGTCAACCGCCCCATTCACTGCCGCCTCTCTGTCCCGTTCCTTGGCCCAGAACTCCGACCGCGTCAGCTCAGGGTCCAACGCGCTCACCTGTCGGAAGCCCCCGGGGTTCCTCGCATGCTCCCCAAAGCACAAACGCGTTCGCATCCGTGCTGGCACAGCCTTGGGCACTCGGGAGCACCAGAATCGCGTCGTATCCACAACCGCTTCGTCCAGGAAATCCGCCAGTCGCATTTGCTCGTTCTGACAGGCTAGCATCTTCGCCACACCATTCTCCGGAACCTTCGCCGCCACCGCTCCTCCATCCCAACCGGGCATCTCAGAGAACACCCATCTCGTTAATTCAGCATCCTTGCATAGAGTGCTGAACACCGCCTCCGCCTCTCGCGTGTCCATTCCCACCGTCCTACCAAGGGCGAGCCTCATAGCTTCCGCCTTTAGCCTGACGGGCATCCCCGAATTCAAAACCTGCAGCAACTCCTGTGACGTGACCCGTAGCCAGCACCCCGCCAACACGCCACCTAGCGCCTCATTTTTGCCCCTCGTCGCCTTCTCCCATTTTTCGAACAACCGGGTCCGTATTTCGACCGACGGCAACAACCCCCGCCCCGCCCCCGCCTGACATGCTGCCAGCAATTCCTCCCAGAACCGCTCCTCTGTTCCGTTTCCCGCCGCCCCCGCCAGTTTTCCGAGCCACTCAATGTCAGCAAAGCAGCAGCTGGCCCGCAGATCCGACAGCGCCATGCCCGCTAGCTCCACCGGGAACCTTCGCAATACATTGCCCTTTTCACGCGCCAAACCAGCCAGGTGCGTCGCCAGCCTCTCTCCTAAACCGCTGCCCTTCCGGGCCTCTCCCACCACCTGCCGGAAATCCTCGGCAACGCCGCCTTCAAGCCACAGCCGCACCGCCTCCCGCTTCAAGTTCTCCCCCAAACTCGACGCCAGCACGCTTCCGAATTCCTGCGGCTGCAACCGCAGCCATCGCCGTAGAAGAACCTCATCGTTCGGAAGCTGCTGCCCGGTGTGCCATGCTGTGAGCAGGTTCAACCGCATCTCCAGCCCGGGAATTTCCGCTGCCGCCGCATCATCCCCCATCCCGTCTCTACACCCAACCAGCAACGCTTCCCAGAACTTTCGCTCGAAATCCGGACCCAACCTCCCGGCGAGTTTTCCAACCCAGGCCACATCCTCAAACCGCTTTTGCTCCTGTATTCTCTCGCATGCCACCCTCGCCAAATTGCGCGGCCAGTCTCTTGCAGCCGCCTCGTATGTTGGCAACCACGTCGTCAGCCGCGCCACTAAGCTATCTTCGAATCCTCCATCCTCCTGCGCCCGTGCCAGCAGTGTCCCCAGCTCCCTCGTGTCCCGAATCGCCGCGTGAGCAATTGCCCTGCTCCCGCAAAGCTTCAGCAAGCCCTCTCCGCCCGTCTCCTCCCCGGCCTGCGCTGCCCCGTGCTCTGCCAACAGGTCCAACTCCTGGCCTCCAGGATTGTCCAAAGGATCCAGGGCATCGAACCGTGCCCTGACCCCTGCAAGCAAGCTATACTGTCCATAAAGAACCCACTGAATCGCGGACTCAGCGAACACAGAACTGCGCAAATGTTCGCTTTTCGTCCCGGTAAAGGTGTTTAGGCCGCAATATCTCCCGCTATAGCAGAAACCCGGCAAGTCCGCGTCCGCCCCCTCTAATGTCGTTACTCCTACAATCTGCACCCCTTTCGTCGCCTTCGGATTCTCGTGCGTGGAGAACGTCAGCTTCGCCCTCAACTTCTCAGGAAGGCAATACAGCGCCACGAACAGCAGACGCATGATCGTATCGTCTCTCCCTGCGACGAACAGTTTGTCCACCTCTCCGCTGCTCAGCGCCACGCAGCCCCGCAGCATTTCGGACGCCCACGGCATCACCTCGCGCTCGTTTAGGAATCCCAGCGCGATTGCCCCATCCACATCTCCGCCGCTGGACTCCGCTTCCACCGATCTGGAGGACCGGAATTCCGGTCCCGCAATCTCGCTGTCCCAAAAGAAGCGATTCAGTTTTGGGCCGAAATCACCATCCTCAGTCCGCCATGCCGACGAACGCCACAGCTTGAGAACCTCCAGCGCGCTGAGGTCCTCCGGCAATCCGACCACTACGTGCTCGAACGAAACGCCTCCTCTGCCCCCAACCAAACCCGCCACCGGTGCCCCGTGCGCAACCGCACTGCCTCCTGGCCTCCGGAAGAGCGCCAATCTCCTTCCCGGAGGTGCGCTTTTTTGAAACTCGGTCGGAGACCAGTAATTCGCCAGGTCCGAAAGCCCCTCCGCCTCCTGCAACGCCAGACCGTCGGATTTGCCTCGAATCTTCCATCCATCCGCGCCGCTCACGCTCCGGCCCGAATAGCACCAGGTTCGATAAAACTGCTCGTAGCTGCCGCTCATGTCACGCCTCTGAAAGCAGCCCCAGTCTGTGCAGTATCCATAACCACGGATTCTCTGGGTTCTTCGGGTTAATGTTGTCCGCCAGCTTGTGCCCCGCCTCCACCCTTGGCGGTTTTCCCAGGCTCGTCGCCGCGAAGAACAGGTGGTCGCTGAATCCCGTCTCCGCTGCCGTCACGATGTTGTCGCCGCCAATCCGCTCGTCTCGCAGGAAGCTCTTCACATCTCGCGACACCTGCTCGCAGTAATCCCGATCATACCCCCGCCGATGCTCCGCCTCCTGGAATATCCGGCTGGCCGGATCAAACAGAGTTTTCAAGGCGTCCACTTTCGTCAGCACGAACGCTGTGGGAATCGGCACCTTGTCATTGACCCCCATCTTCCTCGACGCGCGGTAAAACTGCGTCACGTTATCAATCACCGTCTTCGCATTGCCCACCTGCTCCACAATCGACGTTTTCGCCTCCAGCGGTAACTGACTCGCTATTGACGCGAACGCCGTCGGGTCCACCAGGATGATGAGTGCCGAGCTCCTCGGCAGACCCTGGCAGCACCACTGCAACGCTTCCAGCTTCTCACAGTCCTCCCCGGATGTGTCAAACGCCGCAATGTTCACCGCACGGTTCCTTGAAAGAGGATAGAAGAATGGAACGTAGGATCTAACATTCGCGTTGAACATGAACGGCAGCACCAATTCCGGGTCTGTCCTCTCCGCCCTCGTCGCGTCGAGCAGCACCCCGGACCGATACACCCTGTCCCGCAGCTTCTTATAACGCTCCTTCGTGTACCGTGTGCAAAACTCGAAATGCGATTTCAACCGGCTCGGGAACACGCGCTTCTCCAAATGCTCGAAGGTCGCCACTAGATACAAGCTCTTCCCGCAACCCTTCGGACCCAATATGTAAACCGTGTGTCCGGCTACCCCGTCCAGATAGGTCGGCAGTTCCCCATGGCAGTGCGGGCAAAGCCGAATATTTGTAGGCGTACTGCACTTGTGACACCGCACGTCGGCCGACTTATACGAGCCGTTAGGCGGGATCACCGTCCCCAGTACTTGATCGAATCCGAGCATGAACTCGCTCAGCTTGTCGTCCTTCTCGACGCACTTCGTGTTCACACAGCGGTACTCCGCCGCCTCAAATGCGAACTCCTTCGCACACGTTAAGCATCTATGCATAGTCTTTCCTTTAAACTGCGTTGAAGCGGCCCTGGAATCGCCATCGGCTCGGCGGTTTATGATCCCCAGAAAGGTGAAGTAAGCACCAAGAATGGCGAGCGTCCAGAACCACAAACCCGTGCCCTTCCACATCCAAACAGCGACACAGATCAAACCTAAGCCTAAAACAAGGTTAGGAATTACCACATCCCATCTTGTCCTGCTCGACCACGTGAGGCCCCTGATAACTAGCGCGCAGGACACCCAGACGATGGCTCCCCCAATAGAGTTGCAGCACCACCGCCAGAAGCCTGGGCCGCACACAAGAGTGCCCGCCGAGACCAGTCCGAGCCCGAGCGCGAGGAAAAAAAAGATCTGTCTCCATTGTGCGCGACCACACGCGCGACATACATAACCCTCCAGTGCGGCCCCACACCCTCTGCAGTAAGCTTTGGGACCATTCCCTTCCTTTCCTTTCGTCCCTTCAGTGGCAGCTCCCCGCCTCCTTTCCGGCTTGCCTTCATCCACGTCCAGACGCGCCTCCACCTCCGCGAAACGCAGCACCTGCCCCGGCCTAAGCACACCCTCCGTGACCCTCTTTCCATCAATGAACGTGCCATTCGTGGAGTTCAAGTCCCGGACCATCACCTCCCCGTTCACCAGCAATACCTCACAGTGCTGGCTGGACACCAGGCCATCAGGGACCTTGAAGTCGTTGCCGTCCTCCCGGCCTATCGTCATCCTGTCCGATTTCAATTCGCACGTAAGCCCATTCAACCCTGCACTGATGAAAGTGAGCTTCCTCATAACCTAAAACCGAATCACCACCGCCCTACCCCCCGCCGGTATTAATCGCAACCACTCTTCGTTTCGCTTCTCGACCGGCCGCAAACTCAGGTACAAGTCCCCGCCCCTGCGCAACGTCGGTGGCGGCGTCAACTCCATCGTATAGACCCCGCTTATCACCGTTTCCGGTATCCTCTGCGCCTCCTCGGTGCTCGGCCACACAGGATTCTCCGAGATCACCACCGCCAGCGCCGGCACCTTCACCACGCCGGACAACGAGATCAGTGTTAGCCGGCGTCGCCCAAACAAGCGCTTGCTGACGCAATACTCCACCGTCGCAAACCGCCTCTCCAGGGGCTGCGCGCCAACGTAGAACTGATCCAGAAACCGGAACATTGCCCAGAGCCTCACGTGAGGCGTGTTGCCCCTGAAGGGCATCGTCACCAACCCGCCCATCGACTCCCCCCGAAAAGCGTTCGGTCGTCCTCCAACAGGCGCCTCCGGGAAGCTCCCGTCCCGCGCCCCCAAAAAACAGAACCTCCCCCCCTCGCGCCAATCCCACCGCGCCGTCAGCACCTCGCCCGAAAGGCTCACCTCCAGCCGCTCCACACATTTCGGCCCCGTAAAGTACTTCCGCATTGTTTCCCTCACCGTGTCCAGTTCCCCGGACTTCAACAGGTCGCGAAACTCCTCCCGCCAGGCCACGCTTATCTCCTCCACGTCCCCCTTGGTCAGGCCCTCGCGTAATTGAACCAAATGCCGCCCCAATTCCAGGACCTCATCTATTCGCGCCAGATCCCCCGCGAAAAGCCGATGCTTCCGGCACAACTCCTCCTTCCAAACTCCCGCAAGTTGGTCATACGTCAGTGGCACCGCCGAGAGGACCTGCGCAACCTCAGCTCGCACTCGCAGCAGCTCTTTTGCCCGCTCGATACGCTCCTGCCAGCTTCTCCCCTCCAGGGCGGTCTGGGGCCGGACAAACGCCTTGCACATGCCCATGTCAGTGCGCACGGTTACGATCTTGATCAGCCCCTCCTCATCCTCGGGATCCGCCTTCACCCTCTGCGCAAGCAAGTTTACCACCGCCATTCGCTCCACCGCTTCTCTTGCCCGGGCGCCGTGCTTCTCCGCCGCTGCGAGGGCGCCTAACAGCCCGCTCTGCCACGCTGCCGCGATCTGCTCGTCATCGTCTTCCCCAACTCCCTTCAGCAACGCCTCCCACACCTTCAACCGCCTTTGTGCCTCATCCGCCCGCTTCCGATACGCTGCCCCCAGTGGGCTTGGCCCCAGAATCGCCTCGCGCTGTCGCCATGCTGAGACCATCTCCTTCTCCCCTTCCTCCTGAAGCGGCGGTCGCTCAAGTCGCTCGAAAATCTTATTCAACTCCGCCAACGTCTCCACGCGCCTTCCAGCCAGCGCCGCCCTTTGTGCCGGGATCAGCCCGCCTGCTTGGGCTGCGGACCTCGCCGCCGATTTGCATTGCCCCATGTCCGCACGGCTCTGCCAAATCCGCCACAATCCCTCCTCGTCGTTGGGCTCCTGCCGCGCACGCGCGATGAACTCTCCCAAAACTCTCATTCGCTCAGCCGCGTCCCTGGCTCGCTTCTGGTGGGCTATGGCCGGCGCGAACGCTGAAACGCCGCTCCACGCCTTGGCAATCTTTTCGTCTTCGTCCGTCGCCAGTACGACTTCGAAATCCTTAAATGCCGCCACACGATTCCACGCCGCCTCCACCCGCTCCCAGCAAACCGCCCTGGCCGTTTGGCTGTTCGCCAACTCGTATGTCGGATTGTTCCAGGCCTCCACCACCCCAATCTCCTCCGTTCCCCCGTAGAGCCCGGTCTCCCGTTTAACTTGCTCTGCACCCTCAATCGCCTTGCGCACCGCCTCCACCCCCTGCATCCGCTTCACCGCCTGTGCGCCTCGGTCTGCCACCGACATTCCCCCATCCACATGCTCGGCCTTCGCGCACGAGCACCGCTCCAAATCCGGCGCGGCCTGCCAGATCTCTGCCGCCGCCTTATCGTCGTCGGCCTGCGCTGCTTCACAAAACCGTTCCAGTTTTTCGAGGTGCTTCCGTGCCTGACTGTACTCCGCCTTCGCTGCCTGGGCCGGCCCATACGTGTCCAGCACAGGCTTCCAGGCCTCGCACACCCGGCGGTGGTCCCCAGTACGGGCCGCGGCCTCAACCTCCTGCAACGCCTCCTTCGCCTCCGCCTCCGCGTCCGCCACTTTTGAAAACGCTGGCACGTCGTCGTAGCGGCCCAGCGCTGCTTTTACCAACGCCTCCGTAATCCTTCTTACCTGCGCATTCGACGAACCGCTCAGCCGCTGCAGCACTCGCGAGCTGTGCGGGTCCCGTAGATCGCTCTTCGTAAATAAAATCTCATTCTCCCCCACCGCCTGCGGGTCAAAAATGCCCGGGTCCTCCCCCAGTGCCAGCAGGCACAAGTACATTTCTAGCGCTGAAAACCGATCCAACCGCTCATCAAAATACGCTTCGTCCGTCTCCTTCTCAGGGTGTTGCCACGCCGGAATGCCATACGCCACGCACCGCAACCGCCTCGGCCTCAGGCTCGGCACGAACATCGTGTCCAGGTCAATCAATCGAATACGGCCGGAGCCGCGTTCCACCATCAGGTTCTCCGCTTGAATATCGCCATGGGCAATCTGCTCGCGCTCCATCATCAATGCGATGTTCTGCCACTGCTCCGCTAGGCCAAGCAGGCTTCTCCCGTCATGCCTACCCGCCAAATCCAGCACCGCATCCTTCAGCACCACCCCCTCCACGCACTCCATTTTCAAATAGGGAGTATACTCGCTGCCCCACATAGCTCCTTCCTTCGGCCCCTCCCTATAGTCAAATTCGATAAAGGCCGGGGAGCTAATTCTCCTTAACGTGGCTTCGATCTCCTCGTAACGGACTGCTAGATCGGGTATCTTCTGGAAAAACAGTTTAACCGCCACTTTACTCCCGGCCGCGTGCAACGGAAAGAAGCTGGCCATGGCTCCCGCGGAGAAAATGATCTTGTTCGGCTTCGTCGGGTGTGGCACCGGGCGTGCGTGCGCCAATTCCGGATCATTCCTAAAAAAACTCCTCGTGTCGGATTCAATGTGCTTCCGATACTCAGTTACAGTCAGAAATGCTTCACGATTCGCCGCCATGCTGCCTCGCTTCCACGACGATGAGGCCGACATCGTCATTCTTCATGCGCCCATCCTTCCGTCGCGCTTCCACAAACTCCTCGAATCTTCGCCACTCACCCCGACCACACTCGGAGTTCAACTCCGTCAACCAGCACACGACCTCCCCACCTTCTCCGTTCTCAAAATCCTTCAAAATGCACTCGCACAGCGCGTCAGTAGCAAGCACCAGCAGATCCCCCGGCATCAGAACCGATTCCCAGTTCTGCCAAAAGCGCGCGTATTTTGCTTCATATCCCGGCAACGTCATCAACAGCGTCGGAACATGACTAAAGTTTGCAGAGCTATCCATCGGCGTCGAGGAAATCACCTGACTCCCGCGGAAATGGATTACACAGGAGTCGCCCAACGCCCACGCGCGAAACTTCAGGCCATCACCGTCGCGATCCTCTAGCACCTCAACACCGGCCAATGACGCGCCAGATCCTTCTTTCGCCTTATTGAATAAAGAGGGTCGCAGTAGCCGCTCCCAGGGAACCTCTGGATGCCAGTACTCCAAAGGCCGCTCCAGCCACCCACGCATCAACCCGGCCTCTACATCTGTGCCTTCTCTCCCCTCGCCCCCTAAAGGAGGCGGTGGTGACTCAACCGCGTGCCGACACAGCGCCCGCGCCCACTCCGCCGAATAGGAAGCCGTCGTTGCGCCATCAGAGACAGCAAATCGGCGCTGGCTTCGGTGAATGCTTACAACATCCTCGCACTTATCAATCACCTCTCCCTCTTTCGGAGCCACGAACGCACAAGCCCTAATGTCTCTCTCTGCTGCCACCCCGCAATCCCTCACGCTCTCGGAAAAGAAGGTTGCTGCGAATCGCAGAGCGGCGCTGACGCCGAATGAAGGAACAGTCTCAAAGAACCTTGTCGCGGGCCCGCAGGTGACTCCTACACCCGCCATAAGTTCGACCCCCCAGTCTCCAACCGGGCTGGCCATTCTGTACAGCGTCTTGATTACGTCACTTTCTCCGGCAGCAACGACTTCCAGCGGTGGAAACGCCAAGGAAGTCCCGCTATCGATCAGAATATTGTAGAGCACGCCCGGAGCCGCCCGGAAGTCACAGGCCATTTTCAAAACGCCAGCCGCCCTTTCGACGTCTGCTCTGCACTTGAACCCCCCTACCGTAATGTGGATTACCAGCACCGGCGCCCCACCCTCGTCACGCTCCAAAACCCAGGCCCCCAAGGCCGCTAAAGCCGCCTCGAGGCTCGAAAACACCGGCTGAACCCCTGCGCCCCACGACTCACCTCCTCCTCCTGGATCCGCCACTGCCCACAGTCTCTGGGAGCGAAGGCCATCCGCAGAGTCAGGGTCCGTCCAGCCACCCTCCCCGTACGCCGCACTTACCACATCTAGGGTCGGCAGCCCTGCGCCCCACAGTACTGTCCTCGCTAAATCCGCCGCATTCAGTAGCCCGCATAGTGCTGACGCCGCCTCCGCTGGAGGCGCCTCAACGAGAAGAACCAGAACCGGTGCATTCAGTGTTTCGCTCACGACACACATATCCCTCAGACCCCGCTGGCACTGGCCAGCGGGCTACAAATTCCGCAAAGCGCCTTACCGATCGAAGCTTGACGCAGCGACCACCGTCCCAATCCTTAGGAACTTTACGAGCTTCCCCGCTGTCGCGTTATAAACGAAACCCCTGCTCCCAGGCGTCACAGCCGACAGCCCCGCCGCCTGGGCGTTGCCGACCAGCACATCGGGAATGTCGCTTGAGATGCGGAAAAGCCACTTCGAGTGATCGTCTGGCAGTCCCAGGTCGGCGCTGGGGTACTCGATAGCAGTGGCCCCAGTGGCGGAGATATGGCAATTAAACAGCAACGTGTCGCCGTCGCTGGTGCTGACCTTCTGCAGGACTTGAGCGCCACTCTCAGCTGCCTCGGGAACATTCGGTTCTCCATCCGTGATGTTCAGGACCATAGGTGGGAAGCTGTTTGGGTATTTCTCAACCCACTCCTTCAACTTATCCGCAGCCAGCTTGAAAGCATCATCCATCGGCGTGCCGCCTGCATATACGGGATCGAACCACTTACTACGCCTTTCTTTCTTCAGCTTGCCGGTGCCATCATCCTCTTCCGTCTCAATTTCCTCCACCTGAGCTTTCGCTTCCAATTCGCTTGAAGTCAGAAGCCCGCCCGGGCCACTTCCGCCGCCCAGCAATTCGACTGCCGCATTGGTCCCATAACCGATGACGCCGACGTGGAAATAATCTCTAACCGATTCACCCTTCGTGCATTGGTCGACCACAGCCTCAAGCGCCGTATTAACGGCTCGAGCAGCAGCCACCGCCTTGCTGCGCTTATCGGCCCCAAACTGCTCAGACATTGAACCGGACTGGTCCAGCAGCACGATCAAGCATCCTGGAAGTTTCTTCGTCGCACTGATTTCCTGCTTATATGTTCCGGCCATAGGATTCCTTTCGGTGGTTAATGGATATAATTGCGCTTAAGTTGTTTGCATACTAATCGTGTGAACTACGGCCGAATTCTAAACCTTCGGCAATGCAAGGCAACAATGAAAACCTGCAATCAGAAACAGGCCTGAATCCTCAGCCAAGAGATGTTGGCGTGTGGGAACGCAGCGATTTGGAGCGATTCTTGGGCTCCATGAATGGCAAGAGGGATTGGAACGGGCCAACTTGGAAGGTCACAGCGGCGAAATCGATCAAACTGCGCCGGAGACGCTGCTGGTGGGCAGAGCGCACCGACCACGCACAGGGCGCGTTGCGGAAAATAGGCTGGAGGCGTGCTCAGGCTGAATCAACTTCCTCGAGCGCGGGCCGTACGGGCTTGCGCTTGGGCAACCATTGATCCACGAACCATCGCCACCAGCGCAGCCAACCTGCCGGAACACAAATCCGAGCCACAGTATAGCGTGCATGGGTGCTCACACTCACCGGCACGGTCAGCAGGTAACGAACCAGAGTCTGGATGCGGCAGTTCTGCGCGTCATCGGGCAGGTCCAAAACTTTCAAGCTGATCATCACGTTGTAGGCCAGCGTCGCCACCGCATAGAACGCCTGATTGGCGATCAACTCCTTGCTGGGTGGGTGGTGTAAATCCAAACCGCCCAGCACTTGGCTAATCGCCTGTTCTTTGCCCTTGGCAAAAACTCCATCCAGATCAAAATGCTGAGTTCCTGCGACTGTTCCTTGAATCTTTCACCGCATGATTGTCTGGCTGATTTTGCTCCTCCGCCTCCCATCCGCGTCTTTGAAATCCCGCCGGAACTTGTTGCTGGAGAACCCGGCTTTGCATCAACAACTGCTCGTCCTAAACCGAGGCTCCAAGCGCCCCCGCCTCACGCCACTGGACCGAGCACTCTGGGTCTGGCTCTCACACACCTGGAATGGATGGAAAGTGTCGCTTCGAATGCTTCAACCGGACACCGTCATCCAATGGCATCGAGCGGGTTTTCGCCTCTTTTGGAGCTGAAAGAGTCGTCCTCACAAAGCCGGTCCGAGATCCATTTGCCCGGACATCATTGCCTTGGTCCGGCAGATGAACCGCGCCAACCCTCTGTGGCGCGATCCTCGCATTCACGGGGAGCTGCTCAAACTGGGGATTACCGTCGTCCAGCGAACCATGGCAAATACATGGTCCGGCAACCGCGCCGTTCTTCGCGGCATACATGGACAACCTTCTTACGCAACCATCTGGGCGAAATGGTATCGGTGGATTTCCTAACCGTACCCACCCTCAATTTCCGAGTCTTTTATGTCTTCGCTGTCCCGTCACACGTCCGCCGGAAGATCCTCCACTTCAATGTGACCGACACACCCTTGGCCTATTGGACCGCTCAGCAGTTACGGGAAGCCTTTCCATTCGCTTCTCCACCACGATACCTCCTGCATGACCGCGATGGCATCTATGGATTGGACTTCCAGCACGACGCCCAAGCTCTGGATCTGGAGGAAGTCCGCATGTCCCCTCGCTCACCCTGGCAGTCGCCATATGTGGAGCGCTTCATCGGTTCGCTTCGCCGTGAATGTCTCGACCATGTCATCGTCCTGAACCGGGCTCATCTATACCGCGTTATGGGGAGTTATTTCGCGTATTATCATGGTTGGCGCACACACTTGGCTTTGGACAAAGATGCTCCCGAGCCACGCCAGATTCAGCCGCCGCGGGACGGCAAGATTGTTGCCTTCCCCGAAGTCGGCGGACTGCATCATCGCTACGAACGCCAGGCTGCCTGAAATTACTCCCTCGCACTGACTACAGAGCGTTTGTGCCCAACAGCACCGATGGCACCGAGCATCCACGCGAAGCGCCTTCGCCAGGACGTTTGGACTACCGCCCCCACCCGTCCCACCTACGCAATGCGGCCGAGCCAATCCTTCATCTCAACCCCCACTGCGTTGAGCAACGTCCAACGTAACCAAGTCACTTCCCCTGCCCTAGCCGCTCAATGGCTTTCTTGCCATCCACACCGCCCAAGCTCTCTCGATAGAGGAACTACGCATCGCGCCTCGTTCGCCCTGGCAGTCACCGTATGTGGAGCGCTTCATCGGTTCGCTTCGCCGTGAATACTTGGACCACGTCATCGTGCTCAACCGAACTCATTTACACCGCGTGTTGGAAAGTTATTTCTCCTACTATCACGGCTGGCGCACCCATTTGGGGTTGGACAAAGATGCCCCCAATCCACGCCGGATTCAACCGCCGCGGGACGGCAAGATTGTTGCCTTCCTCGAAGTCGGCGGACTGCATCATCGCTACGAACGCCAGGCTGCCTGACATTACTCCCTCGCGCACTCGCTAAGAGCGTTTGGCCAGCAGCATAGACGGCACCGAGCGTCCATGCGAACCGCCTTCGCCAAATCGCGTGGACTACCGCCCGTTACCCGTCCCACCTGCGCGATGCGACCGAGCCAATCCTTCATCTCAGCCGCCTCTCCCTTGAGCGACGTTCATCGTATCCAAGTCACTTCCCCTGCCCTAGCCGCATAATGGCTTTTTTGCCAACCACAGCGGTATTTTCATGGGACGTTCTGTGTCTTCCATCCGTCTTCTTCTGGTTTCCCCCAATCAGCCGTGACGAATGCGTAGCGTTTCGTGAACGGATTCAGTTTCAAGATTGCACGGAACTTAAAGTCTTCGGGCTCCGTAAGGGTGCCCACGAGCTCTCTCATATTCTCGTTCGGGGTTTTGCGGTATATGCCCAGCACCAAACGATACTCCTCGGATTGCGGAAGAAAGACGGACTGGTAAGGGGCGATCCGGATAACCCGGAGAACCTTGCAGCTGGAATATCGTATCGTCAGTAGTTTGTCGTCGGACAGTTTCGTGTCAGAAATCTTCTTCGCACGGTCTGTTGGCATTACCGTGACGGTTCGCGCGCCCATACGCGCCATAGCGCCCAGGTCGGACTGATTCTTTTCCGAAAGGGTCACAAGTTGCCTGCTCTCCAAATTTTTCAGATAGTCGGAAAAATCCGATTTGAAGCGTCTGTTCTCCCAGTCGTTGCCTTCCACCAGGGAACTAATACCACTCATTATCTCAACGTCTCCCACTGGAATCTGAGCGAGGTTGAATTGCTCCTCTAGTCCTCGGCCAATCTCGGACTTGAGCACGTCTTCGTCTGTTCCCGCTTTGGCCACTAATGGGATCTCAACGGATGTTGTTGACTCGGATGGTTTCTTGCGGTCGCAGGAAACCGAAAGAGCGCAGAGGGCGATAATGAAGAGCGACTGGTATTTCATAGTTCACGCGTATGGTTCAGCGCCTAACAATCATTGAGCGAACGAGCCGTTTATGTTCGTGGTCCAAATCGTTTACACGTCTTTTGAACCCAAGTCAACCCGCGAAAAACACCGCGAAAAACAGCGCGGCTACTGTCCAAAAACTCGCACGAGGGTAATGCTTTGCAATTCCGCGGCTTAGCGTTTTGATGCGACTGAGTGTTTCCGAAGAATTGCTCGCTACAAAATGACGCTGAACGGAAACTCCCCAAATGACGCCCTTACGTTTTCTGCTCGTTTGTGTTGCTGGTTGGATGAATCACCGCCAGCAACTCGTAATCGAATATCTTCAGGAGGAGATCCGCGTCCTTCAAGAGCAATTGGCCAAGCGACCGCGCTTCAATGAGGACCAACGCTGTCGTCTGGCCGCCAAGGGCAGGCCGATTGGACGAAAAGGCCTCGCCCGCTTTGCTAGCATCATTACCCCCGATACCCTTCTGGCCTGGCACCGTCGCTTGATTGCCAAGAAATACGATTCGAGCAAGAAACGCAAACTCGGTCGCCCGCCGACCAGAATGGACATTCGCGAACCGGTCCTCCGAAGGGCACGAGAAAACCGGTCATGGGGTTACACGCGCATCCAAGGGGCCCTAGCCAATTTGCGACACGAGGTCGGGCGTAGCACGATTGCCAACATTCTGCACCAAGCCGGTCTGGATCCAGCGCCAGAACGGCGCAAGGAAATGACCTGGAAGGAATTCCTCAGAGCTCATTGGAGCACGATGGCAGCGACGGATTTCTTCACCGTCGAAGTGTGGACGTCCGTCGGATTGGTGCGGCATCACGTGCTCTTCGTGATGCGTTTGATGACGCGGGAAGTCCACATTGCTGGAATTATTCCAGAGCCCTGCGAAACCTGGATGTTACAGACGGCGCGAAATCTGACCGACGCCTGTGACGGCTTCTTGCGCGGCAACCGCTTCTTGATCCATGACCGATCCGCACTTTTCACCGAACAATTCCGAGCGACCCTCAAGAGCGCCGGAGTTGCACCGCTGCGACTACCGGTGCGAAGTCCAAATTTGAACGCTTTCGCCGAAAGGTTCGTGCGAAGCATCAAAGCATCCTGCGTGGAGCGAATGATCTGCTTCGGAGAATCCGCATTACGCCGAGTTGTTTCTGAATTCGCTTTGCATTATCACACTGAGCGAAATCACCCAGGTTTGGAGAACAAGATCATCCGACCAGAATTCACGGAATTTCCGGATATCGGCACCATCCGTTCCCGCCAGAGACTCGGCGGCCTACTCCGCTACTATTACTAATGTTGGGCTCAACATTAGTAATATAATGTTGAGT
>DIXK01000053.1 GCA_002428665.1 Verrucomicrobia subdivision 3 bacterium UBA6082
CACCGTGCCGGCGAAACCGATTTCTCCGCACCGGCCTCCAGCCGGCAAAACCGGCTTGTTCAGACAGTTAGGTTGGAGCACCTTAAAGGGCGGGCAGAGCCGTGCGCGCATTCGCGCCACGATCGGGGCCGAAACATGAAGAAACCGCCTTCAAAACCTTCAGCTGGCAACTGGCCTTGGCCACCCACCGAATGGTCGGCTTCGGGCCACATCCCGAAACTCTGCCACACAGATCCAGAGCGACTCAAGGGGCGCGGATTGAAACCATCATCCTGTAAATTCTGTTCATCCCGTCAAAAGTCACCCCGTGAACCATCCCAATTGGTCAATCAACTGGTCAACTAAGCGCTGAGTACGTGGTCAATAATTCCGCACTATTTCGGGAAGCCTTCCCGGCCCCTCAAGGGCCCGGGAAGGCGTCTGTCCGTACAGGCCTGTAAACCACCTGCTTCCTGCTCCTTGTCTTCTTTTAGCACCTCTCGTACAAGGAGTACCTCTTGTACAAGGAGTACCTCTTGTACAAGGAGTACCTCTTGTACCTCCTTGTACTCATGAAGGGGCCTCGGGTCGCACTGCGGCGCCCGAGGCCCTTCAGCGTTGTACGTGTAATACTTGATAGATCAAGAATTCCGTACTAACTTGTTATCAGGTCTTGGGGGGGTACAGGGGGGGGATAATCGAGAGGTTAAAAAAATTTTCATCATTGTCCAGCCCTCACCTGCAAATGTCATGAAGTGTCAGGTCAATGTCCATTCGTGTCAGGTCAATGTCATCTCCTGTCAGGTCGATGTCACCTCGCTCCACCAGCAGAATTTGCTCGACAACTTTTCGCCAAAAGAGGTTTTTGACCATCCCCTGGTGTTTTTTTGCTCCATGGCACCACCGATTTCAGGTCCGGAACCGTAGGGACGCTCTCCTCATTCTCGCTCCTCAAGGACAGGGGATGCTTAAAGCCGGTCACAGACCGGCGCTCCGGCCGTGGGCGAACAGCAACAACGGAGCGCCGGTGTGTCACCGGCTTAAACCGTGCCTGAGGGCAACCCCGGTCAGAAGCGTCGAGGGCGAATGAGCACGCAGCCCCAGCAGGCACACCCAAAGCCGGTCGCAGACCGGCGCTCCGGCCGCGCAGGAGGCGTCAGGAGCGGGTTTGGAAGCCGTTAAAACGGCTCCGCGGGACGCTGGGCGACCGGACCCACCTGGCTGAAGCCAGGTGCTAATGAGAGGGCGGCATCCACGACCGCTTTCCCCATCCCCCTCTCCTTCATCTTCTTCTTGGCGTGCGTCCCTGTTTTTCGTCCACGGAAACGGTGTGCGGTGTAAGCCGGTCACAGACCGGCGCTCCGTTCCGCTGACCTTCGGACGCCACTGGGTCCGTCCGCTTCGTCCGGTCACGATGTTGCGAGGCCATTGAATCCAACACCTTCAGTGTTGAAAAATGATCTTTGGGCTGTGCCTCGATCCAGGGTAGGGCCGTGACCGGCCCAACCCTTCGCTAAATGATCGAATCCCGTTGGGATTGGTCTTGAATGACGCCCGCGTTAAGCCGGTCACAGACCGACGTTCCTGCCGCGGGCGCACGGCATCGACGGAGCGCCGGTGTGTCACCGGCTTAAACCGTACCTGCCTGCAACCCCGGTCAGCAGCGCTGAAAGCGAACGAACGCGAAGCCCCAGCAGGCACACCCAAAGCCGGTCACAGACCGGCGCTCCGTTCCGCTGACCTCAAGACGCCATTGGGTCCACCCGCTCCGTCCGGTTACGTAACCGGAGGACGGTGGAACGGTGTGACCTCTGTCCGCAGTCTCCCGGCCTTCGGGCATCTCGAATCGCAAATCTCAAATCCGCGTTGCGGCGGGACGCCGCTGGAACTCGCAGGCGAGGACGCCCGCGCTACGCCGCAAGTTCGTAGTCCCGTAGTCCTGCTTGTGTCATGAACTGTCCACTCCTGTCAGGTCAATGTCCGCTCGTGTCAGGTCAATGTCATGAACTGTCAGTAGCGAAGCGTCTCTTTTGTCTGCTATCTTACCTCCGTTTTTGGGTCCTTTGAACCGGTTGCCCCGTGGCCGCCTGCAGCCGCCACCCGGCTCCGTTCAGGATCCCGTTCTTTGACATATACGGTTAAATTAAATCAGCAGACGAGGCATCCAGACCCGCGTGGTCCGGGCGCCGGGCGCCGCGCCCCCAGCGCGCGCCCGCGCCTGCCCACGTTCGGCGTCGGTCAAGTCCGTACTCCCATAGTCCCGTAGTCTGTAGTCTGTAGTCCTGTTAGGCCTTCAGCCTTTCTGGCTGCCCTTCGCTTGTCAGTCATTCACCATTGGACGTTCAATGTTCGATGTTCGACGTTCGTCTTTATTCGGTTTTTCAGCCTTCAGCCTTCAGCCTTCAGCCTTCAGCCTTCGGCCTTTCTCGAATCGGTGCAGAAAAGTGCTTTAAAGTGCGGAAAAGTGCTCCATCCCTCCTATGGGCTACCACCAGCCCGTGCTTACGGCCGCACGTAGGCCATCCCGAAACGAATCCACAGTGGCATCGTTACCAGGCTGACCAGCGAAGTCGCTATCACCACCCGCAACGCGGTCGGCGGATCCCCGCCATAATGTCGCGACATCACAATCGGAAACACCGCCGACGGCATCGCCGCCTGCAGCACCATCACCCGTTTCAACTCCGTCGAAGCCGGAAGATACTTGGCCAGGACCAGGAAGATGATCGGAAGCACACACAACCGCAAAAGTACCGCCGCTCCCATACTCCGCCAACCGGCCGAAGTGCGGAAATCCCCCAGGTAATCTGCCACCACCGCCCCGATCAGGATCAACGCCATCGGAATAGCACATTGCCCCAGCCAGTGTATCCCCGTCATCACCGGCCGGGGGATCCGGGAGTCCGCGTCCAGCGCGTTCAGCACCAGCGCCGCCACAATCGCCACCAACGGCGCGTTGATAAACTTGCGCCAGTCTCTGCCCGCGGTTCCCGCGCTGAAGAGGTAAACCCCAAGCGTCCACATCGCGATCTCCACCCCCACATTGTGCACAAACAGCACCCCCACCGTCTCACTGCCCGGAAACAACAACAACGCCAGCGGCAGGGGTATGTAGGCATAATTGTAGATCCCCACGGTAGCCGCAAAAGTGCGCCCCGTCCGGGTATCGCACTTCCCCAACAGAGGCCGGGCCGCCAGCGCGAGCAAGATGCCGGCAGCCACCGTCCCAAAACCCACCACCGGCGCCAGCACCAGGTTGCTCAGGCCGGAAAGCGCCGGATTCCCGAGCGTGGAATCCAGCACCAGGCAAGGAAACAACAAGTTGATGTTGACCCGCAGGAGACTCTGATCGGCCTCCTCCGTCAGCCAGTTCAGCTTCCGGATCACCAGGCCAATGCCGATAATGCCAAAAACCGGGAGAACCGCGCCCAGCACCGTGAGCGATTCATTCATGCGACACCCTTGTAGAATAGGGAACGCAATCGGACCAGAGCCCCACGCCGCCGGCAGGTTGCTGCCGGCCAGAAAACCCCTATGGTCCAGGGCACTGGAACCGCCAGGTTCGTTTCTCGCATGGCGCGAAGTTAACGCCGCGGACTGGCGCCGGTCAATCCTGCCCCTCCCCGGGCTGACCCTGCCAGGCGCCGAACACTGCCGCCCGAACGTTTCGGCGGCGGGATTGTCTATATTCAGCGAGCGGTGCCTGGGTGATGCAGGTTGAAGCCAAGACCAGGAGAATGAAGCGAGCTTGCGCACAAGGCTGTTGGTGGGCAAAACTCGGTGCTTTACGATGTTGGAATACAGGTCGCTGGGACAAACAAAGGCCGTGGTCTTGAGCCAAACCCGAATCGGGTTCTGGCTGTTTTCCGTTTTTGCAGGGCTGTCGCTGCTGTCAACCGCCCCGGCGACAGGCGCCCCAACAGTCCAGGCTACCCTGGACCGGGACATCATCACCCTCGGAGAGTCCGCCACACTCTCGATCACCTTTTCGGGAGGAAAACCGAAGGCCGTTCCAACGCCACCTGCCGTCCCCAATCTGCAAATGGTTTCTGCAGGAGAATCCAGCCAGATCAGCATGGCTCCAGGCCAGGTAATTTCTACCACCAGCTACAACTTCCGGGTCGTGCCCCGCCAGGTCGGTGATTATGTGATCCCCGCCATGAGCATCGCCGTCGAAGGCAAGGCGCTGACCACACCACAGTTGACGCTGAAGGTCGTCAAACCGGATTCACCCTCGGCCCAGGCGGTGAATTCTGGAAAAGAACTTGTCTTCCTGAAACTCATCGTCCCCAAGAAGCAACTCTACCTTGGCGAGAGCACCGTGGTTCAACTCCAATTATACCTCCGCCAAGGAGTGCAGAATATCAGTGATTTTCAGATTTCGGATTTTCCTGCCGAAGGCGCGTTGGTGGGGAAGATGGCGGAAGGCAATCGGACCCAAGCGCAGGTCGGCAACGCAATCTACACCGTCATCCCGCTGGTCTACCCGGTGAAAGCGCTACGGGCAGGCCCGCTGCAACTCGGTCCCGTCGCCGCTTCAGCCGTGCTCCAACTGCCGTCACAAAATCGCCGTCGTGATCCGTTCGCCGAACAGTTCGGCGTGCGAGGCATGTTCGATTCCTTCTTCGGCGGTTCCGAGCAAAGGCAGTTTGCATTTGCGACCGAGGCGGAAACCCTGGAAATCCTGCCACTGCCAAAAGAAGGAGTACCCCCGGGATTCAACGGCGCCATCGGCTCGTTCGGACTAACCGCAACGGTCGGCCCAACCAATGTAGCGGTCGGGGACCCAATCACCGTGAAAATTACCCTGGCCGGCCGGGGAGCGATCGATAGCCTCAACTTCCCGGAACAACCCGGTTGGTCGGATTTCAAAACCTACCCTCCAACCACCAAATTGGAACCGGGGGATGCGCTGGGGTTATCGGGGACGAAACATTTCGAGCAGGTGATCATTCCGGAGAAGGTTTCGATTACCGCCGTACCACCCATCACGTTCAGCTTCTTTGATCCCGAAGCGAAAGCTTATCGCACTGTGACGCATCCGGCCACGCCCTTGGTGGTGCGCCCCGCGGGCGCCCTCCCGCTGCCAAGCGTGGCTGCGGGCACCAGGACCGCTGAAGAACCGCCTCCCCCGGCACAGGACATCGTGCATATCAAGCAACGGTTGGGCGTGATAG
This sequence comes from Verrucomicrobia subdivision 3 bacterium UBA6082, assembly GCA_002428665.1. Taxonomy (GTDB): domain Bacteria; phylum Verrucomicrobiota; class Verrucomicrobiia; order Limisphaerales; family UBA8199; genus UBA6082. Next base: position 5,157 of record DIXK01000053.1, read on the forward strand.
CCCAGGTGCGTCCACCACTAATGGCGCAGCCCTGGTTCCTCGCCCTGCAAAGCGTACCCATACTGGCCTATTTTGCAGCCGTGGCCTGGCGCCGCCGCTCCGAAAAACTGGCCCGCAACCCGCGCCTGCGGCGCCAACGAGAGACAGCCCGGATCATCCGTGAGGGCTTGGCCGAACTGCGAACTCAGGCAGCCGACAACAACTCCGAAGCCTTCTTTGCCACCCTGTCCAGGCTCCTGCAGGAACAGCTTGGCGAGCGATTAGACGTGCCCGCCTCAGCCATCACGGAAGCGGTCATCGACGAGCGCCTCCGGCCAATAGGCGTGCCAGAACCGGTCCTGGCCCAGCTGCATGACCTCTTCCAGACCTGCAACCTGGCCCGCTTCGCGCCGATCAAAAGCAGCCAGGAACTGGCTGCGTTCGTGCCAAAGACGGAAGCGGCGTTGGAAGAAGTGCGGAGGATCACGGCATGACGGCTTTGAACCGCGCATTTTCGCCGCACCGGGCAAACTGGGCGATACTGGTGCTATGGCTGGTCTTGGCTGGGTTCAAGAGCCAGGCTGACCCGTTGACGGTTCAGTTCGAGGCAGCAAATAAACTTTATGAAGAGGGGCGCTACACCGAGGCAGCCCAAGCCTACGAAAAGCTGTTAGCGAGCGGCGACGCCAGCCCTGCCGTCTGGTTTAACTTGGGCAATGCCCAGTTCCGGTCCGGCCAAATCGGTCGCGCCATCCTGGCGTATCGCCGGGCCGAGCTTCTTAATCCGCGCGATCCGGACCTTAGGGCAAACCTGGGATTCGCGCGCAAACAGGTGAAGGGGCCGACTTCAAAACTGGGGATGCGAGACCGGTTTCTTAGCCGCCTGACGGTAAATGAATGGACCGGGTTGGCAGCCGGAGCCGTCTGGATAGCTTTTACTCTGCTGACCTTAATGCAGTTTTTTCCGCAAGTTAAACGAACGCTTGGCTATGGCTTGGCCGGAACTGTTTTGCTGGCTTTGGTCTTGGGCTCATTGGCGGTGGGCTCTTTCCAGAGACTCCGGAGCGATCGGTCAGCCATTGTCCTGGATGACAAAATTGCCGTGCGGCACGGCCCATTCGAGGAATCGCAAGCGGCTTTTGATGTCCACAGCGGCGCGGAGATGCGGGTGCTTGATGAGAAGGAGGATTGGCTCCAAATCTCAATCGGCCCGCGCCAGGCAGGATGGGTCCAACGGAAGGCAGTTGGGATGCTGTAGTCCCGCCAGGACCACCGACACAGATTGCCGGATCGCGGCGCGACTGGCATCTCAGGCACCCGAGGCAGCGCGGGAGGCCGAAGACTTTCCTTTTCCATTGACCGCCCTCACAAAACCGGCCAGTTTTTCGGCAAATGCAACCTTCTGTTTTACACGCGTCCGTGCTTTCCGCAGTTCTCATCTTTGCGACTCTGGCGCCCAACGCGGGCACAGCCGCCCCTGGACAAGGCGTCCAGATCCAGCCGACCGACGACCGGGTCCGCGTCGAAATTGATGGCCAGGTATTCACGGAGTACTATTTCACTAACGTGCCGCGCCCGTTCCTCTATCCCCTGGTAGGCCCGCACGGGCTCAACCTCACCCGCGATTATCCTATGAAGGAAACTCCGGGCGAAGTGCGTGATCATCCTCACCATCGCTCCTTCTGGGTAGGTCACGGGGCAGTAAATGGCCACGATTGCTGGGCTGAAGGGAATAAGTCCGGGCGAATTCTGCATGAGCGATTCACAAGACTCGAGTCCGGCAAAGACGCCGGCGTCATCGCCACGCGCAATACCTGGGTTAGCGTCGATGGCAAGCCGCTTTGCCATGATGAGCGCACCTTGCGCTTCCACCGTCCGACCAAAGCCGGGGAATGGCTGATCGACCTGGACATTACCTGGCTGGCGACGCAGGGACCGCTCACGTTGGGAGATACTAAAGAAGGAACCATCGCACTGCGGCTGTCGGAGACGATGCGACTCACCAAAAGCCCCGATCGTACCGAGATCCTGAACAGCAACAATGACCGCAACGCTGCCACCTGGGGGAAACGTGCCAAATGGTGCGATTATTCCGGACCGATTCAGGATAAAATTGTTGGTGTGGCCATTTTTGATCACCCGTCCAACCCGCGCCATCCGACGTGGTGGCACGTTCGCGATTACGGCCTGTTTGCCGCGAATCCCTTCGGCAAGCACGATTTCGAAAACCTGAAAGAAAACAAAACCGCTGGCGACCTGGAATTACCTGCCGGAGGCAGTGTCACTTTCCGGTACCGGTTCTTCCTGCACGCAGGTAACGCCGCTCAAGCGAAGGTTGCAGAGAAATATGACCAGTACACGGCGGGAGCGTTGAAGTAGGAGTCCCTTTGACCAAAAGTGTTGTTTAGGCTCCCCTAAACAACGGCGTGTGGACAGGTATTGAGGCGATCGAGACCGACGCCCACGGGGAAGGCTGGTGCATCGACGTTGATGCCGATGTCTACCCCAATAGGTTCTACCGAACAATGATCCCTTGATTAACGGATTTCGATCCGAGCATCGTCCTTAATCAGTTGGTGTCGAACTGCCCGGATGGTTTATTTCCCCCATTCGGAACGGGGATTTCAACAACCACCTCTGCAAACAGGCTTCGCGATTAAATGTCCAGCGGCAACCCCAGGGAAATGACCAGCCGCAAGCTCGTCTGCCTGCGCAGAACCCGATTGACTTCCCGAGAGAACGCGCAGATTTTGTAGAGGTAGTTGAAACCATGCCGCTTTACGAATATGAATTGACTGAAGGGGACTGCGCGGTGTGCGGTGGCAAGTTCACTTTGTGCCGACCGTTATCAGCGCCTCCGTTGACTAAATGCCCGGCCTGCAAGAAGCCGGTGAGGAAGGTATGGTCCTCGTTTAATTCACCGAAGACGGTTTCGTTTTCGGATGCCAAGAAAGCTGGGTTTACGGTTCTCAAGAGGCTGGGCAAAGGCGAATACGAGCGACAATAATCTCGCAACAGATTCGCGGGGCGCATGTCTAAAAGATACCGCCGGGGGGCTTGAAAACAGCGGCGACGGAAAGGTTGGGCTGAGGCCATGAGCGAACTTGATGCAATTGAGTCAGCACTTCGCGACGTTTCGCGGCGTTGCCGCTTGGCGCGGGCGCTGCGGGGTCTGTGGCAAGGATTGCTGGTGGGCGCCATTCTCGCCTTGCTGTTACTGGGGGTCTATCACGTCTATCCCCTGCCCCTCTGGACCCTGATGCTGGCAGGGCTTATCCCTTTCCCGTGCCTGCTCGCCGGTGCTTGCTGGGGCGGTTGGCGCCGACTCCCGCTGCAAGAAGTCGCGCGCTGGGTGGATGATCGCCAGCGGCTGAAGGAACGGTTGAGTTCCGCGCTGGAGTTTGCGTCAGACCCGACTTCCGGGTCTTGGCGCGACCTAGTGATGGCGGACGCGGCCCACCACCTGGACTCGGTGGACCCGAAGCGCATGGTGCCTTTTCGCCTGCCCAGGGTGGCCCGATGGGCGGCACTGGTCCTGGCTGTAGGAGCTGGATTGGGTTTCGTCCCTGAATATCGCAGCAAAGCTCACCTGCAGAAGCAAGCCGAACAGGAAAACATCAAGGAAATCGGCCAGCAACTGGCCGTACTCACCCGGCGGAACCTCGAGCGCCGCACCCCGGTGATGGAACCTACGCAGCAGGCCCTCGAGTCGGTCGCCGAACTGGGGAACCTGCTCGCCCGGCAACCCCTCACCCGCAGCGATGCCCTCAAGGACCTGGCGACCGCCAGCGAGAAACTCAAGGACGAACTCGATTCATTTGCCAAAGATCCTGTCCTAAAACGCCTCCAGCAGGCAGCCCGGCAGGGTGGAGGAAGCCAGAACCAGAGTCCGGACACGCTTCAGAAACAAATTGATTCGCTGCAAAAGCAGATAGGCAACCCCTCCAATAACCCGGAGGCTTTGGAAAAGTTAAAACGCGACCTGGAGAAGCTCCAAGCTGCCGCTAAAGGGATGAACGACCCCAATTCGCCTGGGGACACCGAGAACCAGAAACTGTCAGACTCACTTTCGGCCTTGGCGAGACAAGCGGAGGATCTCGGGCTGCAGTTGCCCCAACTGGATGAAGCGATTGCAGCGCTGGCAGCCGGAAAGACCGACCTGTTCTTGAAAGATCTCAATGAAGCGCTGCAGGATCTCGAGAAGACCCAGCAGATGGCCAAGACCCTGGCGCAACTGCAGCAACAGGCGGAGCAGTTGGGCAAGGATTTGGCCGAGCAACTGGATCACGGGCAACCGGAGGCGGCGGAAAACACGTTGCGGCAAATGGCGAAGAAGCTGGAAGCGGCGAATCTCACTCCGGAACAGTTGGACCGCATCCTCGAGGAGGTGAGCAAAGCTATCGACCCGGCGGGGAATTATGAGAACGTCGCCGAGCACCTGAAAAGAGCCGTGCAGCAGATGAAACAAGGAAACAAGCCAGCCGCCTCGGAATCATTGTTAGCCGCTGCGAAGGAATTGGAGTCGCTCATGCAGCAGCTTGCGGATTGCCAGCAATTGGCTGAGGGACTGGAGGCGTTACGCGAAGCCTCTGAATGCATCGGCTCATGCAGTGGTTGGGGGTTGGGACGCAAGCCCGGCTTCAAACCTGGCGGGAAGCCGGGAACTGGCGTGGGAACCTGGGCGGACGAAGAAAATGATTGGACTGGTGGCTGGGCTGGCGGTTGGGACAATTCCGGTGTGGTGCGACCGGACATGGACGCGAGAGGGCTGTCGGATCGCGGTCCGGGCGAGGTGAGCCCCGACTTGAGCCCCACCAAGGTCAAAGGCCAGTTTTCTCCTGGGGCACAGATGCCGAGCATTACCCTGAAAGGCGTGAGCATCAAAGGCCAGAGCAAGGTTGGCTACGAAGAAGCGGCGGCGGCGGCGCAAACGGAGGCGGAAACGGCGTTGAGCCAGGAAAAGGTGCCCCGCGCTTACCAGAACGCCGTGCGCGACTATTTTGACGACATCAAGTAAGCCCGTGCCGACGCTTTGGAGTAGCGTCGAGACGAACAGACACCCCGAAAGGTGGAGGCTGTGGCGTGCACAGAGGTGTCCGGGCGTGTGAACTGATGTAATTACTTTTTGAAAACGCATTGAGAAACCCTGAGACCCTTATTTTAACGTGAGCACAGAACAATCTATTGAAGCTTTTCGACAAACGTACCAGGAACTGCGGGCGGAGATCGGCAAAGTGATCGTGGGTCACGAAGCGATTGTGGACAGCACCTTGATCGCGTTATTTGCCGGAGGGCACGTGTTACTGGAGGGAGTGCCTGGCCTGGGCAAAACTCTGCTGGTGCGGACACTGGGGGAGGTGCTGGATCTGTCGTTCAACCGCATTCAATTCACGCCCGACCTGATGCCAGCGGACATCCTGGGAACCAACATTGTGATGGAGACGACGGCAGGCCGAAGGGAGTTCCAATTTCAGAAAGGGCCGGTGTTTGCCCATTTGATTTTGGCGGATGAGATTAACCGGGCGACCCCGAAGACGCAGTCGGCGCTGCTGGAAGCCATGCAAGAACACCAGGTGACGGCTGGAGGAGAACTGCGGCGGCTGGCGGAACCTTTCTTCGTGATGGCGACACAGAACCCCATCGACCAGGAAGGCACCTACCCGCTCCCGGAAGCACAGCTCGACCGGTTCTTTTTCAAATTGCTGGTGGGTTACCCCTCCTCGGAGGAGCTGGCAGAGGTGCTGGGGAGGACGACAGGAAGCACGAAAGCGGAAGTGCGCAAAAGCGTTACGCGGGAGCACTTGCTGGAGTTGATGAGGCTGGTACGTGATGTGCCGGTGGCGTCCCACGTAAAAGACTATGCCGTGAGACTGGTTATGGCGACGCATCCGCGAACAGAAACCGGGGTCCCGATCGCCTCACAGTACCTGCGGTTTGGCAGCAGCCCACGCGGTGGGCAGACCCTGCTACTGGCTGGCAAGGTGCGAGCGCTCATGGAAGGGAGGTTCAACGTCAGCTTCGACGATATTGAACACGCAGCGGCACCCGCGCTACGGCACCGGCTAATCCCAAATTTCGAGGCGGAGGCTGAAGGGGTCACCACGGACCATATCATCGCCCAGGTGCTGCGCGATGTCCCCCGATCAATGGGAGCGTCCGTGGTCATCTGAAAGCCGCGGTGGCAAAAAGCGCGAACAACTGATGGCAAAAACTGAACCCATCTCATTCCCCGCACTGCGAAGACCGGGACGGTGACCTGAGCCATGCCAGACGCCCTGCTCACCCCTGAACTCTTGCGAAAGCTGGAGCAGCTGCAGTTGCTGGCTTCGCGACGAGCCCGCAGTTCTCTCCGAGGTGAACGTCGCAGCCGGGCGCGGGGGCAGTCGGTGGAGTTTGCCGACTACCGGGATTACACCCCGGGCGACGATTTTCGCTACCTGGATTGGAACCTCTACGGCCGCCTGGAACGCCTCTTCTTGAAACTCTATGAGGAAGAACGCGAGCTTCCTGTTCGGATATTCCTGGACGCGAGCGAATCGATGAATTTCGGCGAGCCGCGTAAGTTCGACTTTGCCCGCCGGGTGGCCGCGGCCATGGGGTATGTGGCGCTTTGCAGCTTTGATAGGGTGAGCGTGCTGCCGTTCCCGGCAACGCGAAGCGGGAATGGAGCCCTGACTGCGGAAGAGTCGGCAGCCCGAGGTGCGCTACGGTCCGTTCGGGGCCGCAAGTCCGCGCTGCAGTTTCTCAAGAGTCTGGAAGCTCTGACTGCAGGCGGCTCGGTGGAGTTCGATGCCACCCTGCGGCGGGGCGCACTGGAAGCACGGCATTCCGGACTGGCGGTAGTGCTGAGCGATTTTCTGGACCCGGCGGGGTACGAAAACGGATTGAACGCCTTATTGGGACGCGGGTTCCAGGTGGACATCGTCCAGATCTTGTCTCCGGAGGAATTGAACCCTGCAGTGTTTGGTGATTTACGTCTGGTGGATGCCGAAACGGGAGTCATCCAGGAAGTCACATTCGGGCGTTATCGCCTAAAGCATTACCAGCAGACAGTTCAGAATTATATCCAACGGCTGCGCGAGTTTTGCCAGCGACGCGGCATCCGGTTTTTCGTTGCGCCATCGAACACGCCGTTGGAAGACCTGCTCTTGCGCCAACTACGGAAAGCCGAGGTATGGGCATGAGCCTGCCAGGCTGCAGAAAAGGACGGAGGGCGAGATGAATTTTCTGGCTCCCGCCGCCTTTGCGTTTGCCGCCGCAATCCCGGTGGTGATTCTGTTTTATCTCTTGAAGCGCAAGCGAGTGGTGCGCCTGGTGTCCAGCACGGTGTTGTGGCAGCGGTTCCTGGCCGAAACCCAGGCGAGCGCACCTTTCCAGAAACTGCGGAAGAACTGGCTCCTCCTGCTGCAAATTCTGCTCGTTGCGCTCGCGGTGCTCGCCTTGACCCGCCCCTATTTCTCAGCTCAGGTGAAACCGGCACACTTACGGGTTGTGGTGTTAGATGCCTCGGCCTCGATGCAATCGACAGACGAGGCGCCGTCGCGTTTCGAGAAGGCCCGCGCTGAGGCCCTGAAATGGGTAAACGCGTTGGCCGGGAGCGACCAGATGGTAATTCTGCAGGCGGGGGCCACCACGGAGGTGAAACAGTCGGCAACGAGCGAAAAGGCGGCATTGCGCAGAGCGCTGGAGGCTTGCGCGCCGTCGCACGGACCGACACGGCTGGTGCCGGCACTCCGAATGGCGGAGTCGTTGGTGCGCGACCAGCGAGGAGCCGAGATTCATTTGTTCAGTGACGGTGCCGTGCCGGAGTTGCGGGAGTTCGAGAACAAGGCACTGCCGCTGATTTTTCACCGCGTTGGCGTGCGGGGCAACAACGCGGGAATCATCGCATTGGACGCACGGGCGAATCCGGAGAATCCACGGCAACGGGCGGTTTATGTGAGCACTGCAAATTTCGCGACCAACGCGGTGGAAGGGGAGTTGGAGTTGAGACTCGACGGGCGCTTGCTGGAGACGCGAGCGGTAAAGGTGCCCGCGGGTGAAACCACCCCCCAGGTGTTCATTGCGGAGCAAACCACCGACGGGGTATTTACAGCCCGGCTCAAAGCAACAGATGATTTGGCAGCCGACAACGAGGCGAGCCTGGTGAGCCTGTTGCCGAAACCGGTGAAAGCGTTGTTAGTAACATCCGGCAATCGCTTCCTGGAACGGGCGTTGCGAAGCGTGCCCAACGCCGAGGTAAGCCTGGCTGGGGGTCTGGCTGAGACCGCCAATGGATATGATTTTACAGTGCTGGATGGTGTGACCCCGGCGGTTTGGCCGACGGGGAACGTGCTGGCTTTCCAGGTGGCACAGAGCAACTGGTTTACTTCGGTGGAACGTCTGGAAGGGCCTGCGATTGTTGATTGGCGCTACACCCATCCGTTGCTGCGCTACGTCGGTTTTGAGAACGTCCAGATCGCAGAGAGCCTGGCCGCGAAGACCCCAGGCTGGGCCGTGTCACTTCTGGATTCTCCGCAGGCGCCGCTAATCCTGGCCGGGGAACTCAACCGGCAGCGAATTGTATGGGTGGGGTTCGATCCGCTGAACAGTAACTGGCCGCTACGCGTGTCTTTTCCGATCTTTGTCGCGAATGCGATGGAGTGGTTGAACCCAGCGAACGCGGCAGGTGGCCAGTTGCTGGTGAAGTCGGGGGAGGCGCTGAGGTTGCCGCTGGCGAAACCGGAAACCACAGCCCGTGTCACCTTCCCTGATGGGGAGATCAAGACGTACCAGATCGATCCCGGCGCGAGCGAGTTCGTGTTTGGTCAAACGCAATCACAGGGCGTTTACCGGCTGCAACTGGGAGACACGTCGATGACCTTCTGCGTTAATCTTCTGGACGCGGCGGAAAGCGACACGCGACCACAAGATTCGTTGCAGTTGGGACAGTTTGAGCAGGTTGAGGCCACGACACTCCGGCGAACCAACATGGAAGTGTGGCGGAGCATCGCGGGCATCGGGCTGGCGATCCTCCTGCTCGAGTGGTGGTATTACCACCGGAGGACTGTGTAGACGAACATGAAAGAATCAAATAAGACTCCGGATCGTGCGGACGAGACAAGGCCCGCCAATCCAGAGAACGGCCGGAATCGGGTCCCTGTAGTTTGGGCGGTGATCGGACTGGCTTTGACCATTTCGTTTACGTGGGTCCTGGTGCAACGGTCGACCGCGCCTGCTGTGCAAGCGGTAGTGGTCTATTGCGCACAGGACCAAGTCTATGCGGAGCCGATTTTTGCCGACTTTGAAAAGACCACAGGGATCAAGGTCCGGGCCGTGTTCGACAGTGAGTTGGTGAAGACAGTGGGGCTGGCAAACCGGCTGCTGGCGGAGCGGGAACGCCCGCAGTGCGACCTCTTCTGGGGGAACGAGGAGATGAGGACGCGGCAGTTGGCGGCCCGAGAGGTATTCCTGGAAACGAACGGATGGGCGGGATTCGGCCACCGGAGTCGGCGATTGGTGATCAATACGAACTTGCTGCAGCCGGCGTCAGCCCCAGGATCCCTGCTGGAACTGACCAACGACACCTGGAGAGGAAAGGTATCGCTGGCTTATCCCCAATTTGGAACCACGGCGACGCATTTTCACGCGTTGCGGCAGCTCTGGGGCGCGGAAGCATGGGAAGCGTGGTGCCGGGCACTGGCAGCCAACAAGCCCCTGCTGATGGATGGGAATATGGGAGTGGTGCGAAGGGTTGGAAAGGGCGACGCATGGATCGGAATGACGGATTCCGATGACATTTTCGCGGGCCAAAGGGAAGGCTTGCCGGTTGTTGGCTTGCCGCTTGGGCCCGAGATGCTCCTGATTCCGAATACGCTGGGCGTCATACGCGGGAGACCAGAGCAGCCGGAAAGAACGGAAGCGGTGCAGAAGCTGTTTAAGTATTTGCAGAGCACTCAGGTCACGGACTGGCTGATTCAGGCGCACGCGCTAGAGGGCGCTGACACTGGACCAACGGGAACGCTGCAAGTGGAGTGGGAAAGCTTGTTGAACGAGTTGGAAAGCACTTCAGAGGTTCTCAACGGAGTCTTTTTGCGATGAACTGGATCCTGCTCCAGAACAGTCTCTTGGTGGCTGGCTTAACGGCCCTGGTGGCGTCTGGAGCGGGCTGGATGGCAGGACTGTTTGTAGCGGGCTTGAACCGGACGTGGCAGCGGGTTTTCCTTGGGCTGGGCCTGGTAGCGCTGGCGCTGCCGCCATTTGTAGTGACAAACACGTGGCTGCATTACCTGGGCGCCGGTGGGGCGTGGCGCGCGTGGCTAGCGGTGAATCCGTTTTCGATTTGGGGAACAGTTTTGATACTGACGCTGATGTTCTGGCCCATCGCCATGCTGGCGGCGTGGGGGGCGTGGGGGCGACTGGAAGTGGCGTGCGTGGAGAGCGACCCTGCGGTGGTTGGCTGGGCGTTCGTTAAAGCGCTATTGGTGCCGCTGGCAAGGCCAATGGCCTTGCCGGCAGCGGTCCTCATATTCGTGCTGGCTTTGAACAATTTCGCGGTGCCGGTGATTCTGCAGGTGAAAGTCTTCCCGGCGGAAATGTGGGTGCGGTTCAACACATTGTTCGACACGGCGGGTGTGGTGTGGCTGAGTTGGCCGCTGGTGGCAGCCCCATTGGCACTTTTGTGGGTGTTGTCGCGGCGTAGAGTTCCCTGGCCGCACTGGAAGCCAACGGCATCGCCTGACGTTTTTCGACATCATTTAGGTCGGGTGTGGCACGGAGTGGCCGGTGCATGCATGATGTCCCTGGTCGTGTTGTCGGTAGGCCTGCCCGTGCTTCAATTAGCAGCGACGGGCCGGACCTGGATTGAACTGCCAACCGCTCTAGCCGCCGGAACGAGCGCGCTGTGGAATTCCGTTCGCTTCGCATCCTTGACGGCGTGCCTGGTGTTGGCCGCATCGTATTTGGCTATTCCCAAATGTGGTCGGGGGGGGGCGGTGCATCGTACTTTGGGATGGGCGCTCTGGGTGCCGTTCTTGGTTCCGGGTGTACTGCTTGGGATTGGTCTGATTTTGGTGTTCAACCGGCCTGGGCTCGCCCTGGTTTACCAGGGGCCATTGATTGTGTTAATCGCTTTGTTCTGCCGCTATCTGACATTGAGCTGGAACACGGTGGCTCATGGGTGTGAGGGGGCAGACCGGGACCTCGTGGAATTGGCGGTTTTGAATGGTGCGAGCCGCTGGGAACTGCTGCGTGCGGTTTACTGGCCTCAGATGAGGCGACGAGTAGCAGTGATGTGGTATATTGTTTTCCTGCTCTGCTTGTGGGATGTGGAGTCGATGGTGCTGATCGTGCCGCCGGGCGGAGAGACACTTGCCTTGCGGATATTTAACTTGCTGCACTATGGGCATAACGCACAAGTAAACGCGCTGTGCCTCATGCTGCTGGTAGTGGCCGTGACGCCGCTGGTCGTCTGGTCGGTCGTTCAGCGGCTTCGCTCAAGCGGTTTAAGGAATGGAACGGTGCTGGCGTCGTTGCTAGGCGCAAACGCTTTGTTGGGTTCCGGCTGTGGCACCGGGCTGCCGCCGGACCATTCCGCGCTGGAGAGTACGCTTTTCGGATCGGTGCAGGTGATCAGCACGCGCGGAGTAGGTGTGGGCCAGGTAAACAAGCCGCGATCGGTGACCGTGGATTTACACGACAATCTCTACGTCGTGGATATGACGGGGCGGGTACAAAAGTTCTCGTCGAACGGCACGTTTGCACTGCAGTGGCAAATGCCGGAGACCGACATCGGGCGCGCCAAAGGAATGTGCCGTGACCTGCAAGGGAACGTGGTGGTGGTCGAACCGCATTACGCGCGGGTGAACCATTATACCCCGGAAGGGCGGCTGGCGCTACAGTGGGGGGTACGCGGTACGGAGCCCGGACGAATTGTCTTCCCGCGGGCTGCGGCAGTGAACACGCGAAGCGAGATCTATGTGACCGAATACAGCGCAGCGGAGCGGGTGCAACGATTCCGGTTACCCGCTCGCGAGGCCAGGGGGGAGACCGTGGAATTCCTGAACGGGTTCGGACAAATGGGAAGCGGCCCGGGCGAGTTTAATCGACCGGAAGGAATCGCGGTAGACCGCCAAGACAGAGTGTATGTCGCGGATTCGTGCAATCACCGCATCCAGGTGTTTGATCGCGAAGGAAGATTCTTGCGCTCCTACGGGAAAGCGGGACAGGCACCCGGAGAACTGAGTTACCCTTACGATATATGCGTGGACCAAGAGGGGCGACAGTATGTGTGCGAGTTTGGCAACAGCCGCATTCAGGTCTTTGATGAGGCGGGCCAACCCGTGGAGATCATCGGCGGACCGGGCGCGGGGCCGGGGCGATTCAGCAACCCCTGGGGGCTGGCGCTGGACTCCACCGGGAACCTGTATGTTGCAGACTCGCAAAACCACCGGGTACAAAAATTTATTCGGCGGCGAGGCGCCGGGGATTTCGCCGCTCTGCCTCCGAAGGAAAGCCGGGGCAAGGTCGCCACAGCAAAGACCAGGAAGCACACTGAGTCGGCGAGGTATGGGGCAGGAGGTAGAGGGGTATGAGGTTCCAGTTTACGCAACCTTGGTTGTTGTTGCTGCTGGTGCCAACACTGACGTGGGTAATCTGGTTTGCCTGGAAATCTCACGTGCAGGTGGGGGCCTGGCGGCGATGGACGTCATTTGGGCTGCGGACAGCGGTGCTGAGCGCGCTGGTGTTTGCGCTGGCGGGCCTGCAGTGGCTGCTGCCAGTTGAAGGGATGAATGTGTTCTTCCTGCTGGACCGATCCGAAAGCATCCCCTCGCCGCAACAGGAAGCCTCCCGGGAGTATATAAATGCGGCTTCGAAGGAAATGAAGCGCGTGGACCGAGCTGGCGTGATTGTCTTCGGGAGTGAGGCGAGCATCGAATCCAGCCCCAACGTGGCCGTGGATGTGCAGAAGATCCAGGCGGTGGTGGGCACCGAACGGACGGATCTGGCGGCGGCAATTCGACTAGGGACCGCGGCGTTTCCGGAGACAGGACAGAAGCGGTTGGTGGTGATATCAGACGGGAACGAAAACGTTGGAGACGCCATGAGCGCGGTTCTGGCGGCTAAACCGCTGGGAGTGACGGTGGACGTGGTGCCCCTGGGAGTATCCCGGGCGAACGACGTGTTCGTGCAAAAAGTCCAATTACCTTCGCGGGTAAAGCAGGGACAAACGTTCGAGGCACGGATTTTTGTGAACGCGGAGGTGGCGCAGACAGCAACAGCAAGGCTGTTTCGGAACGACCAGTTTTTAGGGGAGCAAAAGGTGAATCTGGCACAAGGAAAGAACCTATACACCTTTCCACAAACCCTGACGGAGCCCGGTTTCTACAGCTACGACGTAAGAATTGACGCGCCAGGTGATCCCCTGCCGCAAAACAACCGAGCCACGGCATTTTCAACAGTTCGGGGGGAGCCCCGGGTGCTGATTGTATCGGCGGACCCGGAAGAAGACCGCACGTTGCTGGCAGCCCTGCAAACGTCCCGACTTGAGGCCAGACTGACGGGGTTGGGAGGTTTTCCAGCGTCGCTACCGGAGATGCAAAGTTATGATGCGATTTTCATCAGCAACCTGGCGGCCGGGGACCTGGGCACGGACCGCCAGAAACTGCTGGAGAGTGCGGTTCGTGATTTTGGGGTAGGGTTGGTCTGCGTGGGCGGGGACCAAACTTATGCCGCGGGCGGCTACCGGGGAACCCCGTTGGAAACCACCCTGCCGGTGAATATGGAGTTGGACAGCAAGAAAGTGCTGCCAAGTGGAGCGGTAGTGCTCGTGATGCATGGGATGGAATTTGCCAATGGGAACGAAGTGGCGCGCCAATGCGCGATCGGGGTGCTTGAGGCGCTGGGACCTCAGGACGAGATGGGCGTGTTACTGTGGGATGGGTCGGAACGGTGGCTCTTCGAGTTGCAAAAAGTGGGAAAGAAGGCGGCACTGCGCCAGCAGATTGCGGGCATGAACCAGGGGGATTTGGGCAGCTTTCAGAATATCTTGGGGATGGCACACGGCGCGTTAAAGAAGTCGAGTTCCCATTTAAAGCACATCATTGTGTTCAGCGACGGAGATCCCGGGGCACCTTCGGCCGATTTAATGCAGGCGATCGTGGGGGATCGTATCACGGTGAGCACCGTATTGATCTCGGGCCATGCGGGACCGGAGACGATGATCACGATGGCAGATCGCGGGCGGGGGAGGTTTTACAATGTGACCTCACCGTATGACCTGCCGCAGATCTTCGTGAAAGAGACGGCAGTAATTTTGAAATCCGCGATCTATGAGGAACCCTTTCGGCCGCAACTGCGTGCGCCGAGCGAGGTGGTGCGCGGAATCGGGGCGGCACAGTATCCGCAACTTCTTGGTTACGTCGCCACGACCCCCAAGGCGCGCGCCGAAACACCTTTATGGACAGACAAGGGTGATCCGTTGCTGGCTCACTGGCAATATGGGCTGGGGCGGGCCGTGGCGTTTACATCCGACGCTAAGGCGCGGTGGGCACGGAACTGGCTGGCGTGGAGCCAGTATCGGCAGTTCTGGTCGCAGGTCGGGCAATGGAGTCTGCGGCGATTGGATAACAGTGATTTCAATGCAGAAGTGACCGTGGACAAGGGGGAGGCACTGATTACGGTGGAAGCGCTTGATGCAGAGGGCAATTACCGGAACTTCCTGAACTTGCAGGCAGCTGTCGTCAGCCCGACTGGCGAGCGGCAGACGGTGCGGGTGGAGCAAACCGGCCCGGGGCATTACGAAGCGCGATTCGCCACTCGCGAAGTCGGGGCTTACCTGCTGAATCTCATGGATATGAAGGACGGCGTGATCCGCGGTTCCCAGGTAATCGGGGCGAGCGTGAACTACTCGCCGGAGTTCAATACACCCGAGCCAAATCACAATCTACTGCGGCGGTTAGCCGAAAGTGGTGGTGGGAAAGTCCTAAATCCACAGGTGCCGGGACTGAGCCCGTTCGCCCACGATCGGGTGAAAACCCATCAACCGCGGCAGTTGTGGGAGTGGCTTTTAAAGATAGCGATAGTCTTGTTCGTGCTCGATGTGGGGGTGAGGCGGGTGCAACTTGACCGGGAGGAGTGGACCAAGGCGTTACAGGTGCTGAGACGGAAAATACTATTTTGGGAATCGGCACCCCTGGCGCCAGAGAGCGGCGAGAACCTGGCAGCTTTGCTAACGCGCCGGGAGGAGGTGAGGGCAAAGCGGGTAATAAACGAGCCTAGACCAGAGTTGTTCCAGCCGGACCAGGCACCGACGCTGCCTTTGCCAGCTGAAAACGGGCCAGAACCGGAACTCGGTCCCCAGCCAGGGCCTGTGGTGGAGCCTCCCATGCCGACGGCCAAGCCAGAGCCTCCGGCACCGGGCAGCACAGCAAGCCGTTTGCTGGAAGCGAAGCGCAGAGCACAAAGGAGAAAAGGCTGAGGAGCGCCCTTAAAGTTACTCCGCCGCGCGGTGAATGTCGGCTAGCCGCAAAGGAGCCCTAGCAGCGATGTTGCAGGCCTTGAGGAAAGGTTGGCGGAAAAATACGTTGCACCGGTTTCACAGGTATGGCTTTATCTATCAGTTGACACCGGCCAGCGGGCTTTGGTTTTGCCTGGCAAGCCGAGGTGGTGGAGTTTGATTTGGTTATTGGGTTCTCTTGTGAGCCGGCAACGAATGCGCATTGTTTATTCGGGGAATGTTCAGGGTGTTGGATTTCGCTATACAGCGAAACGAACGGCTGAAGGGTATGAGGTGACCGGAGTGGTGCGTAACTTACCGGATGGCCGGGTGGAATTGGTGGCGGAAGGTGCGCGAGCTGAGTTGGAAGCTTTCCGGCAAGGCATCCGGGAGAATGGGCTGGAGCATTTTATTCGGAAGGAAGAACTGGGCTGGAGTGAAGCGGAAAACAGTTTCCGCGGTTTTGAAATAGTAAGGTAAGAGACATGAAGTTTGCCATTATAGCGGATATTCACGGCAACCTGGAAGCGTTGCAGGTGGTGCTCAAGGATATTGAAGAGCAAAGATGTACCCACTACGCCTGTCTGGGTGATGTGGTGGGCTATAATGCCAACCCGAAAGAGTGCCTGGACATTGTTCGGGGGATGAACATCCCGTGTGTAAAAGGCAACCACGACGAATACTGCTCCATCGATGAAAAGCTCGAAGGATTCAACCCGGCAGCGGCGGAAGCCGTCAACTGGACCCGCCGTCAACTAACCCCAGACGACCGGCAATGGCTGCGGGATCTGAAGTATTCGCGGATGGTCACGAATTTCACCATTGTGCATGCCACGTTGGATGGGCCACAGCGCTGGGGTTACGTGTTTGACAAGCTGGCGGCCGCAGCCAGCTTCACCTACCAAAACACGGGGATTTGCTTTTTCGGCCACACGCACGTGCCGGTGGCGTTTATCCGCGACAGCATGGTACGGGGCGGGACCTACTCCAAATTCAAGGTGGAGCCGGGTAAGAAATACTTTGTTAACGTGGGGGCGGTAGGTCAACCCCGGGATAATAATCCAAAGGCGGCTTACGTTGTTTATGACGCGGTTGAGGGCACCATCGAACTGCGCCGTCTCGATTACGATATCGCCAAAACACAGAAGAAGATATTGGATGCCGGCCTGCCGCCTCGTTTGGCGGAACGTTTGGCATTCGGAAGGTGAGCACAAAAGCGTTGGAGGTTGAGAGATGCCGTAGCGCCTTTCGACCGGCTTGTCGCTGCCCGAGCCAATTAGGGGGACAGGCAAACCTTGGCTGGCCTCACATGTGAAGGTTCTCATTCTCAAACCGAGTTCGCTCGGGGATGTTATTCACGCGTTACCAGTGCTGCGCCAGATCAAGCGGCATAGGCCTGAAGCCCAGGTGTATTGGTGGATTGAGTCGGGACTCGCACCACTGCTGGAGGGAGATCAGGATCTGGCAGGAGTGGTTCGCTTTTACCGCCGCCGTTGGGCGAGCCCGGTCAATTGGGGAGAGTTGATCCAATCCATCCGCTGGATGCGGGCCCAACGTTTTGATTGGGTGATTGATCTGCAATGCCTGGCACGAAGTGGAGCGTTTGCGTGGCTGGCAAATGGAGCTTTCACGGTGGGCCTGGATGAGCCGAGGGAAGGAGCGCGAGGACTTTACGACCGGATTGCCCGGCGAGCTTCGTTTCACACCCACGCGGTTGATTGGTATCAAGCGGTGCTACCACTGCTCGACGTACCGACAACTCCGGATTTCGAGTGGATACCGCGGCGGGCCGAGGTGGCTTCGGGAGTAGAACGGCGCTGGCCGGAGGATGGCAGACGCTGGGTGCTGCTCCAACCGGGCGCACGCTGGCTGACGAAGCGCTGGCCGCTGGATTACTACCGCGAAGTCGTCCAGAAAGCACAGGTGCGGTGGCCGGATATTCGTTTCGCCGTGATGGGCGGGGCAGAAGACAGGGATCTAGGGCGGGCCATTGTCGGCCCAGGTGGGGGCGGAGTTCTCGATTTGACTGCGGCGCTGACACTTCCGGAGATGGTAGAGTGGATTCGCCGATGCACCCTCATGATTACGAACGACACTGGGCCGATGCACGTAGCTGCGGCGCTCGGCAAACCCGTAATTGGCTTGTTTGGCCCTACGGAACCGAGGCGCACGGGCCCCTACGGGCAACTCCATCGCGTCCTGCAGGCCCAGACACCATGCATTCCGTGTCTGCAGAGCCGTTGCACTTACGTGCATCCCCTAGATTGTCTGCGGAGCCTTTCGCCGGCACGTGTGCTACAAGCGCTCGAACACGAATTGGCGCTGTCCCGGTAGAATCACCGGAATCTGGATTCTGCAGCAACGATAACAAAAAGACCTTGCCGCCCGCAGGCAACAAGGTCCTTCGAAAACGACCTCAAGTTATTGAATAGCCGGCTTACGGAGGGGTTAGCACAATGAACTCCGCTCGCCGGTTGAGGCGGTAAGCGGATTCATCATAACCTTGCACGGCAGGCCGCTGCTCGCCGTAAGTGATTGTGTCCACGCGGCCAGATTCGATGCCGAGCCGGATCAAATCTTCGCGCACAGCCAAAGCTCGGCGTGATCCGAGGGCTTCGTTGTAACCTTCGGTTCCACGCTCGTCGCAATGACCTTCCACGCGCACCGCGGCCGCCGTGTTTGCTTTGAGGTAATCAGCCACTGCGGCCACGTTGGCTTGTTCGCTGGCCTTGATAGCGGAACTGTCAAAATCAAAATAGACGGTCTGCGCTTTCAGTGCTGCAGCATTCTCAATCCATCCGTCGTGGGTACCAGCGGGGTTCAGCGGCGTACCACCGAACTCGCCGGTGGAAGTGGAGGACACATCCTGGCCCGAGGTGCCGCCGGTGCCGATGGGATCGCCGGGCGTTAAATCACCGGGCGCCTGTGTGCGCTGCCCGGGCAGAGGGGTCAGGTAACTGGGCTTCTTGCGGCAACCAACCCCCACGGAGGTCAGCATTAAACCGCATACAAACAGAACGACAAACTTGGTCATTTTCATTTTTATTGGTTCCTGGGACGGGTTATTTCGCCCAACTGGGCTGTGAGTTGCTGCCCGAACTTCCAGAAATTCGGGCAATATCCTTGTATTGTTTAGTGGGCACGTCAAGCAGAGAGAGGACACGGCCCCCACCCTGCCGTCGCACATAGGCCAATGTACGCGAATTGGGACTCCACGTCGGGTCTTCTCCGCCCACCAGAATCGTAGCCGCGCCGCCTTTAGCGGGCACGACCCAAACGTCAAACCCGGCCCTCGTGCTGGAAGTAAAGGCGATCCAGTTGCCATCCGGCGACCAGTCGGGTTCGGTTGGGCTTGGGGCACCACCAGTTGTCAACCGCTGAATCTCGCCACCGCCCACCGGTATTTTGGATAGGCTCCTCCGGCCCTTGCTTTTGTCCGCAAAGCAAATCCACTTGCCGTCCGGTGACCAGCACGGGGACGACTCGTCTTCCTGGCTCTTCGTAAGTCGCCTCACATTCCCGCCGCCTGCATCCCCCACGTACAGGTCCGACCAGCCGTCTTTGCTCAGAATCATGGCTACTTTGCTACCGTCCGGGGATACCGCAGGGCTCAGGTTAGATCCTCCGTACCGCGCAAAAATCCGCCGCTCACCCGTCGAAAGGTCATGGTAGAAAATGTCCGGGTTCTTCAGCTTGTAAGAGGTGTAATAAATCGCCAATCGCCCGGGCACCCAGGCTGGCGCCGCCACAATCGTAGCGTCTTTGGTCACCGCCTGCGGACTGAAACCGTCGAAATCACTTACAAAGATCTCACTATTTGCACCGGTATCATTCTTAAACGCGATCTTGGTTTGTGCGATGCCTTTGCGCTGCAACTGAGCCACGAAATCATCGGCGAACGTGTGGACCTGCCGCCGCAAGGTTCCCCCGGTGTATGAGCGGGAAATAAGGGTTCTGCCGTTGATCTTGTCCGTGGCTTGGGCCGTCAGGTTTCCAGCGACTGTGCCATTAATAATGTACTGCGCCCCTGATTGGTTCGTAAAATTAAATCCCTGCACGTACAGGTCGAATTGCAGCACCTGAAGCGCTTCGCCCGACAGTCCGGAAATTGAGACCCAGAGCGGCTTGGTGTTGCCCGGTTGAAGTATCTTGCTAATGTCAATCTGCACCTGCGCCGTCGCGCGTCCGGCACTCGCCAGGGTCAAAAACGCCAATGCCAATCCTAAGGTCCTCATCATGCTAATCCTCGTTTTGCTTTCAAGTTAAAGTTGATTATGTAGCTGCGCTGGCGTTCCGTTGCCCCCTCGGGAAACGGCCGTCCGATGGTAGTCACCCGTTCCAAAGTCCGCTGTACAGAGTTATCGACGGCTGTATCACCGGAGCGCCGCGTGATCCGCGCCTCCAGCACTTTTCCATCTCGCGCTATGGTCACCGTCACAACGGTGATCGCGTCGTCGCTATCAGTCTCCTCCGGTGGCAACCAGGCATTTTCATAAACCGTTTTCACCCACGCTGCATAGTTAGCATAGGTTGGCCCACCACCGCCGGGGCCGTAGGACTCAATCGTTGTAGCCGAAGAAGGCCTCACCTTGCCCGCGCTCTGAGCCAGGAGGCGCCGCGCTTCGTCGATGCGCTGGAGTTCCGCCTTGCGCGCCGACTCCGCCGCTTTCGCCTTCGAGTTTATCGTCGTTTGCTTTGGAGCCGAGTAGACCTTGGTATTCACCTTGGGCAGCTTCGGTTTTGCTGTTTCCAACGAATCCGGGTCAATCTTTTCCTCTTTGGTGACGACCTCTTTAGGTTCCGGCTTCGGATCAGCCTTGGGTTCAATCTTAGGCTCGACCTTGGGCGAGGGCGGATCCGGTTTCACTTCCGGCCTCGGTTCCGGTTTCACCTCCGGTTTCGGCTGAGGCGGCGGAGGCTGCGCGCCGGCATTTGGGTTACCACCACCTGACACATTCTCATCCACGAGCAGGTCGGGGATAAACTCGATAACCTGCAAATCATCCATCGGCTTATTCGGTGACAAAAACGCGGGTCCCACCAGCAAAATGAGGAGCAGGAACCCGTGCAAAGCCACGGACCCGATAAAGCACTTTTTTTGCAGCCGGTTCATTAGCGCCTCACAGGATTGGTGCGCAGCGAATAACGGGTAATCCCGTTCCGTTGGCATCGGTCAATAATCGCGTAAAGATCTTTGTTTCGTCCCATCTCATCGGCCCGGATGTAGACCACCAGGTTCTCATTATACTTGAAGTCCTGGACCAACTGTTGCTCCAACATGTCTATCGATATCGGCTGCTTGTTCAACAGATAACGCCCGTCCGTCGTAACTTCCACGGTGCGGATGTCGCGTGGATTCACCGGGTTATCCGGACGTCCCCCCTCGGGCAACTTCAGTGAGATACTCTGCTCAAGCAAAGGCGTAGTAATGATGAAGATGATCAACAACACAAACGCCAAATCGAGCAGTGGCGTGATATTAATCTCGCTCAGTGTCACAAGGTGGCTGCGTTGAGAAAATCGGCGCATGGGTCAAAATAGCGTCCTGGTCCCAGTCTTGATTCGGTTCAGTTTATTTCGGAGCAGTTAAGATCAATCAGCCAAGTACTCAGTTTCCATCTTCGAGATAAGTTCCTGGGCAAAGTTGTCAAGTTCAACGGTAAGGACGCGGAGGTTGTGCACGAGCCAGTTGTAGCCGAACATGGAAGGGATCGCTACGAGGAGGCCGGCCACGGTGGTGATGAGTGCAGCGGCAACACCGGGGGCCATGGCAGTGAGCGTGGCGCTCCCGGCCTGTGCCACATGACTAAAGGTGCTCATAACTCCCCAGACCGTCCCCAGCAACCCGAGGAACGGCGCCCCGCTTACCGCGATGGCCAGCAGGATGAGGCCGGATTCCAGTTTCAAGGATTCCTGCGCCACGGTGTTTTCGAGGGTGCGCCGGACGTGCTCGATGCCCTTTATGGACACTTGCTCCTTCCGACCACCGTCTGGGTTTTTTAGACGCGCATCCAACTCCAAGCTCCCAGCCTGATAAACCATGAACAGCGGGCACCCTTCCGCTTGGACCCGCCGGTCAAAAACATCCAGCACATGCTTCTGCGTTCGGTATTCCGCAGTGAAGTATTGGTTCAGCTTTTTCGCCCGCCTCATCTGCAGCGCCTTGGCGATCATGACGGTCCAAGCCACGACGGAGAAGACGATGAGACAGACGATGATGGCTTTGGCTTCCGGGGTAGCCTTATCCCAAATATAAATCAGTTCCGCCTGTTTGGCGGTAGGAGCAGCGGCAGCTAACAGTATCGGCGCGTTCATTCCCAGACAAATTAAGTGCGTCTCCGCGAACTTGGTCGTGAGGAATTGAAGCGCCCAGGCGGAATTATCTTAAAAACTTTTACACCGGCCCTAAAAATGGCCTGCCCTGTTTCTACCAGTGTCTTCATATTTTGCAAACAATAATTGCAGAAAATCGTAAAAGAATTTTTCACAGCTTGTCTAGGGCTTTTGCTCAAACTACCGATTGGCACCGTTTGGCGATGTTTAGCCGCTCCCGCGCTTTTGGCGATGGCTCTCCTCTGGGCTTGATCTCAGACTGCGGAATTGGGACAACGCTTGCATGAAACAAACTCGTCGCCGATTCATTGGAAACACCATCACTGCCGCAGCCGCGTGGACCGTCCTCGGCCCAGCCGTCCGTGTCGGTGGACAGACTTTTGTAGGCTCCCAGGGCCCCCAAGTGCCCGTGCGGTTGGGCGGCCCCCATTTCTCTAACACCCAGGATCCCGAGGAATTGGCCAAGGTCCACCGCCAACTAGGCTATCGCGCCGCCTATTGCCCCAGCATTCCATTGAAGGATTCCGAGCGCATTCGTGCGTTTGAACGCGCCTTCGCCAAGCACGGCGTAGTAATGGCCGAGGTAGGTCGGTGGGTGAACTTGCTCGACGCCGATCCTGAAAAGCGGCGAAAGAACCTCGAGACGGTCATCGATGGACTGGCTTTGGCGGAGGCGATCGGGGCGCTTTGCTGTGTGGATATTGCTGGATCGTACAGCCCCACTTCCTGGTTCGGACCACACCCGGACAACCTGACAGAAAAGCATTTCGATGCCGCTGTGGAAAACGCGCGGAAGATCATTGACGCCGTTAAGCCGAGCCGGGCCAAGTTTTGCTATGAAATGATGGGGTGGTGCTACCCTGACAGTGTCGAGAGCAGTGTGAAACTGGTGAGGGCGGTAGACCGCAAGGGATTCGGAGTGCATTTGGATCCCTGCAACTTGGTTCAATCCCCGGAACGGTTCTACCGGAACAAAGATCTTTTGAACAACTGCTTTGAAAAGCTGGGACGATGGATTGTAAGTTGTCATGCAAAGGATTTGTCTTGGGAAGTGGAAATGAATGTGCACTTCAAAGAGGTCATCCCGGGACGAGGTGCCCTGGATTACAGGACGTTCCTGCAGGGACTGGCCAAGTTACCTCAGAATCCCCCTCTGATGCTTGAACACCTGGCTAATGCCGAAGAGTATGCGGAAGGCCGGAAATACATTATGGGTGTGGGGAAAGAACTGGGACTGGAGTTTTAGCGGAAGCACCTGCAGGACATGCCTCGTAACGGAGATGAAGAGGTGTTTTGACACTTTAACTGGCTCTTTTTTTCATTTGTTTTTCGGGCATTTGTGGCACTCTAAAAGGCAACAATTGTTCGTGTATATCAATAACTGACTGCGGAGCAGCAAAAACTGGTAGATGGTTTGAAAGCCCAGATCCAGGCAGCGCTGGCCAAGAGCTCAGTTGGAAATGTGCTGGGCGGCAGCAAATAGCCGCTCGGTTCCAGACCTTTTCGCCCCTCACAACCAAAACTAACCAACTCATACAAACATGAAACTACGCACCTACACCCTTGGTTCCTGCGTTGTGCTGGCAGCCGTGGCGGCATCCGCCCAGGCCCCGGCAACCACGACTCCGGAACCTGAGAAGCAACCCAAGTGGGAAAGCAGCGCCGGCCTGGGCTTGACGCTGACGGAAGGCAATAGCCGGACACTGCAAATCAACGGCAGCATTCAGACCGCCAAGAAGTGGGACCGGAACGAAATCAACCTGGGTGCCGATGGCACCTACGGCGAAGACAGCGGCGACAAGAATGCGGAATCACTGCGCGGCTATGGCCAATATAACCGGCTGTTCACCGACCGGACGTTTGGTTACCTGCGCCTGGAAGCGCTGCACGATGACATCGCCGATATCGATTACCGCATCTCGTTCAGCCCTGGTATCGGTTATTACTTCATCAAGAATGACCGCACGTACCTCCGTGGCGAGGTGGGTCCTGGCTTGATTCATGAAAAAGTAGGTGGCGAAGAAGACACCTACATGACCCTGCGTTTAGCCGAACGGTTTGAGCACAAGATTAATGATCGCGCGCGGATCTGGCAGAGTCTGG
The DNA here is from genome assembly GCA_002428665.1 of Verrucomicrobia subdivision 3 bacterium UBA6082. Taxonomy (GTDB): domain Bacteria; phylum Verrucomicrobiota; class Verrucomicrobiia; order Limisphaerales; family UBA8199; genus UBA6082. Next base: position 29,047 of record DIXK01000053.1, read on the forward strand.
AACTGCTGCCGCAGGTGGATGACTGGGAAAACTTCATCATCAACGCTGAGATCGGCATTGAATCGGATATCACCAAGAGTCTCAGCCAACGCACCTATGTCCAGAACACCTACGACAATGAACCGGCACCCGGCCGTCGTGAAAACGACCTGAAGCTGGTGGCGGCCATCGTCTACAAGTTCTAAACACCGAGCGGAGGGTCGGGAGGAATGGGCGATCAAGGATCGGCCCTTCTTACCGACCTCTACGATTCAAGATCTCGGGGCGGATTGCTCGGGCAATCCGCCCCAATTTGTTTTGTGCCTGCAGAGGCGCCTGAACCGTGTTTCGGTGCCGGCGAGGATCAGCCGGACGAGGAACCCTGCTGGTCTGCCACTTCAAACCCTTCGAGTCATTGGTAGCTTGGCTGCCTGGTGCCAGTCGATTGGATGAGCCAAAAGATCCACGTCGAGCCTTCCGTTGGACCTTGCTTTTTGCGGCAGTGCTTTTTGGTTGCTTGTCCTGCAGGCACGCCTAGAGTGGTTCAGTGAAACTTTATCGTCTCGTTTGGTGCGTTGTGCTGTGTTGGCTAACGCCCGCGCTTGGACAAGTCACCGTGGAGTTGGTGCAGGACACAAGCCAGTTCTTGATCGGGGAATCCATCCCTCTGGCGGTTAGGATTACCAACAGATCTGGACAGACATTGCGCCTGGGGGACGACCCGGACTGGCTGATCTTTGCGATCGAGCGGCGCGATGGTAACTCATCGATTATCGCCAAAATCTCGGAGGTGCCCGTGGTGGGTGGATTTGACCTCGAAACCTCACAGGTGGCCACCAAACGCATTCAAGACCTCACTCCGCATTTTTCCTTGGACGGCTCAGGCAGTTATGCAGTTTCCGCAACGGTGCGAGTGACGGCCTGGAATCGGGAATTCACGGGAGCTCCAAAAGTCTTCCAATTGATCCATGGCACCAAAATGTGGGAACGTGAAATCGGGCTTAGCGGGACTACCGGAGATATGCCGGAAACGCGCCACTATTCGCTGGTCCAGGCAAATTACCAACGCAGTCAATTGCGGTTATACCTGAAAGTGACTGATGCCAGTGGTTTGAAACTAGTCCGGCTTACCCTGCTCGGCAACATGGTTTCGTTCGGCCGCCCTGAACCCCAGATGGATCGAAAAAACCATCTGCACGTCCTCTTTCAAAATGGACCGCACTCCTGCAACTACGCCGTCTGCGACCCGGACGGCCAGATTATCAAACAGGAGATTTACGATTTCGCAGGTACCCGGCCGCGGCTTCGGCTGGATGAGGCCGGCGATGGCTACGTGACTGGCGGTGTCATAAGGAAACCGCCGGAATAAAATTAGACGGTTACCTTCCTCGTCGGCTAAACCGTCAGCGCGTTTTCCACGGCAACGAGGTGGAGAATCTTCTCCACCGCGGTCTCGGTGTCGGAAACCATGAAGTCCCGATGACCGTTGCCTGCCCACGGCGAGTGGATCATTACTGAAGTACATCCCGCCGCGCGAGCGGCCCCGGCATCCTGCCACTTGTCGCTGATGACAAATGAACCGTCGAGCCGGATCCTCCACTTAAAGGCCGCCTCAACCAGCAGGCCCGGCTTGGGTTTGCGACAAGGGCAGTCATCCGTCTCATCGTGCGGACAGACCAGGATGTCGTCGATCGGCAACGATTGCCGTAGCAGTTGGTGCATACGATCCAACTGCCCGCGCGACTGATAACCACGAGACAGCCCAGGTTGGTTCGTGGTGGCAATCAGCACAAACCTCGCAGCCTTGAGTTGTCGCAGCAACGGAATGATTGCGGCATTGACATGGAAGTCATCCAACGTTAGGGGATTGACTTGGCATCCCCGTTCCACCCTGGCTTGATTGAGAATGCCATTGCGTTCGATAAAGACACCTAGCTTCATACCTGCACTGTTAGCAGGATCCTCGCCCAACTTCTGCACGACGCGCAAACCACCGTCTTTCTCAGTCCAGAAAAACGGATTGTTTGCCGAAGAATATAGACTTAGCTCCGCAAACCAAGTTCGACAGAAACAGCATAAGCACTTGTCGATTGGCTCTTTAGTTAGAATGAATCCGCGCTGGTATTGCCCAGGAAAGCAAACACCTGGCACCGCAGTTGGCAACACCGCACGCGGGACCATAATAGCCCCAGGAACTGTCCAGGACCTAGGCAGCCCACTGACCGAAAGTCCACTTCATTCCAGGACATTATCCAGCGAAACGATGCGTGCCTGCATTTCCTTCACAATCGGGCTGGCACGTATAACGGCGTTTTTTTCGGTCTGTCCTTTGAAGGTACTCATTATCACTCGCACGGCAGCAATGGGTTCCCCATTCCTGTCGCGCAGCGGCATAACCACTGCGACGGCCTCAGGCAGTTTCACGTGGTAAACTTGCTCTCGCGTGATGGTCTGATACTCGGTGTCGCCCCCGGGTTGACCGAGCTCGTCCTTCTCTTTGCTGCCTGCCACCCGGGTGGTTCCCGGTTCTGAACCCGGAACATAAACCTTCAACCCAAGCAGCCGTGGGTATTTCTTAATCATGGCCTGCACGATGCCCTGCAAGACGGGTTCACGGGGGGTGTACGTGATTCTGGCATCGGCGAAGTAGCTAACGGAATCCGACTTGGTCCAAAAACCGACCTTGCCGCTGACAAAAGAGTGGTCCGTCAGCGGTGGAATTACCTCCTTTCCGTTCAGGAGGCAGCGGATTTGATTGCCGAAACAAACCACGGTCATCTCATGCCATTCGCCAGCGGGAATCTCAACTTCGGGGCCGATAATAGTTCCCCGCTGTCCATTGACCACTTTGTAGAACCGAAAAGTGTTGCCCAATGAACTGGCCCGGACCACGTAGTAATTAGTCTCGTTCTGTGCCCGGAAGATCAGTCCAGCCATTTGTTCGTGCGTGCCGCGAACCGTCTTGAATCTTGTGGTCAGGGTGAAATCTCCAAAGCTCTCATCTTCATAAATCAACAATGGGAATCTCTCATCGGTGGGGTCTTGAGAGACTTGCGCCAAAACAGGTCGTTTTGTAACCGATTTGGCTTGGGGTGTGAGCGGCTGCATCCCAGGAGGGACATCGTCCAAGACAACCTTCCACACACCAGGGGCCCCGCCACCGGTCAACGCGCTGCGAAATCCAGGCGGCAGTTCATTCTCTTTGACCTCGCTGAAGTCGAACCGGCGCTCCGCGCCGTTGGCAGCTATCGCCAGCACGGTGATTGTCCACAGTATAAACGCGCGCATCGAGAGGCAGACTAACACATACCGGAGCGCCGACAAGCGCAACAGAAAACCCTGTCTGCAGCAGGCCATCACTGATGGTGCGGTACGGAGGGATTAAAAAAGTGAACGACCGGGCAGCGGCAACTGTCCGGCCGTCACGGTCAAAACACGTTTGTCCCGCGTCAGTCCTTCCAGATCATGTCCGCCACGGTACGGCCGGCGGGAATGAACGGCAGCACGTGCTCGGTGTAAGGAACCACGATGTCGAGCACATAAGGTTCGTCAGCATCGAGCATGCGCTGGATTGCCGCTCGCAGATCCTTCCGGAAAATCACTCGCTCACACTTCACATTGAAACTGTTGCACACGGCAACGTAATCCGGATATATCTGCTTGCGGTTATCGGGATCGCCCAAGTAGGTGTTACCGCGATTTCCCTTGTAGAACCGGTCTTCCCACTGCATCACCATTCCCAGGTGCTGGTTGTTAAGGATCATTACCTTAGCGGCAATCTTCTCGATGTGCGCCGTGGCAAGTTCTTGCACGTTCATGAGGAACGAGCCGTCCCCATCGATATCCACCACCTGACGATCGGGAAACGCGACCTTCGCCCCGAGGGCGGCAGGATACCCAAAACCCATAGCCCCGAGACCGCCGCTGGTCACAAGCTGTCGGGGGTATTTGAACTTGTAAAACTGGCCGGCCCACATTTGATGCTGGCCCACTCCAGTGGTAATAATGGCCTCTCCACCGCTCAACTCATAGAGCGTCTCGATAGCCATTTGCGAGAGGATGATTTCGCTCTGCTTGCCCTTGAGGTGATCTCGCATGTGCTGCGAGGAAAGCACTTCATCGGTTACGTTATAGCCGAAGGGAGCCTTGGCTTTCCAGGCGTCGATTTGGCGGTGCCAGGCGTCGAATTTCTTCTGGATTGACCGCTCCTTGATCATGGCTATCAACCTGCCAAGTGCAAACTTGATGTCGCTTACAATCGGAAGATTCGCCGGTTTGTTTTTGTTGATCTCGGAAGAATCAATGTCGATGTGAACGATCGTGCCCCCCTCGCAGAACTTATCAACTTTGCCGGTCACCCGGTCATCAAAGCGCACGCCAAAGGCCAGGAGAAGGTCCGCACCAGGGGCGATTTGCTTCATCGGTTCGTTCACATTCGTGCGTTGCTGGTATTCGCCATTAACGGCCCAGTTGGCAAAAGCAGCGCCATGCATGCCGAGCCAGCGCAGCGAAAGCGGGTGGGTCTCGGGAAACGCGCCGCAGCCCATGATGGTAGAAGTAACCGGAATGCCGGTGGCTTCGACAAACTGCCGCAACTCAGCACTCGCGTTGCCGGTGATAATGCCACCCCCTACGTAAAGCACCGGCCGCTCAGATTTCTCGATGAGGCCAATGATCTCATTTAGCTCCAGATCAGTCGCACGCCGGTCCGCATTGTAGCCTCTGGACGTCACCTCTTTGGGAAACACCGGCTGGGTCCGAGCCTGCTGTACATTCTTAGGTAAGTCGATCAGCACTGGCCCCGGGCGCCCGCTCTGCGCAATGTGAAATGCTTCCTTCACAATGCGTGGCAAGTCATTGATGTCCGTGACCAGGTAGCTATGCTTCACCACAGGGAGGGTCATACCGTAAATGTCGGTCTCCTGAAAAGCGCTCTTGCCGATCATGTTCTGGTTGACCTGGCCGGTGATGGCCACCAGGGGCACGGAATCCATCCATGCGTCAGCGATGCCTGTGACCAGGTTCGTAGCCCCCGGCCCGCTTGTTGCCATGCAAACCCCAGCTTTGCCCGTGACCCGGGCATAACCTTCCGCAGCAAAGACCCCGCCTTGCTCGTGCCGGGGCAAAACGGTGCGAATCTTCGACCGAGTGAGGGCCTGGTGGATTTCCATGCTGGCTCCCCCGGGATATGCAAAAATCGTATCCACGCCTTCTCGCTCCAGGCAAGCCACCAGGATCTCACTCCCCGCCATAGCAGGACCAATCGTGGTTTTTTTACGCGCAGGCACTTTCTTCGTTGTCTTTATCATACAGTTCGTTTGTGTGTTTTGACCGGCAGTCGCAGGTCACAAAAAAACCCACGACCGTTTCCAGCCGTGGGTTCTTGTCGAAATTGTTCTTAACCTCGACAAGCGCCAACGGCGCCGCCACCTACGACGACGACCAGCAGAGCCACAAGTCGAGTAATCACTAACATGAGCGGATATTTAAATGAGTAAAGCACTTAAGGTCAAGCCCTGGTTCAAAAAAACCTGCACCGTTTATGTCGCTCTGGGCGCATGGTGTCCTTTCTCAGCCTGTGGAGCATTCCGTTCTCCGCCAGTAAACAGGCTGACGGCAACCACTTATGCTGCAGCCGGCACTTTCTTCACTCGGGCGGCAAAGTCATCAATTTCTTCCAGGTTTTCACAGCCTACATTCAGGACGTCAATACAACCCAGGCCTAGAGCAAAACGCACCGATTCGTCAATCCTATCTTTTTCGTTGCGCAACCGACCCTCGCCAACAATTTTCATGCCTACCACCGCCTTTCCGGCGGCATGGAGTTTCTTGAGCACCGGCACCACCTTCTCCGGCTTGTCGTCCATACTCATTCCGAAAGGATTAATCCGGGCATGCACCGACTCGACCCATGGTTCATTGACCGCCGCCTCCAACGCCTCCAACGAATGACAGGATACTCCTAGCGCCCGGACCTGGCCCTTTTCCTTGAGCTTCGACAAGAGGTCCATTTGCCGGCGCAGCTCTTCAGGCCACTTAGAAGAGGTGACACAATGCAGTAAAACGAGGTCCAAATAATCCGTGCCCACTTCTTTCAGGAACCGTGAAACCACTTCGTCGGCATCCGGCCGCTCCGCTTCGGGCAATCCGCCTGACCGGAACCAAATCTTGCTAATGATGGAGTACTTGTCCCGCGACAAATGCTTCAAAGCGGGAACCACAAACGGGTGGGTGCCGTACAAGTCCGCCAGGTCAAATACCCGAACACCCCGGTCATAAGCCCCCTGGATCAACGTTTCAAATTTATCTTTCCCCATTCGGGTGTGATTCGACTGGCGATTGCCGCCCCGCACGCCTGTGCCGAGGCAAAGCCGACTGAATTTCAGATCCGTCTGGCCCAGTTTGACCAGCCTATACGGATCATGAAATCGCGGTTGAGACTCCACAGCTCGACCCAACCCGGCCCCCAGCATCAAACTGCCGACCCCCAACGCAGTCCGGGCTAGAAATTCGCGACGTTGCATACTCATAAATATAAAAACTTTAATCCATTAATAGACCTGCAGCCTGACTCGAGAATTAATCACGAAATCGTTGTAAGCGCAACTCCCGGCATAACGGAAATCATACCGGGCCACGACAACTCCGCGCGGCAGCCGCGAAAAAGCGGTGGAGAGGCGAGCCTTGCAATTCCATGAACCGAGGGCGAGTATGGCACCACAAACCGAACATGGCCCCAACAAAAATCTTCCTGAGATACGTTCTGGCTGGGGTTTTTCTTTGCACAATAAGCGTGCAGGCCCAGCCACTCACTTCACCAAAGATCACTCAGCTGGAGCGATCTGCCAACGGGTGGAGCCTTACCTGGGCACACGACGCCCCGGACACCGAATACATGGTTCAATTTCAGGAAACTCTGGAAGACGGCATCTGGCGCATTCCTCAAGGGGCGAAGCCATTTCCAATTCCTGGCCACACGTGGACGGACCTCGATGCGGGGCAGGCAATGCGGTTTTACCGGGTGGCAGGTGTGCCAGCGGCGGAACGCGGAAACATCTTATCGATCAACCACGACAACACAGCCTCCGCGTCGCTGCTGCAAGTCTTAATCAACCAGCAAGGGGTGCCAATCACCGCTCAATACAATGTGCGGATGTACACCCTGGTTTACGAGACGATTACCCCGATGGGTGCGCGAACTGTGGCTTCCGGAGCATTGTTTCTTCCGGAGAATACCGGCGGTCCGCTTCCGTTGGTCAGCTACCAGCATGGAACCATCATTGAAATCAACAAGGCGCCTTCCGCTTTGGACCTGACCACCGAGGCCAGCATCGGGTTGATTATGGCCACCACCGGTTACGCCACGGTGTTGCCGGATTACCTGGGGCTGGGCGACTCGCCTGGATTGCATCCCTACCACCACGCGCGCTCGGAAGCGACTGTTTGCGTGGACCTGTTGCGCGCCACCCGGACCTTTTGCGCCACTAATGGATTTCCGCTGAACGACCGGCTCTTTCTCACCGGCTATTCCCAGGGCGGCCACGCCACTATGGCATTGTGCCGCGAACTCGAGACCTTCCACTCCGATGAATTCCCGATAACCGCTTGCGCTCCGATGGCCGGGGCCTACGACCTGTCGGGAGTGACCGCGTCTGATTTTCTGTCCCCCAGGACAAAACCAAACCCTTACTATTTCCTGTATCTCTTGGGAGCTTACCAGGAGGTGTACAAGTTAGCTCCAACCCTGGCGGACTTGCTCACACCCCCTTACAACACAACCCTGCCACCGTTGTTGGAAGGAAACTCAAGCGGCGGCCAAATCAACAGCGCCATGCCTGCCAACCCGATTGAAATCCTCAAGCCCGAACTGCTGTCCGCGTTCCAGAACAACCCTAGGCACCCGCTGCGATTGGCCCTGCACGAGAACGACCTTTACCGATGGCGACCCAAGTCGCCCATGCGGATGTATCACTGCTCTGGGGATCAAGATGTGATCATCGCCAATTCCCAGGTAGCCCACGCCAGCTTTCAGGCGCAAGGAGCCACCCAGGTAGAAATGGTCGATCCCCTGCCCGGGGCCAGCCACGGCGGCTGTGCCCAACCCGCCATGCTGGCAGCCAAGGCATGGTTTGATTCAATGCGTTGACATGTCTAAATAATTGGTAAAAAATCATTTGCATACACTGCGGGCGCCTCCTATTTCGATGGGGAACGGCAGACTACTTCGTGGCAACCGGCCCGTCGGGATCCAGAAGACCCGGCGTGGTCTTTTTGCCAGGTCACTCCGGGTAGAAGGCTGAAAAACCGGCTGGACAGGGAGACTTCGGCACTGCCCGGGGATTCCTTTGCCGCTTTCCCCCCGGAAAAATCGACAAAATCGAGGGTTTTGCGGGTTGACTTTGGGTTTTTGGCAAATAAGCTGGCAAACCTGACCGGAGAGGAACGCAAAGCCGCAAGGCCCTTGCTTCCAAGGTCAATGGAGAGGAAGTGATTGTGTTTTGACTGAAATTAAACTTAAAAAAGGCGAGTCCGTCGAAAAAGCACTGCGGCGATTGAAGAAGAAAATCGACCGCGAGGGCACTCTAAAGACTGTTCGCAGTCATCGGCATTTTGAGAAGCCGAGCGAGAAACGCCGCCGCAAGGAAAAGGCCGCGCGGTTTTCTGCGATGTTGACTGCACGTTACGCCGACCTGTAATTTTGCACAGTTTGTGGCGGCCGGTGACGGATTAAGTCGTCACCGAGCCGCCACTTCATAGTTTGCCATGCCTTCCCCGGTTGCCGGGTTTATGGACTTTTTCCCGTAGCCTGCACCAACCAAGCGTTACCGAGATGTACTCCCTTTCGACCTGCTGGAATTCACACCGACACACGGATGGCCGTGCGATGCTGCGCGAAGCGCGCGACCTGGGCTTCGATTACGTGGAATTAAGCCACGGCACCCGAATCAGCCTCCTGCCCGGAATCCTTGAAGCCGTCGAGGCCGGTGAAATCAAGGTCTCCAGCCTGCACAATTTTTGTCCGCTGCCGATCGGGGTCAACCACGCCGCGCCCAACCTCTACCAGTTTTCGGCGGAGCGACAACGGGAACGGGAACTCGCGCACCGTTACACGCTGAAGACGATTGACCTCGCACAACGTGTGAATGCACGGGTCGTGGTGCTGCATCTGGGCAGCATCGACATGAAGAATTACACGGACAAATTGCTCGATCTGACAACGCGCGGACAGCGGAATTCGCCCAAGTACGACAAGCTCTGTTTTGAAATGGACGAAAAACGCGAAGCGAAGAAGCACGGTTTCTTCGAACGGACGTGCGACATGCTCAAGCAGTTGCTGCCGGAGGCCGAGGCGCGCGGGATCAAACTCGGAGCGGAAAACCGGCAGGCTGTCGAGGAATTGCCAATTGAAAGCGATTTCCTGCCCATGCTTCGGGGCCTCGCCAGCCCCAACCTGGTGTATTGGCACGATACCGGGCATGCCCAAATCAAAGAAAACCTCGGTCTCACCTCCCATTTGATGCACCTGGAGTCGCTCCAGGATTATCTCGGCGGATTCCACATCCACGATGTGCAGTTTCCAGGGCGGGACCACTGCGTGCCCGGCACCGGGACAATCGACTTTGCGGCGTTGAAAGCCTTTGTTAGACCCGAGCATCTCAAAGTGTTTGAATTAAGCCCCCGTCTTTCGGCGGACGAAGTCCGGCAAGGGGTCGCGCACATCAAAGCTATTTGGGGCGATTGAGACGCCCGCTATGGGGAACGAATTCTTCGATCCCGGCGCGCAGCGCGCGGCCAAGGTTGACGCGCTTTTCGCCCACATTGCCAAACGTTACGACCTGATCAACGATCTGCAAAGCTTTGGCTTGCATCGCTGGTGGAAGAGAAGGGTTGTGAGCCTAGCCTGCCCCGCTCCGGGAACGCGTGCTCTTGACCTCTGCTGCGGCACGGGTGACATCGCATTTGCCCTCGCCCGCCGAGGCGCGGAGGTGATCGGCCTGGATTTCAATGCCCAAATGCTGGCGGTTGCCGAACAGCGTCGGGCGAAGTATTCAGGACAAGCGTCTGATAATGCCTCGGTTTCCGTGTCGTTCAGACAGGGAGATGCACAAGCCATCCCGTTTGGAGATCAGACTTTTGATATCGTAACCGTGGGTTACGGCTTGCGCAATTTGACAAATTGGAAGGCCGGGTTGAGTGAAATGGCCCGTGTGGCCAAGCCCGGCGGAAGGCTCCTGGTGCTGGATTTTGGGAAACCGGACAACGCAGGCTGGAGGGCGTTGTATTTCGGTTACCTAAAGCTTGTAGTACCCCTCTTCGGCTTGCTGTTCTGCGGCAGTTCCAGCGCCTACGCGTATATCCTGGAATCACTCCGTCATTATCCCGCCCAGCGGGGTGTGGCCGCCGAAATGACGCGCCTGGGCCTGGCTCGGGTTGGAACCTACTGTTTTCTTGGCGGGGCAATGACCATCAACTGCGCGGAAAAACCGTAACGGCAAAGCGCCCCTGATTCGCTGCAATGGAAGAGCCGCGGAGATAGCTCCCCGCGGCTCTCGAGGTTAAGTGACCAGATTATTGGCGCACCCGGAAGAACCGGGTACCGGCAGCGGTCGTCGTGTAGGGATTGGCGGTCCCAACATCGGTCCAGACCGCATCCGGACCCAGCACGGGGCTGGACTGGAGCGTGCCGCCGGCGGGCGACCAGGAAATCTCCACGTTGGTGCCCACGATTTTGGCCGCAAGCACGGTAGGTGGCGTGTAGACGTAACTGGAGTTGTAGTCCGCAAACTCCATGAAGTTCCAGAACCGTGGCGCCGTGGTATAGAGGTCATCGTTGTTGTGACCCGTCATCCCAAGGCCGACATAGACCTGTGGAGGCAGCGGCGTCATGGCGCCGACCGTGCTCGGATTCTGTTCGCCTCGCAATAACCAGGTTACGCCGTCGGCTGATGAGTAAGCCTGCAGCAAGGCTCCGGTGCGTTTGAGACGCAGCCAGGCGTTCGGATAGGCCGGGCCGGGAGGATTGACCAGTGTGACCGCCCATTCTGCGGTCTCACCGTCGGTGGTATTGCGCACTCCACACTGGATAAGGCTTGCGCCCATGCCAGAGTTATCAGGGGCCTGGATACCATCGGATGCCAGCGGGGTGTTGAAAATGCTCCAATGCCTGCTGCCGGCAGCCAGGCTCTCTCTCACCATCAGCCCGCCTTTAGCCCAATGTGAGGAGTGGTCGATGCTCACCTGTCGCACCACCACATCAAAATCGCCTGTCTTGAGCTCATAAGCCAGGTTACCTCCGTCCGCAGTCCCCCAGAAGTCACTGCCCTGAACCGCGAAGGTATAAGCGGCGGCCCCATCCACCCACATTACCGTGGGGAAGACCGGGTTCGGCTGGCCACTGCCCTGCAAGTTTCCAATGTCCTGGCAAATCAGCGGGACTTGGTTCAACGCGCTCGCACCGCCGGCAAGCGCATTTCCAGCCGCGTCGGTGACTCCGGTGACCGTCACATTCACGGGGAACGTTGGCGTGCCGGTAACTTCCAACCGCACGCTCCGGAAGTCGTTGGAGTTGACCGTGACACTCGTCACCGTCAAACCGGGTATCGAATAGCGGCCGATGTCGGTCAGCGTGGCCGGATTCATGTATTCGCTAAACCGAATCGTCACGATGTGCACGTCCGGCTCAACATTGATATCCGTGTAATAGGCTGCGTAAACGACGGTGGGAGCCTGGCTGTCCGCAAAGGTCACCGTTGCGGGTTGGCTGTTGCTCCATGCCGGATTCATGCCGGCATCCACGTAACCAAGGCCTCTGGCCTTACATACAAACGTCGCGCCGTTGTCAGCAGGCAAAATGACGTGGGTGTAATTCGCATCAGTGGCACCAGGGATATCCACACCGTTGCGCTGCCATTGATAAACCGTATAAACCGGGTTAGCAACGCGCGGACGAGGGTCACCGGTAACGCCTACGCTGCGGGCAGCATCCGTCTGCGCCAAGGCGCTGAAGGTAACCGTTTCGACTGTGGAAAGGTTGAAGCTCTGCGGTTGCAGCGTGAAATTCACCCACGTGCACTGAGGCACGTAGCAACCGATCAGATTTCCGACCATGGTTGAATTGTCGCCATCGACCGGATCGGGGTCGCTAAAGCGTTTGACATACACATTGAAGTAATCACCACCGCCGCCTTCGTGCTGGACCCCTTCGATGTAGTACTTCTGCCCCACATTCAGCGGAATGCCCATGGAATATGGCTGCGTGCCTGTGGCGGGATCGGTGAACAAATCCGAACGCCGGTCGTTCTCGTTCAGCCAGAGTCGGCTGCCGCCAGTGTAGCCGGTTTCCCGGGCAATCAGACGTTTATGGACCGGATTGTCATCCGTGCTCAGCCATAGGTCGCCGTCATCGTCCGAAGTCATGAAAAAGACATAGTTATCGGTGGCAGGCGCAACAAAGTAACCGCTCAAACGGCGGCCGAAAGTATCGCCGCTGTCCTCATTCACAGCTGCGGTGAAAGCAGGTGACGTTGTGACATAGGTGGGGGTGCCCGCAGTGCCGGCATAGATCGAAGCCCGGCTGGCATCGTTATCCCAGAGCTCCACCTGAATGAACCCAGGCTCAAACACGTTCGGTCCTGTGACGGTGAGCGTGGCGGGCTGACTGTTGCTCCAAATCGGTGTTAACACATCGTTGGCAAAACCCAAAGCGCGGATCTTGCAAACGTACACCGATCCGTTGTCCGACGGCTGCACCGGAGCTACGGCGAGAGAAGAATCCGTGGCACCTGGAATATCCACACCGTTTCTCTGCCATTGATACATGACAAAGACAGGGTTGGTAACACGGGGACGGATATCACCCGTCACACCAATACTCAGACTTGAGTCGGTCGCGCCCACAGCAGTAAATATGGCCGTCGACGAGATTCCTGAGGTCACATTGGCTGGCTGGGTGGTAAAAACCATAGGGCCGCAACGGACAGCATTCATTCCCATAACGCTGCCAAAGATCATGCTATCCGTGCCGTTTAATGGATCCGGGTCAGTGTATTTTTTGTAGGTAACTTCGACGTTGTCACCGCCTGAACCTTCACGTTGAATGACTTCCATGTAATATTTTTGGCCAACATTCAGGCGAATGCCCGTCTGGTATGGAACGGTAGTCCCGCCATCGGGGGACCATTGATCGGACCGCTTTTGACTGAGGCTGCTGCCTCCACCCAGCCACTGGAACGGATCGGCCCAACTGGTTTCCTGGGCGATGAGGCGCTTGTTGGCCGGTTTGTTGTCGGTACTCAGGTATAACTCCGAGGCATCGTCGGAATTGACAAAGAAGACGTAGTCGGCTGTGGCTGGCGGCACAAAAAACCCGCTTATGCGGCGGGCATAATCGCTACCAGTCTCATTGTTCACCGAAGCCTCAAACTTGGGAGTCGTCGTGGTGTAGGTAGGAGCGCCGGCAGTCCCGTTAAGCACCGAGGCGATGGTTCCGCCCTGCCAGAACTCAACCAAGGCCCAACCCGGTTCCCAAACAGATTGTAGAACCGTCAGGGTAGCTACCCTGCTGGTGATGGAAAGTTCACCAAGGGCGGTGGAGGCCACAACAAAGAACGTGGCACCATTATCCGCCGGGGTCGGAGCCGCCACGAGATAGTCGGGTTTCGTCGCACCCGCAATTGGAGCATTGTTACGGTACCATTGATAGTTGATTAGGAATTCGCTGTCTGAGGCAGCAAGCGATTTCAAGGTAGCATTGATGCCTTCGTAAGAAGATGTGTCTGCCGGTTCAGTAGTCCAAGCTAGGGTCGTCACTGGGCTAGTAATGAGTACTAGGCCGTTTGTCATTCGAGTTGGGTCTCCTTGCAACGGGTCTGCCTCTTCGTAGTGTTTGTACGTCACCGCCAGGTTGTCCCCGCCACCACCCTGATGGTGGACCACTTCGAGGTAGTACGGAGTCCCCGCCGTCAAAGGTATGCCGAGACTGTAGGGATACGTCATGCCCCCGTCATCACTATAGTAGGCTGAGCAACTGTCATCGCCGCCGTTCCATGCCAAGTTTGCCGCCCAACCGGTTTCCCGGGCAACCTGTCGCTTGTTCGCCGGATTTATGTCGGTGCTAAGGAAAAAGTCGGTATCATCATCGGCTGCCAGGAAAAACACATAGTTTGTTGTTGTGCTCGGTATAAACCATCCGCTGATGCGCCGGGAATAGTTGTTACCTAGTCCCTGAGGAAGATCCATGGTCCGCGCCACGGTAACCGCACCGGGAGCGGTGTTGCCGGCCAAGGTCCCCACGCGTGTTGCACCTGCAAAGAACTCCTGCTTCACGCCATTGGTATACAGGAGGCTGCCGGGAAGCACCGTCAGTGTGCCGGTAGCGCTGCTCACTGTGACAGCGTTATTCGGCGGCTCAATGTTGGCCACGCAACGAAACGTCGCAGCATCGTCCTCAATCCGACTCAAAAAGGTCAGTTGCGGTCCGGTAGCATTGGGAATCACAACATCGTTTCTGTACCACTGGTACTGCATGGTATTGTAGCCAGGAAACACCGGATTGGCCCCGCTGTTGGTAGCGAAGAAACTGAACGTGGCCTCAGTGCCGACATACGCCTGATCGTTTTGAACGTCTGTGAGGATGGTCGCCGTCGTTGGCTGCGTTACCGGATTCAACGTGACTGAGAGATCGGAGATCACTGCGGTTCCAACATTAGGCGGCGTGTCGTTATGAGCAGTCACCGCAACCCCGACATTAACGGTCAACGGGAACCGGCTGCCGCCGTTCCACGTCCCGGTCGTATTTATTGTCGTATTGACCTCCGTGTACTTAGTCCAATTCACACCGTCAGTTCCATAATACATGGCAATGATGCCGCCGTTGCGCTGCATGCGAAACCACATGTTAGGGTAGGTCGGCTGCACTGCGGGGCTGTTTTCGATCGAGCCAGCACCCCCATCGCGCGTAACGCGGTGCTGTTCACTTATCATGTTTTGCCCAGCCGTCCGCGTCGCCATGGCCGCGGTAAAAGGATCACCGCCTTGGGGTAAGCCGGATGAATCCGGCACCCGCACCATCAGTTCGGCTTTGGTCCACCAATCAGGACCATCCAGGCTGCGGATGCGGACCACAACATCCCAACTGAGGCCTGTAACCGGTTGGTAATAGAAATAGAAGCCGTCGGAATTTCCCCAGATGTCTGCACCACCACCCGTGATGGTGGTGGTTCCGTCACCATTGACGGTAAAACCTCCGGCTTGGGCCGGGCCACCGACGTCGGTTCCAATCCACTGGGCGCTGGCAACGCCCGCTGCCAAGAATAAACTTAATGCTAATGGGGTACGTATGGGGTTCATGGAGGAATACACCTTTCTACTGGTTGCACTTCATAATGTTCTCTACATCACCTCCTCAGGGGACCGGGACACGCACTACGCAGTCGGAGCATGACTGCACAGTTCCGCGCACGGAACTCTACTTGGAGGCTATGCCCTGATTGTGCCGAGAGGTCCGAAAAGGCGCAATCAAAAAAAGAACAACAAAACTTGCTACCAACGAGACAAAAAACAACCGGAATTGCCTCCCCAGCGGCCACCTGCTCCTTTTGTTTGTCCGGGACTGTGCGGTTCCACGTGGAGTTCTTTGATACCCACCGTAAATGAGGCACTGCGGCGATTGCTCCCCGTGGCTCCTGAGGTTAAGTCGCGGAATTACCGCATAAGCCAGAAGAACCGTGTCCCGGGGGCAGGAAAGGTCGTGAGGTTGGTAGTTCCGACAATGGTCCAGACGGCATCCAGACCTGGGGCAAGCAAACAGGGGTGGGCAGGTGTGAGCAAACAAAGTAATCGGGAAAAAAGCGGGGCTGGAAGTCGCCTTCCAGCCCCGCCTTGATTCTAACGAAAAGGTTACGGCTTGATGAGCCGATAGAACTTCGCTCCAGTGCCGAGGGGCACAGTCACGGTGCGAGTGTCGCCGGCAATGACGACTGCGGCGGGATCATCGGCCCAACCGGTATTGATCGCAACTGAGGATTGCAGTTTAAAGGCCGCATCCGTTGTGGTCCAAGTCAACACAAGGTTGTATCCCTGAGCCGCACCTTGAACCGCAACCTGGATCGTTGGAGCCGCGGGAGGTGCCATGAGGCCCGTCACGTTGCGGAAATAGGCCCCTGTGGTATTCGCCAGAGCGGTCCCGTTATTGTGCGAGGTGGCCGCCAAGCCCACGTAGACGGTCTCAGGATATGGCGTAGCCACTTCGTTTGTCGTGTAGAGCGTAACCCAGTCGGTTCCGTTGGTGCTCCAGTAGAAGGTAAACACCTGGTCTTCGCGGGTCGCGCGCATCCACGCATTCGGAATCGATGAACGCGGGCGCACACCGTCGGCAAGACTGTAGGAGGCGGCAGCGCCCTTGGTGAGTCGCCACTGCATGTTCATTTGGTTCTGACCCGTCGGCGGCGTTGTCAGGAGCATGTAGTTCCGGGAGTCCGCATCGAGGTCGACGCGAACCATTAGCCCTGCCTTGGTCCAGACGTCGGCCTGTCGCAAGCCAGTAACCTGCGCGGCAACATCAAAGTTGCCGGTGATCGCCCGGTGCATGAAATGCATGCCGTCTGCCGCTCCCCAGATGTCGGCACCGCCGGCGTGGACGTAGAAGCCGTCAGTGCCAATGGCCTGGGCGAAGCCCGGCATGACCGGGTTAGTGAAGGTCGGAGGCGGGGTGGCATTGAGCGTGCCCACATCCTGGTTCATCGGCCATGTGACCACCGTGCCCTGAAGCGTAACGGTGTCCATGGTGTTCGGAGTCGTAGGCGCCGCATCCTTGACGTTGCTGATGGTGACCGAAAAGTCGCCGCTGATGGGCGCGCTAAGGCTTAGCATCACGGCTAAGTTGTCCGGCTCAAGTGTCGCCCCGGTGACGTTCACTGCGCCGCCGTTGACACTGTAATTGGCCGGATCACTGGCGCTGACCGGATCGAGGCGATTGAGGTCATTGAAGTAGACGCCAACACCGGTACCGCGGAGACTGCCGACGGCGTAAGGCACGGGTTTGAACGTGTCTTGGATCACCGTGAGCACAGCATTGCTACTGGTGATGGCATCGCCGTAGGGATTGGTGACCCGAATGGAATACAGGGCGCCATTGTCGGTGAGCGGGATATTGGCCAGTGCCAAGTTGGCCCCGGTAGCATTGGGAATGTCCGCCCCGTTCTTGGTCCATTGGCGGAAGTACGGGCCACGGCCGGCCACGACGGAGGTGAACGTGACGTTGCCCCCTTCCTGGACCGAAGTGCTTACAGGCTCAACCAGGAAGTTCAACGGGCCTTCCTCCACTTTGCTCCAGGAGGCCATAACGCCATTGACCGTCTGAGCCGTGTCGTGGCTGGTGAGGGCCAGGCCGAGATAGACGTCGTTGGGCAGGGGCCCTTCGGTGCTCGTTGCCGAGTCGTACCATGTCCAGAACGTCCAGTTTGTCCCAGTAGTGCTGTAGTAATAGTAGATCTGGTCACCGATGCGCTGCAATCGCAACCAGGAAGGATATACCACGGCAGGCCGAGCGGTTACGCCGGTCTGCAAGTTAAGCAGCAGGTGTTCCCCGGCTCCGGTGGAACTTGTGGCCACCCCGGCATTGGTCCGCACCTGAGCTGAGTAGGTGTTTTGACCGCCAACCGGCGTGAAGCAGGCGAAGTTGTTGCGGTCGTTCACCCCGGTCGGCGAGGTCCGAAGCATGGGCCCCATCTTGCACCAGGTATTTACGAGCGGCAGCGAGACCCCCTGCACTTTGTAATCAAAGTTACCGGAGACCATTTTCCACAAGAAGGCGCATTGATCCGCGGTGCCCCAAATATCCGAACCGCCGGCGGTCATGAAGATCTGATCCCCTTCGGCGCGAGCACTGTAGTCCTGCGTGTTTCCGAGCCGTTCCAAACCCTCGAAGTTATTCGCCCGGAAAACGTTGGTTTGCAGATCCATCACGTTCGCCGCCACCGACATATCCACAATGCCGCTGCAGGCCAACCGCATGAGATCGGTGTCCGGCATAGGGGCTGTAGTCAGAGTCACGTGAGCCGGGTTTTCTGGATCCTGCGATACGTATTGGATGCCGATGAGCGAACCGCTTGAGGACCGCAATGAATAATTCGCCGTATTGACGGCTGAGGCAGAGGTCACATTTTCGGTGAAGTAGAGCTCTACTGTACCGCCGTACAGGCTGCCCACCGAAGCAACTGATGGTTTGGTACGGTCAGGTTCCAGCACGGTCAGAGTGACATTGGCCGATACGGATTCGCCATACGGATTGGTCACGGTCAGGTTGATCGTGGAATTGTTGTCCGTAAACGGCACTGCGGTCAGTGTCAGTGTCGCATTGGTGGCGTTGGGTATTGGAGTCCCATTCTTCGACCATTGGAAGAACCATGGACTATGTCCCGCCACGGCCGACGCAAAGAAAGCGGTGGCACCTTCAGCGACTATCGCATTGGTTGGTGTGAGGGTGAATCGCAGCACCCCGTCATCAACCGCGGAGAAGGAACTCATGACGCCATCAACCGTGCGAGCCGTGTCGTGGCTGGTCAGCGCCAGGCCCATCTGCAGAGTCGCGGGCAACGGACCTTCAGTGCTGTTCGCGGAATCGAACCAAGTCCAGAAAGTCCAGTTGGTCCCGTTGGCGCTGTAGTAATAATAAATGCTGCTTCCGACCCGTTGCAATCGCAACCAGGACGGATAGGACACGGTAGGACGCGCCACAACGCCGCCCTGCAAACCGAGTTGCAGCGGGGCGTTCGCATCGGCGGAAGACGAGCTGTTACCGCCTGTAGTGTCGCGCATCTGAGGGGAATACTGATTTTGCGCTGGAGTGAGCGGCGTCCAGCAGGCAATAGCGTTGCGCGCGTTAGATGCCGTGCTCGCGCGAGCCATAGGTCCCATCTTCGTCCAACCATTGACCGCAGGCAGAGATACTCCCCGCACCTTATAGTCAAAGTTGCCAGTGACGGTCTTGTGCAGGTAGGCGAGTTGGTCTGCCGTGCCCCAGATATCTGATCCGCCGGCGGTCATCGTAATCTGGTCACCCACGGCGACTGCACTGAATGCCTGGGTATTATTGATCCGAGTCAACGTGTCAAAGTTGTTGGCGCGGAAGCTGTTCGTCTGCGGGTCCATGACATTGGCCGCAGCCGACAGATCCACGAGGTTTTTAACTACCAACTGCATTAGGTCGGTTTCCGGGAGTGGTTCGGTCTGTAATGTGATATGGGCGGGATCGGCAGCACTTTGAATGGCTGCGGTTACCGCCACTGGCGCTCCTGCTGAACTGAGCACCAGGTAATTCACCGTATCGGTAGCGGTCGCCTCGGTGACTGGTTCGGAGAGTTGAACCTCAATCACCTGCTTGTACAAACTTCCGACTGAGGCCACGGTGGTCTTCCCGGCGTCCGCGGTCACCGTGAGCGTGGCCACCACACTGGTAACGCTGCTGAAGTTGTTGGTGACCACCACCGCATAGGTGGCATTGTTATCAGTCGCCCGCACGTAGGGCAGCGTGTAATTGGCTGCCGCCGCGCC
This sequence comes from Verrucomicrobia subdivision 3 bacterium UBA6082, assembly GCA_002428665.1. Classification (GTDB taxonomy): domain Bacteria; phylum Verrucomicrobiota; class Verrucomicrobiia; order Limisphaerales; family UBA8199; genus UBA6082. Next base: position 48,577 of record DIXK01000053.1, read on the forward strand.
GGGAATCACTTCGCCGTTCTTGAACCATTGGTAGGCGAACGGGCGAGTGCCATCCGCCACCACGCTCAGCGTGGGCCGGGTGGACTCTGCCGCGCTGAAGGTGGACGGGAGGTCCGTGAGTAAAACCACGTTGCCGGAGCCGCCAAAGACCGACAGGTAGCGAGCCGGAATAAGGAATGGCTCAGTGTTGGCCTGCACGCTTTCGTTGGCCGTAGGCAGGGTCGCCCCGCTGGGTGTCTGCCAGAACACGCTAACACCGTCACCGCCTGTGCCATCACGATAGACCGCTTCGAAGTAATAACGCTTGCCAGCTTCCAAAGGAATCAGCGCGGATTGCTGGTTCGCGAGCTGGGCTCCCACATTCCAACGGCCGGTAGATCCGTTGTAATAGCAAATTTCTCGTTTGGAAGAGCGCTCGTCGGTAGTGCCGAGATACAGGATACTGTGATCATCCGAGGCGATAGCAAACTTGTAATTACCCGTCTCGGGAACGGTCAAGTAGCCAATCATCTGCCCCATGTACGTGTTCCTCAAGGGGAGCAGCGACCACTGATAGCTGGTCGTGGTGATCGTGCGTTCCTCGTTGAACTCGTTGTTAACATAGGTGGGTGCTGTCGAACTTGGGCCCGACCAGGTCCGCAAAGTAGCCAGGTCGGTGGCGTATGAAGAGTACCAGATGCGGAAGGAGACGGCGCTATCGGTCACGAGGAAATTGGTGATAGTCACTGGCATCGTATTTGCAGGCAAGGCCAGGTCCTGAATGTTTCTGATGGTCAACGTGTGCAACTGCCCCGGCGCAAGGAGCGAGGTCTTAAGGAGAACTACCCGACCATCCACAGACCCTTGCACGCCATCGGCCAATAATTGTGCGCCCAGCACCGCGCCAGTATTGAGCGTGTAGTTTAAGGTTGCGGTAGCTGAGGCGGGAGTGATGGCTTCAGAAAAGACCAAGGAGATTTGTGTGGGGTTATTGGCTGCAAGGGTCGCACTCACCAATTCGGGGGCTATCGTATCTCCATAAACAGTGAGGCTGAGCGGTCCGTAAAGCACGCCATTGACCCGGGCATGGAATTGTGCCCCGCTGTCACTGGTGCGCGCCTTGAACCGATAATACGTTTGGTTCGCACCGGGAATGTCCACTCCGTTTTTCTGCCAGGCCACCGTATACGGGGGCGTCAGGTTCAAGTCGACCCAGAGCATTGCGTCCATGCCATCATAAATGGACATGTCACTTTCGTTCTTCGCCGTAAATGGCGCGGCGAAGGGTCCGTTGACGGCTACTGGATCGCTGGTATTTTGCGTCGGTTGCAGATAGAATGTGCGCATCGGGCGCTCGAAGATGCCACTCGGCAGTTGCCAACCCCATCCGACATTGTCGCCGCCAGTGCCTTCCTTGTGCAAGATTTCCATGTAATACTGCTTCCCCTTCTCAAGGTAGATCTCGGCAGACTTTTGTTCGGGGTACTTCACCCAATCCCGGGCATTACTCCACCCGGAGACCTCGGCAATCATCTGTTTCTTGGCCGGGTTAAGCGAATCCGCAGGATCACTCGTAAGCCATAGCTGGGTCTGGTCATCGCCGCAGACCCAGAAAGTGTAGGTGCCCGTTTCGGGTGGTTCGATGTAGCCAGGCAGGTAGCTCCCGTAATTATCGCTGTATCCCGAAAGAGACTCCGCGAAATAGTACTGGTCAGAATAGCTTGGGGGTATGAGCTGGGTTTCACTGGGTGTATCCGGGAAGATCAACACACCTGAGCTATTGGTTCCATAGAGCAGGTTAGTAACGCTAGTGCCACTCATGTCGGCGTAGAGGTAGCGTTTTATCCAGCCTGCTTGAGTCGTGAGTGTGGTCGCCCAAACCAGAGCGACCGCGAGAAGGAGGGTTCTAAGGGATGAATTTTTCATATTACTGCACTCGTTTCGTTTCGAACCCCACTTATTGTGCACAAAGCACTCTGACGATACCGGGCCACCACGAAGCGGCCTTTTCGAGTGCACGGGCACAACATTGCGGGCTACATAAGAATTCTTTCCATAACCAGGTTCGTGGCAAGGAAAAACTTAAAAAAACGGCGCCACAGGATCAATCGACGGCGCCTCCCGCCAACTCGATCGAGCCCACTTGAACCGTCAACGTAGTTTGGTCACCCAACTATGGGCTAGTGCAACACATTGCTTGACGGCCAACTCCATATCCTGCACGGCTACCCACTCTAGCGGACCATGGATGTTATGCATGCCGGTGAAGAGATTGGGGCACGGAAGCCCCTTTTCGGTCAGGCGCGAACCATCGGTGCCACCGCGAATGGCCCGGTCGATGGGCTCCAATCCCAGCGAGCGAACGGCTGAGCGTGCATGGTCCACAGGCTGCATATTCTGGCGCAGCCAATAGGCCATATTGCGGTATTGTTTGCGAATCTGGCACCGAATTCGCGCTCGCGGTTCCGCGGCTCGCAAACCCTCACAAAGCCTCTGCACAATTTTCCGCTTCGCCGCTAGTCCATCCAACTCAAAGTCGCGCAGGATCATTTTGATGACCGAGCGTTCCACGCCGCCCTCGATCCGCGTGGGATGAATGAAACCCTCGCGATCACTGGTCGATTCTGGCGCGCATTGCTCACGGGGAAGGCTGTTGATGAGTTTCGCCGCGAGTTGAATGGCACTCACCATTCCCTTGGATCGCGCTTCGCCGGGATGCGTGGACACGCCTTCGATCGTGACCTCCGCAGCATCAGCAGAGAATGTTTCCCAGCAGATTTCTCCAGGCGGCCCGCCGTCGAGGGTGTAAGCAACATCCGCATTCAACTGCTGAAGATTGAGCCGGTCGACACCCCGTCCGATTTCCTCATCAGGAGTAAAGCACAGACGAATTTTACCGTGTTTTAGCTTCGGGTTCCGCAGCAAGGTGTCGGCCAGCGTCACCAGGATCGCCACGCCCGCTTTGTCATCAGCGCCAAGCAAGGTGGTGCCGCTCGCAGTCACGAGATCCTTTCCTTTCGCATGCAGCAGGTCTGGCGCCGACTTTGCATCCAGCACCAGGCGGGGATCGTCAGGGAACCGTATCGGTCCGCCCTGGTAATTCCGGTGGACGATGGGTTTGACGTTGCGGCCAGAAAAGTCAGGAGCGGTATCCACATGCGCGAAGAATGCCACCGTAGGGATGCCCTGACGCTTTGAGGTAGCGGGAATCGTAGCCATGAGGTAGCCCTCGGGCGTGAGGATCACATCCGCAGCCCCAAGTTGCTCCAGCTCGCTCTTTAGCATTCGCTGCAGGTTGAGTTGGCCCGGCGTGCTGGGGCAGTTTGGGGAACGGTCGTCACTTTGGGTTTCCACCTGAACGTAACGTAGAAAACGATCTAATAGCTTCGCGGCCATGGCGCCAATCTGAACTCGGCCCGGGCCAGGGACAAGATCAGAATCACCTGCGGATTCCGATGGACCTCCCCGGCCCCTCGTTTCTACCCTGCTGAGCATGAGAACGAAGATGATTGGCCTGGCAGCACTATGGCTGTCGGCAAGCTGCATGATCGCCGCGGACTGGAAACTGGTTTGGTCCGACGAATTCGATAAGCCGGGCCTGCCGGACCCGGCAAAATGGGGTTACGAAGTCGGTTTCATTCGCAACAATGAGGCGCAGTATTATACCCGCGAGCGCAAGGAGAATGCCCGGGTTGAGGATGGCTACCTCGTAATAGAGGCGCGTAAAGAAAAGACGAAGAACGAAGCCTACCGGCCGGAGGGAGGTGAAGGCCGCCGACGTGGCCGCGGATCGGAATTTGCCGAATACACCTCCGCCAGCCTGCTCACGAAAGGCAAAGCCGAGTGGACCTACGGCCGGATCGAAGTCCGGGCAAAACTTCCTTCTGGCCGCGGCACCTGGCCCGCCATCTGGACTTTGGGCACGAATATCAACCAGGTCGGCTGGCCCACCTGCGGCGAAATCGATATCATGGAATTTGTTGGATATGAACCCGAGGTCGTTCACGCCAACATCCACACTGGCGAATACAACCACGTGAAGGGGACCGGCAAGGGCAACAAAATCAGCGTTCCGGATGCCTCCGAGCAATTTCACGTTTACGTTGTGGAGTGGTATCCGGATCGCCTCGATTTCTTCCTGGATGACAAGAAATACTTCACGTTTCGGAAGGAGTCGGACCGCGTCGGCGTCTGGCCCTTCAACCAGCCACAATACCTGATTCTGAATCTGGCCATTGGCGGGGCTTGGGGCGGACAAAAAGGGATTGATGACACCATTTTCCCGCAGCGTTACCTGATCGATTACGTCCGGGTGTATCAGCCAACGAAGCCGTAAAATACTCAGGGGCGGGGATGATACTTCCGGTGCACGTCCAGTAACCGCTTTCCGGTTACGTGCGTGTAAAGCTCCGTGGTGCTGATGCTCGCGTGGCCGAGCAATTCCTGGATAACCCTCAGGTCTGCTCCATGCTCCAGCAGGTGGGTCGCAAAACTGTGCCGCAGCATGTGTGGCGTCACATTCCGCTCTATCCCAGCCCGGCGCACCCGCTGTTTGACCCGCAACCACAGCGTCACCGAGGCAAACGGTTTTCCCCGGCGAGAGAGGAAGACGTTGGCCGGGGACTTCGGATTCACCAACTTCGGGCGACCGGAAGTCAGGTAAGCCTGAAGTGCCGCTATTGCCGTGCGCCCCACCGGCACCACCCGCTCCTTGTTCCCCTTGCCAATCACCGAAATAAACCCTGCCTCCAGGTGCAACTGTTCCAGACGCAAGTCCCGCATTTCCGCCAACCGCAGGCCCGAGGCATAAGCTAGTTCCAGCACCGCCTGGTCGCACAGGCTTGCGGGGGTGGCAGGCGTCTCTGGTGTCAGCAGGCGCTCAATATCCGCGGAACTGAGCGATTTCGGTAGCCGCTTCCAGCGTCGTGGCAGGGAAAGACTCTCCGCCAGATTGTGCGGCAGCAACCCCTCTGTCTCCGCGTAACGATAGAAAGCCCGCAAGGCTGAAATCTCAAGGTAAACGCTATCAGTACTCAGGCGCCGGGGAGAATCTTTGGGGCTGTTGACCACCGCTCGCTCCCGCTCGTGCTTCAAGAACGCCATCAGGTGGTCCAACTCCACACTGTTCCAGGAAGCCAACCCCTGAGCTGCGGACCAATCCAGGAATTTGCGCAGCAAGGCCGCATAGGTGCGCTGAGTCAATTCGGACTGCCCCCGCTCGTGACGCAGGTGCTGGAGAAAATCCTCAACCAGCGTTTCCATCGATCAGGCAGTATACGTTTCCGGCCGGGCAACCGGATCATTGCAGCCGCCACTCAGAGCGGCTTGCCGGTGAGCCGCTCGTAAGCCTCCAGGTATTTCGCCTGGGTTCGGGCGACCACCTCATCGGACAGTGCGGGTGCGGGCGGTGTTTTGTTCCAAACCAGGGTTTCCAGGTAATCCCGAACAAACTGTTTGTCGTAACTCGGTTGCCCTCGACCAGGCTGATACTGATCCGCCGGCCAGAACCTGGAGGAATCCGGAGTCAACACCTCGTCAATGAGCACCAACTTGCCGTCCACCAGGCCGAATTCAAACTTCGTATCCGCAATGATAATCCCGCGCGTCCGCGCGTAGTCCCGGGCGGACATGTAGATCCTAAGGCTGGCTTCACGCGCTTGCTCCGCAATGGCCCCACCGGTGATTGCAACCGCCTGGTCGAACGAAATATTCTCGTCGTGGCCGGTTTCAGCCTTCGTTGCGGGCGTAAAAATGGGTTCGGGCAGTTCCGACGACTCCTGCAGTCCTGGCGGCAGCTTGATTCCGCACACCGTCTGGTTCTGGCGGTATTCCTTCCAACCGGATCCAGCCAAGTAACCTCTTACGACACATTCGATCGCCAAAGGCTGGGCTTTCTTTACGATCATGCTCCGCCGTCCCAGTTGTGCGGCAAACGGCGCCAACTTTGCCGGCAAAGGATCGCCGGCGTGCGATATCAGGTGATTCGACTGGAAGCTCTCGGTCTGGGAAAACCAAAAATAGGAAATCTGCGTCAGGACCTCCCCCTTCCGCGGGATTCCGGTCGGCATTACACAATCAAACGCCGAAATGCGGTCAGTCGCCACAAACAGAAGGCTATCCCCGAGGTCAAAAACCTCACGGACCTTGCCACTCTTGAGCTTTTTGATGCCCGGCAAATCGAGTTCCAACAGAGTCGCATGTTGCATGGCGGGAAATATGTTCCAAGTCCGAAACGGCGCAAGTGGAAACAGCACCCTGGGGCAGACCTTTCCCAATCACGCGATTGCTTGAGCTTGGATAAAGTCAAGACACTTAGAGGCAAACAGATTGCTTGCAAATTCAGGGTGATATGGTTGAATTTTGAAAGTTACCCTTATTCATTAACTCAACCAAGTGTTTCAGTCTTGTGAACCTGGAACCACAGACGGGAGGAAGAATCTATGCCTACTCATGAAGTGTCCCCAGATAATGACTCAACCGCGCGTGCCATCCGGCCCCCAGATGCCCACGGACTGCGATGGACGCTGCTGACCGCTCCGCTGGCGGTGATGCTGGCCGCAGGGCTAACGGCACAGGGGGAGAATCTGGCCCCCCAAGGCAACGCGATCATGGGTGTGAAAGCGGCGATTGATACCAACCCCGGCCAACCACTTTACCAAGCCGGTGCTCTGGGCAATCTCAATGATAACGATCCCAACACCCGGGTGGATAATTGGAGCGGCGGCGCGGACCAGGGCCAGGGCGTCAGCTACGCCGGTGTTGTTTGGCCGGTGTTGCGCTACGAGGAGATCAAAACAGTCACGCTCACGCTGGCTCTCTTTCTGGACGGTGGCTGGTTTGGACCCAATGGCATGACCCCGGGAGCGGGAAACCCGCTCACCTTGGCTCACTTGACCGAACCCATTATCCAAGCTTCCACCAATGGAGGTGCGTCCTGGTTCACGGTCACGATGACCTCCGATTACCTGACCGCCCTGAATGGCTCCCCCATCGGTGGCGGAGCCATGCCAAATCCGACTCCCCTCACTGCGAGCTTCACCATCAATCCGCCGGTGACCAATATTAACGCGCTCCGTCTGATCGGACCGAATGGCGGAAATGCGGGTCCCGATGCCAATGGTTTTCTTGGCGTGTTTGAGTTGGTGGTCGACGCAACCTTTACGGACACGGATATGGATGGAATGCCGGACGCGTGGGAACGCGCCCACGGCCTGAATGCCACGGTCAATGACGCCTCAGGCGACGCGGATGCCGATGGCTTGGGGAACTTCAGTGAATACCAGGAGAGCACGGACCCGCAGAACTCAGACACCGACAACGACGGGTACTCGGACGGAGTCGAAGTGGTCAACGGGACCGACCCCATAGATCCCGACAGCATTCCGGGCAATCTAGCCCCCTACGGCAACGGTATCCTGGGAACCCATGATGACCTATACAATCTTGACACGCCGGTGTTCAACGGCGGCACGGCAGCCAGCATCAATGACGGGAACCCGGCGACACGGGTAGATAGCTGGAATGGTGCGGGCATAGACCCGAAGAGCTTTGTCGGCATTGTCTGGGGGGCACCGCAGGCAGATCCGGTATTGCGCCTGCAGTTGACACTGGCCACGTTCGGGGATGGTGGCTGGTTCGGCCCCAACAATAAGAGCCCGGCTCCGGGCGGAGCTCTGGACCTGACCTACCTAACCGAGCCCTCCGTGGAAGTTTCGATGGACTATGGAACGACGTGGACCCCTGCCCCGCACATTTCGGATTACTTGACGGTGATGAATGGGCACCGAATTGGCGGAGGCGGTATTCCCAACCCAAGCTCGGCGACAGCCACATTCATCCTTGATCCACCGGTAGCCAACGCCACGGGCGTCCGCATTATCGGAAACGAAGGCGGGACGGCCAGTAGAGGTTTTCTGGGCGTCTTTGAGCTGAAAGTATACGCAAAAACAGACTCTGATGCCGATGGCATGGACGATGATTGGGAACGGAAGCACGGGCTCGTGGTGGGAGTAAAGGACGGCGACGCCGATGCGGATGCGGACGGCCTGACGAACCTGCAGGAGTTCCTCGCGGCGCTGGATCCCCAGGACTCAGATACCGACAACGACGACCTAAAGGACGGCGCCGAGGTCAACACACATCATACCAATCCCGTTTCAGCCGATACGGACGCCGACGGCTTGACCGACGGAGCGGAGGTGAACACCCATGGGACGAATCCCCTGTCCGCCGACACGGATGGCGATGGGTTCCGCGACGGATTGGAAGTCCAACTGGGCAGCCTGCCCGCCAGTGCGGCGAGCACTCCGGCTAATTTCGCATTCCGGAATGATGCCAGCGGAATCCTGGGAACGGCGGATGCTGCCACCTCTCCAGGCACGCTCGTTTTTAATGCCGGCGCTTCGGTTAATATCAATGACGGCGACCTGACAACCCGGGTCGATAGCTACAGCCTGGCGCCTGACACTCTCAGCTTCGTAGGAATCGTGTGGACGAATGCGATGACCAACGCGTTGGCGCGGCTGGAATTGAACCTGGCGACCTTTTTTGACGGCGGCTGGTTCGGGGTGAACAACCTGGGACCGGGCTCGGGTGGGGTGCTCTCTTCGAACACGCATCTCATTGCTCCCATTGTGCAGGTAACTCCGGATGGGTTCAGCTGGAACGACGTGTCCTTTACGTCTGATTACCTGGTTGCTCTCGAGGGTCACGCCCTGCCGGCGGTTGACTTCGGCCCACCGACTCGGGCGACAGCGCATTTCCAGTTGACGCCTCCGCAAGCGAATATCGCCGGGATTAGGATCATCGGATCCGAGGGGGGTACCGCCAGCGCCGGTTTCCTGGGAGTGTTTGAGTTGGCCGTGCTGAGCGGGGCTCCGCAGGCGGTAACACTGCTAAACCCGGTGGTAACCGGGGGACAAATGCGGTTTGAATTCGATGCGCCAACTGGCGGCACTTACGAAGTGCAATACAAGGCCGCCCTTACCGATGCGGTATGGCAGACACTGACGACTATTACTGGCGATGGGTCTCGCAAACCGGTGCTTGATCCCTTGGGCCCCGGCCCCAGGTTCTACCGCGTGGTCAGTCGCTAGGCGAAAGACGTTAAAAAGCGCTTGCCCGAGTCGTGCAGCCATCCCAGCCTTTGGGAATGGCTGCATACGGCATTGCGATTTTTTTTGGTGCGTTCCTGCTGTTCCAGCTCCAACCACTGATGGGGAAGTATATTCTTCCCTGGTTTGGAGGCGCCCCGGGCGTCTGGACGACCTGCATGCTGTTCTTCCAGGTGTTGCTACTGGGCGGATACGCCTATGCGCACTGGTCCAGCCGCTGGTTCCGCCCGCGAAGGCAGGTTCTTTTGCACCTGCTCCTGGTAGCCCTGGGCGTGTTGATGTTGCCGATTACCCCGGACACGTCCTGGAAACCGATCGCTCAGGAAGATCCCACACTGCAGATCCTCGGACTGCTGCTGGTCAGCGTGGGGCTTCCCTATTTTGCCTTGTCGGCCACCGCTCCCCTACTTCAGACATGGTTCAGCCAATCGCTCCCAGGGCACTCACCCTACCGATTGTATGCGCTGTCCAATGCGGGCTCGCTCTTGGCACTCGTGAGCTACCCCACGATTGTAGAAAGCCGGTTTACGCTAGCGGCGCAAGCGACGCTGTGGGGAGGAGGGCTGGTGATTTACTTCCTGGGTTGCGCCTGGGCAGGCGCGAAAGTTTGGGCCTGGCGCGCGGACAAATCCGCAGGGGCCCGAGAGGAACTGACCCCGGAGAAGCCGTCGGCACTAACGAAGGGGATGTGGTTGCTACTTCCAAGCTGCGCTTCGGTGTTGCTGTTGGCGATCACGAACAAAATGTGCCAGGACGTAGCCGTCATCGCCTTCTTGTGGGTGCTGCCGCTGGCGGTTTATCTGCTCAGCTTCATCATCAGTTTCGATAGCCCGGCATGGTATCGACGAAGGTGGTTCGGGCCACTGCTGATGATCACGTTGCCGTTGCTGGCGCTCGTGCTCTCCCAACGCATAGCACTTTCTGTCCCGGCGCAGATCGGGGTGTACGCCGCGGGTTTATTCGTCTGCTGTATGGTGTGCCATGGGGAGGTGTATCGTTTGAAACCTCACCCGTTGTTTCTGACCTCGTTCTACCTGGGGATCGCCGCGGGTGGTGCCTTGGGCGGGATTTTTGTTGCCCTGGCAGCGCCAAGACTATTTCCAGATTACTTCGAACTGCACCTGGGTCTGGCGATCGCGGGAGGGTTGTTCCTGATACTGTGGGCGAGGGAATTGTACACTTCAAGAAACCGCCGTGGCAAATTCCGGCTGATGACCTTTTCGGCCGTTTGGGCAGTAGCCACGGCTTTATTGTGGTCAGACGCCACGAAAGCCCACCCCTCAAGGGTTTATCACGAGCGTAATTTTTACGGCGTGCTGAGTGTTTATCGGCATGAATTCCCAGACCCCACTCGAAGCCAAGCTGAGATGATGCATGGGCGCATTGCGCACGGCATGCAATACCTGCACCAAAGCCGCTCCCAGCAGCCGACCCTCTATTTCGGCCCGAGCAGCGGAGTCGGACTGGCCTTTGCGGCTCTCGGAGGGACCAACCGGCACATCGGCGTGGTGGGGTTGGGTGCGGGAACACTGGCCACCTACGGAAAGCCAGGCGACCGGATGCGCTTTTACGAGATCAATCGTGATGTAGAGAAGGCGGCGCGTGAGCATTTTACCTATTTGAGCCAGTCAGAGGCAGAAGTGACGGTAGTTATCGGCGACGCCCGGTTGTCACTGGAACGGGAAGCCCCACAGCAGTTCGACCTACTGGTGTTGGACGCCTTCAGCAGCGACGCCATTCCGATCCATTTGCTGACGCGCGAAGCCCTCAAGCTGTATGAAAAACATTTGAAACCAAGCGGGGTGCTGGCCGCGCATATTTCCAACATGAGCCTGGACTTGCAACCCGTGGTGTTGAGCCTGGCGCGTGACGGAGGCTGGACCGCAGCCGTGATTGAGCAATCGCGGGCGGATTACGAGGCAGGAATCCTGCCCTCCATCTGGGTGCTGCTTTCGCACGATGGGGATTTCGCCGAGCGTTCGCCGGTGCGGGAAGCAAAGAAGGCAGATCTCGAACTGGCAATCCAAGGGCCGATGTGGACCGATGATTTCAGCGCACTGTTCCCAATTCTGCGCTGGCCCGGGCTCGCAGGCGGAACCGCAAAGACGGTGGCGCTGCAGGTGGAATCTGCGGCTGCGGTTGCCACCCAAACGAACCTGACCCAGACCATTGCAGTCTTGCGAGAAGAGTTGAGCCGAAACCCGGACTCCGCCCAAACACTGAACAACCTTGCGGTGCTCCTGGCTACCGCTCCCGACGACGCTGTGCGGGATGGTGCCGAAGCGGTGCGGTTGGCGGAACGAGCCAACGCGCTCACGGAGCAGCAGAACCCTGTGATGCTGACCACCCTGGCCGCCGCTTATGCCGAGGCCGGCCGGTTTGAAGATGCCATCCGCACTGCGGAGCAGGCGACCAAACTGGCTCTGGCGGCCGGGATCGAGGTCCTGGCCAACCGAAATCGCCAACTCCTTGAATACTATCGACGGGGCGAACCTTATCATCAGCAGGACCGGGTGAAATAGAGGGCCGAGTTTTGGCAGGTTCATAGGTCTGTTGGTTTGGCGAACGAAGTAAGCCACCTGCAGCTATATCTTCTCTCAAGGTGAAGTCCTGCGGGCCGGCGTCACGAAGCGAATTCGACACAGCGATTTCTTCACGTTCGGGTACATACTTTTCTCTCTTTGCATGTTTGCCGTGGCCGCACTGATTTACTGGTTTTTTCTGTTCAGGAACCTGCGGCGAAGTAGCGTGGGGCAAACGGAGACCCCGCCTCTGAGCCCATAGGGAAACGACGAGCGATTCTGCAAAAAGAGGGGGGCCGTGCGATCTGCTTGTGCACTCCAGCGCCGTCTTGAGGCTTCCTGGAGTGGCGTGGAGCACAATTCTGCACCTTTTTGTACTTCTTTGTACTTTTTTGTACCAAGCGGAGAGTGACTATGGGACGGCCGGACCGAGGGCTTTTCAGGAGTAAAAGTGGCGGAGTAGAGATCCGACACCTTTATGGTGGTTTTTATTTTAGTCGTTTTTTTGGTGCTCTGCTGTTCGTCTTCTCCGTCGCCAACGTTTCCATGAACCTTTCCCGGTCTTTGTCATCCTTGAAAATCGACTGCCCGTTGTTGCCGCGGGCCATCACGTGATAGACGGCCCCGCAATATTGCACTCTCAGCGGTCTTGCTATATGCCAGCCAGAAGGCTCGCAAAAGGAGTAATGATCGACAACTGTCATTTTTCTAGGACCGACCTCTTCACGTGCGGGTCTCCGAGCAAGCGCAGGATCCGCCGACCGAATATCCACTGGCATCGCGAAACGCGCCGTGCCTGGTCTGCTGCTGGCACTCTATCCTTCGCTCAGTCATAAATAACTGGATTTTTTCATTAACCCGTATGGCTAAGGTTCCGGTTGTTTCTGGACTCGAATCCGGACTGGCGGGAATCGCACCAGGGTGGGGCGGGTTGGCGTCGATCTGTTCCAGGGCTGAACAAAGCACTGAAGCGCGATAAACACCTCGTAGGTTCCAGGCTTCTCAAACTCAAAAAGCTCGTTCAACGGCGGCAACCAGCGGTATGCCGTTGTGGGCCTCGGTCCGGCAACAGCCAGATAAGGGAACTGCCCGCCCCCTTCACGGCTAAGCATTCTGCGGTCGAGTGCGGTCACGTCAAAAAACCTTTTCCCCCACTTGCGGCCATTTCGGGTCTTTTTGACCTCCGCACCGGAGTCCGCCGAGGCCGCGAGCAAACCGGCGTACTCTGCTTTGAGGCAGGAAACATCGTAGTTGGTCGAGATTGCCGAGGCGAAGGTATACCCCAACCGGGTTTCGACCGGGATAACAGGGGTGTTGGTAGGGATCTGCTTTGTATGCTGAAGCAAGAAGACCAGGCACACGTTACCGCGTGGCTTCGTCACGACGAAGTTGGCTGGAAGAGTGGGCTGCGCGTGGCAAGCCGTAACCAGCATCCCGCCAGCGAGAATTAAAAGGAAACGGTTCATTCAATGTTTGTTTTGCGAAGTTGCCATTCGGGGAAGCGGGTCGATGGGACTATGGTCTGGGAGTGATAACAAAAGGGATCATCAAACCACTCCCAGCCCGCTTCGGAATCCGATGAAACCACCCTACCATGCCAATTCCATTCAGACTCGCCCAACGTTACCCAGATGGAATTAGCCGTTTCCGGCCGGTACATGAAAAATTGTTGGAACTGGTCCGTCATGTACGCGGGGCGGAAAGGGATTCCCCAGGAAATCCAGAACGACATGTAGTCCGTCGGAGCATCGCTGTCGGTCACTTCAGCTCGAAAAAAGGCGCCTTCGTCCTCCGGATGATCATAATAACTCGTGATGTTATAGGGAAGGGCATTATCCAGACGCCAGTCCGTCCAAGTCTCCTGCGGACAGCTTGTGTCTCGTTTGAGTAGCTGAACTGTTGCGAAAATCCCTCCCTTGATCCATTTTGCTTCGCCTAAAAGTCGGCTCGTTGCATCCCAATTGAGGCGGCCATTTTTCGGGTCGCCGTAGAATTCACCGATTCCAACGGAGAGCACGCCGAGAGAGCTCCGATGGCCGTGGGGAACTCCGGGCTTATACAATCCAGCGCCCCATGCCACAGTTGGCTTATGAATGCCGATTAAGCCGCTGCTCACAATCGCGACTTGTTGCCCATTGCTGAACTGCAGGTTCAAAGCCACCCTATTCATTGTCGGCTGGAAGTTCGTAGTACTGCCATCGGTCCACCACGCCCTTGTTTCTTTACTTTGCAGCCACTGAGCGCTTACCCGGAAGTCAGTGAGGCCCCAAGCTTGATCGTAATAGGATTCATCCCAAATCGGTAGGGGCTCATCCCCAGGAGTCTTCCAGACATTGAATGCGTTGACGAAATCACCCCCCAAGGTCCATTTCGAAATCGTGACTGGCTCTTCATGCAGAACGGGGACAAAAACCGGTGAAAGGTCCACTCTTTCACCAATCACGAATCTGGCCGTTGGGCGCACCCGGTCTGCCGCCAATAATGGTCCATTCGCGGAAATCAGCAGTCTATGTCTCACCTGGGTCACTGCGAACTCATAGAACTCCACATTTTTGACTCGAGGCGTGAAATCAAGCGTTTCATTATCCGGAAGCGCTTTGTAGAGATAACCGTCGGATCCCACCTCGCCCAGTTTTCCCAGCTCGATCGCCTGAGGTGGGATAGAGCGTTTTTGGCCTTGGAGCGAAGGCACATTGTAGGGTGGCGTGGCCCCTTTCTGCAGGATCTGGTTCGCGCTGGCTGTGCAGGCAAACAAGCTCTTGCGCTTCACCCCCGCCTTGCCTCCAGTGAACAGCACAAGTTCGGTTTGCGCCTGCCGGATGTATTCCTGGGTGCCGAGCAGATCCTGGGCTATGAAGCAAATCGAATCTTCCACCGCACAGGATTCGTAGCCCACAACTGGGGGCGGCTCCACCCCGGAGCCCAAGCCGCAGCTTGACTCCCAGGTCCCCGACGAATCGGGCGTTTCGCTCGCCGGCCAAGTCAGATTCTCCGTGCAGTCCCATGATCCCCCAACTGAATACCAGCCGTAATCCCGGAAGGCACCGTCACTGGTCTTGAGCCGGAACCAATCGTGCCCGTAAAACATGTCTCGTTGCGCCTCCTCGACTCCCGAGGGATAGGTCTGCACGGTGTGGGTCAGTGAGGACCACTGTTGCGTGTCTCGTGCCACGTACCAGCAGCTAGGTTTGTCCTCGGCCGGGCGCCCCTCCCCAGCGTTGGGGGTTGGCGGGTTGCGATCCGGATTGGCCGGGTCCGGTTGCGGGTTTTCTCCCGGGGGATAGGCCGTTACCTGGAAACAGGCGGTGCCCCCGGGTGTCACCGGCACGTCCGCCACGGTCCACGTGCTACCGGTCACCACAGCCTGCCGTCCGTTGACCCAAACGGTATAGCTGGAATCCCCTACCGTCCCGCTCAGCGACACGGTAGCGTTGTGCAACAACTCCGGCGCGACTGGATCCAGGCTAAGTTGGAAGTCCATTTTCACGACGTGGAAGTTCGTCATCAAAACGTTGCCCCACGGATCGGTGGCCGTCAACTCGATCCAATTTGTGCCACTGATCAAGGGCACGTCCTCCACCCAGAACCGGCCATACCGCTCGACGAGTCCCTGAACACTATTGGTTGCCCCATCCCCGTCGACACATCTTAAGACTACCTCGGCGGAGGTGTCGTCCAGGCTTCCCTCCAGCGTGAAGCTGTCGCCACACAACTTCATCGCCTTTTGCGGCCAGGCGATGCCGACCGCCGGTGGAGTACTGTCCGGCACCACCGTCAAGGTGAGGTTCGTGACCGTGGTGCTGCCCGCCAGGTCCGTGGCCCGAAGGGTGACCGTGTTGACCCCGTTGGTCAGTTCCAGGTCAAAGCACTGGAAATAGTTGGTTGTGAAAGTGTGCAGGTCGGTGTCGTAGAACTGGCGTTTCACAAACCCCTGTTCGTTGGTGATTACTCCGGCAGGCGTGTCCAAATCGAACGCCAGATTGTCCAAGGGTTCGGGGCAATACCCCTGAAGTTGGACGAGGGTTACCGAACCCGTTGCCGTGGTGGGGTTGGTTAAGGCCAGCACCGGAGGCACGGTATCCAGGAAAAAGCGGACACAGTTCCAGGTCGGTTGTGACTCCTCCGCGTTGCCACGCAAGCCGACCCAGACCTTGTAAACGCCGTTGGTCGGACCGAGGTAGGCATTGAAAGTGGGGCTGTAGGTTATCCAGGCTGCCTGGTCAAAGTCCGCTGGGTTAACCAATACCGCGATCTGAGCGGGGACCCCGCCAAGCACCTCAATAGAACCTGTCACGGAAGAGGACGCCACCCAGAAGCTGGCCACATGCAGCAGGTTACTAATTGTGTTCGGATCGGTTCCGTTGAGATATTCGTCCAAATTCCACACACCGTCGCTGTCGAAGTCTCCCGAGGGGTTTTGGGTCGTGCCGCCCAAGTGGCGGATCTCCCATTCATCCGCCATGCCATCGCTGTCGCGGTCAGTGAGCATAGTCCAAAAGGTGGGGTCATCTGTGTCGATACCATTCCCATTCACATCCTCCCAATAATCCGCCAGCAAATCGCCATCCCCGTCCGCCGCATGGGCGACACCGGGATCAAAGAAGATGCCCGAGATCACAGCGTTGGCCGTGCCGGTTCGGGTGATCCGGAACTTCACCGAGCCGATGATGTCCCACACCAGGTATTTGCCGCCGTTGAACCCGGAGAGCGACCGGCTGTCCAGCGTCTGGCCTGAAACCGGATCGCTGACAGTGATGGTTTGCGAGCGCGAGGTGGTGTCCCAGTCCAGGCAATAGAGGGCCACCCGATGGGGGTTGGCATCGGTATGCGTGAGAGTGACGTCGAAGTAGCTGCCGTTGTACCAGCAGGCGGCGATGCGCCCGCTGGCCCCGCGCTCGAGGGCGCGAACATCGGTAGGAGCACTGCTCCAGGTAAAGGTGGAGTTTCCGCTGGGCGTCACACTGGCGTAGGAGGGGTAGGCCGCCGAGTCATTGATGACCTGGTAACCCTCGCTCCCGTATACCCCTTTCCAGTTGCCCTGGGTGGTGGTGTCCACACCAATAAACCGCACCCGGTCCACCGCAACTGCGTGATAACCGATATCGACTCGCGTAT